>CAVQIX010000007.1:0-162717 GCA_963712765.1 uncultured Solirubrobacterales bacterium | reverse complement strand
AGGAGGTGGATGAGGATCGGGCTCTTCAGCGGTTGGCCGACGTCAGGGCCAGCGAGGACGCCGCCGCCACTCTGTGCAGGTCGGGCTGCTCGACGCCCATCTGCTCCGGTGTCAATTGCTCCACGCTCGTCGGGAGCCTGGGGTCGGGCTCGTCCAGCGTGCAGACGATCAGTCGTGAGTCGGGTTGATGCTCCCGCAGGGAAACCGAATCGAGGGCCCGGGAGTAAGGCTCGTATCCGGCCGAGGTCAGGGTGCAGATCGTGAGCTCGGACATCGGAGCTGTATATCACCCCGCGGTGGAGCCGCGATCCGGTTTCCGTCGCCCGTCCCTCGGCTTCGGCGTGTGGAAACCGCGCAGTTCTTCGGCCAGCCTCAGTGTCTCCGGAGTCGAGCTCGGCGGGCTCGAGACGGTAGCGCTCGGAGAGCTCCGCAGCCGCATCGCCTCGATCATCCCGGCCAGCAGCGGATCCTCCCCACCCGCCGGCGCCGGATCGGACCCGAGCGCCTCCTCGACGCTGCCCGCGGTCCGGGATCCAGTTGAGCCCGAGTTCGCGATAGACCGGAACGAGGACGTCGCGGATCGATCGCCGCCGCGGAAGACGAGCACTCCACCGACGTGTGCGCCCCCGGCGACTACGCGCTGGCCGATGCCGGCGAGCTTCGCCCTCCCGGCCCAGTTGACGCTCCACTCTCCCGGGCAGTACTCGCCGGGCACCTCACCGATCCGGGCGTCGACGCCGAGCCGACGCAGCGCTCCGGTGAGGATCTCAGCGATCAGGCGGAAGCGCTCGGCGGTGCCGCTGCGCAGGCTCGGCTCACGGCTCGCTCGCGAGAAGGCGAGCGTCCCTTCGTGGAAGACCGCTGCCCGGCCGCCGGCCATCCGCTCGATCGGCTCGTAGCCGTGGTCGCGGGCGATCTCCAGAGCACCGCTATACCCGGCCGAGAGCCGGTCGATCCGGCCGAAGGCGAGGATTCGCCCGGTCCGGTGGATGCGCATCGTGGTCGGCAGATCGCCTCGGGCCACCCGACGCAGGATCGCCGCCGAGACGCCGGTCCCGAGCGCGGCCTCGCCGGCGAAGGCGGCATCCACGAGCGCCAGGGGCGGCCTCGCCGGATCGCTGTCGGGCGGGTTTGTATCGATTGAGACCATGTTAGGAGTCCATTCAGAGTGTGAGCGGTATCACACACAATCGGGGTCCAGAGTGCGATCGTGCCGCAAGCAACACCCCGGGGCGCGTACCGGACAGAAGGTACGCAATCACGCACACCGCCCGGGGCCGAGCACCCGCCAGAGAGCGCACACAACCCGTTCGCACCGGCGCTTCGGAGCGCGGAAATCCCGCGCTCGCAGGAGGCCGGCTGGCGCCCCTATGGAGGTGGTCCAGGTGCACAAGCCCACGAACACGAACTCGAAGACACTTGCCGGTTCAACCGCTGCGTCACTGCTGGCGGCCGGTGCCCTGGCGCTCGGTCTGGTCGGGACCGCCTCGGCCGCGGATCTCATCGACATCGAGCTCCCCGTCGATCGCGGTCACCTCCAGCGTTCCCTCGACGCGGCCGATCTCCGCGATGACTACCGGCACACCTACGCCAGCGCGAGGAAGCTCGACGTCGCGCCGCAGCGGAGCGCCGCCGAGAGCGAGATCGCTCCGGCCCGTCTGCAGCGGAAGCTGAAGGACCTCCGTCGTGAGGTCAAGAAGGCCCGGCAGGCGAAGAAGAAGGCCACCGCCAGGGCCGAGGCCGAGCCCAAGGTCGGCGATCCGGAGTCGGTCGGCGTCTCGACCGGCACCCTGGAGTCGATCGCGGCCTGTGAGTCGGGTGGCAACCCCGGCGCCGTCTCCTCGAACGGCTCCTACCGGGGCAAGTACCAGTTCGACTACGGCACCTGGTCATCGGTAGGTGGATCCGGCGATCCTGCCGCCGCGCCCGAGGCCGAGCAGGACTACCGCGCCGCGCTGCTGTATTCACGCGCCGGCTCGAGCCCCTGGCCCGTCTGCGGCTAGCCCGGGCCGGACACCACCCGCGCGGGCGCGCCCGGCTTCAACCGCGGGACCCACCGTGCCGATGAGCAGAGAACATGCCCCGCGAGGAAGCTGAGACGATCCCTGAGGCCACTAGCGGCGACTTCGTCCTGCTCGAGGGGGTGCGAGGTACCCGCGAGGCCTTGGGTCGCTGGCAGCGGGACCCGGGGTCGGTCCTGGTGCCCTGGTTCGGGGGCTCGCTGCTTGTCTCGGTCGTCCTGCTGACCGCGGTCTGGGTCATCTCCCTGCTCAGCACTCCGGACTTGACGACCTTCTTGATACCCGGGGTCAACATCCCCCTCGAGGCCCGGGACTCCGTCAACATCCTGGCCAACAACCTGCTCGTCCTCGCGCTTCACGCCACCGCCTGCATCGCCGGGTTCATCGCGGGTAGCTCGCTGCCGCTGGCCGCTCGGGATATGAGCGGCATGAAGCGGTTCGTCCACGAGAAGGCCGGTCCGATTGCGATCGGCTGGGTGGTCCTCGTCACCACCTTCTCGCTCTTCGCCCAGGCCTTCGCGCTCGGCTTCGATGCCGCGACGATCTCCTTCCAGCTCGAGATCCCCTCGGGGATGCTGATCCTCACAGTCCTGCCCCACGCCCTGATCGAGCTGACCGCCGTCTTCCTCCCGCTCGCGGCCTGGCTGATGGCCTCACGGCGCGGGGAGTGGCAGGACCTCCTGGCAGCCACCTTCGTCACGGTCGGTCTGGCGATCCCGATGCTGGTCGTGGCGGCCTTCATCGAGGTCTCGTTTGGCCGGAGCTCCTGAGCGACGTCTCGCCCGTGCTGCCGTAGCGCCACGCCCGGGGATCTAGCCGGCGAGGGCGCGCCGGAACATCCGCTCCTCGTCCTCGAAGAGGAAGCCGAACAGCTCACGGCGCTCGAGCAGGATCCTGCGCTTGGTCTCGGTGATCGCCGCCCGGCGGCGCGAGCAGATCTCGTCGGCCAGCGCTCCGGCGCGTGCGTGCGCGTCGTCGGCGAGCTCGGAAACCACGCCCTCGCCGAGCGCCGCCTGGCCGTCGAGCATTCGTCCGGAGATGCAGAGCTCGCGTGCCAATGCAGCCGGCAGGGCGGCGCGCGCCCAGGCAAACGATGGCGGGATGTCCCGCGGGAGCTCGGGGAAGCCGAGGAGCGCCGTTCTCTCGGCGATCCGGATGTCGGCTGCGAGAGCGAGGACGAATCCGCCCGCCACCGCCGGACCGCGCACCGCTGCGATCACGGGGACGGGGCACCATCCGACCGCGTTCATGCAGGCGAGACTGCTGTCGACGAGATCGCGGCGATTGCCGGCATCGCCGCCGAACTGCGTGGTGTCCATCCCGGCGCAGAAGGCGGTCCCGGCGCCCGCCAGGACGACCGCCCCGGTCACCGCCGGGTCGAGGTCCGCCAGCTGCTCGGCGATCGCTCGCCGCAACTCGATCGAGAGCGCGTTCCGTTTCTCGGGGCGGTTGAGCGTGAGCCGGAGGACACCGTCGTCGCGCTCGACCAGGAGGGGGTCAGGCATCTGCTCGCGGTCAGGCCGGCCGAGGGCCGCTGCGACGGTTCCCGAAGCGGCGGTCGAGCAGCCAGGGCGCGTGAGTCCTGATCTGCTCCTCGACGCAGCTGCGGCACGAGCACTCCGGAATAGTGACGCCGGTCACCGGGCAGGTCGCGGCGCCCGGCGATCGTCCGGCGGGGGATTCCTGCTCCGATCCCGCGATGTTCAGCTTGCGCTCGGACTCGCTCACGTGGAATCCAAGGTACGCCGGGTTCCGGCGGAATCGCGTCCCCCTGTGCGGTTCGACAGACTGAGAGCATGGCCGAAGAGCCAGAGAGCCTTTCCGCCCGGATCGACACTGCGGCGGTGACGGTCCCGACCCGGGGGAATCGCCGCCTGGAGAGACTGCTGGCGGCCGCCGGCTCCGACCGCGAGCTTGCCGCACGCTGGTACATGCAGCAGGTGACCTCACAACGACTCGGGATGTCCGACCACAGTCGCGTCCACATCCAGATCGTCACCAACATCGCGCTCCGGATCCTCCGCCTCGCCGTCAAGGGCGGGATCGCCCCGGCCGTGGTCGCCGATCACGGCCTCAGCGAACGCGACGCAGAGGTCGTGGTGGTTGCCGGCACCCTGCTCCACGACAGCGGCATGAGCATCCACCGGGTCGATCACGAGGCCTACAGCCTCTTCATCGCCGACCGCAAGCTCCGCGACCTGCTCGCCGGCATCTACGAGGAGCCGGAGCTGACCGTGGTCGCCGCCGAGGCGATGCACTGCATCATCGGCCATCGTCGTCGCGGCGAGCCCTACACCCTCGAGGCCGGGGTCGTGCGCGTTGCCGATGCGCTGGACATGGCCGAGGGGCGATCTCGACTACCAGTCGAGAGGGGTGATGTCGGCATCCACGCGATCAGCGCCGCGGCGATCGACGAGGTCCGGATCGAGAAAGGGGAGGAGCGCCCGATCAGGGTCGAGATCGAGATGAACAACTCGGCCGGGATCTTCCAGGTCGACGATCTCCTCGCGACCAAGATCCGTGGTACTCCGCTCGAGGGCCACGTCGAGGTGATCGCCTCGGTCGAGGGCGAGACCGAGAAGCGGCTGCTGCGCGAGTTCCGCATCTAGCCCGCCTGGGCCAAACGGATGCCGCTCCTGTGCGCCGCCGCGGCGGTGGAGCCGGGAGCGGTCCAGCTCAGGCGCCCGCGCCGGCTCCGCCGCGTCCCTCGCCACCGGCGAAGCGGCCGGCGCCGCGGATAGCCACCTCGATCACGTCGCGTCCGGCATCGGCCTCGTAGGCGAGGCCCTGCTCGAGCGGCATCGTCGAGCCGACGATCGCCGCCATACGGTCGGAGAGCATCGTCTCCTGGGGGAACGAGGCCAGGCCCTCGGCCAGCTGCAGAGCGCGCTCGAGGTGCTTGCCGGCCGGGACGATCTCGTTGACGAGCCCCCACTCGCGGGCTTCTTCGACCTCCATGATGCGTCCGGACAGGATCAGGTCGAGCGCGCGGCCGAGCCCGACGATGCGGGGCAGGCGCTGGGTGCCGCCGTCGACGAGCGGCACCCCCCAGCGGCGTTCGGGGTAGCCGAGACGCGCCCCGGCGGTGGCGATCCGCAGGTCGCACCACAGCGCCAGCTCGAGCCCTCCCGCCAGGCAGTAGCCGCTGATCGCCGCGATCACCGGCTTGGCCGGGGTGAGCCGGGTGAAGCCCATCGGGCCCTCGGGCCGGTCCATGTGGCTGGAGACGAGCTCCTCCGAAGGGTTGGTCCCAACCTCGGCGAGGGCCTTGAGGTCGGCCCCGGCGCAGAAGGCGAGATCGCCGGCGCCGGTGAGGATCATCACCCGTGCCTCCTCGTCGGACTCGAAAGCGCGGTAGCCCGCCAGCAGCTCCTCAGCGGTCTCACGGTCGACCGCGTTGCGGCGTTCGGGCCGCTCGATCGTCAGCACTGCCGCAGCACCCTCGCGCCGGTAGCTGGTGCGGTCGCTCATGGCCGCATCCTACGCGCACCGCTGGGTTGCGGCCGCGGCGCCGGGCGCCGGGCGGCGACGCGGGGATCGACTCGGGCCTAGACGCGATCCGCCTTCTTCAGCAAGGGCATCGGGTCGCGGGCGGCGCCGTAGGGCCCCTTGCCCTCCCGTACCTCGAAGTGGAGGTGGTCGCCCCAGCAGGAGCCGGTGCAGCCGACCTCGCCCAGCTTCTGGCCCGCCCTGACCTCCTCCCCGGCAGCCGCCTTCGCTGGGCCGATCAGGTGAAAGTAGGAGTAGCTCTGGCCGCGCTCGCGGTCATAGATCGAGATCCAGTTGCCTCGGCCTCCGTCGGTGCCGTCCTCGACGACGACCGCGTCGGTCGGGGCGACCACGCGGGTACCGGCCGGGGCGAAGATGTCCTGACCCTCGTGCGGTCGGCCGCGGGCGTTGCCGAAGGCGGCGTCCGCATCTCCGTAGTCGACCGCGCCGTCGACCGGATGGAATGGGCCGGCGGGCTTCTTGCGCTTGGCACTTGACTCCGGATCCCCGATGCCGGCCTGGAGCGCGGGCGCGAAGGGTCCGGAGAGACCGCTGAGCGCGTCCCGGGCCGGGCCGGACTCGAGCGCCGCGTCCTCGTCGGTGGCCTCCACCATCGGCTCGGCGGCCAGCGCTGCGGCAGGCATGGTCAGCGCACAGACGAGCATGGTTCGGAGCGCGACCTTGCGGGCGCGGATGCGCAGGTGTGTGGGTGTCATTCGGTTTCCTCACTTCTGCCTGCGGGGTTAGCTGACGGGCTCGCGCGGTGGGAGTCGCGCTACCGGCCGTTGTCCGGCCTGATTCGCCCCGGATGGAGTGGCTGGGTGTGCTGCCTCTCCGGTGGTTCCCCCGCTCCGACCATCAGGCCGGATTAGGCGCTCGGGGAACGTCCAGTTCGCCGACAATAACCCCGGACCTTCCCATTGTTAGGGGTCTGTGAGCAACATCACACACGCTTTACTAATACTTGAGCAGGGGTGAGTGGCTTGGCTGCCGGTTGGCCACGACCGCGGGTGGCGGGGGGTGCGCCCGCCCGGGAATGCCTGGACCGGGCGGGACACCCCGCGCGACAGGACCCGCGGCCACCCACTTACAGGCCCTAGGCCAAGCCCACCCCGGGCAACACCAAAGCCGAAGAGCCCCCTAGGGCTTGCGAACCCGCTCGAGCTGCTCCCGCGCCCGCTCCTTGCGGGTATCCAGACGATGCTGGATGTAGGAGAGAACGATCGGGAGGATCATGAACAGGGCGATGACGCCGAAGCCCCACATGGTGATCTCGAAGTCGGTGGGCCGACCGACCAGGCCCTCTCCATCGGCGGCAATCGCCGCCGAGGCCGGGCCCAGGAGGGCGCCGGCGGTGAGGGCTACTGTCAGTCCCGCCCGTCGTGCGAGGTGTCTGCTGCGCTTCATCGCCCGGGAGATTACCTGACCGCGCGCCCGAGCCGTCTACCATCCCGCGCCGAATGTCCGAGTTCGAAGCACTCCTGCTCGGGATCGTGCAGGGGCTGACCGAGTTCCTGCCGATCTCGTCCTCCGGCCATCTGATCCTGGTGCCGTGGCTGCAGAACTACGAGTTCCTGCAGGAGAACCCTGAGTTCAACAAGACCTTCGACGTCGCGCTCCACATCGGCACACTCGTCGCGGTGCTCGGCTATTTCCGCCACGATCTGCTCCGGATCCTCCATGCCTTCGCCCGAACGATCCGCAAGCGCTCGATCGGCACCGGCGATGAGCGCATCGCCTGGGTGATCATCGTCGGAACGATCCCGGCGGTGATCGTCGGCGGGCTCGGGGCCGACTTCATCGACGAGAGTCTCGGCGAGCCTTGGATGATCGCGCTCGAGTTGATCTTCTTCGGGTTGCTCCTCGCCCTTGCCGACCGCCGCCCCGAGGACAAGGACCTGGGCCAGGTGCGCCTCCGCTACGGCCTCTATATAGGCCTCGCGCAGGTCCTGGCCTTCGCGCCCGGGGCATCGCGCTCCGGGGTGACGATCACGATGGGCCGGTATCTGCGCCTGACCCGCGACACCGCGGCGCGAATCTCCTTCCTGATCGGGGTCCCCGCAATCGCCGGCGCCGGCGCCGTCAAGGGCTATGAGGCGGTAAAGGACGGCCTCCCCGAGGGAGTCGTCGGGCCGATGATCGTCGGCATGCTCGCCGCCGCCATCTCGGGGTATCTCGCGATCGCAGGCCTGCTCGCCTACGTGCGCAGCAACTCCTACGACGTCTTCGTCGTCTACCGCGTACTGGTCGGGCTCGGGATCCTGATCCTGATCGCAACGGGAATCCGGCCCGCGACCTTCTGATCCCGTCGCATCACCGCCCAAACGAAGCGCGCGGCCCAGGTAAAGAGAGGAGGAAGCCGCGCGCTACGCGAGAGAGGACCTCGCGGTATCTCCAATCTCCAACACGCGCCGGGTCGGCTGGTTAACAACCCGCTGCTCGCATGTGAGAAGGGTGTAAAACAGGGCGTGGGCGCTGTACCTTCGCCCCCGGGCCGGTCTATCATCCAACCGCGAGCGGTCGCCCGGCGCGGTCCTTCATGCCAATGAGCTCCCAGCGCGGAACACTCAGAGTCGCGATCGTCGATCGCGATACATCCTTTCTCAAGGTGCTCGGCGCCCGGCTTGACGCGGCCGGCTGGGAGCACCGGGTCCTCCCCGGTGGAGCGCCCGCCGATGAACTGGTTGCGATGAAGCTGAACGCGCTGCTCGTCGATCCGGCCGTTCTCGGGGCCGAGGAGGGCTGGGAGTTCCTCGAGCGCGTGTCAGGCCTGCTACCCGGGCTGGGTGTGATCGTCTGCAGCAACGACTCGACCGTCGCCCAGCGGGTCCGGGGCCTACGTCTCGGCGCCGACGACTGGATCAACAAGCCATCCCACCCCGAGGAGGTGATGGCGCGGATTGAGGCCGTGGTGCGCCGCCGCCGGCGAGCTCGTCCCGAAGGTGAGCAAGGCCCGGTCGTCGTCGGCGAGCTGGAGATCCGTGCCGATCAGTTCCAGGCCTACGTGAGCGGTCGGACCCTGGACCTGACGAGGCGTGAGTTCGAGCTGCTCAACATCCTCGCCGAGGCGTCCGGAAAGGTGCTCGAGCGTGAGGAGATCTATCGTCGGGTCTGGGGCTACGAGATGGCCCACGGCGATCGCTCCGTCGACGTCTTCGTCCGCAAGCTCCGCGCCAAGATCGAGAAGCAGTCGCCTGGCTGGAGCTACATTCACACCCACTTCGGTATCGGCTACCGCTTCGAGGCCGAGCTCAGCCAGGGCAGCGTCCCGAGCGCCGGTCTGCCCACCGATCCGGCCGAGACACTGACGCCGCGTCATTCCGCGGCTACCGGGAAGGCCTCGGCCGGCGCGCTCTGAGCCTGCGAAACCGCTTGAGCGAGCGGTTTCACGGCCGGGTCCACGCCGGCCGGCGGCCGGCGGCAGCTGCGTTCACATCTTTTTCACATTGCTGAGACAACGGCGTAACAAGCTTCCTAACCAGGACTGTGAAGCTGCCGACGCCGCACGAGGGGGGCCGCCATTGCGCGTTACATCATCGGCGGCTTGTCAGGTCAACAACCACAAGGAGTCACACACGTGAACTCACGTAGAAAGTGGTCGCTCATCGTCGCGATGACCAGCGTGCTCGCCATCGGCGTAGCCGCTTGCGGTGATGACGACAGCGGAAGCACGGATTCGACATCCGACTCCGGCGGATCCGTGAGCGGGACGATCGCGGTCGATGGATCGAGCACCGTCGCCCCTCTCTCAGAGCTTGCAGCCGAGCAGTTCCAAGGCGAGAACCCCGATGTCCGGGTTACGGTCGGTACCTCGGGCACCGGCGGTGGCTTCGAGAAGTTCTGTGTCGGCGAGACCGACATCAGCGACGCCTCCCGTCAGATCGAGGCCGAAGAGGAGAAGATCTGCGGAGAGAACGGGATCACATACGAAGAGGTCACGGTCGCCAATGATGGCCTCGCCGTGGTGGTCAATCCCGACAACCCGAACGACTGCATGACAACGGACCAGCTCAAGCAGGTCTGGGACAAGGGGTCCGACGTCAGCAGCTGGGATCAGATCGACGGGCTCGACTCGAGCTTCAGCGAGAGCATCGACCTGTTCGGTCCCGGCACCGACTCGGGAACGTTCGACTACTTCACCGAGGCGATCAACGGTGAGGAAGGAAGGCAGCGCACCGACTACAACAACGTCGGTGAGGACGACAACCAGACCGTCCGCGGCGTCTCCGGCAACTCCGGCGGCATCGGCTACTTCGGCCTCTCGTTTGCCGAGGAGAACTCAGACTCGCTGAAGTTGATGCAGGTCGACGGTGGCGACGGTTGTGTCACCCCGACGACGGAGACGGTCCAGGACGGCTCATACCAGCCGCTCGGACGCGGTCTGTTCATCTACCCGTCAGGTAAGGCGCTTGCCAAGCCCGAGGTGCAGGCGTTCATCAACTACTACATCGACAACGCTCAGAGCATCGCCGAGGCGGCGCTGTTCGTGCCGCTGACCGATGAGCAGCTGACCGAGGCGCAGGACAAGGTCGCCTCGCTGGCCGGCTGAGCCGAGCCGCACCGCGGGAGTCAACAACGAGAAGCGAATCGAGTATCCCGGTGCAATCAAGTGAGGCAGGCGCGATCTCCAGCCCCGGCGGCAGCCGGCGGCTGGGGGTCACGCGTCCTCGCTACGGCGAAAAGCTGATCGAGGCCTCGCTCTTCGTAGCGGCAGCGATCTCGGTTCTGGTAACCGTCGGGATCGTCGCCTCGCTGCTCGGTCCGACGATCGAGTTCTTCGGCGAGGTCCCTCCCGCCGACTTCTTCTTCGGGACCGAATGGGCCCCGACCTTCACGCCGGCGAGCTTCGGCGTCATCCCGATCGTGCTCGGCACGCTCGCGATCACCTTCTGGGCGATGCTGTTCGCGATCCCCTTCGGCCTCGGCGCCGCGATCTGGCTCAGCGAGTACGCGAAGCCCAAGCAGCGCCGCAAGATCAAGCCGATCCTCGAGGTCCTCGAGGGGATCCCGACCGTCGCCTACGGCTTCTTCGGCATCGTCTTCATCCTCCCGGTCCTCAACGACGTCTGGACCGCGATCCCCTTTCTCCCGGGCGAGCCGAACCCGGTTGCCAACGTGCTGGCCGCCGGGATCATCCTCGGAATCATGATCATCCCCACGGTGGGCTCGATCTCCGAGGATGCGATGTCGGCGGTGCCACGAGGCCTCCGGGAGGCTGCATACGGTCTCGGCGCCAACAAGCTTCAGGTCTCGACCCGGGTGGTCGTCCCGGCCGCGCTCTCGGGAATCATCGCCAGCTTCGTGCTCGGCACGTCGCGGGCGATCGGCGAGACGATCGTCGTTCTCCTGGTCGCCGGGTTGATCTCGAACATCGGCACGGCCCTCAACCCGCTCGAGCCGCAGCAGGCAATGACCGCATTCATCGCGGCCACCGGTAGCGGCGATATCGGTGTTGGCACGATCACCTACAAGACGATCTTCGCGGTCGGCTCGCTCCTCTTCGTGATGACCTTCATCGCGAACATGATCAGCATCAGCATGGTCCGCAAGTACAGGCAGAAGTACGAGTGATGGTCGACGGACCCAAGAACCCGCGCCAGGAGGCGATCGTGGAGAGTGCCGGGCTCGCGGTGCAGCGCGGCACCGTCGGGGTCGACCGCTGGAAGGCGATCGCCTTTCAGGGCTTCCTCCTGTTCAGCGTCTTCATCGGCATCGCGATGCTGGTTACTCTCATCGTCAAGGCCCTGATTGACGGCCTCCCCAGACTCAATCCCGACCTGATCACGGAGTTCCCCTCGGCTCTCCCCGAGGGAGCGGGTCTGCAGTCGGCGATCATGGGCTCGATCTACCTGATGATCGGGGTCGCCGCGATCACGCTGCCGCTGGGCGTCGCCACCGCCGTCTACCTCGAGGAGTACGCCGACAAGGAGCGCTGGTGGAACCGTCTGATCGAGGTCAACATCCAGAACCTCGCAGCCGTGCCCTCGATCGTCTACGGCATCCTCGGACTGGCGTTCATCGTCCGCGGCCCGCTGGACCTCGGTGGCGTGCTCCTGGCGGGATCGTTGACGCTCTCGCTGCTCGTCCTGCCGACGGTCATCCTCGCCTCGCGCGAGGCGATCCGGGCGGTCCCCGACTCGATTCGCGAGGCCGCACTCGGGCTTGGCGCAACGAAGTGGCAGACAGTCCGCACGCAGGTGCTTCCGGCCTCGGTGCCGGGTATTGCGACGGGCATGATCCTCGCTCTCTCCCGAGCGATCGGCGAGACCGCACCACTGCTCCTGGTCGGCGGCGTCACCTTCATCACCTTCAACCCCGATTTCACGCCCGAGGCCTGGCTGGGGTTCAACAGCGACTTCACGGCGCTGCCTCTGACGATCTTCAACTATCTCGCGCGACCGCAGGAGGAGTTCCGCACACTGGCTGCCGCGGGCATCATCGTCCTGCTGGTCCTGCTGCTTGCGATGAACTCGATCGCGATCTACATACGCAACCGCTACCGCAAGCGATTGGAGCAGAACTAGAATGGGTGATCAGGTGACCGAACGAGACCAGGAAAGCCAGCCAGGCGAGCGCAGCACCGACCCAGAGCTCCAGTCCGCCGGAGCCGGGCGGGCCGATTTCAAGGTTGGCGGCGCCGCCCTCGCGAAGCGCGACTACGGCCTCGAGGCCGACGTGTGGAAGCGCGAGAAGGTCTTCGAGCTCAGTGATGTCTGGGTCAGGTACGCGGGCGTTCCAGCGGTGCGGAACATCGACATGTCGATCCACAAGAACTCGATCACGGCGCTGATCGGTCCCTCGGGCTGCGGTAAGAGCACGCTGCTGCGAACGCTCAATCGGATGAACGACCTCGTTGCAATCGCCAGCGTCGAGGGCGAGGTCCTGTATCACGGCGAGGACCTCTACGGCGAGAACGTCGACCCGGTCCGGGTCCGGCAGTTGATCGGGATGGTCTTCCAGAAGCCGAACCCCTTCCCGAAGTCGATCTACGAGAACGTGGCCTTCGGCCCGAAGGTCCTGAAGATGGACGTCGACATGGACGAGAAGGTGGAGACCGCCCTTCGCGATGCGGCACTCTGGGACGAGGTCAAGGACCGGCTCGACGAGAGCGCACTCGGCATGTCCGGCGGCCAGCAGCAGCGCCTCTGCATCGCCCGCGCGATGGCGACAGATCCTGATGTGATCCTCATGGACGAGCCCTGCTCGGCGCTCGATCCGATCTCGACCGGCAAGGTCGAGGACCTGATGCTGGAGCTCCGGGAGAACTACTCGATCGTGATCGTCACCCACAACATGCAGCAGGCGGCGCGCGTTTCCGATGCGACCGCATTCCTGATCGTCGAGCTCGACGATCAGGAGAAGCACCGGACCGGCCGCGTCATCGAGTACGACATCACCGACAAGATATTCACCAACCCGAGTGATTCAAGGACCGAGGACTACGTGTCCGGGAAGGTTGGCTGAGATGGTGTCGAAGACGCGGGCCCATTACCGGGACGAGCTCGAGGCGCTCGAGGAGCGCGCCCTCGGCGGCCTCGACCTCGTGCTCGAAAGCCTCGATCGCACGCTCGAGGCGGTCGAGCACTCTGATATGGAGCTCGCCGAGATGGTCGTCGCCGACGACGACCGCATCGACGGCCGCTACCTGGAGGTGCACCAGTCGGTCCTGGCGCTGCTCGCGACACAGGCACCGGTGGCCACCGACCTGAGGGTGATCGCGGCCCTCCTCCACATGATGAAGTCGGTAGAGCGGATGGGTGATCAATGCGTGAACATCGCCAAGGTGATCCCGCTCACCGGCCACGAGCCCCCGCGCGACGAGCAGATGGCCGGGGACCTCATGACGATGGGTCGTCAGGTCCGTTCGTTGATCGTCCAGGCCAAGCGGGGCTTTGCCGATCGCGATGTCGATGTTGCCGTCAACCTGGTCCAGCAGGACGACGTCGTCGACAACCTCAACAAGGAGTGCTTCAGTCGCGCGGTCGACATCGGCGGGGATCGCGACGTCCGCGAGTGGGCGACCACGATGCTCCTGGTCGCGCGGGCGTTGGAGCGCATCGGCGACAACGCCGTCGACATCGGTGAGCAGACGGCGTTCGTCGTCACCGGGCTCTTCCGCGAGTTCGAAGACGCCTCCCACCCCCAGAAGGTCAGAAGCGGCTCCTAGCCGCAGGCAGCCCGGGCCCGGCCTCAGGCTGCCGTCGGCGCGGGTTACGAGACGGTGGAGGGGCTCTCGGATGGCCCTGCAAACCAAGGGAAAATCGCGATCCGGTTCACAAGTGGACAACGGATTCCGCCGTTCGCGGGGGGAGAATGGGGCGGAATGCTGGGAGCGTCCTCATCCAGGAGCGCACCGCGGTGAGCGCCACCAAAGCGGTGGGCCGATCGTCCCTCGCCGCCCGTCGTATCGAGCGACGAGGGCGTGACTGGAGGTCTGACAAGATGCGCGACGGCCACATGCTCTGCGCTGCGATCGACATCGGCTCGAACACCACGAGGGTTCTGGTCGCCGAGCCGGACGAAGGCCAGCTCCGGAAGGTGATGGAGCAACGCGCCTACACGCGGATCGGCAAGGACTCGAAGAAGGACGGCAGGATCTCCGACGAGAAGGTCGCCGAGGTCGCCGACGCCGTTGCCACCCAGGTCCGACTCGCCGATGAGCTCGGTGCCGAGGCGATCCGAATCGTTGCCACGGCCGCGATCCGGGAGGCCAAGAACGGCAAGGCGGTCGCCGAGGAGCTGAGCCGGGTCGCCGATCTCCCGGTCGAGATCCTCAGTGACCAGGAGGAGGGCCGGCTGGCATTCATCGGCGCGACAAAGACCCTCGGGCATCCGGTCGAGGGTGAGATCGCCGTCGTCGACGTCGGCGGTGGATCCTCCGAGATCATCCTCGGCAGCGTCGCCGATGGGGTGCGAGAGGTCCGTTCCTTCAAGATCGGCTCGGGCCTGATGGCCGAGGATTACCTCAGCTCCGATCCGCCGAGCCCGGCTGAGATCCGCTCACTGCGTGACGCGATCGCGGGCTTCTTCGAGGGCGTCGAAGTCGATCAGCCCGATCAGGCCGTTGCGGTCGGCGGCAGCGCCACCTCGCTCCGCAGGCTGGTCGGTGCGGTGCTGGAGTACGAGACGCTCGAGCGCGGAATACGGGTTCTGACCGGCGATTCCGCAGCGGAGGTCGCCAGGCGCTTCGAGCTCGACCCCCGCAGGGTCGAGATCCTGTCCTCCGGGGTCCTGATCCTCGAGCAGATCAGCGACCTGCTCGGGCAGCCGCTTCAGATCGGCAAGGGGGGCCTGCGCGAGGGCGTGATCCTCGAGCAGCTGCACGCGAACGGCAGCGAGGGTAACGACGACATCTCCGAAGCCGCCTGAGCGGCCGCCGAGTACCTAGACTCGGCCTGCGATGGCGAAGCAGCGCGAGATCGAGGGCGTCTCCGCCGCCGAGCCGTTCGCGGTCGCTGCCGCCAGGGTGATCGAGACGCGAGCGGACGAGGTCGTCGAGCACTCCGGGAACGTCCTCGATACGACCGACATCTCGGGCGTACACGACATGCGCGTCGCGACCCGACGCCTGCGGGCGGCACTCGAGGTCTTCTCCCCCTGTTTCCCGAAGCGGGAATACCGGGCGGTGCTGAAGGAGGTCAAGGTGATCGCCGACGCGCTCGGGGAGCGCCGCGACCGCGACGTCGCACTCGAATCGCTGGAGCAGTTCGCCGAGACGATGCCGCGGCCCGACCGGCCCGGGGTCGAGTCCCTGATATCGAGCTTTCGAGCGGAGCAGCTTGGCGCCAATCAGGATCTTGCCGCGTTCGTCGAGCCGCGCCGCCTTGAGAAGCTCCTCGCTGGAATCGACGAGCTTGTCGCCGCCGCACGCTCGGCAGTCGAGGGGGGGCAGGGGGCTTGAAGGCGAAGCGGATCAAGAACGTCTCGGCGTCGGCTCCGCTGTCTGAGGGCGCGGCCCGGATCATCTCGGTTCGCCTCCGTGAGCTGCGGAAGCTCGCGCCGCGCGCCCTGGAGGCCGAAGCAAAGGTGAGCCAGCACGATATGCGGATCGCTGCAAAGCGGCTGCGATACGTGCTGGAGGTCACCGGTTTCTGCTTCGGACGCCCAGCCGAGACGGCGAGGAGGCGCGCCAAGGACCTGCAGGACGTCCTCGGCGAGATCCATGACGTCGACGTCATGGTCCCCCGGTTGGCCGCGCACCGGGCGGCGATGCGCGAGGAGGACGCCGCCTTCGTCCGAGAAGTGGCGGAGGATGCCGACGACCTCGACATCTCGATCGCCCGGCGCGCCCCGCACCGCACGGCATATCGCGGTCTCGAGGTCTACGAGGTCTACCTCCTGGCGCGTCGCCGACTCCTGCATGAGCGCTTCCGCGACGCATGGCTCTCGCAGGAGAGGAAGGGCGTCTGGAGGGGTCTCCAGAGCAGTGTCCGAAAGGAGCTGGAGGCCGCTGAGCGCAGGCAGGAGGCCGCCGAGCGCGCCGAGCGCGCCAGGCTGGCGCTCGAGACGGCCGAGCGGGTCGAGCGAGAGGCCGCCGAGCGGGCCAGGGAAGCCGCGGAGGCGCTGGCGGAGGCCGAGCGGGGGCGCACGGCCTGAGGCCCCTGGGCTATAGCGCCGCGTCAGGGCCTTGGGCGCCCGCTGTGCCACACGAACGAGCTGATAGCCGAGCGCCCCGATCGTGGCGCCGACGACGGGCCCGGCGCTCTGCCATCGCCTCGACCACGGCGGGGTTCAGGCTCTCGGCGGGATCGCTGCCGCTGGAGCGGACCTCGATCCGTCCCGCCCCGAGCTCGCGCGGCAGCCCGGCCGCCATCTGGCTGCGTCCCGCGTTGTGGACACAGACGGAGAGGACGCTAGGGATGTCGGCTGAGCTTTGGGCATCGGCCATTGGCATCGGTCAGGCGCCGCTCGGGCACGTAAAGGGCGCTTCGAGGGATGCGCAGCGGAATCGTATCCTGCGATCGGGCGCCCCATCAGGACGGTCCACGCTCCAGCCTACGCCGGCGGCTTCCGGCAGTCGCCGAGGTCGTGGTCCCGTTCTACGAGGGTCTCGACATCGGCGTTCCGAGTCTGCCTTTGATCGGCGAGCCCCTGGCCGAGGGCCGCTACGAGCTGATCCACATCGCCTCCCCGGGTCCAGCCGGGATCGCCGCGGATCTGATCGACGACGGCTACGACGGACTGCTGACTGCACCAGTCGCCCTGGAAGTCCGCGCCGGGTCAGGGGATCCTGACCCGCCTCATGTCCCGCGGTCACGGGTCGGGAAGGTGGGAGCTTGCGATGGGGCCTAAGATCAGGGTCGATGGGTGAGGTCGAGACCAGATTGGATCAGGTTCGCGAGGATGCTCCCGGCGATGAGGATGGCCCTTCGAGCACGACTGGGCAGGGTGTGGACCTCGCCGACACCGACCTCTACATAAACCGTCAGACCTCATGGATGGAGTTCAACGACCGGGTTCTGCAGCTGGCAGAGAGCCCGGATATCCCCCTGCTCGAGCGGATCAAGTTCTGCGCGATCTGGGAGAGCAACCTGGACGAGTTCTTCATGGTTCGCGTCGCCGGCCTGCACGATCAGGTCGAGGCCGGTATCGACGCCCGCGGCGCCGATGGAATGTCCCCCTCCGAGCAGATCAACGCGGTCCGCGCAGATGTGATCGAGCAGCGTGCTCGCCTGCAACGGGTCTTCGACGACGAGCTGCGCCCTGCCCTCGGCGAGTACGGGATCCGCGTGATCTCCTACGAGGAGGCTTCCCCCGACGATCGCCGCGAGCTCGACCTGCTGTTCCGCAAGCAGGTCTTCCCTGCGCTCACCCCGCTGGTCGTCGGCATGGGCCGCCCCTTCCCCTACATCTCGAATCTCTCCCTCAGCCTGCTTGTCAGCCTTCGCGATCCAGAGGGGGAGGGCGAGATCCTCGCTCGTGTCAAGGTCCCGAAGGAGCTACTGCGCCGCTTCGTGCCGCTCGCGGACGGGATCAGCTTCGTTGCCATGGAGGAGGTCATAGCCCGCAACCTCGGCGCGCTCTTCCCCGGCATGGAGGTCCTCGACCACACGCTCTTCCGCGTCACCCGCGACACCGACTACGACGTCTCCGACGAAGCCGACGACGTCCGCCAGGCGGTCGAGGACGAGATCAGGCGCCGACGCTTCGGCGAGGTGATCCGGCTCGAGATCGCCCGCGGGCTGGCGCCTCGGCTGCGTGAGCGCTTGATCAGCGCTCTTCGGATCGAGGACCGGATGGTTTACGAGATCGAGGGTGTGCTCGGGATGGACGATCTCTGGGATGTGGTCGGCGCCCCCGGTTTTCCGGACCTGCGCGACCCGCCGTTCAGCGGGGTCACACCGCCTCGGTTGCAGGGGGAGAACGGCCCGGCCGACATCCTCGCCGCGATGCGTGAGGGGGACATCCTCGTCCATCATCCCTACGACTCATTCGCGACCTCGGTAGAGGCCTTCATCAAGCAGGCGGTCGCCGATCCGGACGTACTCGCGATCAAGCAGACCGTCTACCGGACGAGCGCCGACTCCCCCCTGATTCGGTCCCTGATCGAGGCCGCCGAGCGCGGCAAGCAGGCGGTTTGCATGGTGGAGCTCAAAGCCCGCTTCGACGAGCAGGCGAACATCACCTGGGCGAAGCGGCTGGAGGAGTCAGGGGTGCATGTCGTCTACGGGATCCCCGCCCTCAAGACCCATGCGAAGTGCGTGCTCGTGGCGCGGCGGGAGGGAGACGGCGTACGCCACTACGCCCATGTCGGGACCGGGAACTACAACGCCAAGACAGCGAAGCTCTACACCGATCTGGGGATCTTCACGGCCGATCCCGACATCTGCGCCGACATCGCCGAGATGTTCAACTACCTGACCGGCTACGCCCGCCCGCGCCGGTACCGCAAGGCCCTGATCGCTCCGCACAACCTCAGCGACGGCCTGCTGGCCGAGATCGAGCGCACGATCGAGGCCCACAGCGCGAGTTCGCCGGCGCGGATTCGCCTGAAGATGAACTCGCTGCTCGATGCGCCGATGATTCGCGCCCTGTACCGGGCCTCACAGGCGGGAGTAACGGTCGAGATCAACGTTCGCGGGATCTGTGCGCTGCGACCCGGCGTGCCTGGCGTCTCGGAGAACATCGCGGTTGTCTCGGTCCTGGGCCGCTTCCTCGAGCATTCGCGCATCTACGCGTTCGAGCGCGATGGCGAGGAGCGGGTCTTCATCGGCTCTGCCGATCTGATGCCGCGAAACCTCTACAACCGGGTCGAGCTTCTGATCCCGGTTGAGGACGACGCGATCAGGGCCGAGCTCCTGAACGTCGTCGACCTCAGCCTCGCCGCCAACGTCGGCGCCTGGGACCTCGACTCCAAGGGCAACTGGGTCGAGCGGGATTACGATGCCGATGATGCTCGGGACGTGCAGGCGGAGATGATCGAGCGGGCCAAGGCCCGCGCTGCCGAGTCGCCCACCACTGAGCATTCGGCTCCGCCGCGCTGACTCGGCCGACCCGAGCGACTAAGCGGCGTGCCGGCGGCGGCGGAATTGGCCATCTGGGCGCTGGGCCGGCGACCCGGGATCGCCATACTGAGGCCGCGATGTTCCACGATGCTCACGGTCATTGGATCGCCGCGGCGCCCGAGGTCGATCCAGCCCCGCCGCTGGATCGAGACCAGCGCGTTGACGTAGCCATCGTCGGCGGCGGCTACACGGGGCTCTGGACCGCGTGGTGGTTGAAACAGCACGACCCCGACCTCGACGTCGCTGTCGTGGAGTCCTCGGTCTGCGGCCACGGTCCCAGCGGGCGCAACGGCGGCTTCTGCAACTCGATGTGGTTCAGTCTGCCCACCCTGATCGATCGCTTCGGTGATCAACGCGCGCTCGAGATCTGTCGGCAGGCCGACGCCTCGGTGGGCTTCATTGGCGAGTGGTGCGAGCAGCAGGGGGTCGACGCCCACTACCGCCGCGGCGGCTATCTCGAGGTCTCGACCTGCGAGGCTCAGGACGGGGCCTGGTCGCGAGTTCTGGCGGAGGCCGACCGGCTGGGCGTCCGCGAGCTCGCCGGCCGCGAGCTCAGCCCGGACGAGGTCCGTGAGCGGTGCGACTCACCGCGCTTCCGCGGCGGCGCGCTGTTCCCGGCTGCGGCCAGCGTCGATCCGGCTCTGCTCGCACATGGATTGCGACGGCGCGTCATCGAGGCGGGGGTGAGCATTCACGAGCACAGCCCGCTGAGCGGGATAGATGATCTCGGCCGAGGCGGGGTCTCCCTCCGGGTCGGAGCCCACCAGCTCCGGGCTGCCGGCGCTGTACTCGCAACCGGGGCCAGACTGCTGGAGGTCCGCGGCCTGCGCCGGGCGCTGACGGCGACCTCCTCGCACATGGTCGTGACCGAGCCGGTGCCCGAGCTGCTGGAGGAGATCGGCTGGCGCGGCGGGGAGTGCATCAGCGATTCACGGGCGATGATCCACTACTTCCGCACCACCAATGACGATCGCATCGCATTCGGCTGGGGTGGCGGCAAGATCATCCGTGGCTCGCGGATCGGCGGCCGGGCCGAGGTCGATCCCGGCATGGCGCGCGCCGTCCGTGAGCACCTGCTCAGCTTCTTCCCCGGGCTCGAGGGCAAGCGGATCGAGCGGGCCTGGGGTGGTCCGATCGACGTCTCGCCCGCCCACCTGCCGATGATCCGCAGCGTCGGTGAGAGGGTTTTCGCCGGGTTCGGCTACACGGGCAACGGTGTCGGCCCCTCGCAAATGATCGGCCGCACGCTGGCCTCGCTCGCGCTCGATCACCGGGACGAGCTGACCTCACTGGCGTTCGTCGATCCGCCGATGCGCGGGGTGCCTCCGGAGCCGCTGCGATTCATCGGCGGCAGCGCGATCCGGCGGGCGATCCTCCGCAAGGAGCGCCTCGAGGAGGAGGGCCGGAGCCCCGACCCGATCACCCGCGCGGTTTGCGGAATCCCGGAGCGGGTCGGGATTCACGTCGGTCGCTGACACTCAGAGCGACCCGTGATTCCGACGGTGCGACGTCCCAAGCGCGCGATGGATACATTCCCTGGCTCCTAGAGGTCAGGTCGAAGGACGTTCGACCTCGGTGGAGCACCGTGACAGAGCCGACGCAAAAAGACCCGGAATCCGGATCCGCCCCCGAAGCCGCCCCCGATCCGGCCAGCGGTCGGCGCGTGCTTCCGAGCATCCTGGTTGCCGTCGCGTCCCTCTTGGCGGTTCTCGCGGTGTTCGCGCTCTGGGCCGACCGACAGGCGCTCGAGACCGACAGCTGGGTGGAGACGAGCACGGAGCTGCTCGCCGACGATGACATCCGTGAGGCCCTCTCGGTGTATCTGATCGACCAGCTCTACGCCAACGTCGACGTCGAGAACGAGATCGCAAAGCTACTGCCGCCCGAGGTCGCCCCGCTCGCGGGTCCGGCCGCCGGTGCGGCCCGGTCAGGCGCTGAGCAGATCGCGGATCGGGCTCTGGAGCAGCCCCGGATCCAGGCGCTCTGGGAGGACGCCAACCGTACTGCCCACGAGCTGCTGATAGACGTCATCGAGGACAACGGTGACGCCGTCTCGACGGCAAACGGGACGGTCACCCTCGACCTCTCGCAGGTCCTGACTCAGGTCTCGGCGCAGACGGGCCTCCCTGATCTCTCCTCGAAGCTGCCGCCGGACGCGGCCACTCTCGAGATCTTGCGCTCCGACGAGCTTTCGGCCGTCCAGGAGGGCGTCTCGCTGTTCCGGACATTCGTCTGGGTCGTGACCGTCCTCGCCCTGCTGCTGTACGCGGCAGCGGTCTACGTCTCCGGCGATCGCCGGAGAGAGACGCTGCGGGCGGTAGGTCTCAGCTTCGTCGGGGTGGGCGCGATCGTCCTGATCGCACGCAACCAGGCCGGCGATGCGCTCGTCAGCTCGCTGACGACGAACTCCTCGGACGAGCCGGCGGTGGCCGCCACCTGGTCGATCTCCACCTCCCTCCTCGCCGAGATCGGTGGCGCGATGATCCTGTACGGGATCGCGGTCTTCTTCGCTGCCTGGGTGGCCGGCCCTACGGCGCTGGCGACCTCGTTCCGCCGAGCCATCGCGCCGTACCTGCGGCAGCCGCGCATCGCCTACATCGGCGCCTTCGTAATCCTCGTGCTGCTCTTCTGGTGGAACCCGACGCCTGGCACCTCGCGGCTGTTCCCGTCGCTGATTCTGATCGCACTGATCGTCGGCGGGGTCGAGGTCCTGCGACGCAGGACGATGGCCGAGTTCCCCGATCGGGTCACCTCGATGTCCGCTGCCGGGATGGCGCAGTCGATGGCAACCCAGACCCGGGAGTCGATCTCCAGGCGGGTCAGCGCCCGCTCCGAGCGACAGCAGGGCGAAGCCGCCGCCTCGCGCCTCGAGGGTCTGGAGCGGCTCGGCAGGCTGCGCGAGTCCGGGGTGCTGAGCGAGCAGGAGTTCGAGTCCGAGAAGGCCCGTCTCACCGGGTCTGAACAGCCGACGAAGTCGATGGAGGAATAGGGATGGAGAGCGCAGCGCGCCCCCCGGCCGTGGCGGCCGCCAAGCCGGTAACCGGGCTCTGGTGGCTGTGGCTGGTTTTCGGGGCAGTTTGGGCCTTGATCGGCGTCACGATCCTCCAGTTCGACGACGCCTCGATCACTACGGTCGGTGTGCTGATCGGCCTCATGTTCTTCTTCGCAGGTCTGCAGAACTTCGTCGCGGCCGCGGCGGTGGAGCGCCACGGCTGGGTCTATGGGCTGTTCGGCGTCCTCTTCCTCGCCGCCGGAGTGGTGTCGCTGATCAGCCCGGAGAACACCTTCGCGGCGCTGGCCGACATCCTCGGCTTCCTCTTCCTGATCGTTGCGATCTCATGGATGATCGAGGCATTCATCTGGCGCGAGGTCAACGAGCTCTGGTGGGTCGGACTTATCGCCGCTGTCCTGATGCTGATCCTCGCCTTCTGGACGGCCGGGCAGTTCTTCATCGAGAAGCAGTACCTGTTGCTCGTCTTCGCCGGGATCTGGGCACTCCTGCGCGCCGTCACCGACTTCGTCCGCGCCTTCCAGATCCGCGCCGTCGGCAGGCTGCTGTGATCGAGGTCGCGACCGCGTAGTGGACGCTCCTCCGCATCACGCCCAGGTAAGGGGCCTCTCGATAGACGAGCGCAAAGAACTCGGCCGCGCCGCACGAAAGGCCGCGCCTCGTTCCTCGCACGCGGAATGGTCGCCGGCGCCGGACCGGGCCGATCCGCTCGCCGCGCTCGCCGTCCAGGACGCGGAGCGAATCGAGTTCCTGGTCCCGATCCGCCATCTCCGAATGAGCGAGTCGGCCTTCACCTTCTATCGCGGCACCGCGGCGATCATGGCGGCGGACCTCGCAGGCTCGCCCGACAGCGCACTCCGCACTCAGATCTGCGGGGACGCCCACCTGTCGAACTTCGGCGTATTCGCCTCCCCTGAGCGAACCCTGCTGTTCGACGTCAACGACTTCGACGAGACTCTCCCGGGCCCCTGGGAGTGGGATCTGAAGCGGCTTGCAGCCAGCCTCGTCCTCGCCGCCCGCAACCTCGGCATGCCCGAGCTCACGGCCGCCGAGGTCGCCGCGAGATCGATCGATCGGTACCGGGATGCAATGCGCGAGCTCTCCGAGATGAGGACTCTCGACCTCTGGTACGACAGGGTCCAGGTCGAGGATCTGAGGAGCCGGATCGGCGACACCGTCTACGCCAAGCGGTTCAACAGGAATGTCCGCAAGGCACGGCGGCGGACATCGGTCCGTAGCTTCGACAAGCTGGCCGAAGTGATCGACGGACGCCCGCGGCTCCGAAGTGATCCGCCGCTCCTGGTCCCGTTACGCGAGCTTGCCGAGCAGGCATCCTCCGACGCCCTCGAGGAGCGCGTCCGAACCTCCTACGATGAATACCGATCGACCCTTAGTGACGAGATGCGCGCGCTGCTCGCGCGCTACGAGATGGTCGACATGGCGCTCAAGGTCGTCGGCGTCGGCAGCGTCGGAACCCGTTGCTTCGTTGTGCTCCTGATCGGCCGCGATCTCGACGATCCGCTCCTTCTCCAGGTCAAGGAGGCGGGCCCTTCGGCGCTCGAGCCGCAGCTCGGTCAGAGTGCCTACGCGAACAGCGGCCGGCGGGTCGTCGAGGGGCAGAGGTTGATGCAGGCATTCGGTGACACGCTGCTCGGCTGGTCCGGCAACCCGCGGATCGGGTGGGATTTCTACTGGCGACAGCTGAAGGACATGAAGGGCTCTGCGGATATCGCGACGATGGACGAGCGGCTACTGAACGGCTACGCCGGGGTCTGCGGCTGGACGCTGGCCCGGGCGCACGCGCGCGCCGGCGACGCGGTGGCGATCGCCGCCTACATCGGCAAGAGCGACACCTTCTCGGAGGCAATGGTGGCGTTTGCCGGCCGCTACGCGGACCAGGCCGAAAAGGACTTCCAGGCGTTCGAGGAGGGGATCGCCTCGGGCGCCCTCGAGAGCCGGCCACCGGAAACGTCGCCCGTACAGAGCTGATGGGCAGGTGGGGAGTCCTGGTGGTCCTCGCGGCCGCCCAGTTCCTGATGGTTCTGGATCAGGCGGTGATGAACGTTGCGATCTCGCAGCTGGTCGAGGACTTCGATACGACGGTGACGACGATCCAGGGTGTGATCGCCCTCTACGCGCTGGTGATGGCGGGCCTGATGCTCACCGGAGGCAAGCTCGGGGACATCTGGGGTCGGCGCCGGGCGTTTCGGATCGGTCTCGTCATCTACGGCGCCGGGTCGGCACTCACCGCCACCTCCTGGAGCGTCCCGTCGCTGATGGTCGGATGGTCGGTGCTCGAGGGCGTCGGTGCCGCCCTGGTACTTCCGGCGCTCGTCGCGCTCGCGGCGAGCAGCTACAAGGGCCAGGACAGAGCGATCGTCTACGGCGTGCTCGGCGGAGTCGCGGGCGCCGGGATCGCCGTAGGCCCGATTCTCGGCGGCTGGGCCACGACTGAGCTCAGCTGGCGGGTGGTCTTCGTCGGCGAGGTGATCGTCGCGCTCGGCATCCTGCTCGGCACCCGGCTGATCCGCGAGCCCAAGCGCGAGGGAGCCGCGCCGGAGCTCGACTGGGTCGGTTCGGTTCTCGCCGCGCTCGGGCTCTCGCTGGTCGTCTACGGGGTCCTGCAGGCGAGCAACTGGGGCTGGCTCAAACCCCAGGCCTCACCGTTGGAGCCCTTCGGTCTGGCCCTGACCCCGTTCGTGGTCGCGGCGGGATTCGTGGTCCTGTTCGGGTTCGCGGCCTGGCAGCGTCGTCGCGAGCGGACCGGCCGCGACCCCCTGGTCCACCTGGCGCTGCTGAAGATCTCGATGCTGCGCGGCGGGCTCTCGATGCTGCTCGCCCAGAACCTGATCCTGATGGGCATCTTCTTCACGATCCCGCTCTACCTGCAGATCGTCCAGGGACTCGACGCACTCGAGACCGGGGTGCGGATGTTGCCGGCGTCGGTCGGCCTCTTCGCCGCCGCCCTGGTCGGATCGCGTCTGGCGACCCGGTTCGCGGCGAGGCCACTGGTCCGAGTCGGGTTGGCGGTCACCTTCGTCTCCTCGTTGATGCTGCTGGGGACGATCGAGCCTGACCTCAACACCGGCCCCTTCCTCGCGGCGATGGGCGTGCTCGGGGTCGGCATGGGGCTGGTCGTCTCACAGCTCGGCAACGTCGTCCAATCGGCGGTCGGGGACAGCGATCGCAGTGAGGCGGGCGGACTGCAGTTCACGGCTCAGCAGATCGGCTCCTCGCTCGGCACCGCTCTGCTGGGAGCGGTGGTCATCACTGGCCTGATCGGAGCTTTCTCGAACAACGTCGCCTCCGATCCGGCGATCCCCGACGAGGTCAAGCAGCAGGTCGAGGTCGAGATCAGCGCCGGCGCCAGCTTCGTCGCCTCCGAGGAGGTCCGAGCGGGCGCGACGGACGCCGGCGTCGAGGCGGGCACCGTCGACTCGCTCGTCAGCGCCTACGAGGATGCGCAGCTGCTGGCGCTGAAGATCGCCTTCCTGTTCGCTGCGCTGATCACCCTCGGGGCCCTGATGGCGACCGCTCGCCTGCCGACGCGTCGCTTCGACGAGATCCAGGCCGGCCCGGACCCACCGTCCGCCTAGCGGCGCGTCCCGGCATGATGCGCCGAGCCGAGACCCACGCGATCGAGCACAACGTGGGCATCGGCTTCGCGACCGCGGTGATGCCGGTGACCTTCTTCGTCCTCGCGGCGGCTGACGTGATCTCGCTCGAGTCCGCGTTCGACGTCGCGATCTGGTCGGGGGTCGCGATCCTCGGGGCCCCACGCCGCAGTCGCCAATCGCCTCGCCGGATTCTCGATCTCGCGCAGTCTTGTGTTTGGTCTGGTCTTCACGCTGCTCGGAGCCGGGTTGGTGGGGCTCAAGGCGGCGATCTGAAGTTCTCGCTTCTGAGCGCTCGGAGGTCAGCCCAGCAGCAGGTAGATGAAGAACAGATAGACCACGATCTGGATCACCCACGCGTTCGAGTTCATCCAATCACGGGCACGGGGGATCGCCGTCTCGGCCCGGTCGCCGAGCAGTAGTAGTGCGATCAAGGGCAGGCCGGCGATCAGCGCCGTCGCGAGGATGAAGGGGATCGCGTCCACCCAGCCGAGTCCATTCGAGACCAGGTACTCGCCGACACCAAGCATCACGATCAGGTCGGTGGGCATGAGGAAGATCAGGGACATCCCGAGCCGGAACGCGAGTCGCGTATCGGCCTCCTGCAGCGATGCGATCCAGGAGGGAAGCTCGATCTCGCCGCGTTTCAGGTAGGTGCGAGCGCTGAGCACGACGAGGGCGGCGGAGAGCAGGTAGGGGAGCACATCTGAGGCGGTCGATTGCTCCGAACCCGAGTCGCTGACGCCGAGGAGCTTGGCGAGCGCGATCGAGATCAGGGTGCCGACACCGACCGCCACCGCGACAGCGCCGACGAACGCGATCGAGTTCTTGACCGGTTTGGTGCTGGTCGCGAAGAAGACCGCAGAGATGAACTGCGGCCCGATAATCATCGCTATCGCCAGGGGGATGATCGCTCCTGGTTCGCTCACAATGGTCAGACCGGCTCGCTTCCCCCGCCCCGGGTGGGCATCTCGGTCACCGTCTCGTGCTCCGGCATGGTCTCGGGCCCGGCCTTGAGGCCGCGGGAGTAGATCCGCACCAGGGGGCGTGCGGTGAGCCCGTGCGCAAAGACGCTGGCGAGCACGGTCACCGTCATCGCGGCGAGCACGACGTCAAGTCCGGGCAGCTCGGGCTGCCCTTCGACCACGACGAGCACGAGGATGATGGAGGCCAGGCCGCGCGGGCCGAACCAGGCGAGGAACGCGACCGTGCTGCCGCGAAGGCCGGTGCCGATCATCGAGATCGCCACCGGGAGCATGCGGATCACGGTCAGGCTGAGCAGGCCGAAGACGACCACCTCCCAGCCGGCCGCGTCGAGCAATCCGATCGCGCTGATTCCAAAGATGTAGAAGACCGCAAGGTTGAGCAGCTGGCCCTCGTCCTCGGTGAAATCGAGGATCTTCTCGCCGCAGACCGGGGTGATGCGGCCGGTGGTCAGCCCTGCGACGAAGGCGGCGATGAAGCCGTTGCCGCCGAGTTCCTCGGCCAGCGCCCAGGCGACCAGCGCCAGGGCGATGATCGCCAGCTGCTGGAACGTGCCGGTGATCCACTCCTCCTCCACGGCCCGCCGGTAGAGCCAGCCGCCGACCATCCCGAGGGCGATTCCGACCAGGGCACCAAGGCCGATCTGCTCGGCGGCAAAGCTGAGGGCGCTGCTTGCGGTCACCTCCACCTCCGCCACCGCCAAGCCGACGAAGAGGGCCAGGAACGGGATCGAGAGGCCGTCGTTCAGACCGCTCTCGACGTTGAGCGCCTGGCGGATCCTCTGTGGCACCGACTTGCTGGAGACCACGACCTGCCCGAGCGCGGCGTCGGTCGGTGCGAGCACCGCGGCGACGATCGCCGCCTCCCAGAACTCGATCTCATTCAGCAGGGCCGCGCCGGCGAGCACGCCGAGGCCGATGGTCAGAGGCATTCCGAGGCCGAGGAGCCGAGCCGGCAGGTTGCGGTTGCCGCTCAGTGCCCTCAGATCGATCCGGGCCGCATCGCCGAAGAGCACGATCACCAACGCGACCTCCGCGATCAGCAGGCCGGTCTCGCTCGTCAACTCGAGGTTGGTGAGGTCGAGCACGTCGGGTCCGAGCAGGATGCCGGCGGTGACGAAGACCATCGGAGCGGTGATCGCCATCCGATCGAGGCGGCGGGACACCAGGCTGTAGAGGAACAGGACGGAGGCGAGGATCCCGAGGTCGGCCATGGGCGCAGCCTAATGGGCAAAGGCGCTATTAGGGGGCGTTGTAGTCGGAGTAGGGATACCACCACTCCTTACGCTCGATCTCGGTCTCCATGTGCACGTGCTTGGTCTCCTGGAAGGCCTCGAGACCCTCGCGGCCGAGCTCTCGCCCGAGCCCGGACTGCTTGAAGCCACCGAATGGCCCGGCGTCGTTGTCGGTAAGCGGATCGTTGATCCAGACTGTTCCCGCACGGAGCTCGCGCATGCAGCGAACCGCAGTCCTCAGGTCCCGCGTGTAGACGTTGGCCCCGAGCCCGAAGCGGGTCCCGTTGGCGAGCTCGATCGCCTCATCGAGGCTCCCGACTGGGACGATCGGGGCGACCGGGCCGAAGGTCTCCTCGCGCAGCAGGTCGGTCTCCGCGGTGACTCCGGTGAGGACGGCCGGGGAGTAGAAGTGGCCGCGTTCGTTGCCACCGTCCCCGCCACCGGTGAGCAGCTCGGCCCCCGCCGCGACCGCCGCCTCGACCTGGGCGACGACCTTACCCCGCTGCGGGGCGCTGATCATCGGCCCCAGGTCGGTGTCCGCGGCCGTCGGGTCGCCGAGCTTGAGCGAGGCGGCGTGCTCGACGAAGGCGCTGACGTAGTCGTCGTAGACGTCATCCATCACGTAGAAGCGCTCGGCCGACGTGCAGACCTGGCCGGCGTTGAGGTAGGCGGCCCAGGCGCCGCCGCGGGCCGCGATCTCGAGCTGCTCTCGCCCGTCGATATCGGAGCAGACGATGAACGGGTCCTTGCCGCCCATCTCGAGGTTCACCCGCGCGACGCGTTCGGCACAAGCGATCGCGACCCGCTTACCGGTCTCGACCGAGCCGGTGAAGGCGATGCAGTCGACCCCGGGATCGCCCGTCAGCGTGGCGCCGACGCTCCCTGGACCGGCGAGCAGGTTGACGACGCCGTCGGGCATGTGGTCGAAGAGCGGACCGAGTGCCAGAGTCGAGAGCGGCGTCAGCTCGGAGGGCTTGCAGATCACCGAGTTCCCGGCTGCCAGCGCCGGAGCGACCTTCCAGGCCCACAGCAGCAGCGGGTAGTTCCAGGGCACGATGCAGCCGACCACGCCCAGCGGGTCCTTGACGACCATCGCGAGCTGGCTCGATTCGATCGGAGGGATCACCCGGCCGGCCGAGTCGCGGCCGATCTCCGCGTAGTAATCGAACGCTGCGGCGGTCCAGTCGATCTCGTCCCGGTTCTCGATCAAGGGTTTGCCGACCTCGCTGGTCATCAAGGCGGCCAGCTCGTCCTGGTGATTGCGGAGACGTCCGGCAATCTCGTGCAGAAGTTCACACCGCTCGCCGGCCGGCATCGTCCCCCAGCCGGTCCAGGCCTCGCGAGCCGTGGAGATCGCGGCATCGATCTGCTCCGGTGAGGCCGAGTGGACCTCAGCGATCGTCTCCTCCGTGAAGGGGTTCTCGATCGCGATCGCGGGGCCGTCACCGGCAACGGGCTCGCCGCCGATCAGCAGGCGGGTGTTGGGGTCAGCGCTCATCGGCCGCAGGCTATCCCTTCTGTGAAGGTCTCAGAGTCCCCAGAACGCGAGAGCCCGGCCTCGGGCCGGGCTCTCGCTCCTCAGCTCCTGAGGCCTCTCAGGTGACCGGGGCGACCTCGGCGGTGCAGGCGGGGCAGCGCCGGGCGGCGATCGCGATCTCGGTCGTGCACTCGGGGCACTCCCGCGTCGTCACCTCCTCGGGTCCCTTCAGCTTGTTCATCGGGACGACGACGAAGAAATAGATCGCGCCGGCGATCGATATGAACGAGATCAGCGAGTTGACGAACAGCCCGTAGCTGAACACCGTTCCGCTGATCTCGAAGGTGAGGCCGCTGAAGTCCGGCTCACCGATGATCAGCGCGATGATCGGCGTCAGCAGGTTCTCGACGAGCGAGGTGACGACGGCGCCGAAGGCGGCCCCCAACACGACGGCGACCGCGAGGTCGACGACGTTGCCTCGCATGATGAAGTCCTTGAATCCCTTGATCACGTGTTCTCCTCCTGGGTATTGGTGCGGCCACCCTACTTGGGCTGGGGTCGGGCTGGGTCGGCCGCTCGGCCGGGCAGCCTGAAGCGGAAGGCCCGCCGCCGGCGTGCCTTCCGCTTCAGGGACTGATGGCGCTGATCAGCTTCCGCCGCTGATCAGCTGCTGCCAGGCGTCTTCGACTTCCTTGACCCCGTCGGCGGGCGGATCGTCGATCGTCGAGCAGTCGGCGGTGTACTCGTCGCTTGGGAAGATCAGCTCGCTCTTGGCGAGCTCCGGATCCTCCTGCTCGAAGATCCCCTGGACGTCCTTCACCGGCGTGATGTAGTTGTTGTACGCCGCGATCTGGGTCTGGTTGGCCGGATCGTAGACGTAGTTCATGAACTCGTACGCCGCATCCGGGTTGGGAGCGCCGACCGGGACCACCATGTTGTCCGACCACAGCAGACACCCGTCCGTCGGCTTGACGAAGTTGATGTCGGGGTTGTCGAGCTGCAGCTGGATCGCGTCGCCGGACCAGCCGATCGCGACTACCGCGTCGCCGCGGGCGAGATCGTCGGTGTAGTCGTTGCCGGTCAGCTTCCGGATCTGTCCGGACTTGACCGCCTTGTCCAGCTTCTCGATCGCGTCGAGCCAGTCCTGGGTCGTCGCGTCCTCGGGATTGATCCCCTCCCCTTGGAGGATGATCGGCACCGTGTCTCGGAGCTCGGTCAGCACCGTCACCTTGCCCTTGTACTTGGGGTCGAAGATGTCGTTGATCGAGTCGATCTCCGGTGCCTCCTTGGTGTTGACCACCAGCCCGGTGAGGCCGCTCTGCCAGGGCACGGTGTAGGAGCGGTCGGGGTCGATCGACGGGCTCTTGAGGCTCTCGAGAATGTTCTCGTTGACCGTCGGGATCGCGTCCTTGTCGAGGTTCTGCAGATAGCCGAGGTCGTACATCTTCTTCGCCATCCAGTCGCTGACGACGACGATCGAGCGTTCCGCGGACTCACCGTTTTGGAGGTCGGGCCGGAGCTTCGCGAAGATCTCGTTGTTGTCGTTGACGTCCTCGATGTAGTCGACCTTGACTCCCGACTGCTTCTCGAACTCGGGGATCGTCTTGCGGTCGATGTAGAAGGGCCACTGTGAGATCACCAGCTCGCCGCCGACCTCACCGGTCGCCTCGGCCGTGGTCACCTCGGCGTCGCTGCCGCCGCCGCCGAGATCGCTACCGCAGGCCGCCACCAGCAGAGCGGTCGCAAGGGCCGCGGCAATGGCCACAAGGCGCTTTGCTCGTCCAGGTCCCGTCTCCATTCGCGTCTCCTCCTCGCGTGTGGTTTACCCCTCGACCACAACTCTATCCAGATCGGGCCGCCGGGCACCGACGCCGCAGAGGACCCGGAGGGCGGCTCGGATCAGTTGCTCTCGCCGGCGACAGGACGCTGTCCCGAGGCCAGAGCGGCGAGGCCGGTGTCGGTGTCGTCGTCGGGGCGGACCGCGGCCAGCTTCTCGGCTCGGTGCTGCTGCCAGATCGTGAAGCCCATCGCGATCGCGGTGACGATGAACAGCATCGTCGCCAGGACGTTGACCTCGACCGGGATGCCGCGCTGGGAGGCGCCGAAGATGAACAGCGGGAAGGTGACGGTCGTCCCGGAGTTGAAGTTCGAGATCACGAAGTCATCGAGCGAGAGCGCGAAGGCGAGCATCGCGGCGGCGATCAGGCCGGGAGCGAGCAGGGGGAGGGTCACGGTGCGGAAGGTCGTAAACGGGGTAGCACCGAGGTCGCGGGAGGCCTCCTCCAGCGATCTGTCGAAGCCGATCAGGCGTGAGCGCACGACCACTACGACGAAGCTGATCGAGAACATGATGTGGGCGACCCACAGCGTGCTGAAGCCACGATCGACGCCGATGAACACGAACATCGACAGGAGCGAGGCGCCGAGCACGACCTCGGGGGTCGCCATCGGGATCACGATCAAGAGGTTGGCGAGCCGGCGCCCGGAGAACTCGTAGCGAACCAGGCCCAGCGCCAGCAGGGTTCCGAGCGAGGTGGCGACCAGGGTCGAGACCGCAGCCAGCTGCAAGCTCAGAAGCAGCGCATCGGTGAGCTCCGGGATCCCGAAGGCGTTCTTCCAGTGCTCGAGGGTGAAGCCCTCCCAGGTGAAGTTGAACTTGCCCTTCGGGTCGTTGAAGGAGAAGACGGCGATCACCAGGATCGGGATCAGCGTGTAGGCGACCGCGAGGATGCCGACACCCATGATCGCGTGCTCGCGTACCCAGCGCCATGCCCGCCTCATTTGATGTCCTCACCCATCAGCGACTCCGAACCGGCGAAGCGGATGTAGATCATCACGATCGCGAGGATCACGGCCATCACCACGAACGAGAGCGCCGCCGCCGTCGGGTAGTTCTGTGTCCTCAGGTACTGGTCCTGGATCACGTTGCCGATCATCGCCTGGTTCGGTCCGCCGAGGAAGGTCGCGTTGACGTAGTCGCCGAACGCGGGGATGAAGGTCAAGAGCGTGCCGGCGATGATGCCCGGCATCGACAGCGGCAGGGTCACCTTGACGAAGGCCGAGCGAGAGCTCGAGTAGAGGTCCTTGGCCGCTTCGATCAGGCGCTCGTCAAGTTGCTCGAGGCTGGCGTAGATCGGCAGCACCATGAACGGCAGGAAGTTGTAGGTGATCCCCATGATCACCGAGGAATCGGTGTCGAGAAGTTTGCCGTCCTCGGGGATGAAGGCGAAGAAACGAGCAATGTCGGCGATCGCGCCGCTGTCGGTGAGGATCGTCTGCCACGCCAGGGTACGAATCAGGTAGGTGGTGAAGAAGGGTGCGACCACCGCGAACAGCATCAGGTTCTTCCAGCGCCCGGCCTTGAAGGCGATCGCATATGCGAGCGGATAGGCGATCATCAGGCAGAGCAGAGTCGCGATGATCGAGAACTTGAACGAGCGCAGGAACTGGGTGTCGAAGGCGCTGACCGAGTCGGTGAAGTTCGCCCACTGCCAGGTCAGCGTGAAGCCGGTGTCGATGTCACCTTCCTCGAGCGCGACGATCGCCATGAAGGCCATCGGGATCGCGAAGAAGATCAGGAGCCACAGGAGCCCCGGGCTCATCAAGGCATAGGGCGTGAAGCGACGACGCTTCATCGGACGAACACTCCGATGCTCTTGCGTCGTCGCTTCACGCCAATGCCTCCTCGGTCAGCGGCTGATCAGCCGCCGCTGATCAGCTGCTGCCAGGCGTCCTCGACCTCTTGCTCCCCGTCGGCGGGCGGATCGGTCTGAGTGGTGCAGTCGGCGGTGTACTCCTCGGTCGGGAAGATCAGGTCGCTCTTCGCGAGCGAGGGCTCCGAGCTCTCGAAGATCTCCTGAACTCCATTGACCGGGGTGATGTAGTTGTTGTACGCCGCGATCTGCGCCTGGTTGGCCGGGTCATAGACGTAGTTGATGAACTCGTACGCCGCGTCCGGGTTGGGAGCGCCGACCGGGATCACCATGTTGTCCGACCAGAGGATGCATCCCGTGTCCGGCATCACGAAGTTGATGTCGGGGTTGTCGGCCTGCAGCTGGATCGCGTCACCGGACCAGCCGATAGTCACGACCGCATCACCGCGGGCGAGATCGTCGGTGTAGTCGTTGCCGGTCAGCTTCCGGATCTGTCCGGATTTGACCGCGCCGTCCAGCTTGTCGATCGCGTCTAGCCAGTCCTGGGTCGTCGCTTCCTGCGGGTCGACGCCGTCCGCCTTCATGATCAGCGGCACCGTGTCGCGCAGCTCGGTCAGCACCGTCACCTTGCCCTTGAACTGGGGGTCGAAGATGTCGTTGATCGAGGTCGCGTCTGGCGCTTCCTTGGTGTTCACGACCAGGCCCGTCATTCCGCTCTGCCACGGGATCGTGTATTCGCGATCGGGATCGATCGAGGGGCTCTGCAGCGACTGGATCAGGTTCTCGCTCGCGGGAGAGATCGCGTCCTTGTCGATCTTCTGCAGGTAGCCGAGATCGAACATCTTCTTCGCCATCCAGTCGGTGACGACGAGCATCGAGCGATCCGCCGACTCACCGTTCTGGAGGTCGGGGCGGAGCTTCGCGAAGATCTCGTTGTTGTCGTTGACGTCCTCGATGTAGTTGACCTTGACTCCCGACTCCTTCTCGAACTCGGGGATCGTCTTGCGGTCGATGTAGAAGGGCCACTGCGAGATCACCAGCTCGCCGCCGACCTCGCCGGTCGCCTCGGCGACGGTCACGTCCTCGTCGCTACCGCCGCCCCCGAGGTCGCTGCCGCACGCTGCCAGCAGCATTGCCGCAGTCAGCGCCGCCAGAGCCATTGCCAGTCGTCCCGCGCTTCGCTTGCGCCCTTCGCTCACATCGAGCATCTGTCGCCTCCCGGTCGTTTCAGTTCGTTGCCTTCCATCGTTCAAGCCTTGTCCTTCGCCATCGTGGACTCGCGTACGAGATGTACGTGTTCGGGCGTCCAGGCCAGCCGGACCCTGGCGCCGCCGCCGGGGAGCCGCTGCCGCTCGGCTTCATCCGCGTTGGGGACCAGCACGGTCATCGGCACATCGTCGGGCAGCCGGACCACGATCTGGGTAGCGGTTCCGATGAAGACGGAGCTCTCGACCGTGCCCTCGACGTTGGGGCGGTCCAGGCCGGCGGCCTCGACGTCGTGGATCTCGAGCTTCTCGGGACGGACCACCGCGTGGCATGGGTCGCCGCTCTCGAGTCCGTTTGCCTGGGAGGTCACCTCGATCCCCGACTCCAGCCGGACGGTCGCCCGACCGCCGTTGGTGATCTCGACCGTGCCCGGCATCAGGTTGGAGACTCCGATGAAGCCCGCGACGAAGGTCGTCGCCGGCCGCTCGTAGACATCCTCGGGCCCGGCGATCTGCTCGATCCAGCCCTCGTTCATGACCGCGATCCGGTCCGACATCGTCAACGCCTCTTCCTGGTCGTGGGTGACGTAGACGAAGGTGATCCCGACCTCGCGCTGAATCCGCTTCAGCTCGATCTGCAGTCCCTTGCGAAGCTTCAGGTCGAGCGCGCCGAGCGGCTCGTCGAGGAGCAGGACCTTCGGGAGGTTGACCACGGCGCGAGCGAGAGCGACGCGCTGCTGCTGCCCGCCCGAGAGCTGACCCGGGCGCCGGTTGGCCTCGCCCCAGAGCCCGACGCGCTCGAGCTCCTTCTGCACGCGCTCGGCGGCCTCGCCTTTGTCGACCCCCTTGCGCTTGAGCCCGTAGGCGACGTTCTCGCGAACCGACAGATGGGGGAAGAGCGCGTAGCTCTGGAAGACGGTGTTCGTCGGCCGCTTGTGAGCGGGGAGGTTGGAGACGTCGTCGCCATCGATCAGGATCTGGCCCTCGTTCGGCTCCTCGAAGCCGGCGATCATTCGCAGGGTGGTGGTCTTGCCACAGCCGCTCGGTCCGAGCATCGTGAAGAACTCACCCTGGGCGATATCGAGATCGATGTTCTTGACAGCGGTGAAATCGCCGAACCGCTTGACCACGGATCGGACCTCAACACTCGGCGTGCCGTTCCCCGCCCCGGTGCCCTCGGGCTGGTCGGCCTCGGCTGTCTCCACTTGCTCCGTCTTCCTCTCCTCGGTCTCACCCGGCCGCTCTGATGGCCATTACGGCGCTTCCGTGGGCGCAACTATGTCCGATCCATCGGACTTTGCAATCCGCGAAAGTCCCAAACTCAGACGCGATGCTTGTACCAATCGTACAAGGGAGTATTCTCGCCTTGAACCATTTTTCCGTTGTGCCCACCAATAGGGCTGGCTACCGTTGTTCAAACCGTCAGGTCCCAGACGAGCACGAAGAGAGGAAGACCATGGCCACAGCAAGCGTCAAACCGGCTGCGAGGAAGCAGAGCGCGCTCCAGGAGATGGGCCGCAGGCATCTGTGGATGCACTTCTCCCGGATGGGCTCCTTCGACCATGAGCACGAGATTCCGATCATCGCTCGTGCCGAGGGGCCCTATGTGTATGACGAGCACGGCAAGCGCTTCCTCGACGGGTTGAGCGCGCTTTTCTGCTGCAACGCCGGCCACGGCCGCGCCAGCTACGGTGATGCCGCCGCCGCTCAGATCCGCGAGCTCGACTTCTATACGAACTGGAGCTACGCCCATCCGCGGGCGATCGAGCTCGCCGAGCGGATCGCCGGGATGACACCGGGTGAGCTCAATCGGGTCTTCTTCGTCAACTCCGGCTCCGAGGCCGTCGAGTCGGCGATCAAGATCGCCCGCAACTGGCACCGGGCTCACGGCCGCGGCCAGCGTCACAAGGTGATCGCCCGCGAGGTCGCCTACCACGGCACCACCATGGGTGCCCTCGCCGCGACCGGCCTGACCGACCTCAAGGTGCCGTTCGAGCCGGAGATGCCGGGCGGCGTCCATGCGCCGAACACGAACTCCTATCACTGGCCCGAGGGCCGGGATCCGCTCTGGGCCGCGGAGGCGATCCGCGATCGGATCGAGTTCGAAGGGCCCGAAACCGTCGCTGCGGTGATCCTCGAGCCGCTGCAGAACGCCGGCGGATGCATCCCTCCGCAGGAAGGCTACTTCCAGCGGGTCCGCGAGATCTGCGACGAGTTCGGGGTTCTGCTGATCAGCGACGAGGTGATCTGCAGCTGGGGCCGACTCGGCCACTACTTCGGTTGTGAGCGCTACGGCTACCAGCCGGACATGATCACCACTGCGAAGGCGCTGACCGGTGCCTATATCCCGATGGGAGCGTGCATCGTCACCGACGAGATCTTCGAGCCGTTCGGCACGGGCCACGCGAGCTTCGCGCACGGTTCGACCTTCGGAGGCCATCCCGTCGCCGCTGCGGTGGCGATCAAGAACCTCGATGTCTTCGAGGAGGAGGATCTCTGCGGCCATGTTCTTCGCAAGGAGAGCGAGTTCCGCGGCATGCTCGAGGATCTGCGTGACATCCCGATTGTCGGCGATGTCCGCGGCGCCGGTTTCTTCCACGCGATCGAGCTCGTCAAGGACCGCGAGACGAAGGAGTCGTTCAACGAGGACGAGTCCGAGTGGCTGCTCCGCGGCTTCCTCTCGGGAGAGCTCTACAAGCGCGGCCTGATCTGCCGTGCCGACGACCGCGGGGACCCCGTGATCCAGCTCGCGCCGCCGCTCATCTCCGACACCGAGCAATTCGATGAGATAGTGGGCGTGCTGCGGCCCGTGCTCGAGGAGGCCAACCAGATCCTCGAGGGTCGAGAGTGGTGACGGCGCCGAGGCCATAGGGGGTCTGGATGCTCACCGTTGAGGGTCTTCTCGACGACCTCGGCCTCGAGCCGGCCTTCGATCTGGCCGGCTCGGGCAGCGGCTCGATCCGCTGGGTCCACATCTCGGAGATCGAGGACCCGACGCCGTGGCTGTCGGGCGGCGAGCTGCTGCTGACGACCGGGATCCACCTGACCAGTGCCGCCAAGCAGCGCAAGTTCGTCAAGCGACTGGCGGATCGCGACGCAGCCGCCCTCGGGCTCGGGACCGGCTTCGACCACGCCGGACTGCCGGAGGCGCTGGTCGCCGAGTCGGAGGCCCGCGGGCTACCCCTGTTCGAGGTCCCCTACGAGACCCCGTTCATCGCGATCACGGAGCGGGCGTTCAAGACGCTGGTCAACGACCAGTACAGCGTGCTGGAGCGCGGGATCGAGGTCCACGCGCAGCTTGAGGGCCTCGTCCTCGCCGAGCGGGGGCTCGGGGAGATCATGCGCGCGATCGCGCGGTCGGTGAGCGGCGCCGCCCTCTTGCTCGACAACCACGGCAACGAACTCGCGCGCCATCCCCAGGAGCGTGGGATCTCGGCCGAGGCCGTGACCTCGATCAGGTCGGAGGTCGCGGATCGATCCGCGAGCTCGCGGCAGTCGCCCTTCATCCCCGACGGCGGGCCTCTGGCCGGGCGGGCGGTGGCAGTGCCGGTTCCGATCGCCGGCGACGGACCCCGTGGGCACTGGCTGGTCATCGCCCGCAGCCAGGGCGGCGTCGGCGATCTCGAGCGGCTGTTGGCCCGCCAGGCGGCGATGGTGATCGCACTCGAGCTGATGCGCGAGCGCGCGGTGCGCGATACCGAGCGCCGGCTCGCCGGCGATGTCCTTGCCGAGGCGCTTGGCGGCAACCTCGGGGCCGACGAGCTGCGGGGTCGTCTCGCGCCATTCGGCATCGGTGGGCCTCTCGCGGTGATGCTTTTCGACCTCGACCCGATCGCAGGCGACGCCGATCGGCTCGCGCGGCACCTGGCTGATGTCGGTATCCCGGCGCTGGTCGCCGTCAATACGGCAGCCGGGCGGCCACTGCTCTGCGCGATCTTCGAGCCCCGCGACGCGGATCTGATCGAGATCACCAGGGCCGGGCGGGAGTCGCTCGCCGACCCCGAGCGGTCGATCCGCGCCGCAGTCAGCCGCCCGGCGCCGATCGAGTCGCTGCGGCGGGCCTTTCACGAGGCCCGCTGCGCGCTCGAGGCCTCGTCGATGGCCAACGGCAGCGCCCCCGACGTGGCCTCGCACTCGGATCTCGGGGCCTTCACGCTGCTGCTCTCTCTCCAAGACGACGATGCACTGCGGACCTACGCGGACAATCTCCTCCTCCCGATCGAGGAGGGTGAGGGCGAGTACGGGCCGGAGCTGCTCCGTTCGCTCGAGGCCTTCATCGAGCGCAACGGCCAATGGGAGCGTGCCGCGCGCGATCTCTACTGCCACCGGCACACGCTCCGCTACCGGATCCGCCGCGTCGAGGAGCTGACCGGACGCGACCTCAGCAACGCCCAGGACCGGATCGAATTCTGGCTCGCCTTGCGGGCGAGGGAGCTGGTGCGGTGATTGCCGCGGTCCCCGGCGCCGGGGAAACCATCGCGCCCACGATCGCCGCGGCTGTGCGCCTTCCCGTCCGCGGCGAGCTGACCGAGACCGGCACCGACCCACTGGAGCGGTGCATCGACCCTGACCCGCTGTTCGCCGAACTCGAGAAGCGGGGCGTCCGCTTCGAGATCATGACCGCCGAGGAGGCACCCGCATGAAGGTTGGAGTACCGACCGAGATAAAGGACGACGAGTATCGCGTCGCGCTCACGGCTGTCGGCGCCCGCGAACTCGCCGAGCATGGGCACGAGGTCCTGGTGCAGGCCGGCGCCGGCGAGGGGAGCGCGATCGCCGACTCCGACTACGAGGCGCAGGGCGCCACCATCCTTACCGCCGCCGAGGATATCTTCGGCGAAGCCGAGCTCCTGCTCGGGGTCAAGGAACCGCAGCCCGTGGAGGTCGCGATGCTTGACGCCGACACCACGCTCTTCACCTATCTGCACCTGGCACCGGATCCGAAGCTGACCCGGGGCCTCTGCGAGGGCGGCTCCACCTGCATCGCCTACGAGACGGTCGAGGGCCGCGACGGAGGGCTGCCGCTGCTGGCGCCTATGAGCGAGGTCGCGGGCAAGATCGCGACCCAGGCGGGTGCCTTCTTCCTCGAGAAGCCGCTCGGCGGTCGCGGCATCCTCCTCGGCGGAGTGCCCGGCGTTCCGGCGGCGAACGTGATCGTGATCGGCGGCGGTGCGGTCGGGTTCAACGCGGCGACGATCGCGATAGGCATGCAGGCCGACGTATTCGTCTACGAGAAGTCGGTCGACCGCCTGCGTGAGCTCGACGTTGCCTTCGCCGGCCGCTGCTCGACCGTCTACAGCTCGACCCTGGCGATCGAGCAGATGCTGCCCCACGCCGACCTGGTGATCGGCGCGGTGCTTCTGCCCGGCGCAGCGGCGCCGAACGTGATCAGCCGCGAGCAGCTCGGCCTGATGAAGAAGCACGCGGTGCTCGTCGACGTCGCGATCGATCAGGGTGGCTGCTTCGAGACCTCGCGACCGACGACCCATCGCGACCCGGTCTTCGAGGTCGACGGGATCACCCACTACTGCGTCGCCAACATGCCGGGAGCGGTGCCGATCACCTCAACCAACGCGCTTACCAACGCGACCCTTCCTTACGTGCTCTCGCTCGCCGACAACGGGGTCGAGGGCGCGCTGGGGCGTGACCCCGGCCTGAGGCCCGGAGTCAACGTCGCGGGCGGGCATGTGACCCATCCGGCTGTGGCTGAGGCGGTGGGGATGGACTACACCCCGCCGGAGGAGGCGCTCGGGCTGCGGCCCGCGGCGGCCAGTGGGGAGCAGATAGCGTCGACCTCCCAGGTCTAGACGACTACAAACCGATGATCGATACGAGGAGAATCAGATGAGCAGCTACGCAGTTGTCAACCCGGCCACCGGCGAAAAGATCAACGAGTATCCGGAGATCTCCGATGGCGGTCTCGCCACCGCGCTCGGCAAGGCCTGGGACGCCCACGCCGATTGGTCGTCGTCGACCTCGGTCGCCGAGCGTGCCGCGATGGTCAAGCGGGTCGGCGAGCTTCACGTCGAGCGGCAGGAGGCGCTGGCCGAGATCGCGGTCAGGGAGATGGGCAAGCCGATGGAGCAGGCCGTCGGCGAGGTCGAGTTCTGCGGCGACATCTACGGCTACTACGCGGACCGGGCTGAGGACTTCCTCAAGGACGAGCCGATCGACCTGCTCGCCGGGGAGGGCACGGCGCTGATCCGCAGGACCTCGATGGGCCCGCTGCTCGGGATCATGCCCTGGAACTTCCCCTACTACCAGGTGGCCCGCTTCGCCGGCCCCAACCTGATCGTCGGCAACACGATCCTGCTCAAGCCGGCGCCCCAGTGCCCCGAGTCGGCGGCGGCGATCGAGGCGATCTACGACGAGGTCGGCTTCCCCGAGGGCGCCTACCAGACGATTCTCGCCACCAACGACCAGATCGCCGAGCAGGTGATCCCCGACCCGCGGGTCCGCGGCGTCTCGGTGACGGGCTCCGAGCGGGCCGGCTCCGCAGTCGCCGAGGTCGCCGGTCGGCACCTGAAGAAGGTCGTGCTCGAGATGGGCGGCTCCGACCCGTTCATCCTGCTCGCGACCGAGGACCTCGACGAGGTCGTCGAGGCGGCCGCCGAGGCGCGCCTCGACAACACGGGCCAGTCCTGCAACGCCGCCAAGCGGTTCATCGTCGCCGACGAGCTCTACGACGACTTCCTCGGCAAGCTCACCGAGAAGATGAAGGCGACCGAGCCCGGCGACCCGACCGAGGACGCTGCGATGGGACCGCTCTCATCGGCGACCGCCGCCGAGCGCCTCCAGGACCAGCTCGATCGCGCGGTCGCCCAGGGCGCCGAGGTCGTCGTCGGTGGGGAGCGGAAGGAGAACTTCTTCCCGTCCACGGTGCTGACCGGGATCAAGCCCGACAACGACGCATACCACGAGGAGTTCTTCGGCCCGGTTGCGAGCGTCTACCGGGTCGGCTCCGAGGAGGAGGCGATCGAGCTCGCGAACGACACGCCGTTCGGGCTCGGCTCCTACGTCTTCTCGGACGATTCCGAGCAGGCGATGCGGGTGGCCGACAGCCTCGATACCGGGATGGTCTTCGTCAACGGCGTGCTCCTCGACGGGGCCGAGCTCCCGTTCGGCGGCGTCAAGCGATCGGGCTTTGGTCGGGAGCTCGGCTCCTACGGTATGGACGAGTTCGTCAACAAGAAGCTGATTCGCGTACTCAAGTAGCGGCCGACAGCTCTCGAGGACCGACGGCGGTTCCTGAGGCGCGGCCAGCGTCTCAGCGGCTCAGACGACCTCAAGCTACGTCTCGAGCTAGGGGCAGCTGTGCGGTAGGACCGACTCCCGACCGCGCCCGCCCGGCCCCCTAATACGCCCGAACCAGCGCGGTGACCACGGCGGCCGCGAGGATCGCGGCGAGCAGGGCGTCGCGACGGCGGAGGAGGATCACGCCTGCCGCCGAGACGCCGGCGAGGCTGGCGTTGATCTCGAGCGAGCGGTCGGCGCCGAAGGTCTCGACCATGATCAGGGCCGTCAGGAGCGCCGGGCCGAGCAGGTCGACTACGCCGATCAGGCGGAGCGGCAGATCGCGCCCGCCGACCAGCAGCGGCCCGGCCGCCCGGATCGCGGCGGCGGTGACGGCGAGGACCGCGATGGTGAGCCAGGCGTCGCTCATCGGCGCGCCACGTTCGCGTCGTCGTCGTGGCTCTCGCCGCCCGCGGCCGCAGCGGCCCCGCCGCCGATCTCGCGCTTGCCGCGGTCGAGGCCGATCAGGGCTGCCGAGCAGGCGACGATCACCGGGACGCCGGGAGGGGTGAACGGGACCAGGGCCAGCGCGATCGCTCCCCCGAGTACCGCCGCGAGCTTGGCTCGGCTGCTGTCGAGCGTTCCGCCGCCGAGCAGCAGGGCGAGGAAGAAGGCGGGAAACATCGCATCGAGACCCAGCTCCTCGGGGTCGCCGATCACGTCTCCGATCAGGACCCCGACCGCAGTGCCGCACACCCACATCACGTACATCGGGATCGTCAGTCCGATCATGTGCCAGACGTCGAACTGCCCGCGGCCGCGCATCGCCGCTGCCCACGAGTAGTCGACCATCGCCTGCGCCTTGACCATCCGCTTCAGGGGGCCTCCTTCGAGGGAGGGCGCGAGCGCGACGCCCATCGGCACGTAGCGCGAGTTGAGCAGGATCCCCGCCGTGATCGCGGCCGCCGGACCGCCGCCCGCCGCGAGAACGGCGACCGAGCCGAACTGGGCCGAACCGGCGAAGACGATCGCGCTCATCACGATCGCGGCGACCGATCCGAGCACGGGACGGGCGAGGACCCCGAAGGAGAGAGCGAGCGCAAACCCGGCGATCGCGACGGGCACACCCGCCCTCACGCCGCTGCGGAACGAGGGATTTCTCAATCGATCATCGATCGCCGGGATTCTGCCGCAGCGGGGCCCCGACCCGACCGGAGCCTGACCTAAGCTGGATCGCGGATTGGAATCCCGGAGCCCGCTGGGCGGTAGACACCGAGTACTTGCGGTGGGCGCAGTTCTGTTCACCTCTATCTTCATGCTCCGCCTCCTCGTCGGCAGCGCCACGGGCGAGGGCATCGTCTTTCTGTTCTCGATCCCGATAGCGATGCTTGCGGCCGAGTTCGGCCTGGCGGCCGGAGTCGCTGCGAGTCTGGGGGCCATGGTGCTGACGGTGGTCTGGACGGGGGTCCAGCAGGTCGACCTCGGTGCGCTCGGATACCTGACCCGAGGGTCGACGTTCCTCGCGATCGGCGCTCTCGTCGGGTACTTCACGGCTGTGCGCAATCGGGAGCGCGATCTGCTGATCAGGCGCCTCGACGAGCTCGCAAACACCGATGCGCTCACCGGCCTAATGAACCGGCGTGCGTGGGAGAAGGCGTTGGAGCAGACGCTCAGCCGATCGCGCCGCGCGGGGAGCCGCTTCGCTATCGCAGCGATCGACCTCGATCACTTCAAGATCCTCAACGACCGGCACGGTCACGAAACGGGCGACCGTGTCCTGAGGGAGGCCGCCGCGGCCTGGCTCGAGGTGTTGCGGGGCGGGGACTTCATAGCTCGCGCCGGTGGGGAGGAGTTCCTGGTGCTGCTCAACATCTACGAGAAGGGGCCGGGGGGACTCGTTACGGCATGTGATCGGTTGCGCACTGCCACTCCCGGCGGGGTGACCTGCTCGATCGGTGTTGCCGAGTGGGATGGAAACGAGGGCGGCCTCGAACTCGCGGCTCGGGCCGATGCCTCCCTCTATCGGGCCAAGCGGCTGGGCCGGGATCGCGTCGTCCTTGCTGAGCCGCCCCAGGAGGGTCGGAGCCCCCGCTCGCGAGCGGGGGCCTAGAACTTCTTGTTGAAGTGCCGGACCACGAAGCCGCTCTTGGAGCGCTTCTCCTTACGCCAGCGCGGGCCCTTGCCGCCGCTGCCGGAGGTGTCGAAGCGGAGTCCGGCCACCTCGACGAAGGTGTGCCCGCCGTTGGCGTAGACGGTGATCCACTTACCCTTGCCCTTGCGCCCCCAGCTCATCAGGCCACTGGAGTCGAGCGGGCTCTTCAGCATCCGGGCTCCGCGGAGCACGTAGCTGACGGTTCCGGAGCAGTCGTAGCCCCTGTCCTTGAAACTGCCGTGGCCGCCGCCCCACTTGTAGGGCTTCTCGTTGATCTCGTTGGCGGCTGTGATCGCGCGGACCACCCGCTTGGGTGCGTCCGGCGGGGGACAGCTTCGCCATTTCGCTTCAGCTTCGCCTTTCCGGCCTTGCCGGAGTGCTCGCTGAGCCCGATGCCGCCGCCGGCAAAGGCGGGCCTGGCGGCGAAGGTGAGCAGCACGGCAATCGCCGCGGCGGCCACCAGGGCGACGGTGAGGGCGACGATCGGGTCGAAGTCTTGGAGTCTCTTGCGAAGCATGAGAGGGGGGCGCGGCGCAGTAAGGCAGCGCGAGGTCGGGGTACCGTAGTAGATCTGCGAGCAATCTGCAAGCTTCCACACACAATGTGAGCCAAACGCCCAGTTCAAGCGGTCGGAAGGTGATCCGGCCGCCGGCCAAGGAGCGGCGAGCAGCCCGTGAGCCTGTTGCCGCTAGCTTTCCCCGTATGGATCCCGCCGGCAAGACAGCACTGCTCACAGGCGCGACCGGTGGGCTCGGCCGTGCGATCGCAGCTGAGCTGGCGGGCCGGGGGGCGAGCCTCATACTCAGCTCCCGCAAGCCTGAGGAGCTCGAGCGGCTGGCCGCCGAGCTTCCGGGCGAGGGCCATCGAGCGATCGTCGCCGACCTCGGCACCGAGGGCGCCGCTGAGAAGCTGATCGCCGATGCCGGCGAGATCGACATCCTCGTGGCCAACGCCGGTCTGCCCGGCGGCAGCTCGGTCGAGGAGGCGGATGCGGCGGCCATCGCCCGGGTCGTGCGGGTCAACCTCGAGGTCCCCGCGGTGATGGCGGCCCTCGCGGCGGCGTCGATGCGCGAGCGGGGCGCGGGGCACATCGTCCTGATCTCTTCCCTCGCCGGCAAGCTGATCCCCTCCGGAGCCGCGCTCTACTCGGCGACCAAGAGCGGTCTGCGGGCCTTCGGCCTGGGTCTCCGCAACGATCTCGCGGGTTCCGGCGTCGGCGTCTCGATCGTCTATCCGGGCTTCATCCGCGACGCCGGCATGTTCCACGACGCCGGTGGCAAGGCTCCGCCGGGAATCGGCACCGCGACGCCGGCGGAGGTCGGCAAGGCGGTCGCCGAGGTGGTCGTCTCCGACAAGGCCCAGGCCGACGTCGCCCCGCTGCCGCAGCGTGGATTCGCGAACCTCGGCTTGCATCTGCCGAGGGTGATGCAGCGGATCGAGCGCGTGGTGGGGGGCTCGCTCGACGACGATGACCTCAAGTCCGCCGAGTCCGGCAAGGGCGGCTGAGCGCCGGGTGAAGGACCTTCATGGACGGACCGCGCTTCTGACCGGCGCCAGCGGCGGACTCGGCCGGGCGATCGCCCAAGCCCTCGCCGATCGCGGTGCGAGCCTGATCCTGAGCTCTCGCAAGGAGGCCGACCTCGCCGACCTCGCCGGCTCTGTCGCCGGCAGCGGTCATCGCACCCTCGTCGCTGACCTCGCCGTCGAAGGAGCCGGGGAGAGGCTCGCTGCCGACGCCGGGCCGGTGGACGTCTTCGTCGCCAACGCCGGCCTACCGGGGACGGGGAGGCTGAACGAGCGCAGCGCCGAGGACATCACGCGCGTCCTGCGGGTCAACCTCGAGAGCCCGATCCGCTCGACACACGCCCTGTTGCCGGGGATGCTCGAGCGTGGCGAGGGGCACTTCGTCTACGTCTCCTCTCTGGCGGGCAAGACACCCTCGCCCCGCTCGTCGATCTACAACGCTTCCAAGTTCGGACTGCGCGGCTTCGCGCTCGCCTTCCGCCAGGATCTGCGCGGCACCGGCGTCGGCGCCTCGCTGGTACTACCCGGCTTCATCCGCGACGCCGGCATGTTCGCGGACGCCGAAATGGATCCCCCGCGCGGAATGGGGACGGGTACACCGGAGCAGGTAGGCGACGCGGTCGTGCGTGCGATCGCCGAGGACAAGGCCGAGATCGTCGTCGCCCCGCCGCAGCAGCAGCTGCTCACCGCCTTTGGCCACATCTTCCCGAAGGCGGCCGCGCTCGCCCAGCGCGGACAGGGCGAGCGGATCGCCTCTGAGCTTGCCTCGCGGCAGTCCGACAAGCGCTGAGGCCGGGGGATGTCGAAGGACGATGAGGGTGGCGTTTGGCGCTCGCTCCCGCGGGTATCTCTCGGCCGTCAACGAAGCGCGGAGATCCGAGCTGGCGGATGGCGGTCAAACGCACGACGTCGATCCGGGTGACCGGCAGGACTGAGCCCCGCCGAGCCCATAGAGTAAACAGCGCAAGTCTCTTTCGGAAGGAGTGGAGATGTCGGACAGCTACGGAGCCCGCGATGAGCTGAAGGTAGGTGGCAGCTCTTACGAGATCTACAGGCTCGACGCGCTGCAGGAGAGCCACGACGTAGCCCGGCTTCCCTACTCGATCAAGGTCCTGCTCGAGAACGTGCTCCGGCTCGAGGACGGCGAGTCCGTGACGCCGGAGAACGTGGAGACGATCGCGGCCTGGGATGCGAAGGCGGAGCCCGCCAACGAGATCCCCTTCCAGCCCGCCCGGGTGCTGATGCAGGACTTCACCGGAGTTCCCGCCGTCGTCGACCTCGCGGCGATGCGCGACGCGATGGAGGATCTCGGCGGCGACGCCTCGAAGATCAACCCCCTCGTTCCGGTCGACCTCGTCATCGATCACTCGGTCCAGGTCGACGCCTTCGGCACCCCGGGTGCCTTCGAGATCAACGCCAAGCGCGAGTTCGAGCGCAATAAGGAGCGCTACGAGTTCCTCCGCTGGGGCCAGACCGCCTTCGACAACTTCCGCGTCGTGCCGCCGGCGACCGGCATCTGCCACCAGGTGAACCTCGAGCACCTCGGCCGGGTCGTCTGGAGCGCGGAGGCCGATGGAGTCATGCGCGCCTACCCGGACACCCTGGTCGGGACCGACTCCCACACGACGATGATCAACGGCCTCAGCGTGCTCGGCTGGGGTGTTGGCGGGATCGAGGCCGAGGCCGCCCTGCTCGGGCAGCCGATCTCGATGCTGCTCCCGCAGGTGGTCGGCTTCCGGCTCGAGGGCGAGCTCGCCGACGCGGCCACCGCGACCGACCTGGTCCTCCGGGTGACCGAGATGCTGCGCGAACGCGGCGTCGTCGGCAAGTTCGTCGAGTTCTACGGTCCCGGGATCGCCAGCCTCGGACTCGCCGACCGGGCGACTCTCGGGAACATGTCGCCTGAGTTCGGCTCCACCTGCGCGATCTTCCCTCCCGACAGGGAGACGCTCCGCTACCTGGAGTTCACCGGTCGGCCGACCGAGGTGATCGAGCTGGTCGATGCCTACACCCGCGAGCAGGGCCTGTTCCACGACGAGGACTCCGAGGACCCGACCTTCAGCGAGACGCTCGGGCTCGATCTCGGCGACGTCGAGCCGTCGATCGCCGGGCCGAAGCGCCCCCAGGACCGGATCGCGCTGGCGGATTCCAAGTCGGCGTTCTTCGGAACGCTTGAGGGGTTCAACAGCGACGCCGCCGGCAAGCTCCGCGGACATGACGAGGCACTCGACGAGTCCTTTCCCGCCTCCGACCCGCCGGCTGACGATCCGGCTGATCGCGAGTCGGACAAGCCGGTCGAAGCGCCAACAGCGGGAGGGACGGCGATCGCAGCCGAGTGCCGCACCGGTGACGCGATCTCGGTGACCGATGAGGACGGGGTCGAGTTCGAGCTCGACCACGGTCGCGTCGTGATCGCTGCGATCACCAGCTGCACCAACACCTCGAACCCCTCGGTCATGGTCGGCGCCGGCCTGGTCGCGAAGAAGGCCGTGGAGAAAGGCCTGCGGCGGAAGCCCTGGGTCAAGACCTCGCTCGCGCCCGGCTCCACCGTGGTCACCGATTACCTGGAGCGCTCGGGCCTCGACACCTACCTGAACGAACTCGACTTCGACCTCGTCGGCTACGGCTGTACAACCTGCATCGGCAACTCCGGCCCGCTCCCGGACGCGATCTCGGAGGCGGTGCACGAGAAGGACCTCGTCGTCTGCTCGGTGCTCTCGGGCAACCGCAACTTCGAGGGCCGGATCAGCCCCGACGTGAAGGCCAACTACCTGGCCTCGCCGCCGCTCTGCGTCGCCTACGCGCTCGCCGGCCGGATGGACTTCGACTTCGAGAGCGAGCCGCTCGGCCACGGCTCCGACGGCGAGCCGGTCTACCTGCGCGACATCTGGCCCGGAGCGGATGAGATCAAGGACACGGTGGCCTCGGCGATCCAGGCCGAGATGTACACCCGCAACTACGCCGACGTCTTCGAGGGCGACGAGCGCTGGAAGAACATAGAGGTTCCCGACGCCGACCGCTACGACTGGCCCGATTCGACCTACGTGCGCCGTCCGCCCTTCTTCGAGGGCATGGACGCGGAGCCGAGCGAGGCGGCGCCGATCGAGGGCGCACGTGTGCTCGCGAAGCTCGGGGACTCGATCACGACCGACCACATCTCGCCCGCCGGAGCGATCAAGAGGGACGGCCCCGCGGGCGAGTGGCTGCGCGAGCAGGGGGTTGAGATCCGCGACTTCAACTCCTTCGGCTCGCGCCGCGGTAACCACGAAGTGATGATGCGAGGCACCTTCGCCAACGTGCGGCTCCGCAACGAGCTGGTGGATCGCGAGGGCGGCTGGACGCGCCACATGCCCTCCGGTGAGGAGATGCCGATCTACGACGCGGCGATGAGGTACATGGATGAAGGTGTCCCCCTGGTGGTGGTCGCCGGCAAGGAGTACGGCTCTGGCTCATCCCGCGACTGGGCGGCGAAGGGGACCCTCCTGCTCGGCGTCCGGGCCGTGATCGCCGAGAGCTATGAGCGGATCCACCGCTCGAACCTGATCGGGATGGGAGTGCTGCCGCTCCAGTTTCCCGGGGGGGAGGGCATCGAGTCGCTGGGCCTCAACGGTGAGGAGGTGTTCACGGTGGGAGATCCGAAGGGCGGAGACGCAACGACGGTCGAGGTCAGGGCCGAGCGCGAGGGAGCCGATCCGGTCAGCTTCGAGGCCGACGTCCGGCTCGATACCCCCAACGAGAGGCAGTACTTCCGGCACGGTGGAATCCTGCACCGGGTCCTCCGGGACCTACGTTGAGTTCAGATTGACACAGGCGGTCGGGATCGGTCATGATGAACCGCAGCAGGTTTCCAATCTCGTCCCCGGTCAGTCCCGCCTCCGGGGGCGAACGCGTCGGCATCCCTCCCTGGCTACCGACGCGCTGGTGAAGGCGCGGGCCGCGCGGACCCCCTGCCTCCCGCGGCCCCGCCTCACCGTCTTGCGTTGCAGCCGTCTAGGGCCGTGCTGTTGAGGGTTCGGGTGCGGGGGGCTTCGCTGGAGAGGTCTTTTCGCGGCGTTCGATGACCTCTACGCCGATCGTGCTCCCCACGGGGCCGACCGGGGTCAGGGCGGAGGCCAGGAGCCAGAAAGGGGCCTCGCGGCGGAGGACTGCGACCCAGATCACCGCGCAGAGAACGAGGAAGCCGATCCCGTGGGCGAGGCCGAACCAGAAGGTGGGGCGGTCCAGGCCGGGCGCGAGCCAGACGACGAGCAGGCCGCAGAAGATCGCCAGTTCCCCATAGGAGACGCGCTTGACCCAGCGGAACAGCGGCCCGGTCTCCCGTGGCCTGAACTCACGCTCGCCGAGTGCTGAGCTGCTGTCGCTCACCTTCAAAAGGCTAGATGGCGTCGGGCTTCCGCCCGTTGTACAAGTCGGCCGGCGGGAATTGAGACAGCCGTCCAATGCGCGCCCGCGCCCGGTGGCGGAGACTGCTGCCCATGTTGAAGAACCCCTTCCAGGCAAACGCACGGACCGGCGAGGGGGGCGGTCCCGACGCCAAGACGATGCGGCGCGCGGTCGGCCGCGAGCGCCACTACCAATGCTCGGACTGCGGTTTCGAGCGCCTCTCCAGGGTGGCCCTCCGCTCCTGTCCCAGTTGCGGCTCCGACCTGGCCCGTGCGACGGTGGTACGAACGCTGCTGGCCTGAATCCGGTTCTCTCTCCATGGGTGCCGTGGGGCCCCGATCGCCGGCGGTGATCGGGGCCCCGCTCTCCCGCCTGTCCTCAGCCCCACCCTGCGTGAGGCGGGCCTGCAATTCCTCGAGCTCTAGCTGGTAAGCGCGGTGAGCACGATCCGCTCCTGCTCGGAGCGATGTGCAGCCGGGTAGCCCTCGGACGGACTGGCACGCTCGGGGCGGCCGATGTAGCGGAACTCGACGCCATCGGGCACCAGCTCCGGCAAGCGCCGGGCCATCACCGACCAGCAGCCCATGTTCTTCGGCTCCTCCTGCAGCCAGACGATCTCGGCGATGTTCGGGTAAGAGGCGATCAGGTCCCGGATCTGGGCTTTGGCGAACGGGTAGACCAGTTCCACGCGGGCGATCGCGACGTCGGATGCCGCCTCGCGGCGATCGTGCTGCTCGAGGTCGTAGTAGACCTTGCCCGAACAGAGCACCAGGCGCTTGACCTCGTCGGCCCGCTGCGAGGCCTCGGGGTCGTCGAGAACGAACTCGAAGCGGCCCCCGGTCAGGTCCTCGAGCTTGACGGCGGCGGCGGGCATCCGCAGCAGCCCCTTGGGAGTGAAGACCACGAGCGGCCGGGCCTTCGCGATCCGCGCCTGGCGGCGGAGGAGGTGGAAGTACTGGCCGGAGGTGGTCGGATTTGCCAGTCGCATGTTTCCCTCGGCGGCGAGCTGGAGGAAGCGCTCGATGCGGGCGCTCGAGTGCTCGGGACCGGAGCCCTCGTAGCCGTGGGGTAGCAGCAGGGTCAGGCGTGTGGTCTGGCCCCACTTCGATTCGGCCGATGCGATGAAGCTGTCGATGATCACCTGTGCGGAGTTGCCGAAGTCGCCGAACTGGGCTTCCCAGAGGATCAGGCTCTCGGGGGAAGCCGCCGAATAGCCGTACTCGAACCCGAGGCAGGCGATCTCCGACAGCGGGCTGTTGTAGATCTCGAATGGCGCCAGCGCTCCGGAGAGGTGCTGGATCGGGGCGTAGGTGAGGCCGGTCTTCTCGTCGTGGAGCACGAGATGGCGGTGGGAGAATGTTCCGCGCTGCGAGTCCTGGCCGGTCAGGCGCAGGTGGGTACCCTCGGTCAGCAGCGAGGCGAAGGCGAGCGACTCGGCGTGGCCGAACTCGACCGGGCCCTCCTCCAGGATCTCGAGCCTCTTCATCAGCGGCTTGCGCAGCTTCTTGTGCATCGAGAAGCTCTCCGGCAGCTTGAGCAGCTCCTCGTTCAGCGTCCTCAAGCGCTTCTCGGAGACCTTGGTCTCGACGTCGGGGCTCTTGGTGCGATCGAGTTCCCCGGTCCCGGTGCCGACCACCGTCGGATCTTCGAACTCGCCGCGCTCGATCTTGCCCTTCAGCCCCTTGTGGGTTGAGGAGAGCCCATCCCGTCGGGTCTCGGCCTTCTCCTCGACCGCCGCGTCGTCGACCACGCCCTCGTCGAGCAGCTGCTTGGCGTAGATCTCGCTGACCGGTGGGTGCTTCTTGATCTGCGCCGCCATCTCGGGCTGGGTGTACGCGGGCTCGTCGGTCTCGTTGTGCCCGTAGCGGCGATAGCCGATCAGGTCGATTACCACGTCGCGCGACCATTCGCGCCGGTAGTCCATCGCCAGCCGCATCGCGGCGATGCAGTTCTCGGCATCGTCGGCGTTGACGTGAATGATCGGGACGTTGAAGCCCTTTGCCATGTCGGCTGCGTAGGGGGTCGAGCGGCCCGAGAAGGGATCGGTCGTGAAGCCCACCTGGTTGTCGGTGATGATGTGGATCGTGCCTCCGGTCGCGTACCCCTCGAGCGACTGCAGGTTGAAGGTCTCGGCGACTACGCCCTGGCCGGGGAACGCGGCGTCACCGTGCAGCAGGACCGGGACGGCGAGGCTCGGGTCGTGGTGCAGGCGCGGGCCGGCGTGCCCCGTCTGCGCGGCGCGGGCCGCACCGGTGACGACGGGGTCGACGAACTCCAGATGGGAGGGGTTCGGGTACATGCGGATCTTGATGTCGCCCTCGGCGGTCTCGAGGATCCCCTCGGCACCGTGGTGGTACTTGACGTCTCCGGTGCCGCCACCGCGGAGGGCGTCGGTGCGCTTGACCGCGTCGAGCGCCTTGGCGCCCTCGAACTCGGCCATGATCGACTCGATCGAGCGACCGAGGTTGTGGGCGAGAACGCTGAGCCGGCCACGATGGGCCATCCCGAGAACGACCTCCTCGGCGCCGTCCCGCTTGGCTAGTGCGGCCGCCTCGTCGATCATCGGTACGGTCGTGTCGAGTCCCTCGATCGAGAACATCTTCTGGCCCAGGTAGGCCTTCTGCAGGTAGCGCTCGAACTGGAAGACCTCGACAAGACGTCGTAGGAGCTGGCGCTTCTCCTCCGCGGTGAGCTCGCGGCGGTGCTGGCGGGTCTCGATCACCTCCCGCAACCACATCCGCTGTTGGTGGGAGGAGAGGTGCTCGATCTGGTACGCGATCCGCCCACAGTAGGCGTCGCGCATCCGCGGCAGCACGTCGAGCAGGTTCTCGCCGGGCACGCCGATCCGAAGGATCGAGGCCGGGATCCTCTCCATCAACTCGGGCGTCAGGTTCAGGTTCTCGGGCTCGAGCGCCGGATCGCCCTTGGCGTCGCCGCCGAGCGGGTTGAGCTTGGCGGCGAGATGGCCATGGGTGCGGTAGGCCTTCAGCAGCGATGTCGCAGCCTGGACACCCTGCAGCAGCTCCTCGTCGGGGGCAGCGGCGGCGGAGGGCGCGGCGGCGGCGGGCGCGGTGGCAGCGGGCGCGGTGGCAGCGGGCGCGGCGGCGCCGAGCGGGGGCGCCGATGCCGACTCGGGATGGGCCTTGGAGGCGATTTGGGGATCGATCTCGAGCTCGCGCGCGAGCTTCTCGTAGAACTCGTGCTCGCCCTGGATCAGCTCGTCGATGGCCTTCAGGAAGTTGCCGGACTCGGCCCCCTGGATGATCCGGTGATCATAGGTCGAGGTCATGGTCATGACCCGCGATACGCCCAGCTTCTTGAGCTTGTCGGCCGGCGCGTGGGACCACTCCGGCGGATGCGCGATCGAGCCGGTGGCGATGATCGTCCCCTGGCCCGTCATCAGCCTCGGCACCGAGGCGATGGTGCCGATTCCACCGGGGTTGGTCAGGGTGATGTTGGTGCCCGCGAAGTCGTCGGCGGTGAGGCTGCCGTCACGGGTCTTGCGGATCAGGTCCTCGTAGTAGCTGTGGAAGCCGCCGAAGTCGAGCGTGTCGGCACCCTTGATGCAGGGGACCATCAGCGCCCGCGAACCGTCCTTCTTCTCTATGTCGACGGCGATCCCGAGGTTGATGTGCTCGTTCTCGACCACGTGCGGCTTGCCGTCCTGCTCTGTGTAGTTGCGGGACATCGTCCGCCACTCCTTGCCCGCCTGCACGATCGCCCAGGCGATCAGGTGGGTGAAGGAGATCTTCATTCCCCGATCGGAGAGGACTCCGTTGAGCGCCTTGCGCTTGGCCCAGATCGAGTCCATCGGCAGCGTCCGGAAGGAGGTTGCGGTCGGGATCGAGCGCGACTCGTCCATTGCCTTGGCGAGCGATCCGGCCGGGCCCTTGAGCCGCTTGACCTCACCCTCGCCGGCGCTCGGCGTCGAGGGCCCGGCGCCGTTGCCGCCGGCGGCGAGCACGTCGTCCTTGGTTACCTTGCCGGCCTCGCCGGTCCCCTTCACGCTCGCGAGGTCGACCCCCTTGGCCGTCGCCGCCCGACGGGCCAGCGGAGTCGCGCGGCCCGATTCGTCGACCTCGGCCCCGGCGTCGCCGCCGGTGGCCTCGCCGCCGTCCTGCGAGGACTTCACTGCCCCAGCTCCCGCCCCGGCGCCGGCCTCCATTCTCGCCAGCGCTTGGCCGACCTCGATCGTGTCGTCCTCCTCCTTCAAGAGCTCGGTGATCACGCCGTCGGAGGGAGAGGGAACCTCGGCGTCGACCTTGTCGGTCGAGACCTCGACGATCGTGTCGCCCTCGGAGACCGAGTCGCCGACGGCGACGTGGTACTCGAGGATCGTTCCTTCGGTGACCGACTCGCCCATCTCGGGCATCGTCACCTCGATCTCCTCTCCGGATCCGCCGCCGTCCGCGCCGTTGCCGCCGCCGGAATCCGCCCCGCCCCGGTCTTCCGGCTCGGACGCCCCGGCCTCGTCGCTCTTGGCTGCGGTGCCGGCGCCGTTTGAGGAGCCGCCGCCCTCGCCGGCCTCGATCTCACAGAGACCCTCGCCCACCTGCACCTCGTCGTCCTCCTCCTTGAGCAGCTTGGTGATCGTCCCGGCGAACGGGGCCGGCACCTCGGCGTCGACCTTGTCGGTCGAGACCTCGACGATCGTGTCGCCCTCGGAGACCGAGTCGCCCTCGGAGACGTGCCACTCAAGGACCGTTCCCTCGGTGACCGACTCCCCCATCTCGGGCATGTCGACGGTCTGCGTCCCTGTGGCCGCCATGGGACTAAGAGGGGGTCTTGAAGTTAGTCACTGCCGTAGTGCACTGACTATATGCGTTGCAGCCGATCGGGGCGTCCGGTGGGTGCCCGGGCGGGCGGGATCGCTCCCTAGCTCTCCCGCTGCTCGCCGAAACGCTCGATCGCCTCCGCGCGCGAGTCCCTGAGGTCGACCAGTGGCTCGGGGTAGGCTTCGCCGACGACGCAGCCGGCTCCCTTCTGGACCTCGGCGGGAGCCTCCCACGGCGCAGCGAGGTGCTTGTCCGGCATCTCACGCAGCTCCGGTACCCAGCGCCGGACGTAGGTGCCGTGGGGGTCGAAGCGCTGCTGCTGGCGGACCGGGTTGAAGATCCGGAAGTAGGGCTGAGGATCGGCGCCGGTCGAGGCCGCCCATTGCCAGTTGCCGTTGTTCTGCGATTCGTCACCGTCGAGCAGGTGGCGCATGAAGTGGGCCTCGCCCTCGCGCCAGTCGATCCTCAGGTTCTTGGTCAGATAGGAGGCGACTGCCATCCGCACCCGGTTGTGCATCCAGCCCTCCGCGAGCAACTGGCGCATGCCGGCATCGATCCAGGGGACGCCGGTCCGGCCCCGCTTCCAGGCATCGAGTTCCGGCTCGGAGCGGCGCCATCGCATCCCCCGCATCCGCTCGTCGTACTCCCGCTCCCGGTTCTCGGGGTGGTGGCGGATCACGTTGAGCCAGAAGTCCCGCCAGCAGATCTGTCGCCGAACCTCCCCCGCTCCCTCGGTCCCCCGGTCGAGCAGCAGGCTCTCGAGCTCGCGAGCGGAGATGGTCCCGAAATGCAATGCGGGCGACAGACGCGTGGTCACATCCGCGCCGGCGTCGTCGCGAACCCGGTGGTAATCATCGGCGCTCGCGACCGCGCTGCGCATGCGGCGGCGCGATTCCGCCTCGCCCGGCCACATCCCGTCGGCGATTCGCTTGGCGCCGGCGTCCACGGCCATCTCCGACTGGGTCGGCGGGCGCCCGGCCTCGAGCGCTCCCGGTGAGGCAAGCTTGCGTGGGCGGGGGGCGAGATCGCGCCGGCTCGATCGCGACCAGGCCTTGTAGAAGGGGGTGAAGACCCGGTAGGGACCGCCTGACCCGGTCTCGATCGAGGCGACCTCGGCGCAGCTTACGCCGGCGTGGCCCAGGAGCGCGACACCGATCTCACCAAGGGCCTGCTCGACTGCCCGATCGCGCTCGCGGGCGTGAGCGGTGTGGTCGCGATTGACGTGTACCGCCGTGGCGCCGCACTCCTGCGCCAGCCCGGGCAGGATCGCGGCCGGCCGTCCCCGACGGTAGTGGAGTCGGCTGCCCGCGGCCTTCAGGTTCTCGTCGAGCTCGCGCAGTGAGATCAGCAGGTAGGCGTTGCGATTGGGGCTGCAGTGCCGTCCCTCCCAGAGACCGCGCTCGAAGCAGAACAGAGGGACGACGCGATCGGCCTCGGCCGCCGCGGCCAGCGCCGGGTTGTCGTTCATCCGCAGGTCGCGGCGGAACCAGACGATCGCGGTCGTGGGCGCCGCCATCGGGGTCGCGCTACCCGATCCGGGCGATCAGCAGGACCTCGTTCACGGCGGTGTCGTAGACATCGGCCGCGAAGAACTCCCGGGCGGGGGCGCTGTTTGCGCAATACCCGCACTCGAGCGGGGACCCGACGCCGACCCGGCCCTCGAGCGCAACGGGCATCGTGCAATCGGGGCAGACCAGGGCGCCGTGGCCCAGTTGCTGGACGCCGTCGCGGATCAGGCGGTGGTCGGAGCCGAGGTCGGTGACCTTGACGCCGCCTCCTCCACGGATCGGGTCCTCACCGCTGGACTTCCGGTGTAGCGCCATCTCACAGAGTGTAGGGTCCGGTCTGCTCGGTCCCGAACCCTGGAGGAGAGACTGATGAGCTACTTCGTCACCGGCGCCACCGGCTTCATCGGCCGCCATCTCGTCGAGCTTCTGCTGGAGCGGGAGGGAACCATCTACGTTCTCGTGCGTGAGGGCTCGCGGGGTCGGCTCGAGGAGCTGATCAACCGCTGGGGCGCCGACGACGGCCGGATCGAGCCGGTGATCGGCGACCTCTCGCAGCGTCGGCTCGGGGTCAGCGACGAGGATCTCGAGCGGATGCAGGGGGACGGCATCGAGCACTTCTTTCATCTCGCCGCGATCTACGACATGCAGGCCGACGCCGAGTCGCAGCGGGTCGCCAACGTCGAGGGCACCAGGCACGCCGTGCAGCTCGCCGAGGAGCTCGAGGCCGGCCGGGTGCACATGGTCAGCTCGATCGCCGCGGCGGGGCTGTACGAGGGCACCTGGCGCGAGGACATGTTCGAGGAGGCGCAGGAGGTCGACAACCACCCCTACTTCCAGACCAAGCACGAGTCCGAGCTGGTGGTCCGCGAGGAGTGCGAGCGGCCCTGGCGGGTCTATCGGCCCGGCATCGTCGTCGGGCACTCCGAGACCGGCGAGATGGACAAGGTCGACGGGCCCTACTACTTCTTCAAGCTGATCAAGCGTCTGCGTCAGGCGGTTCCGAGCTGGGCGCCGATGCCCGGGGTCGAGGGCAGGGAGATCAACATCGTCCCGGTCGACTTCGTCACCAAGGCGATGGACCACATCGCGCACGAACCCGATCTCGACGGCCGCGCCTTCAGCCTCACCGATCCGCACCCGCTCAGCGCCGGCGAGGTGATCGACACCTTCGCCAAGGCCGCGCACGCCCCCGAGGCGACCTTGCACACGCCGCCGGCGATCACCGAGTCGCTGGAGCCGTTGCTGGGGCTGGGGCTCAGCGCGCTCCCGTTCGCGAACACCGTCGCCGATGCCGTCCTCGCCGACTTCGGGATCCCTCGCGAGGTCCTCGTCTACCTCCACTATCCGACTCACTTCGACTCCCGCAACACCGAGGCGGCGCTGGAGGGGACCGGGATCAGCGTCCCGCCGCTCGCTTCCTACGCGGACAGGCTCTGGGACTACTGGGCACGTCACCTCGATCCGGACCTGTACAGGGACAGGACCCTGCTCGGGGCGGTTCGCGGTCGCGCCGGCCTGGTCGGCGGGCTGAGCCAGATCATCGGCCAGCAGATACCCGACGAGCTTGTCCGCGCCGGCAAGAGAGCGTTCGGAAATGCCAGCCTGACCAAGAACGTCGAGGGGCGCGTCGTCATGGTCACCGGCGCCTCCTCCGGGATCGGCAAGGCGACGGCGATGAAGATCGCCGAGGCGGGCGGGATCGTCCTCCTCGTCGCGCGCACGCCCGCGAAGCTCGAGCACACGCGTGACGCGATCGTCAACGGCGGCGGCGAGGCCTACGTCCATCCCTGCGACCTCTCCGACATGGAGGACATCGATCGCATGTGCGCGGAGGTGCTCGATCAACATGGGGCCGTTGACGTGCTGATCAACAACGCCGGACGCTCGATCCGGCGCTCGATTGCGCTCGCCTACGACCGCTTCCACGACTTCGAGCGGACGATGCAGCTCAACTACTTCGGTCCGGTGCGGGCCATCCTTCGACTGCTGCCGGCGATGCGCGAAAACAAGAGTGGGCAGATCATCAACGTCAGCTCGATCGGGGTGCAGACCAACATGCCCCGCTTCTCGGCCTACGTCGCCTCGAAGTCCGCGCTTGACGCGTTCTCCCGCTGCATCGCCTCCGAGATCGTCGACGACGGTGTCAAGATCACCACCGTGCACATGCCGCTCGTGCGCACGCCGATGATCGCGCCGACGAAGATGTACGACAAGTTCCCGACGATCACCCCCGACGAGGCGGCCGACATGCTCTGCGATGCGATCGTCTACGAGCCGAAGCGGATTGCGACGCCGGTCGGGACCCTCGGTCAGATCCTCTACGCGATCAACCCGAAGTCGATGGACTACATCCTCAACAGCGCCTACCACATGTTCCCTGACTCGACCGCGGCCAAGAAGGGCAAGAAGAAGGAGAAGGCCGAGACCGGGGGCGGCCCCGGCGACGCTGACGCACCGCCCGAGAGCTATCCCGAGGATGATCAGGCGACAGCCCAGCAGATCGCCTTCGCCTACCTGATGCGGGGCGTCCACTGGTAGAAGCGCCGGCCGCGCTCGGGGTCGGCTCGCCCGCTGCGATAGGTTTGCGCCATGTCGCACAAGCCCGCGGATCGGATCAGGAACGTTGCTCTGGTCGGTCATCGCGGGTGCGGTAAGACCTCGCTGTGCGAGGCGCTGCTCTACGAGGCCGGTGTCGTAGGCCGGCTCGGGAGCGTCGACGACGGGACCACGGTCTCCGACTCGGCCGATGACGAGCGCGCACGGGGGATCTCGATCGAGACCGGCGTCTGCTCCTTCGGGCACGCCGACCGCAAGCTCAATGTCCTCGACACCCCGGGCGAGCCCAGCTTCGTCGCCGAGCCGCTGGCCGCGCTCGCCGTGGTCGATGCGGCCGTCGCCGTGGTCAGCGCTGTCGCCGGAGTCGAGGTCGGCACAGAGCGCCTCTGGCGCCGCGCCGCCGAGGGCGGTCTGCCTCGGCTCGTCTTCGTCAACATGCTCGACCGCGACCGCGCCGACTTCTTCGCGACCCTGGACGGCCTCAAGTCCGCCTTCGGTCCGCATGTCGTTGCCACCGAGATCCCCCTCGGCGCCGAGGGGGAGATCTCCGGAGTCATCGACCTGATCGACATGAAGGCCTTCCTCCATCGAGGCCCAGGCCGCGGCGAGGTCGAGGAGGCCGGGATTCCCGAGGCGTATGAGGAGCGAGCCGCCGAGTACCGGGAGAAGCTGATGGACGAGGTGGCGGAGAACTCCGACGAACTGATGGAGCGCTACCTCGAGGGCGAGGAGATCGATCACGAGGAGATCGTCACCGCGCTCAAGCGGGGGGTGACCGAGGGCCATCTGTTCCCGGTCACCTGCGGGGTGGCGACGCGCAACCTCGGCACCGCCCGCCTGCTCGAGGCGCTGGTCGAGGACCTGCCGTCGCCGGCGATGCGCGGCCCGCGCGAGCTAATCGGCGTCGACGGGGAGCCGGCCTCGGTCGAGCCGGCGGATGACGCCGAGCTGGTGGCCCACGTCTTCAAGACGCGTGCGGATCCCTACGCCGGCCGGCTCAACCTGGTGCGGGTGCTCTCCGGGACACTGCTTGCCGAGTCGCACGTCCACAACGTCAGCCGCGGGGTGCGGGAGCGGATCGGGCAGCTTGCCCAGCTACAGGGAGCCGAGATGGCGCCCGTGACGGACCTCGGCGCGGGCGATATCGGAGTCCTCGCGAAGCTCAAGGACACCCACGTTGGCGATCTGCTCTGCGGGTCGGAGCGCGAGCTCGAGCTGCCGAAGCTCGAGCTCCCGAGCCCGGTGATGGCCTTTGCCTACGAGGCGCGCACGAAGGGGGACGAGGAGAAGGCGGTGAAGGCGATCCGCCGCCTGCGCGAGGAGGATCCGACCCTCGACGTTCACCGGGACCCTCAGACCGGCGAGCAGATCATCGCCGGGTTGACCCAGATCCACGTCGACGTGATCGTTGAGCGGATGCGAGATCGGTACGGGGCGGAGATCGAGCTGCACCCGCCCCGGGTCCCATACGTCGAGGCGGTCCGCGCTCCCGCCACCGCCCACGCCCGCTACAAGAAGCAGTCGGGCGGTCGCGGCCAGTTCGCCGATTGCCACCTCGAGATCGAGCCGGCCGAGCCGGGCTCGGGATTGGAGTTCGTCGATGCGATCAAGGGGGGCGCGATTCCGGGTGGATTGATCCCGGCGGTCGAGAAGGGGGTGCTGGAGGCGATGCAGCACGGTTGTCTGGCCGGCTACCCGGTCAAGGACGTCAGGGTTCGCCTCTTCGACGGCCAGCACCATTCGGTCGACTCCTCCGAGATGGCGTTCAAGATCTGCGGGTCGATGGCCTTCAAGCAGGCGATGGCCGACGCATCACCCGTCCTGCTTGAGCCGATCGTCAGCATGACGATCGCGGCCCCCGAGGACGCGGTCGGCGACGTGATCGGGGACCTCAACTCACGGCGCGGCCATCCGCTCGGAATGGAGCCGAAGGGCGCCGCAACGGAGATCGCCGCGGAGGTGCCGATGGCGGAGGTGCTCGATTACGCGCCGGTTCTGCGCGCGGTCACCGGCGGTCGAGGCGAATACTCGCTCGAGTTCGCCCGCTACGACGAGGTCCCGCCCAATCTGGCCGAGAAGGTGATCGCGGCCGCTAGTGAATCCGGCGCGCCGCACGCCGCGCCCGCGCCTCACTGATCCCTGACCAGCCGACGTCGCACGCCAATGCCTGCGCGAAGCGGACGGTCCGCGCCGAGACCTTGCGCGGCTTGAAGTCGCGGTCCACCAGCTCTGGGAGGGTGATCATCGACTGCTCGAGCTCGCCCTGAACGGCCAGCAGCTGCTGCCAGCGGGAGTTGCTCGGACTCGTACTCTCCATCCTCGATTCCCTTCGGGTCGATCCGGGTACGCCTTCGGGCCGCGAAGACTAAAGATCGTGTCGGTCGACACGAGGGAGCACCCTCGCCGGGGGAACGAAGAGGCCGCAAAATCCGGTGATAGTGGCTCGCGGCCTGGGGAAACACCGCGAGCACACCTGCTCGGAGCTGACCTCATCCTTCCAGCAGACCCTTTTCACGCAGCCAGGCCTCCGTACGCCGCATTCCCTCGGCGAGGTCGACCTTCGGCTCATAGCCGAGCATCCGCCGGGCCTTTTCGATCGAGTACGTCTCGGTGCGTGCCAGGTAGCGCATTGACTCGCGGCTGATCTCGGTCGGCTCACCGCGCATCCAAGCCACGCCCTCCGGCACAGCCACGAGCGCCAGCGCCGCGGGGGTCGGCACCGCGTAGGGGCCGCGCTTGTCGAGCATCCGGTAGTAGTGGCCGAAGAACTCCCTGGTCGTTACGCCGACGCCGTCGGAGATCGTGAAGACCTGCCCGGCCCCCTCGGGCTTGCTGCCGGCGAGAACCACTCCGTCGACGAGGTTGTCGATGAAGACCGGGCTGAACACGCCCTTGCCTCGGGCCGGGAGCACGAACTGCCCCTTGCGGATCGCGTCGACGATCAGGATCGTCCACGGTCGCGAGCCGGGTCCGTAGACATCGCCGGGCCGGACGATGGTGACCTCGATTCGGCCCTCGGCGTGGGCCTGCAGGGCTACCTGCTCGGAGGCGATCTTGGTGTTGACGTAGACGCTGCGATCGGGTCGGACGGGATGGTCCTCCCCGACCTCCGCGGGGAAGTCGAGATCGCTGAAGGCGCGGATCGAGGAGAAGTGGACGAATCGCGTCGCCCCGGCATCGACGGCGGCGTCGATCACATGCTTCGTGCCAAGCACGTTGACCCGCCACCCGAAATCGCTGGAGGCGGTGTTGGTGACGGCGGCGGCGGTGTGGAACACGGTGTCGGCTCCCTCCGCAGCCCGCTGCCAGCTCCCGGCCTCGGTGATGTCGCCGGCGAAGATCCCGGCGCCCTTGTCGGTCTGCATGTCGAGTCCGGTGACCTCGATCCCCTCGCCCCTGAGTCGGTCGCGGATCGCGCCGCCTATGAACCCGGCTCCCCCGGTTACCAAGACTCTCTTCATCGTGGTCATTGTTTCACCACCCGATGTAATCGTGGCAGGTGAGACACGTCACACCGCGCGGCCTCCCGGACCCCTACCATTGCACCGATGCATGCAACCGTCGAAGCGCAGGACCCGGGTCCGGGCGCCACAGAGTCCGCCCGCCCCCTGCTCCTCGGGGAGGTACCAGTCTCCGAGATCGAGCTCCACGGCCACCGAGTCACCTACCGAGAGGTCGGGCAGGGCCCGGTCCTGGTGCTGATCCACGGTGTGACCGGGAACATGGACACCTGGGACGAGGTGCTGCCCTGGCTTGCTGATCGCTTCACGGTCGTCACCCCCGACCTCCTCGGCCATGGCCTCTCGGCGAAGCCGAGGGGCGATTACTCGCTCGGGGCCTTCGCCGCCGGCATCCGCGACCTGCTCGGAGCGCTGGGCCACTTTCAGGCGACGATCGTCGGCCACTCGCTTGGGGGCGGTATCGCGATGCAGATGGCCTACCAGTTCCCCGAGCGTTGCGAGCGCATGGTCCTGGTCTCCAGCGGCGGGCTCGGCCAGGAGGTGAGCCTCGCTCTGCGCGCTGCAACGCTCCCCGGCTCCGAGCTGGTGATTCCGCTGATCGCGCACAGCCAGGTGATCGAGGCGGGCCGCCTCCTCGGCCGCGCGTTAGGCGCGATAGGTCTTGGCGTCAGCCCCGACAAGGCCGAGGTCGCGACCGGGTACGCGTCGCTCTCCGACCCCGAGGCGCGGCGAGCCTTCATCCACACCATGCGCGGCGTGATCGATCACGCCGGCCAGCGCGTCTCCGCTCGGGACCGCCTGTACCTGACCGAGAACATGCCCTCGATGCTCTTCTGGGGCAGCCGCGACCGGATCATCCCGGCCGAGCACGGGCACAGCGCCCATCAGGACATGCCGGGCAGCCGTCTCGAGATCTTCGAGGGCGCCGGGCACTTTCCCCACGTCAGCGAGCCGCGGCGGTTCGCCCGGGCGCTCATCGACTTCGTCGAGACCACCGAGCCGGCCGAGCTCGACGACCAGCACCTGCAGCAGTCGCTGCTCCGCGGGGCTCGCTGACGGGCCGGCCTCGCCGGCGAAATAGAGTGAGGGAGATGTCGGTGCGGCGGCGCAAGCACTGGGGATGGGGCCGGGAGGACCAGCAGCTCGACCGTGCCGGCCTGGAGTCGATGGTTCCGCTGGTGCGCGAGCGGCTCGGGTTCGACGTCGATCGGATCGAGGAGCCGGTGCCGGTCGACGAGGTCGAGCTGGCGCCCTCGCGCCTGAGCCCCCCCGACTCCCTCTCCGACCTGATCAGCGACGACCCCTACGAGCGGCTCTCGCACGCGATGGGGAAGGCCTACCGCGATGTCGTCCGCGGCTTCCGCGGCCGCTTCGATCGCACCCCTGACATGGTCGCGCGTCCCCGCGACGAGGACGACGTTCGCCGCGTGCTCGAGTTCGCCGCCGAGCGACGGCTGGCGGTGATCCCCTACGGCGGCGGGACCAGCGTCGTCGGCGGGGTCGAACCCCGGGTCGGCCACGGCTACCGGGGGGTGATCACGATCGATCTGGGACATCTCGACCGGGTGCTGGAGATCGATGGGACCTCCCGCGCCGCCCTGATTCAGGCCGGCGCCCTGGGACCCGATCTCGAACGGCAGCTGGGGGAGCGGGGCCTCACCCTGCGCCACTTCCCCCAGTCCTTCGAGTACTCCACCCTCGGCGGCTGGATCGCGACCCGCGCCGGCGGGCACTTCGCGACCCTCTACACCCACATCGACGATCTCGTCGAGTCCGTGCGGGCGGTGACCCCGACCGGGATCTGGGAGAGCCGTCGTCTACCTGGCTCGGGCGCCGGCCCGAGCCCCGATCGAATGATGATCGGCTCGGAGGGGATCCTCGGCCTGATCACCGAGGCTTGGGTCCGGGTTCGCCCGCGGCCGACGTTCAAGCTCTCCTGCGGGGTCGAGTTCGATGACTTCCGGGCCGGCGCCGAGGCGGTCCGCGCGCTCTCGCAGTCCGACCTCAACCCCTCCAACTGCCGACTGCTGGATCCGCTCGAGGCGCTCACCACCCAGGCCGGCGACGGCGAGGAGGCTCTGCTGATACTCGGTTTCGAGAGCGCCTTCGGGCCCCTCGAGCAACAGATGCGGCAGGCGGTTGAGTGCGCGAGCGACCACGGTGGCAGGCCGGGCGAGGTTCGCGGTGGTGGCGGCTCGGCCGACGGGGACGACTCGGTCGGCGCCTGGCGGCACGCCTTCCTCGCCGCACCCTATCTGCGTGACTCGCTGGTCTCGCTCGGGGTCCTGTCGGAGACCTTCGAGACCGCGATCACCTGGGATCGTTTCGCGGAGCTGCACTCGGTGGCTACCGAGGCGGCCCGTCGCGCCGTCGCCGACGTCTGCGAGGCGCCCGCCGACGGTCCCGGAGCCCCGCGGATCACCTGCCGTTTCACCCACGTCTATCCCGACGGTCCCGCTCCCTACTTCACGGTCCTCGCGCCGGCGCGCCGCGGCTCCGAGGTCGAGCAGTGGGATGAGATCAAGGCGGCGGTCTCGGAGGCGCTCGTCTCGGCCGGCGGCACCATCACTCATCATCATGCGGTCGGCCGCGACCATCGCCCCTGGTACGACCTGCAGCGACCCGAGCCCTTTGCCGAGGCGCTGGCGGCGGCCAAGGCCGAGGTCGATCCCTCCGGCCTGCTCAATCCGGGAGTGCTGATCGACCCCCGCCGAGCCGCCACCGAGGAGAGCTCGACGGTCCGATAGATTCCTGGTTGACCGACCAGTCAATCAACGGCGCTGACGATCACGGGCGAGGAGCCGCCCGGCCGGCGCGCCTCGATTCGAGGAGGACGAGCGTGGATCTGACCCTGAGCGACAGCGAGCATGAGTTCCGCGATGAGGTGCGGAGCTGGCTCTCGGAGAACCACCCCGGACCGGCTCCGGACGGCGACGATTCCGCCAAGTTCGAGTTCCAGCGTGATTGGCAGCGGAAGATGCATTCCGACGGTTGGGCCGGGGTGGCCTGGCCGAAGGAGTACGGCGGCCGTGGGGCGAGCCTGCTCGAGCAGACGATCTTCTACGGCGAGATGGCGGCTGCGAAGGTTCCGCGGCCGGCGAACATCCTCGGCCTGGTGATGGGCGGGCCCGTGGTCATGGCCCACGGCGACGAGAGCCACAAGGAGCGCTTCCTCGAGCCGATCCTCTCGGCGGAGGAGATCTGGTGCCAGGGCTTCTCCGAGCCCGAATCGGGATCGGATCTCGCCTCGCTGAAGACCAAGGCGGTCAAGGTGGACGGCGGCTGGCGGATCACCGGACAGAAGGTCTGGACCACCCTCGGCCACGTGGCCAAATGGTGCATGCTCGTCGCCCGCAGCGATCCCGACGCGCCCAAGCACAAGGGCCTCACCTACTTCATCTGCGACATGGAGCAGGACGAGATCGACGTTCGCCCGCTGGTCCAGATCACCGGCGAGTCGGAGTTCAACGAGGTCTTCTTCGAGGACGCCTTCGTCCCGGACGAGAACGTGATCGGTGGCGTCGGGAACGGCTGGATGGTCGCGATCACGACCCTGATGAACGAGCGCGCCGGGCTCGGGGCCTCAGCGGCCGTCGGCCTCGCCAACGACCTTGACGAGTTGATCGAGCTGGTCAACGAACGCGGGGTCAGCTCCGACCCCGTGATCCGGCAGCGGATCGCGAAGCTGAAGATGGGTACCGAGGCCCTGCGGCTCGGCTCGATGCGCTCCCTCACCCAGCAGATCAAGACCGGTATTCCCGGCCCCGAGGGATCGATCGCGAAGCTCCAGTGGGGTTCGATCAACCAGGAGATGACCGAGCTAGCGACCGAGATTCTCGGCCCCGAGGGTCTCGAGAAGGACTCCGAGTGGACCTACAGGATGCTCCGCTCGCGGGCCAACTCGATCGAGGGCGGCACCTCCGAGGTGCTGAAGAACATCGTCGCCGAGCGGGTGCTCGGCCTACCGAAGCTTCGATAGGAGAGAGCAGATGAATTTCGGATTCAACGACGAGCAGTCGGAGATCAAGTCAACTGCCAGGCAGTTCCTGCAGAGCCGGTTCAAGCCCGACGTGGTTCGTGAGCTGGCCGAGGCCGGCCGCTACGACGACGATCTCTGGAAGGAGATCTGCGAGCTCGGCTGGCCCGGCATCGCGATCCCTGAGGAGCAGGGTGGTCAGGGGCTCGGTCTCGTCGAGCTGGTCATTCTGTGCGAGGAGCTGGGCCACGCCTGCGCTCCGACTCCCTTCCTCTCCAACGCCGCCGCCGGCCTCGCGCTCTCGCAAGCCGGAAGCGACTCCCAGCGTGGGAGCTGGTTGGCCGGATCGGCGAGCGGGGAGGCGCGCGGCACCGCCGGGTTCCTCCCCGGCGAGGGGTCCGCTGAGCTGGTTCCCGACGCAGAGGGGGCGGAGTTCATCGTCCTCCTCGGCGAGGGGGAGGGCAGCGTGGTCGCGGGCTCAGATGCCGTTGTGGAGGCGATCGACGCGATCGATCCCACCCGCCGCTTCGCCACGGTGAGCGGTGGGGGCGAGGCCCTTGTGGGCGACGTCGCCGCCGCCCGTGACCGGATCGCGGTTGCGGCGGCCGGGGAGCTCGTGGGGATCGCGCAGCGGGCGATGGACATGGCCGTCGACTACGCCAAGGAGCGCGAGCAGTTCGGCCGTCCCATCGGCGCCTACCAGGCCGTCTCGCACGCCTGCGCCCAGATGCTGTACGACGTCGAGGAAGCGCGTTCGCTGACCTACTACGCCGCCTGGGTCGCCGACGCCGAGCCGGAGTCGCTGGCCCTCGCCGCCGCGATGGCGAAGGCTCGTGCCTCCGATGCTGCCTGGGACGTCTGCAAGTCCTCGCTGCAGGTACACGCGGGAATCGGCTTCACCTGGGAGCACGATCTCCACTTCCTGCTCAAGCGCGCTCGTGCAGCGGGCCAGCTCTACGGGGTCGCTTCGGTTCACCGTGAGCGGGTCGCCGGGCTCGCCGGAGTGGCCTAGGAGCCACCGGGCCCGCGTTGTTAGTCCTCCTCGACGACCGGCAGGTCGGAGGCGAGGTGGGGCTTGCCGTCGATCCTGTACTCGACGTCGACGACCTCGTGCTTGCGATAGGAGCCGAACAGCCCGATGTACATCGACAGCCAGCGCAGGCCGCCGAGCTTGCCCTCCTTGACGATCGGCTCGCCGAAGACGACCTCGCCGGGCTCGAGCTCGTAATCCTCACCCTCGGTCTGCTCGACGCCGTTGATGTAGACGCGGATCGGCGGCTGCGCGCCGCGCGGGAGCTTGACGCGGTTGCCGACCTCGATCCCCTCGAGGTCGGTCTCGGCGTGGCCCCTGTGCGGATCCGCAGACATCGCCCTAGTCTCGCAGCGCCTCCGCCAGCGCGTTCAGGTAGTCGTCCTGGTGGGAATCGATCGGCCGCTTGAAGGCGCCGCCGGCGTAGGGAATGACGCTGCCGTCGCCCATCAGATCGACGCCGGCCTCACGGCGCCGGAAGAACCTGCCGGTTGATATTTCCAGGCGGGCCTTGACCCGCTGATCGGGTCTGAACGTCCGCAGCATCCTGATCTCCTCCAGACCGCCCTCGGCCGCGAGCTCCCCGACCGCGCGATCGAGCGCCGCGAGCGCCTCCTCGGCGGTCTCGTGCTCGGAGCGCCGGACGCGGGGCCCGTTCCTGATCGTCAGCTTGAAGGCGGCCATCGGGTGCTCCGAGCCTACCTGCAGCTTGCCGCCGGATGAGAACGGGGCGAGCGGCGGGAGGGGGTCGCGTTCGCCGCCGTGGCGGCCACCCTCGCCCTCGAGCCTGCGGGGACGGCCCAGATGGTCAGGACGGGGCCGTAGACGCGCCTCACCGAGCTCGCCGACCAGGCCGCGCTCGCGCTGGACCTGGAGCATTGCTCAGCGCCCTCCAACGCCGCGGCCCGGACGCCCTAGGCGCCGCGACGGGCCTTGACCGGGCGCCTGGCGGGCGGTCCGATGATCTTCTGTTCTCCCTCGCGCTCGCCGACCCGCCTGTACTGGAGGTCGCGCTCGCCGGTGTAGATCTGCCTCGGCCGCGCGATCGCCTGCTCGCTGTCATCGGCCATCTCCATCCACTGGGAGATCCAGCCCGAGGTCCGCGGGATCGCGAAGATCACCGTGAACATCTCGTTCGGGATCCCGAGCGCCTCGTAGATCAGGCCCGAGTAGAAGTCGACGTTCGGGTAGAGCTTGCGATCGGTGAAGTACTCATCGTCGAGCGCGCGGTTCTCGAGCTCGGTCGCGAGCTCGAGCAGCGGGTTGTCGTGCCCGACCGCGTCGAGGACCGCCTCGACGTGCTTCTTGATGATCTGGGCCCGCGGGTCGTAGTTCTTGTAGACCCGGTGGCCGAAGCCCATCAGCCGCTCGTCGCGGTTCTTGACGCCCTCGAGGAAGTCGGGAATGTTCTCCTTCTTCTCGATCCGGTTCAGCATCCGCAGCACCGCCTCGTTGGCGCCGCCGTGGAGCGGTCCGTACAGCGCCGCGACACCCGCGGCGACGGCCGAGTAGGGATCCACCTGCGAGGAGCCGACGGCGCGAACCGAGCTCGTCGAGCAGTTCTGCTCGTGGTCGGCGTGGAGGATGAAGAGGACGTCGAGAGCCTTCGCCAGACGCGGATCCGGGTCGTACTTGAGCTCGGTCATCTGCTTCATCATCCCGAGGAAGTTGCCCGCGTAGGAGAGCTCGTTGCTTGGGTAGACGTAGGGCAGGCCCAGCGAGTGGCGGTAGGAGAACGCGGCCAGGGTCGGCATCTTCGCGATCAGCCGGATCGCCGCCATGTAGCGCTCTTCGGGGTCGTCGATGTCCTTGGCGCCGGGGTAGAACGTCGACATCGCGCCGACGGTCGAGAGCAGCATCCCCATCGGGTGGGCGTCGTAGCGGAAGCCCTCGAGCATCGACTTGATGTCCTCGTGGACGAAGGTGTGATGGGTGATGTCGTGGACCCAGCGCTCGAGCTGCTGCTCCGTCGGCAGCTCGCCGAAGATCAGCAGGTAGGCGACCTCGAGGTAGGAGGAGTGCTCGCAGAGCTCCTCGATGGGGTAGCCACGGTGCTGCAGGATGCCTGCCTCGCCGTCGATGTAGGTGATCTCCGACTTGCACGACGCCGTGTTCTTGTAGGCCGGGTCGTAGGTCATCATCCCGAAGTCGTCCTCGTTGACCTTGATCTGGCGCAGGTCCATCGCCCGGATCGTGTCGTCGTTGATCTCGACCTCGTAGCCCCGACCGGTGCGATTGTCGGTGATCGAGAGCGTGTCTTTGGTCTCGCTCATGCGGTCCTCTCCTCTGAAAAGTCTCGTGGGATGTGCTTGCCGGAGAGCGAAGTATCCCAGCCCCGCCGCCTTGGCACGCCCCCGGCGGCCGATCGCCCCTTCAGGCGGTGATCGGGGCCTCGGTGAAGTGGGTCAGCTCCTTGAACTGAGTCAGGCGCTCCTCGACCTCTGCCGGCGCCAGCGAGCGGACCCTCTCGGTGCCGAAGTCCTCGACGTTGAAGGAGGCCATCACCGAGCCGAAGACCATCGCCCGGCGCAGGTCCTCCTCGGTCGGGCTCTCGGCGCCGGCCGAATCGAGGTATCCCAAGAAGCCGCCGGCGAAGCTGTCGCCGGCTCCGGTCGGATCGCGGACGTCCTCGAGCGGGAGCGCCGGGATCGCGAAGACGTCGGAGTTGGTGAACAGTGCGGCGCCGTACTCGCCGCGCTTGGCGACGACGATACTCGGGCCGAGGGCCATCACGGTGCGCGCGGCCTTGGCGAGATTGGGCTCGCCGGTCAGCTGGCGGAGCTCGGCGTCGTTGAGCAGCAGGCAGTCGATCTCCCCGATCGCCGCCAACAGCGGGTCGCGCGCGGTGTCGATCCAGAGGTTCATCGAGTCGAGCGCGACGAAGTGGGCGCCGCTTGCCTCCGCCCGGACCTCTTGCTGGAGCTCGGGCTGGATGTTCCCGAGGAAGAGGACCTCCGAGGAGCGTGAGAGCTCAGAGAGCTTCGGCTCGAACTCGGCGAAGACGTTGAGCTGGGTGTCGTCGGTGTGGGCGACGTTGAGGTCGTGCTCGTAATGGCCCTGCCAGAAGAAGGTCCTGCCGCCGTCGACCCGCTCGATATCGCCGGTCTCGATCCCCCGCCCCTCGAGCACCGCGATCTCCTCGGCTCCGAAGTCGTCGCCGACGGGGCCGACCACCCGGACCTGGGTGAAGAAGCTGGCGGCGAGCGAAAAGTGGACGGCGGAGCCCCCGAGCATCCGCTCGCGCTCGCCGAACGGGGTGCGCACGGCGTCGAAGGCGATCGATCCGACAACGGTGAGGGCCATGAGCGCGGCATCGTGGCATACCGCCGGCTTTCATAGGATGGTGGGAATGCGAGCGGTGCGGATCAAGGAGTTCGGTGGGCCGGAAGTGCTCGAGGTCGTCGAGCTGCCCGATCCCGAGCCGACGCAGGGCGAGGTCGTGATCGAGGTAGCCCGCGCCGGGATGAACTTCGCCGATACCCACCAGCGGCACAACGACTACCTGGCGAAGGCTGAGCTGCCGCTGATTCCCGGTGCCGAGGTCAGCGGTCGCACCGACGACGGTCGCAGGTTTGCGGCGATGCTTGCCGGCGGTGGTTACGCGGAGAAGGTCGCAGTGCCCGCGCAGGCGCTGGTGCCGATCCCAGATGGGGTCTCCGACGATCAGGCGGCGGCAGTCCTGCTGCAGGGGTTGACGGCCTGGGCGCTGCTGAGGGTCAGCGCCAGGGTCGAGGAGGGCGAGACGGTGGTGGTAGAGGCCGCCGCCGGGGGCACGGGGACTCTCGCGGTACAGCTCGCCAAGCAGATGGGCGCCCGGGTCATCGGGCTCGCCTCGACGCCCGAGAAGCGGGAACTGGTCGAGCGGCTCGGTGCCGATGCGGCCGTCGACTCCCGTGAGGAGGAGATCGGTGAGGCGCTGCTCGAGGCCAACGGCGGCGAGCAGGTCGACGTCGTTCTGCAGATGTCCGGTGGGGCGGCCTTTGAGCGCCAGCTCGCGGTACTGGCCCCATTCGGGCGGATGGTGACCTTCGGGATCGCCTCGCGGGAGCCGAACATCGTCAAGACCCAGAAGCTGATGCGGACGACCAGATCGGTGGTCGGATTCTGGATCGTCCACCTGCTGCAGCGGCCCGATCTGCTCAAGCGTGGCATCTCCGAGTTGCTGGGAGCTGTAGCCTCCGAGGAGCTCGAGGTCGTAATCGGAGGCATCTTCCCTATGAGTGATGTCGCCCAGGCTCAGATCGAGCTGCAGGAGCGCCGGACGCACGGCAAGTTGCTCCTCGACCCGAGCGCCTAGATTCCCACAGACCCACCAAAAACCGTGGCCGTGCGCCGGCCACCGCTAGGAGTAACAGACCTTGAGCAACTTCCATGACATCGGCCTCAAGCCGGAGATCGTCCAGGCGCTGGACGAGCTCGGCATCGAGGAGCCGACAGCTATTCAGGACCAGGCGATCCCCGAGCTGCTCGGCGGCCACGACGTGATCGGCCAGGCACAGACCGGCACCGGCAAGACGGCCGCCTTCGGCCTGCCGCTGCTTCAGTACCTCGACCCCGACGACGACTCGACCCAGGCGATCGTCCTCACCCCGACGCGTGAGCTCTGCATCCAGGTGACGCAGGCCCTGCGCAGCTACGCCGAGCACCTCGACGTCAACGTCGTCGCCGTCTTCGGCGGCACCTCGGTCCGCGACCAGGCCGCCCGGGTCCGATACGGCGCCCACGTCGTCGTCGCCACCGTCGGCCGGATGATGGATCTGACCTCGCGCGGTTCACTCAACCTCACCGCGGCGCGCTATGTCGTCCTCGACGAGGCCGACGAGATGCTCGACCTCGGCTTCATCGAGGACGTGGAGAAGATCCTGCGGATGTGCCCGAACGGCCGCCAGACGATGCTGTTCAGCGCGACGATGCCGCCGCCGATCGCGCGCCTCGCCGAGACCTACATGTACGACCCGACGACGATCTCGATCACGCCGAAGCAGCTGACCGTCGATGCGATCGAGCAGGCCTTCGTAGCGGTCGATCAGAAGGAGAAGGTCGAGAAGCTGGTCGAGGTTTTGCGGGCCGAGGAGCCGGAGCAGGCGATCGTCTTCTGCCGGACCAAGATCGGCACCGCCCGCCTCGACAAGCGTCTTCGCGACAAGGGCTTCCCCTGCAAGGCCCTGCACGGCGACATGAGCCAGGGGCAGCGCGACGGCGTGATGATCTCGTTCAAGGAGCACCAGTCGCCGCTGCTGGTGGCGACCGACGTCGCTGCCCGCGGGCTCGACATCGAGCATGTCACCCACGTGATCAACTTCGATCTCCCCAACAACACCGAGATCTACGTCCACCGGATCGGCCGCACCGGCCGCGTCGGCCGCACCGGCCGCGCGATCACCTTCGTCACCCCGAAGGAGCGCGGCGAGATCGAGCGGATCGAGAACGAGGCGAAGACCTCGATCGGCGAGTGGGAGCGACCCGATGAGCGGATCGAGCACGCGCCGCGTCCCAGGCGCCGCGACCACTCGAAGGAGAAGGCTGCCCACAACGGCGATTCCGAGCGCACCAAGCTCTTCCTCAACCGCGGCTCGCGCAGCGGCCTCGAGGAGGAGGACGTCGAGTGGGCACTGGTCGAGGGTGCGGTGATCCCGGAGGACTCGATCCACGACATCCGTGTGCTCGAGCGCTTCACCTTCGTCGACCTCGATACCGACCATGCCGAGCAGGTACTCGAGCGCCTCAACGACACCAAGCTCAAGGGCAAGCAGGTCCGGGTCGAGTACGCCAAGGACTAGCTCGGCCACCGGCCGACCTAACCTTCCCCGGGTGTCGGGGACTACAGGGCCCATCAGCTTCGCGCGGCGCCACTGTGCGGCGATCGCGATCGCGCTCTCGGCGCTGCTCGCTGTCGTCTACCTGATCTGGCAGCCGCAGGCGCTCGATCTCGCGGCGCAGACCTTCCGGGCCGACCTGTGGGAGCGCGACGGGTTCGTGATCTGGAACCCGGACTGGTACGGCGGCCACACGATCCCGGGCTACAGCCTGATCTACCCGCCGCTGGGTGCCTGGCTGGGTCCGGTGGCTGTGGGGGCGCTGTCGGCGGTGGCGGCCACGGTCCTGTTTTCCGCGCTCGCCCTCCGGGAATGGGGCGAGCGGGCTTGGCTGGGCGTGATCTGGTTCGGCCTCGCCTCCGCGGCGGCTCCGTTCGCGGGGAGGACCACCTTCGCCCTCGGATTGGCGATTGGGTTGGCCTGCCTGCTCGCCGTCCAGCGCGGGCGACCGGTCCTCGCCTTCGTGGCCGGTGCGATGACCTCGCTCGCCAGCCCCGTTGCGGGGTTGTTCGCCGGTCTTGCCTGCGCCGCGGTCCTCGCCGCCCGCTACTCGCCCTCGGAATGGATCGGCCGGAGCTCCTCCCGGATCGTTCCCGCGCTTGCCGGCGGCCTCGGGGCGTCGCTGGCACTCGCGGCCCTCACCCTCGCTTTCCCGACCGACGGCTTCCAGACCTTCGCGGTCAGCGCCTGGGCCTGGATCCCGCTCGTGGTCGTGGCACTGCTGATCCTCGGCGGGATCGACCAGCCGGTCCTGCGCTGGGGCGCGGTGCTGTATCTCGCGCTCTCGCTGACCGCCCTGATCGTCGAGACCCCTCTCGGCGGCAACGTGGTCCGGCTCGGCGCGACCTTCGCCGGGCCGCTCTTCGCGATCCTTCTGATCGGTCGCCGCCCGGTGCTGCTCGCGCTGCTTGCCGTGCCGCTGCTGTGGTGGCAGTGGAGCGCCACGGTCCGTGATGTGGCCTCGGCCGAGGGCGACCCGGCGACCTCGGAGGCCTACTTCCAGCCGGCGCTGGTGGGGATCAGCCGTGAGAGCTCCGGCGAGGAGAGGGTGCACGTATCGCCGACCCGCAGCCGCTGGGAGTCGGTCTACATCGCCGAGCGGTTCCCGATAGCCGGCGGCTGGTTACGCCAGCTCGAGTCCGACGACTTCGACTTCCTCGAGCAGGAGGAGCTCGATCCCGGCGAGTACCGTGACTGGCTGGCCTCCAAGGGGGCTTCACTGGTTGCCGTCAGCGATGCCGAGCCGGATCGCTTGGGCGACAGCGAGCGCCGGCTGTTCGACTCCGGGGTATTCGACTCCGAGCTCGTCGAGAGGCGCGGTCAGTGGCGCCTGTACCGATTCGGGCCGCGACCTCAGCGCGGATACGAGCCGGGTCGGATCTCGGGGAACGCGAGGCTCCTCGACGTCACGCCGGACGGCTTCTTCGTCCGCATCGGGCAGGGCGAGGCTGTGTTCAACCTCAACTACTCGCCCTACATGGAGATCACCGCGGGGTCCGGCTGCGTGGAGGAGACCGAGGACGGACTGGTCCGAATCATCAGTGACGTCCAGGGTGCCCAGCCGTCGGAACCGAAGACGCTCAGGGTCCAGGCCGACCTCAGCCTCGACGCAGCTCTCGGCCGCGACCGCCATTGCGCCCAGCTGCCCTCATTCGACCGATTCGAGGGCGAACAGGTCGGCGAGCCGCTCGACCGTCGCCGCTGAATCCCGGTGCAGGATCGCGGTCATCCCGACCTTCTCGGCGCCGGCCACGTTCTCCCGCAGGTCGTCGACGAAGACGCAGGCGCTTGGCGGGACCCCGATGCGCTCGGCGCCGAGCTCGTAGATCTCGGGTTGAGGCTTGTGCAGGCCGACGTCGCCTGAGATCACGGTGGCGTCGAAGATCTCCAGCGGCGCCCGATCGTAGATCCCGGTCCCCCAGGAGTTGGAGATCAGTCCGGTGGGGATCCCCACCGCTTTGACCGCCTTGACCGCCGCGACCATCGTCTCGTCCGGCCCGAGCCCGGCGAAGAGGCGGTCGATCAGGTCTTCCGGCTCGACCCCCAACAGGGCGCCGAAGCGGGCCTCGAAGTCCTCGTCAGGCAGCTCCCCCTTCTCCAGCGAGCGCAGCAGGGCGAGTCCCTCGCCGTCGCTGCGGAAGACCTCCTTGACCGTGTCCGGCTCGAGGCCCTCGTTGTCGCTGAAGGAGCGGAACGAGCTCCAGATGTTGGTCGTCAGCACGCCGCCGAAGTCGACGAGCAGCCCACGCTCTTGACGTTCGGCCATGGGGGAACAATAGGGTTAGCCTCGATGAGCGACGAGCCAAGCGAGACGCCGGACGGGATCGACCGCGAAGGCGTCGAGGCCTGGTTTGAGGCCAACATCGAGGCTGTGGAGACGCCGCTCGAGTTCGAGATGATCGCCGGCGGTCGCTCCAATCTCACCTACTCGGTCACCGACGCGAACGGCCGTCGCTGGGCATTGAGGCGCCCGCCACTCGGCAAGCGACTCGGCTCCGCCCACGACATGGGCCGCGAGCACAAGGTGGTCTCGGGCCTCGCCGATACCCCGGTCCCGGTTCCGCCGGTCGTCGGCTTCTGCGAGGACGAGTCCGTAAACGAGGCGCCCTTCTACGTGATGGAGTTCCTCGACGGGCCGATCCTCCGCGTTCGCGGCGACGCCGACACCTTCGGGGAGAAGGACCGGCGGGCAATCGGCGAGCGCGTGGTCGACACGCTCCTCATCCTGCACGGGGTCGATCCCGACAAGGCCGGGCTCGGGGATCTGGGCAAGAGGGAAGACCATGTCGCCCGAACCCTGCACCGCTGGCTGGGGCAGTGGGAGAAGTCGAAGACGCGCGAGTTCCCCCTGGTCAACGAGGTCCACGACCGGCTCGCCGCCCGGATCCCCGAGCAGGGACCGGCGACGATCGTCCACGGCGACTACCGGCTTGACAACATGATCCTCGACCGCGACGGGGAGGTGGCGGCGGTGGTGGATTGGGAGCTCTGCACGCTCGGGGACCCGCTCACCGACGTTGGCCTGCTGATCGTCTACTGGGCCGAGGACGGCGACGACCTGCTGCCGCTGTTCGAGCCGGCGACGATGGCGCCCGGTTTCATCGGCCGCGAGGAAGTCAAGGCCCGCTACGCTGAGCGCTCCGGCCGTGACCTCTCCGAGATCGACTTCTACGTCGCCCTCGGCTACTGGAAGCTGGCGATCATCCTCGAGGGCGTCTTCGCCCGCTACGCCGCCGGCCAGTACGGCTCTCAGCAGGGTGAGGACGAGGCGACCAAGACCTTCTCGCGCACGGTCGAGCGCCTGGTCGAGGCCGCCGACGAGGCCGAGCGGCGCCTGGACTGACCTCCGAAAGATCTCCTCAAGCGGGCTCTCACCGCTACCTCATCGCCGCCTCGTAGAAGTCGAGGCGCAAACCACGAACGCGTGCAGACGCGAAGGAGGTAGTAACGATGAGAACGAACAGGAAGATCGCCGCGGCAGTCGCCGCGGCCGGTGCGCTCGCCCTCGGCGGCGCCGGGGTGGCGGTAGCCGGCTCGGGCGACGACGATTCCAGCGACACCCCGATCACCGGCTCGGCCCTGGATCAGGCGTCGAAGGCGGCGCTCGAGGTGACCGGCGGGGGCGAGGTGACCGAGACCGAGGTCGGCGACGAGGAGGGCGCCTACGAGGTCGAGGTGACGCTGCCCGACGGCAGCCAGACCGACGTCCACCTGGACAAGCAGTTCAGCCATCTCGGCTCGGAGGCCGAGAGCGGGTCGGAGGCGAACGACTCGAACTGACCGCCCGGGGCGCCGCCGGGCGGCTCAGCCGGCGGCAGCTCCAGCGGGCTTGGCAACCGGTCCCGGCAGGATGCCCCGGCGGAGGACTGCTGCCTCACCTGCCCGTCGGGTATCCAGGTAAGGAGTCCGGAGGGCGTTGGCGCCGGGTAACGGGGAGTCTCAGCCCGCTGCGGTGCGCGCCGGCGGGGCGGGGGTGCCGTTGGCCTTGGACTCGTTCTCGGCTGAGGTCATAGGCGCCTCCTCGCCCTCGGCCTCCTTGGCCCAATGGTTGAGCTCGCGGCGGGCGATCACCATCTTGTGGACCTCGTCGGGGCCGTCGGCGACCTTGAGCATGCGGCTGTAGCGCCACATCATCGCCAGTGGGGTGTCGTCGGACATGCCGAGCGAACCGTGGACCTGGATCGCGCGGTCGAGCACTTCCATGACGACGTTGGCGGCGACCACCTTGATCATCGAGATCTCGCGCCGCGCCTCGCGCTTGCCCTGGGTGTCCATCAGCCAGGCCGCCTTCAGAGTCAGCAGGCGCGCCTGCTCGGTCTCCATCCGGCTCTTGGCGATGAAGTCCTGGATGAACTGCTTGTCGGCGAGCTTGCCGCCGAAGGCCTCACGAGTGTTGGCGCGGCGGCACATCAACTCGATCGCCCGCTCGCAGGTCCCTATCGCTCGCATGCAGTGGTGGATGCGGCCGGGTCCGAGGCGGTCTTGGGCGATCACGAAGCCTCCCTGGCGCGGGCCGAGCAGGTTCGACTCCGGAACCCGGCAATCCTCGTATCTGATCTCGCAGTGGCCGGGCCCCTTGTCGTGGCCCATCACCGAGATCGAGCGGACGAGATCGAATCCCGGGTTGTCGGTGGGGACGATAATCATGCTCGCCCGTGCGTACTGATGAGCTTCGGGATCGGTGACCACCATCGCAATCGCGAAGTCGGCTCCTACCGCGCCCGACGTGTACCACTTGTGGCCGTTGATCACCCACTCGCCGGCGCCCTCGTCGAGCTCGGCCCGGGCCTGCAGCGTGGTCGGGTCCGATCCCGCCACCTCCGGCTCGGTCATCGAGAAGCAGGAGCGGTGGTGCCCGTGCAGCATCGGCTCCAGCCAGCGCTGCTTCTGCTCCTCGGTCCCGTGCTCCTCGAGGATCTCCATGTTGCCCGTGTCGGGTGCGGCGCAGTTGAACGCCATCGGAGCGACGACCGGGCTGCGGCCCATCTCCTCGCAGAGCAGCCCGTACTCCCAGTTGGTCAGTCCGGCGCCGAGCTCCTCGTTCGGCATGAACAGGTTCCACAGGCCCTGCTCGCGGGCCTTCTCGCGGATCCCGACGATGATCTCGGGATAGGCGACCCCCGGTTTGACCTCGTCGTCGAGCGCGGTCATCGCCTCGACCTCGACCGGGTAGACCTCGGTCTCCATGAAGGAGCGGACACGTTCGCGCAGCTCCTCGAGCCGCGATCCAGGGGAGAAGTCCATGGCCCTCAGCCTATCGACCGCCGGAGAGGCCCCGGGGCCGGCGGCCGGTTCAGCGGGGCGCGAGCAGGCGCTAGTTGCGCGCGCCGGTCTCTTCCCGTGGCTCCCCGGGCTCGGCCGCCTCGGGGTCCCGGCCGTCCTCGTTGGCGACGACCTTGCCGTTCTCCATTCGATACGGCGGCGGACTTCGGTGCCAGGGCATCTTCACCATGCTGTACATCCGCACGCCCTCGCCGTGAGGGAGCTTGACCTCGCGGCGGAGGATGTAGGTGAAGAGGATCCCGAAGCCGATCGAGACGATCGCCGCGGTGACGGCGACGACCCCCGCGTCTCCCTCGGTGATCAGGACGATGCCGGATGCGACGAGAACCAGGGAGAGGATCCCGCGCAGGACGCTCCTGCCGGTCCTGAAGGCGATACGGCCGCCGACGAGGACCCCCGGAACGGATCCCAGCATGATCTGCCCGGCCAGCGGAAAGTCGATATTGCCGCCGACGAGGTGGGCTGCGCTCGCGGCCCACAGCAGTACGGCGGCGTGGAATATGTCGGTGCCGACCACTCGCTGGGGCGTGAGCCGGAAGACCGCGATCAGGATGATCGCGATCAGGGTGCCCGAGCCGGCCGAGGTGAGGCCGATGATGAAGCCGGTGATCAAGCCGGTGGCGATCGCCGCGATGATGTGGCGGCGGTACAGATGGAGGGCGTACCGCTCCTTGATCACGTCGGAGAGAAAGACCGTGCGCAGCATCGTCGCGATCCCGACCACGAGCAGGGTCGCGCCGAGCATCCCGAAGATGATCCGCTCGAGCTTGTCCTCGCCGACCGAGGCCTGCAGCGCCTCGATCACCGCGACTCCAGCTATCGCCGCCGGGACCGACCCGACCGCCATCCAGAACGCGAGCCCGCGGTGGACGGTCTTCGCCCGCAGGTGTTGGACGCCGCCGACGGTCTTGGTCACGGCGGCATAGAAGATGTCGGTTCCGATCGCCGTCACCGGGTTGATCCCGAAGACGAGGATCAGCAGCGGCGTCATCAGGGAGGCGCCGCCCATGCCGGTCATGCCGACGAGTACGCCGATGCCGAAGCCGAAGATGATGAGCGCTGGATCCATCAAGAGGTGGTGTCGGGGGTGAGGAAGAGAGTCGGCGCCGCGGGTGCCGGTCGTATGTCCAAGGGGCGGCTCGCGGCCTTTGTTGACCTAACTACTCAAAATAGAGCGGAGGATTGTAGCGGAGCGGAATCAGTTCGGGATCTCGTGAGTTCCAGTGTCGCGAACCACCCAGGCCTCGGGCGTCTCGACCAGTGAAGCGACCGGCTCGGGGAGGCGACCGGCCGTGAGGTCATCGAGCGTGACCGCCTCGAGGACGGCGCGAAGGTTGGCGCGGACGGCGATCCATACGTCGCGCAGCTGCTCCGCCGGCCCCGAGTAGGAGGTCTCCTCGGGGGAGAGGTCGTGGATGTTCGCGAGTGGGCCCTCGACCGCTCGGATCACGTCCGCGACCGTGACCTCGGCCGCCGGCTGCGCGAGCCAGTAGCCGCCGGCCGCGCCGCGCTTCGTCCGCACCAATCCCACCCGCTTCAGCTCGAGCATGATCTGTTCGAGGAACTGCAGCGGGATCTGTTGAGCCTCGGCGAGTGCGGTGCCCTTGACCGGCGCCCCGTTGGGGCTCGCCGCCAGCTCGAGCGCGGCTCGGACGGCGTAGTCGGCTTTGGCTGAGATGCGCACTGCTGGGCTCCGTGCTCGGTCGGGTATGAGTAGGTAAGAATGGTCGCAATGATCGACCTGCAGTCACATTCAACCGTGTCCGATGGCCAGCTTCCGCCCGCGGGTGTCGTTCGCGCCGCGCACGAGGCCGGGATCGAGGTGATGTCGCTCACCGACCACGACGGAGTCGCCGGGGTCCCGGAGGCGATCGAGACCGCCGACGAGCTCGGCATCGAGTGCATCCCAGCGATCGAGATGTCATGCGTTCACAGGTACTCCGAGGACCTCCATATCTGCGGCTACTGGGTCGACCTCGACAAGATCCAGCCCGCCTGCGACCGTGCCCAGCAGGAGCGGGTCAACCGGGCCAAGTCGATCATCGCCAAGCTCAACGAGCACGGGGTCGAGGTCAGCTTCGAGGACGCGGTCGCTGAGGCCGGCGCCGCCGACGCGATCGGTCGCCCCCACATCGCCAAGGCCGCCGGAGCCGGTCCTGACCTCGGGCCGTTCTTCGAGGAGTACCTGGTCCCGGGGGCCAAGGCCTTCGTCTCACGCGAGTGGCCGATGGCCCCGGAGGCCGTGCGAATCATCCACGACGCCGGTGGTCTGGCCGTCGTCGCCCACCCCTACTGGGACGTCTCCGAACCCGAGCAGGTCCGCGACCTGGTCGAGAACCTGGTCGCCGACGCCGGCCTCGACGGGATCGAAACCTTCTATCCGCCCCACACGGCCGAGCAGACCAGGCACTGCCTCGAGCTCTGCGAGGAGTTCGACCTGATCCCGACGGCCTCCTCGGATTTCCACGGCCCGACCCACAAGACCTTCAGCCGCTGGGGCGCCTACAACACCTACGGGCTGGGCGAGCCGGTCAGGCCCGAGCAGCCCTGAGCCTGCCGGGCGAGCCTCCGGCCAGCAGCTCAAGCATGGCCCGGCGTCGACGCCCCAGCCAGGCCGGCTCGATGCCGAGCGTCGCGGCGATCTCCGCGGGCTCGGTCCCGTGGGCCAGCATTCCGAGGATCGGCAGATCCTCGGGGTCGAGTCGCGATCCGGCCGACTCCATCGCTGCGGGCGAGGGCGGCGCCATCAGCCTCTTCCCCACCGCGAGCTCCCGCACCACCCGGCTCAGATCCTCGGGGTCCGCATCCTTGCTGAGTAGCCAGTCGGCTCCAGCGATCAGAGCCAGCGGCATCAGGTGCTCGTCGGCGAAAGCCGAGTAGATGAGAACTCTCGGCGGTGTGCTCCGGCTCTTCAACCGTAGGCACAGAGAGAGCCCGTCTTCGTCGGGCAGGTGGTAGTCGAGGACGGCCACCCGGGGTCTCAGACCCACTACGAGATCCATCGCCTCCGAGCCGCTCGCCGCCGCAGCCACCGGTCCGATGCCGGGCTCATCCTCGAGCATTGCGCCCACCCCGCGCCTCAGCGCCGGATGGTCGTCGACGACCAGGACGGGGGCGCTCTCGCGTCGCTCGATCAGGTCAGCTGATTCGGCTCCGGCCGGAAGCCTCACGATGCCATCTCGAGCTCGTCGCGCGATCGCCCCGCCATCTCGTCGCGAGCGGATGCAGAGGTCGCCTCGCACGGGTACCAGCTTCGGCATCCGGCGCACTTCCGGCTCTGCAGCCCGGTCGCGGGGTCTTGCCTGGGGGCGTCCAGGATCCCGCCGCATCCGCGGCAGACGCGCTCGACGATCGCGGGTCGGGAGGGGGCTGTGATTCCGATGACCATTCCGGGACCTCGTTTCTTCGGGGTGTCGCTAAAGCATGCACTCCACTTCATCTTTATGCAATGGGTGTCGACCCCCATCTTGCGAGTCGACGGAGGCGTCAGGGTTCGACCAGGCCGCGCCGGATCGCGTACCGGGTCAGCTCGACCCGGTCGCGCATGCCGAGCTTCGAGAGGATGTTGGAGCGGTGGCGCTCGACCGTCTTCTCGCTGATCGTCAGCAGGCCGGCTATCTCGCGGCCGGAGTGACTCTCGGCGATCAGCTTCACGATCTGGAGCTCCCGGTCGGTCAGCGGTTCGATCCGACCCGGTCCGCCGTCGCCAGCGCGGCGCAGACTTCCGTCCCTACGGAACCCCGCGGACGCCGGATAGAACGACTCGCCGCGGAGCGCGCCCCTGCAGGAATCGACAAGGGCCGTGTCGGCGAGTGACTTCGGAACGTAGCCGGCGGCACCGCAGTCGAGTGCGTCCTGCAGATACTGCGCGCCGTCGTGCATGGAGAGGAAGATGACCGGCAGCCGCGGCCGGTGACCGATCAGCTCCCGGCCCGCCTGCAGGCCGGTCATCCGCGGCATCGTGATGTCGAGGACGGCGAGGTCGAGGTCGGTGCGGAGGCCCAGAGCGAGCGCCTCGGCGCCGTCGTCGGCCTCGGCGACCACGCGCAGGTCAGGCTCGGAATCGAGGACGAGGCGGAGGCCCCGGCGAACGACCCGGTGATCGTCCGCGAGGAGAATTCGCGACGGCGAGCTCACCTCTTCCCACCCCCCGATCTCGGTAGCGGCAGCTCCATCACAACCTCGGTTCCGCCGGCCGGACGGCGCCCGATCGAGAAGTAGGCGTCGATCAGAGCCGCGCGCTCGCGCATCCCGAGGATGCCTCCGGCTTCGCCTCCATCGCCGCGGCCGACCCCGCGGCCGTCGTCGAGCACGCGCAGGGTCAATTGCTCCTCGGCGCTCTCGACGGCCAGCGTCGCCCGCGTCGCCCCCGCGTGACGGACGACGTTGGTGAGAGCCTCCTGCGACACCCGGTAGATGACCAGCTCCTGCTCGTAGCTGAGCGGGGGAAGGGCACGGTCGAGACGCTGCTCGATCTCGAGGTCGCTCCCCTCATCGAGTCGGGCCGCGAACTGGCCCAGGGCGCTGGTCAGCCCCAGCTCCTCCAGCGCCTGCGGTCTCAGCCGCTGCGCAATCCGTCGCAGCTCGTCGAGGTTCTCACGAACGATCTCGACCGCCGCGTTGAGCTCCTCCCGGACCGCCGGCGACGCGAGCCTGCGCGCACGCCCCAGCTGCAGCAGGGCCGCAGTCAGGTTCTGACCGATTTCATCGTGTATCTCCTGTGCGACCCGGAGCCGTTCGGACTCCTGGGCCTCCAGCGCCCTGCGGATGCTCTCGGCCCTTCCGGTCTCGATCCGCTCGAGCATCTCGTTGAAGACTCCGGCCAGCTCGCTCGCCTCGGAGGGGCCGGAGTCGACCACCACCCGATCGCCGGGCCGGAGCGGATCGAAGCGCCGCATCAGCTCGACGAGCCGCTCGATCGGCTGCAGGATCCGGCGGGTGAGGGCGAGGTTCGCAACCACCATGATGATCGCGGCGGCAGCGAAGATCACCAGCTCCCGCGCCGCGACGTCTAGGCTGAAGACCCCGCCGGGAAGCACCACCACGGCGAGAGCGCAGGCGAGCGCGAGGATTACCGCATTGGTCAGGAAGATCCGCCAGAACAGCGACCGATAGCGGGGGTCCTGGAGATCGGCCCGATCGGCCCGGGGCGGGACGCCCGCCGCGCCCGCGCTCATTGCCCGACGGCTCGCGCGTCCTGGAGCTGCTGATCAGCCGCGGCTGATCTGGTAGCCATCTCCCGCCGGTGTGCGTCGAGTGCCTCGGCCAGGGCCGGATCGCCCGTGGCGAGAATCCGGGCCGCCAGCAATCCGGCGTTCCGGGCCGCGCCGATCGCGACGGTGGCGACCGGAACTCCGTTCGGCATCTGGACGATCGAGAGCAGCGAGTCGAGCCCGTCGAGACGACTGAGTGGCACCGGCACGCCGATCACCGGCAGCGGCGTCACGGCTGCGAGCATGCCTGGAAGGTGGGCCGCTCCGCCCGCTCCCGCGATCACGACCGACAGACCGCGCTCCAAAGCGCTCTCGCCGTAGGTGAGCATCTCGCGTGGGGTGCGATGGGCGGAGACCACGCGGACCTCGTGCGGTATCGCGAGTTCGGCGAGTGCCGCAGCCGCAGGCTCCATCACCGCCAGGTCGGAGTCCGAACCCATCACCACGCCTACCTTCGGGGGCCGGTCGATCATCGGTCCGTTCCCGAGGCGAGCAGGGCGCGTGCCTTCTCCGCCGTCGCATGCGCTCGGGCTCGATCGGCGGCGAGCGCGGTGACATGGCCGACCTTGCGACCCGGTCGCGACTCCTTCCCGTAGAGGTGAATGTGCGCTCCGGGCACGGCGAGCGCCTGCGCGACTCCCAGCAACGGATCGCGTCCCGGTTCGGCAAGGACGTTGAGGGTGGCGACGGCCTCGGCACGAAGCGTCGTCCGCCCGAGCGGCCAGCCCAGTACGGCCCGGAGATGGTTCTCGAACTGGGAGGTCTCGCAGCCCTCGATCGAGAAGTGGCCGGAGTTGTGCGGCCGAAGCGCCAGCTCATTGACGATCAGCTCCCCGTTCGAGAGGAAGAGCTCGACGGCGATCACGCCGACCGCGTCGATCTGGTCGGCGACTGCGGTCGCCAGCTCGCCCGCGCGTTCGTGGACCTCCTCCCCGACGGCGGCCGGGGCGTGGATCTCGTGGCAGATCCCATCTCGCTGGACCGTCTCGGCCAGCGGGTAGGCGACGACCGAGCCGTCGGGCGAGCGGACGATGATCTGAGCGAGCTCGCGATCGATCTCGACATGCTGCTCGGCCACCCACTCGCCGCCGCCGTCCAGCACCGCGGCCGCAGTGGAGATGTCGGGCACGACCTCGACGCCGCGGCCGTCGTAGCCACCGTGGCGGGCCTTGAGGACCAGCGGCCAGCCCAGCCGCTCTCCTGCCTGAGCCAGGGCGGAGATATCGGGGACGGGCATGAACGGAGGGACAAGGAAGCCGAGCGCTGAGAGCAGCCGGCGGGCGTGCAGCTTGTCCTGGGCGACCAGCTTTGCCGCCGCGCTGGGCCGCAGCGGGAGCCCCTCGGCTTCGAGCCGGTCGAGATGGTCGGGTGGGATCCGCTCGTGGTCGAAGGTGACGGCGTCGCAGTCCGCCGCGACCGCGCGAAGATCCTCGAGGCTGCTCGCGGCTCCGACGAAGGCGGTCGAGCTCGCCACTGCGGCCGCATCGGCCGGGTCGGCGGCAAGCAGCCGTAGCTCGACGCCGAGGTCGAGAGCCGACTGCTGCGTCATCCGCGCGAGCTGGCCGGCGCCGATCATCGCCACCCGGGCACTCGCGAGTCGTGGGCTGCCGGGGATACCTTGCGAAAGCTTGGTCTGGGACACGGTCGGGTCGGTTAGCTCGCTGTTTCTCACTACTGAAGTGAACTGCATGCAGTGTAGTACATGTATTCTCGCCTATCCTCCAGCCATCGCCTGGACCTTCCTGACCAACCACGGCCACGTGCTGGTCTTCGTGGCGCGCAATCCGGAAGCCCGGATCCGCGAGATCGCGACCGCCGTCGGCGTCAGCGATCGCGCCGCACAGACGATCCTCAACGAGCTCGTGGAAGCCGGATACCTGGTCCGGAGCCGCCACGGACGCCGAAACCGCTACAGGCTCAACTCGGAGCGGCCCCTGCGCCACCCGATCGAGCACGACCACGCGATCGGCGACCTGCTCGGAGCCCTCGGCGCGGTGCCTCGCGCGCCGACCCCCGGCAGCTAGCCCGGGGTCGCCTCCCCCGCCGGCCGCCAGAATCGAACGGCTCGTCCGGGATCGGGCCCGGTATGCGTCGGGTGCTCAGCCCAGGAGTCGCTCGCGCATCCGGTGGCCGATGGGGATCATGATTATCAGGGCGATGCCGCCAACGATCAGGATCGGATCCGTCGGGGAGAGCTCCTCGAGCTGGGTGCCGAGGTAGACGAAGAGGGCCGTGATCGGGATGTAGCCGATCGCCGTCGTCCAGATCAGCCGCCATAACGGGACGTGAGCGGCGCCCGCGGCGATCGTGAACAGGCTGAAGGGGATGATCGGGATCAGGCGCATCGCCAGCAGAAGGAAGGCGCCGCCGCGCTCGACCGCTGCCTCGAGCCGGATGAAGCGGCTCCGCCCGACGAGCCGGTAGACCAGCGGTCGGCCCGCGTGGCGGCCGATCTCCCAGGCGACGTAGGCGTTGAGCAGCCATCCGACCATAACCAGGGCGAGGCCGCCCCAGAAGCCCCAGACGAAGCCGGCCGCGGCGTCGAGGATCTCGGCGGGGTAGAAGATGACCGCGTGCAGGATCGCCAGCACCAGCAGGGTGATCACCCCGGCGGTGCTGTTGAGCTCCGCCCGCAGAGCCTCTGTGTCGCCCTTGATCGCGAAACCGGCCGCCTCGCGAAGCGGCGGAATCAGCAAGACGACCCCGACCAGCACGACGATCGCGGCCGCGGTGATCGCGACCGGGAGCAGCGGCGGGCGCTCGTGCTCGGCTGCGTCGGCGTCCCCGGGGTCTGTCTCCTCGGGGCTCAGCGCTTCGATCGCGCCAGGGCGCTCAGCGTGGCCACCATGCCCGCGCTGAGCATTGCCATCGCCGAGGTGACGCGCGGGATCGAGCGGGTCCGATAGCAGTGGGCGAAGATCGCGAGGTCCGGCCCCTGGGCCAGGAGGACCGCGTCGCGGGAGCGCTGATCGCCTGAGAGCGCCAGCCCGGCAATCCAGAGCTGGCGGACCGCGAACAGACGCCAGCCCATCGCCCCGATCCCGGTCACCTCGGCGGGGTCGGCGCCGTAGAGCTTGACCAGGAGCTTCGGCGCGAACAGAGCGCCGATCCCGATCAGCGAGGCGAAGGCCGCGACGCCGCGGTAGATCAGCTCGCTCTCGCGGCCGGCAGGCTGATCCGCTTCCTCCACGCCGGACATCGTATCCGGGGCCACAAACGACAACGAGCGGGCCGCGGCCCGCTCGTTTGGCGCGTGGCGGGCGGGCCCGCCTGTCGGCCCGGCTAGGCGGCCGGGATCAGGCCCTCGCCCTCGAGGTAGTCGAGGATCTCCTGCGCCGAGTCCTCCGGGCTCTTGCCCTCGGTCTCGACGCGGATCTCTGGGTTCTCCGGCTCCTCGTAGGGATCGGAGACGCCGGTGAACTCGGGGATCTCGCCCGAGCGGGCCTTCGCGTACAGACCCTTGACGTCCCGCTCCTCGCAGGCCTCGAGCGAGGTCGCGATGAAGCACTCGACGAAGGTGCTGTTGCCCTCGTGCAGCTCGCGGACGTGATCGCGGGTCTCGCGATAGGGGCTGATCGCGGCCGTCGCCACCGGCACGCCGTTGCGGCTGAGCAGGTCGGCGACGAAGCCGATCCGGGTGATGTTGGTGTCTCGGTCCTCCTTCGAGAAGCCGAGTCCCTTCGAGAGGTTCTCGCGGACGATGTCGCCGTCGAGGACCTCGAGCGGTATCTCGCGCTCCTCGAACCTGTCGATCAGGATGTCGGTGATCGTCGACTTGCCGGAGCCGGAGAGGCCGGTCATCCAGAGGGTGAAGCCTTTGTGGTCTGACATGGGTGGTGTTCTCCTTGTTCTGGTTACGTGGAATCTGCGGGGCTCTCGCCCCTGGCCGGGGGTCCCGCCTAGAGGTCCTTGTAGGCGTCGATCAGGATCGCGGCGACCTCGTGGCGGGTGAACTCGTGGGGCGGCTCCTCGCCGTTCTCGAGCATCTCGCGCACCTTGGTGCCGCTGAGGAAGAGCCGATCCTCGGGGGTGTGCGGGCAGGTCTTGTGTGAGCCCAGGCCCTCGCACTTGTAGCACCAGAAGGTGTGCTCGAACATCAGCGGCCGGATGCCCAGCTTGTCGACGTCGACCTCGTCGAAGATCGCCTGCGCGTCATAGGTGCCGTAGTAGTCACCGACGCCCGCATGGTCGCGGCCGACGATGAAGTGCGTGGCGCCGTAGTTGCGACGGACGACGGCGTGGAAGATCGCCTCCCGCGGGCCGGCGTAACGCATTGCCGCCGGGTTGACGCCGAGCACGACCCGATCGTTCGGGTAGTAGTTCTCCATCAGGACCTCGTAGCACTTCATCCTCACGTCGGCGGGGATGTCACCCTTCTTGGTCTCGCCGATCAGCGGATGCAGGAAGAGCCCGTCGCAGACCTCCAGAGCGGCTTTGGTCAGGTATTCGTGCGCGCGGTGGATCGGGTTGCGGGTCTGGAAGGCGACGATCCGCTTCCAGCCACGGTCGGCGAACTCCTTGCGCGACTGCTCCGGCGCGAAGTAGCGGCGCATGAACGCCTCTTCGTGATCGGGGGTGTCGTCGGCCTCGATCTCACCGGCGAGGCAGCGGTTGCCCTCCTCGTAGGTGGCGGCGACGCCGGGGTGGGCCTCGTCGGTGGTCCGGTAGACGTTCTCCGCCTCGGCCTTGACATCGCGCTCGAAGATCTCGCTGACCCGGATCCGCCCCAGCGCCTTGCCGTTGGAGGCCGAGAGCTCGACGACGTCGCCCTCGGAGGCGTCGAGATCGGTGGCGAGCACGACCGGGATCGGCCAGACCTCCTCGCCGTCGGCGAGGGTCATGTTCTCGACTGAGGCCCTCCAGTCGTCGGAGCCCATGAAGCCCTTGAGCGGGGCGAAGCCGCCGTTGGCGAGCAGCTCGAAGTCGGCGGTCTGGCGGGCGGAGAGGGTCAGGGACTTGTCACTCATACGTTCTTTCAGCTCCTAGCTGTTCGGTCTCAGGGGGTGGTGGAGGTGATCTGGGCTAGCGCGGCGCTCTGCCGTCGTCAGCCGTGCAATCCGCACTCGGTCTTGTGGGCATCTGCCCACCTTCCCGAGCGAGGATGGGCGCCTGCCCCCGGCGGACGGGTGCAGTGCGTGCACCCGATCGAGGGATAGCCTGCGTCATGAAGGGGGTTGTAGGGGAGTTCTTGTTCACGGATGTAGTCCCAGACCTCTGCCTCGGTCCAATCTGCAAGCGGATTCAGCTTCCAGAGTCCGAAGCGCCGGTCCCAGCCAAACTTGGCTGCACCGGCCCGGGTGGCGGAGTCCTCACGTCGGATCCCCGACACCCAGCAGTCGATTCCGGACAGTGCCTCCCGCATGGGCTCGACCTTGCGAATCCCGCAGCAGGCGTCCGGTTGACGGTTCCACAGGTTAGCGCCGTAGAGGTCCTCCTGCTCCTGGAGCGAGATGCCCCCGTAACGCTCGAACTCGACCCCGTAGTAGGCGGCGAGGGCGTCGCGGGTCAGGTAGGTCTCCTCGAAGAGCAGATCGGTGTCGAGGTAGAAGAACCTCGCGTCCCCGGCGATCCGCAGGGCCAGGTCCATGATCACGATCCCGTTCTTCTGGAACGAGGTCGCGAAACGCAGCGGGGGGTGGAAGGTCTCGAGCGCCCACCGGATCGTCTCGGAGGCATCACGGAGCTCGAGTTCGGCCGTGATCTCGCGAGGGTCGATCCGCTTCCCCGAGGCCGTCAGCAGCTCCGAGGCCTTCTGCTGCGGCCTCGCATCCGCCGGCACCGGGCCGACATCCAGCCCGGCGATCGGATCCTCGAGATCCGCTTCAGCGCGCGACGGCGCCCGCGTCGTCTCTGCGCGGGCGGCGCTCAACTTCCCTCAGATCCGTTGCGCGGTTGCCATCAGACGGCGCACTCGCCCTCGCCGCGCTCGACCTTGTAGGGGTCGCGGCGGTTCCAGTCGATGAACTCCAGCAGGTTGTCGAGGCTGAACTCGGCCGGCAGCGCCAGCTCCCTGATCTCCTCCTCGAAGCGCGAGGTCTCGACCCGCCTGGCGTAGTCGATGAACTCCTCGCCCTCGTTGCGCTCGGCCTCATACATGCGGATCCAGCGCTCGACCGCCTCCGGGACCCGCTTGGCGGGTAGCCGGACCTTGAGGCGGGTGCCGTAGACGACCTCGCCGTTCTCGGCCGTGCCGCCGATGTGGGGGATGTAGGCGGGCATCTGGTGCCCACCGACCTTCAGCGAGGCTCCGTAGAAACCGATCGTGCCGATGTGGTGCTGACCGCATCCGTTCGGGCAGCCGCTCATCTTGAGATGGATCTTCTTCGTCAGCGGATCGCTGATCCCCATCTCCTCCACCTTCTGCTGCAGCGCACGGTTGAGGCCCATCGAGGCGGTGATCCCGAGCTTGCAGGAGTCGGTGCCCGGGCAGCTGACGGTGTCGGTGACCGTGTTGGCACCGGCCTCGGCGAGGCCGAGCTCCCGCAGCCCCGAGTACACCTCGTAGAGAGCTTCGTCGCGGACCCAGCGCAGGACGAAGTTCTGGTCGATCGTCGAGCGGGCGCTGCCACCGCTGTAGTTGCGCATCAACTGCCCGAGGCCGCGGAACTGATCGGGCGTGAGATCACCGCGGGTGACCTTGACCTGGACCGTGGAGAATCCGTCCTGTCGCTGCGGGCGGACGTTGTCGAGGCAGAAGGCGTCGAAACCGGATCCGTCGCCGTTGGGACCGGTGGCGCCGGCGGGCTTCTCCGGTGCGCGTCGCTCCTCATCGGCCTCCATCAGCATGTGGTCGATGGCGAAATCGCGCTCGTCGACCCAGTCATCGGCGAGCTCGCGGTCGACCATCTCGCGGAAAGCGTCGATGCCGATCTTGTCGACCAGGACCTTGATCCGCGCCCGCGCGCGATTGACGCGCAGCCAATCCTGGCGGTCGAAGATCCGGAGCACGGCCTCGGCGACCTTGAGGAAGTCGCCGTTGTCGGCCTCGGCGAAGTCGTAGAGCGTGGGGGCGATACGCGGCATGATCGAAGTCCCGCCCCCGACCCGGATCTCGAAGCCCTTGACGCCATTCCGGACGCGGGGAATGAAGCCGATGTCGTGGATCCCGGTGATCGCCCGGTCGGCGTCGGAGCTGGTGAAGGCGGTCTTGATCTTGCGCGGCATCAGCTGCGTCGTCGGGTGACGGACGAAGTAGCGGATGAAGGCGATCGCGTGCGGGGTGGGATCGAAGATCTCGTCCGTGGCGACACCCGCGAACGGGTCGCCGGTGACGTTGCGGACCGTGTTGCCACAGCCCTCGCGGGAAGACAGGCCCGCTTCGGCGATGACCTTGATCAATTCCTTCATGTCGCGCAACGGGACGTGATGGATCTGGATGTTCTGGCGGGTGGTGATGTGGCCCTTGTTGAGGGGGGCCCAGCGCTCGATGACCTCCGCGAAGGCATCCATCTGGTCGGGCGTCACCCCTCCCAGGGGCAGCTTCACCCTGACCATCTGGACGTCGGGCTGCCGCTGCCCGTAAACGCCCTGCTTGAGCCGGAAGCCGATGAACTGGTCCTCGGCCGTGTCACCGGCGAGGAACTTCTCCGACTCGTGATCGAAGTCGTCGAACTCGTCGGCGAGGATCGGAATGATGTGCCCGGGGACGTCCGGGTACTCCTCGGGATTCTCGCGGCTCCCGAGCCTACCCTTGCCGGGCTGAAGCTTGTTCAGATCCTGGTCGAGGTCGGCCTCGGTCCCCTTCGCCTTGGGGTTGGTAGGCGCGGCGGTCGGCTCCATCGGCTTCAGTTGTCTCCCGGTCGGTCGGCATGATTGCGTGCTCGGACAGGGAGAACCGTAGCAAAGCTACTATTCCTGACAGGATTTCGGGTATTTAGCCGGAAACCCTGGTTGGGAGCGGGGCGCCGCCCGGCCCCGCCGCTCAGTCCACCTCGGAGCTCTCGACCAGGAACGCGACCCTTACGTGGGCCCGGTACTCGTCGAGGTTCTCGCCCCGTAGGCCGGTGCTGACGATGTCGACAGCGCGGATGTTGCGGAGCTTGGTCTGGGCGCTCGTCAGCGCCTGGCGGGCGGCGTCGTCGGTCGACTCCTTCGAGCTTCCGACCAACTCGATGATCTTGACTACGGCCACGGACTCCTCCTCGGGTGGTGGGGCGGGTGCCCGGACTCTATGGGCGGCGGCTCGTTCAGCGCTTGGCCGAATGGCGGGCGCCCCGGGTCCGGGGCTCTCCCCAGGGGGAGGCGAGACCATCCTTGGCGCTGGTGCCCTCGAGCAGAGCCGCACGCTGCCAGGCGTTGGTGGCTTCGGGGGCACCTGGGGACGGCGACGTCTCGGCGAGGAAACGCTCGACCGCGGCGACCACCGCGGCGGCCTCGCGGGGCGGCGGCGAGCCGAGCATCTCGATGTGCGGACGCGGCGGCCTGCGGTTTCCGTTGCTGGACACGGGCGCAACGATAGCCGCGTGGGCGGGAGGGGATGTATGAATCAGTCATGACGATCGTCCTTGACAGCGCAACGGTTCTCGGTCTCGTCTCTGCCGGTGATGCCGTCGAGCTCACCCGCGAGGCGTTCGAGCGACACCACCGCGGCGAGTGGGAGATGCCGTCGAAGCTCTACGTCGAGGCGCCTCCCAACGGTGACTTCCGGGCGATGCCGGCCCGCGGGGGTGGGTACGCCGTGCTCAAGTGGGTGACCAGCTTCCCCCACAACCCCGAGCGTGGCCTGCCGGTCGTGACGGGGGCGCTGCTGCTCTCCAGCGCCGAGACAGGAGAGCTGCTCGCGATTGTCGACTGCGCGGCCGTGACCTCGCTGCGGACCGGAGCCGCGGCGGCGGTCTCCGCGCAGGTCCTGGCTCGCGAAGGTGCCAAGAGCGTGGGGGTGATCGGCTGCGGCGTCAACGGCGCCTGGGCGGCGCGTTGCCTGATGGCCACCGGGTACCGGGACGGCGTCTGCGCGGATCTACGGGACGAGGCCGCCGCAGCCCTCGCGGCTGAGCTGGGCTGGACGGTCGGCAGTCGCGAGAAGGCCGCGGCCGCTGACGTCGTCGTGACCGTGACGCCCGGCGACCGAGCGGTGATCGGCTCCGGAGACCTGCAGGAAGGTGCGCATGTCGCTGCGCTCGGCGCCGACGCGCTCGGCAAGGCCGAGCTCGATCCGGTCGAGCTCGCTCGCTGCCGGCTCTTCTGCGACGAGTGGCACCAGGCCTCCGGTGGCGGAGAGCTTTCCGGCCCGGTCAGCCGTGGGGAGGTCGAGCGCGACCGGGTCACCGAGCTCGGGGCCGTGCTCGCCGGCCACGACCCAGGGCGACGCAGCCCGGAGGAGATCACCCTCTTCGACTCGACCGGCCTGGCGATCCAGGATCTGGCGATCGCCGTCGCGGCCTATGAATCGCTCGCCCCGGACGCCGAGCGCACCGAGCTCGAGCTCGGCGGCTGAGCAGTGGCCCTGGGTCAGCCGGAGGCGCTCAGGGTCTCGATCCGGTCAGCCGCCTCTTCCCAGCCGGGCTGCAGGTGGTAGGTGCTCTCGCCGATCAGCAGCCTGCCGCCATCGCGGCGGACGGAGCCGCCCTGAAGGGGCAGGACGATCGGCTCCCCCTGGACGCGCGCGGTCCAGACGCCGAGCTGGTAGACGACCAGGTCACCGCCCTGGAGGACGATCGCCTGCCGGTGGACGAAGAAGGCGAGGATCAGGGCGAGTGGGATGAAGATCACGATCGCCGCGATCACGCCCCAGAAGGGGAGCGGGGTGAGCGTCAGGCAGAGCGCGCGCGGCGCCCCTCGCGCCGAGGCGAATCCGCTGATCTTCGGCCAGAACTCCCGCTCGCGATCGGACAGTCCCATCGACTGCTCCCCTGCTAGAGGGGGATGTTGCCGTGCTTGCGCTTCGGCTGTTCGACCCGCTTGGTTTGCAGGGTGCGCAGGGCCCGAATCAGCTTCGGCCGGGTCTCGGAGGGCTCGATCACGTCGTCGATGTAGCCGCGCTCGGCCGCCGAGTAGGGGTTCGCGAACCGGGCCTTGTAGTCGTCCATCAGCATCTGGCGCCGCTCCTCGGGAGTCGGTGAGGAGGCGAGGTCCTTGCGGTAGATGATGTTGACCGCTCCCTCTGGCCCCATCACCGCGACCTCCGCGGTCGGCCAGGCGAAGTTGAAGTCGGCGAGCATGTGCTTGGAGTTCATGACGTCGTAGGCGCCGCCGTATGCCTTGCGGGTTACGACGGTCAGCTTCGGGACCGTTGCCTCGGTGAATGCGTACAGCAGCTTGGCGCCGTGGCGGATGATCCCGTTCCACTCCTGGTCGGTACCGGGCATGAAGCCGGGAACGTCGGTGAAGGTGACCAGGGGAACGTTGTAGGCGTCGCAGGTGCGAACGAAGCGGGCGGCCTTTTCGGAGGACTCGATGTCGAGCACGCCGGCGAGGTGTTTGGGCTGGTTGCCGACGATCCCTACCGGCATCCCGTCGAGCCGCGAGAAGCCGCAGATGATGTTCTGGGCGAAGTGCTCGTGGACCTCGAAGAAATCGCCGTCGTCGACCACCAGCTGCACGACCTCGCGCATGTCGTAGGGCTTCTGGGGGTCGGCGGGAACGATCTGACCGAGCCCCTCCTCGGTCCGATCCGGGTCGTCGTAGGGCTCGAGCCGGGGCGGCATCTCGAGGTTGTTGGAGGGAAGGAAGCCGACCAGGTAGCGGACGTCGGAGAGGCAGCTCTCCTCGTCCTCGGAGGCGAAGTGAGCTACGCCCGACTTGCTGTTGTGGCTCATCGCGCCGCCCAGCTCCTCGAATTCGACCTCCTCGCCGGTGACCGTCTTGATCACATCGGGGCCGGTGATGAACATGTGCGACGTCTCCTTGACCATGAAGATGAAGTCGGTCATCGCCGGCGAGTAGACGGCGCCGCCCGCGCAGGGTCCCATGATCACGCTGATCTGTGGAATCACTCCGGAGCACTGGACGTTGCGGACGAAGACGTCTCCGTATGCGCCGAGCGAGACGACGCCCTCCTGGATCCGCGCGCCGCCGGAGTCATTGATCCCGATCACCGGGGCGCCGACCTTGGCCGCCATGTCCATGACCTTGACCATCTTCTCCGCCATCACCTCACCGAGCGAGCCGCCGAAGACCGTGAAGTCCTGGCTGAAGACGAAGACCGTGCGGCCGTCGATCTCGCCGTAGCCGGTGACCACGGCGTCGCCCCACGGACGGTTCTTCTGCATCTCGAAGTCGAACGTCCGATGGCGTACGAAGGTGTCGAGCTCCTCGAACGTTCCCGGGTCGAGCAGCTTCCCGATCCGCTCGCGGGCTGTCAGCTTGCCCTTGGCGTGCTGCTTCTCGACCGCAGCCTCCGAGGCGGAGTGGATCGCGGCCTCACGAAGCTCGCGGAGGTAGGCGAGCTTCTCCTCGTATGTCTCGGGGTTCTTCTCACGCATTGCGGAGGCGGCAGTCTAGTGCGGACTAGCCCGGGTCGGTGGGCCGAATCGTGGCGGCCTCCCCGTCGCGGTCGCGGTCGCGCTCCGCCCGCAGCACACCCGGCGTCCCGGTGCGCCAACGGCGCGCGGTGCCCGGTCGTCGGTAGTCGCCGCGGCTGAGGTGATGCTCGAGGAAGGCGTACAGGACGATGAACAGGTAGCGGCTTCCCATCTCGCGGAAGTCGAACTTCGATTGCCCGGCCGATCGGTTGCGCCATCCAACCGGGACGATCGCGTAGCTGTAGCCCCGGATGATCGCCTTCAGCGGCATCTCCACCGTCAGGTTGAAGTGCTCGGAGAGAAGTGGCCCGACATGCTCGACGACCTCGCGCCGGTAGGCCTTGAAGGCGTTGGTGGTGTCGTTGTAGCCGTGCGCGAACAGCAGCTTGATGACGGAGTTGACCAGGCGGTTCAGCACCAGCTTCACCCACGGGTAGTCGCTGGTGCTGCCACCACGGATGAAGCGCGAGCCGAAGGCACAGTCGTAGCCTTCCTCGAGCACCCGGAAGTAGGAGATCAGATCCTCGGGGTCGTCGGAGCCGTCCGCCATCACGATCGCGACGGCGTCACCCTCGAACGCTTCCAGTCCGGCCCGCACCGCCAGCCCGAAGCCGCCTGGGCGGGCCGGTTCAACACAGCGCACACGCGGGTCGCGACGGCCGAGCTCTCCCACCAGCTCGCCGGTGCGATCGCGGCTCGCGTCGTCGACGACGACGACCTCGTGCTCGATGCTCTCGCGATCGAGGGCCTCGGTCACCGACGCGATCGTCGCCTCGATCGAGCCCTCCTCGTCGTGGGCGGGGATGACGACCGAGAGCTTCAGCGAGTCGTCAGCCATCGCTCCGCGTTGTCGTCGTGGATCTCACGCAGGATCGCGTCGATGTCGATGCTGACGTCCCAGTCGGGGTAGTCGGCGCGGAACTCGGCCAGGTCCGAGATCCACCAGCGGTGATCGCCGATCCTGTTCGCCTCCTCGTAGGAGCGATCGAGCTCACGACCCGCGATCGCCTCGCAGAGCTCGATCGCCTCGAGCATCGAGACCGCGTTGTCGCGACCGCCGCCGAGGTTGTAGACGGCCGCGGCCCGCGGGGAGCGGTGGAATGCCTCCACGGCGGCCGCGACATCGCCGGAGTGGAGGTTGTCCCGCACCTGCTTTCCCTCGTAGCCGAACACCGTGTACCTCTCACCGGCGACCGTGCAGCGCATCAGGTAGGCGAGGAAGCCGTGAAGCTGGGCGCCGGCGTGCTGGGGGCCGGTCAGGCAGCCGCCGCGGAAGCAGACCGTGGGGATCTCGAAGTAGCGGCCGTACTCCTGCACGGCAAGGTCGGCCGCCGCCTTGCTCACCCCGAACAGCGAGTGGGTGCAGCGGTCGATCGCCATCGAGGTATCGATACCGCCGAAGTACTTATGGCTCTCGGGGAGCTCGAGCCGGGTCTCGAGCTCGACCAGCGCGAGATCGTTGGGGCGATCGCCGTAGACCTTGTTGGTCGAGATGAAGGCGAAGGTCGCATCGGGGCAACTGCGCCGGGTCGCCTCGAGCAGGTTCAGGGTGCCGTTCGCGTTGACGGTGAAATCGGTGTGGGGATCGGAGGCCGCCCAGTCGTGCGAGGGCTGGGCGGCGGTGTGGACGACCAGCTCGATCTTCGAGCCATGGCGGGCGAACAGGCTCTCGACGCCCTCGCGATCGCGGATGTCGAGGCGCTCGCGCCGGAAGCTCGAGCACTGCCCTTCGAGCAGCTCGGATATCCGCTCGGTTGATGCTGCCTCTCCGAAGAACGAGGCGCGCATGTCGTTCTCGATCCCGACTACGTCGAAGCCGAGAGCATCGAAGTGGCGGGCGCTCTCGGAGCCCACGAGGCCGCCGGTGCCGGTGATGATCGCGATCGCCATTGCGCCTTCCTACAGGACGCCCGCCAGCGACTGCTCGCGGTCGATCCACTCGACCGTGTCGGAGAGGACCCGCCGCGGCGACCGCCGCGGTCGCCAGTCGGTGATCTCGAACAGCCGCGAGCAATTGGAGACGTACCACGGCAGGTCGCCGGGCCGGGTTTCGGGGTCGCTGCCGATCTCGATGTCATTGCCGGTCAGCTCGCGGCAGATCTCGCTGGCCTCGCGCAGCGAGAGGCTGATCTCGGGACCGCCGCCGACATTTGCCGTCACGCCGCTCCAGTGCCCCGGATCCAGCAGCTGCAGCTCGAGCAGGTCGACGAGGTCGGCGATGTGAAGCAGGTCGCGCACCTGCTTACCCCCGCCGCCCCAGCCGATGTAGCTGAGATCGCGCTCGAGGCAGAAGCTCAGCGCCCAGTGGGCGAAGACCCCCTGATCGGAGGTTGCCATCTGCCACGGGCCGGCGACGACCCCAAGGCGGTTGATCGTCACCCGCACCCCGGCGCTCTCGGCGTACTCGGTTGCCAACAGCTCGCCGGCCAGCTTGCTCGCCCCGTAAAGGGTCCGGGCCCCCTCGAGCGGGAAGGCCTCGCTGACGCCACGCTCGGAGACCCCCGGATACGGCTGAGGGCCGTCGAGCTCGAGCCGCTCGTCCCCCTCGCGCAGCGAGAGCCCCCGCAGCGGCCCCACCGGATAAACGCGGCTCGACGACAACGCGATCAAGTGGGCGCCCGATCTGGCGGCAAGCTCGAGGCAGTTCTGAGCGCCGCCGAGGTTGGTGTCGACCATCAGCGTCCGTCCTCCCACCTTGCGGTCGGCGCCGACCGCGGGCTCGGCGGCCGCCTCGACGATCGCGTCGAAGTCCCCGAGCGCCTCGACCGCCTCGCGATCGCGGACGTCGAGGCGCTGGAAGGGCACGCCGGCGCGCTCGAGCCGCTCGCGGTTGAGCTCGGAGCCGGGTCGGTAGAGATTGTCGGCGGCGAGCAGCTGCCAGTCGGCCTGTCGTTTGGCCATCGCGACCGCGAGAGAGGAGCCGATGAAGCCGGCCCCGCCGGTGATCAGGAGCCGCATTGCGGCGCCGATCTTAGGAGATCGGCGCGGGCCGGGAAGGCGACCGCTCTGTGCCCGGCTGCGGATGCCCCATAATCCCGCCGATGGCCGAAGCCGCCGACAGCGCCGCTGCGGGATCGGGGAGCGGGCTGCGCCCCAAGCTGGCCGTCGCGATCTCGCTGATCGCCCTGGCCGGATGCATCTGGTGGGCCTCCGGCCAAGAGCCGCCGGAGCTGCCCGACTCGCCCGCTGCGATCGTGGTCTTGGTCGCCGCGATCGCCGTCTACCTGGTCGGGATGCTGGCCCGCGGACTGCGCTGGAGCGTGATCCTCCACCACGCCGGGATCGAGACCGACCGAGCCGAGCCCTACGCGCTGACATTGGTCGGCTACATGGGCAACTCAGTGCTCCCCCTGCGCGGCGGCGAGGTGCTGCGGGTGGTGCTCCTGCACGAGCGCTGGGACGTGGGCTGGGCCCGTTCGGTCGGCTCGATCATCCCCGAGCGGGTGCTCGACGTCTGCTCGCTCGCGATCCTGCTGGCTGCCGTGGTCGCGAGCGGTGCCGTGGTGATCCCCGGCGGCTCGACGGTGGCGATCATCGGGGTCGGGCTGGTGCTCGCCGGGGCGGGGGCGCTGCTGCTCTACCGCAGGCTGCGCCGGCTCGGCCACTTCGACCGCTTCGCGGGCCGGCTCCGGCCCTTCGCTGAGGCCAGCCGCCCGCTCCTGACCCGCACCGGGCTCTGGCTCGGGGCCCTGAGCGTGGGGATCTGGCTGCTCGACGGCACCGTCCTGTGGATGGTCGCCCAATCGCTCGATCTGCCGATCGGGATCATCGAGGCGATCGGGCTGGCGGTAACCGTCACCGCCTTCTCGCTGATCCCGGCCGGCCCCGCCTACGCCGGCACCTACGATGCGGCGCTGCTGGTCGGCCTGGAAGCGCTCGGGATCTCAGGTGGCGCCGCGGTCGGCTACGTGCTTTTGGCCCGCTTCGTAATCTTCGTGCCGGTCACCCTGATCGGCCTGGTGATCGTCCTGACCCGCTACGGAGGGATCGGCCGCCTGCGGCGGGCGCTCGCCTCCGGCAGGACGGAGGAAGCGGAGCAGGACGAGGTGGCGGTCGGAGGGGAACCCGCTCCCGGGGGAAAGGCGGCGGCGCTGCGATGATCGACTACGAGCGCCTCTACGAGTACCGCTTCCGCGACATCGACCAGGATGCCCGCGAGCGGGTCTGGGGTGAGATCGCGCCCTTCATCCATCGCGAGCTGGGCTCACCGCAGGTCGTCCTCGACCCCGCCGCCGGGCTCTGCGAGTTCATCAACCAGGTCCCGGCCGATGAGCGCTGGGCCCTGGACCGCACCGAGCACGCTCGCGCCCACGCGGCCGAGGGCACGAAGATGGTGATCGCCGATGTCTTCGACGCGGAGCTGCCAGGGGCGCACTTCGACGGGGGCTTCGTCAGCAACTTCCTCGAGCACCTGCCGAGCCAGGATGCGATCGCCGACTTCCTGGGACGAATGCACACCTGGCTCAAGCCCGGCGCGAGGATCGCGATCATGGGCCCGAACTATCGTTACTGCGCCAACGAGTACTGGGACTGCGCTGACCACACGCTGGCGCTGACCCACGTCGCGGTCTCAGAGCACCTCTACGCCGCCGGCTTCGAGCCGACCAGGACGGTTCCCCGCTTCCTGCCCTACTCGTTCCGCGGGATCCTGCCGCCGTCGGCCTCGCTGACGCGGGCGTACCTGCGAATGCCTCCGCTCTGGCGGCTCTTGGGAAAGCAGTTCTTGGTGGTTGCCGAGCGTTGAGGGGGAGGCACCGATCGTGGCGATGATCGTCGTGCTCGAGGCGCTCGGCATGACCGGTGGGGTGACGCTCGGCTATGTCCTGCCGGCCCGCTTCGTCATCTTCGTCCCGATCACCGTGGCGGGGCTCATCCCTGCGATACCCCGGTACGGCGGAATCAGTCACCTGCGGCGTACTATGGGTGATCGCGATGCGGCCGACCTGGCCACCTCGACCTCGCCATGACCCGATCACGGACCGCCCGCACCATCACTCGGAACGCCACACCTCGCCGTACCGGGGGTAGCAGGTGAACGGCGCCCTGGGGGAGTTGGGTGCGCGAGTCTCGGGGGCAGCCGACCGGCTGTCCGAGCACCCGCGACGCGAGCAGATCGCGGTGGCGGGTCTGATCGCGGCGGCCTTCGCCTACGCAGTCGTCGTTCTGGTCGCCACCCGGGACACCATCTTCACGTCGGACGAGCTCCGCTGGTTCGGCGATCTCGACGGCTATTCGGCCGACGCGATTCTGAAAGCGCACAACGGCCATCTGATCGCGATCACCCGCGCGTACCTGACGGTCAGCGTCGATCTCTTCGGCCCGGAACAGCTGCCGATCCGTCTGATGGTGGTCGCCTCGACGATTGGCGCCTCGGCCGTTGTCTACCTCGCGGCCCGCCGCAGGGTTGGGCCGCTGATCGCGCTCGCGCCGGCCGTTCTCCTGATGTTCCTCGGATCGACCTGGGAGCCGATCCAGCCGTCGGCCGCCTCGTGGTCGCAGACCTTTGCGTTGGGCCTGGCCGGGCTCCTCGCTCTCGAGCGGGGTACCCGACGTTGGGATGTCGCTGCGGCCGCGCTGTTCGTACTCTCGATCCTGGCGTTCGAGATCGGGATCGTGGTGGTAATCGGCGCCGGGCTGCTGCTGCTGTCCCGCACCGGGGGCTGGCGCCGACTCTGGGCGCTGATGCCCGCGCTCCTGCTCTTCGCATTCTGGTGGCTCGGCTACGGGCGGGACGACGCGACGCAGAGCTTCGCCGATCAGGCCCTCCTCACACCGGCCTATGCGCTCGACTCCCTCGCGGCCGCGGCGGCCGCCCTGGCCGGCGTCGCCCTCGACTTCGACCCGATCGGCGCCGGACCGCTGATCGAACAACGCTGGGGAGAGGTGCTGGCCGCGGGCCTGATCGTCCTGCTCTTCGTGCGATTCCGACGGGTTGGACTCACTCCGCTGGCCGTCGCTGTCGGGGGAGCCCTGATCGTCCTATGGCTTGGCTCGGCGGTCAATGCACTCGCGCTGCTGCGCCCCCCGGAGGCCGCCCGCTACGCGTTCCCCGTCGGGATGCTTCTGCTCGTGCTCGGCGCGGAGGCCCTACGGGGGATCGAGGCGACCGGGAGAAACCTCCTCGTCGCCACCCTGGCGCTGATCCTGACCCTGCCGGGGAACCTCTTTCTGCTCCGTGACCGCGGGCAGTTCCTGCAGACTCTCTCCGCTGATGTGGAGGCGCGGTTGGCCGGGATCGAACTGGCCCGGGGCTCCGTCGACCCCAGCTTCAACGGTGGATTCCGGGTGCCTGTGGGTGCCGGCCCATATTTGGAGTCCGTCGATCGCTACGGCTCCCCGGCCATCTCAACCGGGGAGCTGCCCGGGGCTCCAGCCGGCTCGCGCGCCCAGGTGGATGTGGATCTCGCTGAGATCTACGACCTCCGGCTCGAGCCGTACCGAGGCAGGCTTCGAGGGTGTTCTCGAGATCCGGCCGGCGCCGGGAGGCCGGTGCGCCTGCCGCCCGGCGGAGCCGTAGTCGTCTCCGACTCCGACGCGGAGGTCTCGCTGCGGCGCTTCGGCGACGGATTCGAGGTGCCGCTAGCCCCCCTCGTGGCCGGCGAAGCAAGGTTGCTGGAGATCCCCACTGACGCCAGCCCCGAACCGTGGGAGGCATTGATCGTCGGCGCCGGTCGGATCCGGGTCTGCGAGCCGCCGGGCTGACCGCCGCTCAGTCCGCTCTCGCCGCCTCCAAGACGATGTCCGCAACGACTGGGTCGAGCCTCTCCCCGGATTGACGCTGGAGGCGATCGATCGCGATATCCAGCGGCTCGGCGGCAGGAGCTCCGGGCGCGTAGGGCGCGTCGACGTACTCCTGCGCGGCAGCGATGATCCGTGAGCCGAGCGGTATCTCCTGCCCGCGCAGACCCCCCGGCCCGCTCCCGTCCCAGCTCTCCCGCGCGTGCAGGATCAGAGTCGCGGCCCGCTTCGGGACGCCGGCGCCCCGGGCGAGCGCCGCACCGTCCTCGTGATGGGAGCGCATTCGCCGCCATTCGGCTTCGGTCAGCTGGGCGGGAGGCTTGACGAGCAGCTCCGCGGGGACGTAGAGCTTTCCAACCTCGTGCAGTCGCGCAGCCTCGATGATCAGTTCCGAATCGCTGGCGGCGATCTCGGCCGCCGCGGCGCCGGCGACCGCGGCGGCGATCTCGGCGCGTTCGCCCGCCGCCGGCAGGCGTTCGCTCAGGGCGTCGAGCAGGGGCGCTCCCGCCTGGCGGGTCAGCTCGGCCTCGTCGACTTGTACTTCTCCAGGCTCCTCGTCGATCCCCTGAATCTAGGGATCCGGCCGGTGCTATTCGTTGCCGGCCGACTCGGCGAGCAGTGGCGCGTACCGACTTCGCCGCAGCCGGGCCGCGAGCTCGTCCCAGTTCTCGACCGTCTCCGCGAGGCTCCGCGTCCGCAGCTTCTCGTAGCGGGAGCGCAGCGGCGCCGGCCCGACCCCGAGGAACTGCTGCACGCGCTCGAGCGCCTCGGGTGCGGCCAGCTCCTCGTAGTCGATCGCGACCTCCGGGTGGCCGGCGGCGAGGCGGTCGAGCTCTGTCTCCTCGGCCTCGATCCGCTCCAGTGCGCGCAGCGCCGCCCGCGGCTCGATCCGCACGCTTGCGTCGCCGTAGCTGCCGTCGACCGACTGCGAGACGAGCGTCGCCTGCAGCATCCGCCGGGAGACGAGCAGCTCGAGCAGGTTGCGGCGCCGCAAGCGTACGATCCCGCCCCCGCGCTCGGCGACAACCCAGTCGGCGATCTCGGGGTGGTCGCGGATCGAGTTGATCGGCAGCTTGAAGCCGACCGCAGCGATGCCCGGCGGCCGCTCGCCGAGCAGCCGCTCGACGTGTGCGATCGCGTCCGGCGCGTCTGAGTCGCCGATCCAGCCGCTCGGCGCCGCCTTCGGGTGAGTCTCGTTGAGCACCTCCCCGTAGCAGCGAATCGCGGGGTGCGAATCGAGCAGGTCGACGAGGTGGCTGGAGCCGGTCCTCGCCAGGCAGAGGATGAGGAAGCGCTCGCTGCTCATGCCGCGATCAGACTATGCGATCCTCGGGTCATGGAAGCCGGCGCCTGCCCGACGCACCTGGACCGAGGTCGCCTCACGCCGCTTCCGGAGCCCCGGGTCGTCACCGGTGGCGGTGGCGCGGCCGCTGTTCCTCGACGGCCGCTGCCGGATCGACGGCGAGCCGCCGATCGCGCTCGACGTCGTTCTCGGTGGCCGCCCGACGTCGGTTGCTCGGCCTCGGCCTGGCGCCTTCGCGGATGCGCGAGGCCACGACTACTGGTGGGCGATGGTCCCCCGAGAGCCCGGCGGCGGTTCGCCGAGTCACACTCCCCGGTGGCTTCCGGATTCCCACGGCGAGGCCGAGGAGACGGCGCGGGTGATGCTGGGCTCGATCCCCGGATCGTGCCGCAGCTTGGGATCGGGTGCGTGGCGCTCGGTTGCCGACCGCGGGTCGGTCGCGGCGAGAGGGCCCCTGGTCGCGATCTGCATGGCGACCTACGAGCCCGACCCGGAGATGCTCCGTCGACAGATCGACTCGATCCGCGCCCAGACCCACCGCCACTGGATCTGCCTGATCAGCGACGACGGCTCCGTGCCCGGTCGCTGGCAGCGATCGAGCGGATGGTCGGCGACGACCCTCGGTTCGAGGTCTCGAGTAGCGGCCGCCAATCGCGGCTTCTACGCGAACTTCGAGCGGGCGCTGGCGATGGTGCCGCCCGAGGCCGAGCTGGTCGCGCTCAGCGACCAGGACGACGACTGGTACCCGGAGAAGCTCGAGCGCCTGATCGCGGGGCTGCGAGCCCGAGGCGCGCTGGTCTTCAGTGACATGCGGATCACGAACCGGGCGGGCAGGGATCTCGCCGATACCTACTGGGGTACCGCCGCATCAACCACACCGACTTCGGCTCGCTGGTCCTCGCCAACACCGTCACCGGGGCCGCCTCTCTGTTCCGGCCGGACCTGCTCGACGACGTGCTGCCGTTCCCGCCGCGGCACGGCGCCGCCTACCACGATCACTGGATCGCGCAGGTGGCGATGGCGCTGGGCCCGATCTGCTACGTCGACGGGCCGCTCTACGACTACGTCCAGCACGGGGGGGCGGCGATCGGCTTCCTCGGGCCAACGGCGAGGGCCGCTTCAGCGCCCCGCTCGCAGGCCGCGATCGGTATCGCCGGCGGGGGTCCGGCCGCCGCTACCACTCGGCTGGCGGGCTCCCCTACTTCCACATCTACTGCCGCCTCTTCCTCGCGGCGACCGTGCTGCGGGCCCGGCTCGGCGATCGCATCGACCCCGGGAAGCTGGCGGTGATCGAGACGCTGCTCGACCGGCGGCGCGCTCGTAGCTGGCTCGCGCGCAGAGTCGCTACCGATGGATTCGCGACGACCGAGACCCTTGGTCGTGAGCGCGTGATTCTCGCCGGATTGGCCTGGGACTCGGTCCGCCGGCGCAGCCGCGAGCGTCTGATCCGCAGGGGGCGGGCTTCGGTCTAGCCGGGGTTGGTGTGGGAGGCGGTGTCCCCGGCGAGTCGTCGGATCGAGACCTCGTGTTCGACCGAGAGCACGCCGTAGTTCTCATCGCCGGCCACGCTGAAGGTCAGGGAGGAGACAGGGCTGACCGGCTCCGGCGAGCCGTTCGCCTGCTGCTGGGTGAGCCCGCCGGCGAACACGTACTTGCCGGCCGCCAGGCGGTTCTCGATCGTGATCGACACCTCGAGGCGATCGCCTGGCTCGGCCACCTCCCGCCCAGGGTCGAGGTCGGTGGAGCCGCCGTGGAACATCGCCTTGCCGCGCTCGTCGTCGATCCGCAGCCGAAACCCGGGCCGGGTGATCGGTCGCAGGACCTCGGCCAGCATCCGCACCTCGATCGGCTCCCGCTCGGGAACCTCGAGACCGCGCTCGGTGTGATCGCCGAGCATCCAGGCGTCGGTGATCACGACCAGAGGGTCGGCCAGTACGTCCGCGTAGCGGGCGGCGAAACCGACGACCTCCTCGTCCTCGTTCGCCTCGGCGGCGGCGCGGAGGTTGAGTTCGAGGTAGCGGTTGGAGACCTCGAGCGGCTCCCCGATCGCGTCGATCACCCCATCGTCGATCACCATCGCGCGGTCGCACTGGGCGTTGACGGTGGCCATCGAGTGGGTGACGAGAACGATCGTCCGGCCCTGATCACGCATCCGCTTGAACGTGGTCTCACACTTGTCCTGGAACTCTGCATCGCCGACCGCCAGGACCTCGTCCAGCAGCAGGATGTCGGCATCCACTTCGGTCAGGGCCGCGAAGGCAAGTCGCACCTTCATCCCTGAGGAATAGTTCTTCAGCTGCAGGTCGGTGAAGTCGCGCAGGCCGGCGAAATCGATCACCGCGTCGCTGCGCCGCTCCGACTCCTGCGGCGTCAGCCCCATCATCACTCCGTTGAGGACGACGTTCTCACGGGCCGGAAGCTGGGGATCGAAGCCAACGCCCAGCTCGAGGAAGGGGGCCAGGCGCCCTGCGACCCTGATCCGGCCGCCGTCGGCCTTGTAGACGCTCGCGAGCAGCTTCAGCAGGGTGCTCTTGCCGCTGCCGTTGCGGCCGACGATGCCGAAGAACTCGCCCTGACCGACCTCGAAGCTGATCCCCGTCAGGACCTCGAGCGTGCGGCTCCGGGGCGCGCCCCGTCCGCGCAGCCGCTGCACGAGCGAGCCGCGTGGAGCTGCGATCTCGAAGCTCTTCGAGACGTCGCGAACCTCGATCGAGACCTGGCGCTCCATCGCGGTCAGGATAGGTCAGGCCGCGGCCCGCCCGAGGGGCTCGGCTCGCAACTGTTCATAGGGCCTCGGCGACCCGGGGCGCCTCGCGGCTGAAGATCCAGAGTCCGAGCAACGGGGTGATCGCGATCAGGATCATCGGGATCAGGACTCCCACGACGGGGCCGGCGACGTCGGCCGCACCCGCACCACCGGGGTCGATCACATAAACCCTTGCCTGTTCGATCAGAAGCGCCAGCGGATTCAGAGAGACGATGTCGGAGAGCGGCGGATCCAGCAACGACACCGGGTAGAGGACCGGCGTCGCGTAGAACAGGATCCGCGACGTCAGGGTCCAGATCTGGCCAACGTCCTCGTAGCGGACGAAGAGCACGCTGAGGAGCATTCCAAGACCACTCGAGAAGACGATCAGCAGCACGAGAACGGGGAGGAGCAGCAGCCACTCCGCATAGGGACCCACCCCAGTGATGATGAACAGGGGCAGGACCGAAAGAAGGTTGAGCAGCAACGTGAAGGTGGAGGCCAGTGTGATCGAGAGCGGGATCACGATCCGCGGGAACTGCATCTTCCGGACCATGGCCTCCTTCTGCGGGACCGAGCGCAGACAGCGGGTGGTCGTGTCGGAGAAAAAGGTGAAGAGCACGAGCCCAAGGACGAGGCGTTGCCCGAAGTCCTCGATATTGCCGCCGAAGCGGAAGATCTCACGCAGGGCGAGGAAGATCACCCCGAAGAACACCAGCGGTCGAACGATCGTCCAGAGGAAGCCGAGGGCGGTGTTGGCGTACGTCTTGCGGAAGTCGGCGACCGAGACGATCCAGAGCAGTTCACGGAAACGGCGACGGTCGCCCCCGAACGCGGAGGGACCGTGCACCTCGGTGAGTTCGAGCGCACCCATCGTCGCGGCAGCTTAGGCGAGCGCGAGCGGGTGGCAGAGCGGGGTGCAGCCCGCGCCATCGGCCCTGCACGCCTGTGCCACAATCTGCGCCGATGAGCGCCGAGACGCCAGACAGGGCCGAGCCCACCGCTCCCGAGGACGCCGCCGGCAAGGCGCGCGAGGAGACCGAGGCCCCCGATCGCGACGAGATCGAGCGCGTCTCCCGCGAGTTCACCAAGGTTTTTCACGGCCTTCGCAAGCAGACGTTCTCGACTACCACCTGGCTCGGTGTCCCTCTGGTCAAGACGCCGAACGACATGATCGTCATGCAGCAGATCATCACCGAGACCCGGCCCGAGCTGATCGTCGAGACCGGCGTCTACCTCGGCGGCAGCGCACTGTTCTTTGCCACGGTCATGACCGAGCTCGGGATCGACGGGAAGGTGATCGCGATCGACATCGACCTCGAGGGCGTCCGCGACCAAGTCCGCGCCCACCCGAAGATCGAGCTGATCGAGGGGAGCTCGGTTGACCCCGAGATCGTCTCCAGGGTGCGGAAGCAGGCCGCCGGCAGGCGCACGATGGTTGACCTCGACGCCGACCATCGCGCCCATCACGTGCTCGAGGAGCTCCAGACCTACTCGGACCTGGTCAGCCCCGGCTGCTACCTGATCGTCGAGGACTGCTTCCTGGGAGGACGGCCCGTCCGGCCCGAGGCCGTTCCCGGTCCCTCCGAGGCGCTCGATGCCTGGCTCGCCGAAGAGCCTCCCTTCGTCCCCGACCGCTGGCACGAGCGCTACCTGCTCACCCAGAACCCGCGCGGCTTTCTCCGCCGAACCGGCGAGGGCGCGGCCGAGCCCCGGCCGAGACGGCTATCCCAGTTCTACATCGGGGCTCTCGAGCTGAGCGGGCTCAACGGCGACGCTCCGGCGCGCGAGGGCGGCCCGAAGACGATCGAGGAGCTCGGCGCCGAGGCCGGCGAGCCCGACATGGAGCTGCAGGAGATCCGCCGCTCGATCGCGAACATGGCGCGGCTGCTCGGCCGCACCCACATCGAGGCCGACCTCGATCGGCGCCGCACTGAGCTCACGGTCGAGAACCTGCTGAACGAGATCGAGATCCAGCGTCAGGTCCTGATCGAGCGCAACCGCATGCTCAACCGCGAGCGCAGTCGCCTTGAGCGCCTCACCCACTCCGCTCCCTACCGCGCCTACCGCAAGCTTCGCGGCATCCCGGGCCTGACCCAGTTCTTCTCCTGGCGCGACCGGCGTCGCCACCAGGCCGCACAGGCGCGCAGCCGCAACCGCCGCAAGGGTCGCGAGAAGACCACCGAGCGCTTCTACGACCACCACCGCGGCGAGTAGTCGAGGGGCCGGGCTTGTTCGCCTACGGCAGCGCGATCCACTCGGAGGAGAAGTACGAGCGCTTCGCCCTGCCCGGGATCGAGCGGGTCCGCCGCCGCGGAGAGCCGCTGATCGAGATCAAGGGGCGCAGCTGCCTCTTCGCCGCCTACAACGAGCTGCTCGAGCGGATGCTCGCCGACGAGCGGATAGAGATCGGGGTGCTCCTGCACGAGGACACCGAGATCCGCGATCCGGACTTCGAGCGCAAGGTGCGCTGGGCCCTGAACGATCCTCTTGCCGCGATCGTCGGCACGGTCGGCGCCGTCGGCGTCCAGGGGATCGACTGGTGGGTCCACGACTACGGGATCGGCTCGACGATCCTCGAGCCGATCGACCCCGAGATCCTCTACGAGACCGAGCTGCTCGAGGGCTCCGAGGTCTCGGGAATGGGGAGCTCGGGCGAGGTCGACATGGTCGACGGCTATCTGCTCGCCTTCTCCCGCTGGGGACTGAGCGAGCTCCGCTTCGACGAGGCGACCTTCAGCCCCGGCTTCCATGGCTACGACGCCGACATCTGCTTCCGGGCCCGCGAGTGCGGTCGCAAGGTGATCGCGGTGACGATGGACGTCGCCCATCACCGCAACAGCGTCGGCCCCGACCGCTACCGCGAGGAGTGGCTACGAGCGCAGATGGCGTTCCGCCGCAAGTGGGAGTCGAAGGGCATGCTCGGCCCGCCCCGACTCCCCTTCCCGCCCTACCACCAGAGCGCCCAGGAGCTCGAGCAGCGCGACCGCGAGGCGCCGCAGCGGGACTGAGTGCCTCCGGACGCCGCCGGCGTCCTAGACCCAGCTGTCGTTGTCCCGCTCCGGGGGCCGGAGCTTGGGGCCCTGCTTGAGGTTGGGGCTCCTGCCGCGGAGCAGGCGCCAGAGCTTGCGGAGCGGGCGGTGCTCGAGCTGCCAGAGGCGCAGACGGAGGCGGCGCTGGGCCTCGCGGCTGGCGACCAGCTCCCAGTGCTTGGCGGAGCCATCGGCCTCGGCCCGGCGGGCGCGCTGCTCCCAGGCGGCGATCACCTCGCGGTAGGCGCGCAGGTCGCGGGAACCGACCATGGTCGTGGCGGGCTCGAGCTCGGGCAGAGGCTCGCTGCTCGCGGCGAGCAGGATCGCGCGGTCCTCGGTGGGGTCGGCGCCCAGCCAGCCGGGGGGTCCGGCCGGCGCGGCCTCGTCGCCCTCCTCGAGGACGATCGCCGCGACCGCGATCCGGCGGCGGTAGGCCTTGACGTGGGCGTAGCCCTCGCCGAGGTGCTCGAGCCACTCGGCACGGTCCCGGGCGGGACCGAGGACGCGGCCGTCGACGGGATCACGCGGCGGTTCCGTCGGCAGAGAGGCGAGCAGGACCCCGCCGGGGGCGAGCAGGCCGCGAAGGCGGTTGAGCAGGGCCTCGGGGTCGGAGCCGCGTTCGAGCAGACCGAGGCAGACGACCGCTCCGAAGCTCGCCGCGGTCAGGGTGAGCTCCTCGGGCTCGGACCTCTGAAAGCGCGCTGAGTCGCTGTAGGTGCGGGTCGCCAGCTCGATCGCGCGCTCGTCCCGATCGACGCCGAGGACCGATGCCGCGCCCGCGGCGGCGAGGATGGCACTGCCGTGGCCGGCGCCGCAACCGAGATCGAGCACGTCGCGGCCCTCGACCGCCCCGGCGGCCCAGCGGTAGCCGGCGTCTGCCTCGGCGTCGGCGAGGCTGCCGCGGTGCTCGGGCGCGACCGCGGGCGGCTGGTCGCCCCAGCTCACGGGAGCGACGGAAGGCGCGGCCGTCGCGGGCCCGCGACGCTCGCTGAAGCGGTAGCCCTGGGCGACGCGCTCGAACTTGTCGGGTCGGGTGCGCTCCTCGCTCACAACGGGGCTCCCTCGTTTGCGGGAGTGGTCACGAGCGCGAGCTCGGCGCGGACGAACCGCGGGTCGGCGTCGGTCGGCGGCCTGACCAGCGCCGGTTCGGGCGCGCCGGCCTCCTCGAGGCGGGTGCGGATCGCACGGCGGTCGTCACTGAGCACGATCGTGCGGGTCGCATGCTCGGCGGCGCCCTCGAGGGCGCTCGGCTCCACGCCGGGCATTCCCTCGCGTGCGTCGACGAGCGCCAGGTCCCAGCGGTACCCATCGGGCCGCTCGGGTGCTTCGGCGACGAAGTTCAGGTCCGGATCGTCCACCGCGAGCAGGTCGGCGAGCCGCCGTCCCGCATCGATCCGCTCCTCGGAGGGGTCGATCACCGCTACCGGCCGGCAGCCCCAGGCGAGCAGCTGCACACCGAGCCAGGCGTGATCGGCGCCGAGCATCGCCACCGAGATCGGGCGGGCGACGATCGCCATCCTGTCGCGGACGACTCGCGAGACCATCGCCCCGAGCGTCAAGGCGGCGTGACGTGCGCCCGGATCGTCGCTCGGCGGGTCGAGCAGGAACGGGTCGAACGCCTGCATCGTCGCCGCCTCCGCGTGTGACTCAGGCCTCATAGCCGAACCTCTCCAGCAGCGGTCCGCAGATATCTGTGACGACGTCCTGCTCCTTGCGACTCAGGTTCTCGCGCCACAGGCCCGGCGTCGCCGATCGGTTTCGGGTCAGGGGCCCCCGTTGCTTTGCCGGCAGGGCCTCGAATGAACAGGCGGCGACGATGCGCTCGACCTCCACGCCGGACCGCTGGAGTCCGAGCCACTCGTAGATTCCCCGCACCTGCTCCACCCCGTCGTCGAGCAGGTCCTCGTAGCGGACGATCCGCGTGAGCTGATCGGGGTGGGACTCGATCGCCTTCAGGGTCATGTCGGTGTTGCAGGCCCATAGTCGCGCCGCCCAAAGTAGACCCTCGGCCCGCTCGTCCTTGGTCTTGAACGAGTACTTGAACTTGTTCGCCATGAAGCCCTTCGGCTGGTAGGCAGCAAGCAGTGAATCGACCACGTCGCGCCCGTCGCGGATCAGCAGCAGCAGGCGCGAGGCGGGCAGGGCACCCATCACCACATCCGCCGCATGGGAGCCGTTCGTCTCCTTGATCACCACCCGGTAGTCGTCGGCGATCTCGACCCCCCGGCCGCGCGCCTGGTCGACCACGGCGCCGAACCGGGTTGTCGCAAACGCTCGAGCGGCCGGCCGCCAGACCTCGGCGTAGTGGTCGCTGAGCAGGTAGGTCGGGCGAGTGCTGAGCAGGTTGTTGATCGTCCCCGGCGCCCAGCGACCATCGATCTTTCGAGGGTCGGCGAGGGCCGGGGCCATGTGATTGGAGAAGAAGCTCTCGTCGACCGGGACCGTGTCCAGTGGGCCCTCGAGACCGCGCGGGGGCTCCCGGAAGCCCAGCACGGCGTCTGGATCGGGCTCGAGCGGGTGGCTGAGCAGCTGCAGAAGCCAGGTGCTGCCCGAGCGCGGCGAGCCCCAGATCCAGGTCAACTTCGACTCGAGCTCAGGATCGTCAGCAGCGATCCGAGCGGAGCCGGCTTCGGTGTCGAGTGCCGCCAAGGTGAGCCGATTGTAGGGCCGCAACGGCGCTCCGGTAGGTCTCGCGCCGCCCCCCTGGGAGCGCGAAGCCGGAGTCGGCGTCAGACGACGATCGGTATCTGCTTGTCCGGGTAGGTGGAAGGCGCGAAGCACCAGGTCTCGGTCGCGTACCGCTCCTTGTCCATCCCCGGCTTGGTCCCGGTTCGATGCAGACACAGGTGGTCGAACAGCAGCGCGTCGCCGGGCTCGAATACCGGCGAGGGGATCGGCTCGCCCTGCGAGAGCTCCTCGGCGACCGCGTCGGAGACCGCCCAGTCGAACAGCGCGCCCTCGGTGCCGGTGGGAGCGATCTCGTTCAAGCGCTTGGGAACCACGTCGAGCCCGGGCGAATCCTCGCCGCAGGGGTTGAGGGCGAGCCAGACGTTCAGGGTCCGCAGGCCGTCGCCGAGGAAGGCGCCGTCCTGATGCCAGGCGGTCCCGGTCTCGGGTCCGACCCGCCGCAGGACCGACTTCTTCATCGAGAAGGCCGGCCGCTCGCCCAGGTATTCACGAACCGTCTCGGTGAGCCCGAGCTCCTCGAAGAGCTCGAGCAGCTCGAACATCATCCGCGGTGAGTCGGTGGCCCAGACCGAGCCGCCGCCGGCCTGTAGCCGGTTCCACTCCTTGCCGGAGGTCCGGTACTCGGGCGCGGGCTCGAACGGGACGAACCAGGGCGCGGTCTTCTTGGCCGGGGCGCCCTTCAGGTGGGCGTCGCGGCCCGCGAAGGCGCGGTCGATGCCCTCGGCGAGCTGCTTCGCACGGTCGGCCGGGGCGAGGTTGCGGACGAGAAGGGATCCGTGCGCCAGAAACGCGGCCCGGATCGTGATCGCGTCCAGGTCGGCGCCGTCGACCGTGGGCAGGCCGTCGATCACCTCGTAGCGGGCGGCGCCGTCGGGGACCTCGCTCATCGCCTCGGGCGGAGTGGTGGCGGGCAGCGAGCGGTCGAGCTCGGAGAACGCCTCGTTGCGGAGGCGGACCAGGCGGCGTTCGATCTCATCGCGGTTGCGCTCGCGGTTCTTGTGGGTAAGGGCGTCGATCTGCTCGAGCGCGGGCAGATCCGGGTCGATGCCCTCGTCACGGCTGAGGATGTCTGGAAGCTTGAGTTTCATTGCGCCGCAAGCTAGCAGCGACGGGAGGCAGCTTCCGGGTCGGGGCCGCTCAATCGCCGAGCGGGGGAGTCTTTCCCACCGGCCGAGCGGGAGCTCCGGCCGCGGCGATGCCGTCGGGAAGGTCATCCAGGACCACGGAGTTGGCGCCGATTCGCACGTTGGAGCCGACCACGACCGGTCCCAGCACGCGGGAGCCGGTCCCGATGAAGGTGTTGCGGCCGATCGTCGGCCCCTGGAAGTCGCCGGCGACGAGGCCGACCGTGACGAACGGAGCGATGATCGCCCCCCGGCCGATGCTGGTCAGTCCGGCCAGCACGATCTGGCCGTGGGCGATGCTGAAGCCCGGCTCGATCACGACTCCGTCGCTGACGGTGACGCCCGCCCAGGCCTTGGCGAAATGGTGAAGCAGCGTGGGCAGTACCGGAACGCTCCGGCGCAGCAGCGTGAATCGGAGCCGGGTCGCGATCTGCGCGGCGAAGGCATCGCTCCGCCAGGCCAGCTTGAGCGCCTCCAATGCAAGCTCCCACCCGTGCACCTGGGCCAGCGATCGACCCTGGCGGGAGACCACGAACCGTGTGTCCTCGGCCACCGCGCGCGTGAACGGGGGCTGTCTGGCGAGCGCGTCTCGCAGGGGCTCGTTCATCTCCTCGAGCGCCTCCTCCATCGCGCCCGCCGCTGAGGCGATGCGACTGCGGGTGCCGTACCCGCCAGCAAGTCGTGGCCGCGGCGACCGCAGTGGTCTTCGATCCGGAATCCGGCAGCGAGTCGAGCCGGTCCCCTGCGGATCAGCGCCCAGCCGGGCTCGATCTCGATTCCGGCGACCACCTCCGGGGAGTGGGCACAGACGACCGTCAGCGCGAACAGGAGGCTGGTCAGCGGCGGTTTGCGGGGCCACATCTCGACCGCCGCGTGGGCCCAGGCCCAGTCCTCGAGCAGGAACTCGCCGCCCTCGCCGAGCAACGGGAACAACGTCTCGAAGGTCGCCCGCGTCTCGGCCAGCTGGTGGGAGGCGTCGTCGATGACGAGATCGAGATCGGATCCGCCGAACTCCCTCGCGGCGATCGCCGCGAGCCGTTCGCGGTCGGCCTGGTCGACCCCGTAGTGGATCGCCAGCCGGTCGCGGAGCCCGCTCTCAGCGATGAAATCGTCGAGACCGAGGATCGGCTGCGTCGTGAGCTCGACGCCAACCAGCTTCGCCGGGTTCGCCAGCTGGGCGATCAGGGCCGTGCTACCGCCCTTCATCAGCCCGAGCTCGACCACCCTTTGCGGCTGCAGCCGTCCGAGGAGTCGCTCGTACGCTTCGACCGCCTCCCGCGGCTTGCGAAGGCAGAAGTGGACCGAGCTTGACTCGAAGCACTCCCGGATCGCCGGTCGGCACTCGTAGTGAATCTCGCCGATCGAGAACTCGTCCTCGCCGATCCACTCGATCCGGCTCACTTCAGCGACGATCCATCGGGCTAGAAGAAGGCCCCGCCCTGGTACTCCCCGAAGACCTCTCTCAGGGAGCCGCAGACCTCACCGATCGATGCCCCCTCGCGGAGAGCCTCCTTCATCGCCGGGAGCATGTTTCCGTCGCCCTGGGCGACGTCCCGCAGCGAGGCCAGCCGGGCGTCGAGCTGGGCCTGATCGCGACCCGCCTTCCACTCCGCGAGTCTCTTGACCTGGCGGTGCTCGGCCTCGGGATCGACCTTGAGGATGTCGACGTCGTCGACCGAGTCGGTGACGAACTCGTTGACGCCGACGATGATGTCCTGGCCGCTCTTGTACCGCTCGTGGTAGCTGGCGGCGGACTCCTCGATCTCCTTCTGCATGAAGTCGAGCGCCTGCACCGAGCCGCCCTGATCGGCTACCTGCTCCATCAGCTCCTTTGCCCGGAGCTCGATCTCATCGGTCAGCGACTCGACGAAGTAGGAGCCGGCGAAGGGGTCGACGGTGTCGGCGGCGCCCGACTCGTGGGCGAGCACCTGCTGGGTGCGGAGCGCGATCCTGGCCGAGCGCTCGGTCGGCAGCGCGAGCGCCTCGTCGAAGCCGTTGGTGTGCAGCGATTGGGTCCCCCCGCAGACCGCCGCGAATCCCTGCAGGGCGACGCGGATGATGTTGACCTCTGGCTGCTGGGCCTGGAGCGTGACGCCGCCGGTCTGGGTGTGGAAGCGGATCATCTGGGAACGCTCGGAGGTCGAGTCGAAGCGGTCCCGGACGATCTCCGCCCACATCCGGCGCACGGCGCGGAACTTGGCGATCTCCTGGAAGACGTTGTTGTGGCCGTTGAAGAAGAAGGCGAGCCTTGGCGCGAACTGATCTATCTCGAGCCCACGGTCCAGCGCCGCCTCGACGTAGGCGATCGCGTTGGAGAGGGTGAAGGCGACCTCCTGGACCGCCGAGCAGCCCTTCTCGCGGATGTGGTAGCCGGAGATCGAGATCGTGTTCCACTTCGGCACGTGCTCGGCGCAGTACTCGAAGATGTCGGTGGTCAGCCGCATCGTCGGCTCGGGCGGGTAGATGTAGTTGCCGCGGGCCATGTACTCCTTGAGCACGTCGTTTTGCACGGTGCCGCGGAGATCGGTCGAGGGCACGCCCTGCTCCTCGCCGACGAGTTCGTAGAGAAGCAGCAGGACGGCAGCCGGGGCGTTGATCGTCATCGAGGTCGAGACGCCGGAGAGCGGTATCTCCTCGAAGCAGATCCGCATGTCCTCGATCGTGTCGATCGGGACGCCGGTCCGTCCGACCTCGCCCTCGCAGATCGGCTCATCGGAGTCGCGGCCGAGCTGGGTCGGCAGGTCGAAGGCCATCGAGAGGCCGGTCGAGCCGTGCTCGATCAGATACCTGTAGCGCTCATTGGTGTCCTCGGGTGAGGAGAAGCCCGCGTACTGGCGCATGGTCCAGAGGCGATCCCGGTACATGCCGTCATGGATGCCGCGGGTGAAGGGGTAGGAGCCGGGCTCACCGAGGCGCTGCTCGAGGCCGGCCGCGACGTCGTTGGCGGTGTAGACGCGGTCGATCTCGATCCCGGAGTCGGTGATCCGGCGCTCGTCGTCGGGGCCGACGATGGGTGCGATGAAGCGATTCTCGGTGTCGGTGTCGGCTGCGCCCACGGCGGAGAGGATACGGTTTAGGCGGAGGCGTATGTCGGTGAGCTTCGAACGGCAGGGGGCAGCCAGCCCGGGGTTCCCGGGTGTCTTCCGCTACCTACCTCTGCTCGGCATCGAGCACAGAACCGCAGAGCGCCTCGCGTACCCTGAGCGGCCGGAGCTCCGCCGACCCATCGAGTCCCCGGACCTGGCCCGCGAGCTCGGGGTTGCGTCGATGTGGCTGCTGCCCTGCGACGGCGGACCCTCGGGAACGTTCAAGGACGTCGAGGCTGCCGTCGTGATCTGCCGCCAGCTCGAGCAGCGCGGGAGCGCTGAGCGCCTCGTGTTCGCATCGAGCGGCAACACGGCGGCCGCGTATCGCGGCTACGCGCTCCGGGCCGGGATCGCCAGCACAGCCTGCATCCCTGCCTCGGGGCTGGAGAAGCTCCGCGGCCTCGATCCCGACGCCCGCTCGGAGCTGGTCGTCGTCGATGGCGACGTGCTCGACGCAGCGGCGGTGGCGAGGGAGCGCGGCGCGGCGGACTCCTCGCGGCTGATCGCCCCGACCGACTGGCGAGTGGAAGGCAAGGCGGCGATCGCCTACGCGATCGCCGAGCATGTCCCTCAGGCCACGGTGGTAGCCCAGACGATCGCCGGCGGCTTCGGCCCGCTCGGCATGGAGCAAGGCTTCGGGCGCCTTGATCGGCTCGGCCTCTGCGATCAGCGCCCACGGTTCGAGCTGTTCCAGGTCGAGGACCAGGCCTCGCTCGCGAGCTGGCTGGAGCGTCGCGGTCCGATCGGAGCCGATGACCTCGAGCTGCCCGTGCATCCGTTCGAGCCCACCCTGCTCTCGGCCGGCCCGCTGACAACTGCGCCGGCGATAGCGCGCCTCGTCGACGCCGGGCGGGCTTCGGTCAACGTCGTGGCCCCGGCGCGGGTGGAGCCCGAGGCAGCGGCGCTCGCGGATGCCGCCGGTCCCGCGGTCAGCTTCGCCGCCGAGCGCGCACCGTTCATCAGCTGGGCCGGGCTGCTCGAGCGCCGGGAGGAGCTCGGTCGCTCCGATCACGTGGTGCTGGTGCTTTCGGGAGCACGAGCGCGCGAGGGCGAGCTGCCGCCGGTTACGCGCGTGGCTCCGTCGCGGGTCGCCGCCAAGACCGGCTAGCGCGATCAGCGCAGCCGGCGCGCCCGGCGGCTCGACGCCCCTCGACATATGCCGCGCCGCCCTATGATCCGCGCCCGTTATCGAACGTCTTTCGCTTACAAACAGGGGGGTGGCGACGCAGGCATCGCCACGCACAGGGCGCCTGGAGGACCTCCGGCGCTCCAAGGATCTCCTGCTCGCGCTGACCCGCTCGGATCTGCTCGCCCGCTACGGGCGTGGCCCGATGCAGCTGATCAAGTGGCTGCTCGATCCCTTCGCGCTGGTCGGCGTCTATCTCGCGCTGGTCACTCTCATCTTCGACCGGCCCGGCGAGGCGCCGGGCCTCAGCCTCGTCGCGGCGGTCGTCCCGTTCCAGCTGATGATGCTGACGATCCTCAACGCCTTCAGCGCCGTGGGCTTCCGGGAGTCGATCATCCTCAACATGCGCTTCCCGCGCATGTTGCTGCCGATCTCCTCGGCATTGACCGAGTCGGTCGCGTTCGGGGCGAGCCTGCTGCTGATCGCCCTGATGATGGCCGTATATGCGGTCGCGCCCACGATCTACATCCTCTGGCTGCCGGTCGTCTTTGCGGTCAACCTCGCGCTCGCGATCTCCGTTTCCTACGGCGCCACCCTCTTCGGCCTCTGGTACCCGGACCTGCGGCCGTTCGCGACCAGCTTCATCCGCACGATGTTCTTCCTCGCCCCAGGCCTGGTCGCGCTCTCGGAGATCCCCGTGGGCGTGGCGAACTGGCTCAAGCTCAATCCGCTGACCGGGCTCTTCGAGTCCTACCGGGATGCGCTGCTGTATGGGCAGTCTCCCGAGGCCTGGCAGCTCCTGTACCCGCTCGGATTCGCGATCGTCGCCTTCGCGATCTTCTATCCGATCTATCGCCGCGACCAGCGCTTCTTCGCGCGGATGCTCGGATGAACATGCTCAGCGGCACCCCCGTCCCCGAGGCCTCGATCGTCGCCAGCGGCGCCGGCATCCGGTTCCTGTTCGATCGCCAGCGGAGGGTCGTCACACCGACTCTCGCGAAGATCCGGCGCAAGGGCACCGAGGCTTGGGGCCTGCGCGACCTCGACCTGGAATTCAGCCCTGGTGACGGCGTCGCTCTGCTGGGCAAGAGCGGCTCGGGCAAGACGACTCTGCTGCGGCTGATGGCCGGGGTGATGGAATGCGACGTCGGCACGGTCGAGACCCGCGGCCAGATCGCCTCACTGCTCTCGATCCGCGCCGGCGTACTCGGAGCTCTCACCGGCCGCGAGAACTGTCACCTGCTGGGAACGCTCGCCGGGCTGACCCGAGAGCAGGCTCGGGAGCGGGCCGACGACGTCAAGGAGGGGAGCCGCCTGGGGGATGCCTTCGACCGGCCGGTCTCGAGCTACTCGCAGGGCATGCGGGCCCGCCTCGGCTTTACCGCCGTCAGGCTCGTCGAGCCCCAGATCATGCTGCTCGACGAGGTCCATGAGGCATTCGACCACGAGTTCCGCGACATCGTCCACCACGATGCCGAGGAGCTCCGCGCCCGGGGCGGGATCGTCGTCGCCGCCGGACACGATCACGAGCTCCTGGCCCGTTTCTGCACTTCGGCCGTCCACATGAAGGGCGGCGAGGTCAAGGCCGTGGGTGAGTTCGAGCAGGTCCGCGAGGCCTACATCGCCGCGGAGGGCCACGACTTCGAGCGCGACGGGGCGCCGAAGCCGTCCCCGCGCCGAATCGGTCTCAAGGACTGAGCAGCAGAGCGAGCCCGGAGCCCGTCGGGCTCTCGTCGGCCACGACGATCGGCCCATCGCCCGGCAGCCCCGCGGCCCCTGCGAGGAGCGCGATCGCTTCGCCGGAGGTCGGGCGACCGGTGGCGATTCCGCCACCGGCGGGGTTGACGGAATCCGCGTCCGCCCCAAGCTCCGCGATGGCGATCAGCGCTTGGGCCGCAGAGCACTCGCCGAGGCCGAGCGCGGCGTAGCTCCAGTCGCCCTCCTCACCGGCGGCGCGTGCCGCCGCAGCCGCCGCGCTCCCCTTACCCGCCTCGACGGCGGTCTCGACGGGCGAGCTCAGCGCCGGGCCGCCCCCGTCGGAGGTGAGGACGACGGCCGCCGCACCATCGATCGGGGCGGCGCAGTTGGCGACCGTCAGATCGCCACCCCGGGTGTGAAGGGAGGGGCTGGCGGCGATCCGCTCGCCGGCCGCATCTGGATCGGCGAGGACGAGCTCGTCGCGCTGGAGGCCGGCGACCGGCACGGCGGAGGCTGCCGCCGCCGCACGGGAGTGTGAGCGCGTCGCGTAGCGGTCGAGCTCCGCACGCCCCAGGTCGCGTCGGCCGGCCTCCTCCTCCAGCAGGTGGGGGGGCGACCCCCGCTCGCCGAGCGGGTCGAGGGCCGGTCCGAGCGGATCGGTGGCAAAGCTCGCGTCCTCGCTGGCGCCGAGTCGTACCCCGCCGATCCAGTAGGCGGCCCGGGAGGCGGAGTCGGCGCCCACCAGCAGCACCCGCCGTCCGGCCGAGGCGCTGCGGTGACCGAGGAGCAGCGCGGCGCCCGCGGCGTCGACCCCGATCAGGGTCCGGGTCGGGCACGCCGCGCTCGCCCCGACCGCCTCGGCAACAGCGGCGGCGAGGCCGAGGTCGGCACCCTCGGTCGGCAGCCCGATCGCGCAGATCACCTGCTCGAGATCAGCGGCGCCGACCGGTCCTGAATCGAGTGCCGCCAACGCGGCGGTCTCGGCGAGCTCCCTGGCTGTGACGTCCTTCAAGCTCCCCCCGAGCGAGCCGTACACCGTCCGTGCGGAGCCGTTGACGCAGGGCCCGCTCATGCGCTCTCGGTCACCCTCAAACAGCCGATCGCCAGCCCCTCGCCGAAGGCCCAGCGCGCACCGGGCCGCTTGGCGAACTCCGCATCGGAGGTGTTCATCGAGCACAGCTCGACCAGAACTGCTCGGCAGTTGGTGCTGTGCAGGAATCCGAGCCTTCCGGGCGCGGTCTCGGCCTCGGGGCGTCCGCCCCGGGACTGCAGACCGGTGCGCTCCGCGATCGCTGCTGCCAGGACCCCGGCCGCCGTGAGCTCGGCGGAGTCCCCGATGGCGAAGGCTGCGCAGCCCGGCTCGTTGATGTCGAGGTGGATGTCGATCGCAAGGTCGCCATCGTGGGCGCACCCGTTGATCCATGCCGTTTTCGCGTGGATGTCCTCCGGATACCCGGCCCGGCTGAGCGGAGCTACCTCGGCATCGATGCCGCGGCGCCGCAGAGCGCCGGCCGCGATCTGGCCGACAACGAAGTTGTAGGGGTTCTCGCACAGGCCGTTGGCGCTGGCGCCACCGCCGAGCTCGTGCCCCGCGCAGAGGAAGACCTTGGTGCTCATGCGACTGCGTACCACCAGCTGGCCGCGACCTCGCGCGTGCGCGCGCGGATCCGGGCCCTCGACGAGCGCAGCAGGCTGCCGGTCGGAGCAGGCGACGCTGCACAGCTGACCCCCTGCCTGCGGGCCTCGGCCGAGATTCTGTGCATGTGGTAATCGGAACTGACGGCGATCACGTGCTCGACGCCGTCGGTCCCCCGGCAGGCAAGACCCTGGATCGTGCGCCGGGTTGAGCTGCCGGACTCGTCCAGCTCAACTGCGACCGCCTCGACGCCGCGCTCGACCAGCGCCTCGCGCATGGCCCTCGCCTCCGACACCGAGCCGGTACGCCCACCCGAGCAGATGATTCGGGGGGCATAGCCCCGGTGGAAGAGTTCGGCGGCGTGGTCGAGCCTGACGCCGAGCTCGGGGCTCGGGCCCAGCGGGCCGGCGGCTGCCCCGAAGACGACGATCGCGTCCGCGCCGCCGGTCGTCGATTCGCGGGCGGCGCGCTCCACACGCAGCAGCGTGCGCAGGGCGAGGACGGCCACGGTCGAACCAATCAGCAGGGGCCCGGCTGGGGCGAGGTAGCGCTGCACGATCCCGCGATTGTATGTTGGTCGGCGCAATGAGCGGTGGCCAGGGACCGAGCGTCAGCGTCGTGATCGCGGCCTACAACGAGGAGCGCCACATTGGTGGGCTGCTCGAGTCGCTGGCGGATCAGACATACCCGCCGCTCGAGGTGATCGTCGCCGATGACGGTTCAACCGACGCGACGGGTGCGGTTGCAGAGGCTGGGGGCGCGGCCGTGCTCCGGCTCGCCCATCGCGGGCCCGCAGTCGCCCGCAACGAAGCGGCTGCGGGCGCGACCGGGGAGATCCTCGTATTCCTCGACGGTGACATGCGGGCCTCCCCTGAGTTCATCGAGAAGCTGATCGCGCCGATCCGTTCCGGCGAGGCGGTCGGGAGCTTCACTCGGGAGATCTTCCTCGACAACGTGGACAAGCCCTGGGCCCGAGCGTACGCCGCGCTCCGCTGGTCCCCTCCCGACCGGCTGCTGCCCGCCGACTTCCCCGACCGCTGGGAGGCGTTCCGGGCGATCCGACGGGAGCCGTTCATCGAGGTCGGTGGCTACGACGACGTCGGCTACGGCGAGGATCTGACCCTCGCCGAGAAGGTCGGCGAGCTCGCCCTGGTGGCCCCAGGGGCGGTCTGCTTCCACAATCACCCGGACTCGATCGGTGAGATATTCGAGAACGGGCGCTGGGTAGGGCGCGGCGCGGCGATTCGCACGCTGCCGCACCCGTGGTGGGACCATTCCTTGCCCCGCGTTCTCGTGATCGGGGTACGCCAGGTTGCCCAGGGCCGGACTCCCTGGGTCATCCCCGGCCGCGTGATCTACCATGCCGGGGTCTGGGCGGGCCTGGCGCAATCCTCGCTGCGTCCCGAGGAGCACTGGAAATGAGCGATAACCGGAGTGACACGCAGGCGTCGCAGGGAGCGACCGAGAACGGCCACATCGCGGGCGCATCGTCCTCTGCGACGATTGGGGAGCGTCCCGAGGCCAAGGCACGGAACGGAGTCGAGACCGCCGACCCCGTGATCTCGGTGATCGTCTGCTCATACAACTCCCGGCGCAAGATCGATCACTCCCTCACATCTCTGCGCAAGCAGGACATCTCGGAGCCCTACGAGGTGATCGTCGTCGACTCCGGTACCGACGATGCCGCCACCTACGTACGGGCCAATTACCCTGAGGTCAAGGTCGTTCGCTCCGAGCAGCGCCTCTGGCCCGGTCCGGCACGTAACGCCGGTGTCCGCGCCGCCTCCGGCGACTTCATCGCCTTCTGCCCAGACGACGGCGTCGCCCGCCGCGACTTCCTGCGCCGCAGGGTCGCCCGCCATCGCGAGGGCTTCGACGCCGTCGGCGGCTCGATCACCAACGGCACACCCAAGCACCCGATCGGCGTCGCGGGGTACTTCCTCGAGTACTCGGCGCTGATTCCGGCCGAGGAAATCCTCTCCGAGCAACAGATTCCCCATTGCCTCTCCTATGACCGCGGCCTCTTCGACCGCTTCGGCGAGTTCCCCGAGGAGGCCGAGACCGGCGAGGACACGCTCTTCAACCAGCGCCTGGTCGATGCCGGGATCGACGTCCGCTTCGACGCCCGGGTCCAGCTCGACCACCTCAACCTCAAGCGCCTGACGCCCTACCTCGAGCACCAGTACGACCACGGCCGCGGCCTGATCCAATGTGTCGAGGAGTACGGGTTCGAGTCTCCGACCGGGCCCGCTGAGCAGCCGCTGCCGATCGCGGCCTGGCGGATGTTCGCCGTCTACCCGGCTCGCCGCTGGTGGCACGCGCTCGGGCGCATCTGGCGCGGACACCCGAGCTGGGGTCTGGCCTACCTGGTCGTCACCCCGCTTGTCTGGGCCGGTTTGTGGGCGACGTCGCTCGGTGCCTGGCGCGAGTGGCGTCGACTGCACAAGTCCTGATGCGTGGAGTCGCCTCCTCGCTCAACCTGCCGCCGGGCAACGTCGTCGGCACCGGAATCGTCGAGGAGGGGTCGGCGAGTTGGTACGGGCCCTACTTCCACGGCCGGACCACGACGAACGGCGAGCGCTTCGACGCCTTCTTCGCCCACACCTGCGCACATCGTGAGCTCCCGTTCGGGAGCTGGCTGCGCGTTCGCCACGGTGAGCGCGAGCTGATGGTACGCGTGACCGATCGCGGCCCCTTCCACGGCGACCGCTTCCTTGACCTCAGCTTCGCCGGGGCCCGCGCGCTCGGGATCGAGGGAGTCGGGCGGGTCAGCGCCGAGATCTGCGTCGCAGGGCCTTGACCTCGACCCCTTCGGCTGGAGGCGACCGGGCCGACGAGGAGGAGTCGCGGGAGCAGGTCAGCGAGCTCGCTGACCCCGAGGGCAAGCTCGCCCACGCGCTGGAGAGCCAGCACTGGTCCGACCGAGAACGTCGCGAGTGGGGGGACGCGCGGATCGGGCGTCTGCTCGAGGCGGCCCGCAGCTCGCCGTACTGGGCTGACCGACTCGACGGCGTCAGTGCGCTCGAACAGCTCGAACCACTTGGCCGTGAGCGGCTCCGTGAGGGCTTCGACTCGATCGCTAGCGGTGTTGGCGGTCCCGCCGTGTCCAAGCTCTCCAGCGGGTCGAGCGGCCGACCCGTACGGGTCCTGCTGGGCGCCGAGCAGATCGGCTACGGCGCCGCCGGGCGATTGCGTCAGCTGGTCTGGTTTGGGCGCTCGACGGGACCCGTGCGCTCCGCAAACCTGGCCGGTCGCTCCCACGCCGACGATCCGCCGCTGCGCCGAGTCAGGGGGGACCCGCCCCAGTTCCTGATCAACCCCTGGGCTCTGGATAGGGCGAACCTGTCGGCGGTCCACGACGAGATCGTCGCTGCCGGGGGCGTCGAACTGATCGGTGCCAACACGAGCATATTCGAGCTGCTGGCTACGCTCTATCGCGAGGTCGGCATCGATGGCCGGGAGCTGGGTTGCAGGCTCGCGATCGTCGGCAGCGAGCTCACCGATGATTCACAGCGACGCGTGGTCGCCGAGGTCTTCGGCTGCCGGGTGGCCGAGATGTACGGGGCTCGCGAGGCTCCGGTGATCGGGACCGAGTGCGCGCACGGGTCGCTGCACATCAACGAGGATGCATTCCGTGTCGAGGTGCTTGGCGAGGACGGAATGCCGGCGGCCCCGGGCGAGCTCGGCAGCGTCGCGCTGACCCATCTCCACAATGTCGAGTTCCCGCTGCTGCGTTATCAGCTCGGCGATGCCGCGAGCTTCCTCGAGGGTGCCTGCGCCTGCGGCAGCACGCTCGCGCGACTCGACATCGCGGTCGGCCATCTCGAGGAGATGCTGCTCAAGCGCGACGGGTCGATGGTCCATCCGAACTTCGTCCGCAATGCCTACGAGCATGCCTTCGGCGCTCGGCTGCGAGCCTTTCACACCGTCCAGCTGGCGCCGGGAAGATTCGTCGTCTACATCGATGTCGAGGACCTCACCGGCCGCGAGGGCGAGGCCGCAGCCGCGAGCCTCTCCGCAACGCTCGGCGAGCCTGTGGAGCTGGAGTTCGTGACCGATCCCGATCGAGCCCGGAATCGACTGCCGAGCGGCAAGCTCCGCGCCTTCACCCGCGAGTGCTGAAGCCGGCACTTGAGGTGTCGGCGGCCGCGACATCCGGTCCATCGGGCCACAGGTCGGACTCGACTCGCTCGATCGAGTGCCCCTCCAGCGTCAGGCGCGCCCAGATCTCACCGGACCAGATCAGCGACTCCTGCTGGGGTGTGCCATCCATCCAGCGCCGCCGCCAGGCCGCCCGCTCCGCGCCGAGGACCTCGCGCAGGACGCCGTCGTCGAGGAACTCGGTGGGTGCCGCCGCCCGGATGTAGTCGCGCACGGGGAAGCGGAACTGCTTCTTCGGCCGCAGACCGATCTCGGGTCCGAAACGGTCGAGCGCGAGCTCGCGCAGGAGCCCCTTGTGCCGCGGCTTGACCCGATGCTCGACGGGCATGTTGAGCGCCAGCTCGACGAGATCGCGGTCGAGGAAGGGCAGCCGCATCTCGATCGAGTTCTGCATCCCGTTCTTGTCGAGCCGGTTGATCAGCGTCGGGAGCGGACCGATCGAGAGCTGCTTGATGAGCTCGACCTCGAGGTCCGCACGCGGCCCCCGGTGGTGGGAGTAGGACTCCCGGGCTGCCGCGTCGCAGTCGGCATCGAAGGAAATCGCGTCAGGGCAGACGGGAGCGCCCGGCCCGGGAGGCTGTCTGATGCGGTCCCTCAGAGCTCGCAGGGCCCGGCGCTTTGCCAGTCGCAGGGTGCGGTTCTCATCCTCGATGTCGACGAGCTCGCGCTGAATCCTCAGCCCGTACCCGCCGAACAGCTCGTCCGCGGCCTCGCCCACCAGAATTGGCTTGACGCCCTCGTCGTGGGCCCTCGCCGCAATCGCGGCGATCGGGACCATGCTGACGTGCGCCGAGGGATACTCGTAGTGGGAGGTCGCCCTGACCAGACCCTCGCGGAAGCTCTGAGCGGTGACGGGTACCTCGAGCAGATCTGTCCCGAGCTGCCCGGTGACCATCCGGGCCCAGGGACCCTCGTCCGCATCCGGCTGGTCGGCGATCGGGGCGCAGTAGACCCGCAGCGACGGGTCGGCGTCATGGGCGTAGGCCGTGATCAGGCTCGAATCGACCCCACCCGAGCACATCGCCCCGACTGGAACGTCGGCCAACAGGCGCCGTTCGACCGCCGCGCGCAGACAACGCTCCAGCTCGGCCTTGTTTGCCTCACGTGGGTTCCGGGCGAGGCGCTCCGCGAGATCAGGGTCGACGACGTCTGCGGGCCGGTACCAGCGACTTTCGTGTGTGCGGAGATCCTCGAGGCGGATCTCGAGCGTCGTGCCCGGGGGCAGGCGCTCGATGCCCTCGATCGCCGACGGACGCCCGGTCGACCAGGTTCGCCGGAGGATCTGCTCGACCACGTCGCGGCGGGGTCTCGCCGGCACCCCGAGCGCGAGCAGCGCTCCGATCTCGCTGGCGAACCAGATCCCGCCGCCGTGGCGGGCCAGATAGAGGGCCTTGACGCCGAACCGGTCCCGACTGAGGACCAGTCGTCTCCCCGGGCGGTCGAGAAAGGCGAGGGCGAAGAGACCGTTGAAGCGGATCAGCGCCTCGTCGCCCCACTCGCAAAGGGCCTCGAGCGCGGTCTCGGTGTCGCTGCCGCTGCTGAATCTTTCCCGCTCCAGCTCACGTCGCAGATCGGAGTGGTTGAAGACCTCGCCGTTGTAGGTCACCGCGGATCCGCTCGGCGCGTGCCGCATCGGTTGACGTGCCGCCGGGGTCGGCTCGACGATCGCCAGCCGCGTGTGTACAAGCCCCACGTTCTCCTCGACCAGGATTCCGTGGTCATCGGGTCCACGGTGATGCAGCGCGTCCCGCATGCGCTCGAGGGCGATCCGATCCGGGGGACTGCCGGACGGCATGACGCAGCCGGCGATTCCGCACATCGGCTAGCCGCTCGCTCTCATGGTCCGTCCCATGAACGGATGAACGACCGGAGCTTCTCGCCCGGCTTGTGCTGCGGGACGGGCCCCAGCTCCACGTCCACGGCAACGGGTTCGCCGAGGTGTGCCTCGAGCCCGCGCTCGATTCGCCGCCGGAGGTCGGGCGGAGGGTCCACGCGGAACTCGAGCTGTACGCGCATCGAGCCCCTCCCGGTCTGCTCGGCCCGGTGAGCGATCAGCCCCGCACCGAACTCGCTCTCGAGCACGGCCCGCACGAACCGCGCGTTGACGAGGGTGCCGTCGGAGCGCATCACCATGTCCTGGAGCCGACCAACTCCGAGCTCGAGGCGCCCCAGAGTGAGCCCGCACTCGCAGGGTCCGCTCACCAGGCTCCCGGCGTCGCCCGTCCGATAGCGGATCAAGGGCATCTCGTAGCTGTGCAGCAGGGTCACGACGATCTCCCCGCGTTCGCCGGCGGGGAGCCGGTTTCCGTCCAGGTCGAGGATCTCGACGAGCACGCGCTCGTCGTTGATGTGGAGCGAGCCGTGCTGGCACTGACTCGCGATGATCGCGACCTCGCGCATGCCGTACATCTCGCCGAGCTGACAGCCGAGCACCCGGGAGATGTCGGCGCGGTGCTCGTCGGTGGCGGTCTCGGCGCCGTGGGCGCAGAGCTGTATGCCCAGCTCCAGCGGGTCGAGATCGGAGCGCTCGTACAGGTGGGCCCAGGAGGCGACCATGCTCGGCCACGCGCCGGTCATCTCCGCGCCCCCGGCGTCGACGATCATCCGGTGCGCCTCGGCGAGCTGATCCGGCCCGAGCGTCCAGTGATTCAGCAGGAAGAGCGGGGGATCGTCGCCGACGCTGCGGATCGGCGGACCGCCCGGTGCCGCCTTGACCTCGAAACCCGCTTCCGAGACCGGGCGCGGCGGGAGGCCGAACCGCGTCTGGTGACGCCACCGGCTGGCGACGTTGAAGCCGAGCACCTCGGGACCGTGCTCCACTCGCACCGGGCGGCCGGAGGTGCCGCTCGTGAACCATTCGATCCGCGGCCCCTCGATGCCCGTGTCGAGCTGCCCGGCTCGCTCCTGCAGGTCGCCGCGCGTGAGCGGTTCGACCTCCGCCAGCGAGTCGAGGTCGAGCCTCTCCGGCAGCCTGGGGCGGTAGAAGCCCGTCCCACGGGCTACCGCCCCAAGTTCGGCAAGGCGATCGCGCTGCCATTCGAGCAGGCGGGCCCTGGGCCAGCGTTCGCTCTCGAGCATCAGCTCGACCTTCTCCTCGACGCCGCTCAGTCGGGCGGCGGCGGCGGGATCGATCCTCGTTGGTGGTCCCGGCGCCCTCACCGCAGCCCGGCCCCGTCACCGACTCGCACACCTTCGGCGCGATGGAAGGCGCGGCGCTTCGGCCGCTGCGCCAGCGCCGTTTCGGCGGCCTCACCGAGGACCAATTCGACTCGGACCGGGGCGCCGAGCAGACTTCCCAGCTCCGTCTCGATGGCCTGCCGCAGATCCGCAGGTGGGCTTCCGTCGATGTCGAGATGGACCTGGAAGCGGTCAGCCGCGCTCTGGACGGTGTACATCGCCCGCAGAGAGCTACCGACGGCGTTGGCATAGATCGTCTTCAGAAAGACCGGATGGACGAGGCCGCCGTCGGCGCGCACCGCGGCGTCGTCGAGCCTTCCGACCTCGAGCGCCAGCCGGGCGAGCGTCCTGCCGCAGGCGCACGGCCCCTCCAGACGCGCCGCCATGTCGCCGAGCCGGTAACGGATCAGTGGGAACTCGGTGTTGTGCAGAAGCGTGGTCAAGACCACCCCCGGCTCTCCGGGCGGAGCCGGTGTGCCGTCGGCTTTGATGATCTCGACCAGGACCCGCTCCTCGTTGATGTGGAGGGAGCCCTCGGGACATGAGACTGCGACGATCGGCGCCTCGCGAGCCCCATACCATTCGCCGAGCGGGCAGCCGAAGGTCTCGGCGATCAGAGCGCGCTCGTCGGGGTAGCAGAGATCTCCGCCGATCGACACCAGTTCGGCTCCCAGTTCGAGCGGATCGAGGTTCGAATCGCGGTAGGCCCCAGCCCAGGCGGCGGTCATGCTCCCCATCCCGCCGAGGATCTCCACGCCGCCGCCGTCGACGATCGCCCGGTGGGCTTCGGCGAGGTTGTTCCCCTCCAGGCGCCACGGGTTGAGGAGGAAGTGCGCGGGTGAGCGCTGGGTCCGGCGCACGGCCGGGCTGGAGGCGGTCGCATGGACGTGCAGCCCCGCCTCGGTGGCATCGCGAGGGGCCAGGCCGAACCAGCTGCGATGACGTAGCCGAGTTGCCGCCCAGAAGCCGACGCTCTCGGCGCCGAGCTCCACCATGCGGGCGGAGCCGGTCGAGCCGGTCGTGCGCAGCTCGATCACCGGCTCGGGCCCCTGGACCCTGATTCGGCCGCGCTCATCGCGCAGCTCCCCGGCGGTCATTGGCTCGATGTCAGCGAGCGCGTCGTCCGGTCCGATCCGATCCCGCCAGAAGGGCGATCGCCGCGCGGCCCCCACCAGCTCGTCGAGCCTCTCCTCCTGGTACCGGCGGATGCGCTCGGCCGGCCAGCGATCGCTTTCGAGCAGGAGCTCGAGCTTGGCCTCGGTGCCGCAGAGGCGCTCGACGGCGGCCGGATCGATCCTGCGCGCGGGCTGGTCCATGGCGGGATCGTAGGCTCGTAGGATCGTTTCTGCCATCGGCAAGCGGCCGTTCGCCGCTCCTATACTCGCTTGCGATGGGCGGCAGCGGAGCGATGCGACGGTCTCGTGGCTGATGGTGGGGGCCACCTGCGGCTGCTCGCCCTCGCCCAGCGGGCGGCCCTACGGCTCGGTCGAGGACCTCTCGCAGGCCTTTGGCCAAGGGCCTACGGAGCGCTCGAGAGGGCGGTGGCCGGCCGCCTGCTGAGAGGCGTTGAGGGGAGCGCATACGTCCGTGGCGGCACCGCCCGCGACCAGCCTCTCTGGGGGGTCTCCGACATCGACATCTTCTGCGTCGTCGCGGGCGAGGCCGAGCGGGGAGCGACGAGGACCAGGATCCTCGAGCGCTGGCATCGCATGCGTCGTCGCCTGCCCGGGATCGAGGCGATCGTCAGCGTCGGCGCCTACGAGGACCGCGATCTCGCCGAGAGCGTCTCAGACCCCTACCTCACACACGGCCTCCGGGCCGCGCCGGACGCCCCGCTGCGCGAGCGCGCCCTCTACTACCCGCGCCGCGCCGGCTCCGACGAGGCCTGGCTGCGGACCAGGCCCGGCCTCTTCGGCCCGCTCAGCGATTGGCGCCTTGTGCATGGGCAACCGCGCCTGCCGGCGACGCCCGAGCAGAATCCGGACCGGCGACGAATCGCCGCCTGGGGCGACCTCCAGCATTGGTGGCTGTTCGCCTTCGCGCGCTGCCTGGACCCGGCGCACTTCACGACCTCGTATCTGGCGGCCAAGCTGATCGTCGAGCCGGTCCGGATCCTCATCTGGCTCGACGAGGAGCGGCCGATATGGCGGCGCCCCGAGGTGATTGAGGCGGGCCTGAACGCCTACCCGGCCCACCGCGAGGCCCTTGTGCTGGCGCGCGAGCTGATGAGGAGGCCACTCGGTGGCGCTGCCGGCAGCGACGAGGATGCGCACCGGCGGGCGCTGGAGGCCGCGTTTCCTCACTTCATGACCCTCTCGGGCGAGGTCGCCGGTCGAATCGAGGCAGGTATCGAGGGCGAGCGGACCAGCGTGCGTCTGGATGGCGAGGTCGAATCCCCCGGGCCGGCCCTCCCGCTCTGTGATTGGCGCGGGCTCTGCGTCCGCCACGAGCCCGATGAGCTGCTGATCCCTCTTGGGGCCGAAGTCGCTCCGGCGACGGTTGCCGAGAGCATCGGACGCCATTCCCCCGGTCGCCAGCCGGTGCTGACCGGGGAGGGCTCGCTGCTCGTACTGCCGGCCCCCGAGGGATTCCTTCAGCTCCGTCGCGTCGCCGGGGCCGTCAGCGACCCCGTCTCCTCCGCCTTGATGCGCGGCGAGCGAACCGCCGGTTTCTATCCGGCCAGGGGCTTCTCGGCCGAGGACTGGGCCCGACGGGCCGTTGCCGAGCGCGAGGCACAGCTTGCGACCGTCGCGGCCGAGCCGTCATCCGCCCGGATCGGCCTGCTGCTCGCGGCCGCCCGGGCCGGCCTGTTCGCGCAGAGCATCACCGAGGGTGATCCCTGCCTGGCGCTCACCGGGCGGACCGCCGCGACGATGCTGGCAGAGCTCGACCCACCGCGTGCGGGCGCCATAGAGACCGCTGCCGGGGAGTACTACCGAGGAGCCGGCGCCGTCCCGGATCCTGGTGCCGTCGCGGAGCTCGAGGCGTCGGTCGCGGAGCTGCTGGTCGAGGTGGGCGCGGCCGGGGCGGCCCTGTGAGCACCCGCGCCTCAACCCCGAGGGTGGCGATCTGGACCGGCGAGGATCCGATTCGCTGGTCGCCGACGGAGATCGAGCGAAGCGGCCTGGGGGGGACCGAGACCGCGGTGGTCCGCGTCGCTGAGGAGCTGGCGCTCGGTGGCTACGAGGTGGGGGTGTTCGGGAACGTCGAGACCGGCTCCCATCGGGGCGTGCGATACGGATCCGCCGGGGAGTTCGTCGCCGATGACGCGGCCGTACTCTGGCTTCGGATGCCGCCGCGATCGGAGGACCTCGGCCGACCCGCCAGGAGCCTGGCCTGGGTCCACCAGCGTGATCTCGGCGCCGGGTTCTCGAGCAGGGATGCCGAGCTGCTGGACGGGGTGCTGGCCGTCTCGGCCTGGCATCGGGACCTGATCCTGACGGCTCATCCTGGTCTCACCGATCGCGTCACCATCGTCGGCAACGGGGTTGAGCTCGGTCTCTTCACTCCCCCCGAGGACGGCGCCGACCGCTGCCCACGGGTGCTGTTCACCAGTCAGCCCGAGCGCGGTCTCGACGTTCTGCTCGAACTCTGGCCGGCGGTCCGCGAGCGGGTCCCAGAGGCTGAGCTGGCCTGGTGCTACGCGCCGGTCTACGATCGGATCGCCGATCGTGGGTGGGTTGCCGACCATCGTCAACGGGTCGCCGATCTCGCCGACCAGCCTGGCGCAACGCCGCTGGGCCCGCTGCCGAAGCCGGAGCTGGCCGAGCTGATGCGCAACTCGAGCGTCTGGGCGCATCCCTCCTGGGCTACGCCGTTCTCGGCCTTCTTCGACGAGACCTCCTGCATCGCAGCGATGGAGGCCCAGGCCACAGGGCTCTGCGTTGTCGCTTCCGCCTGGGGCGCGCTGCCGGAGACCATCCGCGTCGGCGAGCTGATCGACCCTGAGGGCGCGCCCGGCGAGCCGTGGCGTGCGGCGCTCATCGAGGCGCTCGTCTCCGCCCTCACCAACGCCTCCCTGCAGGCCCGCGCCGCCCGCGAAGGTCCGGCCGAGATGGCGAACAGGGGCTGGGATGCCGTTGCGGCGTCGATCGTGGACGTGATCGAGGGCGAGCGATGAACTCCGCGGACTCCCGGCATCAGGCACCCTCGGTGAGCGTGATCATTCCCGCCCACAACGAGGAGCGCTGGATCGGGGAATGCCTCGACTCCCTCGCTCGGCAGACCTACTCCGATCACGAGGTCGTGGTGGTCGACGACTCCTCCTCCGACCGCACCGGTGAGATCGCCCGCGCCAAGGGGGCGCGGGTCATCCGGGTCGAGGCGGCCGGGGACGGGGGCGCGCGCGACGCCGGTGCCGAGATCTGCAGCGGCGAGATCCTCGTCTTCCTGGATGCGGACGAGATGTTCGACCCCGACTTCCTCGAGCTGCTCCTCGAGCCGTTCGCGGACCCCGATGTCAGGGCGGCTTTCCCGGGAGGCGTCCGCTACCGGAACTCAGGTGAGGGTCTGGCCCCGGGTTGGCTTACGATCAGGGGGGTCAAGGACCGCAAACCGCCCACCTTCACGACGCCGCATTGGTTCGTCAAGGCGGTTCGGCGCTCGGACTTCGAGCGTGTCGGCGGCTACCCGAAAGAGGGATACGGATCCGACGAGACCTTCGGCCGCCTGGTCGGCCCGGCGGTAGTGGTCGACGCCGGCTGGGATTTCACGCTCCCGACAGGTGGACGCGAGATCTTCGGGAAGGCCCGCTGGATAGGGCGCGGGCCGCAGTTCGCCCGTCAACGGCCGCGCCTGTGGCGGTTTACGCCGCTGGGCTCGATTCCCGCCTCGATCCGACTCCTGATCGGAGGTGAGCCGCGGTCAGCCCTGGTGCGACTGATCTACGACGCCGGCCTGCTGGTCGGATTCACCGAGGCCCACCTGCGTCCGGGCGTCCGCCACCACGCCTGAGTCTCAGGAGCCGATGATCACGCTCGGGGGAGGCGTGCCGTGCAGATGCGGGCAGTCCTCGCATAGCCAGTGAAGGCGGCAGCGCCGGACCCTGCAGCCGACCTCTCCCTGCTCGAGCAAGATCTTGAGCCGACGCAGATGTTGCTGTGTCGCGCCGTGGAGGAGGATCACGTCGCCCTCGCGCATCGCATCAGCGAGAGCAGCCGCTCCCTGCTCGAATCTCTCGTAGGACCGCGCCTCCGTCCTCGAACCGGTCAGAGCGCTCTCGACCACGCCCGATCCACGTCCGATCGCGATCACCAACTCGGCCCGCCCACCCGCCAACTCGGCGACGTTGCGCCAGCCCTCGTTCAGCTCTCCCTCCTGGATCTCTCCTACTACCGCGATTCGCCGGGCCCCCTCGACCTCTCCCAGCGCTCGCAGGGCCGCACTCTGGCTCCCGAGCCGGCTCTTGAAATCGTCGAGCAACCAGGTCGCTCCCAGCGGGGCGGGGGCGGGACTGAGCCGGCCGTCGGGCGGCTCGAAGTCGGCGATCGCCCCCAGCGCCTCGGAGGCATCGACGCCCACCGCGGAGGCGGCGGCCAGGGCGAGGGCCACCGCCGGTGCCAAGTGCGTACCGAACAGCCCCACCGAGCCCTTGAGTCTGCCCTGCGGCGAGTCGATCTCGAGCCGCACCCCGAGCGGCCAGTCCGGCGTCGCGGCGAGGAGTCGGAAGTCGGCTCTTGGCGAGGTCCCCGCCGTGATCACCGTGGCTTCGAGCCCGTCGGCGGCGGCCAGCGCCATCTCGTCGTCGGAGCTCACGACCACCGTCCCGCTCGCCCCGACCCGCTCCAGCAGCGCTCGCTTCTCGGCGGCGACCGCCCGGCGCGACCCGTAGTGGACGGTGTGGTCCTCAGCGATCGAGGTCAGGATCGCGACCGAGGGTTCGAACATCGACGCCATCCAGGACATCTCCCCGGGCTGGTCGAAGATCCCGATCTCGACCACCGCGAAGCGATCCTCGGGCCGCAGCGCCAGCAGCGTCGCCGGAACGCCGTAGAGGCCGTTGTCGTTCTTGCGCGTCTTCGAGGTGGTTCCTGCCGGAGCCAGCATTGCGGCGAGGAGGTCCTTGGTCGTGGTCTTCCCGCGCGATCCGGTGACCGCGAGGACCTCGACGTCCCGGCATCGCGCCATGTGCGCTCGCACCGCCGTTCGGGTGATCGCGCGCCTCGTAATCCTGCGGAGGGGACGGGGCACGTGCTGGAGGCCCGGAACCTTGCTGCCGAGCGGATAGAGGGCGTGCAGCGTCAGCCCGGAATGGACCCGCTCCTCCGCGCGTGGCCGAGCCATCATCGCCCCGCGAGCCACGTCCGCGGGTAGCCGGCGATGTCGAGCCCTTCACGGGCGGTCCGGGTCACGGCCAACGCCTCCCACGGCCGCAGCGCCGAGCGCCACTCGCCGGGCCGGCCGCGGCGGCGGAACGCCCCCTCCCCGCCGGCGCTGACGCGAAATGCCGTCTGCTCGACGATTGCGTCGAGCTGCACCTCGGAGAGCGGGATCCGGCAGTGCTCGAACATCTGCGCGAAGAGCTCGGCCGGCCGTTCGCGCAGATCCTCGTAGCGGACCTGAAGGCAGCGGTCCCCGAGCGCCGTCGCTCCTTCGCTTCCTGCCAGCACCGCTCGGTTCCAGCTCTCGGCCGAGCTGCGGAGCGAAGAGGCGAAGCCCTGGCGCCAGGCCGGCGCCCAGCTGCCGGCGGCGGCCCGGACCGAGACCGCGACGTCGCGACCGTCGCGGATCACGTGGACGAACCGTGCTTCGGGATAGAGCTCTGCGATCAGCTCCATGGTGAAGACGTGGGAGGGGCTCTTCTCGACCAGATACAGATCCTCGGAGCCCAGCCCCTCCGCAAGCCACTCGGAGGTGAGCGCCCGCACCCCGTCGAAGGCCCGCTCACGGGTGGTGATTCGCCCCAGTCCCTGCGTGGTTCCGGCGGGGTCGGGCTCCCAGTGCAGGTCCGTCAAGGGCCCGGGAATCCCATGCTTGTGGGTGAACATCCAGGATTCGAGGACGCCCCCGACCTGGGGGTGGGAGGTGAGCACGTCGTAGACCCAGGTGGTCCCGGAGCGCACCCAGCCGACCACGAAGACGGGTCCCGACTCGAGCTGGGCAAGCGGATCTTGGCTGGCCATCGGCCGAAGGTTGGCAGGCAGACGCCTGGGGCGAGCGGGCGGAGAGGCGTCCGCAGGCATTCTCGCCGCTACAGTTCCGCCCGCATGACTGTCGATGCCCCGGTGGCCAATACGACCTCGTTCGACTTCTACGGGCTCCCGGCCAGCGTTCAGAGCGACTGGCCGGAGGTCGTTGATGCGGTCCGGCTCGACTACTCCTGGTTCGAGACTCCAGAGTCCGCCGCCAACGGCGGCGCCCGGAGCTGGCCCGTCGGTCGACCGGGGGCGCCGATCTCGGTCGAGATCGAGCGGGCGGCGCCCGACTACGAGGCCCAGGGGGACCTCACGGCCTCATTCGTGACCCCTCGCAACGTTGTCTACCAGTCCGCCGGGATCACGCTGGTCGACTACTTCGGCCGCGCCCTGCTCGCCTATGACCGGGTCGGCCGCCACGCCCGGATCACCGGCGAGGACCAGCATCTGGTCCACGAGGCCACCTACCAGTTCCTGATGTCCCGCTTCGGCGAGCACCTCGATGCCTGCGGGTTGACGCGCCTGCATTCGCTGGGCCTCTCGGGCAACGATGGCGGTGTCGCGATCATGCTCCCCTCAGGCGGGGGCAAGAGCACGCTTGCCGTCCGCGCTCTGCAGGCCGACGGCGTTCGCATCCTCTCCGAGGACACCCCTCTGCTCGACTCCAGCGGCACTCTCCATCCCTTCGTCCTCCGGCTCGGGATAAACGAGATCGACGCCGAGAAGCTCGGTGACCGCAACGTGCAGCGGATCGAGCGGATGGAGTTCCATCCGAAGCTCGTCCTCGCGGTGGAGGAGTTCGCCGACAAGATCGAGGAGACGCCGCAGCCGTTCCGGCACCTGGTGATCGGCCGCCGCGCGATCGGGACCCAATCGCGGCTCGAGGAGCTTCCCCGACGCGCAGCGGTCGGGACCCTGCTGCGTGAGGCGGTCGTCGGCGTCGGCGTCTATCAGGGGATGGAGTTCGTGCTCCAGCGCGGAATGCGCGACGTGGCCGGGCAGGCGAACGTGTTCGGCAGGCGCGCGCGCGCCTGCGCCGCGGGCCTCCGCAACACCCGCGTGTGGCAGCTCACCCTCGGTCGCGACCACGACCGCAACTGGGAGACGCTTTCCCAGCTCCTGCGCTGATGGCCCCCCCCAACGGAAAGAAAGCCCTGATCACCGGCATCACCGGCCAGGACGGCTCCTACCTCGCCGAGCACCTGCTCGACCTCGGCTATGAGGTCCACGGCATCGTCCGCCGCTCGTCCTCCTTCAACACCGCCCGCATCGACCACCTCTACCGCGATCCCCACGAGTCCGGGGTCCGCCTCTTCACCCACTACGGCGATCTCTCAGATCCCGTCAGCCTCACCCACCGCATCTATGAGCTGCAGCCCGACGAGATCTACAACCTCGGAGCCCAATCCCACGTCGGGGTCTCCTTCCAGATCCCCGAGTACACCCTCGATATCACCGGTGCCGGCACCCTGAGGGTGCTCGACGCGGTCCGCGAGTCCGGCTCCGATGCCCGGGTCTATCAATCCGGCTCCTCGGAGATGTTCGGCTCAACGCCGCCGCCGCAGTCGGAGAGCTCCCCATTCCACCCCCGATCCCCCTACGCGGTCGCCAAGGCCGCCTCCCACTGGATGGCGGTCAACTATCGCGAGGCCTACGGGATCCACGTCTGCAACGGGATCCTCTTCAACCACGAGTCCCCGCGCCGCGGTGAGACCTTCGTGACCCGAAAGATCACCCGCGCGGTGGCCCGGATCAAGGCGGGGCTGCAGGACAAGCTCTACCTCGGAAACCTCGACGCCCGCCGCGACTGGGGCTATGCCCCCGACTACGTGGCCGCGATGCAGCTGATGGTGGCCCAGGACGAGCCCGGCGACTACGTGATCGCGACCGGGCAGATGCACTCGGTGCGGGAGTTCTGCGAGCTCGCCTTCGAGCTCGGCGGCCTCGGCGACTTCGACCGCTACGTCGAGATCGACCCCCGCTACTACCGTCCGACCGAGGTCGACGCGCTGCAGGGCGATCCCTCCAAGGCCAAGGCGGAGCTCGGCTGGGAGCCCGAGGTCGGCTTCGAGCGGCTGGCCGAGATCATGGTCGGAGCCGACATCGCCGAGCTCGAGGCTCAGCTGCAGGGCAAGGTCACCCGCTACTCCCATGAGGGGACGGGGTGAGCGGGGCCCAGCCCGATCCCGCCTATTGGGCCGGCAAGGCGGTCGCGGTCACCGGCGGTGGCGGCTTCCTCGGAAAGCCGGTGATGAGGATGCTGGGCGAGCTCGGCGCCGAGGCACGGGCGATCCGCTCCTCAGAGCACGACCTCCGGGACAAGGAGCAGTCCCGGCAGGCGCTGGAGGGCGCCGAGGTCGTCATCCACCTCGCCGCCAACGTCGGTGGGATCGGTTTCAACCGCCGTAACCCCGCCCCGCTCGCCTACGACAACCTGACGATGGGCACCAACGTCTTCGAGTCCTCGCGCGAGGCGGGGGTCGAGAAGCTCGTCGCCGCCTGCTCTGTCTGCGCCTATCCGCTGCATACCCCCGTTCCCTTCCGCGAGGAGACGATCTGGGACGGCTATCCGGAGCCCTCCAACGCCCCCTACGGACTCGCCAAGAAGATGCTCCTGGTCCTCAGCGACACCTACCGGCGCCAATACGGCTTTGATTCGTGCGCGCCGGTGATCGCCAACCTCTACGGGCCCGAGGACAACTTCGACCTCGACGACTCCCACGTGATCGCCGCGATGGTCCGCAAGTTCTGCGAGGCCGCCGCCTCGGGCCACCCCGACGTCACCCTCTGGGGATCGGGCGAGCCCTCGCGCGAGTTCCTCTACGTCGACGACGCCGCCCGCGGCCTGATCCTCTGCGCCGAGCGCCTCGAGGTCTCCGAGCCGGTCAACCTCGGGGTCGGGCGCGAGACCAGGATCCGCGACCTCGCCGATGCGATCTCTGACGCCGCAGGATTCGAGGGCGAGGTCGTCTGGGATGCCTCGATGCCCGATGGGCAGATGAAGCGCGGCCTCGACGTCTCCCGGGCCCGGGAGCTGGCCGGCTTCGAGGCCGAGGTCGAGCTCGAGGACGGGATCAGGCGGACGGTGGAGTGGTTCCGGGAGAACGAGCTCAGCTGAGCGCGGTCTCCACGATCCCGGCCATCGCCTTGGCGGCCGCCGGGTAGCGGTAGCGGCGGGTCACCTCCCCTGAAGGGGAGGACAACCCTCCCTCAACGAGCCGCCGGAGCGACTCCGCGATCGCCGCCGGGTCGTCGGCCGCGACGATCGGATCGACCCCGGCCTCACCGAGGATCCGGCCGGCCTCGGTGCCGGCCACCAGGCCGAGGATCGGGCGCTCGGCGGCGAGGTACTCGAAGAGCTTGAAGTTGATCAGCTGGCTGCGCTTCGGCTGCGCGATCAGAAGCAGCGCGTCGGCGTGGCGCTGCAGCGCCAGAGCCCGCTCGTGCTCGACGCTGCCGAGCAGGCTGACTCGGATCGGATCGAGCTTCGCCTCGAAGAGTTCGCGCTCGTCCTGGCGCAGTGGTCCGGCGATCGCCAGCTCCAGGCGCTCGGCCCCTCCGGGCACCTCGGCGGCGAGCCTGCGGAGGCCGTCGACAAGGGGCCGGGGGTCACGACCGTAGGAGCCGAAGCGCCCGGTGTAGAGGAGGCTGATCCGATCGCCGTCGAGCACCCCGGCGGTTGCCTCAACCGCCTCCTGGGAGGGGTCGTCATCGGGATCCCACGCGTTGGCGATGACCGCGGGGTCGGCGATGCCGCGTTCTCTGAGGTCCGCAGCCGCGGGCTCGCTTACGCAGACCACCTGATCGGCGGCCGAGAGCAGCCGCCGCTCCATCCGCTCGTCGGCGCGGCGCTGAAGCGACAGCGGGAACGGAGGGCGCAGCGGTTCGAAGGTCCAGGCGTCGCGGATGTCGGCGACCCAGGCGCAGCCGCGACCCTGCAGTGCCTTGCCGATCAGGTGGGCGGACTCCGGCGGCGAGGTCGTGATCACCGCGTCGAAGCGGCGTTCGCGCTGCAGGCGCAGGGCCAGCCGCCGGGCGAACGGCACCCAGGCGGCGCGCAGCGGTTCCGGTACGACCGCGTAGCTGAGGGGGTGGGGCTTTCCCGAGTAGGTGTCGGAGTCGAACAGCGAGTCGATCCGCTGATGGCCGGAGAGCTTCGCGCGGTAGCTCTGCAGGTCGTGCGAACGAAGGACCTCGACCCCGTCGGCGTCGATCTCGGAAGCGGCGCCCCCGAAGGCGTCGGTGCTGAGCACGCTGACCCGATGGCCGAGGCGGGCGAGGTAGGTGGCCATCGCCGCCGGCCGGCGGGCGCCGGTGTCGCGGGTCGGCGGGAAGAAGTAGGAGACGAGCAGGATCGAGCGGCCCCCCCGGCGATCGGTCTCCTCCATCAGCGGGCTCCGATCTTCTCCCGCCGGGCTCCGAGCGCCTCGGCGTAGGCCTCGTCCATTCGGTCTAGCAGGGCGGGCCACGCCCAGCGCTGCTCGCACCGGCGCCGACCCTCCTCGCCCATTCGCGTCCGTCCCGCGGGACCGAGGTCCACGAGCCGGTCGAGCGCCGTGGCGACCGCCCCCGAGTCGCCGGCGGGGACCAGATACCCGGTCTCGCCCTCGTCGATCACCGCACGCACTCCCGGGTAGTCGGTCGCGAGCGCCGGCAGGCCGCAGGCGAGGGCTTCGATCAGGACGATGCCGAACGACTCCGGGGGCTCGGTGGTGAGGACGAAGAAGTCGCTGGCGCGAAGTACGTCGGGAAGGTCAGGGTGGGGGACTCGATCGAGGAAGTGGACCCGCTCGCCGACCCCTGAGCTGCGGGCGAGGTCGCGGAACCCCTCGAGGAGCTCGCCGCCGCCCGCGACCAGCAGGTGGACGTTGCGCGCCCGTGCGCGCCCGAGGCTCTCGATCGCAACGTCGAGCCGCTTGAACTGGTGAGCGCGGTCGAGGGTCGCGACGAAGGCGCCCACGACCTGGTCCGCGCCGATCCCGAGGCGCTCGCGGAAGCGGGTCCCGTCCTCTCCGGGGGAGAAGGTCTCGGTATCGACGCCGTTCGGCATCTCGATCAGCCGTTCGGGCGTCCGCTCGAGCGCCCGGCGCAGATAGGAGACCGATCGAGCGTGATCCTCGCTCAGGACGAGAACGCGGTCCGCCGAGCGGATCAACGTCGGCGCGACGGTGTGCTCGTAGGCCTCGAACAGCGCCCCGCGCGGCCCGTTGCCTAGCAGGCGGTTCTTGTAGTGGACGATCAGCGCCGCCCCCCTCCGCCGCCTGCGCAACCTCGCGAGCAGGGTCAGTTCGGATCCGAAGATGAACGGGTAGTGGATGTGGACGATGTCGAAACCGTCGAGGCGGGCAAGCTCGGGCAGCAGCGGTGCGTTGCCGATCGCAAAGCGGGGCTCGATCCGGTGCACGATCGCTCCGCCCGGGTCGGGCGCATCACCCTCGGCCGGCGCGGTGAAGACCTCGACGTGGTGGCCCCGCGCGGCCTGTCCCTTGGCGAAGCGGTAGCAGGTGTTGCCCGCGCCCCCGGGATAGGGGGGGAAGGTCGCGGTCAGGTGCGCGATTCGCAGCGGCGAATCGGGCATCTCCACTAGTCCGCGGCCCCGACCAACCGCTCGACGCCGGCCTCCTCGATCGTCCGGCGAAGGCCCTCGCCGAGGTCGACCTCCGGCTCCCAGCCGAGCAGCTCGCGAGCGCGGGTGATGTCGGGCTGGCGGACCTGGGGATCGTCGATCGGCAGCGCCTCATGGACTATCTCCGAGCGCGACTCGGTCGCGGAGATCACGGCCTCGGCCAACTCGAGCAGGGTGTTCTCGACCGGGTTGCCGATGTTGACCGGCAGGTGGACGTCGGACTCCATCAAGGCGACGAGACCGCTGATCAGGTCGGCGACGTAGCAGAAGCTGCGGGTCTGGCTGCCGTCGCCGAAGACGGTCAGCGGCTTGTCCTGCAGCGCCTGGCGCAGGAAGGTGGGGATCGCGCGCCCGTCGTGGGGCCGCATCCTCGCGCCGAAGGTGTTGAAGATCCGCACGATCGTCGTGTCGACGCCCTGCTGGCGGTGATAGGCCATGGTCAGCGCCTCCGCGTAGCGCTTCGCCTCGTCGTAGACGCCGCGGGGTCCGATCGGGTTGACGTGGCCCCAGTAGCTCTCGGGTTGGGGGTGGATCTGGGGGTCGCCGTAGACCTCCGAGGTCGAGGCCAACAGGAACCGCGCCCGCTTGAACTTGGCGACTCCGAGCATGTGATGGGTGCCGTAGGAGCCGACCTTCAGCGTGTGCAGCGGCAGTCGCGCGTAGTCGATCGGGCTGGCGGGGGAGGCCATGTGGTAGATGAAGTCGACCTCGCCCTCGATCTGGACCTTCTCGGTGATGTCCTGGTGGACGAAATCGAAATCGGGACTGGTGATGTGTTCGATGTTGCGCAGCGAGCCGGTGTCGAGGTTGTCGATGCAGATCACCCTGTGGCCGGCGCCGAGCAGGGAATCGCAGAGGTGGGAGCCGAGGAAGCCCGCTCCCCCGGTGACTACGCAGGTGCTCATCGGCGCCACCTTAGCGGCGCCGGTCGCGCCGATGTCTGCCTGGGCGGGTGCCTGCCACCGTCCGTACAGCCGGGGGCAGGAAGACGACGGCCGGGGTTTGAGGGGACATGACCTCGACCCCCGGACCACGACCGATAGCCGAGGCGGCCGCACTCTGGCGGACCCGCAGGGCGATGCTGCTCCTCGCCGAGCACGAGGGCAGCTTCCGGCGCACGGCCCGCCGCCACTCACGCTCCCGCGAGGATTCCGAGGACGCCTTCCAGCGGGCGGTCGAGATCCTCCTGACCAAGGCCCCTCCCGCTCGTCCCGACGGGCTCGTCGGCTGGATGCATGTGGTGACCAGGAGGGAGGCGCTGGCGGTCGCCCGCCGCCGGCCGGGCTCGAGCGCTGGCCCCAAGCCGGCGCCTGCCGAGCTCCCGTCCGGCGATCCCGAGCTGGTCCCGTCCACCACGCCGGGCCCCCAGGCACAGCTCGAACAGCGTGAGCGCCTCGCCGATGCCGCGGCGAGCCTCGCGGCCCTGAAGCCTCAGGAGCGTCGTGCGTTGGCGCTGCAGGGCGCCGGCTGCTCCTACGCCGAGATCCAGGCGATCACCGGGTGGACCTACACCAAGGTGAACAGGTGCATGGCGGAGGGCCGGGCTGCGCTGCGTGATCTTGAGGCGGCGTCCGAGGCGGGCTGAGGCAGGGCGCGATCCTAGGCGGGCATCACCACGAACTTCTTGAACGGCGCGGTGATCTCCCAGACCGACTTCGTGCCGGCCCGGAAGTAGGCGACGTCGCCGGCCTTCAGCTCGACGGTGTCGCCAGTCTCGGTGAGCTTGATCGCGACCGCGCCCTCGAGCACGTGGAAGGCCTCGTCGGTGGCGAACTCGTAGTCGTAGGTGGCCGGATCCGAGCGCCAGACGCTCGCGTCGAGGACGTTCGGGGCGGCGCCGGGCTCCAGCTGGCGATACTCGCCGACCTGGGTCCCATCGACGATGTCGGGCTCATAGCCCGAGGCGGCATCGGCTTGGTCGACGGCGTAGGAAGCCGCTTGTGAGCTCTCCATCTCTTTCCCTCCTCAGTGGATATCGGCGGGACGATTCTCGGTCACCGACACGCATTGGTCAAGCGTGCGGGGCCGCTTGCATTCAGCCGAGGCGCTGCCGAAGGCGCGGAAGGTGATCGGGACGGGCGGACCCAGGGCGGGCTCGCCAGTCGGCGCGGACCACATGTCCGCTAGGGGATCTCGACGACGAGCGTTGGCAATACCGAACGGTCGACGAAGGTCAACAGGTGCCTGGCGGAGGGCCGGGCGGCCCTCCGCGGGCGGGGCCCACTGCCTGACGTTGCCTGATCGCCGGCGCTCGAATGGTGGACCTGGGCCAACGATGAGCTCGCCCACCTACTCGATCACCTGAGGGGCTAGCGGCTCCGGCCTCCGCAGGCATCCGCAATCGCCCGACGAGGTCGGCCCGGTCCCCGTGTCGAGCGGGATCGGTCAGTCGTCGTCCTCGGGTCCCTCGCCGGATTCCTCTCCCTCTTCCTCTTGCCCCGTCGGCGGGGCGGGCGCAGCCGGCGCCGCGGGGGCCGAGGCCGCCGGGGCCTCGGCCGGCTCGGAGGCCGGTGGCGCCGGCTCCGGCGCGGCGGCAGCCTCCGCACGCTGCTTCGCTCGGCGGGCGCGGGCCGCGGCCTTCCTTCGCCGCTCCGCTCGGGAGGGCCCGGACCGGTCTCGGGGCTGGGGATCGGCGATCAGCTCGGAGCCGATCGAGGCCGGCTCGCCGGAGAGGCCGACCTGCTGAGAGGTGAGTTGAGCCGTGGCCGCGCCCAGACCGCCGGCGAGCAGGAGGCCGGCGACGGCGAGCGAGACCGCCCTCAGCCGCGGATGGGAGTTGCTGTTCATCGTCCGACCAGAGCCTCGCCGACGGAGCTCCGGACCGGGCCGAAGGTCAGGCTCGCCTTCGTGCCACCCGCCACTCCTGTCTCCAGCACGACCTCCCCGCCCCATGAGCGGGCCAGGCCGCGGGCGATCGCCAGGCCGAGGCCGGTGCCGCGAGGACCAGCCCGGCCGCTGCGGCCGCGATGGAAACGTTCGAAGACCATCTCGAGCTCCTCAGGTGGTATGCCGGGACCGTCGTCGATCACGCCTATCTCGCGCGGCGCGACCCGGATCTCGACGTGGGATCCCGCCGGCGAGTACCGGATCGCGTTCTCGATCAACGCGTCGAGCGCGCGCTCGACGTCGGCGAGAGGGCAGAGAGCGGTGCCGGGCGCAAGCGTGGTGCTCGTCAGCTCGATGCCCCGTTGCTGGGCCTCCGGTTGCCAGCGATCGGCGGCGTCAGCAGCGAGGCGTGAGAGGTCGACCCGGATCGGAGACCCGGGGCTCTCTCCGATCTGGCTCAGGGTCAGCATCTCGGCGACGACTCCCGAGAGCCGGTCCACCTCGCCGGTCGCCGCCTCGATCTCCGTTTCCGCTCGAGCGTTCGCGTCGCGCTCGCCCGAGCCGAGCATGTCCCGCGCCTCCTCCAGTCGCAATCTCAGGCCCGTGATCGGCGTGCGCAACTGGTGGGAGGCGTCGGCGACGAACTCGCGCTGGCGCCGCAGCGCGTCAGCCAGGCGAGCGGTCATCTCGTTGAAGGATCGCGCGAGCGTGATCTGCTCGCTGCTCCCGCTCGGAACCACCCGCTCGTCGAGATCTCCGGCCGCGATCCGCTCGGCCGACTGCGTCATCCTTCGCAACGGGCCGCTGAGCTGGCCGGCGACGACGATGGCCGCGATCAGTCCGATGCCGAGAACGATCAGACCGATCACGACCAGCCCGCCGATCGAGTCGAGCAGGGCCCGCTGCTCGCTGTCGGCGCTCTGCGTGATCCGCACCGCTCCCACGACCTCCCCGCCAAGGACCATCGGTGCCGAGGTCGCGATCAGGTCCAGTCCCAGGTCGTCGCTCCGGCGGTCCTGCTGGAAGCGATCGCCGCCCAGAGCCTGTTCGATCTCCGGGCGGTTCGAGAAGTCGGCTCCGCGCCGATTGCTGGCGCTGTCGGAGGCGATCCGCCCGCGCTGATCGACGACGATCACCCGCCCCCGGACCGTCGCTGCGACCGTGTCGACGAGGCGGTCGAGGGATCGGGGAGGCTCGTTGATCTCCTCGACGGCCGCGACCGCGAGCAGATCCGCCTGAGCGGAGGCCTGGGCGCGGACCTCCGAGTCGATCCGGTTCGCCGTGTTGATCGCCAGCGGGACCTCGAAGGCGACGATCGCGACCAGGAGCACGTAGCCGATCGCCAGCAGCAGGCGGGATCGTAGGCTCATCCGATCAGCTCCTCGGCGCTCGAGAAGCGAAGCCCGACGCCGCGAACCGTGTGCAGGAGGCGCGAGTCGGCGGGATCGTCGCCCAGCTTGCGACGCAGAGCGCTGACGTGGACGTCCAGGGTCTTGGTCGGACCCCACCAGTTCGGATCCCAGACCTCCGCCATGATCCGTTCGCGGGGAACGACGGCGCCGGCGTTGCGGACGAGCAGCGCCAGCAGGTCGTACTCCTTCCGGGTCAGGTCGAGGGGCATCCCTTCGAGCGTCGCCCGTCGCGCCGGCTGATCTACCGCCACCGGCCCGACCTCGAGGCGGGACTCGAGGTCGGGCGCGCTCCCCTCGCCGCCGCTGCGTCGTAGTACCGCCCGGATCCGGGCGATCACCTCCGCCGAGGAGAACGGCTTCACGACGTAGTCATCGGCGCCGATCTCGAGGCCGATCACGCGGTCGGCCTCCGTGCCGCGAGCCGTGAGCATGATGATCGGGGTCTCGTCGCGGTCCCGGATCGCGCGGGCGACGTCGCGCCCGTCCCCATCGGGGAGGGCGAGGTCGAGCAGGACGAGATCGGGGGTGCGGTCGGCGAGCTCGGCCTGAGCCGCGGCGACGGTCCTGACCACCACCGGCTCGAAGCCCGCTCTCCGCAGGGCGTTGCTGAACGGCTCGGAGATGCCCTCCTCATCTTCGACGAAGAGGATCCGCGGTCCGCTCGGCTCGGGCTGGCTCGCTGCCACGAGGTCAGGGTAGTCCGCGCCAGGGTCGATTTCGCCCGCTGAGGAGAAAGCTTTGCCAACTCTTTACCCGGCTCTGGCGGTCGCATTACCGCCCGCGTCCCAGACTCCGTGTCGAGAACTGAAATCGACGAGGAGGGAAAGAATGCAAGCGAACAAGGGCAAGATCATCGCGCTGGCGTCGCTGGCGTCGCTGGGTGGGGTGGCGGCCCTCGCGCTGGCCGGGCAGCCTGGCTCAACCGAGCCGGCGACCGCCGGCGAGGCAGCCGCCGAGACCACGCTCAAGCCGCGAATCAAGCGCGAGACTGTGCATCGCGTCAAGCACGTCCAGTCCCGATCGGGAGGCTCAGCGGCGCCCGCGCCGCGGGGTGCATCCGGGGGATCAGCGACCGCGGTGCCGGTGGTCAGCTCGGCTCCCGCGCAGCAGGCGTCCGTGCCAGCCGGCTCGAATTCCGGTTCGGGAGAGTCGGATTCCGGCTCATCCGCCGACGACGACGGTCAGAGCACCAGCCCCGGCTCCTACGAGGACGATGACTCCTACGAGGACGATGACTCCTACGAGCACGAGGACCATGACGAGCACGAGGACGAAGACGGCGAGGACCATGGCGACGACTGAGCCGTCGAGCCGATCCGGCGCCACCGGCGCCACCTCAGAGGTGGCGCCGGTGGCCTCGCCGGGCCGGGCCCGATCCGGCCGATCCGCTCCGCGGCGCCGGCCGAAGGGCTTCGGCGTCGGCATCTCCGCGGTCGCGGCCTTCCTGATCGTGCTCGCGCTGCTCGCGTGGCGGATGAGCAACGGTCAGGATCCGGTCCTGGGCGCCGGCCAGCCGCAGGCGGCCGCCGCCGGCGAATCGAAACGGGCACGGCCCGTGGTTCATCGCAGGGTCGTCAAGCTTCGCGTCGTCCACCATCCGGCTCCGGCCGGGCAGGCCCCGGCCGCCGGCTCGACGTCCGCTGCGCTCGCCGCGTCACCGGCCGTTGCACCGACGTCATCGGCCCCAGCGCCCGTTGCGCCCGCGCCTTCGCCGTCAGCCCCGGCTCCGGCTCCGGCTCCGGCCCCGGCGCCGGCCCCGGCGCCCCCGGTCTCTCAGAGCTCGTGAGCGGCGTCGCCACAGCAGGTGAGGACCGGACGATCGACCTGCTCGGGATTCCGATCGAGTCCGAGACCGACCTCCGTTTCGAGGCGATGGGAACCTCGATCAGGCTCTTGATCGGGCCACCGGCGCGCGCCGGCATGAAGAGCGCGCCGGAGGCCGCCGCCGATATCCGCGCCTGGATCGAGGATTTCGATCGGAGGCTCTCACGCTTCCGCCCCCAGAGCGAGTTGAGCCGCCTCAACGCCGCGGGGCACGGGTGGCACCCGGCCTCCCCGCTGCTGATCCGCTTGATCGCTTCCGGCCTGGAGGCCGCCGAGCTCACCGGTGGTGTGGTCGATCCCGCCATGCTCGAGCGGATCGAGGGCTGCGGGTACCGTGATTCCCGCCCCCGGACGCAGGCGCCGCTGCTCGCCGAGGCTTTGACCGTCGCTCCGGATCGTCGGCCGGCGGGTCCCGACCCGCGGCAGCGGTGGCGTGGGTTCCGCGTCGACAGCGAGAACGGGCGGGTGCTGAAGGAGCGCGGCCTGGGCTTCGACAGCGGCGGGATCGGCAAGGGACTCGCCGCCGACATGGCCTCCGAGATGCTCGCCGGCCACCAGCGCTTCCTGATCGACTGCGGCGGCGACATCCGCGTCGGCGGTCCACTCGCGCTCCTCGACCCCTACCGGGTCCGGGTCGCTCACCCGCTCGACGGCTCCCACCATCGCCGAATCAGGCTCGCAACGGGAGCGGTTGCGACCTCCGGGATCGACGGACGCATCTGGCGTCGGGGTGACGGCTTCTCCCACCACATCCTCGATCCGGCCACGGGCCGTCCGGCCTGGACCGGCGTCATCTCCGCAACTGCGATCGCCCCGACGGCCGTGGAGGCCGAGGCCCGCGCCAAGGCGGCGCTACTTGCGGGCCCGCTCGGTGCCGGCCCGATCCTCGGCGAGCATGGCGGATTGATCGTCACCGACTCCGGCGAGAGTCGCACGTTCAGGGCCACCGGCTGCCGAGAGGGCCGGTCGATGCAGGTGGGAGGGCAGGCATGAGCCCGCAGCCCTCCGAGCACATCTGGTGGCTCGCGAGCCGGGCCTCCGGCTTCGTCGCCCTGGCGCTGATCACGGCCTCGGTCCTGCTCGGGCTGGCGATGGCGAGCAAGCTGTTCCGGCGCCCCGGGTTGCCGAGGGTGCTCAACGCGCTCCACGAGCAGCTCGCGGTTGCCGGCCTGATCGCGATCGCAGCCCATGGTGTCACCCTGCTTGGCGACCCCTTCCTGCACCCCGGAGTCGGGGGGATCACGCTGCCGTTCGCGATCGACTACCGGCCGGCCTTCGTGGCCGCGGGGATCGTCGGCGGTTACCTGGCGGCCGCTCTCGGCCTCAGCTACTACTCCCGCAGACGCATAGGCGGCAAGCGCTGGCGCAACGCTCACCGCTACATCGTCGTCGCCTGGCTTCTCGCCGTCGTCCACACCCTGGGCGCGGGGACGGACGCCGCGATCCCGGCGGTGCGGTGGGGCGTGCTGGCGCCGATCCTGCCCGCGCTCGCGCTGTTCGGCGCCCGCTGGATGCCGCGGCGAGCGAAGACGCGTCCACGGCAGCCCGCACCGGGACGAGCGCGAGCGGGCGCGGCAGCCGGCGCCGACCTCGCCTAGGGGCTCGGGCTCAGCCCTCGGCGGCGTCGCGCTTGGCCCGGCGGGCCGACTTCGCGCGCTGGGTGGCGTCGAGCTCGGTCTTGCGGAGCCGGACCACCTCGGGGGTGACCTCGACGCATTCGTCCTCGCGCAGGAATTCGATCGCCTGCTCCAGCGAGAGCAGCTTCGGCGGGATCAGGCGGATCAGGATGTCGGCGCTGGCGGCGCGGACGTTGGTCTGTTGCTTCTCCTTGGTCGGATTGACGTCGAGGTCGTCGGGGCGGGAGTTCTCGCCGACCACCATCCCCTCGTATACGTCCTCACCCGGCCCGATGAACATCGTCCCGCGCTCCTGCAGGCTGAACAGGGCGAAGCCGGCGCTCTTGCCCTGACGGTCGGCGACCAGCGAGCCGGTCGGCCGCGTGCGCAGCTCGCCGAACCAGGGCTCCCAGCGATCGAAGACGTGATGCAGGAGGCCGGTGCCCCGGGTCTCGGTCAGGAACTCGGTCCGGAAGCCGATCAGCCCGCGCGCCGGGACCAGGAACTCGAGCCGGACCCAACCGGTCGAGTGGTTGATCATCTGCTCCATCCGCCCTTTGCGCACGGCGAGGGCCTGGGTGACGACTCCGACGTAGTCCTCGGGGATGTCGATCGCCAGCCGCTCGACCGGCTCGTGCCGCTTGCCGTCGATCTCGCGGGTGATCACCCGCGGCTGGCCCGCTGTCAGCTCGTAGCCCTCGCGTCGCATCAGCTCCAGCAGGACGACCAGCTGCAGCTCGCCGCGGCCCTCGACCTCCCAGGCGTCCGGGCGCTCGGTGTCGCGGAGCCGGATCGAGACGTTGCCGATCAGCTCGCGGTCGAGCCGGTCCTTGATCTGACGGGCGGTGAGCTTGTCGCCGCCGCGACCGGCGAGGGGTGAGGTGTTGATGCCGATGATCATCGAGAGCGAGGGCTCGTCGACGGTGATCACCGGTAGGGCCTGCGGGTCTTCAGGATCGGCGAGCGTCTCGCCGATCGTCACCTCGTCGATACCGGCGATCGCGATGATCTCGCCTGGCCCTGCCTCCTCGGCTTCGACCCGCTGCAGGGCCTCGGTGACATAGAGCTTCGAGATCTGCACGCGTTCGACGGTGCCGTCCGCCCTGCACCAGGAGATCGGTTCGCCGGCCCTGACCTTGCCGTTGTAGATGCGGCAGATCGCGAGGCGCCCGACGTAGTCGCTGGCGTCGAGATTGGTGACATGGGCCTGGAAGGGGTGGTCGGGGTCGTGCGCGGGACCGGGGATGTGGGAGACGATCAGATCGAGCAGCGGCGTCAGGTCGGTCCCCTCCTCGCCCTCCTCCAGCGCCGCCCAGCCGTCCCGGGCATTGGTGTAGACGATCGGGAACTCGATCTGGCTCTCGTCGGCGTCGAGGTCGAGGAAGAGCTCGTAGACCTCGTCGACCACCTCGGCGATCCGCGCGTCGGGGCGGTCGACCTTGTTGACGACCAGGATCACCGGCAGCCGCGCCTCGAGTGCCTTGCGGAGGACGAAGCGGGTCTGCGGCAGCGGTCCCTCGGAGGCATCGACCAGCAGCAGGACCCCGTCGACCATCGTCAGGCCGCGCTCGACCTCACCGCCGAAGTCCGCATGCCCGGGGGTGTCGACGATGTTGAGCTTGGTCCCTTCGTAGCGGAGAGCCGTGTTCTTGGCGAGGATCGTGATCCCCTTCTCGCGCTCGAGGTCCATCGAGTCCATCACCCGCTCGGCGACATCCTGGTGGGCCCTGAAGGCGCCCGACTGGTGCAGCATCGCGTCGACCAGGGTCGTCTTGCCGTGATCGACGTGGGCGACGATCGCGAGATTTCGGAGATCGTCGCGGGTGGCTGTGGCGTTCGGTTCCACGGGGAGGCGGGATGGTAGGGACCCGCGGCGACTCGAGGGTCGGCTGCTCTCGCGGGGTGTCGCGGGGCATTCGATCGGCAGGAAGGGGGCGTTCCCTCGCCCGTGGTCTGATCACGGCCGCCCTCCTCGCGCTCCCGTTCGGCGCCCAGCCTGCCTCGGCTGCCGTCAAGGTCGAGGCTGAACCTCGGCTGGTCCCGGAGTTCTCCTCCAAGGTGACGGACTACGCAGTTGCCTGCGAGGGCAAGCGGCTGTCGGTCGCCGTCAAGACGGGCAGCCGTGCCCGAGTCGGAGTCGACGGATCGAAGCCGCGGTCGGGGCGATTCGACCAGAGGGTTCCGCTTGGGTACGGGCAGCGCTTCGAGATCGAGGTCCGTCGTGGCCGGCGAGCCGACACCCATCACGTGCGCTGCCTGCCCGAGGGCTATCCCGACTACGAGTTCACCCGGTATCGCCCTCCCGCGAGGAGCCTCTACGCGACCTCCCCCGACATCTTCGCGGCCGACGACGTACCCGGCTACGCCGCGCTGATCGACGACCGAGGCACGCCTCTTTGGTGGTACGGCAGAAAGCCGCCGGTCCTACCCGGAGATGTGCAGGTGCTCTCGGATGGAACCATTGCCTTCTCTGACCTACCCCTACCCGACCATTCCGCCGGCCGGGACGGCTACCAGATCCGCACCGTAGACGGGAAGCTGGAGCGCGTCGTCTCCACCGTCGGGAGCGACACCGATCCCCACGAGATGATCGAGCTCGGAGGCGGTCGATTCCTGGTCCAGACATACCGGCCGCGGCAGGGCGTCGACCTGAGCGAGTACGGCGGCCCTGCGAACGCGACGATCGTCGACTCCGAGATCCAGCGGATCAACCGCAGGGGAGAGGTCGCTTGGAGCTGGAGCAGCAAGGACCACATCGATCTCGACGAGAGCGCTCCGCGGTGGACGCTGACGCCGCTCAACACCGAGCAGTGGCAGGGCTTCGAGGATGTCTTCGATCCCACCCACCTGAACTCGATCGAGACCGATGGCAAGGATCTGATCATCTCGATGCGTCACACCGACGCCGTCTACAAGATCTCCGGTGGGGACGGGCACGTGATCTGGAAGCTCGGCGGAACCGAGACGCCAGAGAGCCTCGAGGTCAACGGCGACCCCGAGAGCCCCGGGATCTTCGGCGGCCAGCACGACGCGAGGCTGCTGCGGCCGGGCGTGATTACGATCCACGACAACGGGACGGATCGCGACTACGCCCCACGTGCGCTCCGGTTCGAGATCGACGAGCAAAACGGGATCGCCCGCCTCATCGACGCGGTCACCGATCCGCAAGCGCCCGCCTCCTTCTGCTGCGGATCGGCCAGGCGGATCGACGGCGGCTACTGGGTCCTCGGCTGGGGCGGGGTCCTGTTCTCGACCGAGTTCGATCCGCAGGGACGCCGGACCTTCAAGCTCGACACTCCCGGCCTGTTCAGCTACCGGACCGTCCCGGTCGGCGAGGGACTCGTCAGCGACCGCGAACTGCGGGTCGGGATGGATGCCCAGTACCCGCGACAGCCCCCGGAGTGCAGCCGAAGTCTGCGCCCGGGCCCGTCGGGAACGCTCGAGGCCGACCGGCTCAGGGGCCGCTCGCATGACGAGTACATCGCCGGCCTCGCTGCCGAGGACCGGATCAGGGGCCGTGGCGGGGACGACTGCCTGCTCGGCGATGCGGGCGCCGACCGACTCGTTGGCGGGCCCGGGGACGACCAGTTGATCGGCGGTCCCGGCGCCGATGACCTCGGCTGCGGCGGAGGTCGGGACACGGTCGTGGTCAAGGGTCGGGATTCAGTCGGGACCGACTGCGAGCGGGTCGTCCGCCGCTAGTGGCGCGCAACAGCGGAGGGGGAGGGATTCGAACCCCCGGACCGGCGTAACCGGTCAACGGTTTTCAAGACCGCCGCAATCGACCACTCTGCCACCCCTCCGGGTGGGCGGGACGATAGATGGCGACCGGGCGTGCCGCCGGTTGAATCTCACAGAGGGGTGCGTAGACTGCGATGCGTGGCCGGCCACGCGGGAGTGGTCGGGAGAAAGCGACCAGGAGGACCGATGCAGGGAGTACGAAAGCACCTGACCTACGCCAACGTGATGGCGACGCTGGCGATGTTCGCGGTACTGGGCGGTGGCGCCTACGCGGCGAAGAAGATCGGCTCGAGCGACATCAAGAAGAACGCCGTGCGCTCGAAGCACATCAAGAAGAACAACGTCAAGTCCTCCGACATCGGCAAGAACCAGGTCAAGTCCTCCGACATCAAGAACGGCAAGGTCAAGGCCTCCGACATCAAGGACGGCGACGTGGGCTCGACAGACCTCGCCGACGGTGGGATCGCCGGGATCGACGTGGCCAGCAACGCGCTCGGTGGGACTCAGATCAACGAGGGTAGCCTCGGGAAGGTGCCGAGTGCGGTCACTGCCGACAACGTGACCGGGACGAAGATCCGGGCTTTCGACAGCGTTACGAACGGCGTCTTCCCGAGCGGCCCGGATTCCGGTGTGACGACGATCCTGGATGAGGACAACTTCGTGCTGAAGGTGAGGTGTCTCGTGGGGGGCCTGACAACTATCCAGCTGATGGTTGAGACGAAGGTCGACAACGCAGAAGTCCGCAGCTTCTTTATCCACGGCCCCACGTCGGAAGTGGAACGGGAGGTCAATCCGGACCTCGACATCGGTCAGACGTTCGACGTTCACGGCGGACCCAAGGAAGACATCGTCGGCACCTTCGAGTACCGAAACGGCGGCCTGAACGTCGTAAGCATGCAGTTCCAGGCCACCAAGGAGAACGCGACCAACGAGTGTCGCGCCTCCGGCCACGTCCTCTTGAGCTGACCGACCGCTGGGGTCTGATCCCGTCCCCCGGCGCGCCGTCTCGGCCGCCGGGGTGACCGGGATAGGCTTTGGCCGTGGCCAAGGACGACAAAGAGGGGACCGCCGAGGACCGCCCGACCTGGCGCAACTGGGCCCGTGAGCAGGTCTGCCATCCCGCTGCGATAGTCCGCCCGCGGACCCGCGAGGGGCTGGTCAAGGGGATCGTCTCCGCCCGCGAGCAGGGCCGCCGGGTCAAGGTCGCGGGCTCGGGCCACTCGTTCACCGATGCGGCGCTGACCGACGGCACGATGCTGCGGATCGAGGCCCTCGATCGCGTCCTCGACCACGACCCCTCATCGGGACTCGTCCGCGTCGAGGCCGGGGCGATCCTCGGTGAGCTGAACCGCAAGCTCGACGAGTTCGGGGTCGCCTTCGCCAACCTCGGCGACATCGACAAGCAGACCCTGGCCGGCTCGATCTCGACCGGCACCCACGGCACCGGGATCGACTTCCAGAACGTCTCCGCCCAGCTCGAGTCGATCGAGCTGATCACCGCCGACGGCTCCACCTTCGTCCTCGACGAGCGCTCCGATCCAGACGGCTTCCGCGCCGCCCGGGTCGGGATCGGCGCCCTTGGCGCGATCTACGCGGTCACGATCCGGACCGCCCCCGCCTACACTCTCAACCGCATCGATCAGGCCCGGCCCCTGCGCGAGACCCTCGACAGCCTCGACGACCGCGTCGACGCCCTCGATCACTTCGAGTTCTACGTCTTCCCTCACACCGACCAGGCGCTCTGCCGCGAGAGCACCCGCACCGACGAGCCCCCTCAGCCGGCCAATCCCGCCTCCCGCTACGTCCGGGAGGTTGTGCTCGAGAACTGGGCCAGCGGCGCCTTCTCGACGATTGCGAGGGCTCGTCCCTCCGCCGGCCCCTTCCTCGCCAGGCAGGCCGCCGCCTCATTCGCGAACGTCTCCAAGATCGACAAGAGCTACCGGGTCTTCGCCTCCGAGCGCCGTCTCAAGTTCACCGAGATGGAGTACGGGATCCCGCGGGATCAGGCGCGCGAGGGGATCGAGCGGGTACTCGAGATCGCCTCCCGGCCGGAGATGCGGTGCGTGTTCCCGGTCGAGGTCCGCTTCGTCAAGGGCGACGACGCCCTGATCAGCCCCAGCCACGAGCGCGACACCTGCTACATCGCCGTCCACCAGGACCGCAAGCTCGACTGGCCCGGCTACTTCCGCGAGGTCGAGGCCGTCCTCGGCGCCCTCGGCGGCCGGCCCCACTGGGGCAAGCGGCACGAGCTCACCCACTTCGAGCTCTCCCAGCGCTACCCGCGCTGGGAGGACTTCCTCGCCGCACGCCGTCGGTTCGATCCGGAGGGAGTGTTCGCCAACGACTACACCGATCGAGTCCTCGGGCCGGTCGGCGGCGATTGAGTGGCGCTGGAATACTCAGCCCGATGCAGAAGCAGATGGAGAAGCTCGGCTGGAAGGCGTTCAACGCCTTCACCAAGCTGCACGTCGCCACCTACCGGGCGTCCGGCGGGCGGATCGGCAAGACCTTCAGGGGCGCGCCCTGCTGCCTCGTCGATCATGTCGGTCGCAAGAGCGGCGAGCACCGCACCACCCCGCTGATCTACACCCGCGACGGCGAGTCGGTGGTCCTGATCGCCTCCAAGGGCGGGCACCCCAAGCATCCCGCCTGGTGGATCAACCTCCGCGCCAGCCCCGACACGAATGTGCAGGTCGGCGCCGAGAGCTGGCCGGTGACCGCCCGGGAGGTCACCGACGAGGAGGAGCGGGAGCGGCTCTGGAAGCAGATGACCGCCGCCTACGCCCCCTACGACGACTATCAGGCCAAGACCGACCGCAAGATCCCCGTCGTCCTGCTCGAACCCCGACCGGCCTGAGCGCTCAAAGGAACGCCTTGCCGTCGCCGCGATAGGTCGGCGCCTCGGAGACGATCTCGTCCCCGGCAATCAGGTAGAGGCTGTTGAAGCGCTCGCAGAGCTCGCCGGCCTTGGCGTGGCGCATGTAGACGCGGTCACCGATCCGCAGTCGCAGGGCGCTCTCTCCAAGCAGCGGCGTCTGCGCCTCGCCGGCGCCCTCACTGGAGTCGAGCCGCAACCCCTCCGGGAGGAAAGGCTCCGGAAGGCGGTCGGCGGCCGGTGCGCCCGAGGCGACGTAGCCGCCCCCGAGCGCCGTGACCACCCCAGGGGCGGGTCGTCGCACTACCGGAATCGCGAAGGCGGCCGCGGGAGTCAGGGTGAAGCGGGAGTAGTGGTCGAAGAGGACCGGCGCGTAGAAGCCGGATCCCGCCGCGAGCTCGGTGACCGCGTCCTCGGCGGCGGTGAGGCCGAGGCTGCCGGTGCCGCCGCCGTTGACGAAGCGGAGCGGCGCGATCTCGCCGACGGCCGCCGCGATCTCGGCGCGCCGCTCACGCACGTCGGCCAGCGAGCGCTTCTGCATACCGCGGATCGCCAGGTTCCTCAGCGCCGAGCCGGGGGTCGCGTCTCCGACGCCGGCGATCTGCCCCTCGTAGGCCATCAGGCCGTCGAGCTCGAGCCCGGGGCGGGAGAGGATCTCACCCGCGAGGCGGCCGGCGGATGCGGCGTCGCGGATCGGGGAGCGCTTCGGCCCTATCTGCACCGCCCCGCCAAGGGTGTGCCAGCCGACGTCGACGTCGATCGCAACCTTGATCGTCACCTCGCCGACCCCCGCGGCGCCCTCGATCAGGTCCAGCTGCACGGCGTCGTCGACCATCAGCGTTGGCGCTCCGTCGGGGTCGGCGGCGGCCACCTCGGCCAGGCCGGCGATCGCCCGGCGATCGGTCGTGGGATAGGCGACGACCAGGTCGCGGAAGCCGTGGGAGTGGAGGAACAGCGCCTCCGGGAGAGTCAGGCAGAGCGTTCCCCTGAAGCGCTCGTCCAGCGCCGCGGCGCGCGCGAGAACCTCCCGGCAGCGCACCGACTTCGAGGCGATGCGGATCGGCTTGTCGGCGCCGCGCTCCAGCATCTCGGCGGCATTTGCCTCGAGCGCATCGAGATCGACGAAGGCGAAAGGGGCCTCGATCCCCTCGAAGATCGTCTCGTAGCGTTCATAGAGGCGCTCGCCACTCACCGTGGCGCGAGCGTACCCGATGCCCACCGAGCCCCCGCGGTGCACCCGCTGCGATGGGCGCGCCCGGGGACGCCGCTCTCGGAGCGTCCCCTTAGAATCGATCCCCGCTCCACCCGGTCCGCTCAGGGCCGGGCCGGAGGCCCGGAGAGGTGGCCGAGCGGCTGAAGGCACTCGCCTGCTAAGCGAGTAGGGGGCGCAAGCTCTCTCGAGGGTTCGAATCCCTCCCTCTCCGTCGCAAGACCGGGTCATGATCCGGGCAACCGAAAGGATCGCGAGCACGCTTGCCGAATCGCAGCAGCGAAACCGAAGGGACCGGGGCGCGGGCTTTCAGGGTGGCGTTCGCGGGGCTGGTGGTCATCGCAATGGCGGCGATCGCGGGCACCTCGCTGCTCTCGATGCTCGGAGGAGACCAGGTCGCGGAGTCGTCGGCCCAAGGCGCTCCCTTTCCCACCTACGAGCTCCAGGAGGACGCCGCTGCGGCCGAGGCGGCCGAGGGGCCGCCGCGGACGGGCGCCGCCGGCCGCACGGCCCTCGCGGCCGACGGCCCGGGGCGATATTGGAGCGGCGGCGGCCACCGGATCGTCTCGGTCCGCAGGGGAGGCAAGGTCGGCGTCTACGAGCGTCCCGGCGGCAAGCTGATCGAGCGGGTCGGGCCCAGGACCGAGTTCGGATCGCGGCGGACCTTCTCGGTCCTCCACCGCAAGGGCCGCTGGCTCGAGGTGGCGACGCCGATCGCCGAGGACAACCGCGGTCTGTGGATCGAGGCCGATCCAGCGGAGCTCAACTTCTATACGACGCCGCTCTCACTCCATGCCTCGCTGTCGGGGCGCGAGGTCGAGCTGCGTCGCGGCGAGGAGGTGCTGCGTCGTTTCCCGGTGACCGTCGGCGCCGCCGGATCTAGAACCCCGCCCGGCCGCTTCGCGGTCACCGACCTGATAGTCGGCGGCCTGCACCCTGTCTACGGCTGCTGCGCGATCGCGCTCTCCGCACACCAGCCGGAACTGCCGGAGGACTGGATCGGCGGCGACCGGATCGCGATCCATGGCACCACTGGACCGGTCGGCGCCGCAGCGTCGACGGGCTGTCTGCGGGCCCCGAACTCCGACGCCCAGGCCGTGGTCGACCGGATCCGGCTCGGGACTCCGGTCTTCATCAAGGCCTAGGCCGCGAGCTGCTCGGCGATGCTCTCGTCGACCAGCTCGCCGAGGCGGTCGAGGTCGAAGAGGCGGTCGCGGTCGCCGACCATCCCGAAGATCAGGGCGCCGTCGTAGCTGATCACCCCGATCGAGAGCGCCCTCCGCTGCGGTGAGAGCGCCACGAAGGGGTGGATCGCCTCGAGGCGGCGCCCGAGCAGGTAGACCGGCATTGGCGGCCCGGGGACGTTCGAGATGACCAGATTCCAGGGCATCCGCTGCGGCATCATCCGGTTGACCGGTGAGAGCGCCGTGCCCATCTGCCCCAGCACCCGGTTGACCGTGGGAGGAACCCACCCGGAGGCCTCGATGATCAGCGACGCCGCGCGGGCGCCCTCCGAGCTCTTCAGCTTCGCCGTCGTCTGCGCCAGCCGGGTCAGACGACGGACCGGATCGGAATCGCGGAGGGGCAGTGGAACCAGCAGGGTGGTCATCCGGTTGCCCAGTTCGCCCTCCTCGCCGGGTTTGCGGATGCTCATCGGGACCAGCGCGACGAACTCCTCCGGGACCCTCTCGCCGCGATGCTCAAAGTAGCGCCGCAGGGCGCCGGTCGAGACCGAGAGAACTACGTCGTTGACGGTCGCACCGGCTCGCCGGCCGGCCTCCTTGGCCTGCTCGAGATCGGTCCGGGCGAAGGCGATCCGGCGGTCCCGACCGATCTCGGCGTTGAGGAAGGTGGGGCGGACCGGATCGCTATTGCGGGCGAGCTCGAGGAAGCCGCGGGCCGTCTTGGTCGCATCGACCGTCGCGGAGGCGGGTGCCATTGCCCGCTTGGCGCCCTCGCGCGAGATACCCAGCACCCGCTCGCGGGCCTTGATCACGCGGCTCCAGATCATCTCGTCACTGCTCGCGCTGTCAGGCCGCCAAGGCCCGGAGGGGAGATCGAGATCGGTGCCCTCGGGGTCGGGATCGAGGATCACGGCGCCGACGTCAACGGCGGCGACCCCGTCGACCAGGGCATGATGGGTCTTCGATACCGCCGCGAAGCGCCCGCCCTCCAGTCCCTCGATCAGGTATATCTGCCACAGGGGCCGGTCCAGGTCCAGCGGCTCGGACATGATCCTGCCGACCAGGTCTCGCAACTGCGCCTCAGAGCCCGGCCGCGGCAGCGCCGAGTGGCGCACATGGCGGCGCAGGTCGAAGTCGGGGTCGTCCTCCCAGACCGGCCTGGCGACCTTGCCCGGGACGTGACGGACGCGCTGGCGGAAGCGGGGGATCAGGTTGAGCCGCTGCTCGACGTGTGCGATCAGCTCCTCGTAGCCGGGCGGCTCGCCGGCGAAGATCGCGGTACCTCCGACGTGGACGTGGATCGGTCCCTGCTCGGCGTGCAGCGAGGAGATGTCGGCCGGTGAGAGGGGCTCGGTGCTGCCCATGGATCGGGGCGAGCCTACTCGCCGCGGCGGCGCTGAGCCGCTCGGACGGAGCGATCCCCGTCAGTCGAGGTCGAGGTTGGAGAGGAACTCCTCGGCGTCGCTCCAGCTCTGTGGAGGGACGACCAGGGAGATGTCGCCGCGCCCGAACCCGTCGAGCGGGTAGTCGCTCGTGATCGCGGCCTCGATCCCGATGCTGTCGAGGTGCTGGCGCCACGATCGCGCCGACTCGATGTCCTCGAAATCGCGCACCACCTCCCAGGAGTCGAAGCGGGGATCGCCAACATGCAGTTCGCCGGCCCGGCCGGGTCCGCGGAGACGTGAGAAGAAGCCGATTGGTCGATCCTTTCGTCGGGCCGCAGATCCGCCCCCGGCCCCGGGGGAGCCTATCGGCGCGCCTTCCAGCCGAGCCCGAGCGGCGTTCCTAGCTGGCGGAGCTCCCGAGACGGACGGGCAGGGTCCGGAGCTGATTGACGAAGGGGGAGACGACGTGCTGCGGATCGCCCGCCGGCTCCATCTCCGGGTATCGCTTCAACGTCTCCTCGAACAGGATCCGCAGCTCGAGCCGGGCCAGCGCCGTGCCCAGGCAGTAGTGTCGTCCGCCTGCTCCGAACGCCTGATGCTCAGGGTTGCGGAGCACGTCGAATCGATCCGGCTCGTCGTAGACGTCCTCGTCGCGGTTCGAGGAGACGTACCACATCAGCACCTTCTCGCCCGCGGCGATCGGCTGGCCGCCGATCTCGGTCTCGCGCGTCGTCGTGCGGCGGAAGTGGGCGAACGCCGGGAACATCCGCAGGCATTCCTCGACGGCTCCTGGGATCAGCGACGGGTCCTCGACCAGCATCCGCATCTGCTCCGGATGCTCTATCAGCGCCCGCATCCCGGAGGTGTAGGTGGCCTTGGTCGAGTCGTTGCCGGCGGCGACGAGGAGGAAGAAGCCCATCACGATCTCGTCGTCGCTGAGCCGCTCACCCTCGATCTCGGCGTGGACGAGGACGCTGGTCAGGTCGTCGGTCGGGTTCTCGCGCCGCTCGGCGACCATCGTCATGCAGCGCTGGGCGACCTCCTGCAGGGCCGCCCCCGCGACCTCGTGAATCTCGCCGGAGCCGAACTCGGGGTCGCCCGCCGCGAGGGTGGTGTTCATCAGGGCCGCCCAGTCCTCGTCGTCGCTCTCCGGAATCCCCATGAAGCTGCCGATCACCCGGGAGACGACGGGCTGGGCGACGTCGGTGACCAGGTCGCAGGCCCCGCCTGCGGATAGCCGGTCGAGCGTCCGGGTCGCGATCGCGCGGATCTCGTCCTCGTGCTCGGCGATCCGCTTCGGCGTGAAGCCGCGCTGGAAGAGACGCTTGATCCGGTCGTGCTTGGGCGGGTCCATGCCGATGAACATCGACTGCATCAGCGGCAGCGGGATCCCGTGCGTGAGCCCGACGCAGCCGCCGATCTCGGAGGAGTAGGTCTCCCAGTCGAGGCTCACGTCGCGCACGTGCTCGGCCTTGTGCAGGCCCCAGTAGCCGGCCTCCTCGGGGTACTCGTTCATCTCGCTCCAGTGCACCGGGCACTCGGAGCGCAGCCGCTTGAAGATCTCCTGCGGCGGCCCGTCCTCCCAGTGCTCGGAGTCGGAGACGTCGAGCTCGTCGAGCGGTACTTCGCTTACGTCAGCGGCCTTGTCCATTACTGCTCCCGGGGTGCGATCTTGCTGGCTACCGGGAGGGTACTGGCTGGCTGGCCAGGGCGGGGTCCGACGGCGGCTGCCACCGGAGGCCGGCGTATTCTGTCTCCGGTTTGTCAATCGGTACTCCGAGGTTCCCGCCGGATGTCGCGGCGGCGCTGCAGGCGCCAAGCGGATCGGTTTCGTTCCGGGTCACGCTCGCCGAGCGACACGCGAAGGCCCCGCCGCCAATCCGCACCTCCCTGATGGAGACGCCGTACGACGCGGTCCTCTGCTCGCTCGAGCTCGACACCGACGACAGCCTTCGATTCGTCCGCACGGGCGCGACGGACGAGCCGGTGCGGGTCCTGCGGCTCGACCGCTCGCCGCTCGCCGACGCCCGCCACCTGGATGTCAGGGTCCGCTGGTCGGCGACCGAGCTGACCGCGACGATCAGCGACCGCGACGACCCCGCCGGGGGCACCGCGCAGGCGACGCTGAGCACTTGATCGGTCGGCTGCGAGCCCGCTTGCCGTCGCCTGGTATCCCCGCCTCTACAATGCGCCGCCACCCGCGCCCGTAGCTCAGCCGGATAGAGCGTCGGTCTACGAAACCGAAGGTCACAGGTTCGAATCCTGTCGGGCGCGTTCCAGAAAGCCCTGGTAAACCTCAGGCTTTCCGCGCCTCCAGGTGGCGAGGTCGCTCGGAAGCGCGCCTACGTCGCGCCTACGGGAGCCGTAGGTAGGGGTCTCGATCCCCGGCGAAGGAACTGGGCGTGCGCCCGACCCTCGCGGCTCTAAGGACAGACCGGTTCCCGCCGCTGCCGAGGCCGATGAAACCCTGGCCCAGGCGTTCGACGCCGGACGATCCGCTATGCCGAATTGGCCGGTGCTCCGGGCGGAGCCGAGTCGCCCTGAGCGCGAAAGACGGCGATCACCGCGACGAGCAGATAGCCGAAGGCGGCGAGCTGAGGAGTGAGGAGCGCAAGCAGGATGATCACGACGTAGAAGGCGACGTTCGGAGCGATCCGCTCGGTGATCGAGGAGACCTCGTCGTCGGAGATCTCGGCTTCGAGCAGATCGCGGTGGGCGGCGATGTAGCGCCAGAGCGCGGACAGAAGCACCGAGATCGAGAAAAGGACCAAGCCGTAGAAGACCACGGCTACCCGCTCGGAGCTGTCGCTGTCGATCGCTTCGGCGAGCAGCTTCGTCGGAAACGGCAGGAAGGCGACCAGCATCAGAAGGAGCAGATTCAGCCGCATCACAACTCCGTCGGCCTGCGCGAGACGGCGGAAGACCCCGTGGTGGATCATCCAGATCCCGCCGATCGTCAGAAAGCTTGTCACGTAGGCAAGGTAGGAGGGCCACTGATCGGCGATCCCCTGCCAGAGATCCTCGAAGTCCACCTCGGGAACGCCGATCTCGAGGACGAGCAGTGTGATCGCGATCGCGATCACGCCATCGCTGAACGCCTCGATCCGACCCGTGCTCCAGCGATTGGACATGCTCGGTGCTTCTGCCTCTCGCACCAGGCTCCTGCCTAAGCCAGAAGTCGTCGAGCTCCGTGAACCTGCGAAGTCAGCGGATCGACGTCCTCTCGTCGCCTGAGCCTTCGCGGCTCAGCACCGGAGAAGCAGGCACGGATCAGCGGAGCGAAGCGGACCGAGGAGAACCCGAGAAAGCCGCAGCGCCGCGATCTTGCGGAACTACGACACCGAAGGTCACAGGCTCGCTAGCAACACGGTGTCGATAGCGATGGCTCAGCTCTGGATGTCGGGCCCATAGATGACTCGTAGCCACATTTGGCAGATCGTCTTGCTGACGGATTCCGGTCGGTCTTCAGTCGGCCGAGCGAGCCGCTCTGCCAGCACGGTGGCGTTCATCAGCACAAGCGCCCGAGCGACCTCCGGCGGATCCGGCACGGAAGCCCTGCCTGCGCGATTTTCGGCTCGAATACGCGATTCAACGGCGTCCATGAAGTCCTGAAGGAACGTATTCCGGTAGTAGTGCTCCACTGCCTCGTCATGGAACGACGCCGCGTGTGCAGCTCGCAACACATGCCCGTGTCGCGCATAGACGTCGATCCCTCCATAGAGCCCTTCCACGAGCTTCGCCGGGCCGCCTGCCTCGTTCGCGAGCCAGGGGCTCGTCTTCTCCATCATCTCGTTCTCGATGCGCCCGAGGAGACGCATCACCAGATCGCTGCGGCTGTCGAAGTAGTTGTAAAAGGCCGACCGCTGCATCCCCGTGAGTTCCATGACGGCAGCGACGGTCAAGGAGCGAAAGTCGCTGTCGGCGAGCATCTGGCCGGCGGCGTCAAGGATCTCCGCTTCGGCGACTTCAGGTCGGCGACGGATGCGTTTCGCGCTTATCGACACGGTGTGGATAGTATCCTCAAGAGAGTCCACCGTACTAGCAATAGATGCATCAAACGAAGGGAATCCCTATGTCCGACAGACCCGTCTTCCTCTATGCCGCCGCCTACGAGACGATCGCCGACGCGGAGGCCGACTTCGAGGGCGTTCTCGAGCTGCACGCCGCCGGCGCGATCGGCACATTCGACGCCGCCGTGATCGAGAAGGGTGCCGACGGTAAGGTCCACGTCCACAAGGTCGAAAAGCCGACCCAGCATGGTGCCTGGACCGGGATCGGCGTTGGCGCCGTCGTCGGGCTCCTGTTCCCGCCCTCGCTTCTCGGCGCCGCCGCGGTCGGCGGAGTCGCCGGCGGCGTCACCGGCCATCTCTGGAAGGGCATGTCCCGGGGCGACCTCAAGGACCTCGGCGAGACCCTCGATGCCGGCCAGGCCGGGATCATCGTGATCGGTGAGTCGAAGGTCGAGGAGCAGATCGAGAAGGCGATCACCCGCGCCAACAAGGCGGTCGAGAAGCAGCTCGAGGCCGACGCCGATGACCTGCAGAAGGAGATCGAGTCAGCCGGCGAGGCAAGCTAGGCTGACCCCCCCGATTCCTGCGGGGGATCGGTGGCTTCTTGAGAAACGACCAAGGGAGCGGTTCCGCTCCGGCTAAGAAGCATACGAGCTCGATCAAGCGGTTCCTGCCGATCTTGGTCTGGCTGCCGCAGTACCAGCGATCATGGCTGAAGAAGGACGTGATCGCTGGGCTGTCGGTGTGGGCGCTAATGGTGCCGACCTCTCTGGGATACGCGACGCTGGCCGGTGTCC
>CAVQIX010000006.1:0-290777 GCA_963712765.1 uncultured Solirubrobacterales bacterium | reverse complement strand
CGATCGAAGGCGAAGATGGTCAACTACGGGATCGCCTACGGCCTGAGCGCCTTCGGGCTCGCCGACCGGCTCGGGATCGACGTCAAGGAGGCCGGCGCCTACATCGATCGCTACTTTGAGCGCTTCGCGGGGGTGAAGCGGTTCATCGATGAGACGATCGAAAGCGCGACCGACGAGGGCCAGGTGGTGACCCTGATGGGCCGCCGGAGGCTGATCCCGGAGCTGCGCGCCCGCAACCGCCAGACGCGGATGCTCGGTGAGCGTCTCGCCGTCAACACGGTGATCCAGGGCACGGCCGCCGACATCATCAAACTGGCGATGATCCGCGCCCAGAGCGTGCTGCGGGAGAGCGAGCTCGCCTCTCGGCTCGTCCTGCAGATCCACGACGAGCTCCTCTTCGAGGGCCCCGAGGCGGAGGCGGAGGCGGTTGGCGATCTGGCCCGGGCCGAGATGATCGCGGCCTTCGATCTCGACCCTGCGCTGGCGGTGGATGTCGGCTCGGGTCCCGATTGGCTTGCCTGCAAGTAGGCCGCGCCGGCAGCGCGGTGCTCCGCAAGCTGCAGCTCTGCAGCCGGCATGAACTGAGCCGTTGGGCGGCCGAGCGGCGACTGCTCGACTATCTCGCGGGGCGCTCCCCTCGCGACGAGCGGGGCGCCGGTGGGCGCCCCGCTCGGGTCATCTCTTGTTGCCGCCCGTCGTCGGTGGCTTCGCTGCGTCTCAGGAACGGTCCGGGTTCCGGTGGACCAGCTCGATCTCCTCGTAGACGAGACCGTCGGCCGTCGCGCGGAGCTCCGCCTCGCTGACGACTGCTCCGGGGGTCAGCTCCTCTACGGAGCAGGCGCGATCGTCGCCGTGCCCGCGGCCGCCACGCTCACCGTGGTCGTCGTCACCGTGCTCACCGTGGTCGTCGTCACCGTGCTCACCGTGGTCGTCGTCACCGTGCTCACCGTGGTCGTCGTCCGTGCTCACCGTGGTCGTCGTCGCCGTCGTGGTCGGTCTCTTCCTCGTCGGCATCGTCGCCGTCTTCGCTGGCCTCTTCGCCTTCATCGCGACGAAGAGCCGGACCGTCCTCGTCCTCGTACTCGTCGTCGGTGCCCTTGCATCCGCAGCGGATCTCGGTGTCGGCGTCGACCTGCCCTGAGACGGTCTTGCCTCCGAACAGGTTGATCACCAGCTCGCCGGTCTCGGGGTCGTAGCTGTCGATCTTGCCCGCGCCCTCGTCGCCGTCCTCGACTCCGTCATGGTCGCTGTCGGCGCGGCGCGGATGAGTCTTCGCCTTGAACTCAGCCCTGTTCTTGAGGCCGTCGCGGTCCTGGTCCCTGCGGCCCTGCTTCTTCTTCAGGGACAGATGGTGCCGCTTCTCCCAGCGGTCGGGAATCCTGTCCTTGTTCCTGTCCTTGGCGGTCGCCGGTCCTGCCGCTGCCAGTGCAATGACCGCCAGCAACAGAGTCGCTACGAGTGCCTTCCTGCGCTTCATCCTTCGTCCTCCTTGATTGGGTGGGCGCTCGTTGGCGCCTCCGCCTGATTTGCTGCTTCAGGGCCCAAACACGGGCCCGGACTGAAGATCACGAGCCATCGTCCGATTCCTCGCCTGCTCCCTTGCCCTCGCCCGAGTGCCGCGGCTCCTCGCTCCCGTGCTCGTCCTCTTCGCCGTCCTCGGGGTCATCGCTCTCCTCATGCTCCGACTCGCCACCGCCGCCGGAGCTCTCACCGCCGCCGGAGTGGCCCTCCTCGCTGTCGTCTTCGCCACCTGATCCGGAGTGCCCCTCGTCCTCGTGGCCGTCGTCGTCACCGGGATCGTGGTCGGGCTTGCCGCCGCCGTGTCCACCCTCATCACCGCCGCTGTTGTCGCCACCGCCACCGTGGCCGCCTCCGCCGTCGGTCCCCTTGCCGTGGCCGCCACCTTCATGGCCGCCGCCCGGCTGATCACTGCCCGAGCCGCCCTGCCCGCCCCCTCCTCCTCCCGAGCCGCCGCTCCCGGCCTGTGTACCGGTCGGGTCACCCGCTGCCCTGGTGAGCAGCACCCGGGCGCCCTCCGCTGCGCTGGGAGCGGCGCCTGACTGCGAATCCCGCACGGCTGCGGGTTTCTCGGCGGCCGCCGCCGGGCCGCCGCCGTCTTTGCCGCCATCGAGAGCGATCCCGCCGCCGAGAGCGAGCGCCGCGACCGAGACCGTCGCTGCCACCTTCGCTCCGCCGCCGATCGTGGCCGCTCCGGCGCCGGCGGCGCCGACCGCGGGGGCCTCGACCAGCAGCACCCTGAGTAGCGGAATCGGGATCGCGGCGCCGACAGCGTTGCGCAGGGTCGTCCGGGCCCTGAATATCAGGCCCCGCACCGCCATCGTCGTCGTACCGAGCCGAGCCGCGAGCTCGGCGTGGCCCCTGCCCTCGAGCTCACGACCGATCAGGGCTTCCCGCTGTGACGCCGGGAGCGCGCAGATCGCGGTGACGAGGTCGTGGAGCTCCTCGTTCTGCTCTGCGATCGCCGGCGGCTGGGCGACGCCGTCGTGCTCAGGATCGATCTCCCGCCAGTCGGGATCGTCGCGGATCACGTTGAGGGCTCGGTTGCGGACGATCGTGAACAGCCAACTCCGCAGTGCGATCTCGCGGGAGTCGGCCAGCAGCGCCGCGTGGGCCTTGATGAAGGCGGCCTGGACCACGTCCTCGGCACGGTGGAAGGGAATGATCGCCGCGGCGAAGGCCGTCAAGGGGGCTTGATACCGGCGCACCACCTCCTCGAACGCCGCCTCATGCCCCTCGCGGAACAGGAGGACGAGCCGCTGGTCGCTCTGTGCGCTCAGGGCTCGGCGGGCTATCGGCCTCTTGCGGCTCAACGATCTCATCCGGTCTCCAATTGTCGGCCACCCGACCCTTCCACTAAAGCGGGTTGACTACTTAACCCCTCATCGGGCCAAAGATCACGCATGTGGCTCCGCCCAGATGGCGGAGAGCGTCGCTCAGCGTACGATGAGATAGGTGCCTGCCAGTAACAGGGCGACGCCGAGCGCTCGGGTCGCGCTCAGCGGCGTCTGCTCGAGTCCGAGCACGCCGAGCCGGTCGAGCAGGACGGATGCGGTCAGCTGCCCGGTGATCGTCGCTGCTGCGACCCCGCCGGCGCCGATCTCGCGCACGGTGATCAGCGCCATCGTCACGTAGACGGCGCCGAGTAGACCCCCGATGAGGTAGATCGGCCGAACGTCGAGCGCGAAACGGAGCTCACCTGCCTGGCCGGAGAGGGCGACGATCGCGGTCAGGGCGACCGTTCCGACGAGGAAGGAGAGGAGCGCCGCCGGGAGGCTCCCGGTCGCTCGGCCGAGGCCGGAGTTGATCGCGGGCTGGAGGGCGATCAGGCCGCCCACGAGGGCGGTGACGAGAACGGCGAGACCGCGATCCATGGCGGCGATGGTAGATCGCGGAGAGGAGGGAAAGGGCCCGTCAGGCCGCGAGCAGCTCGTGGGCCGCGGCGGCCTCGCCGGCCCGCGCGAGCGCAAACGAGGGGTGGGCGATGTTGAGGTAGTGGTTGAAAGACCAGCGTACGAAGGCATCGGTGCTGAGCGCGCCCAGGGCCGGCGCGAGGAGTCGTGGCGGGACCTTCGGGATCAGCCTCTGGACCCGCAGCATCCACTCGAACTGCCAGCGATGGCGGGCGTTGAAGGCCGCGTATCGACGCAGTGCGGCGTCGCGGTCGGCTCTTCCCGCGACCACCCGGCGCAGCTCGCGGCCCGCGGCGATCGAGAAGTAGAACGCCGTCCGGATGCCCTCTGCGGTGAGCGGCAGGCAGTGGCCGGCGGAATCGCCGCAGAAGAAGACCCCGCCCTCGGTAGCCTCACGCAGGCGGTGGGGGATCCAGTTGCCCTGATAGCCGTCCGGCGGCAGGTCGAGCCGTTCGGCGAGCTCAACGGTCGGCTCCTTGACGTGGAAGTGGGGATCGAAGCTGCCGACGCCAACCCTCAGCTCGTCCTCGGCCGGGAAGCTCCAGCCGTATCCGGCCGGGACGATGTCACGCTCGATCCAGAGCTTCATCCGATCGCTGCTGCCGCCGGGATGGACCTCCAGGCCCCTCGAGAGGGGCCCGTCAGGCGGCTGGTAGCCGTCGGTACCCAGCACCCGCCGCCAGCCCAGGCAGTCGACGGCGAGGGGAGCGGTCACTCGCCCCCGATCGGTCTCGATCTCGAAGACATGTTCGGGAGCGGGTTGGGTTCCAGGGGCCGCCAGATCGCCGGCCAGGCCCACGATCTTGGCGGTCTCGAACTCGGCGTCGCACTGCTCCCACAGCAGTGAGCAGAGCAGCGGGTAGTCGAAGGTCGAGAACGCCCAGGGAAGGCGCATGACGGTGTCGGTGTGCGGCGTATGGAGGTCGATCTCGGTGAAGGTCTGGCGGATCGAGGCGGCGGCCCCCATGTTGAGAAGCCATTCCGTCGGCGCTCCGCAGGCGGAAGTCTGGCGCTCGCCGATCTCGTAACGGTCGAGTAGGAGGACGCGGGCGCCGCTCCCGGTCAGCTCGCGTGCGACCGTGAGGCCGGCGAAGCTGGCGCCGCAGATGACGACATCCCACCCGCCCTCGAGAGGAGTGCGCTCGGCGCCTCGCTTGGTCCTGCGAACCGGCATGACGGGCCGAGAGGTTAGAGCCTGATCGCGGCCGGCTACCGCGGCTCGCGTGTCGAGCGCGAGCGGAGGCGACCGCCGAGTGAACCCAGCAGGAGGCCGCCGACCGCGGCGATGAGCGGGAAGAGGATCATCGGCGAGGGCGCATCGGTCGCAGGCGGCGCGGCCGTGATCGCGTCGGCGATGACGATGCCGACTCCGAACATCACCCCGGCGAGGGCGCCGCGTTTGGCTCCCGACGCTGACGTCTCGTGCTCGTACCCGCCGGCGACCCCGCCGAGAATCGCGATCGCGTTCGCGATCAGCCAGCCAGCCTCGGTCTCCGAGAGCAGGAATCCAGTGACCATGCCGGCAAGGAACGGGACCACGACCACGACCGTGAGTCGAGTCGGGGTTGGCAGCGAGGAGAGAAGAGGAGGGGCCTCAGTCGCGATCGAACAACGATACGCGAGGCCAGACTCACCCGTTTGCCAAGCCCCTGGCGGTGCGGGCGGCGGCCGCGGCGCGCATTTGCCTATCATTCCCGCCCTTGTCTGCCTCCGAAACAGCAGGCGGCGCCCTGCTGGCGCCCGAAGGCGCGACCCCGGTCGAGGGGTCCGATGGCCTGCTCCTGCAGCTCAACGGCGAGATCTTCCCCAACTACGACGCGACGATCACCCACTTTGAGGAGGGCCAGGTCGTAAACGGCGAGGTCGTCCGCATCGACAAGGACGAGGTCCTCGTCGACATCGGATGGAAGTCCGAGGGCGTGATCCCCTCGCACGAGCTCTCGATCCGCCGCTCGGTGGATCCCGGCGACGAGGTCAGCCTCGGGGAGAGCGTCGACGCGCTGGTTCTAACCAAGGAGGACCAGGAAGGTCGCCTGATCCTCTCCAAGAAGCGCGCACGCTTCGAGAAGGCCTGGCGCAAGATCGAGACCGCCGCTGAATCCGGCGAGCCGGTCGACGGCACGGTGATCGAGGTCGTCAAGGGCGGCCTGATCCTCGACCTTGGGGTCCGCGGCTTCCTGCCGGCCTCGCTGGTTGACATCCGCCGGGTCCACAATCTCGAGGAGTTCACGGGCCAGACGCTCGAGTGCAAGGTGATCGAGCTCAACCGCTCGCGCAACAACGTCGTCCTCTCCCGCCGGGCGATCCTCGAGGACGAGCGCAAGGAGCAGCGCGAGCAGATCCTCGAGCGTCTCCAGCCCGGGCAGGTGGTCGAGGGCCAGATCTCCAACATCGTCGACTTCGGCGCCTTCGTCGATCTCGAGGGCATCGACGGCCTGATCCACATCTCCGAGATCAGCTGGAGCCATGTAAACCATCCCTCCGAGGTCCTCTCGATCGGCGAGACCGTCAAGGTCAAGGTGCTCGACATCGACCGCGATCGCCAGCGCATCTCGCTCGGGCTCAAGCAGACGCAAGAGGATCCCTGGCAGACCGTCCTCAACTCCTACGGCCCCGGCTCATCGCTCTCCGGCAAGGTGACAAAGGTCGTCGCCTTCGGAGCGTTCGTGGAGATCGTCCCCGGCGTCGAGGGACTGGTCCACATCTCCGAGCTCGCCGATCACCACGTGGAAACCCCCGGCGAGGTCGTCAACCCGGGCGAGGAGGTCCGCGTCAAGATCCTCGAGATCGACGAGGAGCGTCGCCGAATCAGCCTTTCGATCAAGCGCGTCGGCGAGGGCGGCATGCCCCTCCGCGACGCCTTCCAGCAGGCTCAGGTCGAGGCCGGCCACGTAGCGGCAGAGCCCGAGCCGGCCCCCGAGCCCGCGGCCGAGCCCGGGGCTGCTGCCCCCGAGCCGCCGGCCGAGCCCGAGGCTGCTGCCCCCGAGCCGCCGGCCGAGCCCGAGCCTGCTGCCCCCGAGCCGGCAGCCCCCGCCGAGGCTGCCGTCGATCCGGCCGTTGAAGCGCCGGCCGAGCCGGAAGCTCCCGCCGCCGAGCCCGAGGCGTCCGAGCCCGCCGCCGCAGAGAGCGATCCGGCTCCAGAGCTCGGGCTCTCGGAAGAGGTCTTCGCGGACAACGCCCCCGAGCCGCCCGCGTCTGACCCGGCCGTGGACGAGCAGACCTGAGAAGTTGCCCGGTCCTTCGCTGATCGGGCTCACGGGGGGAATCGCGGCCGGGAAGTCCGAGGTCTTGCGAATCCTCTCCGAGTTGGGCGCCGAGACACTCTCGACGGACGCCGTCGTCCATGAGCTGCTCGGTTCGGACCAGGAGGTGCGTGGGCTCCTCGTCGAGCGCTGGGGCAAGCGCGTGGCGCCCCGCGGAGAGCTCGACCGCGGCCGGATCGCCGGGATCGTCTTCGATCAGCCGGCGGAGCTGGCGTGGCTGGAGTCGATCCTGCATCCCCGGGTCGGCGCCGCGGTCGAACGTTGGCGCCGAGGGATCGGCGAAGATGTGAGGGTGGCCGTGGTCGAGGTTCCGCTCCTGTTCGAGGGCCGGATGGCCGAGGTCTGCGATGCGACCGTCGCGGTGATCGCCGATGACGATCTCCGCGACCGACGCGCTGGCGAGCGCGGCACCGGCGATCTCGAGGGCAGGGCCGCGAGGCAGTTGTCGCAGGAGGAGAAGGCCACCCTGGCGACGTACGTGGTCCGCAACAACGGGACCCTGGAAGAGTTGATGAGTGAGTTGAAGGAGATCTACCCAAAGCTGGAGTCGGCGGCCCCGTGAGCACCCGTCGGTCCCCCGGCCGGCGCACCAGTGGGAAGACCAGGCGCCGGCCCAGCGCGCCGCCCGCAAAGGCCCGGCGCAAGCGGAACCCGCCTCGGCGCGGGCCTGCCTCCAGGCGCGCCGGCGGTAACCGTGCCCGTCGCAGCCCGCGGGTCGGGGGCTTCGTCAGGGTCGGCGGGGCGGGCGCGATCGCGATCACCGTGGTGCTTGTGGTCGCCGGCATCTACGGGCTCTCGAGGATCGACTTCGGCGAGACCATCCGTGAGATCACGCTGCCGCTCCGGCACGAGAACGTGATCCGCGACCAGGCCTCTGAGAAGAACGTCGACGCCGATCTGATCGCCGCCGTGATCTACGCCGAATCGAGGTTCCGCGACCAGACATCAGACGCCGGAGCCCGTGGCCTGATGCAGATCACCCCCGACACGGCGGACACGATCGAGACCCTGTCCGGCGGGGAGACCTTCGAGTACGAGGATCTCGCCGACCCCGAGCTGAACATCCGCTACGGGACCTTCTTCCTGCGATACATGCTCAACCGCTATGGGGAGAACCAGATCGCGGCCTTGGCCGGATACAACGCCGGGATGGGCAACGCCGACGAGTGGGGCGGATCGGAGATGATGCTCACCGACATCGAGTTCGAGGAAACCCGCGACTACGTCGAGGAGGTGCTCGACAAACGCAAGGAGTACCGCCGGAGCTACCGGCGCGAGCTCGGACTCTAGGCGGCCGGTTCAGGGCCGGAGGCGGAGGGGGCGGTTGCCCTCCAGACCCACCAGGCGGCGAGGAACTGCAGCGGCAGCCGGGCCCACAGCGCCGGCTGTGGGATGTTCCGGTAGCGCTCGGGATTGAGGGCCATATTGATGTTGGCGGGGAAGACGGCGGCCAGGACCCCGATCAGCCACCAGCGCGCCAACGGGAAGCGAGTGCGCCGGCTGAGTACCGCCAGTCCGCCAAGCAACTCGGCAACCCCGCTCCAGAGCACCATCTCGCGGTGCGCGGGAATGTAGTCGGGCATGATCGCCTCGTAGAACTTGGGGTTGACGAAGTGGTTGACGCCGGCGGCGATCCAGAAGATCGCCAGAAGTCGCTGAGAGATGCTCACGCGGCCACGCTATCGGGCGCAGCCGCCATGCGTCCTGGCGCACGACCGGCGGCGTCGCATGCCGCGCCGTAGGAAACGGGGCCGGCCTCTGTTCGGGCCCCCCCGGGCGCGCTACCGTTGGATTGTGATCGGGACCGAGAAATCCGCCCTCGTCCTCTTCGACGAGGGTCACTCGGAGGCCTGGACGATCGACGCCGAGCGGGCGGCCCGGATGCAGCCGTCCCATCCTGGAGACGCGTCCTTCGCGCTCGCCGCCGAGGCGCTCCGCGGCCGAGATTTTGAGGTCGCCAGCTGTGATGGCTCGTCGCTCGCCGATCAGCTCGGCTCCGCCGCTGTCCTCGTCATCGCTCACCCCTCCGACCCCAAGTGGGAGGCGACGACCGGCTCAGGATCGCCTCGCCTGGACGCCGCCGAGATCGACGCGATCGAGGCCTTCGTCGCCGGCGGCGGCGGACTGGTGGTCCTCGGTGAGACCGAGCAGGACAAGTACGGCAACAACCTCAACGAGCTGCTGGGCCGGTTCGGCCTCGCGATCGAGAACGCGACCGTCCAGGACTATGAGCACCATCACGACGGCGCTCCGTCCTGGGTCCTCGCCGACCTAGTCGCCACCGGCGGCGGCGTCGACGTCCTCGCCGGGGTCGAAGCGGCCTGCTTCTACCGGGCGGGAGTGATCGGGACCGGCAACGGCTCGCGGGTGATCGCCCGGACTCGGCAATCCGCCTCGCCCCCGCTGGCCCCCCTGGCCGCGGTCAGCGACCACGGGCAGGGGCGGGTTGCCGTCCTCGCCGACTCCGATCTCTTCGGCGACGACTGCATCGACGCCTTCGATCATCGCGCGCTCTGGCTGAACCTCGTCTATTGGGCGGCCGGCCGCTCCTTTGCCCGCGCTCTTGCGCCACCTCGATCGGAGGCCGCCGAGGATCCGGCTTGGGGAGAACTGAAGGCGAGCGTGACGGAGATCCGGCTCGCCCAGGCTCCCGACGGCTCGGTCGATCTCGATCCCGATGACCGTGATCGCCTGCTCGAGCTGACCGAGACGATCGCGGCGTGCGCCGAGCGTCTCGCTCCGCGTTTCCCGCATCAGGCCGACTACCTCACCGATGCCTTGCCGCGGGACCTCCGCGAGTGGGCCTCGAAGGGTTTCGGAAAGCCCGACTTCCTCCGCTCGGTCGAGGCTTTCCGTCCCGAGCGGAACCGTCGCGACGGCATCGAGCACCTGGTGGTCTTTCCGATGTACAAGCAGAACGCCTCGCCCGATACCTGCCTGGAGGCATTGATCGTCAGGGTCCCCTGGCCGCGGTGGCTGGCCGAACTCGAGTCGGAGCGCTACGACAACGCGAAGTTCGTCCCCGTGGAGCTGGTCGAGTTCACCGCGGGCTACCAGTCCGAGTGCGCGGTGCTCTTTCCCGAGACGTTCGCCACCGCCGAGCGGCCGCCGAGCCACTTCGGCGGGATCTTCTGCGACCGGGAAGCGGAGCGCTTCCGGCGTGTCTGCGGCGCCGCGGCCGAGATCCTCAGGCTCAACCTGCCACCGGATGCCGAGGCGCTGCTGCGCTCGGCCCGGCTCTCCCAGGATGCGTACATGTGCTGGGACCTGATCCACGATCGGACCCACATGCGCGGCGATCTCCCCTTCGACCCGTTCATGATCCGCCAACGCAGCCCCTACTGGATGTACTCGCTCGAGGAGCTCCGCTGCGACCTGACCACCTTCGGGGAGGCGGTCACGCTCGAGGGCGAGGGCTTCAGCCTCGGGCGTCATGTCCAGTACGCGATCCTCTTCGACCGTCTCTTCCGCTTTCCGGTGACCGGCACCCGGGTGCGCAACTACGACGGTCTCGGCGGCCAGCTGCTGTTCGCCTTCCTCCATCGCGAGGGCTACATCCACTGGACCGACAACGAGCTGCGGATCGAGTGGCCCCGCATCGTCGAAGGCGTCGAGCGCCTCCGCGAAGCGGTTGGCGAGCTCTATCGCTCGGGCATCGACCGGCCGAAGCTCGGTCAGTGGATCGCGGCACACGACCTCGTCGCCTCCTACGTGCCCCCGGCCCCGGCCTCGGTTTGGGCCCGGGAGGGGCGCGATCTGCCCGAGGTCGAGGAGCCGAAGCAGCTCGTCGACCTCGTTCGCGACGATGAGTTCCCGCTCAGCCTCTTCTACACGCAGCTGCAGCCGAAGATCGAGCCGGCGATCGCCGGCCGTCCAACGGCGGCGGCGTCCCGCTAGGTTGCAGCGGATGGCAGGCCTCGAAGACAGAGTGATCGCGATCGCCGGCGCCGGCGGCGGCCTCGGACCCGTCGTCGCCCGCACGCTCTCGTCGCACGGTGCTTCGCTGGCGCTGACCGACGTGCGCCAGGAACGCCTCGATGACCTCGTCGAGGGGCTGGGCCTGCCTGGGGAGAGGGTCGACGCGCGAGTCGTCGACCTGCTCAATGGGGACGCCGCAACCGCCTGGGCCGACGGCCTGCAGGAGCGCTTCGGCCGTGTCGACGGGCTGCTGCATCTCGTCGGCGGCTGGCGCGGGGGAGAGCCGATCGAGACCGCGTCACTCGAGGACTACGAATGGCTCCACGACCTGCTGGTCCGCAGCTTGCAGCGGGCCAGCCGCGCCTTCTACGGTCCCCTGACGGCGAGCGCCGGGCGCTTCGTCCTGATCAGCTCCGCGCAGGCGCAGGAGCCGGAGGGGGCCAACGCCGCCTACGCCACCGCCAAGGCGGCCGCCGAGAGCTGGACGCTGGCACTCGCCGATGCGTTTGCGGAGGAGGGCGGCGGGGCGACCGCGAACATCGTCGTCATCAATGCGATCCTGACACCGACAATGCGCGAGAACAACCCCGACAAGGACTACCCGGGCTTCACTCCGGCCGAGGCGATCGCCGACGCCTGCGCCTTCCTCTGCTCGGATTCGGCGGCGCGGATGAACGGCAAGCGGCTGCCGCTGTATCCGTGAGCGTGAGCTCTCCCTCGGGGCACGATTTCGCCTCCGACAACCACGCCGGCGCCCACCCTGAGGTGCTGGATGCGCTGGCCGCGGCGAACGCCGGCCATGCTGACTCCTACGGCGCCGACGAGTGGACCACCCGGCTGCAGGAGCTGATCGCTGATCACTTCGGTTCGCAGGCGCGGGCCTACCCGGTCTTCAACGGCACCGGAGCGAACGTGCTCTGCCTGGAGGTCCTCGGCCGCCCGCACGAGGCGGTGATCTGTACCGCCGCGGCCCACATCAACGTCGATGAGTGCGGAGCTCCCGAACGGATCGCGGGGATGAAGCTGCTCACGGTCGCGGGCGAGCACGGCAGGCTGTCCCCCGGAGATCTCAGCGGCTGGGAACCGCGTCGCGGCGATGAGCACCACGTGCAGCCGCGGATCGTGTCGGTCACCCAGAGCACCGAACTGGGCACCGTCTACGCGCCGGAGCGCATCGCGGCGATCACCGAGACCGCCCACGAACTCGGCATGTACGTGCACGTGGACGGGGCACGTATCGCCAATGCGGCTGCTGCCCTCGATCTGCCTCTCGCGGCCTTCACCACCGAAGTCGGCGTCGATGCCGTCTCCTTCGGTGGCACCAAGAACGGGCTCTTGTTCGGAGAGGTGGCGGTCTTCCTCGGCGACGCGGCCGACGAGGGGCGCATCCCCTTCGCCCGCAAGCAGCTGATGCAGCTGGCCTCGAAGATGCGCTTCGTCAGCGCGCAGTTCGAGGCTCTGCTCGATGGGGACCTCTGGCTGCGGAGCGCTCGTCACGCAAACGGGATGGCGGCCCTGTTGGCTGAGGGCGTCAAGGCCCTGGACGGCGCCGAGGTCGTCCACCCGGTCGAGGCCAACGGCGTCTTCGTGCGCCTGCCGGGGCCCGCGATCGAGACCTTGCTCACGGAGCTGCCGGGTGAGCACCCCTTCTACGTCTGGGACGAAGAGGAGGGCGTGGTCCGCTGGATGTGCTCATGGGACACGACTCCCGGGGACGTCGAGGCTCTGATCGTGGCGTCGGCCGCGGCCCTGAACGCCCGCTGACGATGGCCGCTGGCCGAGGGCCGGCGCTCAGCGGCCTGCGCTCAGCGCCTCCATGTGGGTGATGAAGAACGCGGTCGCGTCCGCGAGCTGGTTCCCGCTGTCGAGCAGCTCCGCGTAGCTGAGCTCGGCGCCGTGGAAGCCGGTCGCGTTCCAGATCTCGCTTTGGGGCCGTTCGACCCAGGGGCCGACGTAGAGGTAGGGCTCGGGGTGCAGCTCGTCGCCGGGCGAGGCGCCGAAGTTGGCGCGGGTGCCGGCGGCCTCGTCGCCGAGCACGGTCGCGACGTCGAAGTGCTCGGGCCAGAGCCGGATCGGCTCGGGGTCGAGGTCCGCTCCGGCGTCGATCAAACCGGCGAGTGCGACCGTGCCGAGGGCAAACCAGTCGGCGACGGCGGCGCCCACACTCGCCTCGACCGCGGTCGGCGTCCGCACCTCGTCGGAGCCGGCTGTGATCACGATCTCGGTCCCCTCAACCCGGGCGGCGCCCGGCAGGCCGCTCTCGACGCCCTGCTCCCAGCGAGGTGTGCCGAACCCTCCCGGCGTGAAGCAGAGGGCGATCTCGTCGCGGGTCTCGAGCACGCGCTTCGGTTTCAGGACCTCCTCGGCGATGCGGTGCAGCTCGGTTCGGCCCGCAAGATAGCTCTCGGGCAGCGGCTGCAGCGGCGGCCGGTCGAGCCCCGCGAGATGCGCTCGGGCATCGCTTAGGGCGCCAAGATGCTCGTCGAGGTCGTTGATCACACCAGCTCCGGATCGGTCACGACCTCGACCATAGCTGGGCCGGGATGGTCGAGCGCCCGGGCGATCGCGTCGTCGAGATCGGCACGATCCGTGATCCTGATCCGCAGCCGGCGAGTGCCCGGCAGACGAGGAGCCGGCGACCCGCAGGGCTGCCGGCCCCTCGTCCTGGCCGGCGCCAGGGCGCCCGCTACCCTCGTCCGGTGCCCGACTTCGTAATCAACTCGGCCTACGAGCCGACCGCAGATCAGCCGCAGGCGATCGACGCTCTCGTCGAAGGGGTCGAGGCCGGCGAGAACTTCCTCACTCTGCTTGGCGCCACCGGCACCGGCAAGACATTCACGATGGCCTCGACGATCGAGCGGTTGCAGCGCCCGGCGCTGGTGATCGCTCACAACAAGACCCTGGCCGCACAGCTCTGCAACGAGTTCCGCGAGTTCTTTCCCGACGCTTCGGTCGAGTACTTCGTCAGCTACTACGACTACTACCAGCCCGAGGCCTACGTTCCCGCCCAGGACCTGTACATCGAAAAGGACGCGACCGTCAACGACGAGATCGACCGCCTCCGCCACGCGGCCACGGCCTCGCTCTTCGCCCGCCGCGACGTGATCATCGTCGCCTCCGTCTCCTGCATCTACGGGATCGGCTCGCCACAGCTCTACCAGGAGCAGATGGTGTTGTTCAAGGTCGGCGAGTGGATCGAGCGGGACTCGCTGTTCCGCCAGCTGGTCGGCATGCAGTACCAGCGCAACGACACGGCTCTGACGCGCGGCACCTTCAGGGTCAAGGGAGAGGTGATGGAGATCTTCCCCTCCTATGCGGAGTCGGCGTACCGGATGCAGCTGTTCGGGGACGAGGTCGAGTCGATCACCCACTTCGATCCGCTCACCGGCGAGGTGCTCGACGAGGTCGATCATGTCTCGGTCTGGCCCGCCTCCCACTACGTGACCAAGGAGGAGACGATCGAGACCGCCGTGGTCGAGATCAAGGAAGAGCTCGACGCCCGCACGGCTGAGCTCGAGGAGCAGGGCAAGGAGCTCGAGGCGCATCGCCTGCGGCAGCGGACGCAGTACGACCTCGAGATGCTGAAGGAGCTCGGATTCTGCAACGGAATCGAGAACTACTCGCGGATCCTCGATGGGCGCCCCCCGGGCTCGCCACCCCACACGCTGATCGACTACTTCCCCGAGGACTTCGTCACCTTCATCGACGAGTCGCACCAGACCGTTCCCCAGGTCGGCGGCATGTACGAGGGAGATCGATCGCGCAAGCTGACGCTCGTCGACCACGGATTCCGGCTCCCGAGCGCGATCGACAACCGACCCCTGACCTTCGACGAGTTCCTCAAGCGGATCGGACAGGTCGTGATGGTCTCGGCGACGCCGGGCGATTTCGAGCGCACCCAGGGCAAGCGGATCGTCGAGCAGATCGTGCGTCCGACCGGAATCGTCGATCCGCCGGTCGAGGTGCGCGAGACCAAGAACCAGATCGATGATCTGATGAACGAGGTCAAGGTCCAGGCCGAGCGCGGCGAGCGCGTCCTGGTCACGACCCTGACCAAGAAGATGTCGGAGGACCTGACCGAGTACCTGCTCGAGCACGGCTTCCGGGTTCGCTACCTGCACTCCGAGGTCGACACGATCGAGCGGATCCAGATCATCCGCGACCTGCGGCTGGGCGAGTACGACGTCCTCGTCGGCGTAAACCTGCTGCGCGAGGGACTCGACATCCCCGAGGTCGGACTGGTCGCGATCCTCGACGCCGACAAGGAGGGCTTCCTCCGGGGCGAGACCAGCCTGATACAGACGATCGGGCGAGCCGCCCGCAACGTCAACGGGCGGGTGCTGATGTACGCCGACCAATTCAGCCGGGCGATGAAGGCGGCGATCGGCGAGACCGACCGCCGGCGCGAGATCCAGCTCGCATACAACGCCGAGCACGGGATCACGCCGGAGACTATTACGAAGGGGATCAGCGACATGTCCGACTTCCTCGCGATGGAATCGACCGCGCCGGGGAAGCGCCGCAGGCGGTCCGGCGCCCAGATCGACGGCAGGCCGATCGAGTCGGCCGGCGAGCTCGAGAAGGTGATCATCGGGATCGAGGAGGAGATGCTCGTCGCCGCCGAGGACCTGCGCTTCGAGGAGGCCGCCCGCCTGCGCGACGAGCTCAAGGAGTTGCGTCGGGACCTCGAGGGCATGCGGGCCTGAGTGCGCGAGCCGCTGATGGGGGCTCCGAGCGGCTGCGGCCCGGCTGCCGGCTGCTGCCTCTCCTAGCCGTCGGCTGCCGCGCGCGCCTCGGCCGTCCGGGCGATGTCATCGAGATCCGCGGCGATCATCTTCTTCGTCGCGCCCGCGAACAGTCGTCCGATCGTCGCTGACATGACCCTCGATCCGAGTCCGGTCGGCTCGGCGTTGAGGCTCATCGAGACCTCGCTGGTGTTCTTCTGCACGGCCGATACCGCCATCACCGAGATGTAGTGGGCGCCCTTGCCGCGCGACTCGACCGTGTAGGAGCGGCCGGGTTCGATCGAGGTGACCTCCATCTCCTCGGTGGTCCGCTTGCCGAACACGGTGCGGGTCTCCCGCCAGCGCGTGCCGACGCCGAACTCCGGCCCCGAGACGCGGTCAATCGATTCGATGCCACTGATCGCCTGCCCGGACTCGTCGAGCGCGGTCAGCACCTGCCAGACGATCGGCGCGGGGGCGTCGACCCCCTGACTCATCGCGATCGTCGACACGTTGGTGACGATATCGAGCCGGCCGCGATCCTGCGCAGGCCTCGGGTGGGCGGGTCCAGTCCGCATCGAATCGATCGCCGGAGCGCCTCAACCGCTTCGCTAGGCTCAGCCCGATGGACCCAGCCGAGATCTTGCGCGAAGACTTCCCGACCTCCCGCAAGGGCTGGGATCCGGATGCGGTGCGGGCGCATCTTGAAACCCTTGCCGAGCGGCTTCAGCAGGCGCCGCCGACCATTGCCGGCACGGTCTCCGAGCAGGTCTCGGGCATCGTCGCCGCGGCCGAGGAGGCGGCGGCCCGAATCGAGGGCGGGGCGCGCACGGAGGCGGAGAGCACCCTGTCGGAGGCCAGGGCTGAAGCGGAGGGGACACTGGCCAAGGCACACGAGGAGGCCGCCGAGATCGTCGCAATGGCGAAACGGGAGGCCCAGGATCGGGTCGAGCGGGCGCAGGGAGCGGTCGAGAGCCTGGTCAGCCAGGCAGAGGACCTCCGTAGTCGCGTCGGCAGTCTCGGCGAGGAGCTCGCCGGCGAGGTCAACGACCGTTCCGGGACCGTCTCCACAGCCGATTCGCCACAGCCGGATACAACGCCCACGTCGGAGGCAGAACCGGAGCCGCGGCCCGAACCCGAGCCGGGGCCGGCACCCGAGCCGGAGCCGGAGCCGGAGGCCGGGAGCCCTTCCGGGGGTGAGAGCACCGACGACCTGATCGCCCAACTGCGCGGAGGTGACCCGGATCCCGCCCCGCCCGCTCCTACGGACGCGACGGCTGCCCGCGGTGAGTTCGATTCGGGCGCCGCGCGGCTCGTTGCGATGAACATGGCGCTCGACGGTGCGGACCGGCAGGAGATCGTCGAGCGCATCTCCGCCGAGTTCGCAGGGCTCGAGGAGGTCGGCGGTCTCGTCGACGACGTCCTCAGTCGCGCCGGGCGGGCCTGAGGAGGCGGCCCGAGCGGAGATCGGGAGCGACTATCGTGACGACGCCCGGTACCCTCCCTGCAATGGATGCTGGACCAAGACGGCTTCCGGGTTCGGTGTCAGATCGCGTGGCGGACGTCATACGGGCCGCCGAAGACGCCGCCGCGGGGATCGAATCCGATGCCCGGGAAACGGCCGACTCGATGATTGCCGAGGCCGAGCGCGCACTCAGTGAGGCGCGTGCCGAGGCGGACCAGATCCTCGCCGGCGCGCGCGCCGAGCGCGCTCAGATAATCGACGCCTCGACCGCGGACGCCGAGCAGGCGACGCAGCGGGCATGGGCTCAGCTCGAAAGGCTCCTGACCCAGGCCGACGAGCTGCGGACCCGGGTCGGTAGCCTCGGCACCTCGCTGGCCGATGAGGTCCGGGCCCGGGTGACCGAGATCACGGCCGGTGATCCGGTCCCCGCTGGAGCCCGGCCCGCACCGCCCGACCAGCTCTCCGATGCCCCCGGGAACCCCTCCAGGGGTGGCCCAGACGACGACGCAGGCAGCCTGCGCGACGCCCGTTCTGAGGGGGTGGATCTCCGCGGCAGGATCAGCTCCAGCGGCTTCGATCTAGGCGCCGCCAGGGTCGTCGCGACGAACATGGCGATGGAGGGCGCGGATCGGGCGACGATCGCGGCCCGGCTTGCGGAGGAGTTCAACGATCTAGACGACAGGGACTCGCTGATCGACGCAGCTCTTCAGCGGGCGAGCTGGACCTAGAGAGGCCGGTTTTTCAGCGGTTCCTTCGCGGGAACAACCGTTCGTATCCCTAGACTGGTCGATCGATGGCCACTCGTGCCGAGATCGTCGTCTCAGGCGCCCGGGAGCACAACCTCAAGGGCGTCGACGTCAGCCTGCCCAGGGACGCGCTGGTGGTCATCACCGGCCTTTCGGGCTCCGGTAAGTCGAGCCTCGCCTTCGACACGATCTACGCAGAGGGACAGCGACGCTACGTCGAGTCGCTCTCGGCATATGCGAGGCAGTTCCTTGGCCAGATGGACAAGCCCGATGTCGACTCGATCGAGGGACTGAGCCCGGCGATCTCGATCGACCAGAAGACGACCTCGCGGAACCCGCGCTCGACGGTTGGCACCGTGACCGAGATCTACGACTACCTGCGCCTGCTGTGGGCTCGGGTCGGTCACCCCTACTGCCACAACTGCGGTGAGCCGATCTCGGGACAGTCGGTCGAGCAGATCACCGACCGTGTCCTCACACTCGAGCAGGGAACGCGGTTCATGGTGCTCGCCCCGGTCGTCCGCGAGCGGAAGGGCGAGTACGGTCGGATGCTCGAAGAGATGCGCCAGCAGGGCTACGCCCGGGCGGTGATCGACGGTGAGATGCGCCGTCTCGATGAGGAGATCGTCCTCGACAAGAAGTTCAAGCACGACATCTCGATCGTCATCGATCGGCTCGTGCAGAAGGACGGGATAAGGAAACGGTTGAGCGAATCGATCGAGGCCGCCTCGCAGCTCGCCGACGGCCTCGTCGAGGTCGAGCTGGTGGGCGCCGACGGTGACTCCGGTCCTGCCCACGATGATGACGTCGCCGGCATCGGCGTGCTCTCGGGACCGTCCGCCGGCAAGCGGGGCGAGGTTCTCGTCTTCAGCGAGAAGTTCGCCTGCCTCAATTGCGGCTCCTCGATGCCCGAGATCGAGCCGCGGATCTTCTCCTTCAACTCCCCGCACGGCGCCTGCGACCGCTGCCACGGCCTCGGGTTCCAGCGGGTGGTCGACGCCGAGCTGTTGGTCACCGATCCCAGCCTCTCGATACAGGAGGGGGCGCTCTCGGGCGCAATGGGGATCTCGACCCGCTACTACCGGCGCCTGATCATGGCTGTCTGCGAGTCGCGCGGGATCGATCCCGACACCCCCTGGCAGAAGCTCCCCGAGGCCGACAAGAAGATCCTCTTCGAGGGCACCGGCTCGGAGCGTCACGACGTCAGCTACAAGAACCGCTACGGCCGGCGCCGCTCCTATCGCGCGCGATTCGAGGGGATCGGCGCCGGCCTCGAGCGCCGCTACGCGAACACCGACTCCGAGAATGCCCGCGAGAAGATCGAATCCCTGATGGCGATGCAGCCGTGCCCCGCGTGTGACGGCGCGCGGCTCCGTCCGGAGAGCCTCTCGGTCAAGGTCGGCGACCTCTCGATTCACGACTACACCAGGATGTCGGCTCGGGCCGCGCTGAAGTGGGTCCGCGAGCTCGAGTTGAGCGACACGGAGCGAGCGATCGCGAAGCTGATCGTCCGCGAGGTCGAGGAGCGCCTCCACTTCCTCGAGTCGGTCGGGATCGGCTACCTGACGCTCGAACGATCGGCCTCGACCCTGTCGGGAGGCGAGGCGCAGCGGATCAGGCTCGCGACGCAGATCGGCTCCAGCCTGGTCGGCGTCCTCTACATCCTCGACGAGCCCTCGATCGGCCTACATCAACGAGACAACGAGAAGCTGATCGGCACGCTCGAGCGTCTGCGCGAGCTCGGCAACACCGTGATCGTCGTCGAGCACGACGAGGGCACGATGCGGGCGGCGGACTACCTCGTCGATCTCGGCCCGGGCGCGGGTGAGCACGGCGGGGAGATCGTCGCCGCCGGCACGCCCGCGAGGGTCGCGAAGACCCGCAAGTCGGCGACCGGGCAGTACCTGAGCGGCAAACGCTCGATCCCGGTCCCGGCCGAGCGGCGCGAGCCGGCGGGCGAGCTGATCGTCCGCGGCGCTCGCCAGCACAACCTCAAGGGAGTCGACGCTCACTTCCCGCTCGGCGTCTTCTGCTGCGTGACCGGGGTATCGGGCTCCGGTAAGTCGACTCTGGTCAACGAGATCCTGCATCGCTCGCTCGCCAACCGCCTGCACCGCGCGCGGATGCGTCCCGGCGCTCACGAGGGGATCGAGGGGCTCGATCAGGTCGACAAGGTGATCAACATCGATCAGTCGCCGATCGGCCGCACTCCACGCTCGAACCCGGCCACCTATACCGGGGTATTCGACCACGTGCGCGAGCTCTTCTCGAAGACGAAGGAGGCGCGGGCCCGGGGCTACAAGCCCGGCAGGTTCAGCTTCAACGTCAAGGGCGGCCGCTGCGAGGTCTGCAAGGGGGATGGGCAGATCAAGATCGAGATGCACTTCTTGCCCGACGTCTACGTCCCCTGCGAGCAATGCCACGGCAAGCGATACAACCGCGAGACGCTCGAGGTCCGCTTCAAGGGCAAGACGATCTCCGACGTGCTCGAGATGCCGGTCGAGGAGGCGGTCGCGTTCTTCGAGAACATCCCGAAGATCCATCGCCGGCTGAAGACGCTGCACGATGTCGGGCTCGACTACATCCGGCTCGGGCAACCGGCGACGACTCTCTCCGGCGGTGAGGCGCAGCGCGTGAAGCTGGCGACCGAGCTCTCAAAGGTCGCGACGGGGGAGACCCTCTACATCCTCGATGAGCCGACCACCGGCCTGCACTTCGCGGACGTACAGCGTCTGCTCGAGGTCCTCGGCCGGCTCGTCGACTCCGGCAACACGGTCGTCGTCATCGAGCACAACCTCGACGTGATCAAGTCAGCCGACCGGCTGATCGACCTCGGCCCGGAGGGCGGTGAGGCCGGCGGGGAGATCGTCGCCGTCGGCACGCCCGAGGAGGTCGCCGCCGACCCGACCTCACATACCGGCCGGTTCCTCGAGGATCTGGTCGAGCCCGTGGTCCGCAAGACGCGGAAGGGTGGCGGGGCCGAGAGCAGGCGTGAGCCGGTCGCGGCTTAGGGGGCGGCGCTAGGCTCGGTGCCGAGTGGACGGCACCGTCGAGAGCCTGAGCCCTGGCAGCAGCGTTGGGGGCTACCGGATCGAGCGATCGCTGGGATCGAGCGGCGCGGTCCGCGAGTTCCGGGCCATCGGGGCAGACGGCGTCGCCGTGCGGCTACGGACGGTCGGTGCGGATGAGGACGCCTCCCCCGAGCATCGGGCCCGCTTCGAGCGCGAGGCGAGGATCGCCGCAGGCGTCGAGCACCCCAACCTGATCGGGGTGCTCGAGACCGGAGTGCACCAGGGGCGCCCGTTCCTCGTCCAGCCGAACATCGGCGAGCTCAGCCTCGCCGCCGTCCTGGCCGATCGTGGCAGCCTCGAGATCGGGGAGGTGGTGCGGGTCACGGGCGAGCTCGGCAGTGCGCTCGACGCTCTCCACGCCGCCGGCGTCGTCCACCGCGACGTCTGCCCGGCGAACGTCGTCGTTGACTCCGCCGGTGGCGCGCACCTGGGCGGCTTCGCGCTCGTCAAGGACACGCAGGGCACGGCCCTGACCGAGGCCGGGACCGCGCTCGGATCGGTGGACTACATGGCGCCGGAACAGATCCGCGGCGAGGAGGTCGGACCAGGCGCCGACATCTACGCCCTCGCGTGCATGTGCTTCGAGATGCTGACCGGCGGTCCGCCCTTCGCCGACCGCGCTGGAATGAGGGTCCTGTGGGCTCATCTGCAGGACGACCCTCCGCGCCTGGCGGCCGGGGGCGCCGATCTCGGCGCCGAGATCGATGCGGCCGTGCGCCGCGGCCTCGCCAAGGACCCGGGAGAGCGACCCCGCTCAGCGGCTCGCCTGGCCCGGGTCCTGGCGCTTGCCGAGGAGATGGGGGAGACATGATCCGCCGAGGGCGCTCAGCCGGGGAGCGGCGATTGCGGCGGCGGACACGGGTCCTTGGCGTGGTCTCGATCAGCGCTGCGACGGTCCTGATCGGCGCCGAGGCGGTCCGGGTCTGGAGGCTGGGGAGCCTGCCCGCCTCGCACGGCGATCCGGGGGACCGCGACGGGGAGGGCCCGGGGCCGCTTGATGTCATGCGGGAGGGCTACCGGGTGAGCAGCACCCGCGAGAACGCGATCGTCAACATGCTGGCCGCCTTCATCGCTACCTTCGCGCTGACCCGGGGCATCACCCACACGATCCGGATCCGCGGGCGAGTGGGACCGTTTCACGACGTGGTCGCCGGGGGGCGCCACATCCATCACTTCGTCCCCGGCGCGGTACTCAGCTTCATCGCCGGGGGGATCGCGATCGGCCTCCGTCCCGAGGGCCCCAACCGCTGGCTGGCGATCCCCTTCGGCGCCGGCGTCGCCCTGGTCCTCGATGAGACCGGCCTATTGCTCGAGTTGGAGGACGTCTACTGGTCCGAGGAAGGCGTGCTCGGGGTGCAGACGGCTTTTGCGGCCGTCGGCCTCCTGGCCGCCATTGCCTACGCGATCGGGGTCCGCCGGCAGGGGATGCCCGGCGCCGAGCGCGACTGGCGTACCGCCGCGAGGGCCTGGGAGCAGGTCGAGCGCTTCGGCGGCGCCTCCCGCCGTGATCGACCTCGCCCCGGCTGAGGCAGGTCGAGAAGCGCAAGCTGCGCCGGATGAAGGTCAAGCTCCACGCGCCGAGCGGACGGGAGCTGGATCGCTCTGCCGGACGTTGAGCTCGGCGCTCACCCATCCTCGCGGTCCGGGTCGCTTAGGTCGATCGGCTCCGGAGCATCTCCACCGAGCCGGCGCACCACCTCCGCCGCCCAGGGGTTCGTCCGTAGCGATCGGGCGTAGAGCTTGAGCGGATCGCGGTCCTTGATCGCGATCAGGACCTCCTCCCGCATGAACCGGGCCTGAACCGAGCCGACGCCGACCTCGGCCAGCGGCCAGCTCTCGATCGGCTCGCTGGTTGGGCCGCTGATCTCGGGCCTGAGAGCGAGCAGGTAGAAGCGGGATGCATCGACCGCGGCGAGTACGTTCGGGGTGATCCGCCGGTGGGAGCTGCGGAAGCGGGCGACGGCGGCGAACAGGGCTCCGAAGAGGGGAATCGCGGCAAGCGTCTCGATCGGGGCCGTGGAGAACTCCCCTGCGGCTATCACCTCACCCTCGGTGTGCGGGGCGGCCAGGGCGCGCAGTTCCTCTCCGCGGCGCCGGCGATAGCGCCGCGCGATTCGCCGGCGCTCAGCCTCGCTCTGCTCCTCGGTCTCGTCGGGTGCTCCGAGTGGGCTCATCGCAAGCAGTCTCCCTGATCCGCCGCCTCGGACGAGGGATCGGGCGCCGGCTGCCAACCTGTCCGGCGATGGCCGACGGCGATCCGCACATCCATCCCCAGAAGGGCTGGCGCCCCTGGCTGCGGAAGCGACGCTGGTACGAGCGCGCCCACCGCCCGCTGACGCGGCTACGGATCGACAGGCACGCCGCCAGGGGCGGCTTCTACGTGCGCCACCCGATCGAGGGCGAGGTCCTGGCGGCGCTCGACGACGGACGCCTGCGGATCGGGGAGGGATCCCACCTGGAGCCGGGCTGCTGGATCACGATGGCGCCGGATGCCTCGATCGAGATCGGGCGGGGGACGATCCTGAACCGGGAGACGATGCTCGCCGCGCAGGAGCGGATCGAGATCGGCGACCACGTGATGTTCGCCAATCACTGCTTCGTCGGAGATTCCGACCATCGCTTCGACGACCCCGAGATGCCGATCACCTGGCAGGGGTTTCGGGCCAGGGGTCCGGTGCGGATCGGCGATAACGTCTGGCTCGGAAAGGGCGTGGTGGTCACCGGTGGGGTCGAGATCGGCGAGCGCGCCGTGATCGGCTCCAACTCCGTCGTCACCCGGGACATCCCGCCGCGGTCGATCGCAGTCGGCGCACCGGCGAAGGTCGTGAAGGAGATCTCCTACGGCGACTGACGGCGTCGCGACGCCCCCGAGGCCATGACCCTGTCGCTCCTGCGGCCTGCGGGCTCAGCTCGCGACCTGGACGATGACCGTCCGCTGCCGGGGGCTGTCGTCGAAGTCGATCAGGACCAGTTGCTGCCAGGTGCCGAGCACCATCCGCCCGTCGAGGATCGGGATCGACTCCGAGGGCCCGATCAGGGATGCCCGCTGGTGAGCGTGTGAGTTGGTGTCGTGATTGAGCCGGTTGTGCTCGTAGGCGCCCTCGCTGGGGATCAGGCGCTCCAGTAGAGCACGCAGATCGTGCACGCCGCCGGGCTCGAACTCCATCGTCGTCAGCGCTGCGGTCGAGCCCCGGACGAACGCGGTGACCGTGCCCTCGCGGCGACCGACGCGCGAGACGATCGTCGCTACCTCAGGGGTGATATCGATCGTGTCTCCGTCCCCATCGGTCTGCAGACGGATCTCGTCGTTGTGAATCGTCACGCCGCGAGCGTACCTGGCTACCAGTCCCAGGGGGTGTTCGCGGCGAGGCTCTCCTGGTCGAGGTACTGGCGCAACGCCTCGAGCTCGTCGGGATCGATCGAGTAGGTGTGATCCTCCGACGGGAAACGACCAGCGCGGACGTCGCCGGCGTAGCGGCCGACGCCGTCGACCATCCGTTCGTGGATCGCCGCGTATCGCTTCACGAACCGGGCGACGTGGCCGGTGTTGATCCCGAGCAGATCGTGGAAGACGAGCACCTGACCGTCGGTCGTGGCTCCGGCGCCGATGCCGATCACCGGCACTCCCATCTTCGGCATGATCGCATCGGTGACCGCGGCGGGCACCGCCTCGAAGACGATCGCGAAGCAGCCCGAGGCTTCGAGCGCAAGGGCGTCCTCGGCGATCTTCGAGGCCGTCTCTCCCGTCCGGCCCTGAGCCTTGTACCCACCGAGCTGCGTTGCGGTCTGAGGCGTCAGACCGACGTGGCCCATCACCGGTACGCCGGCGCGGATGATCGCCCGGGCGCGGTCGACGCTGGCGCCGCCGCGCTCGAGCTTGACCGCATCGCATCCGGCCTCCTTGATGAAGCGCTGGGCATTCTCGATCGCCTGCTCGTTCGACTGCTCGTAGGACCCAAACGGCATGTCTCCGATCAGCAACGGCATCGTGCATCCGCGGCGAACGGCGGCGGAGAGCATCAGCATCTCCTCCATGCCGATCGGCACCGTCGAGTCGTGCCCGAGCACGGTCATCGCGCCGGAGTCGCCGACCAGAACCAGGTCGACACCGGCCTCCTCCGCGACCCGGGCCGATGGGTAGTCGTAGGCGGTGACCATCACGATCCGCTCGCCGTTCTCCCTCATCTTCGCGAGGCGGGGAAGGCTCATTGGGGCTCGGTCGCCGGGGGGAGTGTTGGGAACCTTGGGTGCGATGCTCATTCGTATGTTCCTCTCTCGGCTCGGCGATCGCGCACGCGCGGCTGCGCGGGCTCGGGCTCGGGCTCGATGACGACGTTGTCGATCAGGCGCGCGTCGCCCACGGGCGCGGCCACCGCGACCAACACAGGGCGACCGTTGAAGCTCTCGACCGGCGAGAGATCCTCGGCGTCACGGGCCTCAAGGTACTCGGGCTCGATCCCGGACTCCCGCATCCGATCTCGCGCACGCTCGAGCAGAGGCTCGAGCCGCTCGGCGCCGGCTGCGGCGGCTGCGCGGATCTCCTCGAGCGCGGAGTGAATCGCGGGCGCCCGCCCGCGCCCGTCGGCACCCAGGTCGGCGTTGCGCGACGAGAGCGCGAGGCCGTCCAGATCGCGGATTGTCGGGAGTACCTCGATTCGCACCGGGAAGTCGAGATCGGCGACCATCCGCCTGATCACGACGGTCTGCTGGGCGTCCTTCTGCCCGAAGAACGCGACATCCGGCTGCACGGTGTTGAAGAGCTTGGCGACGACCGTCGTCACACCCCGGAAGTGCTCGATTCCGCGGCGTTTGGGGTCCCCACAGAGAACCTCGGACGTCCCCTCGACCAGCACCGAGGTCGAATGGCCCTCCGGGTAGACCTCCTCGACCGACGGTGCGTAGATCAGATCGACGCCCTCGTGCTCCGCGACAGCGACGTCGCGCTCCTCGTCGCGGGGGTAGGTGGCGAGATCCTCGCCCGGCCGGAACTGCGTCGGGTTCACGAACAGGCTCATGACCACGAAGCCGGTCTGCTCGCGGGCGCCGCGAAGCAGGGAGGCATGGCCCTCGTGCAGGTACCCCATCGTCGGCACCAGGCCGATCGTCGTCCCGGCGCCGCGCACCGGTGCGAGCCGATCGCGCAGCTCGGCCTTGGTCCGCACCACGTTCACGACTCCACCGCCCCCGATGCAAGCTCGCGGGTCCGCTCGGCGAGGGCCTGATACACCGGGATCAGTTCAGGGGCGGCGACGGTGAGCGCGTCGATATGGGTGCCGACCGTGGCGTCGTCTCCACGTGCGATCGGGCCGGTGAGAGCGTCGCCGCCACGCTCGGCCCAGTTCGCGGCGCTGCGGAGCACCAGCGGGGCGAGCAGCTCGCGGCCCTCCTCGATCCCGGCCGCCGCCATCAGCTCGGCCGCGCTCTCCTCGAGCGCAACCAGGAAGTTCGAGGCGATCGCGGCAGCCGCGTGGTAGGCGGCACGGTGCTCCTCAGCGACCTCGAACGGCCGCATCGAGAGCGCTGTGGCGAGTCGCCAGGCAAGATCCAGCCCCGCGGCGTCGGAGCCCGCGATCGCAGCCGGAGCGCCGGTGAGCGGCGTGGCCGGATCGGGGATCGTCTGCAGCGGGTGGAGAGAGAACAGCGACGCTCCGGCGGCGGCGCTGGGTGCGAGGGCGTCGAGCCGGGTCGCGCCGCTGACATGGCCGACGAAGCGCAGTCCGGGAGCGCCCTCGGCGAGCTCCGCCGCAACCGCGGGGATGCTCTCGTCGGGAACGCAGATCAAGGCGATCTCGGCCTCGGCGCAGGTTTCGAACAGGTCTTCGCGACCGGCCGAGGCGGCGGGGATCCCGGCTGCCTGGGCGGCCCCGGTGATCGAGCCGCCTACGCGCCCTCGACCGATCACGGCGATCGGCGCCAGCGCCTCTTCGGGCGCGTTGATGTCTGCTTGGTTCCGTTCCAGTTCCCGCATGGGAGATACCGGTCGGCGTCTGCGTGTTGTTGTCCGTGGGTACTCAGGCGGCCATTCCCCGGTCCATGCCTCTGAGCGAGGTCACGGCCGACGGCCACAGCAGGGATTATAGGGCGAGGGGGGCCGGGCGCGATCAGGCTGCAGGGATGTCTCCGGGCATGCCACTACGATCACCGTCGTGCCCCTCTACGAGTTCGAATGCCCCCGCTGCGATGCCCGCTTCGAGGCCCTTGTCGACGCCGGTACCGAGATCGTCGAGTGCAGGGAGTGTGGCGTCAAGGCAGCGGAGCGGCGGCTGTCGATGTTCGCGACGAGCCGGCAGCCCACCGCCGGCCAGCGCCGGCGTCTGGAGGACAAGCGCGGCGTCAATCGCGACGGCGCTCGCAAGCGCTGGAAGCAGAGCATGGATCGGGCCCGCTCCTCGGGCGGGGGCGACAAGCGCAGATCGAAGTGAGCGCCGAGACCCGACGCCACCAGCTCGTCGAGCTCTTCCACGGGGCCTCCGGGTGCACCCGCTGCCCGCTCTCGGAGACCCGGACCAGGGTCGTATTCGGCGCCGGGGATGCCGACGCCGACCTGATGTTCGTCGGCGAGGCCCCAGGCGCCGATGAGGACCGCCGGGGCTTGCCGTTCGTCGGCCGAGCCGGGAAGCTGCTCAACGAGCTGCTCGGCGGCATCGGGCTCGAGCGGGAGGAGGTCTTCGTGGCCAACGTGCTCAAGTGCCGCCCGCCGGGAAACCGCGATCCGCAGCCGATCGAGATCGCAACCTGCGAGCCCTACCTGAGCAGACAGGTGGAGCTGATCGAGCCGCGGGTGGTTGCGACCCTCGGCAACTTCGCGACGAAGCTGATCACCGGCAATCAGACCGGGATCACGAGGGTCCGCGGAACCCCGCAGGTACATCAGCTCGGTGGTCGGACGGTCTTCGTCTTCCCCCTCCTGCATCCGGCCGCGGCGCTGCGGACGCCGAAGATGAAGGAGCTCCTGATCGAGGACTTCGGCCGGATCCGCGAGTTGCTGGTCCAGCCGCTGCCCGAGCAGGATCAGGTTCGGGGGGAGCCGGAAGCAGGGCCCGAGCCGGTCCCCGTCGCAGAGCCGACCCCTGCGGCCGAGCCGCCGACCGATCAGCTCGACCTCTTCGGTCGCTGAGCTGCGCCGCCTGGCGGCAGCGGCCGCGGGGGCGTGCCGGGGTGTGTAATTGGCCTCGATGGGATCGATGCGAACAAGCACCGGTGGCGCGAGCGAGACCGAGGCTGTTGCCGCCGGGCTCGCGGACGAGCTCCGGCCCGGGGACGTCGTCCTGATCGAGGGCGAGCTCGGCGCTGGGAAGACCACCTTCGTTCGCGGGGCGGCGCAGGCGCTGGGGGTATCCGAGCCGGTGACATCGCCGACCTTCACCGTGGGGCAGCTCTACGCCTTGCCTGAGGGCTCCTCGTCGGGCCCGGTCATCGCCCACCTCGACCTCTACCGGCTCGAGTCGCTCGGCGACGAGGAGCCGGAGCTGCTCGCTGACTACTTCGGCTCCGACCGGATCAGCTTCGTCGAATGGCCGGCTGCGGGTGAGGGGAGCCCCGAGTTGGAGCGGGTGCGGGCGCGGGTCTCGATCGAACACGCCGACGGGGACCGGCGGCGGATCGTGGTCGAGGTCGAGGGATGACCATGGTGCTGGGCATCGACACAGCGACTCCCGATACGGCGGTCGCGGTCGGCGCCGTCGAGGGCGGTGAGGTCGATGTCCGCGCCGAGCGTTCGGTCCCGCCGGGCGCCGACGGCCGCCCTCGGCACGGGCCCGAGCTGATGGCGGCGGTGGAGTCGGCGGTGGATGAGGCCGGGGGTTGGGCCGGGGTGGGGCTGATCGCGGTCGGAATCGGCCCCGGCTCCTTCACCGGGATCCGTATCGGCGTGGCGACCGCGCGAGCGTTGGCCCAGGGCCGCGAGCTCCCGCTCGCCGGCGTAGCGAGCACCGCGGCCCTGGCGGCCGGCATCCCGCCGGCCGCCGGCCGCGGCCGTCTCGCGGTGATCGACGCCCGCCGCGGAGAGGTGTTCGCGGCGAAGATCGAGCCGGGCGGCGATGACGCGTCCCCTCCGGTCGTCTGCGCCCCCGACCGGCTCGCCGAGTGGGCGGGTGGTCTCGAGGGGGCTCTGGCCGTCGGCGACGGCGCGATACGATTCCGCCTGGAGCTTCAAGCCGCGGGCGCCGCGGTTCCCGGCGATCGGGACCCGGCCCATCGGCTCTGTGCCCGCTACGTCTGCCTGATCGGCGCTTCGGCCGAATCCGGCCCGCCGGAGAATGTGATGCCGCTTTACCTGAGACGACCCGACGCCGACCGCTGGCGGAAGCGCGATGGCAGCGGCTGAGAGCCCGATCCTCTCCGGCGCCGAGCTCAGCGTGCGCCGCCTCACCTACGCCGACCTCCCGGCGGTCCTGGCGCTGGAGCGTCGCTCGTTTCCGGCGCCGTGGTCGCTGGCGATGTTCGTGCTCGAGCTCTCGAAGCCGTCGGGCGTCTGTCTGGCGGCCGAGACCGAGCAGGGGCTCGCCGGCTATCTGGTCTGCTCCCGCTACGCCGATATCTGGCACCTGATGAACGTCGCCGTGGAGGAGGAGCTCCGGCGCCGGGGTGTCGCCTCGGCGCTGATCGAGGAGATGCTCGCGCGGGCGGGCCACCAGGAGCGCTACACCCTCGAGGTTCGACTCTCGAACTCGGGCGCGATCGCGATGTACGAGCGGCTCGGCTTCCGCCCCGCCGGGCGCCGGCTGCGCTATTACCACGACAACAACGAGGACGCTCTGATCATGTGGCTCGGCGACCCGGACGGATGATCCTGGCGCTGGAGACCTCCTGCGATGACACCTGCGCGGCCGTAGTCGATGGGGATCGCTTCCTCAGCAACGTGATCTCCTCGCAGGCGCAGGCGCATGAGCGCTACGGCGGCGTCGTCCCCGAGGTCGCCTCTCGCCATCACGTCGAGCTGATCAATCCGGTGATCCGGGCAGCGCTGCGCGAGGCCGGCGCCGATCTCGCATCGATCGACGCCGTCGCCGTGACCACGCACCCGGGAATGATCGGAGCGCTGCTGGTCGGAGTCAGCAGCGCCAAGGCGATCGCCTCGAGCGCCCGCAAGCCGCTGATCCCGGTAGATCATCTTCTCGGCCACCTCGCCGCCGCCTACCTCGAGCCCGATCCGCTCCAGCCGCCGTTCCTCGGGTTGATCGCCAGCGGCGGCCACACGATGCTCGCCTCGGTTCGGGAGCCGGGCGCCTATGAGATTCTCGGCAGGACGCTCGACGACGCCGCCGGCGAGGCCCTGGACAAGGCTGCCCGGCTGCTGGGCCTCGGCTACCCGGGCGGGCCGGCGATCGAGGCCTGTGCCGAGGGGGGCGACCCTGGAGCGTTCGAGTTCCCTGTTGCGATGAGCCGGGACCCGGGCCTCGATTTCAGCTTCAGCGGTCTCAAGACGGCGCTCGTCTACGTGGTTCGCGACCTCACCGAGGCCGAGGTCGGGGAGCGGCGGGCAGATCTCGCGGCCAGCTTCCAGGCGGCCGTGGTCGATCAGCTGATCTCGAAGCTCCGCCGCGCGGTTTCCCGCGGCGAGTGGGATGCCGTGGTGCTGGGCGGCGGGGTGGCCGCGAACGGCCCACTGCGGGCCGAGGCCAAGGAGCTCTGCGAGGCGGAGGGCCTGCGGCTGAAGCTGCTCCCGCTCGAGCTCTGCACCGACAACGCGGCGATGATCGGAGCCGCTGCGGCCCATCTGTCGGCGCTGCCCTATCCCGACTACCTCGACCTCGATGCCCTCGCCCATTGAGGTCGCGATGAAGCAGGTCGTGCTCTACAGCCGCCCCGGCTGCCACCTCTGCGAGGAGGCGCGCGAGCAGCTGCTCGAGATCGGCCGCGAGGGTGGATTCGAGCTGCACGAGATCGACATCGAGAGCGATCAGATGCTCCATCGGGAACTGCTCGAACTGATTCCGGTGGTGGAGGTAGATGGGGCACGGGTCTCCGAGTTGACCCTCGACAGGGACGCCGTCATCGCCCGGCTCGCTACCGTGGAGCAATGAACAAACCGACCGCAGCGCGGAATCCGCGTGGAGCCGACGCTGCCACGGCCGCGACCGATGGCGCCGCCCCACCGGCTGAAGACGGCGCCGGGGCTCGACTCTCGCTCGGCGTGGCGGCCCGTCTGTCGCGCTATCTGCAGGTCCTGATCCAGGCGAGGAAGATGGGCAAGGAGACGGTCAGCTCCCAGGAGCTGGCCTCGTGGACGCACATCAACTCGACCCAGATCCGGCGCGATCTTTCCGGCTTCGGCAAGTTCGGCAAGCGCGGGGTCGGCTATCAGGTCGATTCACTTGTCGCCGAGATCCGCAAGATCCTCCGCACCTCCGGCCAGCACAACATCGCCCTGTTCGGCGCCGGGAACCTCGGACAGGCGATCGCCTCCTCCGACATCTTCGCCGACCATGGCTTCAGGATCGTCTCGATCTTCGATTCCTCTCCGAAGCTGGTCGGCAAGGAGTTCGGCGGCGTCAAGGTCCGCTCGATCGAAAAGCTCGAGGAGGTCGTCTCCAGGGAGGAGATCGTCGTCGGCGTCCTCGCCGTTCCCGCCGAGGCCGCTCAGGACGTTGCCGAGCAGCTCGTTGACGCGGGCGTGAAGATCATCTTCAACTACTCCGAGCGGCTCCTCGAGCTGCCGCCGGAGGTGACGACCCACACCTCCAGCCCCGCGGTCGACCTGCTTTACGCGCTCTACTTCTATCTGACCTGAGGCCTGAAGGAACCGGATGAGCTCGGCTCGCGACCAGAGCCTCGACCTCGCCTCGGCAAGGGAGGTCTTCGAGGAGTCCCGGGATTTCACCGTGGCGATAGAGGAGGAGTTCGCCCTGCTCGACCGCGACAGCCTCGAGCTCTCACACCGCTTCGATGAGATCTTCGCGCTCTGCCAGGAGGACGAGGTGCTCGCCCACTCCGCCGCCGGCGAGCTGATCGACACCGAGATCGAGATCCGCTCCGGTCGCGGTGAGAGCTTCACCGACGCGGTTGAGCGGCAACTCGACCGGCGCCGGCGCCTATTCGCGCTCGCCGACCGGCTCGGGATCGCGATGGTCGCGATGGGCACCCACCCCTGGGCCAACTATCTCGACCAGGAGATCATCGATACCCCGCATTACCAACGACTGCGGCGTGACCTCGGCTACGTCGCCCAGCGCAACCAGACCTGGAGCCTGCACGCCCATGTCGGGATCCGGGGCGCCGATCGCGCGATCGCCGTCTGCGACTACGTCCGCGGTCTGCTGCCGCCTCTGCTCGCCGCCTCGGCCAATTCTCCCTTCCTCGACCGGGCCGACACCGGCCTGCATTCGGTCCGTACCCAGATCTTCACCCGCACCTTCCCTCGCTGTGGCGTCCACGATCCCTTCGGCGACTGGGCCGGGTACGCGGACTTCATCGATCTGCTGGAGCGGACCGGATCGATCGTCGAATCGACCCAGCTGTGGTGGAGCGTGCGACCGCACCACCGCTTCGGCACGGTCGAGGTGCGGATCTGTGACGCCCAGACCCGCGGTGAGGAGTCGATCAGGCTGGCGGGCCTGATGGTGGCCTGTGTCGCCCAGGCGGCCCGCGACTACGACGACGGCCGGCTCGGGGAGCCGCTCCGTCAGCGCGAGATCGAGGAGAACCTGTGGCGGGCGATCCGCTACGGGCTCGACGGCCGGATGATCGACTTCGAGGCGCGCGAGGAGATCGACACGGTCGCAGTGATCGATCGGCTGTGCGCATGGACCGAGCCGATTCGCTCCGAACTCGCCATCGGCGCCGAGCCCAGCGCGCCCAACGGCGCCCAGCGGGCGCGGGAGAGCCTCGCTTCTGGACGCTCGATCGAGGAGATCTACCGCGCCGCCGTCGAGGAGACCGAGAGCAGCTACGTTCCCGACGGGCGACTCAGCAAGGCCCAAGATCCGCATGGCCGCGGATCTGTAGGGTCCAGACCGTGAACGAGCAGCAACAGCAGCAGCCGCAGGGCGCACCCGATCCCGAGCAGATGACTCCCGAGCAGCGGGAGATGATGCGCCAGATGGAGGAGGAGATGCGCAAGGTGCGCATCCAGGACCTCCTTACCCAGAGCGTTGTCAGCATCCTCAATCTCTCAGCCCGCCGCATCGCCAAGGAGGACGAGCGCGACCTCGAGCAAGCGAAGCTCGGCATCGAGGCGGTGCGGGCGCTGGTCGACCTGCTCGAGCCCGAGCCTCAGCAGGAGGTCCGCAACGCGCTCTCTCAGATTCAGATGCTCTTCTCCCAGCAAGCCGGTGGCGGCGGCGTCCCGACCGATCCGCAGGGGGGCGAGCCGACCGGCGGCGCGCCCTTGGGCGGTGATGCCGGTCCCGGGGCCGGGCCGGAGAAGCCCTCCTCGGGGCTCTGGACGCCGGGCAGCTAGACGGTCCGCGTCGCGGCTGAAACCCGCCCTGCGGCGCATTCCGCCGCCGTCTCGCCGCATTCCGCCGCCGTCTTGTCCTACACTGCGGGCCGCTTTCCGGCCGCCCCTTGTGTCTTTTGTTGTTGCGGGGCGGTCTTGCTTTGACCATCCACCCGACGGAGGGAAACGAACTTGACTGACTTCCTGACCGACTACGGCGTCCTGATCGCGCTCGTGTGCGCCGGCGCCGGTGTTCTCTACGGACTGCTCGTTACGCAGAGCCTGCTGGCGAAATCCCCGGGGAACGATCGAATGCAGGAGATCTCCGGGGCTGTCCAGGAGGGCGCCCAGGCGTATCTCAATCGCCAGTACACAATCATCGCCGCGGTCGCAGTACCGCTCGCGATCCTCATCGTGATTCTGCAGAACGTCGAGACAGGCATCGGCTTCGTCGTCGGCGGTGTTCTGTCCGGCGCGGCGGGTTTCATCGGCATGAACGTCTCGGTGCGCTCCAACGCCCGTGTCGCCGAGGCGTCACGTGGTGGAGTCAGTCCGGGCCTCGACGTCGCCTTCAAGGGCGGCTCGGTGACCGGACTCCTCGTCGTCGGACTCGCTCTGCTCGGGGTCGCCGGCTACTACGGCATCCTCGTAGGCTTCGACATCGTCGACAGCGACAAAGAAGCCATCGACGCGCTGATTGGGCTGGGCTTCGGCGGTTCGCTGATCAGCGTCTTCGCCCGTCTCGGCGGCGGCATCTTTACCAAGGCCGCGGACGTCGGCGCCGACCTCGTCGGCAAGGTCGAAGCGGGCATCCCCGAGGACGATCCCCGCAACCCGGCCGTGATCGCCGACAACGTCGGTGACAACGTCGGTGACTGCGCCGGCATGGCCGCCGACCTCTTCGAGACCTACGCGGTCACCGCGGTCGCGGTGATGCTCCTCGGAGTCCTCACCTTCGGCGGCGCCGACGAGATCACCCGCCAGGTCACGCTCTACCCGCTGGTCATCGGCGGCGTCGCGATTCTGGCTTCGATCGTCGGTGCGCTCAGCGTACGCACCAGCACCGACAACGTTGAGGGCGCCCTCTACAAGGGCCTGATCGTCTCCGGCCTCCTGTCGGCCGCCGCGTTCTACCCGATCACCGAGTGGCTGATGGGAGATCTCAACTTCCTCGACCCGGTCATCGAGGCTGCTCCCTCCAGCACCGATCTCTGGTTCTGCGGGTTGATCGGAATCGCCGTCACGGCGCTCTTGTTCGTGATCACCGATTTCTACACATCGACCCGGTTCCGGCCGGTGAAGGCGATCGCCGAGGCGTCCCAGACCGGGCACGCGACGAACATCATCCAGGGCCTCGCTCAGGGGTTCCAGGGCACCGCTGCCCCCGCACTGGTGATCGCCGCAGCGATCTTCGGCGCCAACGAGCTCGCCGGGATTTACGGCATCGGCGTCGCGGTCATGGCTCAGCTCTCGCTGACCGGTCTGATCGTCGCGCTCGACGCGTTCGGTCCGATCACCGACAACGCCGGCGGCATCGCCGAGATGGCGGAGATGCCGGAGGAAGTCCGCAACGTCACCGATCCCCTCGACGCGGTCGGTAACACGACGAAGGCGGTCACCAAGGGCTACGCGATCGGTTCCGCGGTTCTCGCAGCCCTGGTGTTGTTCAAGGCCTTCCAGCTCGAGCTGGTTGACGAGGCCGCGGCTGACGGCAAGGTGTTCGACCTTGTCGGATTCTTCGATCTCGGCGACCCGGCCGTTCTGATCGGCCTGCTGATCGGCGGCATGATGGTCTACCTGTTCGCGGCGCTCTCGATCGAGGCCGTCGGCCGTGCCGGTGGCCAGGTCGTCGAGCAGGTGCGCAAGCAGTTCCGCGAGCATCCCGGGATCATGGAGGGCACCGAGAAGCCCGACTACGCCGACACGGTCGCGATCGTGACCGCCTCGGCGCAGCGGGAGATGATCCTCCCCTCGCTGATCCCGATCATCATCCCGGTGGTCGTCGGCGTGATCAGCGCCAAGGCGCTTGGTGGCCTGCTGATCGGCGTCATCGTCGTCGGCTTCTTCGCCGCCGTCTCGATGACCGTCGGTGGCGGCGCGTGGGACAACGCCAAGAAGCTGATCGAGGACGGCGCCTACGGCGGCAAGGGCTCCGAGGCCCACGCCGCCTCGGTCACCGGCGACACGGTGGGTGACCCCTACAAGGACACCGCCGGTCCCGCGATCAACCCGATGATCAAGGTGGCCAACATCGTTGCGCTGCTGATGCTTCCGATCGTCGCGCTCTAAATCGAGCGCGCCCGGGGGCGCATATCGACTGACCGAGGGGCGGCCGAGAGGCCGCCCCTCTTCGTTGGCCGGCAGTGACCGGCTGCGACAATCGCCGGGTGAAGCCGGAGCGAGGTGAGCGCAGCATCTTCGAGATGGCGAGCGTCGTCTTCGGCGCCGTGATCGCGGGGTTCGGAGCATGGGGCGCGATCGAGACGGTCGCGAGCGGGGAGGGAGCGGCGTCGGCCGCCTTCGTGGTCAGTATCGCTTTCGTCCTGCTCGGCTCCGGACGGGTCTACCTCGGGCTCCGCACCCGGGGGTGAGCGGGATCGCGCCGGCGGGGTGATCCGGCGCCGCTGGGGCGCCCGAAGCGCGCCGCTGCACACAAGCCGAATACGATCGTGGCGTGTTAGTTCTGATCGTCGGCATCGGCCGGGTCGGCGCCTCGCTCGCGCTGGGGATGCTCGAGGACGGCCATGAGGTCTCCTGCGTCGATGAGGACCCCGAGTCCCTCGCCCTCCTCGAGGCCGGGCTTGGCAGGGGCTGGGTCGAGTCCGGCGGCAGCTTCACCGTGGGACACGGCCTCGAGGTCGATGCCCTCCTGGCGGCGGGAGTCGAGCGCGCCGATGCGTTCGTCGCCTCCACCAACGGCGACAACACGAACATCGTCATCGCCCAGATCGCGACCAAGCGCTACGGCGTGCCCACGGTCATCGCGCGGATCCTCGATCCGCTGCGCGCCGAGTGGTACGAGCAGCAGGGGATGCGAACCATCTGCCCGACCAGGACCGCGATCGAGATGCTCGAGTCCGAGGTGCGCGGGGCCGATCCGGCCGGGGCGGGTTGATGGCCGGCTCGGGACCACTGGCGATCCTCGTGATCGGCGCCGGCAAGGTCGGCTGGAACCTCGCCCGCGAACTGCTGGAGGTGGGGCACGACGTGAAGCTGATCGAGCAGGACCGCGATCGGTACAACACGGTCGAGCAGGAGCTCGAGCGGCGGATCGTCTACGGCGACGCCTCCGAGCTGTGGGTGCTGGAGCGGGCCGGGATCGCCGACAGCGAGATGGTGATCGCCGTGACCGGCGACGACGAGGACAACATCCTCATCTGCCAGGTCGCCAAGCAGAAGTACGGGATCGGCCGGATCATCGCCCGCTGCAACAACCCACGGAATCGTCAGCACTTCGAGCTGCTCGAGATCACTCCCTACATCTCGGCCACCGATCTGATTCTGCGCCTGATCGAGCACGAGGTCCCCAGTCACGGCCTGATCCATCTCCTCGATCTCCCCGAGGAGCGGCTCGAGATCATCGAGCTGGAGTTGAGCGAGCGCTCACCGGTGGTCGGCCGGCGCGTCTCGGAGCTGAAGATGCCCGTCGGCAGCCTGCTGATCTCGGTCCTGCGCGGGGGCCGCGGCTTCGTGCCTGGGGCCGAGACCGTGCTGGAGGCGGGGGACGAGGTCCTCGCCGTGCTCGAGGCCGATGTCGAGGCCGAGCTGACGGCTTTTCTCGGTGTCACCCAGCGGGGAGCCGACGTCGGTGGCTCCGATAGCTTGTCAACTGATGGCTGATCGAGAGCTCGATTTCCTGCTCGTCGGTGGCGGCATCGCCGCGGCCCAGTGCGCTGCCGAGCTGCGCCGCCGGGGCGCGGAGGGCTCGATCCTGCTCGTCGGCCGCGAGCCGGATCCGCCCTACGACCGCCCGCCGCTGTCGAAGGAATACCTGCGCGGGGAGATCCAGCGGGACGAGGCGTTCGTCCACGATCAGGGCTGGTACGCCGACAACGACATCGAGATCCTCACCGCCAAGAGCGTGATGAGCCTGGATCTCCGATCGCGAACGGCCAAGTTGCAGGGAAAGGAGGAGGTCGGGTTCGAGAAGGCCCTGATCGCAACCGGGGCGATGGTCAACATCCTCCGGGTCGAGGGCGCCCAGCTCGAGGGAATCCACTATCTGAGGGCCTTCGGCAACTCCGACAAGATCCGCGAGGACCTGGCCGACGCAGAACACGTGGTGCTGATCGGCGGCAGCTACATCGGCACCGAGGTCGCCGCCTCGCTGGTTGGGCTCGGCAAACGCTGCACGATCGTGATGATGGAGGAGGTCGCTCTCTCCGGTGTGTTCGGCGCCGAGGCGGGCCGCTACTTCCACGAGCTGCTCGAGCGCAAGGGCGTGGAGGTGATCGGCGGGGAGGAGCTGGCCGAGTTCAAGGGTTCCGAGCGGGTGGAGGCAGTCCGCACCAAGAGCGGTCGCGAGATCGAATGTGACGGTGTCGTCGTTGGCGCCGGGGTCAAGCCAGACCTGATTCTCGCCGAGCGGGCGGGGCTCGAGGTCGATGACGGGGTCATCTGCGACAAGGGGCTCGAGACCTCGGAGGAGGGGATCTTCGCCGCCGGTGACTGCTGCAGCTATGAGAGCGAGATCCACGGCCGGCGGCTGCGCGTAGAGCACTGGGACGTCGCCTTCCAGCAGGGCAAGCATGCCGCCGCCGGGATGCTCGGCGACAAGAGCGCCTACCGGGTCGTCCCGTACTTCTTCAGCGATCTCTCCGACTGGGCCTCGCTCGAGTACGTGGGCCCGGCCGAGGAGTGGGACGAGGTGGTGTTCAGGGGTGATCGCGATGGGGGCGAGTTCTCGGCCTGGTACCTGCTCGGCGGCTCCGTCGTCGCCGCGCTATCGGTCGGCCGCAGCGAGGATCTGCAGGAGGCCCGGCGGCTGATCGAGAGCGGGGCGGAGGTGGGGGACACCTCTGCGCTGAGAGACCTCGGCGGTGACCTGAGCGAGATCGGATCCGGCTGACGGAGCAGGGTTGCGATAGCTATCTTTTCCCTGTCGCTCCCGCCAGCGGGGCGGCGCCAGAATGGGGATTGGTGTAATTGGCAGCACGCGAGTTTCTGGTATTCGTAGTCTAGGTTCAAGTCCTAGATCCCCAGCTACAGCGACGGCTTCCCAGACAACCGTCCAGGCGGCGACCCCGGCTCCTTGAGTCCCGGAGCGCGGTGCCGATGGGCAGGGTGGGCAACTACCGGCGGCACCGATAGCCGGCCTGGCGCCCGCAGAGACGCCCGCGAGGGAGCTCCCGAGTCAACCGACCGAGCCCCCGATCGGACGGCCCGCCCGCAAGCCCTATCCCCTGGGTCGACGGGGTCGGCCGATACCCACACCGCGACGGGTGGCCTGAGCGACCCGTTGCACGATGGGCCGCGGCGGCCGGGAGCCGGCCGCGACGCGCGTTACCCTGACCGGGATGCATGTGCGACTGATGGCGACTATCGCCGCGGCGGCAATCGCCGCATTGACCGCCGGCTGCGGCGGCGATGACGCTCCGATTGAACCGATCGGCCAGACAACCGACACGACCACCACCGAGGCGAGCTCGCTGTCGAAGCGTGAGTTCATCTCGGCCGCGGACGCGAGCTGCGCCGAGGCCAATGCTGCGATCGCCGGCCTCGAGGCCAGCGCCGGCGACGGCCTCGCGACCCTCGCATCGCAGGAGCAGCAGATCACCAGAGGCGTGCTCGAGACCATCAACGGCCTCAACCCGCCCGACGACGCCAGCGGCGATCTCGCGGCCTTTCTCGACGCGCTCGGCGAGCAGGTGAGGATCCTCAAGCGTCGGACCGACGCTGCGACCTCAGGCGATACCGCCGCTTACGAGACCCTCGGCGGCGAGCTCGCTCAGTCGGAGGCCGATGCCCGCGCGGCCGCCGAGAGCTACGGCTTCCAGTTTTGCGGCCAGGAGGGCACTGCGGTCGCACCAACCACGCCCGATTCCGGCGGCGCTGCAGCCCCACCGGCGCCGGCCCCCGCGCCCGCCCCCGCGCCCGCACCGGCCCCGCCGCCGAGCGGTGGCGCCGGCTCCGGCGGCAGCGGCGGGGTCGGCGGAGACGGCGGCAGCTCGGGCGGAATCAGCCCCGGCTAGCGCGACCCGGGCTCAGGCGACTGACTGGTTGGCCCAGCTCCCGTAAAGCCCGGCGTAGGGGCCTCCGGCCTCGATCAGTTCGTCGTGGGTGCCGCTCTCCGCGATCCGGCCACCCTCGAGCACCACGATCCTGGCGGCGTTTCGAATCGTCGAGAGCCGGTGGGCGATGACGATTGCGCTGCGGCCCGCCAGCAACCGGTTCAGACCCTGCTCGATCTTCCGCTCGGTCCTGACGTCGACGTTGGAGGTCGCCTCGTCGAGGATCAGGATCCGCGGCTCGGCGAGCAGCGCCCGTGCGAAGGCGATCAGCTGCCGCTCTCCGGCGGAGAGGCCGCTTCCGCGCTCCCCGACCTGGGTATCGAGGCCGTTCGGCATCCCGGACAGCATCTCGTCGGCGCCGACCGTGCGCAGCGCCGCCTCGATCTCCTCGGTTGCGGCATCGGGACGGCCGAAGGCCACGTTCTCTCGCACGGTTCCGCTGAACAGAAACCCCTCCTGGGGGACGATGCCGAGCTGGCTCCTCAACTTCGAGGAGGAGAGCTCGCGGACATCGTGGCCGTCGACGCTGAGCCGGCCGCGCTGGGGGTCGTAGAAGCGTGCAACCAGCTTGGCGAGCGTCGATTTCCCCGCTCCGGTCTCGCCGACGAGGGCGACCGTCTGGCCGGGGAGGATCGTCAGATCGATGTCGGCCAGCGCCCAGCCTGGCTCGGGCGCGGAGGCGTCCGGATCGGGCGGCGGCGCGTCGGGTTGTGAGGCAAGAGCGAGCCGGGCGTCCTCGGCGTAGGAGAACCACACGCCCTCGAGCCTGACCTCGCCGCGGATCCGGCCGGGATCGACCGCGTCCGGCGGATCCACGGTGTCGGGGCGGGTGTCGAGCAGGTCGAAGATCTTGTCCAGCGCGGCCATTCCCTGCTGGTAGGTGGTGTAGAGCTGGCTGATCTGCTGAATCGGATCGAAGAAGGTCTGCAGGTAGCCGATGAAGGCGACCAGGACCCCGATCTCGACGTTGCCGTCGATCACCTGGTAGCCGCCGAAGAGAAGGATCGCCGCCGTGCCGACCGCGCTCAGCAGCTCGACCGCGGGGAAGTAGCTCGCGTTCAGGTAGACGGTTCGCATGTTCGCGACCCGGTTCTCCTCGTTGAGCCGCTCCATCTCACCGATGTGGCGAGGCTCCTGCCCGAAGCTGCGGACCACCCGCACGCCGCTCAGCGTCTCCTGCAGGTAGGCGGTGATGTTGGCGATCTTCTCCCGGGTGAGCCGATAGGCCCCGGCCGAGGTGATCCTGAAGATTGCGCTGGCCAGGGCCAGCAACGGGAAGGTGAGGAAGGTGATCAGGGCCAGCTGCACGTCGAGCACCAGCAGGATCACGACCACGCCGATCAGGGTCAGCGAGGCCGAGAAGAGGGTGACGATCCCGTCGGTGACGAGCTGGTCGAGAGCCTGGACGTCGTTGGTCATCCGCGAGATCAGAACCCCGGGCCGGTTGCGCGTGTAGAAGCCGATCGACATCGCCTGCAGGTGGGAGTAGATCCGTTCGCGCAGGTCCTGAAGCGCCCGCTGGCCGATCCAGCCGACGAGGTAGGTCTGGGCGTAGCTGGCCGCCCACAGCAGCGCCGCGGAGATCAGGAAGACGATCACGACCATGGTCAGGGCGCCGGTGTCGCCGGCGACGATGCCGTCATCGACGGCCTTGCCAGCGAGGAACGGCGGCGCCAGGGCCGCCGCCGTCGCAATCAGCAGGGCGACGAACATCAGCGCCACCCGCGACCGGTAGGGCTTCAGCAGCCCGATCAGCCAGCGGACCTTGCGGCCGCGCTGATCCTCTCCGCGGAACAGGCGCCATAGGTCGCGGAACAGGTAGTAGATGCCCTGCATCCCCTCGGTCGTCTCGGGGGCCTCGACACCCTTCTTCTCCTTCTTGTCGTCCCTCCGTTCCCTCATAGCTTCGCGACCTCCTCCCGTTCCTCGAGATCGGCCTGGAGGAAGGTGCGGTCGGCGAGCCCGTGGTCGGCGATCTCGCGGTAGAAGCCGCAGCGGTCGAGCAGCTCCTGATGGGTGCCGCAGTCGACGATCCGGCCCTCGTCCATGACAACCACCTCGTCGGCGAGCGAGACCGTCGAGAGCCGGTGGGCGACGATGAAGGTGGTGCGGCCCGCGAGCGCCTCCTCCAGCCCCCGCTTGATCCGCGCCTCGGTCTGGGAGTCGACCGCCGAGGTGGCGTCGTCGAGGATCAGGATCCTGGGGTCGGCCAGCAGGGCGCGCGCGATGGCGATCCGCTGACGCTGCCCGCCCGAGAGGGTCAGCCCGCGCTCGCCGACCAGCGTCTCATAGCCCTCGGGTAGATCGCGGATGAAGCTCTCGGCCTGCGCGCGTTGGGCCGCGATCTCGATCTCCTCGCGGGTCGCCTCCGGGCTCGCGTAGGCGATGTTGTCGGCGACGCTGGCGCTGAACAGGAAGCTGTCATCGGCGACGAAGGCGATCTGGCTGCGCAGCGATACGAGATCCACCCCGCGCAGGTCGGCGCCGTCGATCCGCACCGTCCCCTCGCTCGGATCGTAGAGGCGGGCAAAGAGGGCGACGAGGCTGGTCTTGCCCGAGCCGGTCGGCCCGACCAGAGCCACGACCTTGCCCGGCTCGATCTCGAGATCGACGTCCTCGAGCGCCGCCTCGGCCCCCTCGTAGCGCAGCGAGACGCGCTCGAGCTGCACCCGGCCGGGGCCCGCCGGTAGCTCCGGGGCGCCCTCGGGGGCGCTGATCCCGGGCTCGCGGTCAAGGATCTCGAACAGCCGGTTGCCTGAGGCGATCGCCCGCTGCGACATCCCCAACGCGATGCCGAGCGTACGCATCGGTCCGGTGAGCATTACGACGTAGGTGTAGAAGGCGGTGAACTCGCCCAGGGTCAGGGTGCCGTTGATCACCTGGTTGCCGCCGACCAGCAGGACCACGGCCAGGCCGAAGTTCGGCAAGAAGCCGATCAGGGGGTTGTAGAAGGCTCGGAGGCGGGTGGAGTAGACGTTCTGGTCGAAGACCCGGGTGACGGAGTTGCGGAAGCGGTCGACCATGTGGCGCTCGCGGGCAAAGGCCTTGACCACCCGGACCCCGGAGACCGACTCCTCGGCCTCTGCCGTGAGCTCGGCGAGCCGCTGCTGGACCTCCTGCAGGGCCGGCCGTGACCGGCGGTTGTAGCGCGACGCGGTCCAGACGACGATCGGCACAGGCGCCAGGGCCAGCAGCGCCAGGGAGGGCTTGAGTGCGATCATCACGGCGCCCGCGAGCAGGATCGTGAGGAAGTTCTGGGTGAGGAAGATCAGCCCGTAGCCCAAGAAGAAGCGGATCGATTGCAGATCGACGGTCGCCCGCGACATCAGCTGGCCGGTCTGCTGGCCGTCGAAGAAGCCCAGCTCGAGCTCCTGCAGGTGCCGGTAGACGCGGCCGCGGAGGTCGTACTCGACCGAGAGCGAAACCTTGCCGGCGATCACCCGGCGGCTCACTGTCAGCGCCAGGCGGAGCACCCCCGCTCCGACGACTGCGGCGGCGATCGGGAGGAGGTCGGGCCGCTCCCCCGAGCGGATCGCATCGACGGCCTCGCCGATGAGGAATGGAATCAGGACCGTCATCCCCATCGCCGCCCAGGCCAGAACCAGGGAACCGATCACGGTCCCGCGGTAGGGCCTGAGGAAGCCCAGAAGTCGGCGAAAGGTGCGCACTGAGGGCCAATACTATACAAAGTGAAGTAGAGCAGGGCCCGACAGGCGGCGCCTCTAGACTCGCCTCGATGAGTTCCCAGCCGGCAGGGCTCTGCGATCGCTGCCGATACCAGCAATTGGTCCCGAACACGCGCGGGTCCACCTTCTCGCTCTGCGGGCGGTCTCGCGAGGAACCCGCCTACGCCCGCTATCCGACGCTTCCGGTCCTCGCCTGCCCCGGCTTCGAGCGCCGCTCGGCGCCCGCGAGCCCGCGAGGGTCCGGCAGGGGCTGAAGTCCCGAAAGGTAGGCTCGTGCGACCTGCAGCCGAGCCGAGGAGCGCCCATGAGCACAGCGATCGATTGGACCTTTGACTGCACCTGGCCGTATGAGCCGCTGTGGTTCGACTCCTCCGACGGCCGCATGCACTACGTCGATCAGGGGCCGCGGGACGGCAGGCCGGTGGTGATGGTCCACGGCAACCCGACCTGGGGCTACCTGTACCGCAACTTCATTCCCGAGGTCGTCGCAGCCGGCCACCGGGCGATCGTCCTCGACCACCTCGGCTTTGGGCGCTCCGACAAGCCCGACGACGCCTCCCTCTATACGATCGCCAATCACCTCGATCGCTGCGAGGCGCTGCTCGAGTCCCTCGATCTCCACGATGCGACGCCCGTCGTCCAGGATTGGGGTGGACCGATCGGCCTCGGCTGGGCGACCCGTCACCCGGAGCGGATCGCCTCGCTCTGCATCCTCAACACCTTCGCCCACCGGCCGCCGGAGAAGGTGAAGCTGCCCCCGCCGCTGGTCGCCTTCAGGATTCCCGGCGTCGGCGAGGTCATGGTCAAGGGCCTGGACCTGTTCAAGCACGTGTTCCTGTTCCGGGCGGGGATCGAGAAGCGGGATCGCCTCACCGATACGGTCAAGCAGGCCTACCTCGCCCCGCACCCGGACTGGGCCTCGCGAACCCCGATCCTCGTCTTCCCTCGGCAGATACCTTCCGGTCCTGAGGGCTCCGTCTCGGATCTGCTGGCCGAGATCGAGGCGGGCCTCGAGGCCTTCTCCGATCGGCCGGTCGCGATCTGCTGGGCGATGAAGGACGTCGCCTTCACCCCGGAGGTGCTCGAGCGGCTCTGGCTGGGAACCTTCCCCGGCGCCGAGGTGACCAGGATCGAGGGGGCGGGCCACTACCTGCAGGAGGACGCCCACGAGATCATCGTGCCGCGCCTGCTGGCGCTACTCGAGCGCTGAGCTCCCGCCGGTCCCCTCACGCCCCTCAGGCCTCGGCTGCCTCTACCGCGGGTTCGGTGCTCAGGGCGCCGGCGCTGGCGATCACGATCAGCGCGATCGCGGCAAGCTCGCGGGTAAGCAGATCCTGGTTCAGCGCCACGAACCCGACCAGCGCGGCGAAGGCGGGTTCCATGCTGAGCAGCACGCCGAACGTTCCCGGAGGCAGTCGCCGCAGCGCCTCCATCTCCGACAGGTAGGGGATCGCCGAGCTCAGCATCGCGATCGCGACACCGAGTGCGATCAGGCGGGGGTCGAGCAGGTCGCGACCGCCGTCCGCGACCCCGATCGGGATCAACAGCAAGGTCGCAAAGCCCATCGCGGTGGCCAGCCCCGCCCGCCCGCTGGGTCCCCGCCCGACCCGCGATGAGAGCAGGACGTAGGCACCCCAGAATGCCCCGGCGATCAGGGCGAAGACAACCCCGAGCGGATCGAGACCATCGCCGATCCCGGGGGCGAGGAGCAGGATTCCGGCCGAGGCGAACACCACCCAGACCACATCCCGGGCCCGCCGCGAGGTCGCGATCGCGACCCCGAGTGGCCCGGTGAACTCGAGCGTCACCGCGATCCCGAGCGGCAGCCGGTCGAGGGCGAGGAAGAAGAAGCAGTTCATGCCGGCCAGCACCGCCCCGAAGGCGAGGACGTCGATCAGCGTCGCCCCGCGAAGCATCCCGCGGGCGGGCCGCCAGATCGCGAGCAGGACGGCGGCCGCGAACAGGGTCCGCAGGAACACGGCTCCGCCGGGCCCGAGGTCGTCGAAGACCGTCGTCGCGACCGCCGAGCCGAGCTGGACCGAGACCACGCCGACCATCACCAGCCCGCCTGCGGCCAGGCGCTCGCCGCTCATCAGCTACCGCACCCGTGACCGCGGCTGGTCCATCCGGCTCTCATCCGGGTAATGATGGCCGCTCCGAAGTGAGCGCTCTGATCGCACCCGACAAGTTCAAGGGAACCCTGACGGCCGCCGAGGTGGCGGAGGCCATCGCGAGGGGCCTGTCCGGCCCGGCCGAGATCTGCCCGCTGGCGGACGGAGGCGACGGCACCGCGGAGGTCCTGCTGGCCGCGCGGGGAGGGGAGTGGATCGAGGCTTCGGCCCACGATGCGCTCGGTGAGCCGATCAGCGCCCGCTTCGCGCTGCTCGCCGGCGGTTGCGAGGCGGTGGTCGACGTCGCCGAGGCCTCGGGACTCGCGCGGTTGGCCGGGAGGGAACTGGATCCCCTGCGGGCGGGAAGCGAGGGCACCGGAGAGCTGATTGCCGCCGCCCTCCAGGCCGGCGCCGAGCGGGTCATCCTCGCCTGCGGCGGCAGCGCGACGACCGACGCAGGGCTCGGCGCCCTGGACCGCTTCGATCTCTCCGAGGCCGAGGTCGTCTGCCTCTGCGATGTCGGGGACAGCTTCATGGGAGCGCTTCGCTACGCGCCCCAGAAGGGCGCCGGGGCCGAGGACCTGCCTCAGCTTGAGGCCCGGCTCGAGCGGGTCCGCGGGCAGCTGCCGCACGACCCCTCGCGGCTTCCGTTCACCGGCGCCGCCGGGGGTCTCGCCGGAGGGTTCTGGGCGCACGGCGCAAAGCTCGTCCCCGGTGCCGACTACGTCCTCCGAACGCTCGAGTTCGATCGCAGGCTGGAATCGGCGTCGCTGCTGATCAGCGGCGAAGGTCGGGTCGACCCCACCTCGCTTTCCGGCAAGGCTGTCGGCGAGGTCGCACGCCGTGCGCGCCGACACGGGGTCCCCTGTCACCTGATCGTTGGCGAGGATGGTCTTGGCCCGGAGGGCGGAGGGCGCTTCAGCTCGGTTCAGGTCGCCGGGACCGTCGAGGCGATCACGCAAGCCGCGAGCCGGATCGACAACCCTGGCTGACTGGAACTCGCTTGACCGGTCCCCTATTGTTCGCGCCTGACCGGGGGGTCCAGTGGAGGTAAGGAGAGAAATTGTTCGTCAAGCGCGTCCTGAGTAGTCTCGTCGTCATCGTCGGACTGCTCGCCCTGCAGGCCACCAACGCGGCCGCAAAGGACTATGCGGACGTCGCCCGCAACATCGTGCCCTCGGGGCAGTACGGGGGTTTCCCGGTTCCACCCGGCGGGTCGGAGCAGGCCGAGATGTACGACGGCCTCACGCCGCTGTTCGATCAGGTCACCAACCCCGACCTCAACAGCTTCTTCAAGTCGGAGGTCTTCAACAGCGTCGGTCCCGACGGACCAACCACGGTCGAGGAGGTCCCCCGCGAAGGGGTCACGGTGGTGCGCGACCGCTTCTACGTCCCCCATGTCACCGGCGATACCAAGGACGACGGTATCTGGGCCGCGGGATACCTGCTGGCCGAGGATCGCGCTCTGTTGCTCGCGCAGGCTCGCTTCAACGCCCGCGTTGCCGCAGTCGACGTGCCCGGCCTGACCGCAATCGGTCTGATCGAAGGTCTGAAGAACTTCGAGCCCAGCGCCAAGACGGAGCGGGTCGTCGCCAAGCAGACGAACGTGCTCAACAGCGCCGGCAAGGAGGGCAAGGCGGTCCTCCACGACATCGACGTCTTCATCAAGGGCATCAACGCCTACCTCGAGGCCAACAGCCCCGACACCGAGCCCTGGACACGCAACGACATCTACGCGCTCAACGCGCTCAAGGGTCAGTTCCTCGGCGAGGGTGGCGGCGAGGAGGCTGAGCGCTCGCAGTTCCTCGACGGACTTCAGAGTCGTCTCGGCGGTGGCAAGGGAATGAAGGTCTTCAACGACCTGCGCCAGTTCCGCAACCAGGATGCGCCGACGACCGTGGACGGGCAGTTCAAGTACGGAAAGATCCCGAGCACGCCGACGCCCGGCAGTGTCGTGATCGACGACGGCAGCTACACACCCGATCCGGCGATCGCCAACAGCCAGAAGGCCGAGAACCTGAGCACCGAGGCGATCAACGCCTCGAACACGCTGCAGATCAACGCCGACCGTTCCGACAAGGGCGTCCCGCTGATGGTCGGCGGTCCTCAGATCGGCTACTTCTATCCCGGCTTCACCTACGAGATCGACATGAACGCGGGCAAGCTGAAGTGGCGAGGGGTCACTTCGGCGCCGTTCCCCGGCTACCTGCTGATCGGCCGCAGCGAGGACTTCGCCGTGACCCTCACCTCGGCCAGCGCCGACATCATCGACCAGTACGTCGAGACGCTCTGCGAGGGCAGCGACACGAAGTACGTGTACAAGGGCAAGTGCATGGACATGAAGAACTTCAACGCCGGCACGCTGGACGGCGAGAAGGTCGAGTTCATGACCACCAAGCACGGCCCGGTGGTCGCCTACGCGACCGTCGACGGCAGGCGGGTGGCGATCTCCGAGCGTCGCTCGAGCTACGGCCGTGACGTCCGCGATCAGCTCTTCTTCCGCCGTCTATCGCTGGTCGGCAAGGTCGATTCGCCGAAGAGCTTCTACAAGGCCGCGAACAAGACGCCGCAGACCTTCAACTCCTTCTACATCGACAACACTGACAACGCGATGTTCACCAGCGGGCGGCTGCCGAAGCGCCCGCAGGGAACCGATCCGGGCCTGCCCACCGACGGCAGAGGCGACTACGAGTGGCAGGGCTACGAGGGCAAGAAGACCCACCCGAGGGGCAAGAACCCCAAGGGCGGGGCAATGGTCAACTGGAACAACAACGTGGCGAAGGGCTTCGGCGCCGCCGATGATCAGTGGGGCCGCTCCGGCAGCGCCGCGCGAGTCGACCTGCTGAACCGGAACCTGCGCAAGCTCGACAAGGGCGGTCGCTGGGACCTGTTGGCGGTCACCTCAGCGATGAACGCGGCGGCGACCCAGGACGTCCGTGCGATCCGCACGGTGCCTCTCCTGGCCCGTCTCCTCAACGGCACCACGCCGCCGAATCCGCAGGCGGCGCAGATGCTCGCGGTGATCAAGGATTGGCGGGTTCAGGGCGGTAGCCGGCTCGACAAGAATCTCGACGGCAGAATCGACCACCCCGGAGCCGCCAGCATGGACGGCGCCTGGGACCTGATCGCCGACGCGTTCATGAGGCCGAGGATCGGGTCACAGCTCGATCAGCTCGACTCCTTCTTCTCCCGCTTCGACTCGCCTCCGGGCGGTCAGTACAGCGGCTGGTATCAGTACTTCGAGCGCGATATCAAGCGGCTGCTTGGCCAGGAGATCAAGGCGCCGTTCAAGATCACCTACTGCGGAAAGGGCGACCTCGAGCGCTGTCAGGACGCCGTCTGGGCGGCGATTGCGCAGGCCGGCAAGCAGCTCGAGCAGCAGCAGGGGAACGCGAATCCGGCCAACTGGTTCGCCGACGCCGACGCCGAGCGGATCAGCTTTGCTCCCGGCCTCCTTCCGACGACGATGCGCTACACCAACCGGCCCAGCGGAATCCAGCAGGTGATCAGCTTCACCGGGAGTCGCTGAGGCCCCGATGATCTTCAGAGTGGCTCTGTTGGGCGCGGTTGCCGCCGCGCTGCTGCTGGCACCGGCGGCCGCTCAGGCGGCGGGGGGGTTCAGCCTCGGTGTCGCCACCGGCGAGGTCGAGGCGCGCTCGGCCAAGGTCTGGGCTCACAACGACAAGCCCGGCAAGGTCCAGCTCAGGGTCGCCGCCGATCGCCGCATGCGGACGGCCGTCGCCCGCGGCAGCTTCAAGGCATTCCGCGGCGATGACGGCACGGTCCAGGTGACGATCAAGAGCGGTCTGAAGCCGGCGACCCGCTACTGGTTCCGGTTCTGCCGCAGGGGAAAGTGCAGCGACAAGGGCACCTTCAAGACCGCCCCTGCGGGCAAGCGCGGCAAGCGGATCAGCTTCGCGGTGACCGGCGACGCCGATCCCACCCGCGAGCCGGGCGAGTCGAAGCCGTTCTTCGGCAACTACAAGGCCTTCAAGGCGATGCGCGGTGAGAAGAACGACTTCAACGTCTTCATGGGGGACACGATCTACTCCGACAGCGGGGTCTTCGGCCCCCCGGCGCTGACGGTCGAGCAGAAGTGGGCGAAGTACCGGCTCAACTACGCGGTGCGGAACCTGCGGAAGCTGCGCGGCAGCGGCCCTCTGTACACGCATTGGGACGACCATGAATTCGTCAACGACTTCTCCATACCCGAGGACGGCGAGGCGCTCTATGCGGCCGGCGTCCGTGCGTTCACCGACTACGCACCCGTCGGCTACTCCGAGAAGAAGGGCCTGTACCGGAAGTTCCGCTGGGGCAAGAACGTCGAGGTCTTCTTCCTCGACGAGCGCTCCTTCCGCTCCGCCAAGGCCGACGTGAACGGAACCTGCGACAACCCCGACACCGGTGCGCCAGATCTGGCTCCGACCGCGCCCGACAGCAAGAGGGCGTTGTTCGCTCTGCTGATCCCATCCCTCGCCAAGCCGGTCTCGCAGGCCTGCAAGAACGCGATCAACGACCCCGGGCGGACGATGCTCGGCCGCCGGCAGCTGAACCGCTTCATCAAGGACGTTTCGAAGTCGAAGGCGCGCTGGAAGGTGGTCATGAACGAGACGCCGCTGCAGCAGTTCTACGGCCTGCCCTACGACCGCTGGGAGGGCTACGCCCACGAGCGCGTCGAGCTGCTCAAGCGGCTGCAGAAGAAGGGGGTCGACGACATCGTCTTCTTCACCACCGACACCCATGCCGCCTTCGCGAACGTGATCCGGGAGCGGACCTTCCCCGACGACGTCGCTCCCGCCAACGCCGCTTCGGGGGCCAGCGACACCCCCTACAACGATTACGTGATCGGACCGGTGGCGACCAACACGTTCTTCGCCGAGATCGACGACGTGACCGGTGGGGACGGCAACGGCGAGATCCTCGCCGACGCCTTCTTCAAGCCGGCGCCACCGAGCGGCGTCGGGATGTTCTGCGCCCAGGGGGACCAGAACAGCTACGCGCAGGTAACCGCGTCGAAGAAAAAGCTGAAGATCGCCTACAAGACCGAGAAGGGGGGCACGGTCAGCGACGTCGACGAGGAGCCCTGCGGCCCCTACGTGCTGCGCCGCTAGCCTCCTCGGGCGCCGCGCGGCAGCCGGCGCCGGAGCTCGCCGCGCAGCAGCAGTGCCGCGTCGGCCGGTGAGAACTGCGTGAACTTCCTCTTCGCAGCCACCGTCCTGATCAGGTTGTCGAGCCACCAGACCGCTCTGCGGGGCGCGGTCAGCGGTCTCGCCAGGCCCTCGGTCTCGTAGCCGAGGTCGCTCAGCATCGGCGCGGCCACCGATTCGAACAGCGACCTCTGCTCGGGGCTCATCGCCGAACGCCACCTGCCGGAGTTGTCCCGCTCGACCTCGGCCCGGTTGTGGAACCCCTGCCCCTTGGCGCTGCGGGACAGGTACCGGGGGCTCCGGGGTGCGGGCTTGAGGAGCCCCGGCTCCCAGCTCTCGCCGATGAACTCACACAGCCTCCTCATCTCGGGCTCCGGGTCGGCCAGCAGGGCCTCATACCGCACCTCCGCGTAGGCGCCCCCGAGCGCGGCCCCGTCGCGCCGGCCGATCGCGACGAACGACTGCCAGGTCCGCGCGGCTGAATAGAGGTTCTGGGGTCCATGGGGGCGTCGGAGCCACGACAGCGCGACGTCGCGACCGTCACGGATGATGTGGATGAATCGCGCGCCGGGGAAGACCTCGGCCAGCGTCGGAATCCGCGAGACGTACTGGGGCGTCTTGTCTCCCCAGCGCTGCTTTCCCTGCCGCGCAGCATAGTTCCCGTAGATGAGATCGACGCAGCCGGCATACGTGCGGCACTCCTCGAAGTCGGCGGGCTCCAGGCCCACCTCCCAGCGTCGCACGGTTGCCAGCGAGAGGATCCGCCCGCCCGTCGCGCGAGCCTCCTCCGCCGAGCCGGGATCGCCCCAGCCGCGGTAGAGGCGCGGGATGAAGTGCGACTCCGGCGGGAAGGAGATACGCGAATGCGAGCGCAACAGATCGCGCAGCATCCCGGTGCCGCTGCGCGGACAGCCGACGACGAAGATGGGAGCCTCAGCCATTTCGGCTCCTCGCTTTGAGGTCCCGGCCGAGCGTCATCGGTCCGCGTCCTGCCCATCGCGAGAATCTGAGCCTGCGGCGTGCCGTCCGGTATCGGTTCTCGACCTCCCAAAGCCACTTGCGGCCGGACCGGATCCGGATCCGTCGGGACTCGGTTCCGTATCCGAGTCGGATCAGCAACTCGCCTGCGACTGATTCGAACACGGCCCGCTGCGTGGGGTCCATTCCCACCCTCCACTTTCCTTGGTTGTCTGCCTCGATCGTCCTCCTTGTGGGCGCTCCCCGACCGACCGTCCTTCCGTTCAGCGGACTGCGGGGCCGATCGGCGGGCCGCAGGGTCGCCTCAGTCCACTCCTCGCCGACGAACTCGCAGACACCGCGCATCGTCTCGGCGGGATCCGCGAGCAGCGACTCATAGCGGACCTCGAGGTAGGACTCGCGCGGCAGATCGGCACGTCGGGCGGCGCTGACCGCCTCCGTCCAGCTGACGGCGGCCCCGTAGATGGTCCGTGGCCCATGGGGATGCTCGAGCCACGAGAGCGCTACGTCGCGACCGTCGCGGTAGATGTGGATGATGCGGGCCGAAGGGAAGATCTCGAGCAGGGTCGGCAGTTCGGTTACGTACTGGGGCGTCTTGTCGCCCCAGCGGGCGCGGCCCTGGCCGTCGGCGAATCGCCGGTAGAGAACACCGACCGCAGCGGCGAACGACCGACAGCCGCTGAAGTCGGTGGGGTAGAGGTCCAGGTGCCAGCGGCGAACTGACGGGTGTCGCAGCAGCCGCGCGCCGAGCCGCTCGGCCCCCCGAGACGATCGCGGATCACCGCAGGCCCGATAGAGCCCGGGGATGAAATGGGACTCCGAGGGGATCGCGAGCCGGGGATGAGAGCGCAACAGATCGCGCAGCATGCTGGTGCCGCTCCGCTGGCATCCGACGATGAAGATCGGTGGGTCGATCATCCTCGCCGGCTTCCCTTCCGATCACGTCGATATTCCCCTGAGCAGCGCATTCGTGCAGCCTTGCATTCGGCGATCGGGCGGGTCGAGTGGGGGGTGGAGGTCATCCCGTGCTACGGTTGGCGGCGTCGAGTAGCCCTCGAACAGCAGTTTGAAGCTGAGATCCGGGCGCTCGAGAGGTTCTTCTTTCTTCGTAGCGCCACTGCCGCAACCGGCAGACAACGGCGCCCTCCGGGGACTATCGAATCTCCCCTACATACTTTCCCACGCTCACAAGGAGCAGTTTTTCTCATGTCCGTTTCATTCGCCGATCTCGGCGTATCCGATCCCGTTGCACGCGCCCTGCGCAGTCGCGGAATCGACAGTCCATTTCCCGTCCAGAAGCTCGTCATCGAGGACGTCCTCGATGGCACCGACGTGCTCGTGCAGTCTCCGACCGGCTCCGGCAAGACGCTCGCCTTCGGTGTCCCGATCGTCGAGCGCCTCGACTCCAACGGCCCCAAGCCGGCCGCCCTCGTGCTCGCCCCGACCAGGGAGCTCGCCTCCCAGATCGTCGATGAGCTGCACTCGATCTGCCATGCCAGGGCGCTGAAGATCGCCGCCGTATACGGCGGCGTCGGCATCCACCCGCAGATCAAGGCGGTCAAGAGGGCACACATCGTTGTCGCCACGCCCGGGCGCCTCGAGGACCTGATCGAGCGGCGCGCGATCGACCTCGGCCGGATCCGGATGCTCGTCCTCGACGAGGCCGACCGGATGCTCGACATGGGCTTCAAGCCCCCCGTCGACAGGATCGTCTCGCTGCTCCCGCGCAAGCGCCAGACGCTGTTCTTCTCGGCCACGCTCGAGGGTGCAACCGGCAAGCTCGCCGAGGCCTACACCTACAAGCCGGCGACCCATACCTACGCTCCCGAGACGGAGCTGAAGGTCGACATCAGCCACCGCTTCGCCTCGGTGCCCTCACAGGGGGCGAAGCTGCGGAGCCTGATGGACGAGCTCGACCACGGCGACAGCGGTCGCACGCTGGTCTTCGTCCGGACCAAGCGCGGCGCAGACCGGCTGGTCAAGAAGCTCAAGAACGAGGGCGTCAAGACCCTCGCGATGCACGGCGACAAGTCGCAGTCACAGCGTCAGAAGGCGCTCGCCCGCTTCGAGCGGGGTGAGCTGCAGGCGCTGGTGGCGACCGATGTCGCGGCCCGCGGCATCGACGTGGCCGAGATCACCCATGTGATCAACTTCGACATGCCCGAAGACGCCGAGACCTACACCCACCGTGTCGGTCGCACCGCTCGCGCCGGCGCGAGCGGCGAGGCCGTCAGCTTCGTTCTCGCCGACCAGCACGGTGAGATGCGCGGGATCGCCAAGTCCGTCGGGGCTCTCGACGCATTCCACTCCGGCGTCGGCCGCGACCGCGGTCGTAACGGGGGTAGCAGCGATGGTGTTGGAGGCAACGGCCGCCGCCCGAAGCAGGGCGGTCACAAGCGCAACGGCAGCTCCCGCCACAACGGCAACAAGGGCCGCAAGCATCAAGGCGGCAGCGGTTCCCAGAGCCAGAACCGCAAGCACCGCGGCAATCGCCGCAGTCGCCAGCGCGCCGCCTGACCTTCCTCGCGGCGGAGCGAGCGGCTCCGCTGAGCGGCCGCGTCCCTGTCTGGGATGATCAGCGCGTGATTCGCGCTCGGACGGCCCCGCACGATGCCCGAAACTGACCACCGACCGAGCCGGAGCGCCGCCATGGCGGTGTTCCTGCTGGCCGTCGGCACCGCCTGGGGCGCCGGCAACGTCGGCGCCGCGGTCCCAGACCTGGGTACGGAGTTCGGCCTGACGCTGACTGCCATCGGGCTGCTGTCGGGGAGCCTGTTCTTCGGGTTCTCCTCGGCCGGGACGCTCGGCAGCCCCAATGTCATCCATCGCATCGGGATCATCCGCGCGATGATCCTTGCCTGCGGGCTGGCGGCGTTGGGGAACCTCGTCTTCGCGGTCGCTGAGAGCGTCGTTCTGCTCGCGGTCGGGCGGGCGATCGCGGGCCTGGGGATCGGAGTCGCGGTGGTCGCCGGGCCGGTCTTCGCGCGGGGCAGCGGCGGGGTCTCGCTCGTCGCGCTGTTTGGCGCGGCGATTCAGCTCGGGATCGCCGGTGGCCTCGGTCTCGGCTCGGTCCTGATCGACAGCGGGGTTGACTGGCGCATGACCTTCGTCATCTCAGCGCTCGTCGGGCTCTCTGCGGTTCCCTTCCTGCTCCGCAGTCCGGCCGTTGACTACCAGCCGAAGAGGGGAGGGGGCTTCGTCCGCCTCGCCTTCCGCAGCGCCGATGTCTGGCGGCTTTGCGCGATGTTCATCTCGATATTCGCGATCCCGTTGATCCTCGGCACCTGGCTGGTCCACTATCTCAGCGTCGACAACTCGCTCGACGTCGGCACCGCCGGCATCCTCAGCTTCGTCCTCTTCGGCATCTCCGCGGGGGCCCGCGAGGTCGGCGGCAAGCTCGCCGATCGTGGCGTCAGCCCGACTCTGCTCGTCGGCATGGCGCCGCTGCTTGCCGCGGCCGGACTCGCGATCCTCGCCCTCGACGACGCCCTGCTGTTCGCCGGCCTCGCGGTCGTCGCCGCCGGGATCGGCTTCGCCGTCCCGTACGGCCCGAGCATCATCCAGGCCCAGAAGCTCTACCCGAGCGATCCGACCGAGCCGGTGGCGCTGATGTCCCTGGTCGGGACCGCGATCCCCGTCGTCCTGATCCCGGTGATCGGAACGTTGCTGGACGATGGCGCCGGTCCCGAGGTCTTCCTCGTCATGGCTGCGTTCGTCGCAGCGGCCGGCCTGCTCAACCTGAGGCCGGTCCGGGGGTCGCTCGAGGAGCCGGGCTAGTGGCTCCTGCCGACGCCCTCACCCTCGACGAACCGCTCGTCGACGCCTTCCGCAGCGAGGGCGCTGTCGTGCTGCGGGGCGTGCTTGGCGGCGCAGATCTCGATGCGCTGAGGCGCGGCGTTGAGCGCAACCTCTCCGACCTCAGTCCGTTGGGGATGAACGCGACCAGGCCCGACGAGCCCGGGGCGTTCATCGAGGACTTCCGCAACTGGCAACGGATCCCCGAATACGAAGGGGTGATCCGTGATTCGTCGCTCGGAGAGGTCGCCGGCCGGCTGATGGGGTCACGCGAGGTCCGCCTCTTTCATGACCACCTGCTGGTCAAAGAGGCCGGAACGCTCGACCGCAGCCCCTGGCACCAGGACCAGCCCTACTACTGCATAGACGGCGCTCAGACCGTCTCCTTCTGGATCCCCCTCGATCCGGTTCAGAGGCCGAGCACGCTCGAGTTCGTGGCTGGATCCCATCTCGGCAGCTGGTTCATGCCGCGGTCCTTCGTCGAGGGAACGTCGATGGTCTTCGAGGAGGGGGCGCTCGAAGAGGTCCCCGATATCGAGGCCGATCGTGAATCGTGGGAGATCCGCGGCTGGGCGATGAATCCCGGCGATGCGATTGCCTTCAACATGCTCACCCTGCACGCGGCCGCCGGCTCGCCGCGGCGCAGGCGGGCGTTCTCTGTGCGGCTGATCGGGGACGACGTCCGCTACGCACCCCGCCCTCATCGGACCAGTCCGCCCTTTCCCGAGCTCGACGGGACGCTGGAGCCAGGAGCGCCGATGGAGCACCCGCTCTTTCCCGTTGTCTGGAGGGACGCTGAGGCCTGAGGTCGCCCTGCGAGCGGTCAGTGAACGTGCCGCCGCAACGGGGGTCGGGGCAGTTCGGGCCGGGGCTCGTAGTGGATACCCATGCTGAGCGGGCCGTCGGCTGTCTCGGGGATCGGGATCGTGCGCTCTCCGCAGCCGCAGGTGACCACGCCGTGCAGCTTCCCGGTCCTGCGGTCGAGGCGAAGCATCCCCGTGCCCGGACGGTCACACATTGATGACCCCTAGGTACTCGCTCTCATGCCTGGATGCCATGTGATGCCTATCGGCGACGGATCGGCCAGAGATAGGAGAGACCGGATCTGCAGACGCCCGTCCAGCGTCCTCTCAACCGCCGATGCAGCGTTCGTGGGTGGGGGCCGGCCGCGCCGCCGCGCCCCGTCAGCCGCGGACCAGCGCTCCTGCCACTACCGGCTGCCTGCCACCCACTGCTTCGCCGCCTCCAGCTCCGCGGTCGCGACGACCCGCGCCTCGGCCGGGATCAGGAAGCCGACGCCCCTGATCATCTGGCGGGAGGTCTCGTAGCCCTCGCCGGTGACCTTTCCCTTGCCCTCGAAGCCGAGGACCCCGGCGGGCAGGTCTTCGATCCGTTCGATCATCGCGGCCCCCCTAGGCCACGCCTGGGGCCAGCTTCCACCCGGTCGCTCTGTGCTTGACCTTGCCCTCCGAGACCAGCGCCGCGAGCGCCTTCTCGATCTCCGGCCGCTCGACGTGATCGGGGACGATCCCGCCTCCGGCGATCAGGGTTGGTGTGTTCAGGGTCGGCTTTTCCCGGAGGCTCTGGATCACGGCCTCGGCAATGTGGTTGGTGTCACTCATGGCGGGTGAGAATAGACAAGGGCCGCGGCTGGACGCCTCCCCCTGGCTCGGCGTCTCGCCGGCCTCCCTCGCCGCGGTTGCCTACATCAACACCATGACTGTGATCTGACCCCCGGCCCGGTCACCTCGAGCAGCTACGTGCCTGAGTACAAGACCCACAAGACCAAGCGCTAAGCCCGCGGCGAGGGGGGGCCGGGCTCTGCTCGAGCGCGGGCGGGCGCTCAGACCGGAACCGCGGCGCCCTGGTTCGGGAGCGGGCTCAGCCTGCCGGCGGCGCTTAGGAAGTCGCTTTCGACGTTGCGGACGGTACGGGCGGCCCACTGCGGCGAGAACGCCGATGGCAGCGATCGGGCAACCACCTGAAGCCGGCTGCGAGGGCCGGGCCAGGCGCGGTGGCCGGTGATCTCCGCGCAGCCCCGGTAATGCAGGTCCGTGAACAGCAGCATAAGCACGGCGGCGGTCCGCACCGACGCCGTGCCGCCGAGGTCGAGGCCGTCGAAGAGCCGGCGATAGGCTCCGGCACGGCCGAGCGCCATCCGCATGTAGTCCTCACGGACCTCACGGACGACCTCCTCGGTCTCGCCGCCCTTCGGGTCCTCGCCCAGGTAGGGCTTCAACGCCGGGTGGTAGCCGATCCCTCGTGCCAGGTCGGTCTCGATGTCGCGGGTCACGTTCGCGAGCTGGATCATCTCGCTCACCTGGAAGGCGTCCTCGCGGGCAGGCTCGGTGCACTCGCGGCTGGCGACGAGGTTGAGCACGAATACCGCCGGGTGGCCGATCACATTGCGGCAGTAGAGGGCGAGTTGGTCCTCGTCGATCAGGACACCGCCCTGGCGGGCGAACGTCTCGGTCGACCAGACCATGCCGGCGGCCATCGATCCGACGAGTTCGCCGATCCGCTCCTGCACCTGGGCGGGGAGCGTGCGATAGACGGCATCGACGTGCTCGCAGCGGTCAACCAGGAGCAGGTGAACCCGGTCGCGATCATTGCGGGCGAGATCCGCCGGAATCGGGGTCGGGGCGGGCATCGGGTCCCGGCCGAAGCGGGCGGCGAAGCGCTCGAGCTCGTCGGCGCGGGCTTCGGGGTCAGGGAAGAGATCCTCATAGGTGTCGAGCATCCGGCAGTAGAGGTACGCAACCGCGGTGGCCCTGGCCTCATCAGATGGCAGCACGACGATGCTCGCGGCGAAGCTACGAGCAGCGTGGGGAAGGATCCGCCAGACGAACCGTTCCGGCCGTGTCTCCCGCGCCAGCGCCTCCAGGTCCGGGCGGCGGCGGTTCACCGACAACCCCTGCAGGAGCAGAACGGGACCGAGGGTGCGTGCCGGCTTCATCGGGGCAACGTAGCAGCGTGAGGTCGATACGCTCGCCCCGCTGGGCCGAACCGAGGCTCGCCGCTCGCGCCCCCGGCAGACCGAGCGTTGACCAAATCGACATGTGAGGGCTCAAATTGGTCTGAACGACACCTGGGTGTACGGCACACGCTTTGAGATGCCCATGCTCGACCGGGATTCCCGGGAGGGTCACCACCACGCGGCTTATGGTCTGACACCGTGTTGTTGACCGGGGGCTTGGCCAACGGGAAATGCCCGATCAGCCCCCCGAACCCGGACCCGCGGCTCGGAGCCGTCGAGGATCAGGTCGCGCCAACCCAGCGCCGCCAGCTCGCCCCAGCGCCTAGACCACCAATGCGTTCCCGACAACCTGGCACGTGTCGTCTGCGACCAGCTCGGCCATGGAGTAGGTGACGGTGACGACGGTGCCGGTGTCGCCGTTGGAGTAAGTCAGCGTGCCCTGGACGTCGTCGTCGGCGCCGCCCGGGGCCAGGTCGATGTCCCCGCCGTTCCAGAAGTCGAGGCCGTTTCCGTGAGAGATGCCGTCCTCGCTGATCGTCCCGATGTGGATGTTCGACAGCGGTGCCGTTGTCTGGGCGACGATCGATAGGTCCGGCCCCGACGAGCATCCGGCGCGGATCACCAGGCCACCCACGTTGAGGACCACGCGGGTCGGCGTGTTCTCCGTTGCGCCGTAGGAGATCGGAACTGAGCGCGCGAGGGCGGCATCGGCCGTGCTCTTGGCAGCGCCGGCGGCAGCCGGGTCTCCTTGCTCGTGGCCGGCAGCTGTCAGCACCAGTGAGCGCTGCAGGCACCACGCCGTTTCAGCCTCTGCGACCAAGGTAGCGCGATTGCGGGGCCCAAGAAGGGGCGGCTCAGAGCGCGGGCGTGCATTCCGCACCACGCCGCTCCGCTTGAACAAGCCGAACGGCGGCCTGAGTCCCACACCGAGGATGGCGGGACCATGGCAAGAAGGCTCCATCGCGTGATGGCCCCTTTCGCGCGAGAAGAGCGCCGACTCGCGCTCGGCCGGCGGCGTCGGTGGAAAGTCGCCACGACGCACAGCTGAGCAGGGCCTTGGCCGCTCCGTCGCCTTACCGGGGACTCCCACGCCGCCGCCGCGGGTTTCCCCGGTAGACGCCCGATCCACCGACTCCTACGGTGGGTCGCATGCCCGGCGCCGTAGGAGAGCACGATGACGTGCGCAAGCATCGGATGCCGGAGGACCGGGCGCTGATCGACCTCCGCGGGGTGACCCGCAGCTACTCCGTCGGCGGGGGCACCGTGGTCGCGCTGGATGCCGTCGACCTGCGGGTCGAGCCGGGTGAGTTCGTAGTCATCCTCGGACCCTCCGGCAGCGGCAAGACGACCCTGCTCAACATGATCGGCGCGCTCGACACGCCGACCGCGGGACGGATCGTGATCGACGGCCGGGACATCACCGAGGCGAAACGGCGGGAGCTGTTCGCGTTCCGCCGGAGCACCGTCGGGTTCATCTTTCAGAGCTTCAACCTGTTCCCGGCCCTGAACGCGCTCGAGAACGTGCGATTCGGGGCCGACGTGGCCGGCCGTCCTGATGCCCTCGACGCGGCCAGAACGACGCTCGAGCAGGTCGGCCTCGGCGATCGCGTCGACCACTTCCCGCACGAGCTCTCGGGCGGGGAGCAGCAGCGGGTGGCGATCGCCCGAGCCCTCGCCGCAGGCAACCCGATCGTGCTCGCCGACGAGCCGACCGGGGAGCTCGATTTCACCACCGGCGTGCAGATCCTCGACCTGCTGCACGGGGTGACTCACTCGGCCGGCACGGCGGTGCTGGTCGTCACCCACAACCGCGAGATCGCCAACGTCGCCGATCGCATCATCGAGCTTTCCAGCGGAAGCATCGCCGCCGATCGGCCGAACGAGCCGGCCGACGTCTCGACCTTGCGCTGGTAGGCATGGGTGGCCTCGGCGCTCGCTTCTGGCTGACCTGGTCGTGGCGTGACCTGCGGCGACGCTGGCCGCTGGTGCTGGCGATCGGCCTGCTGCTCGCCGGCGGGACCGGCCTCGCGGCCGGCCTCGGCAGCATGCGGGACTGGCGCGTCGACTCGAACGACCGCAGCTTCGCGGCGCTCTCGGTCCACGACCTACGCGTCGACGTCGAGCAAGGTGGCTACGCGCCCGAGGGGGCCTTACGCGCTGCTGCCGCGGCGATCCCGGCGGCCGACTCGGTGGACGACGTCGCCGAGCAACTGGTCGCCCCGACTCAGATCGATGCCTCCGGGCTCGCCGCCCAGCCCGTCCTGACCCCCGGGCAGCTGATCGGGGTGGAGTTGGGTGGGGATCGGACCGTCGACGGGGTCGAGGTGACGGGGCCGCGCGTCGATGCGATCGCGGTCGAGCAGGGTCGCGGCCTCGGGTCAGGTGGCGATAGCGGTCCGGTCGCGATGCTCGATCCGCTCTACGCCGAGGAGAACGGGATCGCGTCCTCCGGCACGATCGAGCTCGCCGGCGGCGCCACGCTCGAGTTGGTCGGCTTCGGCCGCTCGCCGGAGACGTTCCTGGTCACCGGGCCGGGCGGCGCCTTCAGCGCTACCGAGGACTTCGGGACCGTGTTCGCGCCGCTCGCTACGGCCCAGCAGCTGACCGGCAGGCAGGGCCAGGTCAACGGCCTGGCACTGGCCCTGAAGGTGGGCGCCGACCGCGAGGCGGTCGGCGCGCAGCTCGAGCGTACGATCCGCCGCCAGCTGCCCGGGCTCGGCGTCCGGCTCAGCGTGCTCGAGGACCTCGATTCGCACCGGATCCTCTACGACGACGCCGAGAACGACCAGCAGCTCTTCAACGTCTTCGCCTTCCTGATCCTCGCCGGAGCGGCGTTCGGCGCCTTCAATCTGATCAGCCGGACGATCGAGGCGCAGCGACGCGAGATCGGGATCGGGATGGCGCTCGGGGTGCCGCCGCAGCGCCTGGCCGTGCGGCCGATGATGCTCGGCCTGCAGATCGCGGTGATCGGCGTCCTGCTCGGGGTCGGGGTCGGACTGCTGGTCAACGAGTGGCTCCGGGGCTTGTTGGCCGATCAGCTGCCGCTGCCGATCGTCGAGGCGGGCTTCAGGCCCGGGACCTTTCTCCGCGCCGCGGCGATCGGGCTGCTGATCCCCCTGATCGCGGCTGCCTTGCCGGTTCGCCGGGGCCTGAGAGTGACGCCGATCGAGGCGATCCGGGTCGGCTTCCGCGCCCAGCGCGGCGGCGGCCTGGCGCCGATCCTCGGCCGGCTGCCGCTTCCGGGCAACAGCCTCGCGCAGATGCCGCCTCGCAACGTCCTGCGGGCGCCGCGGCGCACGCTGCTGACGGTGCTCGCGACCGCGGCCGTCGTCTCGGTCGCCGTATCGATGTCGGGGATGATCGACTCGTTCGCAGCTACGGTCGACCGCAACCAGGCCGAGGAGCTGAGCGGTGGCCGCGACAGGTTGTCGGTCTCGTTGGACCGCTTCTATGCGGCGGGAGCTGGGCCGGTTGCGGCGGTCGAGAGCTCACCCGCCGTTGCCCGGTCGGATCGCAAGATCAGCGTACCGGCCGAGCTCCGCTCGGGCGATGGGCAGATCGATGTCGTCGTCGAGACGCTGCCGGCGGGGGATGTTGTCTGGCGCCCCCGGGCCGCGCAGGGTCGCACTCCGCGCGGCCCGCGGGAGATCTTGATCGCCGAGACCGCGGCTGATGATCTCGGAGTCGCAATCGGCGACGAGGTCGAACTCAGCCACCCGCTCCGGGTCGGGCCGGATCGGTTTGAGACCGCGGTAAGCAGCGTACGGGTCAGCGGCCTGCATCCGGACCCGTTCCGCTTTCCCGCGTTCGTCGAGCCGCGGGCGGCGGCGCAGTTCGGACTCGAGGGTCGCGTCAACCGGATCGAGGTGCTGCCGGCCGAGGGCCTGGACCCCGCCGCTGCCAAGCAGGCCCTGTTCGGGGTCGGCGGTGCGGCCTCGATCGAGGCCGCGTCGGCGCTCGGCGAGTCGCTCGACAAGGGCCTGGACGAGTTCGCCGCCGTGATCCGCGTCGTCACCGCGATCGCGATCGCCCTGGTGTTGTTGATCGCCTTCAACTCGACGGCGATCAACGCCGATGAGCGGGCCCGCGAGTACGCGACGATGTTCGCCTATGGGCTCCCGACCCGCACCGTGCTCCGTCTCGCCGTGCTCGAGAGCTTGATCATGGGCGTGCTCGCGACCCTGCTCGGCGTCGCGATCGGCATCGGCATCCTCAACTGGGTCGTCGAGGTCAGCCTCAAGGAGGTCCTGCCCGAACTGGGAGTCGTGGTCTCGCTCTCGCCGACATCGGTGCTGCTCGCGGCGCTGGCCGGCGCCGGCGCGATGGCCGTCGCGCCGCTGCTGACGGTCAGGCGCCTGCGCCGGATGGACGTTTCCTCGACGCTCCGCGTGATCGAGTGACCCGCTCCGCGATCGTCCGGTCCTCTCCGGTCAGGCCTGTTCAAACTCAGTTGACACTGGAGAGCCGTGCTACTACGCCTGGAAGGCGGCGGTCGCCTCACCTCGACGGACACCCAAACCCGCGCGCCCGCGGCGGCGAGGTCAGGCATGCTTGTTCCGATGGGTTGGATCAGCTTGAGCGCGGGCCTCAGCGCCGAGACGGTTCCCATCGTGGCGCTGATCGTCGGCGTCGCGATGGCCGCCGCCGCTTGCTACTTCGCGATCTCGATCTCCAGGGGCGGGGAGGGCGCCCACGCCCGCGCGATGCTCGTTGGCAGCCTCGTGCTGCTCGTCGTCAGTCTCGGCGTCGCTGCCGTTCTCGGGATCCTGCTCCTCTACGTGAACTGACCACTCCGCCGCAAGGTCGAACCCGCGGCTGAGGTCGAGCCCGAGCTTCGCCCGCGATCGCGGCGTCATCCCGAGCGCGTCTGGGTGGTCGGCGACCCCACTCAACGCGCCGCCCGTCGAGGCGGCACCTGCGCCGGTCCGGGTTCCAACCTCGACGAATCCGACCGGTAGCCCAAGCCGTACCGCGAGAAGGCAGCGATGATCCGGTCGCCGCGCTGGTGAACCTCGAGAAAGATTCGCGAGGGCTCGACGAGCCCGATCGTCTCGTGGGTGCGTGCGTCGATGATCTCACCCGTCGACACGTGAACCGCGCGCCCGTCGCGCGTGAAGTTGATCCATTTTGGACTGCCACTGAGCGCGACGTCAGCCACCTGCCTGGGGGCCTCGCCCGGAAGCCCGTCGGTATTGAAGACGTGGAGGTAGTCATAGAAGTCATCGGCAACCCAGACTTCGGTCTCATCGGGGCTCAGCGCGATCCCGTGGCTCTGCGTCACAGGAAGGTCTGGGAAGTCGGTGGGCCGGAGAGGAAACCCATCGACCTCGACCGTGTGGAGGACCTCGCCGCTGGCAAGATCGCCAACCTCAAACCCGGAGAGGAAGTCGACGTTGACGAACGCGAGAGTCTCGGAGGAGTTGATCGTGAACGGTCTAATGGAAGCCCGAAATGGCCCTACTTCATCGACGATCTCATCGGTCTCCGTATCGACGATCGCTAGGGTCGGTGAGAGCAGGCTCGCCAGGTACACTCGCGAGCCCGACAGGCCGTAGATGGTGTTGTGGGTCCCCCGGGTCACAGTGATCCGGCCGAGCTCCCGTCCCGTGCGGGCATCGAGCACCCACCACCAGTCGCAATCGGAATGTTCGGAGCAGGGGAGGTAAATCTTGCGACCGTCACCCGAAAGGGCGAAGCTGTCGACTGAGGGCGAGTACTCCTTGCTGTACGCCACCTCACCCCGTGATAGGTCGAAAGCGATCAGACGGCCCGTCCCTGAGTTCGGATCCTTCCCCCAGTATGAGACATAGATCCGATCGGTCTCGGGATCTGCGGCGATGCCGCGAGGATTCACCGCATCGTAGTCGCCGGAGAGCTCTATCCGTTCGACGAGTCGGTAGCCGTGGTCGATATCGGATCCCCGCAACCCACCGTCGATCGCGACGTAGGAGAGCTTGCGGAACGCGCTCGGTGAGTCGCTCAGCGACACCGTGTCCACGCTCGCTTCGGGGATCGAGGAGGCCTCGTCGGCAAGAGGATTGCAGCTCGCGAGGGCAAGGCCGACAAGTCCGAAAACGGCTGCGGCTAGGCCGTACGCGCTCCTCATCACCAGCGCCGCCCGGCGGCATTAGCCGGACGCGCATCGAAGGGCGCGGGAACCATTGCCCCGAGCGCTGTGGCAGCAGTTGCGCTGAACGGAGCGTCGACTCCGACGAATGCCCGGTCATCTCCGCAGGGCATGTCCATGTCTTCCAGTCCAGTGCGCATTGGGAATACCTACCATGCCGGAGGAGGGACTCGAACCCCCGACACGCGGATTATGATTCCGCTGCTCTAACCAGCTGAGCTACTCCGGCGGGAGCGGGAATCGTAGCGGGGGGTGGCGTGAGTGATAAACCTGCATACATGGCAATCGGAGAGCGGGAGACGGGCGGTCCCCCGGCGGGTCGGGGCGAGGGCGGCATCAGTCGCCGGCGTCTGCTTGCCACCGGGGCCGTCACGGCCGGGGGCCTGGCGCTGGGCCCGACGCTGCTCCGCGACGCTCTGGCGGCTCCGGCAAGGGGGGGCGTCAGCCCATACGGCAGGCTCCGGACTCCGGACTCGAACGGGATCCAGCTGCCCAAGGGCTTCGAGTCAAGGCTGATCGCGCGGGCCGGCACGCCGGTGGCCGGCACCGGCTATGTGTTGCCGATCTTCCCCGACGGCCAAGCGACATTCCGGACCGAGGACGGCGGCTGGATACTGGTCACCAACTCCGAGTCGTTGGCCGCGGTCGGCGCAGGGACCTCGGCGATCCGCTTCGACCGCCGCGGAACGATCTCCGACGCCTACCGGATCCTCGGCGACACCAACGTCAACTGCGCCGGAGGTCCCACTCCCTGGGGGACGTGGCTGTCGGGTGAGGAGGCCGCGGACGGCATGATCTGGGAGTGCGATCCGGCCGGCGCTGCTGGAGGCCCAAGCGCGGCCCCTGCTCGGTGTCTTCAGGCACGAGGCCGCTGCCGTCGACCCGGTCGAAGGCCACCTCTATCTGACCGAGGACGATCCGGAGGGATGCCTCTATCGCTTCACGCCGGATAGCTACCCGTCCTTGGCGGCGGGTGTGCTCGAGGTCGCCCAGGTTGGATCCGGCGGCCGCGTCCGGTGGGAGAAGGTTCCCGATCCGACCACGGTCGAGACCGAGACCCCAACCCGCCTGCAGGTCCCCTCGGCGACCCGATTCGATGGGAGTGAGGGCATCTGGCACGCCCGCGGGGTCTGCTACTTCACGACCAAGGGGGACAGGAAGGTCTGGGCCTACGACATCCGCGAGCGAAGGCTCGAGATCCTCTACGACCGGGCAAAGGCACGGGGTTCCTCGCTCGACGCCGTCGACAACGTCACCGTCAACGCGCTCGGGGACGTGTTCGTCTGCGAGGACGGCGGCAACCTCGAGATCGGGCTGATCTCGAAGGAGCGGACGGTCTCGCCGTTCCTGCGCCTGCCGGGCTCCGAACACACCAAGTCCGAGCTCTGCGGCGTCTGCTTCGACCCCTCCGGGAACCGCATGTACTTCACATCCCAGCGGGCGGGGCTCCCGGGCGCAGCCGCCGGTGGCGGAGCGATCTACGAGGTCAGCGGGCCGTTCAGGCTGCCGAAGGGCGGTCAGCCTTCCGACTTCATCTTCGGCCCGCCGGCCGGCGAGGATCGTCCCGCGGGCCCCCTCAACCCCCGACCCGACCCGGCGGGGCCCGAGCTCCGAGTCAGGGCCCCTCGGCGGATTTCCCTCCGGCGACTGCTGCGGCGCGGTCTCAAGGTGCGGGTGAGCACGAGCGAGCCGGCACGACTGGCGCTCGGCCTCCGCACCCCGGGGCTGGGCTCGGTCAGCCGGGCAGACGGCTCCACGCCGCGTCCCCGATCCGTCCGGCTCGCCAAGCTGGCGCTCGGCGATGCGCGCTCGGAGGCCGGCGGCGGCCCGGTGCGGATCAAGCTCGGGCTCCGTCCCAGAGCCAAGAAGCGGCTACGTCGAAGGATCGCCCGCAGGCGGGAACCGGTCCCGGCGCGACTGATCACGGTCGCGGTCGACGCCAACGGCCGCCGAGTCTCGGAGGTCCGCAAGCTGAAGATACGGCCGCCGGGCTGAGCGAGCGGGCGCGAGCCCCGGCCTCGGCGGTTCCGCTCCCGATGGGCTCAGAACCCGCGTGACTCCCGCGCTCGCCCCTCGGCACGCCTCAGCTCCGGGTCGCCCTCCCGGAGGGCTCGCCTTACCGTGATCGAGTGACGCACGGAGAGCACGCCGAGGACGATGACCAGCGCGGTCCAAGCCCAGAGCTGGCCGGGACTGAACGCCCCCATCAGGAGGCCGAACAGGTATAGGCCGATGACTCCGGCGCTGAGCGCCCAAAACCAGGGACTCACCTTGTAGAGGAACTTCTTCATGGTATTGGACGTTATGTAGCACACTCCCCAGCTACTACGGTCATCGCCACGGCCTTGACCTGCGGGAAACCCCGGATTGGACCTCTCCGCCCGCCTGTCGGTGCCCGCGCCTGAGCGTGCTCCGGTGTAGGGTCGCCGCGTGAGCGATGCCGACCAACTCGCGGCGGCCGTCAGAGCCGTGGTCGTCGACTGCCTCGCCGTGCGCGATGGCGAGCAGGTCCTGGTCGTCGCCAACCCGGCGACGCTCGGGCTGGGCGAACGCCTCCGTGGTGAGTCCGGTCGGGCCGGCGCCGACGCGGTTCTCGCTCTGATGGCCGAGCGGGCCTCCCACGCCGCCGAGCCGCCCCGGACGGTGGCCGCGGCTATGGCCGCGGCCGACGTCGTTCTCGCGCCGACGGTGCAGTCTCTGAGTCACACCGCCTCGCGGAAGGCCGCATCGGAGGCCGGTGCGCGAATCGCGACCCTGCCGGGGGTGACCGAGCGGATGCTTGCGCGGGTGATGAGCGCCGACATGCCGGAGTTGCGGCGCAAGGGCCGCGCCGTCGCCGACCTGCTCAGCGCCGAATCGAGCGCCCGCATCACCTGTGCCAACGGAACCGACCTGCGACTCGGGCTCGAGGGCCGCACCGCGATACCCGACGCGGGTGAGCTCGGGCACGAGGCCGCGTTCGGGAACCTTCCCTGTGGCGAGGGCTTCATCGCGCCCGTCGAGGGGACCTGCGAGGGCACCCTGGTGATCGACGGAACCATCGCCGGCGTCGGGATCCCCGCCGAGCCGGTGCGGATGTCGGTGGTCGAGGGCCGCCTGGCCGAGGCGAGCGGACCCGAGGGTGCCCGGCTGCTGGAGCTGCTGCGGGAGCACGGCGAGGACGCGACCACCGTCGCTGAGCTCGGGATCGGCACCAACGAGCGGGCCGAACTGACCGGCAACGTACTCGAGGACGAGAAGATCCTCGGCACAGCGCACGTCGCGTTCGGGGCATCGGCTGCGATCGGGGGCACGATCCAGGTCCCGGTCCATCTCGACTGCGTCGTGATCAAGCCGACGGTCGAGGTCGGCGAGACCGTGGTCGTTCGGGAAGGCGAGTTCCTGCTCTGAGCGCCGCCCGTCCCCTGCTCGCGGTCCCGAACTTCTCGGTCGGCGACGACCCGGAGACGATCGCGGCCCTGGAGCAGGCCGTCGGCGAGCACGCCGCGCTCCTCGATCGCCACTGGGATCCCGTCCACGCCCGCTGCGTGCTAACGCTGGCCGGAGAGCCGGGCGCTCTCGGCGAGGCGTTGCCGGCTGCTGCGTCGGTGGCGATTGAGCGCGTGGATCTAGTCACTCATCAGGGGGTTCACCCGCGGATCGGGGTTCTCGATGTCTGCCCGGTGGTCTTCAGTCTGCCCGAGCAGCGCGAGTCCGCCCGGCATCTCGCCGCCGATCTCGCCGCCGATCTCGCCTCGAGGGGGCTGCCGGTCTTCCTCTACGGGGATCTCGCGACCGCCGAGCAGCGTCGGGAGCGGCATTTCTTTCGGCGCGGCGGGCTGACGGCTCTGATCGAGCGCATGGGGTCCGGCGAGCTGACCCCCGATCTCGGCCCCGGCCGGCCCCACCCGAGTGCCGGGGCGGTTCTGATCACCGCCCGCCCGCCACTGGCGGCGTTCAACCTCGAGCTGAGCGGCGCGAGCATCGGGGGCGCCCGGGAGATCGCGGCCCGAATTCGCGAGTCTGGAGGAGGTCGGTCGGGCGTGCGAGCGATCGCGATCGATCTCGGCGGTGGACGCACGCAGATCTCGACCAACGTCCACGACCCGATCGCGGTCCCGCTGGCCGATGTGATTGCCGATCTGGAGTTGCTCGCCCCGGCCGCAGGGGCGACGGTCGAAGCCGCGGAGCTGATCGGGCTGATCCCGGAGGCGGCCCTGCGCGACTATCCCGAGCGTGTGCCGATCCGCGATTTCGATCCCGCCGCAATGACCATCGAGGCCCGCCTCGACGCGATCACCTGAGTCCGTCCGGGCCCCAGGGTGCCGCCAGCGGCGGTCATCTAGGCTTCGGCCATGCCAGGCAACACCAAGTCCCGCAAGCGAAAGCACCGCGGGACCCAGTCAGGAAAGATCCAGGCGCGCGGACGGACCACACCGCGAAGCCGCAAGGAGGCGATGGCACGCGCCAAGCAGGGTGGCGGCAAGGGCGACCGCCGGCTACAGCCCCCGACGTGGCGGGGCGCTGCGATGCGCGGCATCTTCTTCGCGCTGCTCCTGTTCCCGATGTCGGTCCTGTTCTTCGACCAGCCGACCGCCGGAGCGGCCGTCCTCACCGTGATCGCCGCCCTCTTCTACGTGCCGCTGGGCTTCTACACCGATGGCTTCTTCTACCGTCGCAGGGTCGCGAAGGTCCAGCGCGAAAAGCTCGCCAGGCAAGAGCAGCGTGGCAAGGACTGAGAGCGGGCCGATGGACGTCCGCAGCTTCACCGTCGGCCAGGTCGCCGAGAACACCTACATCTTCCGCAGGGACGGCTCCGGGAAGGGTCTGATCGTCGACCCCGGGGACGAGGCACCGCGGCTGCTCGCGGCCGTCGACGAGCTCGGAATCGAGCTCGAAGCGATACTGCTGACCCACTGCCACTTCGATCACGTAGGCGCCGTCGCGCCGGTCGCCGAGGCCACCGGCGCCCCTGTCTACTGCCCCGAGATCGAGGTTCCGGTGCTGGCGGACATCATGTCCTTCGTCCCCTGGCCCGGATTCGGCCCGTTCGAGAGCTACGACGCCGACCACACGATCGCCGGTGGAGAGAGGCTCGAGCTGGCGGGCTTCGAGATCGACGTGATCTTCACCCCCGGCCACAGCCCCGGGCACGTCACCTTCTCGATCCCCGATGAGTCGGCGATGTTCAGTGGCGACGTGCTCTTTGCGGGCTCCGTCGGTCGCATCGATCTCCCCGGCGGCGACGGCCCGACGCTGATCGAGAGCATCGGGCAGCTTCTCGACACCCATCCGGATGAGACTGCGGTCTATCCCGGCCACATGGGCACGACCACTCTCGGGGCCGAGCGCGCATCGAATCCATTCCTCGCCAGCCTCAGGTGAGCGGCGGCCACCACCTCGCCCAGCTCAACGTCGGAACGCCTCGGGGTCCGATCGATTCGCCGGTGATGGCCGGGTTCGCGGCCCTGCTGGACTCGGTCAACGCCCGCGCCGAGGCCTCGCCCGGGTTCGTCTGGCGGCTGCAGGACGACGGCGGCGATGCAACCGGATTCAGGCTGCTGGGGGATGGCAGCCTGCTCGTCAACATGTCGGTCTGGGAGTCCGTCGCCGCATTGAGGGCGTTCGTCTACGCGAACCCCGACCACAAGGGGCCGATGCGCCGGAGGGCGGAGTGGTTCGAGCCGATGGATGAGGCACACCTCGTCCTGTGGTGGGTGAACGCGGGCCAGCTGCCGACGCTGGAAGAGGCCGAGCGGCGCCTGCTCGAGCTGAGATCTGAGGGCCCGACCTCTGCCGCCTTCACCTTCCGCGAGAGCTTCGAGGCCCTCGCCGGCTCCGGCGGCTAGGCTCGGCTGACGATGGCCGCTCGACACAGAGCTCCGAAGGGCACGTTCGACATCCTCCCCGCGGATGAGGAGTCGCGCCGCCTGGTAACCGGCCATGCCGGCGAGATCCTCGACGCCGCCGGATACGGGCGGATCGAGACGCCCGCCTTCGAGGAGACGGAGCTGTTCCAGCGCGGGGTGGGGGAGAGCACCGACATCGTCTCCAAGCAGATGTTCAACTTCACCGACCTTGGCGGGCGCAGCGTCACCCTGCGACCGGAGGGCACGGCGCCGATCTGCCGCGCCTACGTGGAGCGCGGCATGCACAAGGACCCCCAGCCGGTCAAGCTCTGGTATTCCGGTCCGTTCTTTCGTTACGAGGCGCCGCAGAAGGGGCGCTTCCGCCAGTTCAGCCAGATCGGGGCCGAGGCGATCGGGACCGAGAGCCCGCTCGCCGACGTCGAGCTGATCGTCCTCCTCGACGAGCTCCTGCGCGGTCTCGGGATCGATGATTGCGCCCTGCGCCTGGGGAGTCTCGGCAGCTCCGAGACCCGTGCCTCCTACCGCGAGGAGCTGGCCACATACCTGCGCGAGCACGACGGCGAGCTCTCGGGGGAGGTCCGCTCGCGGATCGACACCAATCCAATGAGGGCCTTCGACGCCGACCACGAGGGGACGAAGGCGGTCATGGCCACGGCACCGACGCTGCTGGATCGTCTCGAGGACCCGGATCTCGAGCATTTCGAGCGCGTCAAGCGCCTGCTCGACTCCGCCGGCGTCCCCTACAGCGTCGACCCGACCCTTGTGCGCGGGCTCGACTACTACACGCGGACCGTGTTCGAGTTCGACTGCCCGCGGCTGGGGTCGCAGTCGGGGATCGGCGGAGGCGGCCGCTACGACGGCCTCGTTGAGATCCTCGGCGGGCCCCCGACGCCGGCCGTCGGCTGGGCGGCGGGGATCGAGCGGATCCTGATCGCGCTGAAGGAGCCGCCGCCCCGGCGCCTGCCGGAGGTCTTCGTGGTCTGCGCCGACGGCGATCGCGGATTCGCGCTAGCGCTGGAGCTGCGCAGGCACCGGATCTCCGCCCATTCCGATCTCGCCGCCCGCGCCTTCAAGGGCCAGATGAAGCAGGCGAACCGCTCCGGAGCGCGCTTTGCCGTGATTCTCGAGGAGGACGGCACGACCAAACTCCGCGAGATGGAGAGCGGCGACCAGCGTGAGGTCGAGCCTGAGGCGCTGGCGGCCGAGGTGATCGCCGCCCGCGCCGGCTGACCCGTGGCCGACGAGGACTGCGAGACTCCCTCGGCCATGTCTGAGCTCCCACAGTTCCCCGCCCAGCGCGGGAACGACCTCCGCGACGCGTGGTGCGGGGAGGTCCTCTCCGACCGGGTCGGCACCGGGGTCACGGTCGCCGGCTGGGTCCATCGCCGCCGCGACCACGGCGGGTTGATCTTCATCGACCTCCGCGATCGCACCGGTCTGGTGCAGCTGGTCTTCGACCCCGACGAGACCGAGGCGGAGTCCTTCGAGCTCGGCCACAAGCTCCGGGCCGAGGACGTTGTCAGCGTCGCCGGCAAGGTCATCGACCGCGAGCCCGCCACGATCAATGAGGATCTCCCAACCGGCGCCTTCGAGGTCAGGGCCGAATCCGCGCGCCTGCTCTCGGACTCCGAGACGCCGCCCTTCGCGATCGAGAGCTACTCGGGCGAGGCAGGGGAGGAGACACGCCTGGCTCACCGCTACCTCGACCTGCGGCGCCCGGTGATGCGCCGGGGGATCGAGCTCCGGGCCCGCCTGGTGCGTGCCATGCGCGACTTCCTCGACGGCGAGGGCTTCATCGAGATCGAGACGCCGCTGTTGACTCGCTCGACCCCCGAGGGCGCCCGCGACTTCCTCGTCCCTGCTCGCAGCCGACAGGGATCCTTCTACGCGCTGCCGCAGTCGCCGCAGCTGTTCAAGCAGCTGTTGATGGTCTCCGGCTTCGAGCGTTACTACCAGATCGCTCGCTGCTTCCGGGACGAGGATCAGCGCGCCGATCGTCAGCTCGACTTCACCCAGCTGGACATCGAGATGTCGTTCGTCGAGGTGGATGACGTGCTCGACACGAACGAGCGCCTGCTCGCCCACGTGCTCGCCGAGGCCGGGGTCGAGGTCCCCTTGCCGATTCCCCGCATCCCGTATGCCGAGGCGATCGAGCGGTACGGGACCGATAAGCCCGACACCCGCTTCGGGCTCGAGCTGGTCGACGTCAGCAAGACCCTCGCCGAGACCGAGTTCAAGGTCTTCCGCGGCACGATCGACGACGGCGGCATCGTCAAGGGCCTCAACGCCGGCGCCCGCGAGCTCCCGCGCTCAGAGCTCGACGGCCTGATCACCGAGGCGCAGGAGCTGGGCGCTAAGGGCCTGGTCTGGGCCTTCCGGGAGGGTGAGGGCTGGCGCTCGCCAACCGCCAAGTTCCTCACCGCCGAAGAGCTGTCGGGGCTGAACGAGCTGCTCGATGCATCCGAGGGGGACCTGCTTCTGCTGGTCGCCGACGAGGTGGCGGTCGCCAACCAGGTGCTCGACGGCCTCCGCCGTCGGCTCGCGCGGCGCTGGGACCTGATCCCAGAGGGCGACCACTCGTTCTGCTGGATCGTCGACTGGCCGCTGTTCGAGCGCAACGCCGAGGACACAGGCTGGCAGCCCCTGCACCATCCCTTCACCGCCGCCGCCGGCGATCTCGACCCCGACAACCCCGGCGAGGCGATGACCGACGCCTACGACATGGTCTGGAACGGTTGGGAGATCGGTGGCGGATCGATCCGGATCAACGACGCCGAGACCCAACGACGGGTGCTGGAGCTGCTCGGGATCGACGCCGAGGAGGCCGAGGCGCGGTTCGGATTCCTGCTCGAGGCGCTTCGCTACGGGGCGCCCCCCCACGGAGGCATCGCCTACGGCGTCGATCGGATCGCCGCCCTCGCCCATGGGACCGAGTCGATCCGCGATGTGATCGCCTTCCCGAAGACGGCGTCCGGCTCCGACCCCCTGACGGGGGCGCCGGCCCCGGTCGATCCTCAGCAGCTGCGGGAGCTCGGCGTCACGGTTGCGGCCAAGCCAAAGGCGCCGCCCGCCCCTGGGCCGGCTGCGGGTTCCGGGGACAGCCGGGGCTGAGGGGCGTGGCCTTCCAGCTCCCGGTGGAGGAGCTGATCGATCTCGCGCTCGAAGCGATCTCCGACCGCGCCCCGGAGCGGCTGCGGGAACTGCTGGGTGAAGGGGTGACGATCGAGACTGGCCGCTCGACCCACGCGGGGATCGACGCCGCCCTCGCCTGGTCGCAGAAGGGCTACGAGCACCTCGACCGTCGCTACCGGCGCCAGGCCGTCGAGAGGATCGAGCGGGGGTACCTGGTGATCGCACGCGTCGAATACGTCTGGCGCGAGAGCGGGGAGGTCGGCGATTCGGCCCCGATCTACCTCGTCTTCCGGATCGATCAGGGCCTGATCACCGGGCTCGCGCTCTACGACGACGAGGAATCGGCCCGCCAACGGCTGATGGGCCACGGCTAGTCGAGCGGGCTGGGCGGGCGCCTGCAACCGATCGTCCATCCCTGCTCAAGGTTTGTCTCTGAGAAGCCGAGATCCCAAGTGAGTAACTTTCCTTATGGGCTCGAGCTTGTTCGACAGCCACTCCAATTGTGAACCAACGCATTCGGCTTGGGGATCGATGTCCGAGGTGCCGCGTGCGGCTGCTTCGTCAGATCCCCACCTGTTCTCACGGGTTCAGCTGACACGGGGTGGGACCGGCAGGCTGGGGCCCTCTTTTCGTTCCGCGATCGGCTGGGCGCACGAGCGGACCGGATCACCCGGCCAGAGCCCCGCGGGAGGGACCGGCTGATGCGGCAGGCGCTGAACGAGAACCCGATGGTCCAGCTGGCCGTGCTCGGCGTAGTCGGGGTCGTCTTCGCGATCATCGTCTTCACGACCGTCCTCAAGGGCGAGGAGACACCCGCGGCGCCCGAGCCGGGCAGCCAGCCCGCGGCCGCACCACCACTGACCACGACCGGCGACGGCTCCACCTCCGCGACCGCCCCGGTCGCGCCCGATCCCGCCGCCCCGGCGGCCGCAGCGCCGGAGACGGCGTCGCCGGGTGGGTCGGCCGCCGGCGTTCGGGTCAACGAGCTCGAGTCGGGCAAGGGCCTCCCCGGCAACGTGCTGGCGGCTCTCGATGACAACAAGGCGGTCGCGATCCTCGTCTACGACCCCAGCGGCAAGAGCGATCGCAAGCTCCGCAGCTACGCCGAGAGGGCCGGGAACGGGAACGTGAAGATGCTGACGGTGAAGGCCAAGAACGTGAGCGATTACTCCCGCATCACTCAGGGAGTGAACGTCTCGCGGACCCCGGCGCTGATCGTCATCCGGCCGCCGAAGCTGACCGGCGGCGAGCTGACCGCGATCATCAGCGAGGGCTTCCGCGGCGAGAAGAGCGTCGGGATCGCCCTCGAGGACGCGCTCTACTCCGGCCGCAACCGCCCGAGCTTCCCCGACTGAGCAGCCACGCCCGGGGCGCGTCCCGCCATCTACCCTGGTGACCACGGGTTTCCAGGGCCATGACCAGCGCACTCGACTACTACAGCCGCGATCGCAGCCACCTCGGCGAGGCGCTGCCCCACAGCTTCGCCGGTGCCGCCGGCGGGGCGGCCTGCGGTGACTCGCTGCGGATCGCGCTCACGGTCGAGGCCGGGACGATCGGCTCGGTCCGGGTAGCCGGTGAGGGATGCGCCGCCGCCCGCGCCTCGATCGCCGCCGTCGCCGAGCTGGTCGACGGATCCGGGCTGGCGGCGGCTGCATCGATCGATGCGGCCGCGATCGAGCGCGAGCTCGGCGGCGTGAGTCCGATCGGGCGGCATGGCCCCGACCTGGCCGCCGACGCGCTCCACCGCGCGCTCGGAGCGGCGGCGATCTCAGGACAGCGGCTGCTGGTGCCTCCGTCCGGGCGGGAGCGGGTGCTGGTCGCGATGAGCGGCGGGGTCGACAGCGCCGTTGCCCTCCACCTCGAGCATCGGGGTGGGGCGGAGGTCTTCGCGGTGACCCTCGAGCTGTGGTCGGATCCTGCCAACGACGGTGAGCAGAGCTGCTGTTCGCCCCAGGCGGTGCGGGCCGCCCGTGAGGTCGCCCACTCCATGGGGGTCCCGCATCTCACGGTCGATCTGCGCGAGCGCTTCCGGGCCGGTGTGGTCGACCCCTTCCTCGACGGCTACGCCTCCGGCGCCACACCCAACCCGTGCGTTCGCTGCAACGGGCGGGTCCGCCTCGACCCGATGATCGATCTCGCCGAGCGGCTCGGCGCCGTCGGGCTCGCCACCGGCCACTACGCGCGCGTCGACGGGGACGGCGAGGGGCCGCTGCTCGGTCCCGCCGCAGATCCCGCCAAGGACCAGACCTACATGCTCGCCGCGCTCCCGACCCAGCGCCTGCGTCGAATGCGCTTTCCGCTTGCGGGGCTACGCAAACCGGAGGTGAGGGAGATCGCTGCCGCATCGGGGATCGGAGTCGCCGATCGGGCCGAGAGCCAGGACCTCTGCTTCCTCGCGGGCGAGGGCAAGAGCGGCTTCCTCGCGCGGCATGGATCGATGGAGGCCAGGGAGGGAGAGATCGTCGACCATTCCGGCCGGCGCCTCGGCAGCCACAACGGCCATCACAACTACACGGTCGGGCAGCGGCGGGGAATCGGTCTCGCCGCATCCGAGCCGCTCTACGTTCTCGCCACCGACGCTGAGTCGAATCGGATCGTGGTCGGAACCGACGAGCAGCTGCAGACCAGCCGGGTGGTGGTCGCGGCGCCGACTCTGCATAGGCCCGCCGAGGCAATCGACGGGGTCAAGCTCCGCTACCGCTCGCGCTCGCTGCCGTGCCGCGCGGGCGCGGTCGCCGGTGACAGGCTCGAGCTCGAGCTCGAGGCCTCGACCCGCAGGCCGGCACCTGGCCAGACCGCGGTCTTTTACAGCGGCGAGCTGATCGTCGGCCACGGGGTGATCGACTGAGGCCGCTGCCGATGCAGCCGGGGCGGCATCCCATAGCCTTGATGGCGTGAACTCGGCCGAGATCCGCGAGACCTACCTGAGCTACTTCGAGGAGCGCGACCACCTGCGCCGCCCGTCGGCCTCGCTCGTACCCTCCTCCCACGATCCGACCGTGCTGCTGACCACGGCCGGCATGCAGCCTCTGAAGCCCTATTTCATGGGTCTGGAGGCGCCCCCCGGACCGCGCCTGACCTCGGCCCAGCGCTGCTTCCGGACCACTGATATCGAGGAGGTCGGCAACACCGCCCGTCACCTCACCTTCTTCGAGATGCTCGGCAACTTCTCGATCGGCGACTACTTCAAGGAGCGGGCGATCGCCTTCGGCTGGGAGCTCTCGCTGCAGGGCTTCGGCTTCGACCCCGCCGACATCTGGGTGACGGTGTTCGCCGGCGACGACGACCTCGGCCTCGGCCCCGACGAGGAGGCGATCGGCATCTGGCGCTCGTTTGGCGTGCCCGAGGAGCGGATCGTCCGCCTGCCTCGCTCGGAGAACTTCTGGCAAGCCGGCCCGACCGGTCCCTGCGGCCCCTGCTCGGAGATGTACCTCGACCGTGGTGAGGAGTTCGGCGGTCCCGAGGTGCGTCCCGGCGACGACAGCGACCGCTTCCTCGAGTACTGGAACCACGTGTTCATGACCTACGAGCTGCAGGAGGACGGCTCGCTGGTCGATCTGCCCTCCAAGAACATCGACACCGGCATGGGCCTGGAGCGGATGGCGGCGATCCTCCAGGACGTCCCCTCCGTCTATGACACCGACCTGTTCCGGCCGCTGATCGACCACGCGGCCGAGCTCTCCGGTCACGCCTACGACGACGGTGATCCGAAGATGGTCAGGGCGATGCGGATCATCACCGACCACACCCGCGGCTCGGTCGAGCTGATCGCCGACGGCGTGGTGCCCTCCAACGAGGATCGCGGCTACATCCTCCGCCGGATCATGCGGCGTGCCATCCAACAGGGCCGCGTCCTCGGTCTGCAGGCGCCCTGGCTGGAGGGCTTCGCCGAGCGCGTGATCGAGATGCTCGCCGACGTCCACCCCCAGCTCGCCGCCGAGCGCGAGACGATCCTTGGCTGGGTATCGCGCGAGGAGGAGAGCTTCGGCCGCACGCTCGATCGGGGCACCGAGCTGCTGGGTCGTCTGATCGAGGAGGCGCTCGAGTCGAACACCTCCTGGATCGACGCCGAGGACGCCTTCCGGTTGCACGACACCTTCGGCTTCCCCTACGAGATGACGAAGGAGCTGCTGGCCGAACGGGGCCTCTCGGTCGACGACTCCGGATTCGAGGCCCTGATGGAGAGTCAGCGTGAGCGGGCTCGCAGCGGTGGTACCAGCGTCATGGCCGATCGTCACGACGCCGTGCTCAGCTTCGTCGGTGGCGCCCCGCCGACCCGGTTCATCGGCTACGTCGACCTCGGCGCCGAGACCGCGGTCGCCGCTGCCGCCGCGGTCGCCGACGCCGATGGGCAGGCGCTGGTCAAGCTCGAGGAGAGCCCCTTCTACGCCGAGGGCGGAGGCCAGACAGCCGACGGCGGCGCCCTGCGCTGGAATGGCAGCGAGGCTGGGGTGATCGACGTCTACCGCGTCGGCGACGATCAGGCGCTACGGATCGAGGGCGAGCCTCCCGAGCCCGGCACCCGGGTCGAGGCCACCGTCGACCACCGCTCTCGCCACGCGACGATGCGCAACCACACCGCGACACACCTGCTGCACGCAGCGCTGCGCGAGCGGCTCGGTACCCACGTCCGGCAGGCGGGCTCTGCGGTGCGCCCCGACAAGCTCCGCTTCGACTTCTCACACGGATCGCGCCTGGAGCCGGAGGACGTCGCCGCGATCGAGGAGCGCGTCAACGGGTGGATCGCCGACTCGCTCCCGGTCAGGGCGATGGAGATGGAGCGCGAGCGGGCCGAGGAGCTTGGCGCCATGGCTCTGTTCGGCGAGAAGTACGGCGATTGGGTGAGGATGATCGAGATCGAGGAGGTTTCCCGCGAGCTCTGCGGTGGCACCCATGTGGCCAACACGGCAGAGATCGGCATCTTCGCGATCACCTCCGAGGGCTCGAGCGCGTCCAACGTGCGCCGGATCGAGGCGATCAGCGGACCGGCGGCGATCCAGCACTTCCGCTCGCGCAGCGACCGTCTGGAGGCGGTGGCCGCGTCGCTGGGTTCCCGCGATGATCCTGAGGCCGCCGTCGAGCGCCTCATCTCGCGGCTCCGCGAGCTCGAGGGTGCCGCCGCGGAGCAGGGAGCAGAGGCAGCCGGCGACCTCGCTGCCGGGATCGCCGACGGCGCCGAGGAGATCGCCGGAGTCAAGGTTGTGGTCGGCTCGCTCGGGGAACTCGCCGACCAGCGGCGGATGCTCGATCTCGCCGATCAGCTCCGCCAGCGTCTCGGCGAGGCCGCGGTCGTGCTTGCCGGGGCCGCCGAGGGCAAGGTCGCGCTGGTGGGGAGCTTCTCCGACGGCGCGGTCTCGGCCGGCCTCTCGGCCTCCGAGGTCGTCCGCAACGCGGCCGCGATCGTCGGTGGCGGCGGCGGAGGCCGCGATAACGTTGCCCAGGCCGGCGGCCGAGACCCCGAGAAGCTCGAACAGGCGCTCGAGGCCGCGCGCGAGGCGATCGTCTCCGGACTGGGCTGAGGATGCGCGTTTTGGCGATCGACCACGGTGAGGCCCGTTGTGGCTGTGCGATCTCCGACCGGAGCGGCACCATCGCTCGCCCGATAGAGGTCGTCGAGCCCCCCGATGTCGAAACCTTCGCCAGGCTCGCCTCCGAGCAGGATGTCGAGCGGATCGTCGTCGGCCTCCCGCTCGGCCGCGACGGCAGTGAGGGTCAGCAGGCCGGGGTCGTTCGGGGATTCGTAGCCGAGCTCGAGGCGGCCGTCGAGGTGGAGGTCTTGCTCTACGACGAGCGGCTGACCACCGCGATGGCCGGCGCCTCGCGGCGTGGCGGCGCCCGGGCCGCTGAGGATTCGCTGGCGGCCGCGCACCTGCTCGAGAGCTACCTTGGCGCAGCCGAACGGAGCCGTGGCGATGGCTGACCGCGACGACCCGAGCGATCCCTTCCTCGAGGGCGATCCGTCCGCCGCCGAACGCGAGGCGCGCAGGCGAGAGCGCGAGCAGCGCCGGGCCAAGCGTGACCGCGGGGAGGAGACCCGACGCTCTCTCGGCGAGCGGGTGCGTGACGCGATCCCGGCCCCGCCTCCTGCCGAACACACAGCCCCGGCCCCGGATGCCCCATCGGAGAAGCCCCCGGCGCCGCCGGCAGCCGAGCACGAAGGCCGCGAGGCCGCGCCGATCGGCGGCGACGATCCCGAACCCGCCTCTGACTCGCGCGAGTTCTTCGCTCAGCCCCGGCGGCTACCCGGCCTCGACCGCGGCCGCGAGGCAGGCGGCAGGCTCGGCAAGGAGATCATGCGCCGCCGGCTGCTGGCCGCCGCGGCGGTGCTCGGCTTCGTCGTCGTGATCGTCGTCATCGCCAGGGCCGCCGGCGGCGGTGATGAGCCCACGGTCGACTCGGTCGCCGTCGAGCCCGTCGAGACCCAGTCGCTGACCATCCCTGAGGGTTTGACGCTCGATCAGATCGGCAAGCTCGCCAAGAAGGCGAAGCTCAAGGGCGGCTACGACAAGGCTGCGCGGAAGGCCCCGAAGGGATTCCCGATGAAGCGCTACGGTGCCGCCGACGCACAGTCGCTTGAGGGATTCCTCTTTCCGGCGACCTACGAGCTCGAGAAGCGGGCCAAGGCCACGGCGTTGGTCAGCAAGCAGCTCGATGCCTTCATGCAGAACATCTCCCAGGTGGATCTCAGCGAGGCGAAGAAGAGGAATCTGACCACCTACGACGTGCTCAAGATCGCCTCGATGATCGAGCGCGAGGTCTCGGTTCCCGAGGAGCGTCGTCTGGTCGCGGCGGTGATCTATAACCGCCTCGGCGACGGAGAGCCGCTGGGAATCGACGCCACCCTCCGCTACGAGCTCGACGACTTCGACTCGCCGCTGCTGGAGAGCGAGCTGTCCGCCGACACGCCATACAACACGCGTATCAACGCGGGCCTGCCGCCGACCCCGATCGGCAATCCGGGGCTGGCATCGATCGAGGCCGCGGCGGACCCGGCCAACAAGGATTTCCGCTTTTACGTGATCAAGCCCGGGACCTGTAACGAGCACGTCTTCACCGCCGATTCCGCCGAGTTCGAGAAGGCCCGGGCCAAGTACCAGGCCGCGCTCGAGGCCGAGGGCGGCTCGCCCACAGACTGCGGTTAGGGGGCGGAGTGAAGCGGCTCGCGGTACTGGGTCAGCCCGTCTCCCACTCGCTCTCGCCGCGCATGCACAACGCAGCCTTCGCCGAGCTCGGGCTCGACGAGGAGTGGAGCTACGAGGCGATCGAGCTCAGCCCGGAGGATTTCGGGACCGGCGTGGAGGAGCTGCGATCGGCCGGATTCGTCGGAGCGAACGTCACGATCCCCCACAAGCAGGCCGCGCTGGCGTTGGCCGACCGGGCCTCTGAGGCAGCGAGAGCGATCGGAGCGGCAAACACGCTCAGCTTCGGCGCCGCCGGGATCGAGGCCGCCAACACCGATGCGCCCGGGCTGATCGACGCGCTGCCGTCCCCGCCCGAGGGGGAGCTGACGCTGGTCCTGGGCGCCGGCGGGTCGGCGCGGGCGGCCGTCTGGGCCCTGCGCCGCGCCGGAGCCGAGGTCGAGATCTGGAACCGGACGGCCGAGCGGGCCCAGGCGCTGGCGGATCGGATGGGGGCCCGCTCGCTCGGCAACGGCTCGATCGAATCCCTCTCGCGGTATGGAATCGTGGTCAACACCACATCCTTGGGTCTCGAGGAGGCCGCACCGGGAGCCGGTGCGGCGTCTAGAACGAGCGGTGCAGTATTCAAGGCCACCCCGATTCGGGCCGATCAGCTAATGGAAACACAGGTCGTGGTCGATCTCGTATATGGGATGGGAGAGACCGGGCTGATCAGAGTTGCGAAGGAGGCCGGGGCACAAACGGTTGACGGACTGGAGATCCTGGTTCGTCAGGGCGCCGCATCATTCAAGATCTGGACCGGCCTGAGCGCTCCGATGGCGACCATGCGACACGCGGTGAAACCCAAGCCCTTACAGCAATGACCCCAGACTCCTCCAATCGACCCAGCCACCTCCGGCCGGTCCCCGCGCCGGCCACTGCCGCCGCGGCGCCGGCCCCCGAGCTCGAGGGCGAGGTCCTGGACAGCCCAGCGGGCATGACCGCGCCGCGGACCCGGACGCACACCGGTGAGTTCATCACCGACGTGATCGTCGCGCTCGGTTACGTCAGCGACGCGCGCGTTCAGCAGGTGATCGATGAGGCGCGCACCGCCGGCCACTCGCCCGAGGACCTGATGCTCGAGCAGGGCCTGATCGACAGCGATCAGCTCGCCAGGGCGATGGCCGAGCGCTACGGCCTCGACCACCTCGACCTCAACAGCTTCCAGGTCGACATGGGCGCCGCCAACCTGATCAGCGTCAGCACCGCCCGCCGCTACGGGGCGGTGCCGGTGGGCTACATCGACGAGGAGACCGTGATCCTCGCGATGGTCGACCCCGCCAACGTCGTAGCGGTCGATGACGTGCAGATGATGACCGGGCTCAACTGCAAGGTCGCGGTCGCCGCCGAGCCTGACGTCGATGCCTTGATCGGGCGCCTGAACACGCTCGAGACCAGCGTCGCGGAGGCCGTCGAGGAGGACGAGGAGGAGGAGCACCTCTCAGGCGCCGACGTCACCGAGTTGCGCGAGTCGGCCGACGACGCGCCGGTGATCAAGCTCGTCTACTCCATCCTCGGCCAGGCCGTCGCCGAGGGCGCATCCGACATCCACTTCGAGCCCGAGGAGAGGGAGATGCGGGTTCGCTTCCGCGTCGACGGTGTCCTGTACGAGGCGGCGCGCGTCCCCAAGCGGATGGTCTCCGGCGTGGTCAGCCGCGTGAAGATCATGAGCGATCTGGATATTGCCGAGAAGAGGGTGCCCCAGGATGGCCGGGTCAGCCTCACCGTCGAGGACCGCAAGGTCGATCTCCGTGTCGTCACCGTCCCGACCCAGAAGGGCGAGGGTTGCACGCTGCGCATCCTCGACAAGAGCCAGGCCCTGCGTTCGCTCGACGATCTCGGGATGGCGGAGGATCAGCGGGAGCGCTTCGAGCGCGCCTTTCATCAGGCCTACGGCGCGGTGCTGGTCACCGGCCCGACCGGATCCGGGAAATCGACGACGCTGTATTCGGCGCTGACCGAGCTCAACGAGGTCGCCAAGAACATCATCACGATCGAGGACCCGGTCGAGTACCGGATCTCCGGCATAAATCAGATCGGCGTCAACCGCAAGGCCGGCCTGACCTTCGCCAACGGCCTGCGCTCGATGCTCCGGGCCGACCCCGACATCATGATGGTGGGCGAGATCCGCGATGCCGAGACGGCCCGGATCGCGATCGAGGCCGCGCTCACGGGCCACATGGTGCTCTCAACCCTGCACACCAACGATGCGCCGGGCGCGGTCACCCGGCTGTCGAAGATGGGTGTCGAGTCCTTCCTCACCGCCTCGGCGGTCGACTGCGTCGTCGCCCAGCGACTGGCACGGACTCTCTGCACCAACTGCAAGCGCCGCACGCTCCTGACCGGCGGCGCGCTCGAGGAGGCCGGCTTCAGAGTCGGCGCCGACATCGAGGCATACGAGCCGGTCGGGTGCGCCCGTTGCAACGGGACCGGATACAAGGGCCGAATCGGCCTCTACTCGGTGATGGAGATGACCGAGCGGCTCAAGGACCTGACCGTCGGCGGCGCCCCACAGGCCGAAATCACAGCGCTCGCCCGCGAGGAGGGCATGCTGACCCTCAAGGAGGCCGGCTTGCAGAAGGTCCGCTCGGGCGTCACCAGCATCGAAGAGGTCGCCCGCGTCGCTGTTTGAGGGGGGGCGGCGGGACTCGGGGGCGGATTCCGGAGGTGATCTACCCTGCGAGCTGTGAAGCCGCTGCGGATCACCTACGTCGGCCACGCCACGGTCCTGGTCGAGATCGGCGGCGCCGGCTTTCTGACCGATCCAGTCCTGCGGCCGCGGGTCGGGCACCTGCGCCGGCGGGTCGCGGTGCCGGATCCGGGACTGATCAGTGGCCTCGATGGAGTCCTGATCTCACACGGACACCACGACCATCTCGACCTGCCCTCACTACGCTCGATCCCCGGCAGCCCGGCGCTGCTCGCCGGACCCTCGGCGGCCGCCGCGATACGTCGGGCCCGCCTGCCGGAGCCGGTCGAGTTGGCGGAGGGCGAGAGCGCCGAGATCGGCGGGGTGGAGGTCCGCGCGGTCGACGCCGTCCACGACGGCCGCCGCTGGCCCTGGCTTCGGGACGCGCCGTCGGTCGGATTCGTGCTCAACCCCGGCGCCGGCCGTGGCGTCTACTTCGCGGGCGATACCGACCTCTTCGACCACATGGAGCAGCTCTCCGCGGACGTAGAGGTGGCGCTCTTGCCGATCACCGGCTGGGGGCCGCGGGTCGGGCCCGGACATCTCGACCCCGATCGCGCTGCCGAGGCGGCGCTGCGACTTGCACCCTCGGTCGTCGTCCCGATCCACTGGGGCACCTACAGCCGCCTCGGGATGAGCACCGATCCCGGCGCGGTGCGCGAGCCGCTGGAGCGGTTTCGCGCTCAGCTGGAGAAGCGGGCGCCGTCGGTCTCGATGCTGGCGCTGGAGCCCGGGGAGAGCGTCTCGCTCGATCCCTCCGGGTTGTCGGCGTAGGCCTCCTGACCGAGCAGCGCGAGCCAGCCGCAGAAGACCCGGTGGAGCGCCTCAGCCCCGACGACCCCGTCCTCGGGCCAGGGCAGATCGGAGGGGTGGCAGACGAACGGTTGACTCTGCGGGCCGCCGATGCCCCCGTGCGAGCCGACCAGCTCCTCGAAGGCGGCGACCTCCTCGGCATCCGTCCAGTAGGTGCTGTTGAGGACCAGGTCGGGGCAATGCGGGAATGAGTCGGTCCGCCTCAGGTGAGCGGCGGTGTTGGGGCCGAAAACCGCGAGTGGATCCTCGCCCTCGATCCGGCCGTCGGAAAGGCGGTGGCTGCCGTCGGCCCCGAGCGCCACCGGGCCCTCGGCCTCGGTCCGGACCATCATGAAGCCGATCCCCGGATGCCGCTTCAGCTCGTCGATCAGGTGGGGATGGAGCTCGTCGATCCGCTCCCTGGTGAGTCGGCCGGGCTCGCGTGGGAAGCTGATCAGCCCGAGGCAGCCGGAGGCCATCACCGAGAGCTCGGGCAGCTCCTCCCCGGCGCCGGAGTCCCGGGCCGACTGACCATCGAGACGGGCGCCGTCGGCTGTCTGCGCCTCGCTGCCCGATTCGATCACGACCTCCTCGCCCTCGCGGCGCCCACGGGTGAAGGCCCGCACCGTACGGCCGGCCGCGGTGTCGTCGCGCCCGAGCTCGGTCAAGCCGGCGCTGAGATAGGCGGTCGCCTCGTCTTCGCCGCCCGAGGCGGCTTGGATCGCGTCTGAGGCGCAGTGCTCGGTGACCAGATCCTCGAGCGTGATCCCGTAGCGCTGCTTGAAGGTCGCTCCCTGGGATTGGCCATGGTCGGAGAGCGCGACCAGGCGATAGGGCCGCGGCGCTGAGGCGACGGCGGACTCGATCTGGCCGAGGGCACGATCGACCTTGGCAAGGACCTGCATCGTGTCCGTCCGCTCGATCCCGGAATGGTGGGCGACCTCGTCGTAGGCGAGGAAGGTCGTGTAGACCACCGGCCGCCCGGCAAGCACGTCGCCGACGACGGCGGCGACCTGCAGGTCGAGCTGGATCGCGGTCGCGAAGGCCCGCATCGCGGCGTAGACGCGGTTGCGCTCGACTCTGGGGCGCACATCACGCCGCCTCTGGCGGGCCGCGGCGTGGCGCTCGCGGGCGTAGTCGGCGATCGCGCCTCCGGCGGTCTTCAGGGTGGCGTATGGCCGCGCGAAGTAGGCGGCGTAGTCCTTGCCGAGCGGCCGGCGGCGGTGCAGGGCGGTGCTCATCGTCAGCATCGAGTGCGGCGCATCCCCGGAGAGGATGTTGGCGCGGCTCGCCCCGTCAGCGTGGAGCAAGCCGCGGCCGTTGGAATGCCGCCGCTCGATCTCGGTCGCATCCTTGGGGTGGTTGGTGACGATCGCGGTGCCGCGGTCCTTCTCCCACCAGCGGAAGGCGGGCATGTCGTGATTGTTGCCGTGCAGGATCCCGGCCTGCATCGCCCCCGTCTGCGAGGAGAGGTCGGTCTCCCAATCGCGCAGCCGGTGGCTTCCGTCTCGCACCCAGCGGGCCAGGTTGGGGGCGGTCCCGTCCCGAAGCGCACGCTGGGCGATCTGGTGCGCGAGGCCGTCGATCTCCAGGAACAGCACGCCCGGGACCTCGCTCTCGATCCGTTCGCCGCGGCGCTTGAGGCCTCGCTCGACGACGTTGCGGTACCAGGATTGGTCATCGCCGATCGCGAGCAGTGCCGAGAACAGCGCGGTCAGGGCGGTGAGGCCGATGGTGACGACGATTCCCTCGCCGAGACCACTGATCTGAGCGTCCGGGATGAGGTCGATCACGAGCGTGACCAGGACCGCGTTGAGGACGATCGCGGCGCCGCCGAGGGTGAGCACGTTCAAGGGCAGCGTCAGGCGCGCCAGCGTCGGCCAGACCAGGCCGTTGAGAAGTCCGACCAGCAGGGCCGTCCAGAGCGCCGCCGCAGGACCGTCGAGGACGAAGCCGGTAAGGACCTCGGAGAGGAGCAGCAGCGCGACGGCGTTGACGATCAGGACGACCAGCGCCCTGAGCACCAGCCTGAGCGGGTTCGGCGATACGTCCGATCTCGTCCTTACAACCACGGGGATGGAGAATCCTCCCGCATCGAGCGGCGATTCGCCCACAGAGGCCGTGGGCGCCGGACTGCCCTCACAGCCGGGCTCGGCTCGCGAGCCGACCGTCCGGGCGATTCTCCGCGTCGTCGTCACGGTGGTGCTCAGCGCCCTGGCCCTCTACATCGTCTATCTGGTCCGCACCCCGCTCTTCTATCTCGCGATGGCGACCTTCGTCGCGGTCGTCGTCTCGGCGCCGGTCAATCGGCTCTCGACCCGGATGCCGCGTGGGCCTGCGATCGCAATCGTCTACGCCGGCCTGATCCTGGTCCCGATCACGATCGGCGCGATCCTGATCCCGCCGGCGGTTCGGGCCCTGGCCTCGCTGGTCAGCGAACTGCCCGGATACGTGCAGGACCTGAGTCAGTTCATCCAGGACAACAAGCAGCTGCAGGAGCTGAACGAGAACTTCGATCTGACCACCAAGCTGCAGGAGCTCGCCCAGACGCTGGCCTCCGATCTCGACAACACCGCGGGAGCTCTGGCGGATGTGGGCGCCGGCCTGATCAGCTCCGTGTTCGCGGTCTTCACGATCCTCGTCCTCAGCGTCTTCATGGTTTCCCGTGGCCGGGTCTGGACCGATGCCGCGCTCCGCTACCGCCCCAAGCAGGAGCGGGAGGCGATCCGCGGCGCCCTCGACCGGATCGCGTTCGCGGTCAGCGCCTACGTCAGAGGAGCACTGGCGCAGGCGACGATCGCCGGGATCGCCGCCTTCATCGTGCTGACGATCCTCGGGGTCCCGGCGCCGCTGGCGCTGGCGGTGATCATCGCGTTGTTCGACCTGATCCCGCTGATTGGAGCGTCGATCGGCGCCTTTATCGTCGCCGTGATCACCGTCTTCGCGGACTTCCCGACCACCACGATCATCTGGGTCGCCTTCGCGATCGCCTACCAGCAGTTCGAGAACTACGTGATCCAGCCGCGGATCCAGAGCCGCGCGGTGGCGCTGGACCCGTTCATCATCGTGGTTGCGGCCCTGATCGGCGGCTTCCTGCTCGGCATTATCGGTGCGCTGCTCGCGATTCCGGTGGCAGCCGCGTTGCAGATTGCCGTTCGCGAGCTGCTCGCCTACCGGCGCGGCGAGGGCGGTGGTGAGGCGCTGGAGGCGGGGGGAGAGCCGTCCGAGCAGCCGAGCAGCTAGTGGGCGTCGTCCACGAGCGCTCAAGAAACAGCCGCGAGATGACGATCTATTGGACCAATGAGCGACTTCGACTTTGCCGAGGTACTCACGCGGATGGTCGACGTGCGTGCCTCCGACGTGCACCTGACGCCGGGCTTTCCGCCCGCGATCCGGGTCCGTGGGCGGATCTCACCGATGGACGACTACCCGGCGCTGACGCCGCAGCTGACCCGCGAGGTCATCTACTCGATCCTCAACAGCGACCAGCGCAAGCGCTTCGAGAACGAGCAGCAGCTCGACTTCGCCTACTCGATCCCCAAGGTCGCGCGCTTCCGCGTCAACTGCTACTTCCAGCGGGGCGCGATCAGCGCCGCCTTCCGCCACATTCCTCAGGAGATCAAGTCGATCGACGAGCTCGCCCTGCCGACGGTGCTGGAGGATTTCACCCGTAAGCCCCGCGGCTTCGTGCTCGTCACCGGCCCGACCGGCTCGGGCAAGACCACCAGCCTGGCGGCGATGATCGACATGATCAACCGCGAGCGCGAGGAACACATCCTGACGATCGAGGACCCGATCGAGTTCATGCACCGTCATCAGAAGTGCATCGTCAACCAGCGAGAGATCGGGAGCGACGCTGTCAACTTCGCGACCGCGCTCAAGGCCGCCCTGCGTCAGGACCCCGACGTGATCCTCGTCGGCGAGATGCGCGACCTCGAGACGATCTCAACCGCCCTGACCGCGGCCGAGACCGGTCACCTCGTCTTCGCCACCCTGCATACGCAATCGACCGCCCAGACCATTGACCGCATCATCGACGTCTTCCCCGCCGCCCAGCAGAGCCAGGTGCGGATGCAGCTCTCGGTCGCCCTGCAAGGCATCGTCACCCAGCAGCTGCTGCCGACGTCCGACGGCGCCGGCCGCGCCTGCGCCTGCGAGGTGCTGGTGCCGACCCCGGCTGTCCGCAACCTGATCCGCGAGGGCAAGACCCATCAGATCTACTCCGCGATCCAGACCTCGGGGTCGACCGGGATGCAGACCATGGACGCCCACCTCGCCCAGCTCCTGCGTCAGGGAAAGATCACCCGCCAGCTCGCCGAGTCGCGTGCGGCACATCCGGAGGAGCTGAGACGGCTGCTCGGCGGCTCGATGCAGAGCAACCAGACCTACCAGGGCGCCGCGACCACGCTGGGGACGCCGGCCTAGCCGATGTCGACCTACGCGTTCAGGGCCGTTGACGTAGCCGGGGTGCCGTCGCGCGGAGAGCTCGAGGCGAGCACCAAGTCCCAGGTCACCGAGCAGCTACGCCAGCGTGGGCTGATCGTCCTCGATGTCTCCGAGAAGCGCGAGGCGATGAAGCTCGAGGGTGCCCTCGACCGCTTCAAGAGCGTCAAGATGCGCGAGCTCAGCGTCTTCTCGCGACAGTTCGCCACCCTGATCGCCTCGGGGATGCCGATGCTCCGCAGCCTTTACACGCTGGAGGACCAGACCGAGGACGAGAAGGTCAAGGAGGCCATCACCGGCCTGCGCAGCGACGTCGAGGCCGGCAGCGGCGTCGCCGACGCGATGGAGCGTCACCCGGTCGTCTTCGACCCGCTCTACCGCTCGATGGTCCGGGCGGGGGAGGGCTCGGGTCGCCTCGAGCAGGCGCTCGAGATGATCGCCTACCAGCTGGAGAAGCTCGACGCCCTGCGTCGCCAGATCCGCTCGGCGATGATCTACCCGGCCCTGGTCTTCGGCTTCGCGCTGGTCGTGATGGTCGTCGTCGTCGCCTTCATCGTCCCGATCTTCGCGGGCATCTTCGAGGAGATTTCGGCCGAGAACGGCGAGGACGCGACGCTTCCGCTGCCGACCCGGATCACCGTCGGTGTCTCCGACCTGCTCACCGGCTCCTGGTTCATCGTCGTGCCGGCGATAATCGCCCTCACGGTCGGCTTCTTCCAATGGAAGAAGAGCGAGAAGGGCCGCTATCAGTGGGACGCCCTCAAGCTCCGCCTGCCGTTCAAGATCGGCGATGTGGTCCAAAAGGTCGCGATCGCCCGCTGGTCGCGGATCTTCAGCGGCACCATCTCCGCAGGTGTACCGATCCTCCAGGCGGTCAAGATCGCGGGCGAGACCGCCGGCAACAAGGTGATCGAGCGGACGATGGAGGACGTCTACTCATCGGTCCGACGCGGCGGCAGTATCGCCGGTCCGCTCGAGCGGGCCCCCGTCTTTCCCACCATGGTCAGCCACATGGTCTCGGTCGGCGAGGAGACCGGTCAGCTCGAGCACATGCTCGGCAAGATCGCCGATTTCTACGAGGCCGAGGTGGATGCCAAGATCAAGGCTCTGACCTCGCTGATCGAACCCTTGATGATCGTCTTCGTCGGCGCCATGGTCGGCTTCATCGTGATCTCGATGTACCTCCCGATCTTCAGCCTCTACGACAAGATCCGTTAGAGAAGGGGGCGTCGGCCCCAATAGCCTGCACTCCGTGAGCGATTCGGGCGAGGCTGCGAGCGATCCCTTTCTGCAGTGGGCGGGCAGGCCGCGCGCCGACCTCGACGGCGCCGAGGCCGAGCGGCTGCGTGAGATCAGTTCGGAGATGGCGCGCAGCTTCGAGGCGCTGGCGGACATCGACCGCGCCGTCTCGGTCTTCGGCTCGGCCCGCACGCCCCGCGGAGACCCCGTCTACGTTCGCGCCACCGCGGTCTCCCGGGCGCTCGGCGAGGCCGGCTTCACGGTTATCACCGGGGGCGGGCCGGGGCTTATGGAGGCGGCCAACCTCGGCGCCCGTCAGGCGGGGGCCGAGTCGGTCGGGCTCAATATCGAGCTGCCGTACGAGCAGGAAGTCAACCCCTACGTGAGCCGCCGAGTCGACTTCGAACACTTCTTTGCACGCAAGGTGGCGTTCGTTCGCTACGCCTCGGCGTTCGTGATTCATCCCGGCGGCTTCGGAACCATGGACGAGCTGTTCGAGGCGCTGAATCTGATCAGCACCGCGACGATCCGTCACTTCCCGGTGATCCTCGTCGGCAGCGAGCACTGGGGCGGCCTGCTCGCCTGGATGCACGAGCACATGGTCGGAAGCGGCGAGCTCGAGCCGGCCGAGGCGGGCATGCTGCGGCTGACCGACGACCCCGCCGAGGTGGTGGCGATCGTCGAGGGCGCGAGTGGCCGCCAGCGCGACCTCTACGCGGACTGAGAAATCGACCGTCGCTCCGCCAGCCGGCGGGGCCTAGCCGTCGCAGACGATCTCGTCGGCCGCAGCCTCGTCCCGGCGCTTCGGGGGTCGGTCGGAGCCGCCGCGTCGATCCTCGGGCGGCTCCGAGGCGACATCGGGGACGACCCGATCTACGAGCCAGGTTATTGCCTCGTCGAGGGGCCCCTTGTGGTGCCGCACGGCGCGATTGAGGAGCTTGGTCTCGATCCGGCCGCGGCTCTCGCGTGCCCGGAGGCGCACCTCGTCGGCGAAGGTTGGCTTCACCGGGTGGCGCCGATCCTGCCGAATTGGCCCTGGTATTCGGCGGAGGCGGAGGCGGCAATGTGCGCGGGCGGCTGGTCCAGCCTTTCGATCCGGCATGGGATCCCACAGAAGTGAGGCAGCCCCTGCTCGAAGTCGAGCAGATCGGGGTCGTCGCCGACGATCATCCCGTCGTTGTGGGTGCCCGCGCCACCGTCACCGAGGTCGCTCACCAGCTCCGGGAACCACCAGCCGTGGGGGACGCGTACGTGGCCGGCCAGCATGTCTTCGCGTACGTCCAATTCGAGGCTGACCGCACCGTGATCGGTGATCACCTCGAGCCAGTCCCCGGCGGAAAGGCCGTAGGCCGCGGCGTCGTCGGGGTGCAGGAAGGCGCGCGGGAGCGGAGCGAGCCGACGAAGCTGCGCGAGTTGACGCTGTCCCGTCTGGAAGTAGGGGTCTTCCCGCACACCGACGAAGGCCAGCAGGGGGAACTCCTCGCTGGTGGCGAGCTCGCGGTGGTAGGGGAGCGGGTCGAAGCCGAGGTCCTCGAGCACGCTCGAGCTGAGCTCAACCTTTCCGGACGGTGTCGCGAAACCGGTCTTGCGATATGAGCGGTACTCGGGTGCGGCAGCCTGGAGATCGAACGCGTCGCAGTACTCCGCGAAGCTCATGCCGGTCGGCGTCAGCTTGTAGTCGAGCAACTCCTCGATCGAACGCCACGGGAAGTGCTCGCCCAGGTCCATCCGCTCCGCCAGTCCGGTCCAGAAGTCGAAGACACCACGGCACTCGCCGGGTGGCTCGCTCGCCTGCTCGGAGACCTGGATCCGCGGCAACCAGCGGAAGCCGTCATGGATGTTCGGCCGCTCCAGGAAGGTGTCGCCAGGGAGTATGAAGTCGCTGAGTGCGGCCGTGGGCGTCATGAACAGCTCGTGCGTTACGACCAGCTCCTGGTTCTGGAACGCGCGGATGATCCGCTGTTGGTTGGGGTACCCCATCACGACGTTGTTGCCCAGGGTGAACAGCGCCTTGACCGGGTAGGGCTCGCCCGTTTCCATCGCCCGGAAGACCGCGGTGGGATTGGCCATGTAGTTGCCCATCACGATGTTCGCGTAGCGCTCTCCCCAGACCCGCTTCAGCGGCTCCTCGAGATAGGCCATTCCCCGGTGGGTGTAGACCGGGTGTGTGTCGGCCCCGAGCTGCTTGTCGCGCTGAGCCTGCGAGAGTGCCTCGTGCTGCTCGATGTGCTCCTCCGGGATCACCGAGGGGTTGAAGCCCCATTGGATCTCTCCCCCGGGAACATCGAGGTTTCCGCAGATCGCACGCAGGATCGCGTGGCAGCGGATGGCGGAGGTCGATGCCACCTGCTTGTCGGTGATCGGCGTCCATGGGATCACCGCGGCTCGCGCGGTCGCGTAGGTCCGTGCCGCTTCGCGAATCAACTCCGCCGGGACGCCGGTGATCTCCGAGACCCGCTCGAGCGGGTATTCGCGAACCCGCTCAGCGAGGTCGTCGAAGCCGACGGTCCAGTCGCGCACGAACCGCTCGTCGTAGAGCTTCTCCTCGATGATCACGTTGAGCCAACCGAGCGTCATCGCCGTGTCGGTTCCGCTCCGCAACTGCAGATGCATGTCGGCCCGGTCCGCGTTGCCGGAGACCCGAGGGTCGAGCACGATCAGCTTCGCTCCACGCGCCTGCGCCTGGCGCACCATGTTGTAGATCAGCGTCCAGGAGTGCCTGCGCGGGTTGTGGCCGAACAGCACCACGCAGTCGGAGTTGATGATGTCGGGGAACGGGAACCACCCGGTCGTCATCCGGTGCACCGCGGAGGTATTGCCCATGCACATCGAGACGCCGCTGATGAAGTTGGGGCTGCCGAGCAGGTTCATGAAGCGCCGCCCGAGACCGTGCTCGTTCGCCGTATTCCAGTTGCTCGCCGCTACCGCGAACGCCTCGGGGCCATCGCGCTCGACGATGACCGCGAGCCGCTCGGCGATCTCGTCGAGGGCGCTGTCCCAGCTGACCTCCTCCCAGCGGTGCTCGCCTCGCTCACCGATCCTGCGCAGCGGCTTGGTCAGCCGGTCGGGACCGGCGTAGAGCTTCCGTGCGCTCGGCCCCTTCATGCAGATGTTTCCCCGAATCAGCGGGTTGTCGCTCGGACCGATCTTCGTCACGCGACCGTCGCTGACATCCGCGGTGAGCTGGCAGGCGCAGTCGCATACCGTGCAGGTGACGCGCTTACGCTCGCTCATGCAGGCCACCGTATCAGCGGCGACTCTGGCGACCAAGGGCTCGCGCCGCCCGCTCCGCAATCCGCAACGCCGTGGGTGGCGAGCGGGGGGATGGTAACTCGGAAGGCGGTTGGGATCTCCAAGAACGGCCGCGGGTGCGGGTCGGACCGCCGACTGCCGGCGTCCCGTGGGTCACCACCGTGCGGACATGCTGGGGGATCTCCCGCGCGACCTCGCGGGCGATGACGCCACCCAGGCTCTCGTGAAGAGGTCCTGGGCCTGCTGCAGCCGCCGCGACTCGCTGCCGCGGCGCTCCGGCTTAGCTCGGCCATGCGTGGCGACGGGGGCACCGTGCTCGATATCCCCGGTTGGGGAGCGCCGGAGGCGACCCTGTTCCCCCTCCGCAGGGCAGCGGCAAGGAGGCGAAGTCGCCGATCTGGGCGGATGCGCGGCGGGCCAGAGGGATCGGAAGGGACGGCAGCTTCATCGGCTCCAGCGACAACGATGACAGCTGCCCATCGTCGGCCCCCCGAGGAGAGCGTCGCCTCAGGGCTCGTTGACAACGATCAGCCCGACGGGGCTGGGCGCGTCGGCGACGGTGACCGCGAAACGACCCTCCCGGCGGAGGAGTAGATCGAATCGGGCAGGATCGTCGGCGGTCGCAAAGCGGCTCAGCCCGAGATCGGTGATCGCGACCTCTGAAGGCGCGGCGACGGCGACCGTGAGCGCCAGCTGGTCGCCCAGCTGCGCGACGATCCGAACCGGCTTGGGTGGATCGGCCGCGATCCGCTCCGTGATCACCGCGCCCCCGCCTGCAGACGCCGGATCGGCATTGCTCGTCGTCGAGGTCGTCGTCGAGGTCGTCTCCTCCGCCTGGCGCTGTGGCGCGAGTGCCGCCGCCAGGGAGGAGACGATCAGCAGTGCGACCAGGACGGCGAGAAGGCGGCGGGCGGCCATAGAGAGCACATTCTTGCGCGGCCCCACGGCCAGCCGACGCCCTGAGCTGCAACTTGGCGCCCATCTAGGTGCCACCACCTAGGTCGAGATGGCGTAAGACACCCGTCCAGTTGGCCCTGCTCTACTCAATCGAGCTAAAGCTTTGTGCCCTCCGGACCGATACTGGAGCCGTAAGAGAAATAGGGCTAGAGCCCTGGTGACCAAAGGCAACACCGTCGCGAGGCGGTTACGCAAAACCACGGGGCTCCCTAACCAAGACGGGGAGTCAGCCGAGTTACCACCGGGGTCATAGACTTCCCGACTGGCTTAGGCAACGGGCTCTGGCTCCAGACAATTAGGACTCTAAGGAGGGTACCTATGCTGGAGAATCTCCGTAAGCGGAGCAACGAGGAGTCAGGTTTCACCCTGGTTGAGCTGCTGGTAGTCATGCTCATCCTTGGCATCCTGGCCGCAATCGCAGTGCCGTCGTTCTTCTCGCAGCGTGACAAGGCTCGTGACGCTGACGCCAAGGCCGCCGCACGTACCGCCCAGACCGCCGCCGAGACGATCGCCACCGACAACGGTGGTGTCTACGGCGGCGCCAACGGCGTCACCGTCGCCAACCTGGAGAACGTCGAGTCCACGCTGACCGGCGCGACCCTCGGCGTCGCGAACATCGCCGACGACACCTACACGGTGACGGCGACGTCCGATACCGGTAACACGTTCTCGATCAACCGGATCGCGGGCGGCACCACGACGCTGACCTGCACCACGGCCGGGGACGGAGGTTGTCCGCCCAGCGCCGACTGGAGCGGTTCGTAATAGCCAAGAACCGCACGCAGACGGCCTAGCGCCGAAACTGCGAACGCGAGAGAGGCGGGCCCCCGGGCCCGCCTCTCCTCGTTAAGCGGCCGCAGCCGGCGCCCATCGGCCGCGTCGCCCCGACGTGGGCGGTTCGTCCAGTGCGGGCGCCCAGTTCTAAAGCGCGGCCTCGAGGCCGCCGATCAATCGCGTGTCGGCTCAGACCTGGGTCGAACCGAATTCCGTATAGGGGGTGGAGGGCGCCATGGAGGCCCTGAGACGTATCGCAGGTGACGAGAGTGGGTTCTCCCTGGTGGAGCTGCTCGTCGCTGCGGTGATAGTCGTACTCACCTCCCTCGCCGTCCTCGGCGGCATCGACGCGGCGACCAGCGCCTCGGGGGAGCAGCGCAGCCGCGCCAGCGCCCATGGAATCGCCGAGCAGGATCAGGCCCGCCTGCGGTCATTGCGTATCGATCAGCTCGGGAACCTGACCGAGCAGCGCGTCGTCGAGCAGGACGGTGTCACCTTCACCGTCGACTCGCGGGGTGAGTTCGCCACCGACAGCACCGGCACCACGACTTGCGAGCAGGGCGCCTCGGCCGACTACCTCCGGATCACCTCGACAGTCAGCTGGCCGACCATGGGCTCGCGGCCGCCCTCGAAGATCAGCAGCATCGTCGCCCCGCGGAGCGGCTCGATCAGCCCTGACGAGGGCGCGCTGGCGATCAGCGTCGTCAACAGCAACAACGACGGGATCAGCGGCGTCGGCATCGGCGGCTCCGGACCGGGCTCCTTCAGCGGCACCACCAACGCTTTCGGATGCCTGATCATCGGCGGCCTGCAGTCCGGCAACTATTCCGTGACTCTCACCGCCCCAGGGCTGGTCGATGTGAACGGGAATGCGCCGCAGCCGACCACGGTCGGCGTCGTCGGCTTCAGCACCAACTCGATCGTATTCCAGCTCGACGATCCCGGCTCGGTCACCGCCGACTTCACGACCTTCGTCGGCGGTCAGCTCGAGACCTCCGAGGCCGACTCGCTGGTCGCCTTCAACACCGGTCTCGAGTCGGCGCGCTCGTTCGGCGACCCCGGCACCTCGAGCCCGACCGTCGTCGCCGACACCTTGTTCCCGTTCTCATCGCCCTACACGGTGTACGCGGGCGCCTGCACGAGCAACAACCCGAACCCGACCAACCTCACCGACCCGCCGGCGGCCGAGGCCCTCGCGGATGTCACTGTGCCCCCGGGCGGCAGTGAGACGGCGACCCTGCAGCTTCCCGGCCTCGAGCTCAACGTCTGGGATGGACAGAACGGCACCAGCCCCGGCAATCCGGTGCCGGACGCCCAGGTCGTGATCGTCGACACCGCCTGCCTGGTCGACGGCGACCCGGTCACACGCACCTACACGGCCGATGCGAACGGCGAGCTTGACATCGGGCTGCCGTGGGGCAAGGACTACGACATCTGCGCTTCGGACGCGAACGTGAATCGGACCCTGACGGGCCGCAACGTCGACCAGACCGACTACGCCAAGGACTACGACATCTACCTCGGCGACCTCGGCCAGATCCAACCGGGACCCTGCCCGCTATGAGACGGATCCGATCGGACCAAGACGGCTTCACCCTGGTCGAGATGCTGATCGTCGCCTCGATCGGGCTGGTGGTCGGTTTCGCAATGCTCTCGCTCATGGAGGTCACGCTCCGCGGCTCGACCCGCGTTACCGGGACGGTCGCCGCCAACCAGAAGGCCCGGCCGACGATGCAGAAGGTGATGGACCGGCTGAACTCGAGCTGCGTCGGCTCCTATGTCGCCCCTGTTCAAGCGGGAAGCGACGGCAACTCGATGAGCTTCGTCCACGCGAACGGCTCGGCGGTTGAGCCGGTGCCCGTGTTGCGCCGTCTCACCGTCTCCGGCGGCGCCCTGGACGAGCAGGTGTTCCCGGCCACGGGCGGGTCCTCCCCCGTCTGGACCTTCAGCGGCACGCCCTCGGAGACGACCCAGCTTCTCGATGGCCTTCAGCCTCCCAAGACCGGCGAGCCGCCGACGACCCAGCCCTACTTCCGCTACTACGCCTACGTCGAGGGGGCGATCCCCGGTGAGCAGTTGCCGACCCCGCTGAGCACCGAGGATGCCGAGCGCGTGGTCCAGGTGACGGTCGGCTACGGGATCGCTCCGCCGGGCAGCAGCCCCAGCGACAAGCCGGTCACGATCGTGGACTCCTCGATCCTGCGCTTCTCCCCGGCGGCGCGGGACACGAGCGCGGAGAACCTGCCATGCGCCTGAGACTCCAGCAAGAGGACGGCTTCTCGATCTCGCTCGCGCTGGCGGTGCTGGTCATCACCAGCCTGTTGCTGGCGGTTACCGCCGGCGCGGTCAATCAGGACATCAACCTGACCCGGCGCGACCTCGACACCAAGCGGGCCCAGCAGGCCGCCCAGGCCGGTATCTCCGACTACGCCTTCCACCTCACCGAGGACAGCAACTACTGGACGAACTGCACGAGTGTCCCCGGGCCAAGCGCCGTCAACCAGATGGGCTCGACCACCAACCGGCGCCCGGTCGGCGACGAGCCGGGGGTCGAGTATGCGATCGAGTTGATCCCGGCCCAGGGACAGAGCAGCTGCGACACCAACGATGCGGCAGCCTCGATGATCGAGCAGTCCGGACTGGCGACCGGCACCTTCCGGATCCGCGCGACCGGCTACGCGGGCAACACGAAGCGGTCGATCGTTGCCACCTTCAAGCGCGCCGGCTTTCTCGATTTCCTCTACTTCACCCAGCTCGAGACATCTGATCCCGAGACCTACCCCGCGAGCTCCATTCCCGGGGCCTACCAGCAGTGCACGAAGACGGTCGCAGAAGGCCGGCTCGACGACCCGATCCCCGGCTCCGGCGGCAACTACTGCAACAACATCTACTTCATCTCCGGCGAGACCATCGGCGGGCCGCTACACACCAACGACCGGCTGGCGATCTACGGCAGCCCGACCTTCGGACGCGACCTCTCCGACACGATCGAGGTCAGCTCTCCACCTCCTGGCTGGACCGGGATCAACTCACCATCACCGAACTTCGTTGGCACCTTCATCACCAACGCCCCCGTCCTGACCCCGCCCCCGACCAACGGTCAGCTCGCTCAGATCGCCGACCCCTCCTACAAGTTCGAGGGCCAGGTGCATATCGCGCTCTCCGGCAACCAGATCACGGTGACGGACGAGGACGGCAGCGTCGGCCCGATGCCGTTCCCCTCGAACGGCGTCATCTATGTCAGCAACGGCACCGGCTGCTCGTCCGCCTACTCGCCATTCACCGCCACCTATGAGGACAGCGGCGGCTGCGGCAACGCCTACGTCAGCGGTGACTACAGCGGCCGCCTCACCGTTGCCGCCGAGAATGACGTGGTGGTTGAGGGAGACCTCAACCGCCAGGCAGACGGCATGCTCGGCCTGATCTCGAACAACTTCGTCCGCGTAATGCACCAGTTCGACGCCCAGACCGGACGGCGGTCCTGCAACGGCGGCAGCAACGGACCGAACACACTCAACGACGTCACGATCGACGCCGCGATCCTGGCGATCAACCACTCGTTCATCGTCGATCACTACGACTGTGGCGCCTCGCTCGGCACGCTCGAGGTCAACGGCGCGATCGCCCAGAGGTTCCGTGGCGCGGTCGGCACCTTCGGATCCTCGAGCACCGGCTATCTCAAGGACTACAACTACGACGACCGACTCCGGTTCGTCACGCCACCCCACTTCCTCGATCCGGTCGAGTCGGCCTGGCACGTGCAGCGCCAGACGCTCGACTTCTCCTCCTGAGCCGCAGCGCCCGGCCGCCTATATAGGGTTCCGTGGCGATGGCCGTCCAGATCGTTTTCATGGCGCTGCTGGGCCTGGTGATCGGGAGCTTCATCAGCGTCGTCGCCCATCGCGTTCCGCTCGGCCAGTCGATCGTCGCGCCGCGCTCGCGCTGTCCTCAGTGCGAGACGCAGATCGCGGCCTACGACAACATCCCGGTCCTCTCCTACCTGATCCTTCGCGGGCGCTGCCGGCACTGCGGGGCCCGGATCTCGCCGCTGTACCCGTTGCTGGAGCTCACCCTCGCGGCCATCTTCGTCGGGGCCCTCTTCCGCTTCGAGGACGACCCGGCCGAGATCGCCCTCGCGTGCGCGCTGGCGACCACGCTGCTGGCGATCACGATCACCGACCTCGAGCACCGGATCATCCCCAACAAGATCCTGCTCGTCAGCGCGATCATCGGGATCGCGATCGCCGCGCCGACAGACCCGGGCGGGATGGCGGAGCGGGGTGCCGCGGCGCTCGCTGCCTTCGGCATCTTGTTCCTGGTCGCGCTCGCCTATCCGCGCGGAATGGGGATGGGAGACGTCAAGCTCGCCGGCGTCATGGGCCTTTACCTGGGGAGGGCGGTGGCCCCGGCGCTGCTGATCGGCTTCGCTGCGGGCGCTCTCTACGGGGTCGTGCTGATCGCCCGCCACGGGGCCGACGCGCGCAAGCGCGCGGTGCCATTCGGGCCGTTCCTTGCGCTCGGAGGCGTGGCTTCGATCTTCGTCGGGGACGAGATCGTAGATTGGTACGTCGATTCGTTCTTCGAGAGCTGATCGCGCGCGCCTGACACACGCATCCCACCAAGTCCAGCTCGATTCAAGGACTTGGCTCGCGGAGCCGATGTAGGGGCGAGCAAGCGACCGCAGTACCCCCCCTTTGCAGCTCTCCTCCAAAAATGCGTCAACCATCGTCGGACTCGATATCGAGGCCGGTAGCGTGGCCGCGGCCGAGATCAGCACCAACGGCGCCACGCAGGTCGGCCGCACCGGTATCGCGCCGCTGCCCGCCGGGGTCAGCCGCGACGGGGAGGTCGCCGACCCCGAGGCCCTCGGCGCGGTCCTGAAGTCGCTGTTCAGCGAGACCAAGCTCTCCCGCAGCGTCCGCGTCGGCGTCGCCAACCAGCGGATCGTCGTCCGCACGCTGCGACTGCCGATCATCGAGGACAAGAAGGAGCTCGAGACCGCGATCCGCTTCCAGGCCCAGGATCACATCCCGATGTCGCTGGACCAGGCCGTGATCGACTGGCAGGTCGTGGCCAAGGAAGTCGGCGACGATGAGCGTCAGATGGACGTCGTCGTCGTCGCCGCCCGCCGCGAGATGGTCGGAGCCTTCACGGCGGCGCTGCGCAACGCGGGACTGAAGCCGGTCGGCATCGACGTCTCCGCCTTCGGGATGATCAGGGCGCTCGCCGGCACCAGCCCCGTGGCGGGAGCGATCCCTGACGAGGAGGGCCTCGGTACCGAGATGGCCGAGCCCGGTGCCCAGGTCCCGCCGCGGCTGTACTGCAGCCTCGGCGACGTCACCAACCTCGCCGTCGCGCGCGGCTCCACCTGCCTCTTCACCCGTGTCAGCCAGTTCGGAATCGAGGGGATGGCGCAGCGCTTGGCCGAGCGACGCGAGCTGACCCTCGAGCACGCCCGGCAGTGGGTCTCACACGTTGGGCTGGATCAACCGACGGAGGACATCGAAGGGGACCCCGGGATCGTCGCCGCGGCTCGCCAGGTTCTCGACGAGGGCGCCGCCAAGCTCGCCGACGAGCTGCGACTCTCGCTCGAGTTCTACGGCGCTCAGGAGGGCGCGATCGCGATCGAGGAGGTTGTTGCCTGCGGCCAGGGGACGAGTATCACCGGGCTCACCGATCGTCTCCAGCGCGAGCTCGGCTACCCGCTGTGGGTCGGCCGTCCGGGGGCGCTCTCCCAACTCGACGAGGCTTCGGCGGCCCGGCTCACCCTCAGCTACGGGCTCGGGCTCGAAGAACCGGCGGTGGCGCCATGAGGCCGGTCAATCTCATCGCGGCCGAGGAGCGCGTCGCGGATGCGAGCTCGAACCGGACCGGGTCGCTCGTCTACGTGGTGATCGGCGCCCTCGCCCTCGTTCTCGCCGGCGTCACTGCATTCGCGGTCTTCTCCAAGCAGGTCGGGGATCGTGAGGCGGAGCTCGCCGCCCTGCAGGCCGAGGACGCGGAGCTTCAGGCACGGGCCACCAACCTCGCCTCTTTCGTCCAGTTCGAGCAGACGAAGGCCGCCCGCAAGGAGACGATCATCTCGCTCGCGCGGAGCCGCTTCGACTGGGAGCGAGTGATGCGGGAGCTCTCGGCGGTACTGCCGAATACCGTCTGGCTCACGAGCCTCTCCGGGGCCGTATCGGCCGAAGCCGCCGCAGGCGCCGGCGGCGCCGCCGGCGCGGCCGAGATCACCGGTCCGGCGCTGACGATGGAGGGCTGCGCGAGAAGCCAGAAGGACGTCGCTCGCCTGGTCGCCGCGCTCGAGGACATCGACGGGGTGACGAGGGTGCTCGCGACCAGGGGCGAGAAGCCGGTCGCCGGTGCGGCCGCCGGCACTGGCGGCGAGGACTGCCGTACCCGGTCCTACATCTCCAAGTTCGAGGCGGTCGCCGCCTTCGACGAGGTGATCGCCGGGCCGCCTGCCGGCGGCGGAGCCCCACCGCCCGAGACACCCCCGGCGACGGGCGGCAACGAACTCGACGCCCAGCCGGCCGGAGGCGAGGAACCGGCCGCCGATGGGCAGACCACCGCACCGGCCGCCACCGACCCGAGCCAGGGAGGCAACGGCAATGGCAGCGGCGGAGCGAGCACGGCCGCCGTCACATCGGGAGGGTCCGATGCGGGGTAGCGACCGAACGATCCTGATCGCGCTGCCGATCCTGGCGCTGCTGGTCGGCCTGTGGCTGCTCGTCCTCGGCCCCAAGCGTACGGAGGCCGGCGATCTGCAGACCGACATCGACGCGCTGCGCACCTCGATCTCGGCGACGGAGTCGCAGCTCGCTGCCGCCGAGGAGGCGCGTGACGATTTCCCGAAGGCCTACGCCGAGCTGATCCTGCTCGGACGCGCCGTGCCCGAGGACGGCGACCAGGCGTCACTGCTGTTCGACTTCGCCGACCTGGGCAAGGCAAACGACGTCGACTTCATCAGCTTCGAGGTGACCGGGGACTCCGACGGAGGCTCGTCGACGCCGGCTCCGGCTGCGGCGACGGAGGCGAGCGCCGCCGCACTCCCGCTCGGCGCCACCGTCGGACCCGCGGGTCTACCGGTCACGCCCTACGCGTTCACCTTCAACGGGAACTTCTTCAACATGGCCGACTTCTTCGGCGCGGTGGATGGGACGGTCAAGGTCAAGAACGGCGAGCCTGAGATCGAGGGCCGGCTCGCGACGATCGACTCGTTCGTGATGACGTCCGATCCCGATAAGGGCTTCCCGAGGATCCAGGCCGACTTCAACGCGACGACCTACATCGTCCCCCCGGCGCAGGGTCTCTCCGCCGGGGCGACCCCGGCAGGCCCCGCCCCGGCCGCGAGCCCTCAGGCAGCACCCGTCTCCACGGCTCCGGAGGGCTGAGCGATGAAGGTGCGCAGCCCGAAGCTGGTCAGCGACCTCTACAACGATCTCCGTGATCGGCGGCTGCTCTCGGTGGCGATCATGCTGCTGGTCGGGATCGTCGCCGTGCCCTTCCTGATCTCGAGCGGTGAGGAGACGCCGGTCGGTCCGCCGCTGGCGCCACCGGCTCAAGCCGGTTCCGCGGACGAGGCAAGCCCGGTCGTGCTCGCCGAGGTGCCTGGACTGCGGGACTTCGAGAAGCGCCTCGACAAGTTCAACGAGCGCAACCCCTTCGAGCAGCAGCTGACCGGGCCGACCAAGGAGGAGAAGGCTGAGCAGGCCGCCGCCAACGACACCAAGGCAGACGCTGGCTCCGGCTCCGGGATCGCGGGTGGCTCCGCAGAGTCGGGCGGCACAACCGACACCGGCGGTGGCTCCGGCTCCGGCTCCGGCTCCGGCGGCTCCGGCGATGGCGGTGGAGGGTCCAGCAGCGAAGAGATCATTCTCTACAGCTGGCGCATCAACGTGAAGATCAGGGTCGACGGCCAGTCCGAGAAGAGGCAGGACGTCAAACAGCTCGAGTTCGTGCCCGGCAACAAGCGCCCGGTTCTGCAGTTCATCCAGGGCAACTTCGATGCGACCGAGGCCGCCTTCGTCGTCTCGCGCAGCGTCGAGTCCAGCAAGGGCGACGGCAACTGCTCACCCAACAACAGCAACTGCGAGTTCATCCTCCTCAAGGAGGGTCAGGTTCATCGCTTCACCTACGAGCCCGACGGCCGGGTATACGCGATCAAGTTGACCAAGGTGAAGCTGATCGAGGAGCGAATCGACCCCTCCAAGGTCTCGCCCGAGAGGCTGCGCAAGCTCGCCAGCCAGAACTCCGCCCTCGGCGGTTGATTTCCCCTTCAGCGGCCACCGCCTGCCACGACGGCTAGCCTTGCTGCCGAAATGGCGCGCTTCGACTTCGTCACAGCGGGTGAATCCCACGGCCCAGGCCTGACCGCGGTTGTCGAGGGCATGCCCGCCGGGCTCGAGCTCGACCGCGAGGGCCTCGACCGCGACATGGCGCGCCGCCAACTCGGCCATGGACGGGGCGGGAGGATGAAGATCGAGACCGACACGGTCGAGATCCGCTCCGGCGTGCGCCACGGCCGTACGCTCGGCAGCCCGATCGCCGTGCTCGTCGCCAATCGCGACTACGCCAATTGGGACGAGCGGATGAACCCCTGGCCGACCGATGCCGAGATCGAGCAGGTGCATCTGCCACGGCCCGGGCACGCTGACCTGCCGGGCCTGCTCAAGTACGGCCATGAGGATATTCGCAACGTGCTGGAGCGCGCGAGCGCGCGCGAGACGGCGGCTCGGGTGGCAGCCGGCGCCCTCGCCCGTCAGTTCCTGACCGAACTCGGGGTGACGATCCGCAGCCACGTGACCCGGATCGGATCGGTGACGGCTCCCGCCCCCGACGAGCTCGGCCCCGAGGACTTCGAGGCCGTCGACGAGAGCCCGGTCCGCTGCCTCGACGGGCAGGCCGAGGAGGCGATGGTCGACGAGATCAACCGGCTGCGGAGGGAGAACGAATCGCTCGGCGGCACCTTCGAGGTCCGTGCCTTCGGCCTGATTCCCGGGCTCGGCTCCCACACCTCCTGGAGGGAGAGGCTCGACGGCCGGATCGCCCAGGCGATGATCTCGATTCAGTCGATCAAGGGGGTCAGCCTCGGGCCCGCATGGGAGGTCGCCGCATCGCGCGGCTCCGAGGCGCACGATGAGATCTTCCATGACCCCGAGCGTGGCTTCTGGCGCGAGACCAACCGCGCCGGCGGACTCGAGGGAGGGATGACGAACGGCGAGCCGCTTCTCGCTCAGGTTGCGATCAAGCCGATCTCGACCCTGACCAAGCCGCTGCGCTCGGTCGATGTCCACAGCAAGGAGCCGCGAGCCGCCCACAAGGAGAGAACCGACTCGACCGTCGTCCCGGCGGCCGCGGTTGTCGGCGAGGCGATGCTCGCGCTCACGATCGCGCGGGCCTACCGGGAGAAGTTCGGCGGCGACCACATCGACGACGTGAAGGCAGCGGTCGCGCACTACCGCGAGCGCATCGAGCGCTGAGGACAGATGCAGAGTGACGGCAAGAGGGCGATCGCGCTGGTCGGCTTCATGGCCGCCGGCAAGACACGAGCCGGCGCGGCGATCGCACACGCGCTCGGCGAGGATCTGATCGACACCGACGAGCTGCTCGCCGATCGGCTCGGCGAGCCGATCGAGGACTTCTTCGAGCGTGAGGGGGAGGCAGCGTTCAGGGAGCGCGAGCAGGAGGTCGCTCTGGAGGCCCTCGGGGCCGGCGGCGTCGTCGCGCTCGGCGGAGGCGCGGTCGGCTCCGAGAGCGTGCGAGAGGCCCTGCGCCGGAACGTGACGGTCTGGTGCCGGGTCCGGGCGGAGGTGGCCTGGCAGCGATCCCGCGGCAGCGGCAGGCCGCTCGCCGCCGACCGCGAGCAGTTCCAACGGCTCTTCGAGCAGCGCATCCCGCTCTACCGGGACGTCGCCCGGGTCGTGCTTCCACGGGGCGGCGATGAGACCCCGGCGCTGGCGGCTCCGTGGTTGGCGGCCCTACGCCACGACTCGGGTGGGCTTCGCGTAGCCTGGGCGCGGGCGGGCGAGGACGAGTACCCGGTCTTCGTCGGCGCCGGAGCGGCAGGGGCCCTCGATCTGCCCGGCGCACCCGCCGTCGGCCATCGCCGGTTCGCCGTGGTCGATCCCGCGGCGGTTGCCGGCGGCGCCTCGGTGCCCGCCCATGCGGGCTCGCCGATCGAGTGCGAGGGCGGGGAGCGGTCGAAAACCCTTGGGCAGGCCGAGCGGGTTCTGGGCGAGCTGGCGGCGGCCGGAGTCCGCCGGGACGACTCGCTGGTCGCGGTCGGAGGCGGCGTGGTCGGCGATCTCGCGGGCTTCTGCGCAGCTGTCTACCAGCGCGGGGTCCCGGTGGTCCAGGTCCCGACGACCCTACTCGCCCAGGTCGACTCCGCCCTGGGGGGAAAGACCGGCGTCGATCTGGCCGCGGCGAAGAACTACGTCGGTGCCTACCACCAGCCCGCGGCCGTCCTCGCCGACCCCGGCGCCCTGGCGAGCCTGCCCGAGGCCGAGCTGGCGGCCGGGTTCGCGGAGGTGGTGAAGACCGCGCTGATCGCAGGTGGTGAGCTCTGGGAGCGGGTCCGTCTCATGCCGGCACCGGGCGTCGAGGATCTGCAGGCCGTGGTCTTCGCATGCGCCGAGACGAAGCTGGCCGTCGTCGCCGAGGACGAGCGTGATTCGGGCAGGCGGGCCGTACTCAACCTCGGCCATACGGTCGGCCACGCGATCGAGGCAGCGACCCACTACGAGCGCTACCGCCACGGTGAGGCGGTGGGGCTAGGACTGCTGGCGGCCCTCGAGCTCTCCGAGCAGCCAGAGCTGCGGGGCGAGGTGGCCGAGCTGCTCGGCTCGGCCGGGCTGCCGACCCGGCTCGATGATGTCGTCGATGCCGACGCGGTCATCGAGGCCACCGGGATGGACAAGAAGCGGACGGCGGCCGGGCTCGGGTTCGTACTGATCCGCGCACCCGGCGACGTCGAGCATGGTTTCGAGGTCGAGACGGGTGCGCTGCGGTCCGCGGTGGCAGGATTGCGTCCATGAGCGGAGCCCACAACCGGGTCGAGATCCTGCACGGCGTCAACCTCGACACGTTGGGGCGCCGCGACCCAGAGGTGTACGGCAGCTTCACCCTGGCCGAGCTCGAGACCCGGGTAGGCCGCTGGGCCCGTGAGCTGGGCCTGCTCCCGACCTTCTTCCAGACCAATCACGAAGGGGAGTTCGTCGAGTACCTGCACCGACTGCCGGAGCGGGCGGACGCGGCGATCATCAATGCCGGCGCCTGGACCCACTACTCGTGGGCGATCCGTGACGCCCTCGAGGTTGCGGAGGTCCCCAGCGTCGAGGTCCACATCTCCTCGGTCGAGGACCGCGAGGACTGGCGAGCCGTCTCGGTGTTCGACGGGATCGTCGCCAACAAGATCTCGGGCGAGGGCGCGGACGGCTACCGCCGGGCGCTCGAGATCGTCAAGGCCGAGCTCGGGGTCTAGGCGGGTGGGCTCGAGCGTCGAGGGCCGCGCGGACCGGCTCGCCCACTCGCTGGCGGGCTCCGAGATCGATTCGATCCTGGTCGGCGACCTGGTCCGGCCCGGCGACTCGGCTCGCGAAGCGATCGCTGATCTCACCTGGCTGACCGGCTTCCGAGGCACCAGCGGCCTCGCACTGGTTAGCGAGCGCGAGCGCCTGTTCATTACCGACTTCCGCTACATCGAGCGAGCGCGGGCGGAGCTGCCGGAGGGGTTCGATCTACTGCGGGCCGAGCGCAGCCTGATCGACGCGGTCGGCCCCAGGCTCGCAGGGCGCGTCGGCTTCGACCCGAGCGCGACGAGCGTCCGCGAACTGCGCCGGCTCGAGGAAGCGGCCGCCGACGGGGTTGAGCTGCTCGAGCGCGAGGGGCTGATCGAGGGGTTGCGGCGGATCAAGGACGATGCCGAGATCGCTTCGATCGCCGCCGCCGCCGAGTTGACCGATCGGATCTACGAGGAGCTCGAGGAGCAGGGCCTGGAGGGCCGGACCGAGCGCGAGGTGGGTCTATGGATTGAGCGGCGGATGCGGGAACTGCACGCCGACGGGCCGGCGTTCGCGCCGATCGTCGCCGCCGGCCCGAACGGATCGCTCCCGCACGCGGAACCGAGTCAGAGGCCGATCGGTGCAGGCGAGCTGGTGGTGGTCGATCTCGGCGTCGTGCTCGAGGGCTACTGCTCCGACTGCACCCGGACCTACGCTGCCGGGGCGCCCGAGGAGGAGGCGGAGGAGGTTTACGGGGTCGTGCTCGCCGCGCAGCTCGCCGCCCTCGATGGGACCAAGGCCGGTGCCGGCGGCAGGGAGGTGGACGGGATCGCGCGCGAGGTCATCGCGGAGGCCGGCTACGGGGACTACTTCGGTCACGGCCTCGGTCACGGCGTCGGGATTGCCGTCCACGAGGCACCGCGGCTCTCGCAGCGCAGCGACGACACCCTCGAGCGGGGCGATGTGGTGACCATCGAGCCCGGCGTCTACCTGCCCGGGCGCTTCGGCGTGCGGATCGAGGACCTGGTCGTGGTCGAGGGCGACGGGAACAGGAACCTCAGCGGGCGACCCAAGGACCTGCTGCAGGTCGGCTGAGCGGGCCGCGCACGTTCTCAGCCTGGTAACCGGGAGGGGATCTGCGCCGCCTAGGGTTGTGGGGAGTGGCCGAGGAGGAAGAGCGGGACCCGAGTGGGGGGGAAGCCGGGGCGTCCCGGACGGTCCCGCGCGGGGAGATCCTTCGGGAGTGGGGCCGGATCGGGCTGCTCGGGTTCGGGGGACCGCCGGTCCACATCGCGATGTTGCGAGAGCTCGTCGTCGGCCGGCGTTGGATAGAGGAGGAGGAGTTCGAGGATGCGATCGCGACGACCGGCCTGCTCCCAGGACCGGCGTCCACCCAGCTCGCGATCTTCTGCGCCTGGCGGCTCGGGTCGGTGAGGGGCGCGCTGATCGGCGGGCTCGCCTTCATCCTGCCCGGCCTGATCGCGATCATCGCCCTCGCGGCGATCTTCCTCTCCGCCTCACCTCCCGAGGCGGTGCTTGCGGCGGGAGCCGGGGCGGGGGCGGCCGTTGCGGCCGTCGCCCTGCATGCGGGCCTCGGCCTGATCGGCCCGAGCTGGGAGCGAGCCACGGCCCGTCGTGCCCGTTGGATCGCCTATCTGGCGGCAGGCGCCGTGGCGGCGATGGCCGCCGGCGGCTGGGTGGTCGTCGTCCTCGTAGGCTGCGGCCTGGCCGAGGTCGTCTGGCGCGGGCTCGGCCCACGGTCGGGCCCGGGGGCCTTCGCGGTGCCGGTCCTCGTCGTCGTGCTCGCCGCCACGGGCGGAGCGGCCGCGCTCGCCTGGGTCGCGTTCAAGGTCGGTGCCCTCAGCTACGGCGGTGGCTTCGTGATCATCCCTTTGATGCAGGGGGACGCGGTCGACGTCTACGGCTGGATGAGCGAGTCGGAGTTCCTCAACGCCGTCGCCCTCGGGCAGGTCACCCCGGGGCCGGTTGTCGCCACCGTCGCCGTGGTCGGGTATGCGGCGGCGGGTCTCGGCGGAGCCCTGCTGGCGTCGGCGATCGCGTTCCTGCCCTCCTTCGGATTCGTTCTCGGAGGTGGATCGCACTTCGATCGCCTCCGCGCCGATGACCGCGTGCGCGCCTTTCTCGACGGGGCCGGGCCGGCCGCGGTCGGGGCGATACTCGGGGTCTCGGTACCGCTCGCCCTCGGGCTCTCGGAGGGATGGCAGCTCGTAGTCCTCGGCCTCGCCGCGGCGGCGCTGCTCCTGCTGCGCATCGGAGTGGTCGCCACGCTGTTGACGGCGGCCGCCGCAGGGATTGCGGGCGTCGCTGCGGGCCTGCCGCTTCCGTGATTGCCACGGCCGACCGCCAGCGGGTCGCTACGCTGCCCGCCGTGATCTCCACCAACCAGTTCAAGAACGGCGCCCACATCGAGGTCGAGGGCAAGATCTTCAAGATCCTCGACTTCCAGCACGTCAAGCCGGGCAAGGGCGGAGCATTCGTGCGCACCAAGCTGCGCCGGCACGAGGACGGCTCGGTGATAGACAAGACGTTCCGGGCGGGGGAGAAGTTCCGGCCCGTCCACACCGAGACCCGGAAGATGCAGTACCTCTACGACGCAGGCGACATGCGTGTGTTCATGGACAACAGCACCTACGACCAGCTCGAGATCCCGAGCGAGGTGGCCGGAGAGGGCATGCAGTGGGTACGGGCCAACGACGAGGTCGAGCTGCTGTTCGTCGACGAGCAGCCCTCCGGGGTGCAGGTCCCGAGCGCTGTCGACCTCGAGATCACCGAGACCGAGCCCGGGCTCAAGGGCGACACCGCGTCCGGCGGCGGCAGCAAGCAGGCCACCCTCGAGACCGGCGTGATCGTCCAGGTCCCTCTGTTCATCGAGGAGGGCGAGAAGGTCCGCGTCGATACCAGGTCTGGGGAGTACGTCAGCCGGGCTTAGCGCCCGCGATCAGCGAGAGGGACGACGCCGTGGGCGAACGCCACCTCCCGCTCTAAGCTCTGGGCCATGAAGCGTTCCGACCAGCGGCGCGAGGCAGCGTTCGCGATCTATCAGCAGGAGGTGACCGCGCGCCCGCTCGGGGAGCTGCTCGTCGGATCCAAGCCATTCACCCGGGCACTGGCGGAGGGAGCGTTCGAGAAGCTCGAGGAGCTCGACGGTCTGATCTCCGAGAACGCGCGCGGCTGGCGCCTCGATCGGATCGCGCCGCTCGAGAAGGCGATCATGCGGATCGCCCTGTACGAGATCTCCTACCGCGAGGACGTTCCTACCGCCGTTGCGATCTCCGAGGCGGTTGCGATCACCGGCCGCTACTGCGGCTCGGAGGCGCCCTCGTTCGTCAACGGGATCCTCAGCGCGGCGAGCCCGGGGCCCGGCGCCGGCGAGCCCGGGGCCGAGGCCGCCGACGGAGCCAGGGCGTGAGCGCTGTCGAACATGAGGCCCGGCTGCGCGAGGCCGCGGGCAGGCTGGAGCAGATCTCAGCCCTGCTGACCGCCCCCGAGACCGAGGACGCCGAGGCCGTGACGCTCGCCCAGGAAGCCGCTCAGATCGCGGCCGACGTGGGGGCCATCGCCGCCGAGGCGGCGCAGCTGGCCTCCGGTGAGAGCGGCCAGACCCTGGCTTGAGCGGCTATCCCGAAGAGCTCCGGGAGCAGGTCGACGACTACCTCGTCCGGCTCAGCTTCGCCGGCCGTCCCTCCACCGACGGCCTCGAGCAGGCGATGCGCTACTCGTTGCTGGCCGGCGGAAAGCGGATCCGCCCGGTGCTCTGCCTGGCAACCGGCCGCGCCCTGGGCCACGATCCCAGCACGCTGCTTCCCACCGCTGCGGCGATCGAGCTGATCCACACCTATTCGTTGATCCACGACGACCTGCCGGCGATGGACGACGATGAGCTGCGGCGCGGCCGGCCGACATCCCACGTAGTCCATGGTGAGGACGTCGCGATCCTCGCCGGCGACGCTCTCTTCGCCGAGGCCGTGCGACTGATCGCCGAACGACAGGGGGGCGATCCCGCGCGGATCCTCCGAGCCGTGTGCGAGCTCGCCGGGGCGACCGGGGTCGACGGCATGGTCGGAGGCCAGTACGTCGACGTGACCGAGGGCGGTCGTGACGCCGAGGGTCTGCTCGAGCTCCATTCGCTGAAGACCGGACGCCTGATCGCAGCCAGCGTCGGAGCCGCCCTCGTCCTCGATGGACTCAGTCCCGAGCGGGCCGAACCGTACCGGCGGTTTGCCCGCGAGCTCGGGGTGCTCTTCCAGATCGTCGACGACATCCTCGACGTCACCGGCAGCGACGAGGAGCTTGGAAAGCCGAGTGGCTCCGACGAGCGCCACGGCAAGGTCACCTACGTCAGCCAATTCGGCCTAGAGCGCGCCCGGGGGCTCGCCCGCGAATCACACGACGGGGCGATCGCGGCCCTGGCCGAGGCCGAGGCCGAGGGCAGCGAGCTGGCCTCGATTGCCGAGTTCATCTTCACCCGTCACGCCTGAACTGGGCCCCGCTGGTGCGGTCCCGCCGGGGGCCGGGGGCGAGGACGTGAGACAATGCGGATCCCTCATGAGCGACGCTGAGAACCCAGACGCGGGCAAGGTGGCGCCGCGGCTGCTCGACTCGATCGACGGCCCCGCCGACCTGAAGGCCTTCAACGACGACGAGCTGCAGCAGATCGCGCAGGAGACGCGGGAGCTGATCATCGATGTGATCGGAGAGATCGGCGGCCACTTCGGCGCCAACCTCGGCACCTGCGAGCTCGCCGTCGCCCTGCATAGCCTGCTCGACAGCCCGACAGACAAGGTCCTGTGGGACGTCGGCCATCAGGCCTACCCGCACAAGATCCTCACCGGTCGCAAGGACAGGCTCGAGACGATCCGCCAGTACGGCGGCCTGGCGCCGTTCTGCTTCATTCCCGAGTCCGAGCACGACATCATGGGCGCCGGGCACGCCTCCACCTCGATCGGCTACGGGGTCGGCCTCAAGGAGGCGATGCGGCGCGGGATCGGTCCCGACGGCAAGGTGGTCGCCGTGATCGGAGACGGCGCGCTGACCGGGGGCGTCGCCTACGAGGCCCTCCATCACGCCGGCGGTCTGCAGACGCCGATGGTGATCGTCCTCAACGACAACGGGATGTCGATCTCGCCGAACGTCGGCGCCCTGAGCCGCTACTTCAACCACTTCCGCCTCAACCCGCGGCTCTACCACGCCCGCGAGGATGTCGAGGAGCGGCTCACGCGCCTACCGCTCGGCCTCGGCAAGCGGGTCGAGCGGCTCGGCCCCGAGATCAAGGCCGCACTGAAGTCCTACTGGGCGCCCGGACTGCTGTTCGAGGAGCTCGACCTCGCCTACACGGGGGTCATCGACGGCCACGATGTGGCCGCCCTCCGCGCCGCCCTCACCGATGCGCTCGAGGCTGAGCGGCCGGTCGTCCTCCACATTCACACCGTCAAGGGCAAGGGTTTTGCGCCCGCCGAGGAGGGCGGTCTGGAGGGGATGGAGAAGTGGCACGCGGCCAAGCCCGGATCGATCGTCAATCGCCAGCCCGCCCAGGCGCCGAAGCCGGTTCCCGTACAGGAGTCGGACTCACCGGACGCGATCGCCCCCGAGAAGCTCGAGACACCGCCGCCGAAGCCCTCCCCACCCGCCTACACCAGCGTCTTCGCCGACGCACTGGTCACCGAGGCGAGGGCCGATCCCCGTGTGCTCGGGATCACCGCCGCGATGGCGGGGGGCACCGGGTTGAACAAGCTCTACGAGGAGGTCCCCGAGCAGTACTACGACGTCGGCATCGCCGAGCAGGATGCGGTGCTGTTCGCCTCCGGCGCGGCCCTGCAGGGCGCCAAGCCAGTCTGCGCGATCTATTCGACCTTCCTGCAGCGGGCCTTCGACCAGATCGTCCACGACGTCTGCCTGCAGGACCTCGACGTCGTCTTCGCGATGGACCGCGCCGGCCTTGTCGGCGACGACGGCCCGACGCACCACGGCTTCATCGACGTCTCCTACTTCCGCCCTCTGCCCAACGTGGTGGTGATGGCGCCGCGCGACGAGGCGATGCTGGTGCACATGCTGCACACTGCGATCGCCCACGAGGGCCCGATCGCCTTCCGCTATCCGCGTGGATCCGCCGAGGGTGTGCCGCTGCCGGACACCCCGACCGAGATCCCGATCGGAACCGGGGAGATCCTCCAGCGCGGCGAGCGCGTCGCCCTGCTGGGTTACGGCTGGGGGGTACAGGTCGCAAACGAGGCGGCCGGGCTGCTGGCCGACCACGACCTCACACCCACGGTCGCCGACGGCCGCTTCGCCAAGCCGGTGGACGGCGAGCTGGTGGCTCAGCTCTGCGCCGATCACGACCTCGTCGTCACGATCGAGGAGAACGTCCTCGCCGGGGGCTTCGGGGCGGCGGTGCTCGAGTACGCCGAGGACAACCTCCCGCGCCAGCGGGCCCGGATCCTCCGCATCGGCCTGCCCGACCGTTACGTAACCCACGGCAAGCCGGGGCTGCTTCGCGAGGAGGTCGGTCTGACCGGGCCCGCCGTCGCCCAGCGCGTGCTTTCGGCGATTGGTTCGCCCCGGACCATCTCGGCCTGAGCACCGAAACCCGGGCGGCCACCGGGGACCCGGGGCCGCTGCGCCTGCGACCCGTCAAACGGAAACGCCCCGCGAGGCGGGGCGTTTCCGGGGTACAGGGAGGAGAGTATTTGGTTTGGGAGGGCGACCGGCCCGGGGGCTGGTCGCTAAGCGTTGACGCCAATATACGAACAGCCGTACGAGTTGTCTGTGCGTCCGCTCACACAACCTCGGAGCTCCCTGGATTCCAGCCAACCGCCGCGGGAGCGCGCGTCCAGCGATACCTCCGGACCCGCGGCTGCACTCCGGTAGCGCTACGTTTCGCCACGTGGCGAGGCGCCGAGTCGACACCCTGCTCACGGAGCGCGGCCTGGCGCCGTCGCGCTCCGCCGCCGCGAACTCGGTCCGCGCCGGTCAGGTCCGGATCGGGACCGGGGGCGAGCGCGCGTCCAAGCCGGGGCAGCTGATCGCAGAGGAGATGCCGATCCACCTCGAGCAGCGCCGTCGCTATGTCTCCCGAGGGGGCCAGAAGCTGGAGGCCGCGCTCGACAGCATGGGCGTCGATCCGAGCAGGCGACGGTGTCTCGACGTGGGGGCATCGACCGGCGGCTTCACCGACTGCCTGTTGCGGCGGGGAGCGCGCACGGTGATCGCCCTCGACGTAGGTCGCGGCCAGCTCGACTGGGGGCTGCGCAACGACGAGCGGGTCATCGTGCTCGAAGGTCGCAACGCCCGCGATCTCGAGGCGGGGGAACTCCCCTACAGGCCAGATCTCGTGACCGTCGACGTCAGCTTCATCTCCGCGACCAAGATCCTCCCGGCCCTCGCCGGAGCGCTCGATGAGGACGGCTCGATCCTGGTCATGGTCAAGCCCCAGTTCGAGCTCGGGCCGAGCCGGGTCGGGAAGGGCGGGGTGGTCCGTGCGGAGGCGGACCGGCGCGAGGCCGTCCTCTCGGTTGCCGGGAGCGCGGAGCGGCTCGGACTCGGCGGTCGCGACGCGGCAGCCGCCGGCCTGCCCGGGCCGAAGGGCAACCGCGAGATCTTCCTGCTCCTGGCCCCGGGCGGGCCCGATCCCGGGCTTGAGGCGAAGATCGAGGAGGCACTGTAGTGGCCGGGCCGATTCGCCGTGCCGTGGTGGTATCCCACAGCGATCCGGGCGACACCGCAGCGGCCCTCACGGCCGTCCGGACGGCTGCCGAGGCGGCCGGATGCAAGCTCCTGGCCCCCGCCGAGGAGTTCGAGAAGCACGGGCCCGCCGCCGACGGCATCGAGAAGCTCGAAGGGGACGCCGCGGAGGCCGCGGTCGATCTCTGTCTCGCGCTCGGCGGCGACGGGACGATCCTCAGGAGCCTTCGCCACTACTCCGGTCACCGGGTCCCCGTCTTCGGGATCAACTACGGAACGACCGGTTTTCTCGCCGCGGCTGAGGCGATCGAGCTCGAGCAGGCGCTGGATCGTGCCTTCGCGGGCGATTTCGAACTGATCGAGCTGCCCGGACTCGAGGCTCGGCTTCCGGGCGGCTCCCTGGTCGGCTTCAACGACGTTTCCTTCACCCGGCGGCCGCACTCACGGATCGCCGACCTCTCCTACCGGCTCGGTGGCCGCGAGGTCGGCCACGTCCGCTGCGACGGGCTCGTCGCCGCCACGCCCGTCGGCTCGACGGGCTACAACCTCGCCAACGGCGGGCCGATTCTAGCCTGGGGCGTGGAGGGCTACGTCGTCAGCTTCGTCGCCCCCCACACGCTCACGGCCAGGGCGCTGGTCGCCGCGCCGCACGACGTCCTCCACGTCTACAACGCCGGTGACCGTGACTCGGTTGATGTCGCCGTCGACGGTGTTCCCGCCGGGGAGCTCGGACCGGGAGTCGAGATCGAGGTCGGCTTCCGCAATGGTCTGGCCAGTCTGGCCCAGCTGGAGGGCGAGACCTTCTACGGCCGGATCCGGCACAAGTTCGGTCGCCTCGCCCACTGAGGCGGTCCTCGGAGCGACCACCGGCCGGTGCACCGGGGGAAATCCGTCGGTCCTCGCTGCTAATAGATGCAGGACGATGCTGCGTGAGCTCCGAATCGAGAACCTGCTTTTGATCGAGCGGGCCGAGCTGCGCTTTGAGGCCGGCCTCAACGCGATCACGGGGGAGACCGGCGCCGGAAAGACCGTGCTCGCACACTCGCTCGACCTGCTGCTGGGCGGCAAGCCGAAGGGCGGGATAGTGCGCCCCGGAGCCGCCGAGGCATGGGTCGAAGGGGCCTTCGACCTGGACGCCTCGCTACGCGAGCAGGAGGACCTGGCCGAGCTGCTCGGGCGAGTTCCCACCTCGGAGTCCGAGGTTGTCGTCGCCCGCCGCGTGCTCGCGTCGGGGCGCTCGACGGCCTTCGTCGCCGGGCGAGCGGCCTCGGCCGCCGACCTGAGGATGCTGGGCACGCGGATGCTGGCCTTCTACGGCCAGCACGAGCACCGCAAGCTCACGCTCGCCTCGGCGCAGGCTGAGATTCTCGACGGCTTCGCCGGTCCCACTCACCTCGAGCTCCGCGGCCGTTACCGCGAGGCGCACCGGCGAGTCGGTGAGATCGGCGCGGCGCTCGATCGGCTGCGCGATCGGGAAGGCGCCAGGGAGCGCGATCTCGACCTTCTCCGTTTCGAGCTCTCCGAGATCGAGGAGCTCGCTCCCGAGGAGGACGAGCACGCCGAGCTCCTCGCCGACCGGGACCGGCTGCGTGGGGTCGAGGGACTGCGGACCTCCGCCGCCGAGGCGGTCGCGGCGGTGAGCGGGTCCGACGGCGAAGGCGCAGCCGACGCCCTGCTCGCCCAGGCTTCCGGCGCGCTCGCGCGCATCGTTGGGGTGGATCCCACGCTCGATCGCCTCGCGGAGCGTCTCGAGGCCACCAGCGTCGAGCTCGGTGATCTCAGCGGTGAGCTCCGCGGCTATGCCGAGGGCCTCGAGGCCGACCCCGATCGCCTCGAGCAGATCGAGTCGCGTCTGGAGGCTCTCGATCGGCTGCTCCGCAAGCACGGCGGAAGCATCACGGCCGTCCTCGAGCACGCCGAGGGGTGCCGCGCCGAGATCGAGAGGTTGGACCGTGCGGACGAGCGAGCCGGCGAGCTCGAGGCCGGGCTCGCCGAGGCCGCGGCTGAGCGCAAGGGCCTGGGCGACGAGCTCACCGCATCACGACGGGACGCCGCTCCGAACCTCGAGAGCGCGGTCAGCGCTGAGCTCGCTGAGCTGGCGATGGACGGAGCACGGCTCACCGTCGGCCTCGAGCCCCACCCGGATGGCTTCGGGCCCTCCGGCCGGGAGAGGATCGAGCTCGAGGTCGCCACCAACCCGGGCATGCCGCTCGCCCCGCTGCGCGATACGGCTTCAGGCGGCGAGCTCTCGCGAGTGATGCTCGCGCTTGCCGGAATCGGCGCCGGCTCGGAGGTGGAGACCCTCGTCTTCGACGAGATCGACGCCGGGATAGGCGGCAAGGTGGCCCGGCGGGTGGGAGAGAGGTTGCGTCAGATCGGCGAGCGGCGCCAGGTGATCTGCATCACCCATCTGCCGCAGGTGGCCTCGCTGGCGCAGGCCCACTACCGGGTCGACAAACAGGCACGGAGCGAGAGTACGACGGCGACCGTCGAGCGCGTCGACGGCGAGCGGCTGGTGGCCGAGATAGTCCGCATGCTCGGAGCCGAGGGCGGTGACCAGGCGGCCGACCGCCACGCACGCGAGTTGCTCGCTGCATAGGGCCGGCGAGCGCTGGCGCTCCCGTCCCCACAGGGTCATAATCAACCGGGTGGAAGCGCGCGCCTCATCGCGCCGGTGGCTCCCGGGGAGGGATTCGCCGGAGCCCGGAGCCCGGACGGAATCTGCGGTCCGGGGGAGGGTCCGCCTGGGGAAGCGAACCAAGGACCTGGTCAAGAAGCTGCGCGAGGGAGAGATAGCGGTCGTCGACCACGCCGATCTCGATCGGATCGCGTCGGAGGATCTCGCCTCCGCCGGGGTGGCGGCGGTGCTCAACAACGCGACGAGCTCGACCGGGCGGTACCCCAACGTCGGCCCGATGCTTCTCTCGCGTGCCGGTGTACCGCTGATCGACTTCCCGGGGACCGACCTGTTCGACGAGCTCTCGAGTGGAGACGAGGTCGAGATCGAGGGGGCGGAGTTGCATGCGGGCGGGCGGGTGATCGAAGGGGAGCGGTTGACCGAGGATGAGACCGCCGAGCGCCTTGCCGAGCAGCGCGAGCGGATCGACGAGGCGCTGGCGGCATTCGCGACCAACACGATCGAGCACGTTCGCGAAGAGAGCGAGCTGCTCTCGGGTGACATCGACTTCCCGCCGGTCGAGAGCGACTTCCGCGGACGCCATACCCTGATCGTCGTCAGGGGCCCCGACTACAGGGAGGATCTCGCAGCCCTCGGGGCCTACATCCGCGACGTCCGTCCCCTGATCGTGGCGGTCGACGGCGGCGCCGATGCCGTGCTCGAGGCCGGGTTCAGGCCGGACATGATTCTCGGTGACATGGACTCGGCGACCGACAGTGCGCTCGCGACCGACGCCGAGCTCGTCGTCCACGCCTATCCCGACGGCCGCGCGCCCGGCTGCGACCGGCTGCGCGACCTCGGCCTCGCCCACGTGATCGTCCCCGCATCCGGGACGAGCCAGGACGTCGCGATGCTGCTCGCGCACGAACGCGGCGCGAGCCTGATCGTCACCGTGGGCGCCCATTTCAACCTGACGGAGTTCCTCGACAAGAACCGATCCGGGATGTCATCGACGTTCCTGACCCGTCTCCGCGTCGGCGAGACGCTGGTCGACGCCAAGGGAGTGAGCCGTCTCTATCAGCCGGGGATGGGTCTCGCCGGGGCGGCCATGTTCCTCGGCGCCTTCGTGATCCTGCTCGTGATCGTCGTCGTCGCCTCTCCGGCGCTGGACAACGTGACCGAGCTGCTCTGGTTGAAGATCCGCGACCTGCTCGGGCTGTAGGGCCCTCGGCGTCCGCGACTGGCAGGCTTCAGGGGCGATGGGCTACAGCAGTCGGTATCACGCGGCCTCCCTGGCCGCGGTCTTTCTCGCCCTCGCGGTCGGGATCCTGATCGGGATCGGGATCGCCGGTGATGTCGTCTCGACCACCTCCGAGGAGCTCGAGGCGAGCCTCCGTAGCGACCTCGACGACGCCGAGGCCCGGGTCGACGAACTCCAGACCGAGCTCGACCGCGAGCGTCAGGCCGCGACGACGATCTATCCAGCGCTGGTCAACGGCCGGCTGACCGGATCCTCGATCGCGCTGATCGGTATCGGGCGTCTGCCGGCGGAGACCGCCGCCGAGGTCGAGGCGGCGATCGAGCCCTCGGGCGGAACCGTCGGTGCGGTCGCATCGCTCTCGCAGCCCGCCAGGATCGAGTCGCTGCTCGAGCAGGCCCCACCGCGATTCAGCTCCGGCCGCGGCGGGACTGAGCGCGTGACGGCCCTCGGGCGCAGCGTTGGGGCGGGCCTCGCCGGCGGCTCGGATCTGATCGCGGGCCTGCGTGGCTCGTTGTTCGCCAACTTCAGCGGCTCGCTGCAGGACGTCGACCGGATCGTTCTGCTCCCGGGCGAAACACCAGAGATCGAGGGCGAGGAGAAGACGACCAACGACGCGTTCCTCTCCGGGTTGTACGAGGGCGTGCGCCAGGACGCTGCGGGCGCTGCGGGCGCTGCGGGCACCGGTGAGGACCCGGTCTCGCTGGACCCGATCAGCGCCGCCGGCATCGCGACCGTCGACCACGTCGATCTCACCGCGGGCAAGGTCGCCCTCGTCTTCTCGCTATTGGGAGCGGAGGGCGACTACGGGGTCCGCGAGGACGCCGACAACTTCCTGCCGGAGCTGATCAGCCCCGCCGCCCAACCATGACCCCGCCATGACCATGGCGGGGCTGGCACTCTCGCTCGCGCTGGCGCTGCTGCTGCTGCCGCGCTGGTGCGCCGACATGGTCGGCAGCGGACTCCTGCGGGAGAACTGGCGTGGCCGCAAGCTCGCCTTCCCGCTGGGCGCGCTCCTGGTCTCGGTCTCGCTGGTCGCTCTCGCGCCGCTCGCGGTGCTCGACGACCGGGCCGACCTCGACCTGCTCGAGCCGGAGCTGAGGCGTTGGTTCGGCTTCATCATCGGCGTCGCCCTCCTCGGACTGCTCGACGACATGCTCGGGCGGGGCGCCGAGGGGGACACGCCGCGGGGCTGGCGCGGACACGCCGCCGCGGCGGTGGGCGGGCGGCTGTCGACCGGCGCGATCAAGGCCGTCGCGGCGTTCGGTCTGGCCGCGTTCGCCGTCTCCGGGCGGGGTAAGGAGGATTTCGACTACATCGCCGACCTGTTGCTCCTGTTGCTCGCCACCAACCTCTTCAACCTCCTCGACCTGCGGCCGGGGAGGGTCGAGAAGGCCGCGGTCCTGCTCCTCGCAGGCCTCTGCCTCGGCGCCTGGACCCTGTTCCCGCTCGAGCTCTTAGGCATCTTCATCGGACCGATGTTGGTCGGCGCGGCCCTGACCCTGCGCGAGCGAGCAATGCTCGGGGATGCGGGGGCGAACCTGATCGGCGCCGTCGGCGCCGTGGCGCTGATCGTCACCCTCGGCGACGATGCTCGGCTGATCGCGCTCGCGGTCGTCGCCGCTCTCACCGTCTACGGCGAGTTCCGCTCGATCTCGTCCGCGATCGAGCGGCTACCGGGACTGCGATGGCTCGATCGCCTCGGCCGGCTCCCGCGCTGAGCGCCGTCCTTCCCGCAAATCGCGGCTTCCGGTCGGAGCCGCCCACCGGAGCGGCCGCCTTCCGCCCGAGCGCTCTCTACACTCGCACCACTTCATGAGTTCTCGGACGCCCGCTGGAGAGACCCGCTTCATCTTCGTGACCGGAGGCGTCGTCTCGGCCCTCGGGAAGGGCATCGCCGCGGCCTCGATCGGGCGCCTGCTGGTCAGCCGTGGCTTCCGGGTCCAGCTTCAGAAGTTCGATCCCTACATCAACGTCGATCCGGGGACGATGAGTCCGTTCCAGCACGGTGAGGTCTTCGTGACCGAGGACGGCGCCGAGGCCGACCTCGACCTCGGCCACTACGAGCGCTACACCGGCGAGAACGCCTCGCGAGCCTCGAACGTGACCGCGGGCGCGATCTATGACAGCGTCATCAAGAAGGAGCGGCGAGGCGATTACCTCGGTGGCACCGTCCAGGTGATCCCGCACATCACCGATGAGATCAAGCAGAAGATCCTGATCGTCGCCGAGGCCCAATCGGTCGATTTCGTGATTACCGAGATCGGCGGCACCGTCGGTGACATCGAGTCGCTGCCGTTCCTGGAGGCAATCCGCCAGCTCTACACAGACCTCGGTGCGAAGCGCTGCATGTTCCTGCACCTGACGCTCGTGCCCTACGTCGGCCACGCCGGCGAGCTGAAGACGAAGCCGACCCAGCACTCGGTGAATGAGCTGCGCCGGATCGGGATCCAGCCGCACGCGGTGATCTGCCGCTCGGAATCGGGGCTCGACCGTGAGATCCGGCGCAAGATCGCGCTCTTCGGGTCGATTCCGGAGGAGGCGGTCATCTCCGCCCGCGATGTCGACAACACCTACAAGGTGCCGCTCGTGTTCCGCGCCGAGGGGATGGACGATCTCGTCCTCGACCATTTCGATATCGAGGCCCCGCCACCCGACCTGGCCGACTGGGAGAACCTCTGCCAGCGCGCCGACGCCGCCGAGGCTACGGTCCGGATCGCCCTGGTCGGCAAGTACGTCCAACTCGAGGACGCCTACAAATCTGTGATCGAGGCACTGAAGCACGGCGGCTACCACCACGGGGTCAACGTCGAGGTGGATCTGGTCAGCTCCGAGGAGCTTGACCCCGAGGTGCTCGACAGCGCCGACGGCGTCCTGATCCCGGGCGGCTTCGGCGAGCGCGGGATCGAGGGCAAGGTCGCGGCCTGCCGCTTCGCGAGGGAGAACGAAGTTCCGTTCCTCGGGATCTGTCTCGGAATGCAGATGGCGGTCGTTGAGTTCGCCCGACACGTGGCCGGGATGGAAGGGGCCAACTCGGCCGAATTCGATCCCGAGACGCCCTTCCCCGTCGTCGATCTGCTGCCCGAGCAGAAGGAGGTCTCCGATCTCGGAGGCACGATGCGGCTGGGGGCCGACCCGGTGAAGCTCCACGAGGGCACCAGAGCCCGTGAGATATTCGGCGACGAGGCCGTCATCTACAAGCGCCACCGCCATCGCTACGAGGTGAGCATCATGCTCCGGCGCCGGCTCGAGGACGAGGGCATGGTGATGTCGGGGACCTCCCCCGACGAGCGCCTGGTCGAGATCGTCGAGCTGCCCGAGCATCCCTTCTTCATCGCCTCTCAGTTCCACCCCGAGTTCAATTCGCGCCCGACCGAGCCCGAGCCGCTGTTCCGTGAGTTCGTCGGCGCGGCGGTCGAGCGCGCCAGATCGCGGCCCACGCCCGAGGCCTCCGAGCCCGAAGCAGAGCCCGGCCTAGCCGCTGACGCCGGCATCGGCGTCAGCCGCGGCGCCTGAGCCGCCAACGGACTCGGGCGCGGGCTATCGCGTCGCGGCTGAGGCGACGTCGCCGCCGACCCCCGCGGCAAGCGAATCGGCCGCGCCGGCGATCATCAACTCGAGCCGATCCGCCGCTCCGGTCGCCCCCGGGGCGGCGGCTATCGCCGCGGCGATGCGGCGGGCGCCGTCCCTGCTGTCGCGGGCGCGGCTCCATGTCGAGCGCAGCGACTCGGCATCGAGCTTCTTCTGGGGCAGGAATGCCCCTGCCCCGGCGCACTCGACGCGCCGACCGCTCTCGAGCTGATCTCGGCCCCAGCCGATCGTGCACACGGGCACGCCGCGAGCGAGCGCCTTCTGGGTGATCCCCATGCCTCCATGGCAGATCACCGAATCGGCCCGCGCGAGGATCGGACCGTGCGGCACGAAGCTCTCCACTCGGGCGTTCGCAGGCGGGGAGAAGAGGGCCATGTCGTTGCTCGCGGCGGTCGCGACCACCTCGACGTCCTCATCGGCGAGAGCATCGAGCGCGGTCGAGATCAGGCGGTCGTCCTGCTGATACTCGGTCGATCCGGTGACCAGTACCAACGGCCGATCGATCGACTCGAGCCAGGCCGGCGGCTCGGACGCCGGCTCCCAGGCCAGCGGACCGACGAACTCGAACGACTCCGGCCAGCTGGGGCGCGGGTACTCGAGTTGGCGGACGGTCATGTACAGGAGCAGCGGCGGACGGGTCCACAGCTCCGACATCTCCGCGAGTGGCCCGGCCCCGGCCGAGCCGCGGAGGTCGTTGAGTTCTCCGAGGAAGCCGCGATTCAGCATCGCCCCAACCAGCCTGCTCAGCGCCCCGTCGCGCAGCCGCCCGATTGGACCCGCCATCGGCTTCATCCCGGGCCCGAATACAGGGACGCCGGGAGCGGGAAGCCAGCTGAAGAAGGGCGAGAAGCTCGCCCACGGGACCCCCGAAGCCTCGGCCGCCGCCGGCGTGCCCCAGCTGTTGATGTCGGAGATGATCAGGTCAGGCCGCTCGTCCTCGAGCGCCCGACGGACGTCGTCGATCTCGTGCGGGGCGCGGGCGAGGAAGCGGGAGAAGGTGTTCTCGATGGCCGCCTTCTCGCTCTTTGCCTCCCAGTCGTTGATCGGGAGCGCCTCGATCGCGGGATCGATGGCCTCCGCCTCGAGCCCCAGGCCCCGCAGCCTGTCGAGCTCTGAGGCGAGGGTCCAGACTCGAACGCGATGCCCACGGGTCTTCAGCTCTCCGAGGACGGGCGTCAGCGGGTAGATGTGGCCGCGGGCCGGGGTTGTGAATGCGTGAATCGTGCTCATCTTGTCTCCCTCGTCGTCAGTGCACCGATCAGTTCGGCCAGGGCCCTCTTCGTCTCCTCCACACCGAGACCCATGTCCCGCCGCAGAAGCTTCCAGGTGTAGACGTCGCAGACGGCGACGAGGCCGGCGAGCCGCCGCCGCCGATCGCCACGTGACATCTGCGGTAGCAACGGTCCGAGCTTCTCCTCGACCCATTCGCGGTGAATCCTGCGGCCGTTCTCGAGGATCGCGTCGATCGCCTCATCTCGTCCCTCCTCGCCGAGGCGCGAAACGACTCCGTCGCCGCTGTCCTCGTAATGGCCGACCAGGTTGTCGATCGCGGCGTCGAGGTCCCCGGGATCGACCTCGAAACGCTCGCTGCGGACGAGCTCGGCGCCATGATCCATCGCCGCCGCGGTAAGGCCGCTGCGGGTTCCGAAATGGCGCAGGATCGTGCGCTCCGAGACACCGGCCCGCTCGGCTATCGCTGAGATGGGGAGGCGCGGATCACCGAGCTCGATCGCCGCATCGAGGATCCCCCTACGGGTCCGTTCCACGGCGAAGGCCCGCTCTCCCATCCTGTAGCTGCGTGTCGCGGCATCCCTCATTTCGTGTCATCTACTATGACACGAAATACGGTGGGCCGCAACCCGTAGCCTCTCGCACGTGAGTGAGGAGGTCGATTCCCGCCGGATGGTCGAGCGCTTCGTGCGGCTGTGCGAGACGCCGAGCATCACCGGAGACGAGCGCGCCGTGGCCGACGACGTTGAGGCAGAGCTCACGGCGATGGGGCTCGATGTGAGCGAGGACGACAGCGCGGAGGAGGCCCGGGCGGGTGCCGGCAACCTGCTCTGCCGGGTCCCAGGCAGCGGGCCGGGCTTCGTGATGTTCTGCGCTCACATGGACACGGTCCCGCACGGCGATCCGATCTCGGTCATCGAGAGCGGCGGGGTGCTGCGCAGCGCCGGCGAGACGATCCTCGGCGCCGACAACAAGGCCGCTGTGACCGTCCTGATCGAGATGGCAGCGCGCCACTGCGAGGGCGAGGCGCCGCCGATCGGCCTCGAGCTGCTGTTCACGGCCGCCGAGGAGCAGGGCCTGCGCGGCGCCCACGCGTTCGACGTCGGCTCGCTCCGCTCCGACTTCGGATTCGTCCTCGACCACGCGACACCGATCGGCGAGGTGATCATCGCCGCTCCCACCTACAAGAAGCTGATCGCCGAGTTCCGCGGAGTGGAGTCACACGCAGGCATCGCCCCCGAGGCCGGCCGCAACGCCATCGAGGCCGCGTCCGCCGCCGTCGCGAGCATGGAGCTGGGCCGCCTCGACCCCGAGACGACGGCCAACGTCGGCGTCATCTCAGGCGGCACCGCTCCAAACGTGGTCGCGGGCGCATGCGAACTGGTCGCGGAAAGCCGCAGCGTCGAGGACGGGCGCGCGGAGCAGGTGATGATGGAGATGGTCGAGGCCTGCCAGTGGGCCGCCGGGGAGCGGCATTGCGACGTCGACGTCGACATCAGCGAGCTGTTCCGCGGCTACCGGATCAAGCCGTCGTCTCCCGCTCTCGCCGCCGCGCGCGCGGCACTCGAGCGTTGCGGCATCGAGCCGATCGAGCGATCGACCGGGGGTGGCAGCGACGCCAACGCCCTCCAGCTGCAGGGGTTCGAGGCGCTGCTTCTCGCCAACGGCACCGAGGCCAACCACACTCCCGACGAGAGCGTCGCGGTCGCCGAGCTCGAGCGGATGCTCGCCGTCTGCCAGGCCGCGGTCGAGGTCACCGCGGAGGTGTCGTAGTGCTGAAGCTCCGGCGCGGAGTCGTGAGCTGCGCCAACCCCCTCGAGGTGGAGGTGGAGGGGCAGCGGCGCCGGGCCTGGGTCGATGAGGCTCTGGTCGGTCCCTGCCGGGAGGGTGACGAGGTGGTCGTCAACACCTCAGCGCTCGATCTCGGGCTCGGCTCCGGCGGCTTCGACATCGTGCACGTCAACCTCACCCGCGGCCTCGAGGGGGGCGGGGTGCCTGAGGGCGCGCACGTGATGAAGCTGAACTACACGTCGTTGCAGCACGCCGTCGAGCCGATCGAGCTTCCCGACGATTCCCCGGCGAGGCCGCGGCGTCGCATCCCGGTCGCGATCCTGCCCCTGCACGGCCATCTGGCTCCGGCGGCCTGGGCGGCGGCGCAGGAGCGGGACGGGATGGTCGTCGGCTATGTGCAGAGCGCCGGTGCCGCACTGAGCGGATCGCTGTCCCGCGATCTGGAAGATCTTCGGGAGCGGGGCCTGGTGGCGGAGTCGATCACCGTCGCGCCGACCTTCGGTGGTGAGCACGAGGCGATCTCGATGCCCGGAGCTCTCCAGGCCGCCGCCGACGGCCTCGGTTGGGACGCGGTGATCACCGGTCCGGGGCCGGGCATCCTCGGCTCGGCAACGCGGTACGGAAACGGCGGCATCGCCGCACTGGATTCGGCTCACGCCGCGCTCGCGCTCGGGCTGCCGGCGCTGATCTCCCCGCGGCTGTCGAGCGGAGACGAGCGCCCGCGCCATCGGGGACTCAGCCACCACACACGCTCGGTCCTCGAGCTCGCGCTGGGGCAGCTGCGGGTCGCTGTGCCGGCGGGGCTGGAGGGACTGTGGCCGGATGACCTCGGCGATAGCGAGGGGGCCGCGCTGATCGAGGCCTGCGGGGATCGTCACCTGCCGCTGATCGAGCCCGTCGACCTCGGTGCCTACGCCCTCAGCGGCCTCCCACGCCGGACGATGGGCCGCGATCTCGAGCAGGACCGGCTGTTCTTCGCAGCGCCTTTGGCCGCGGGGCGGGCGCTCAGCCGCCTGGCGCCGCCGCAATAGGAATGAAGGCACGCCACCCGCGCCGGAGCCCGCGCACGGGCGGTTGCACCGGGAGGCAAGCGGACGCCTCCCCCGAAACTCGGCTTCGTGGCGGTCGCAGTCGATACCCCGGAATCCGTGCAGGTCGGGGCCAGCTTCGAGACCCTGCTGCTCGATTTCCTCGCCTACCTCGAGTTCGAGCGCGGCCTGGCGCGCAACACGCTCTCGGCCTACCGGACCGACCTGCTGCAGTACGGAGTGTTCCTGGCGGAGTCCGGACTAGAGGCGACCCAGGTCGAGGGCCCCGATGTCGCCGACTTCCTCGCCCGGCTCGCCAAGGGCGAGGAGGATCGGCCCGCGGCCTCGGCGGCGACGCTCAACCGGAAGTCGGCCTGCCTGCGCTCCTTCTACCGCCACCTGCGTCGTGGTGAGCTGATCGACGGTGATCCCACCGCCGACCTGAGGCCTCCCAAGAAGGCGCGGACCCTGCCCAGGGTGCTCGGCTACGCGGAGGTCAAGAAGCTGCTCGAGAGCGTCTCCGGGGCCGACCCGGCGGACCTCCGCGACAGGGCGATACTCGAGGTGATGTACGGCTGCGGCCTGCGGGCATCGGAGACCACGGGGCTGGAGCTGGGAGACATCGACCTCGACCACGGCATCCTCCGCGCCTTCGGCAAGGGGTCGAAGGAGCGGGTGGTGCCGGTCGGGAGGGAGGCCGGTGCCGCGATCAGCCGCTACCTGCGCTCGGGCCGTCCCACCTTCGCCAATGGCGCCGACGAGCGCGCCCTGTTTCTCAACCAGCGAGGCGGTGCCCTCTCACGCCAGGGCCTCTACAAGATCATCCAGGGGAGGGCCCAGGGCGCCGGACTGGGGGACAAGATGAGCCCTCACACGCTGCGCCACAGCTTCGCCACACACCTGCTTTCAGGCGGCTGCGACCTGCGCTCGGTGCAGGAGATGCTCGGGCATGCCGACGTCGCCACCACCCAGATCTACACCCATCTGTCCGCCGACGAGATCAAGCAGGTCTACTTCGACACCCATCCGAGGGCGCGCGCCTAGATCTCGGCCCGTGGCACGGCTCGCCGCGCTCGTGTAGAAGGGTGCCGTGCCCGAGCTACCCGAAGTCGAGACGATCTGCCGCCAGCTGGAGCCCGAGATCGTCGGACGGCGGATAGTCGGAGTCGAGGTGCTCGACCCGCGATGGAGCCGGCCGGAGCCGGCGGCGGAGATACAGCGCGGCTGCATCGGTCGCGAGATCAGCTCGGTCTCGCGCCGGGGCAAGTACATCCTGATCGGGCTCGACGACGGCTCGACCCTGCTCATGCATCTGCGGATGACCGGCAACCTGGTCGTAGCCGAACAGCGACTGGGCGGACGGCGGCTGTATGAGCCCGAGCCCGACGACCGCCACCTACGGGCCATCCTCAGGCTCGATGACGGCCGTTCGCTGGAGTTCACCGACCCGCGTCGATTCGGCCATGCGGCGCTGCTCGGTGAGCGGGCGCTGGATCTCTATCTGGATCAACGGCTCGGGGTCGAGCCTCTGGGTGGCGAGCTCACCCCGGAGTTGATCGGTCGCCTCGCCGAGGGACGCACCGCACCGTTGAAGTCCTTCCTCCTCGACCAGGGCAAGATCGCCGGCATCGGCAACATCTATGCCGACGAGGCCCTGCACCGCGCCGCCCTGCATCCGCTCTCCCCGGCCGGCTCGATGCGAGCAGAGCACTGCCAGGAGTTGCGCGACGGCATCATCGCCGCGCTCGAGTTCGGGATCGCCAACGGTGGCTCCTCGATCGACGACTACCGCGATGCTCGGGGGGATGAGGGGTCGATGCAGGAGGAGTTCCTCGTCCATACGCGCGAGGGCCAAAGCTGCCCGCGCTGCGGGGGGCGGATCTCGCGAATCGTCGTTGGCGGCCGCTCGACCTACTTCTGCGGCGCCTGTCAGGTCCGCCTGCGGCGGCGCCGTAAGCGCAGCAAGACGGCGGCGGGGGCGAAGCGATGAGCGCCTTCGGGAAGTCACGGGAAGCGGGGCTTCCCGAGGGATTCGCGGTCGGCCATTGGACCGACTACGAGGCCGAGACCGGCTGCACCGCAATCCTGCCTCCCGGCGGCAGTCGATGCGGGGTGGAGGTCCGGGGTGGAGGTCCGGGATCGCGCGAAACCGAGATCGTCGGCCCGCTCTCCAACCCCCAGGAGGCGACCGCCGTGCTGTTGACCGGAGGAAGCGCGCACGGCCTGGCGGCGGCCGACGGTGTGGTCCGCTGGTGTGAGGAGCGCGGGCGGGGCTATGAGACGCCCGGCGGGCTGGTCCCGCTGGTGCCGTCGGCTGTGATCTACGACCTGATGGCCGGCCGCGGCGACGTCAGGCCGGGGGGCGATCAGGGCTATGCCGCCTGCGAGGCTGCGCGAGGTGGGATCCCGGAGCGGGGGAGGCTGGGGGCCGGAAGCGGGGCCGCGGTGGCGAAGGCCGCGGGCCGGGATAACGCGAGCCCCGGCGGCGTCGGCTTCGCGTCCGCCACGCTCGGCTCCGGAGAGATCGTCGCGGCGCTCGCCGTGGTCAATGCCACCGGCGACATCCTCGCGACCGATGGCACCGCGATCGCCTGCGTCAGAGGGCCCGACGGCGAGAGCGTCCGCAGCGCCGAGCTGATCCCCGGTCTGAGCGAACCGCCCCGTTGGAGTGAGGGAGAGCCGCGGGAGAGCACGACGCTCGTCTGCGTGATGACCGATGCCGCGCTCGGGAAGATCGGCGCGAACAAGGTCGCGCGGATGTCGAGCGCGGGAATCGCCCGGGCCGTGGACCCGGTCTTCACGCCCTTCGACGGCGACATCGTCTTCTGCCTCGCCTCCGGCTCCCCGATCGAGCCGGCTCAGGAGTCGTGGCTGGTGATGACCGCCGGCACCCTCGCGGCGACGGTGACCGCCGAGGCGATCCGCGACGCAGTCCGCTCTGCGGCCGGAGGCTGAAGCGCGGATCGGCGAGCCGAGCAGCCCAGCCCCGTCCGCCCGCTGCTTCATCCTTGGACGGTGGCCGGCAACTTCAAGACCGAGGCCGTGGTGCTCCGCAGCATTCGCTACGGCGAGGCCGATCGGGTCCTCCATCTCTACAGCGCTTCACGAGGGCGCATCGGGGCGATCGCGAAGGGCTCCCGCCGCCCCCGCTCGCGCTTCGGGGGTCGGCTCGAGCCCTTCTTCCGCCTCGACCTGCTGCTGCACGAGGGCCGCGGCGAGCTGATGACGGTGACCGGGGCATCGACCGTCGACGGCTATCCCGATCTGCGGGTCAGCGGCCCGGCGATCGGCGCCGCTGCGCGGGCCTGTGACGCCGTGTTGCGGCTGCTCGATTCCAGCGAACCGAACCGCGCCGCCTACAACCTGCTCTGCCGCTACCTCGCGCTGCTCGATGCGGAGGGAGCCGGGGCGGCCGAGGACCCGTCGAAGCCGCTCTCCACGTCGGGGCGTGCCACGGCACTGGCCTTCCGCCTCAAACTTGCCCTGGCCGCGGGCTTCGTCCCCGAGCTGGGCTCATGCGCCCGCTGCGGTGAGAGCGGGGCCGTATCGGCCTTCTCCGGCGCTGCCGGTGGCGTCGTCTGCTCCTCGTGCGAGGGCGGGGGCTTCCCTCTCTCCCGGAGGGCGCACGAGTTCATGGTCGCCGCGCTGGGGAGTCCGCTGGCGGACCTGCCCGAGGCCGACGAGCGCAGCCTGCGCCAGGTCGAGCGGGCGATCGGCGACGTGCTCGCCCACCACGCGCATGTCCAGCTCAGGGCCGCCGCCTAGCGGCGAGCGCCGATCAGTCGCGGTAGAGGCGCTCGGTGACCCGCAGCTGCAGGCTGCGGGGCGCGAAGCGACCGGAGTTGACGATCCAGCGGATCATCCGCCCAGGGATGATCGTGCGTCGGCCCTGATCCCAGGCCTCGAGCGCCTCGGTGACGCACTGCCCGGCAGAGATCTGGCCCGGGATCTTGCCGACGTCGTCGACCCCGGCCACGTCCTGCCACTCGGTCGGGACCGGCCCGGGGTTGACCGCCATCGCGCGGGCTCCGGTACCGCGGAGCTCCTCGCTGAGCGCTTCCGTGTAGCTGAGGGCGAAGGCCTTCGATGCTGCGTAGCTCGCCTCCCAGGGGATCGGCTGCAGGCCGGCGGTCGAGGCGATCACGATTACGCCGCCGGCGCCGCGCTCAACCATCGCCGGCAACAGACCGCGGGTGAGGACGACCACCGCCTCGCAGTTGAGGCGGACCATCTCGGCGTCACGTCCCTCCTCGATCTCCCAGACCCGTCCGTAGGTGCCGAAGCCCGCATTGTTGATCAGCAGATCGGTCCTCAGCTGTCGCGTTCGCAGCTTCTCGAGCAGGCCGGGCGCATCGGCGGCGAGGTCGTGGGCTATCACGTTGACCTCGGTCGCCAGCGTCTTGGCAAGGTCGCTGAGGCGATCCTCGCGGCGGGCGACGAGGGTGAGGTCGAATCCACGCCCTGACAGTTGCCTTGCGAACTCGGCGCCGAGGCCGGAGGAGGCACCGGTGATCAGGGCGGTGGGCATGGCGGAACGGTAGTTGAAGGAACGGCTCGCGGGCCGCCGCCCATATCCTGCTCCGGATGGGCGCGCAGAGCTTCGAAGCACGGATGACCGAGTCGGAGGCTCACTCACTCGCGTCCGGCGCGGCCCGCTCCTATCCGGCCGAACGCCAGCGGCCCGAGCCCGACAGCCCGCACCGCACCCCTTTTCAGCGCGATCGCGACCGCATAGTCCACTCGAAGGCGTTCCGGCGGCTCAAGCACAAGACCCAGGTCTTCGTGGCTCCGGAGGGCGACCACTACCGGACCCGGATGACCCACACGCTGGAGGTGACGGGGATCGCCCGCAACGTCTCCCGGGCGCTGAGCCTCAACGAGGACCTGACCGAGGCGATCGGTTACGGCCACGATCTCGGTCATCCACCCTTCGGCCACATCGGTGAGGAGGTGATCGACAACGCGATCCGAGATCGCGGCGGGGATGGATTCCGCCACAACGAGCATTCACTCCGTGTCGTCGACGTGCTCGAGCGGGACGGCGAGGGGCTGAACCTCACCGGGCAGGTCCGGGATGGGATCCTCAACCACACGGGGCCCGCGAAGCCGGCAACCCTGGAGGGCCGCGTCGTCCGGCTGGTCGATCGTGTCGCCTACATCAACCACGACATCGACGACGCCGTGCGAGCCGGGATCCTCGACGAGGATGACCTGCCGGCCGAGCAGATCGAGCTGCTGGGCGCCAGCGGCTCGGAGCGGATCGACACCCTCGTCCGCGACATCGTTGAGCGCTCCGACGCCAAGGGCGACATCGCTCAAAGCAAGGAGATCGGCGGAGCGATGCTGCGGCTGCGCAAGTTCATGTTCGACCGCGTCTACCTGGGCCCCGACGCCCGCTCCGAACACGAGCGCGTACAGAGGACCCTGATCGCGCTGATGGACCACTACCTCGCTCATCCCGAGGAGATTCCCGAGAACGCCGCGGAGGCCGAGGGCCTGCAACGGGTGGTGGACTATGTGGCAGGGATGACCGACCGCTACTGCATCGCAACTTTTCGCCGCATCGCGCTGCCGGAGGAGTCGCGGCTGTGAGCCTGTTCACGCCGGAGACGATCGACCGGGTGCGCGAGGCCGCGGACATCGTCGAGATCGTCTCCGCCCACACCGACCTGCGCCGTCAGGGCGAGCGGTTCGTCGGCCTCTGCCCGTTCCACGAGGAGCGCACCCCCTCGTTCTCGGTCAAGCCGGCCGAGGGCTTCTACTACTGCTTCGGCTGTGAGGCCGGCGGCGATACGATCCGCTTCGTACAGGAGAAGGAGGGCCTCGCCTTCCCCGACGCCGTCGAATCCCTGGCCGATCGCTACGGGGTCGAGGTGGAGCGTGAGAAGGAGGACCCCAAAGCGGAGGAGCGGCGCAGGCGCCGCGGGCGATTGGGCGAGGCGCTGGAGCGGGCGGCCGCCTTCTATGAGTCCTATCTCTGGGAGGCCGACAAGGGCGAGAAGGCGCGGCGCTACCTGCTCGGTCGCGGTCTCAAGGAGGAGACCCTGCGGACCTTCGGCGTGGGCTTCGCACCCAGCGCCTGGGATTCGATCCTGGTCCGCGGCCAGCGGGCGGGCTTCTCGCTCGACGAGCTGCGCTCGGTTGGCCTCGTTCAGAAGGGCGGCAAGGGCGGCTACTACGACGCCTTCCGCTCGCGAATCACCTTCCCCGTCCGCGACCGCCGCGGGCGCACCGTCGGCTTCGGGGCGCGGGCAACTACCCCCGATCAGCGCCCCAAGTACAAGAACTCCTCCGAGGGCGAGCTGTATCGCAAGAGCCAGACCCTCTACGGCATCGACCGGGCTCGCGGGCCGATCGCACGATCGGGACGCGCCGTGGTCGTCGAGGGCTACACCGACGTGCTGGCGCTCCACCAGGCCGGCGTCGAGGAGACGGTCGCAGTAATGGGGACGGCGATAACCCCCGATCAGCTGAAGATGCTGGGCGGGTACGCGGGGGAGGTCGTCCTCGCTCTCGACGCCGACCGGGCCGGGCGCGAGGCGATGCTGCGGGCCCAGAAGGTGAGTGGCAGCTCCAAGCTGCGGCTGCTGGTGGCGGCGATGCCCGAGGGCGAGGATCCGGCCGAGATGCTGGCCGAGGAGGGCGGCGAGGGTCGCTTCAGGACGATCCTCTCAGAGGCGGTCGACCTGCCCGTCTTCCACGCCCGAGCGATCCTCACCGACGCCGACCTCGAGACTCCCGCGGGCCGCGACCGGGCGCTCGACGAGGTCGTGCCGGTGCTCTCGGGGATGGGGGAGACCATCACCCGACAGGAGCTCGTTTCCGAGATCGCCGACCGGCTCGATACGAACCCTGCTCTGATCGCGCGCAGACTCAGCGAGGGGGCGCGATCGCGCCGGGCCGAGCCCCGTCAGGGGGGTGGGCGCGGGCAGCGGGCGGCGCCCGGTGGCGACCCCGGTCCCGAGGTCGGATTCGGCGACCCCGGTCCCGATCCGGGCGCTCCGGCGCCCGACACCGATCCCGAGGCGGGGCAGCGCCCGGCGACGGTGGAGGAGCAGCGTGAGGATTCGTTCCTGGCGATGTGCATCGCGGAGCCGGGAACGGGCGCAACCTATATCGAGCGACTGAGGCCTGAGCACCTGGTCGGAGAGCGCGCCCGGATCGCGCTCGCATGGCTCGAGGACCACCTCGGCGATCCGATGGAGGGTCTGCCTCGCGACGACGAGCAGCTCTTCGCCGCGATCAGTCAGCTACTGATGCGAGCCGAGCGCGAGCCGGCGGAGCCGAAGGCGATGGAGCTCAGCTGGCTGATGATCGACCGGTCCCGAATCGACCGCGAGATCGCCAAGCTGCGCCGCGATGGGGAAGCCTCACCGCCGGTAGAGCTCCAGCGCGAGCGCGCCCGTATCTCCGACGCCATCGCCAGCCGCGGAGGCTGAGAGCGGGGGTGGTGCTTGACCCGAGTTGCCGTAAAGTCCCGATCGGCTGGTCGGCTGTATGTCGCATCAGTCGACTCGGTCACCATTCCGGGGTGGCGAAATTGGCAGCCGCGCTTGACTGTTAATCAAGTGTCCTTACGGACGTGTGGGTTCGAGTCCCACCCCCGGAGTCCACCGGCTCAGGCATTTCAGCCGGCCGGCCGATAGAGGCCGTATGAGCAAGTCGGCGCTGTTCCGTGCGCCCGATATCGCTGAGAGGACCACTCCTCCGCACATGGTCGCGCTGGTCGGGGGCAGCCTCTTCCTGGCCGGAGCGGCTCTGACCGCCGTCGCGATGGTGCTCCCGCGCCCGATCATGCTCGACACCACCGGCTTCTGGTTGATCTGTATCGCCCAACTGGTCCTCGGAACGCTGATGCTCACCGCGGGGCGCCTGGGCCATGGAGCCGAGCGGTGGGTCGCCCCGACGGCGGTCCTCAGCTCGATCGTGATCATCGGCGTGGCCTTCGAGCTCACCTACTCGGAGACCGAGGCTGCCGTGATCATCAACCTCTTCTACGTCTGGCCTGCCATCTACGCCGGCTACTTCTTCAACCGTGGCATCGCAGCAGGGGTCGGCGCGCTAGTCCTGATCACCTACATCGCTTCTTCACTCGCAGCCGATGTGGGTGCCCGGGCGCTGCTCCTGCGGGGACTGATAATCCTCTCGGTGGTCGGCGGCACCGGGATCGTCGCCCATGTCGTGCGCCGGCACGTCGAAGGCCTGATCCACAAGCTCGACGAGCTTGCCCGGATCGACCCACTCACAGGGCTCCTCAACCGGCGCGGCTTCGACGAGCACCTCAGCAACGAGATCTCGCGCTTCCGCAGGACGCGCCGGCCGCTGTCCCTTGCGGTCGGCGACATCGACCACTTCAAGGCGATCAACGATCGCCACGGCCACGCCGCCGGCGACATGGTGCTGCAGGGAATCGGAGAGACGCTCCTGTCCTCCGCCCGAGGTGCCGACGTGGTAGCCCGGCTCGGTGGGGAGGAGTTCGCGCTACTGATGCCCGCGACCGGGCCCGATGCCGCGCTGGCCGCGGCCGAACGGCTGAGAGCCTTGGTCGCAACGGTCTCCGACCCCGGCGGTGCCCCGGTCGAGATCACCTTCGGAGTGACCTCCACCGCCGAACCCGGGTGTCAGGACGCCGATTCCCTGCTGCTGGCCGCAGACCGCGCCTTGTATGTCGGCAAGGAGGGCGGCGGCGATCGGAGCGTCCTTTACGCGAGCGGCATGGGGCACGGCTCCCAGGATCGTTCCGAGACCTCACCGACCCCTCGACAGGCTCCGGGTGGCACGCGGCCTAGTTCCCGGCGCGCCCAAGCAGCCCCTCGATCAACTCGCTAGCCCGATCGGCGCCGGCGCCGGGAGGGGTTGCTGAGGCGATCTCGCGGACACGCCGCCGGTAGCGCCGATCCCCGAGCAGCTCACGCGCAACCACTCGCAACGTCGCGGCGCCGCGCAGCCGGGCCGGGAGCATCAAGCCCGCACCGGCCCACTGCACGCGGGCCCCGTTCTCAGCCATGTCGCCGATCGCCGGCGATACCAGTAGCGGCAGCCCCGCCTCGATCGCCCTGCAGACCGTGCCGTGCCCGCCGTGACAGACGACGAGGTCGGCAGCGGCCATCGCCTGGCTGTAGGAGAGCCATCCGACCAGGCGGCCGTTGGCCGGGACGTCGATCGGGTCGGATGGGAAGTGGCCGTTGCTGGTCGCCAGGACGCGGACCGGCTCCCGCTCGAACGCCCTCAGACAGCGACGGATCAGCAGGCAGTCCGGATCGTGAGCGGTACTCGAGGCAACCAGGATCAGGGGGCCCTCACCGTCTGGGAGCTCGACGTCGGGGTGGGGGATCTCGAACCCGAGAGGCCCGCAGACGGCGACCTCGGCGGGCCACTGCCGTGGATGCTCAAGCTCCGGATAGGTGCCGACGAGGACGAGATCCTCGCTCATCGCCCCATGGAAGCCGCTGACCGGCGCCAGCCCCAGCTCCGCCCTCGTCTGGTTGAGCTCGCGCCGCCCACGCCGCAGGCCCGCCTCCAGAATCGGCCGACCCGCGCGCCAGGCGGCGGCCCCGAGCATGCTCCGCGGCGGCATCACTCCAAAGCCGAAGAACGGCATCCCGCCCTGATGGACCGGGTAGAGGTGGGGGATCAGCGTCGCCCGCGGGCAGCCGTAGATCTCCGCGGCGAGCGACGGCGCCAGAGTGATGACGTCGCTCACCACCAGGTCGGGGTCGAAGTCCTCCAGCAGCGGCAGCAGGGCGCGAGCCGCCTGCGCCGGACCCGCCACCGTCCCCGGGGGAGGCGGGGGAAAGAGGGAGCACTCCTCGGCCGCGTGGAATCGCAGGCCCCGCGCCTCGGCCGGCTCCCGCCACCGCTCCCAGGTCTCGAGCGCGACCTCGTGGCCCCGATCATGCAGAGCCAGCGACAGAGCGATGGCCGGGAACGCGTGCCCGGCGTCGCCGAAGGCCGCGACCAGGATCCTCCGGCCACTCATCCGCCGGCCCCCCGCGTAGCCCCTGCGGTCCCTATTGGGGCCGGCGCCGGTCTCCTGCCCCTGCAACATCCCGTTCGACGCGATCTCGACCGCACCCGGCTGGCCGCGCCGCCTGCATCCTTTGCAGCGTGAACCTTCGCAACGGCTACCGCAATCCGGCCTCGCGTCTGCGGCGCACCGTCGAGTCGATGCCGCTCCGCACGCGTGAGGCGATGCTGCGGGGAATCGACAGCAACCGGATCATCGTCGGTGCCTACTCCGACTCCGACAGCGGCGGCGTCTGCCCGATGCTCGCCGCCCATCGCAACGGCGGTCGCACCGACCTCTCCACCTTCGCCCGCGCCTGGGATTGCTTTACGGGCGCCCGTAAACCGCGTCGCGCAACCCGCCGCGAGGTCGCCGCGCTCCGCGGCTACCTCGAGGTCAGCCTGATCGACGATGGCATCGAGACGCAGAGCTACTCCGGCTCGATCACCGAGGCCGCCGCCCAGATCCGCAGGGAGCGCTCCGAGCATCGCCGCTCGGCCGCCGTCGCCGACGCGATCGAGGTCGGTCGCGGGGGTGCTCCCCGACCCGCCGCCACCGGCGAGCGCAATCGCAGCTCGGAGCTCAGCGGCAAGCCGCGCTGGGCCTGGCTGCGTCCGACTCGCCGCTACGACGTCTACCGCCGACGCCTTGCCGCGGCCTCCGAGCAGCTCAATGAGCAGCTCGCCGATGAGGCCCTCGACCCCGGCCGCGAGCCCACCGGCGCCGAGACGGTCTAGGCCCGCCCGGCTCAGACCGCGAACGCCGAGGGGTCGCCGGGCCGCGAGTAAACGACCTCCGGAATCAGGCAGTTCGGCGAGGTCCGCAGCAGCAGTCGCACCGTCTCGGCCAGATCCTCGGGCTGGATCATATCCTTCGGCTCGACCTGCTCGCGCACCCACTCGGTCATCGGCGTGTCGACGAAGCCGGGGCAGAGGGCCGTGCACTGAATCCCGTCGCTGCCGACCTCGGCCTGTGTCGCCTGGCTGAGCCCGATCACACCGGCCTTGGTCGCGGAGTAGACGGCGAGCCAGCCCTGGCCCGCCTTGCCGGCGATCGAAGCGGTGTTGACGATCAGCGCTTTGCCGTGTTCGGCCCCGGCCTCCTTCAGCAGGGGCATCGCCTCCCGGATCGCGATCACGTAGGAGCGGAGGTTGACGTCGAGCTGCATGTCGAGCTTCTTGGTCTCGATCTCCGCCAGCGGCCCACCGATCCCCACCCCGGCGTTGTTGACCAGGACGTCGAGGCGCCCGTTGCGCTCGCGATGGTCGGCGACGAGCTCTCGCACCTGCTCCTCGTCGGAGACGTCGGCGGCCTTCGCTGTGGCCTCGAGGCCGGCCGTGGTGAGCTCTGCCACGGCCTTCTCGAGCTTGTCCGGACGCCGGGCCGAGACGGTCACGGCGTAGCCATCCTCACCGAGCGCTCGCGCGATCGCCAAGCCGATCCCGCTCGATCCTCCGGTCACGATTGCTGCTCTGTCGGCCAACTCGACTCCTTCGCTCGCTTGCGATCGGGAATCTAGCGGCAGCGCCAGGGGATCCGACGGCGGCTGACGTTTAGGACCGCTTAGAGCGCCTCCCTAAGATTGCAGCCCATGTACCGCTTCACCGTCCGTCAGCGGCTGGTAGTACCTGCCGCGCTGCTGCTCGTCGGCCTCGTAGCCGTCGGTTGCGGCTCCGACGGCGAGTCCTCGACCACCGCTTCCGGGATTCCCGACGCCTCTGACTTCCCCAGTCCGGACGGCCGCACGCTGGAGGAGATCGCCGCCGACGTCGGCAACCAGAGCGACCTGGTCGTTGCTCCGGCCGGTCAGGTGTTCCACGAGGGCACCAACCGTCTTGGCTTCGGCGTCTTCACCGTCGCCCGCCAGGGGGTCCCCGACGCCGAGCTTGCGATCTATGCCGCCAGGCCGAACAAGCCGGCGATCGGGCCCTTCCCGGCGGCTGTCGAGTCCCTCGACGTCGAGGCGCCGTTCCGCTCCCGCAGCACCGCCAGCGATCCCGATGCCGCCGAGTCGATCTACGCGTCCGAGGTCGAGTTCGACAAGAAGGGCGAATGGCGTCTTCTGGCGTTGATCCGCGACGGCGACGATCTCGCCTTCACGGCGGTCCCAAGCGCGGTCGTCGGCCGCTTCCCGAAGGTCCCCGCCGCCGGTGATCTCGCCCCGGTCGTCAACACCGACACGGCCGATGACGTCGGCGGTGATCTCAGCAAGATCGACACCCGCCAGCCGCCCAGCACGATGCACGACACGGACTTCGCGGACGTTGCCGGTAAGGAGCCCGTCGTGCTCCTGTTCGCGACCCCTGCGCTGTGTTCGAGCCGGGTGTGCGGCCCTGTCGTCGATATCGCCGAGCAGGTCAAGAGCAAACGTGGCGATGACGCCCAGTTCATCATGCAGGAGATCTACAAGGACAACCTCGTCGACAAGGGCGTTCGCGAGCAGGTGGCGACCTACAACCTCCCCTCCGAGCCCTGGCTGTTCGTGATCGACGCCGACGGCAAGGTCTCGACCGCGATCGAGGGCGCCTTCAGCGAGGCCGAGCTCAACGCGGCGCTCGACAAGGTAACGGGCTAGCCCAGCCGACCCGGCCCCTATCGGCGTGGCGCGCGCCTGCCGCGCTTTCCCGCCGGCCGCCGGCCGCGCTTCTCGAGCTTCCCCCGTCCCGACTCACCGGCGTTGACCGCCTTCAGCTGACGGAGATCGGGGATCAGCAGATCACGGGCGCAGCGCCGGTGCCAGTGATGATGATCGGTGCCGCCGAGCCGGAGCACGAACTGCACCACGACGTGTTCATCGCCGATCCCGATCGTGCCGTGGCAGCCCGGGCAGGTGTAGATCTTCTGCGAGATCCCGCGGATCAACCAGGCCTCATCCCCCTCTGCGGTGAGGCCGAGCAGCGACTGGCGCGAGTCGGGCAGGTGGTCGAACACGGTCGGAGATGATTGTCCATCCAGGCAGAACTCGCCTCCCGAGCCCCTTGCCCGGGGAGCAGAGGCGCTGTAATGGGGGTGTACCCAGCGGAGAGGAGCCGGCAGATGGAAGCCACCGGCACAGCGACGAAGGTCCTCGACAACTACGTCGGCGGGAAGTGGAAGCCGGCATCGGCGACCGAGCGCCTCGCGGTCGACAACCCCGCCAGCGGCGAGACGCTGGCCGAGGTACCTCTATCCAACCGCTCCGATCTCGATGCTGCCGTCGAGGCCGCCCGCTCGGCGCTACCCGCGTGGCGAGCGGTCAGCGTGATCCAGCGTTCGCGGCACCTATTCGACCTTCGTGCCGGCCTCGACGCACGTCGCGAGGACCTGGCTCGCTCGGTGACCGCGGAGATGGGCAAGACGATCGCGGACGCCCGTGCCGAGGTGGCACGGATGATCGAGATGGTCGAGGCCGCCTGCGCGATTCCGACCACGATGCAGGGAAAGGTGATCGAGGACGTCTCCCGCGGCGTCGACTGCGAGACGATCCGCCAGCCCGTCGGCGTCTGCGCGGCGATCGCGCCGTTCAACTTCCCGGCGATGGTGCCCTTCTGGTTCCTTCCCTTCGCAATCGGCTGCGGCAACAGCTTCATCCTCAAGCCCTCCGAGCAGGTTCCGATGACCCAGCAGATCGCCTTCGAGGTGATCGACGAGCTTGGCCTTCCGGCGGGGGTTGTGAACCTCGTCAACGGAGGTCGCCAGATCGTCGAGGGCATCCTCGAGCACCCCGGGATCGACGCGGTCAGCTTCGTCGGATCCGCCCCGGTGGCCCGGATCGTCTACGAGGGTGCCGCTCGGACCGGCAAGCGTGTCCAGGCGCTCGGCGGCGCCAAGAACCACATGGTCGCGATGCCCGACGCGGTGGTCGACAAGACGGTCGACGGGATCATCGGCTCAGCCTTCGGAGCCGCCGGGCAGCGCTGCATGGCCGGATCGGTCCTCGTCACCGTCGGCGAGGCCCGCGAGCGACTGCTCCCGGAGCTGATCCAGCGCACCGAGGAGCTCAGCGTGGGTGATGGCCTCGATGAGTCCACCGACGTCGGCCCGGTGATCTCCGCCGCCGCCCGCGAGCGGATCTCGGGGGCGATCGAGCGCGCGGCGGGGGAGGGGGCCGAGCTGCTGGTGGACGGCCGCATCCCCGATTCCAATCGCGCCGGGAGCTTCGTGGCGCCGACGATCCTCGGCTCCGTCAGGCCCGAGATGGAGGCGGCTCGGGAGGAGATCTTCGGTCCGGTGCTCTCGGTGATCGAGACCGAGACGCTGGAGGAGGCGATCGAGACGGTCGCCCGCAGCCGCTTCGGCAACGGTGTCTCGATCTTCACCGAGTCGGGCGCCGCCGTTCGCCGCTTTCGACACGAGGTGGATGCCGGCATGGTCGGCGTCAACATCGGCGTCGCCGCACCCGTCGCCTTCTTTCCGTTCAGCGGCTGGAAGGACTCCTTCCTCGGCGATCTGCACGCCCACGGCACCGACGCGGTCGAGTTCTTCACCCGCAAGAAGACGGTCACCAGCCGCTTCTTCTCCAGCGGCCAGGTCAGCGGTCCGTTCTTCGTCGAGAGCTGAGCGAACGCCGCCGTCGGTCCGGCGTCGATAGGTTCCCCCCGTGGCGGGGCAGGTCCAAACCGAGGGCGCAGGGGCGAGCCACGCGCCGCCGGAGCTACTACAGCGATTGATCGAGCGCTACGACCCGACGGTAATGGACATCCCCGGCGGCGGCGCGAGGATCCGCCTAGAGATCGAGAACATCGGCTCCTGGGATGTGGTGATCGCCGGCGAGCACGCGGCGCTCCGCAGGGCAGGCGACACGGGTGATCCCGGAGCCCGGATCTCGGCGGACCTCAGGACCTGGGAGGCGATCGTCGCCGATGCCCGCGGCGGCATGGACGCCTTCCGAGCGGGACGGCTGATCGTCCGCCACAACCTCCACCTCGGAATCGGCCTGCTCGCGGCGACCAGCGGCGAGACCGGCGATCAGCGCCTCTCATTCGATCGCGTACAGACCTCCGACGGCGCGATGTCGTACCTCGCCGCGGGACCCCTCGACGCTCCTCGGGTCGTCTGCATCCATGGCCTCGGCGCCACCAAGGCCTCATTCATGCCGACCGTCAACGCCCTGGCGCAGACCCATCGCGTGATCGCCCTCGACCTGCTCGGCTTCGGTGACTCCCACAAGCCGCTCACCGCCCCCTACGACGCCCCCTACTTCGCCCGAGCCGTTGCCGTCGCCCTCAACGAGCTCTCGATCGACCACGCCCATCTGGTCGGCAACAGCATGGGCGGGCGGATCGCGATCGAGCTGGCGATCAGGGAGCCGGACCTCGTCGCCTCGACCTCGCTGCTGGCCCCGGCGCTCGCTTGGCTCCGCCAGCGTCCGCTGCGCGCCGTGCTCTCGCTGCCGCTGTCGAAGCTCGCCCTGATCCAGCCAGCGCCGCGCCGGATCGTTGAGCCGATCGTGCGTGGGCTGGTCCCCGGTGGCAACGATGGCTGGACCGCGGCGGGCGTTGACGAGTTCCTCCGCGCCTATCTGACACCCGCCGGCCGGCATGCCTTCTATGAGGCAGCGCGCCGCATCTACCTCGACGAGCCCTACGGCGAGGCGGGCTTCTGGCCGAGGCTCCGCCTCATGCATCAACCGAGCCTGTTCGTATGGGGACAGCAGGATGAACTCGTTCCGATCGGCTTCCGGCGCCACGTCGAGAGGGCGTTGCCGACGGCGCTTCACCTCGAGCTCGACTGCGGCCACGTCCCCCAGCTCGAGCGTCCCGCCGAGACCCACGCCGCGATCGCCGATCTCGTGGCCGCCTCCTCCTGACCGGAGGGCGGCTGCGGCACCGTTCTCATTTCCGGCTAATGGTTGTCGTCTATAGCTGCCCGTCCATCCAAGCAGGAGGTCTCCGAGAGTGAAGATCAATCCAAAGATCGCAGCTGGCGCCGCGGGCGTCGGCGCGTTGGCAGCGATTGCGTTCGGCGCGAGCTACGCCGTCGGCGGATCCGAGGAGAAGGTCAAGGGACCCGATGCCGACGACGCCTCAGCCGCGGCCATCGAGGCGGTCGGGGGCGGGACCGTGACCGAGGTCGAGACCCAGGACGGCGATGGGCCAGGCGTCTTCGAGGTCGAGGTCAAGCGCGACGACGGCTCCCAGATCGAGGTACACCTGGACGCCGACTTCAACCAGGTCGGGACCGCTCCCGACGACGACGGCAGCGAGGGTGCCGACGAAGACTCCGATTGAGGTTCGTCGGGGCCAGCGCAGGGCGACCGGCTCGTCCCCGAAAGGCGAAGCATCCCTGAGCCCCCGGTTCTGAGCCCCCGGTTTCCGCCGGGGGCTCCCGGCGTCAGCGAGTGCTGACTGTGTCCATCGACGGCGCCGGGCGAAATAGACTCCGTGGTCGTGGGATCCTCAGCGGTCGAGACCGAGCTGGCGGTGCGCCTCAGCGGCGTCGAGAAGACCTACGGGGAAGGCCAGCTCGCCGTCCACGCTCTGCGCGACGTCGACCTCGAGATCCGGCCTGAGGAGTTCGTCGTCCTGCTCGGTCCAAGTGGCTCGGGCAAGACCACGCTGCTGAACGTGATCGGGGGGATCGAGCGCGCGAGCGCAGGATCGGTCCTGGTCGGGGGCCGCGAGGTCTCCGACCTCGACGAGGAAGGCCGGACGCGCTTTCGACGCGAGACGGTCGGCTTCATCTTCCAGTTCTTCAACCTGATCCCGACCTTGACTGCACTCGAGAACGTGCTGCTGATCGCAGAGCTCGTCGGTGACGAAGAGCGGGCCGATGAGATGCTGGATCGGGTCGGCCTCGGCGATCGCGTCGATCACTTCCCCGCGCAATTATCGGGCGGCGAGCAGCAGCGGGTCGCCGTGGCGCGGGCTCTGGCCGGCGGCCCGCGGCTGCTCCTCGGCGACGAGCCGACCGGTGCGCTTGACCTCGAGACCGGGCGAAAGGTCCTCTCGCTCCTGCATGCCGTGAGCCATGAGCTCGATCAGACCGTCTTGCTCGTCACCCACAACGCGGCGATCGCGCGGATGGCGGACCGCGTGCTGAAGATGAGGGACGGCCGAATCGTCTCCGACGAGCGCAACCCCGAACCGCTCGAGGCTGAGCAGCTGGTCTGGTGAGAGGTCGCACGCTCTCCCTATCCACCTGTGGGAAGTCGTGGGCCTGAGCGGGTGAGGACGCTGCGGACGAAGATCCGGCGCGACCTTCGCCGGCAATCCGGGCAGTTCGGGGCAATCGTGGTCACGATCTTCCTCGGCGTGGCGCTCTTCGGGGCCAGCTACGACGCCTTCCGCAACCTCGACGCCTCCTACCGCCAGGCCTACGAGGACTTCCGCTTCGCGAACCTGACGGTGACCGGCGGCAACAGCGAGCGGATCGCGGCCTCGGCCCGGGAGAGCCCCGGCGTGGAGTCGGCAACGAGCAGGATCGAGGCCGACGTGCCGCTACAGGTGGAGGGGACCAAGCTGCTCGGCCGCATCGTTGGCATGCCGGCGGGGCGGCAGCCGAGCGTGGACCGGGTCGAGGTCGAGCAGGGCCGCTATCTCAACCCGGATCGGCCGAACGGGGTCTTGGTCGAGCAGCACATGGCCGAGAACTTCGAGCTCGAGCCGGGCGACACCCTGCTGGCGCGTCGGCCGGGGGGGAAGGGCGTCGAGGTGGAGGTGCTGGGCGTCGTCGCGTCGCCCGAGTACTTCTGGCCCGCCCGAAGCCGGCAAGACCTGCTCCCGGCACCCGACGACTTCGGGGTGCTCTTCGTCCCGGAGGACCTGGCCGCTCGACTCGCGGGATCGAGCGAACCCAACCAGGCGCTCGTCTACTACGCGGGAGGTGGAGACGATGCCGCCCTGACCGAACGCCTGAGCGCGACGGCCGGGGACCTCGGTGCGGCCGACGTCCTCACCCGCGAGCTGCAGCCCTCCAACAGCGCGCTCCAGCAGGACGTGAAGAGCTTCGAGGAGCTCGCGGTCCTCTTCCCGGTCCTGTTCCTGACCGCGGCCGCACTGGCGACCGGGGTGCTGATGCGGCGACTGGTCACCTCGCAGAAGCCGATCATCGGCATGCTCCGCGCCGCCGGCTACGGGCGGGGTCAGATCATCCGCCACTATCTCGCCTACGGCCTCGTCTGCGGGCTGACGGGCGCCGCTCTGGGGGCGCTGGCGGGAGCACTACTGGCAGGAGAGGTGACCAAGCTCTATACCGAGGAGCTCTCGATCCCGGTGGCGCTGAGCGAGTTGCGGCCGACAACGCCGCTGCTGGGCCTCGCCTTCGGCCTCTTGACCGGGCTTGTGGCTGCGGGCGCGCCGGCAGCCACAGCCGCCCGCACCGCGCCGGCGGAGGCAATGCGCCGCTTCGCCCCGGCGGGTGTCGGGGGCCGGAGCCTGATCGAGCGGCTGGTTCCTCCGCTCTCGAGGCTGCCGGTGCGCTGGCGGATGACCTTCCGATCGATCGGGCGCAACCGCAGGCGCACGCTTTCGACGGCGTTCGGTGTGGTCCTGGCCCTGGTCCTGATCCTCGTCTCATGGGGAATGGTCGACACGGCCCAGATCCTGATCGACCGCCAGTTCAAGCAGATCGAGCGCCAGGACGCGCAGCTGGTCTTCGACACCGGCATCTCCGAAGCCGAGCTGGGGCGCATCCGCGAGAGCTCGGGCGTCGCGGCGGTGGAGCCGTCGGTGGAGGTTCCCGCCTCCCTGTCGGCCAACGGCGAGCGGTACCAGACAGCATTGGTCGGGTTCCAGCGAGACACCCAGATGCACGAGTTCATCGCCGAAGGCGGCGGCAGCGCCAGCCTCCCGGCTGCCGGTCTGCTCGCCGGCCAAGCGCTCTCATCGGAGCTGGACATCGGCGTCGGCGATCAGGTCGATATCGGCGTTCCCGGTACCGCTCTTCGGACCCGGGCCCCGGTGGAGGGTTTTGTCTCCGAGCCGCTAGGGACCTATGTCTACGCGTCGCTGGAGGCGATCAAGGCGGTCGCCGGGCCTGAGATCGGCGCCGGCAACGCAGCGCTCGTCCGCTTCGAGCCGGGAGTCGATCGCGATCGGATGCGCAAACGGCTCAGCGAGCTACCGGGAGTGGTCGCATACGAGGACTCCCAGGCCTTACTCGAGCTCACCGACGAGTACCTCGGCCTCTACTACGCCTTCATCGGGGTGATGCTGATCTTCGGCGGCGCGATGGCGTTCGCTCTGATGTTCAACTCGATGAACTCCAACATCGCCGAGCGCTCCGTTGAGGTCGCCACCCTGCGCGCCGCTGGGACGCCCTACCGAACCATGGCCCGGATGATCACGGCCGAGAACGTACTCGTGACCCTGCTGGGAATCGGCCCCGGCCTGATCGCCGGCTACTTGGTCGCCGGCCTCTTTCTCGGCTCCTTCTCGAGCGATCAGTTCAGCTTCGACCTCGAGATGCGCACCTCGACCCTGGTTCTCTCCTCGATCGCGATCCTGATCGTCGCCCTCCTTTCCCAGATCCCCGGCCTGCGAGCGGTGAAGCGCATCGACGTCGCCGAGGTCGTCCGCGAGCGAGCCGCCTGAGCTCGGGCGGGGGTGCAGGACAATGGGCCGGTGTCGATCGAGAGCGAGCATTGGGAGGATGTCTACGCGCAGCGTGAGCCGGCCGACGTCAGCTGGTACGAGGACCGTCCCCGGGCCTCTCTCGAGCTGATCGCAGCGGCTGACCTCGGCCCCGGCGCCTCGATCCTCGACCTCGGCGGTGGCACCTCCGCCCTGGCGGGTGCCCTGCTCGACGCCGGCTACACCGACATCACCGTCAGTGACATCTCCGACGCGGCATTGCGGCGGTCGGCTGCGGATTGGGGCGAGAAGGCCGAACGGATCGACTGGATCCACGCCGACGTCAGAGGCCACGATTTCGGCCGCCGATTCGACCTCTGGCATGACCGGGCGGTCTTTCACTTCATGGTCGACGCCGCCGATCGCAAGGGCTACCTGACAGCCCTGGAGCGGGGCCTGCGACCCGGTGGCCACCTGATCTTGGCGACCTTCGGCCCCGACGGCCCCACGACTTGCAGTGGCCTGCCGACGAGCCGATACTCGGCCGATCGACTCGCCGAAGGGCTCGGCCCCGACTTCGAGCTGATCAGCAGCGACCTACGACTGCACCGGACGCCGTCTGGCCGCGACCAGCAGTTCCTCTGGACCCACTTCCGCCGACTCGCCCCGGGACCTCCATAATCGACGCCCCGGGCCGGTAGCTCAGTTGGTTAGAGCAGCGGACTCATAATCCGTAGGTCCCTGGTTCGAGTCCAGGCCGGCCCATAGACGAAGCCCGCTCCGACAAGCGGATTTCGTCCTGTCCGAGACCGGAGGTCGGCACGACTTGGCCCCAAACGTGGCCCCACGAGCCGGCGGCTAGGGTGCCCCGTGGCGCGGTCTCTGTGGGTTGCCTTGCTACTTCCCCCGGGGCCGCGCCGTTCCATTCCGGAGCCGCCATCGGGTAGCCCGCGCACGGCCGGTAGCCCCGGTCCCGGCCCAGCTGTGCCCCCCGGAGCCGACCGCGAGCCTCAGCCCGCGGTCGCCAGCCAGCCGAGCCGTGGCGACGGCGTCCTTCTCGGAGCGTGCCTGGACGATCAGGTCGGGGTAGGCCTCCGGGACTCTGGCGTTCCAGAGGGCCCCGGTACGCGCTTCCTCGTAGCCGGAACTCCCGCGCTCGAAGGTCGTCGCTCCGCTCACGTGCGCCACCCGACCTAGCCGCTCCCGGCCGGACCGAAACGCTCGTAGAGCTCGGGTATGAGCGTGGCGAAGTTCGCGTACTCAGCGGCGCAGTGCCGGGCCAGCACCTCGGGCAGCGCGTCGGGAAGTGAAATGCGCCGGATCAGCCGGTTGTTGAGGACCGCGCCCGCGATCGAGGCGATCGGGTCCGGTGCGTACGGCCGGATCCGAGCACCGAGCCAAAAGCGGCTACGCAGCACCACTCCACCGTTCTCGGCGGCGAGGAAGACATGGGCCATCGGGCCGGCCTGCATCCGCATTGATTCATCCCCCACCCAGCCGCAGACGATTGTCGCCACCGCGGGCTCGTCGAGCGCGTCGGTGGAGAAGCCGATCCGGCTTGGCGGGACGAACTCGATCCTGGCCCGGGTCATCCCGACACCGACGTCCTCGACGGGGTGATGTACAGCCCACCAGTGAGCCTTCGCGGCTGGAGTGTCGGGGGGTTCGAACGAGTTCGACTGATGCGCCTCCGGGAACCAGGCGCGGTACCGGAGGTCGTCGCGGGGGTGCCAGTCGAACCACCAGTCGACCATCTCGCCGCTCACGGATGGCATCGGCGTGCGCACCGCGACGTAGGCAACACCGTCGGCGCGGCGGCACCACCCGGTTTCGACTGCGAGCGGAGCCGGGTCGAGCAGGCGATCGAGCTGACTCAACGGCAGCGCATCGTCGGGGTTGATCGGACCGGAATCGATCGCAGCAACGACCGCAGGATCGGGCGGGCTCATCGGTCGCGAGAGGTAGTCGCTGAGCGTGCGCTGAGCTACAGCCATCGTCGGCGATCCTATCTCCGCTGAGAGGTGCCCGACCGAACGCGGTCGAAGATCAGTCCAGTGGCTGCTCGAGGCCGAGGGGGGCGGCGCCCAGGCGGGTGGCGATCCGGGCTCCTCCGCATAGGGTGTAGGGCGCCAGCGAAGGATCTCGGCGGTCGAGCGCTCGTTCAGCTCGGCCTTCAGCGGCCGCGGGGCAGCCTCCATCCTTCGTGCGAGTAGCGACCGATCGTGGCCGGGGCGTGAAATCATGCCGCTATGGCGGAACCTGGACCGCAGGTGCGGGCGAGCGACGCGCGCGAGGATGAGTCCGACGCGCCCACGGCCGGTCGACGTCTCGCGGCGCTGGCGGCGATCGGGCTCGAGGCCGCGGCGACGCTCGTTGCCCTGATCGCCCTTTTCGACCGGCCCGGAGTGGTGCTCCTATCGCTGCTCGCAGCACTGGTCTCGACCTATGGTCTGTTGCTCCTGCTTGTCCACCGGGGAGCGGTCCGCTGGCTCGGCGCTCTGGTCATGCTGCTCGGCGTGACCGGCGCGGTGCTACTGCTGATCGCCGGCGACCTGATCCTTGTCCTCGCTGCGATCTTCCTGCTCAGCGCGCTGGCCGCGGCGGCGGCGAGCGTCGCACTGCGTCCCCATCCATATCGTCCCCCGGAGCACCGCGTGCGGCCCCCGGCGAAACCGTTCTTCCTGATGAACCGTTGGTCGGGTGGTGGCAAGGTCGGCCAGTTCGACCTCGACGAGCAGGCCCGCTCGCTGGGTGCGGAGGTGGTGATGCTCGAACCCGGAATGGATATCACCGAGACCGTCGAGAAGGCGGTGGCCGATGGTGCCGACCTGGTGGGCGCGGCCGGAGGAGACGGGACTCAGGCGCTGGTCGCACAGGTTGCAGCCCGGCACGACCTGCCGATGCTGGTCGTCCCGGCAGGCACCCGGAACCACTTCGCGCTCGACCTCGGCCTCGACAGGGACGATCCGCGGGCGGCGATCGAGGCGCTGGGTCCGGGCGGGGTCGAGATCCGCGTCGATCTCGGCCGGGTCGGCGACCGGCCGTTCGTCAACAACGTCTCGCTCGGGGTCTACGCGGAGATCATCTCCAGTCCCCAGTACCGGGACGACAAGCTGACCACCGCGCTGAAGGCTCTGCCGGACGCCGCCGGGCCGGACGCCGAGTCGGGCCTCAGCGTGAGGACCCCGGGCGGCCGGATCCACGTTGACCCGGTGGTGGTTCAGATCGGCAACAACCAGTACGAGTTACGCAACGTCAGGACGAGCGGAACTCGTCCGCGTCTGGATACCGGGCAGCTTGGCATCGAGGTGGTCGACTACGGGAGCAGTGGTGAGCTCGACCAAGTGGTGAGGGCGCTGGCAAGCGGGCGCATGACCCGGGCCAAGAAGGAGGGTCTGCTCGCACGCTGGACGGCCGAGTCACTCACGGTCGAGAGCTCCGAGGGCGTGGTGCACGCCGGGGTCGACGGTGAGTACCTGACCCTGCCTTCGCCGTTGGCGATGAGCAGCCAGCCCGGGGCCTTGCGGGTCCGGGTGCCCGCCGATCGGCCGGGACTGCCGGCGCCGCTGCCGACCTCGTCGGTTGCGACGCTATGGTCGCTGTGGTCGGTGGCGCGCGGTCGACCGGCGTAGTCTGGCTGCGATGGAGGACCGGGGCAAGCTGTGGCGGGAGGTTGGCGAGCAGGCCCGGGCCATCGACGAGGCGACCTACGAGGCGATCGCCTCGACCCCCACGCAGGCGCTCGACAGCGCGCTCGCGAGGCTCAGCGACCTCGCCGACAGGTCGAAGCTGTGGCTGGCGGTCGCGGCGCTGCTGGCGCTCCTCGGCGGGCGGCGCGGGCGGCGCGCGGCCGCGGATGGGGTCGCCTCGATCGGCCTCGCCTCGGCGCTTGCCAACCTCGTGGTCAAGCCGGCGGCCGATCGCCGGCGGCCGGAGCGAGAGCGGAACGGCCGACCGTTCGCCGAGGCGCGGAGCGTGAAGATGCCGGGCTCGACCTCCTTCCCCTCCGGTCATACGGCCTCGGCCTTCGCCTTCAGCGGGGCGGTGGGAGCGCGGATCCCGCTGCTCTGGGCTCCACTGAGATTGCTTGCGCTGCTGGTCGGTTACTCCAGAGTGCACACCGGCGTCCACTACCCCGGCGACGTCGTCGCCGGTGCGCTGCTCGGCAGCGCCTGTCCGCGGCTGCTGGCCGCCGCCCGGCGTCGCTGGAGCCGGATCGAGCAGGAGTCGGGCGGAGGTTCCTTCAGCGGTAGCGGCTCCGCCCCGGTTGGGCTGAAATCTCGGTGACCGCGGTTACACCTCAGCACCCCGATCTCCCCCCTCAGCCTGAGCCCGGGCGTGCTGCCGCCACCCAGGCGGCTTTCGGTTCTCCAAGGCCGGGCTTCACGTGCGCCGACGGCCCCCAGATCCTCAGCCGAGGCGATCCATCTCACGCTGGACCTCATCCTCGCTGATCGGCTTACGTCCGTAGACGTCCCAGGCGTTGGCGACGAGGCCGATGCCCCAGCCGACGAGCACAAAGATCGGCCAGAAGAACGTGTCGGTGCCGCTGACCGCCCAGATCACGATCAGCAGCGCGTTGACGGACACGTACATCAGTAGGTGGGCCTTGAAGTCACGCTTCTTCTTGAGCCGCGCGAGCGCCAGCTCGCGTCGGTTCTCGTCGGTCACCGCCTCGGAGCTCGCGTCCATCTGACGAGGCTATCGCGTTGGTTCCGGCCCGTGCCGCCTACGGGTTGGATCGTAGGCCCGAATAGACTGGCGCGCACGTGACGACCGAGTCCCCCGAGCAGCGGCCATGACCCAGGCGTCGGAGAGCAGCCCTCCCCTCACCATGACCCGCAACCAGCAGCGGTTCGCATCCTGGATGACCGACGTCCTCGTCTACATCGTCGTCCTCAACCTGTTCGTCGAGTTCGTCGACGAGATCGTGATCGACTCGTTCTGGATCTCGATCCTCACCGCCATCCTCCTGAAGCTGATGCTCGATTCGCTGGTCGGGCTGGAGCACCGGGTGGCCGCCTACTTCCAGGCCCGGGAGGGGTGGCTCTACAGGGCCCTGGGCGCGGTATCGATCTTCGCGATCCTGTTCTCCGGCAAGCTCCTGATCCTCGAGGTGGTCAACTTCGTGTTCGGCGACCACGTCGAGCTCGGCCACTTCGTCGAGATCTTCGCCCTGATCGTGGCGATGATGGGCACCCGGCGGGCGATGCAAGCTGTCTACGACCGGCTCGGGTGAGAGGCAGGCGCAGCATCGGCGACAGCGCTAGGGCAATGTCCAGATCTGGGTCGTCACGAGCCAGAAAACGAAGGCGCACGCGGTCAGGAAGGCGATCGACAGGGCGGCACCGGCCGCGTCGAGGTGCGGGTCCGCGCTGCCGGGATCGGGGGCGAGCCAGAAGCGCAGGGCCCGCGCGACGACCGGCATCACGACCCAGGTGAGCAGGGCCACGGAGACGACGTTGCCCAGCAACAGGGTCTCCCAGAGCTCGCCGTCCTCCCAGAGCTCGCTGATTGCGAGCGTGATCAGGACCACGGTGGGATAGAGCCCGACGAGGACCGACAAGGCCGTCTTCCAATCCGGAGGAGCATCGGCGGTGTCGCCGGGGCCGGCGAACGAGAACCAGCTCCCGAACGGGCTCGAGATGCGGCGCAGCTCGAAGTCCCCGAAGTGCCGGCCCTGATCGAGCAAACGCTGGCGCGCCGGCGACTCGAGCCACGCGGTCAGATGCTCATCCGTGTCGAATCGGTAGATCGCCGTCCAATCCCTCTGAGCGCCCGGCACCGGGCGAAACAGCTCCGAGCCGCGAAAGCCGGGGAAGCCGCGCTCGGCCTGGGTGACCCGCTCCTGCCAGGCGAGGAACTCCCCCTCATGCTCGGGGTCCACCGGGTGCGAGACGACGACCGTCACGAGCTCCTCCTCGTCCTCCTCGCCGATCAGGATCCGCTGCGACGCCGGCGCCGCGAACAGATCTTCGCCGCGCTCGAGCAGCTCGCTCCGCGCCGAGCTCGAGAGCCAGGCCTTGAGGTTGGTCTCGGAGTCGAAGCGGTAGATCACGGTCCATTCGTCGCTCCCCTCGCGCGGCGGTACAACCTCGGTGCCGAAGAAGCCGGGGAACGCAGCGACGGCGCGGCTCACGTCGTCCTGCCACTCACCTACCTCCTCGTCCCGCCCCGGCTTCACCCACTGCGTGACGATCACTGTCGCCGACACGGTCCGCTCTTCGCGAGCCGACGGCTCGCTGCCATCGGGGCTCATCGCTAGTAGGGGTGCTTGTCCGGCTTGTCGGCCCACGCGCTGTAGGCAGCGTCCCCCAGCTCGGGGCGGAACTGACCGATGCTGATCCGGCGCTCCTCGTAGGGCTTGGCGAAGTCCTCGTACTGGAAGGCGTCGTCGAAGCCGATCGAGCTCGTGTCTTCGAGGCTCTTGGCGAAATGGACAGCGTCGATCCGCGCCCAGTAGATCGCGCTCATGCACATCGGGCACGGCGCCCCGCTGATGTAGATCTCGTGTCCGACGAGCATCTTCGCGCGCTCGGGAACGGGGTCTGGCGAGCCCTCCGGGCGAGGCATGAACTCCAACGTCGACTGATTCCGACGGCCGGGGGCAATGCTGGGTGCTTCAGGGTTGAGGGCAGCGACCGCCTTTCGGATCGTCTCGACCTCGGCGTGCGCGGTGATGTCGCCGGTGAGGAGCACCCGGTTCTGGCCGCGGGCCACGATCTCACCGTCCTTGACGATGACCGCTCCGAACGGGCCTCCCCAGTTGTTGTCAACCGACTCCTTGGCCAGGCGACACGCCTCCTCCATCAGTTCGTCGGGCGTCATCGCGATCACTCCTCTTCATCTCTGGACCGGACCGGGCCGATCTCTCCACCATCAGGGCCTGGTCAATCGCCGGGCCGACGGTCGAGACCCTAGTGGCGAGATCGGCGCCTACCGCGACGCCGGCCGCCGGTAGGCCGCATCCCGATGGGCGAAAGGATGGGGCAGTCGTTGGCCGGGACGCGCAGCGCGAGTAGGATCGCGACGATGGGGTGCGCGAGCGTGACCGACCGCCGACGCCGGCTCGTGACCGGCGGCTCCCTGCTGCTCGTGGTCCTAGCCATCGCGCTCGCGGGATGCGAGGACGGCAGCGGTGCTGAGGAGGGAGAGAGTCCGCCGTCCCGGGGGGCCCCAACTCAGTCCTCGCAGCCCGGCTACGCGCCCGACTCGGGCTGCCCGGAGCTCGCACGCCAAGCCCGAAGCAGCGCGCGGGCCCGCGAAACCAGAATCGCGTTCGCGGAGAACGCCGACGAGCGGACCACACAGCCCTCCCTCAACTACCACCGGTTCGTGGGAGGGCGAGTCCTTCTGGTTGGGGACTCCCATACGTGGGCATCGCAGCGGAGCCAACGGTACTCCCGCTACGACGTAGACGCCCGCTGCGGGCGGGGGTCTAAGGAGGCCTATGCGGCCCTGGATCGGTACCTGAAGCGACGCCATCGCAAGGTGGTGTTCGACATCGCGAGCAATGACTGCCAGGTGCCCCTCGAGTTCCAGAGAAACCTCCGTCGTGTATGGATGAGAATTCAAAAGCGCAGTCTGGTTCTCGTTACGGCGCGGCCAATCAATGATGCCTGTGTGTCCGTGAACCGGATCCTGAAACGAGTTCACCGTTCGCATTCGCGACGGACGGCCTTGGTCCCATGGGCTCGGTACGCGAAGAGGCACCCCAAGGTCTATCTCGAAGACGGAATCCACTTCTCCGCCCGGGGCTACGCCGAGCGAGCGAGAATGGTGCAGCAAGCGACTCGCCGGCTCTAGCCGAGTGGGGCAGCAGCAGGAGCCGCCGAGGTCAGCTTTTGTTGCCGAGCTCCGCCCGCAGCTTTCTGGCGCGACCGGCGACGGACTTGCGGCGGTCGCCGGTCAGGCGGTCGAGCTGGGGAGCGAGCCAGATCGCGAGGTCGGGGTCGGTCTCCGACCATCGGGCGAGGATCTTCATCGCCGTATTGAGCACGATCCAGTCGTCGGAGTCGGTCAGGTAGCCCTGCACGCGGGCGGTCGCGCGAGCCTGATCAGCGGGCTCGAGGCCGGGCCGGATGTGCTCGAGGATCTGCGCGGTGTGCCAGCGGACCGAGGGCTGGTCGATCGCACCGACCTCGACGAGGATGCGCTCGGCTTGCGGCTCGAACCACCTCGGGCGCTCGCGGCAGACCTTCTCCAGCGCATCGCCGGCGCGCATCCGGACGAGCTCGTCGGGGCTCTCCAGGGCGGCAAAGAGCTCCTCCAGCCGATCATGGTCGCCGAGCACGATCTCGACCACCTCCTCGGTGCGACCGAGCGAGTTGTGGTGGCCGCCGGCGAGCGCCTCGGTGAACGGCTCGGGCATCGTCGGTCAGTCCCGGGGGGTCCCGGCGCCGATCAGCTGGCGAGCAGCTCGGCGACGTCGAGGGTGGAGACGACGCCGATCGGCTTGCCCTGCGACTCCACCAGCACGTGGGTCACGTCGTGCTCGACCATCAGCCTGACGGCGTCCTCGAGCGGATCATCCGGCGCGACGGTGACCAGCTCGGTACCCGCGATGGTCCCCACGGTCTGCTCGTCGGCATCGTCGCGGGCAGCCCGTACGATGTCGACGTCGGTGACGATCCCCCAGGCTCGCTCGCTGACCCCATCAAGGTCGGTGACCACGATCGAATGAACGCGATGTTGGGCCAGCATTCGCGCGGCGGTCCGCACCGAGGTCTCGGCCTGGCAGCTCAGCACCCCGTGCCCCATCACGTCTTCGACCCTCGCCTCGGCCACCTCGGTCATCGATGCTCCTTTTCTTGGAAGGATCAGGAAATCTAGACGGAATCGCTCGATCCTCCGCCCCTGGACGCGCTTCGGCAGCCGGCCGGGCCCGCGCGGCGGTGCGGAGCCGTCGCCTATCCTCAGACCGATGTCTGCAACGCATTCGATGTCGAGCGCCGACGCGGCTTGGCTCCACATGGACGAGCCGACCAACCTGATGGTGATCACCGGCGCTCTGTGGTTCGACCAGCCGGTCGATTGGGAGCGCGCCCGCGAGGTGGTGCGCACGCGACTGGTGGAGCCCTATCCACGTTTCCGCCAGCGCGTGGTCGAGGGCGCGGTGCCGCTCTCAGGCCCCCACTGGGAGGATCACGAGGGGTTCGACCTCGACCTGCACCTTCACCGGGTCGCGCTCCCCGCCCCGGGCGACCAGGCGGCACTGCAGGAGCTCGTCGCCGACCTGATGGCCGAGCCGCTCGACCGTGAGAAGCCGCTGTGGCAATTCCATTTCGTAGAGGGGCTCGAGGACGGCTCGGCGATCATCACCCGCATGCACCACTGCATCGCGGATGGGATCGCGCTCGCGCGGGTACTCCTCTCGCTCACCGACGAGGCACCCGAGGACACCGGAATCGCGCCCCCGGCCGACGACGACCGCCACCGTGGCCGGCTCGGATCGCTGCTTTCCCCGGCCGAGAAGGCCCTCTCGCTGACCCGCGACGCCGCCGGCGCGGTCGCCCACGAGGCGATCGAGATCGCTCGGCGCCCTGCCGAGCTTCGAGACCTCGCCGCCGCCGCACGCGAGGACGCCGAGGTCCTGGCGCGGCAGCTTGTCGGCGACCCCGATCCGGAGTCGCCGCTGAAGGGAGAGCTGGGGGTCGCGCAAAAAGCGATCTGGTCACGGCCGATCCCGCTCGAGTCGGTCAAGGAGGTGGGGCATGCCGCCGGCGCCACAGTCAACGATGTCGTCCTCTGCGCGGTCAGCGGCGCGCTCCGAGCCTACCTCCGGGAGAGGGGCTCTCAGATCAAGGAGCTGACCGCCTTCGTCCCGTTCAACCTGCGACCACTCGACGAGCCGCTGCCGGCCGAGCTCGGCAACAGGTTCGGCCTCGTCTTCCTGCGAATGCCGATCGGCATCCTCGACCGGGGGGAGCGCCTGGCCGAGCTTCACCAGCGGATGGAGGGGATCAAGCACTCGCCCGAGGGCCCGATCTCGTATGGGCTACTGGAAGCGATCGGACGGACTCCGACGCCCGTCGAGCACCGCCTCAACGAGCTGTTCACCGCGCGCGCGACGACGGTGGTCACGAATGTGCCGGGCCCGCGCGAGACGGTCTACTTCGCCGGCTCGCCGGTTCGCGGGGTGCTCGTCTGGGCGCCGCGCTCGGGAAGCATCGCGATGAGCGTCGCGATCTTCAGCTACGCGGGTGAGATCACCGTCGGGCTGATGGTGGACGCCGGCCTCGTCCCCGATCCCGAGCGGATCATCGCCGCCTACGAGGAGGAGATGGAGGCGCTGGGAGCGCCGGCGTCGGACCGGTAGGGTCGTAAGGGGCGGCCTCAACCAACCGCCTTCTGCGCCGCCGCGGGTGAGTCGTACGCGACCTGGCAGAAGCCGTGGTTGCAGTACCCACCGGGGTTCTTGGCGAGGTACTGCTGGTGGTGGTCCTCGGCGTAGTAGAACTCGCCCGCAGGGGCGATCTCGGTCGTGATCTCACCGAAGCCCCCCGCGCTGAGGCTCTCCTGGTAGCGGTCGCGGCTGGCCGTCGCGGTCGCCATCTGCTCGTCGGTTGTCGTGTAGATCGCGGTGCGGTACTGGCTGCCCCAATCGTTGCCCTGCCCCATGTACTGGGTCGGGTCGTGGTTCTCCCAGAACACCTTGAGCAGCTCGTCGACGCTCACCCGGTCGGGGTAGTAGACGATCAGCACGGCCTCGGTGTGGCCCGTACGCCCGGTGCAGGTCTCCTCATAGGTGGGGTTCGGCGTCGTCCCGCCGGCGTACCCGGCGGCGGTCGTGTAGACACCGTCGGTCTGCCAGAAGAAGCGCTCGGCTCCCCAGAAGCAACCCATCCCGACGATCAGGGTCTCGGTCCCCTCTGGAAACGGCGGTGTGATCCTGTTCCCGTGGACGAAATGCGGGCCAGGGCCGGGCAGGGGCTGCTCTCGGCCGGGGAGGGTCTGCTCGGGGGGTGTGACGCCTCTTGAGCGCTTGCGGAACATCTGGCCTCCGGTGGTTGCGGGTTGCTGATGCGGCCTTCAAAGATAGCCGTCCGGCCCGTGGGCACTGCGAAGCTCCCGGCTCGGAGGCGCGCGAAGCTCGGGTAGGGAGCAGGGCGGCCGAGGACGACCAGGTTGGGTCCGTGGACTCGATCGGGGCCGCTTGAGGCGGGGATAGGCTCACGCCCGGGGGCTGATCTCAGCTGAGCAGATCAACGGCGCCCCTGACGGTGAAGTAGGTCCCGACCACGGCCGAGAGCGCGATCACGGCGGTGCGACCGTGACGGCGGCCGAGAGCGGTGAGGCGTCCGAGCGAGCGTCGGGTCGCTTCCGGCCGGCGGATCGAGATCACCAGCGCGGTCGTCGGGGTTGCGAACCAGATCAGGTTGAAGATCACGACCTGGACCATGCCACCGAACACGGGGGGGTCGCTGGAGAGGATCGCGTTGAGACCGAGAACGTAGAACAGCCCGGGAAGGTGGGTGAGGACCCCGGCTCCACCGGCAGCGACCAGCGTTGGGTCGTGCAGCCGCTGCTCGAGGCGCGACGGTCCCGGGCGTGTGTCGGCGCTGGAATCGGCTGCGACCCGGCCGCTGGCGAGACCACCCGCGAAACCGAGTAGCGCCACTCCGGCCCCAACGTCGACGAGGTGGTTGACCGCGGAATCCCCCGTCCCGATCTCGATCTCATTGAAGAAGCTGATGAGAACGATCCCGATCGTTGTGCTCCAGGCGAAGCCAACCACGATGTAGACGAGCAGGAGTCGCTTCGGGCGCGTCGTGGAGAGCAGCGCGTAAACGGCCGCGATGCCCGCCGGGCGCCCGGCGTTGAGGACGGCGAGCGCGATCGCCTCGGGCGTCATCGGTTGAAGGCGGTCTGTGGCAGCGGGCTCATCGAAGCGCGAGTGTAGGCCCAGGGCTCTGGACCGGATTAGGCTTGGACGGTGACCCTCGACGCAATCGTGATCGGCGGCGGCCAGGCCGGCCTCGCCGCCGGGTACCGCCTGAGGCAGCGCGGCCTCGAATTCCGGATCCTCGATGCCGGGCCGCGCGTCGGTCACAGCTGGAGGGGCCGCTGGGACTCGCTGACCCTGTTCACGCCGGCCGCCTACAGCGAGCTGCCCGGGATGCCGTTTCCCCAGCCGCCCGGCGCCGAGCGCTTCTGGAGGCCGAGCAAGGATCAGATGGCCGACTACCTCGAGGCCTACGCCGAGCGCTTCGGCCTGCCGATCGAGCTCGAGGCGCGGGTCGGCAAGCTGACCCGCGAGGGCGACACCTACGTCGCCGCGATCGAGCGCGGTGGGGAGGTGGCTGCCCGCGCCGTGATCATCGCCACGGGAGCGCATCAGACGCAGAGGGTTCCCTCGTTCGCGGCCGACCTCGACCCGGAGATCGAGGCGATCGGCTCACTCGACTATCGCCGGCCTGAGCAGCTCGACGCCGAGCGGATCCTCGTAGTCGGCGCCGGCGCCTCCGGTGTCGATATCGCCTTTCAGCTCGCGGCCGCGGGGCGCGAGGTCACCCTGGCCGGGCCAAGGCTGATGAGCCTGCCGCGGAGCCTGCTCGGGATCGACCTCTACTGGTGGCTGCACAGGGGTGGGATCCTGCGGGCCAGGTGCGATCGAGTACCCGGACGCTGGATCTGTGGGGTGGGGCGACGAGGCGGTGACGAGCTGATCGGAGTCCGCCGCCGCGACTTCTCCCGGGCCGGGATACGCCGCGTCGGGCGTGTGGTCGGAGTCCGCGACGGCCTGCCGGCGGTGAGCGGCGGTGAGCTGCTCGACCCCGGCGCGGTGGTCTGGTGTGCGGGCCTCGGTTACGAATATGACCGTTGGGTCGAGCTGCCGGTTCTGGATTCCGGGGGGCTGCCGATCAACGAGCGCGGAGTGGTGCCGGGGGAGCCCGGGATGTATCTCGTTGGCCTCCCCTACGAGGCCCGGCTCGATTCGGGGCTGGTGGGGGGCGTCGGTCGCGACGCCGCTCACGTGGTCGATCATCTCGCCGGCCGGTTGTGATTGGAAGCTCGGCCGACGAGGAGTATTGTCAGCCTCATGGAGAGGTCGGTCGTCGAACCACCGGTCGCCGCGGGCGCCGGCTACGCGAAGGGCTTCGAGTCGCTCGATACCGACAACGAGGTCCGGGTCGACGCGCTTCCGCTCCGGGGAGAGCTCCCCGACTGGCTCGAGGGCGCCCTGCTCCGCACGGGGCCCGCCCGCTTCGAGGCCGGCGAGCGCGAGTTCAACCATTGGTTCGACGGGCAGGCGATGCTTCACCGCTTCGGGATCGGCGACGGCAACATCTCCTACCAGAGCCGCTTTCTGCGGAGCAAGGCGTTCGAGGCCACTGAGCGTGGCGAGCTGAGCTACTCGGAGTTCGCCACCGACCCCTGCCGGACGCTGTTCGGGAGGGTGATGGCGATGTTCAGCCCGGAGCTCTCCGACAACTGCAACGTCAACCTCGTCCAGCTCGGCGAGCGCTACATCGCGATGACCGAGACGCCGATTCCGGTCGAGTTCGACGCCGAGACCCTCGAGACCGCGGGCCTCGCCTACGACGTTCCCGGCATGCTCACGACCGCCCACCCGCACCTCGACCGCGAGAGCGGCGGCATGCTCAACTACGCGGCCAAGCTCGGGCCGCGCAACCGCTATCGCTTCTTTCTTCTGCGCCCCGACGGATCCGAGCCGGAGGTGATAGCCGAGCTCGGCGTCGATCGGCCCGCATACATGCACTCGTTCGGGCTGACCGAGAACTTCATCGTGCTCGCGGAGTTCCCGTTCGTGGTCAACCCGCTGAAGCTCGCCGGCGGCCGCCGCCCCTACATCGAGAACTACGTCTGGAAGCCGGAGCGCGGAACGAGGATCACCCTGATCAACCGCGACAGCGGCAGCGTCCACGGCCCCTTCATCACTGATCCGTTCTTCGCCTTCCATCACGTCAACGCCTACGAGACCGGCTCGGGCGACGTCGTGGTCGACATGTCGACCTACGAGGACGCCTCGCTGATCGGCGACCTCTACCTCGATCGGCTCCGGGCGGGCGGCGGCATTCCACCCGGTCAGCTTCGCCGTGTCCGGATCAACCCGCCGGAGCAGAGCATCGAGACGGAGCTGCTGGCCGACGACCTCGAGCTCGGCCGGATCAACTACGGCCGCTGCAACGAGCGCCCCTACCGCTACGTCTGGGGGGTCGGCGTCGGGGCGACCGGGTGGATCGAGCGCATCGTCCGCGTCGACGTGGAGCAACGAAGCACCAGCGAGTGGTCCGAGCCCGGCTGTTGGCCGGGCGAGCCGGTCTTCGTCGCCCGGCCCGGGGCCAGCGATGAGGACGACGGTGTGGTCCTCTCTGTGGTGCTCGACTCCCGCTCGGAGCGATCCTTCCTCCTGGCGCTCGACGCCCGCGACCTCTCCGAGCTCGCCCGCGCCGAGGCGCCTCATCACATCCCGTTCAGCTTCCACGGGCAGTTCGCGCGCTCCTGAGCCCCAGTCCGGGCGGAACGCCCCGGGGCCGCGAGATCGCAAAGATGCTTCGCCAATGAGCGGGGCCGAGGGATTCGAGCGCAGGCAGGAGATCCGGTGGGGCCGCTGGGTGGTGGCGGCGATGCTCGTCTCGGCACTGACCGTGCTCTATCTCGGCCGCGATCTCACCTTCTTCAGCGACGAGCTCGGCTGGCTCACCTTCCCCGGCGGCTTCAGTCCCGAATCGCTGCTCACCCCCCACAACGGACACCTGATCGCGATCCCGCGCTTCGTCTACGAGCTGCTGCCGAGGGTCTTCGGGGCCGAGTACCTGCCGTTCCGCATCGTCGCCCTGGTGGCGTTTCTGGCCTGCGTCGGGCTCTTCTTCATCCTCGCCCGGCGCCGGGTCGGCGGCGCGGCGGCGATCGCGCCGACGATCGTGCTGCTGTTCTTCGGGTCGGCCTCGGTGATCGTGCTCAGTCCCCTGGCGATCCCCACCACCTTCTCGATCGGCTTCGGCCTCGGGGCGCTGGTTGCGCTCGACGGCAACGGCGGGGGCGGAGGGGAGGGGGGCCACAACCGAGACCTGGCGGCGACCGGGCTGCTGATCCTCTCCCTGCTCTCGAACAGCTTTGGCGGACTGATCGCCGCCGGGGCAGTCCTCTTCCTGCTCAGGGATCCCCGCCGGCGTCGGCGTCTGTGGGTGCCGCTTGTCCCGCTGGCGCTCTATGGGGCCTGGTGGGTATGGGCGCAGAAGTTCGATCAGGGCATCGCCTCTCTCTCGAACCTGCCCGACGTCCCCGCATTCGTGGTCGAGTCGCTGATCGCGAACCTGGCTGCGCTGACGGGCTTCGCAGGGCCGACCCTCGGCGGCCGCTTCAGGACCCTGACCGACATCGCCGAGGTGGTGGTGATCGCCACCGCGATCGTCGCCCTGATCGCGATCGCCGTCCGCCTCCGCGGCCGCCCCGGCGGGCCGTGGCTGTGGCCCTTCGCGCTGACGCTGCTGCTGTTCTGGGTCGGCCTCGGGCTCTCCGAGGACGCCGGGCGTGAGCCGACCACGCCGCGCTACCTGTTCTTCGGCTCGATCATGCTGCTGCTCGTGGTTGCAGCGCGCGCGAGGGGCGTCCGGCCCGCCCGGCGCGCTCTCCACGTGCTGTGGGCCTTCTGCGCCCTGTCGTTGGTGTTAAACGTCTCGCGCCTGGAGCGCAGCGCTGACGCCAACACGGCCGTCGCAGAGGCAGTCCAGGCTCAGCTCGGTGCGCTTCAGATTGCCGGCCTTTCGGCGGACCCCCGGTTCTCCGCCGCGCTCGCAGGGCCCCCGGCCAGCAAGGACGTGGCGGTTGCCGCCGGCCGCTATCTCGACTTCTCCGAGGAGGTCGGCTCGCTGGGATCGAGCTCCTCCGAGCTGATCGGGCTGCCGGGACCGGCACGAAGCGCCACCGACTTCGTGATCGCCCGCGCCGAGGGGATCGACCTGGCGCCGGCACCCGCCGACAGCTTCGAGCTCTTCCGCGCCGGCGATTGCCGGACCGAGCGCGGCACCTCACAGGCGCCGGCGCTGTTCGATCTCGCCCTGGGCGAGACGGTGCTGGAACTGAAGCGAGCCTCGGGCACGGCCCTCGAGGAGCTGCGGCTCTCCCGGTTCGGCCCGCTACCCGGGGTGGACATCGGGGCGCTGGAGGCCGGTCGCCCGACTCGGATCGCGATCCCGCCTGACGGCAGCGACCTACCGTGGCGGGCCAGCGTCGCCGGGACGGTCACCGTCTGCGAAGCCCCTCCGGCTGAGGCCAGATAGGCTGAGAGTCATGGCGACCAGAGAAGAGCTCTCACGCCTCGACGGCGAGCAGCTGCACGACCTCGCCGTGCGCCGCGCCCTCAAGCACCTCGACATCAGGTTCTTCTGGAGCCTGATGGAGAAGCTGCCGCTGGCGGAGGCCGCCGCAGGAAACGTCGGCGATGCCCAGGCCGACCTGCAGAGCACGCTCGCCCACGTCGACGACCTCACCGACTCCGGCCGCGGCGAGACCGCCGAGCTGCTGCGACCCGTCTACATCGACTACCTCGCCGACGACGGCCTCGGCCAGCCCGGGAGCGACGAGGAGGAGTAGCGCCCCCGCCAGCCCTAGCGGCGGCTGGCCTGGTGGTCCTCGGTGATAACCGCCGCAGCCGCTTCCTCGGCGGCGTCGAGCTGCTCGGAGACCAGATCGAGGCCGCGGTCCCAGAAGCCGGGGTCACGGAGGTCGACGCCGACCAGCTCGCCGAGCTCCTCGGGCGAACGCGAACCGCCTGCGCTGAGCATCTCCAGGTAGCCGGGGACGATCTCTTCGCCGCGCTCCTCGTACAACCGGTAGACGCTGAGCGCCAGCAGCTGCCCGTAGGCGTAGGCGTAGACATAGCCGGGTGAGCCGATGAAGTGGGGGACATAGCTCCACCAGGATCGGTACCCGTCGGTCAGCTCGACCGCGTCGCCGAGCAGCTCACTCTGCGTCTGCGCCCAGAGCTCGCCGAGGCGCTCCACCGAGAGCTCACCCTCCTCGCGGCGCGAGGTGTGGACGGCATCCTCGAACTGATTCATCGCGATCTGGCGGAACACGGTCGCGATCTGGCCCTCGATCGCTTCGGCCAGCAGACCGAGGCGGGCGCGGGGCGCGGTCGTCTCGCCCAGCAGGCGGCCGAAGACGAGCTCCTCGGCGAAGACCGACGCGGTCTCGGCGACGGTGAGCGGGGTCGACTGGTGGAAGACGCCCTGGCCGCGGGCCAGGTACTGGTGGATCCCGTGGCCGAGCTCGTGCGCAAGCGTGGTCACGTCCCGGCGGCGGTCGGTCCAGTTCAGCATCACATAGGGATGGACGCCTGGGACCGTCGAGGCACTGAAGGCGCCACCGCGCTTCGACTCCCGCGGCGGGACGTCGATCCAGCGCTCGCTCATGAACCGGCTGGCGATCTCCCGCATCCGGCCCGAGACCGAGCCGAAGGTCTCGAGAACGATCTCGCGGCCCTCGGGCCACCCGATCTCGGTGTCGTCGGCGCTGACCGCGGCCATCCGGTCGTAGTCGGCGAGCCGCTCGATCCCGAGCAGCTTCGCCTTCGTCCGATACCAGCGGCGGGGCAGCTCGTAGCGCGCCTTGACCGCATCGACCAGCGCCTGCACCGACTCGTCGGAGGCCTCGTTGGAGAGGTTGCGGGTCGCCAGCCAATGCGGGTAGCTACGTAGCCGGTCCTTGATCGACTTGTCGTGGAGCAGGGTGTTGAAGATGTAGGCGCGCGTGCGCAGCCCAGGCTCCAGCGCGTCGGTCACCGCCTCCGCCGTCTGGCGACGGACGTCGCGGTCGGGGTCGAAGAGGTTGGAGAGCGCCTCGTCGAGGGTGGTGGAGGAGGCGGCGTCGGGTAGCTCGACCCGGATCGCCGATGTGAGCTCCTCGAAGAGCCGGCCCCAGGCGCCGGCCCCGGTGATCGAGAGCTCGGTGGCGATCCGCTCCTCGGGTGCGCTGAGGAGGTGCGGCTTGTAGCGGCGCTCGAGACGCAGATGGTGGCGGCAGAAGTCCAGTCCGTCAGTCTGCAGGAGCTCCTCGGCGAGGTCGGGATCGATCGCGACCCATTCGAGCTCGAAGAACAGCAGGCGGGTGCTGATCGCGGTCGCCTTCTCCGAACAGGCCTGCAGCAGAGCCCCGATCTCGGGGTCAGCGGTATCCGCGGCGAAGCGCAGGTGGGCGTAGTTGAGTGCCCGCCCGGCGAGCTCGCTGATGCCGGCCAACTCCTCCATCGCCGCCCGCAGACCCTCGCCGTCAAGCTCCGCGACCTTGCCTTCGTGGGCTTCGGCGAAGACCTCGGCGCGGTCGGCGGCGGCGCCGAGCAGAGCCTCGACGGCCGCTTCCTCATCGCCGGCGCCCGTCCCACCGTCGATCCCGGCCGACGCGAGGTCGATCAGGGGGGCGAGATCCCAGCTGAGCTCTGTCTCGGTGTCTGAAGCCATCCCCGATGAACCTAGCGGTTCCCGATCGCGGGCCGGGCCCTGCGACCTGCGTGGCCGGGCTCGGGTCCGACCGCTCGGGACGAAATCCCGTGCCCAGGCGGAAGGGAAACGGTTCGGTGGGGCGAATTGGGGGGCACCCATGAGCAAGACTGCCACCAAGTCCCGGACCGGCCGCAACGGCACCACCTCCTCCGCCAGCGGCGGAAACGGCGTCAAGAACGGCAAGACCCTCTCGAACTACATCACCGAGCGATTCGATGAGTTCAGCCGCTCTCAGAAGGACGTCGCGCGCTACATCGTCGATCACCTCGAGGAGGCCGCCTTCCAGACCGCCGAGGAACTGGCTCGCCGCGCGAGCACCTCCTCGTCAACGGTGGTCCGCTTTTCCCAGGCACTCGGCTTCGAGGGCTACCCCGAGCTTCAGCAGGCGGCGATCGAGGAGTATCGCGCCGGCGTCGAAGGCTCGGAGACCAAGTCCAAGGAGGGCGGGGCTCTGTTCGACTTCGATCACACCGAGTTCGAGTCCTCGCTGGCGGCCGACCACGCCAACATCGAGGCAACCGTCCGCGGATTGACCCGCGAGCAGGTCGAGGAGTGCGTCGGCGAGCTCGCGACCGCGCAGCGCGTCGTGATCGTCGCGATGGACCAGATGGCCTTCTTCGCCTCCTACCTGCGGCACATGCTGGCGCTGCTCGACATCCGGGCCGAATGCGTCACCCAGCCACGCCAGGAGTCGATCACCCGCCTCGGCAACACCGATGAGAACGCCCTTGTCGTCTGCTTCACGGCCGGACGCGCACACCCGCTCGTCGTGCGGGCGATGAAGCTCGCCCGTCACCGCGGGGCAAGGACCATCGCGATCAGCGACGCCACCCTCTCCGAGGTCGGCGAGCACGCGGAGCACACGCTCTACTGGTCCTCCGATTCACCCTCCTACACGCGCTCTACCGCGGCGCTGCTGGCGCTCGTCCAGGCGCTCAGCTACGGCGTTTACGCTCGTGACAAGGGCGCCTTCAAGGACCGTATCCGCGCCTTCAAGCTGAAGTAGGCGACCCACATCGCGCCCTCGCCCGATCGGGGGCCCCTCTATATTGGTGGCATGGCCGAGCACGCAACATTCCGCGTCAAGTCCGGCCTCGCCGAAATGCTCAAGGGCGGGGTGATCATGGACGTCGTAGATGCCGAGCAGGCACGAATCGCCGAGGATTCAGGCGCCACGGCGGTGATGGCCCTCGAGCGCGTACCGGCCGACATCCGGGCCGAAGGCGGGGTCGCGAGGATGTCGAACCCGACGATGATCGCCGAGATCAAGGAAGCCGTGACCATCCCGGTGATGGCCAAGGCCCGGATCGGCCACTTCGCCGAGGGCCAGGTCCTGCAGGCACTGGAGGTCGACTACATCGACGAGTCCGAGGTCCTGACCCCGGCCGACGAGGCCCACCACATCGACAAGTGGGCTTTCGAGGTCCCATTCGTCTGCGGCGCCACCGACCTCGGCGAGGCCCTGCGACGGATCGGTGAGGGAGCGGCGATGATCCGTTCCAAGGGCGAGGCCGGAACCGGCAACATAGTCGAGGCCGTCCGTCATCTGCGAGCGATTGTCTCGGGGATCAAGCGGGTCTCCCAGCTCGGTCCGGAGGAGCTTGCCGCCGAGGCCAAGGAGCTGCGTGCTCCTGTCGACGTCGTCCGCGACGTCGCCGAGCGTGGCTGGCTCCCTGTGCCGATCTTCTGCGCCGGCGGCATCGCAACTCCGGCCGATGCGGCCCTGACCATGCAACTCGGAGCCGAGGGCAACTTCGTCGGCTCGGGAATCTTCAAGTCGTCCGATCCCGAGCGCCGGGGCAGGGCGATCGTCGAGGCGACCACCCACTTCGAGGATCCGGCGAGACTGCTGGCCGCATCCTCCGATCTCGGCGAGCCGATGCGGGGGGATGACATCTCCCAGCTCGCCGCCGACGGCGAGTTGCTGCAGCAGCGCGGCTGGTGAACCTGCTTCGGATCGGCGTCCTGGCCTGTCAGGGCGACTTCGAGGCCCACATCCGAACCCTGACGGCGCTCGGAGCAGACGCCCCCGCGGTCCGGCGAGCAGAGCAGCTCCAGGGGCTCGACGGCCTCGTCATCCCGGGCGGGGAATCGACGACGATCATGAAGGCGATCGAGCGTGACGGCCTGCGGGCGCCGATCGTCGCGCTCGCGAACTCCGATCGGCCGATCCTCGGGACCTGCGCGGGAATGATCGTCTGCGACCGCGACCACCTCGGGCTGATCGACGCGCGAGCGCGACGCAACGCCTTCGGCCGGCAGCTGCAGAGCTTCGAGGCCGACCTCCTCATCGAGGGCGTCGGCCCCGAACCGATGCGGACCGTCTTCATCCGCGCTCCCTGGATCGAAGAGCGCGGCGAGCGGGTCGAGGTGCTGGCCGAGTGGGAGGGCCACCCGGTTGCGATCCGCGAAGGAGGCATGATCGCGGTCTCCTTCCACCCCGAGCTCACCGACGACGACAGGATCCACGCTCTGCTGATGGCGATGGCGACGAGCGCGCGGGAGCGCCGCGCCCGCCCGGACCGCGAGGGGGTCGGACGGTGAGGGATCCGCGGGTCGAGAACCTGGCGAGGATCCTGGTCGAGCACTCGACCGCTGTCGCGGCCGGCGATGTCTGTGCGATCGAGGGACCGGCGGCGGCCGAGCCGCTGGTGCGCTCGGTCTACGAACGCGTGCTCAAGGCCGGCGGTCATCCAATCGTGAGCATGGAGCCCGACGGGATCTCGACGACCTTCTTCGAGCACGCCACCGACGAGCAGATCGAATGGATCTCCCCGCCCGCCCGCTGGGTCGCGGAGCAGGCCGACGTGAGAATCCGCCTGCTGGCTTCCAAGAACACCCGGGAGATGAGCGGCATCGACCCCGCGCGGCAGACCCTGCGTCAGAAGGCGATGGCGCCGCTGATGGCGTCGATGATGAGGCGCGCCGCGAGCGGAGAGCACCGCTGGGCGCTGACGATCTTCCCGACCAACGCCTACGCTTCGGGCGCCGCGATGAGCCTCGGCGGCTACGAGGACTTCTACTACCGCGCGTGCCTGGCCGACACCGAGGATCCGGTTGCCGCCTGGAAGGCAGCCTCGGAGCAGACCCACCGGCTCGCGGAATGGATTGAGGGGCGCGAGGAGGTCCACATCAGCGGGCCCGGCACCGATCTCAAGCTCGGCGTCGCCGGACGCCACTTCATCGCGGCCGACGGCAGGCACAACATGCCCGACGGCGAGTTCTTCACCGGCCCGATCGAGGACTCGGCCGAGGGGGAGATCACCTACCACCTGCCCGCCACCTATGCCGGCCGCGAGGTCTCCGGCGTCCGCTTCCGCTTCGAGGGTGGCCGCGTCGTTGACGCGAGCGCAGAGCGCGGTGAGGAGTTCCTGATTCAGATGCTAGACACCGATGACGGCGCCAGGCGCCTCGGCGAGCTTGGGATCGGGACCAACTACGGGATCACCAACGGCACCGGCGAGATCCTGCTCGATGAGAAGATAGGCGGCACCGTCCATCTTGCCGTCGGCAAGAGCTACCCCGACACCGGCGGGGTCAACGACTCGGCGATCCACTGGGACATGATCTGCGACCTCCGCCGAGGGGGAAAGATCACCGTTGACGGTGAGACCCTTCAGGAGGACGGCCGCTTCGTCGTATGACCGGGCGCCCGGTCGATAACGATCACGGCCGAGCACCTCCGACCCCTCTAAGGGTCGAACCGGTGCCCGGCCGCGTCGCGCATCGCATCCCTCCGGAATGCCGTCCCGCCGGCGTTCCCACACAGCGATGACGTCTGGCTAAAGCGTTTGCTGCTGATTGAAACCGGGGGGTTGGGCAAAAGTTGCGCAGCGCTCGGGCTCTCTTGCGCCGGGGTCAGTGGCCCTAAGATCCCCGCTGTGGCCGGCCACTCCAAATGGGCGTCGATCAAGCACAAGAAGAAGGCGACCGACGCCAAGCGCGGCAAGCTCTTCACCAAGCTCGCGCGGGCGATCACCGTCGCGGCGCGCGAGGGCGGGGGAGACCCCGAGGGCAATCCCGCGCTGGCGACCGCGATCGAGAAGGCCAAGGGCTACTCGATGCCGAAGGACAACATCCAGCGGGCGATCGACCGCGGCACCGGCGAGGGAGCGGACGCCGAAGCGATCGAGCGGATTGTCTATGAGGGCTACGGGCCCGGCGGCGCGGCGATGCTGGTCGAAGCTCTCTCCGACAACCGCAACCGAACCGGGTCGGAGATCCGCCACGCCTTCGACCGGCACGGGGGCAACCTCGGCGAGCCGAACTCGGTTGCCTGGATGTTCGAGAAGCGTGGCCTGATCATCGTCGACGGCCTTGCCCACACCGAGGACGACCTGATCATCGCGATCGACGCCGGCGCCGACGACGTGATCGTCGACGACGACGAGCTTCGGGTGATGACCGCCCCCGCCGACCTCACCGCCGTACGTGAGGCGCTCGAGGCCGAGGGTATCGGCATCGAGGGGGCCGAGGTGACGATGGAGCCCTCGAGCACGGTCGAGGTCGAGGAGTCCGACGCGCGCAAGCTGATCCGACTGATGGAGACCCTCGACGACCACGACGACGTCGACGCCGTCCACGCCAACTTCGACGTTCCCGCCGACGTACTGGAGCGGGTCGCGGGCTGAGGCCCGGATTCAGTCCCGCTCGCGGCGCTGCAGGTAGCCGCCGGGGTGGCTGGTGACGCCGTAGAGCTCCAGATCAGGGCGGACGGTGAAGCCGGCGCCGTTGGGGGTCTTCAGCCAAGCCTCGATCGCCGGCAGGACGCCGCCGGTCCGGATCCCTAGCTGCTTGATCTCCGGCGGGCCGTCGGGATGAAGCCGTGGGATGTCCACGTGGCCGTCCTCGACCACGAAGAAGCCACCGGGCGGGACCAGATGGCCGAGAGCGTCGAGCGCCACCCGGGTCACCTCGCCGGTGTGAGCCGCGTCCTCGACGATCATGCAACGTGCCCCGTCGGGGACCTGGGCCTTGATCCCCTCGATCGTCGCCTGATCGCGGAGGTCACCCTCGATCAGGCTGATCTGCTCGCGCCAGGTCGGATGCTCGCGGTCGAGCACCCTCACGGCATGATCGGTCGCGAGATCGACGCCGATCACCCTCGGTGGGCGCGCGAGGCGGCCGTAGCCCTCGAAGGTACGGAGCTGATCCCGGAACCAGAGCAGGCTGCCGCCCCATTTCGCCCCGACCTCGATCACGGTGTCGGCGCCCGACATCCACAGCAGGTGTTGGTAGACCCGCAGGTCCTCGGGGAACTTCATCATCGTCACGCCGGCCCAGCTGTCGAAGCCGTGCTGCTCGATCCGCCGGCGCCAGAACTCGGCGAAGGGCTCATCCATGCGCCGCTCGATCGCCTCGGGCGGACCGGCGGCCTGCGACTGGCTGCCGAAGCGGGCCCGCCACTGCATGGCCGCTTTCGCGGCGCGCTGTCTGATCGAGCTCTCCACGGGCCGCGGAGATTAGTGGGACGACAGGCAGGCGCCGGCCCCGGCCTGGTGCGCCCCGGACGTCGGGTTGCGGGTCGGCGATCAACGGAAGGCATCCGGGCCGCGGGCCAGAATCATGATCTATGAGAATCGTGATGGGCATTGATCCTGGTTTGGCGAACACGGGTTTCGGCGTAGTGAGGGTGAGCGGCGCCAAGACCGCCGCGCTCGACGGCGGTGCGATCGAGTCCGCCCCCGGGCGACGGCTCGAGCAGCGGCTCGCCGAGATCTACTCCTCCGTCGACGAGTTGATCGCCTGGCACGAGCCTGAGGCGCTCGCGCTCGAGGATCTCTACTTCGGCAAGAATGTGCGCTCGGCAATGGCCGTCGGCCAGGCTCGCGGCGTGGTCATGCTCGCCGCCGCCGAGCGCGGGATTCCATGCTTCGACTACACGCCGCAGGCGGTGAAGATGGCGGTCTGCGGTAGCGGCTCGGCCGGCAAGGAGCAGGTCCAGCACATGGTGGCGACGCTTCTCGGGCTGCCCTCGGCCCCCTCCAACGACCACGCCGCCGACGCGCTCGCGGTCGCGATCTGCCACGCCTCCCAGTCTCCGGCCATGATCGCGCCCGGGGCCGCACCGCCCAGCCGGACCCGGGCGGTGGTCTGATGATCGCCTCGGTCAGCGGCGAGGTCGTCGTCAGGCGCCCTGACCACGTCGTCGTCGACACCGGCGGGGTCGGCTACAGGCTCGCGATCTCGGCCGAGACGCTGCGCTCGGTCCCCGCCACCGGCGAGCGGGCCTTCCTGCACGCCCATCTTGTCTCCCGCGAGGACTCGATCGCCCTTTATGGCTTCGACAGCGAGGAGGAACGCGAGCTCTTCCTGCTGCTGATCTCGGTCTCGGGCATCGGCCCGAAGGTCGCGATCGCGGCGCTGTCGGGGGGGCCTGTCCGCGAACTGCTGCTCGCGATCGCCACCGGCGACGCCAAGCGCTTCCAGGCGGTACCGGGCATCGGCAAGCGGACCGCTGAGCGCATCATCGTCGAGCTACGGGAGAAGGTGGCCGGAGAGCTCGAATCGACCGAAGATGAGACGGCGCTGCCGGCCGCGGACTCCGGCGGCCCGAGGGCGGAGGCCCGCGACGGCCTCCTCGGCCTCGGATACACGCCCGCGGAGGCCGAGCGCCTGCTCGACCGGGTCGACGGCGAGGACGCTGAACAGCTACTCGGGGCCGCGCTGCGAGCCGGTGTCGGCGACCGGGCCGCCGCGTAGGCTCGCGGTCGATGTCGGTCAAGCGAATCTCACTGAATGAGGCCGCTGCAGCTGCCGATGCCGAGCCGCGGATAGCCGATGCCCGGGTCGAGCCCGGCGAGGACGAGCTCGACAGCAGCCTGAGGCCGGCTCGGCTGAGCGATTTCGTCGCTCAGCGGCAGGTCACCGATCAGCTCGAGATCTTCATCGAGGCCGCCAGGAAGCGCGGCGAGCCGCTCGACCACGTCCTGCTCGCCGGACCACCGGGCCTGGGCAAGACCTCGCTAGCCCACATCATCGCCGCCGAACTTGGTGTGCCACTGGTCCAGACCGCCGGGCCCGCACTCGAGCGCAAGGCCGACATCGCCAGCTTCCTGACCACGCTCGATCCCGGCTCGGTCTTCTTCGTCGACGAGATCCACCGTCTCAATCGCGCAATCGAGGAGACGCTGTATCCGGCGATGGAGGACCGCCAGCTCCCGGTCGTGCTTGGGCAGGGCGCCGGAGCGCGCACCGTCACCCTCGATCTGCCGTCCTTCACGCTGGTCGGTGCGACCACGCGGGCCGGCCTGTTGAGCACGCCGCTACGCGACCGCTTCGGCGTCAGCCACCGGCTCGAGCACTACGAGCCGGCTGACCTGGCCGAGATCATCGACCGCTCGGCCGGGATCCTCGGGGTCGAGATCGAGCCCGGCGGCACGTCCGCGATCGCCTCCCGTTCGCGGGGCACGCCGCGCGTCGCCAACCGGTTGCTCAAACGAGTCCGAGACTTCGCCGAGGTCAGAGGCAGCGGTGTCGTCACAGCCGAGATCGCCGATCAGGCGCTGCTCATGCTCGAGGTCGACGAGGCCGGGCTCGATCGCCACGACCGGGCGATTCTGACTGCGATCGGTGAGAAGTTCGCCGGTGGCCCCGTCGGCCTTTCCACACTGGCCGCCGCGGTCGATGAGGAGCAGGACACGATCGAGGACGTCTACGAGCCCTACCTGCTCCAGCAGGGGCTGCTCAAGCGCACCCCCAGAGGCCGCGTGATCACCGAGCGTGGCTGCTCCCACCTCGGGCTACCGGTGCCCGACGGGGCCGGCAGCCTGTTTTGAGCCCAGCGGCCGTCGCGCCCCAACCGAACGGGCAGGGGCGATTCATTAGCCTTGCGGGCGTGCCTTTCTTCATCTGTCCCAACTGCGGCAACCGCGAGGCGAGCGGGGAGCGCAACGCCGGCCTGTCGACCAGGCCGAAGGGCTGCTCGAAATGCGGATTCGGTTTCGTCTTCGAGCTGCTCGACGACTACTATCCGGCGCCGGACGCCGCCTTCTTCACCTGCGACAAGGCTGGCAGGGTGCTCGACGTGGGCAAGGGCGGCTTCGAGCTCACCGGACTCACCGACGAGGACGTGATCGGCCGTGGGGTAAAGGATGTGCTCGGCCTGGAGTGGATCGATCCCGGCGACGGAGGCGAGGAGGCCGATATCGACGGGGACGGCAGCACCGATCCGATCGAGACCACGCTCGAGTGGGGCGTGCGCTCGCTGGGCAAGCGGGTCGAGGTAAATGCCGAGGGGGATCTACCGGCGAAGGCCGTGGCCGACGTCTTCCCGGCCTACGACGACGACGGCGGCATGCTGCTCGTACTCACACCCGAGTAGCACCCGGCTGAATGGGCTCACGCCGCGTCAACCTGTTCGTAATCCTGTTCGTGGCGGGATTGCTGGTCGTCTCGGGCATCGTGATCGCCAGCAACCCGACGGTGCTAGGGCTCGATCTTCGTGGCGGAACGCAGCTCGTCTACCAGGCTCAAGGCACGCCGGCCAACCCCGATCCCCAGCCCGCCGATGTCGATCGCGCAATCGAGATCGTCCGCGACCGCGTCGACAGCCTCGGCGTTGCCGAGCCCGAGATCTCCCGCGTCGGCGGAGACGGAATCCAGATCGGCCTGCCGGCCGTTCAGGACACCTCGCGCGCGGTGGATCGGGTAGGCGACACAGCGCAGCTCTTCTTCTACGACTTCGAGCCCAACGTGGTTCCGATCGACGACTCGGTCGAGGAGGTCAACGCGGCGAACGTCGACCAGCAAACCCTGCCGCGGCTCTACGACGCCGTCAAACTCGCCTCCAAGCAGAAGACGGAGTGCATGGACTGCACCACCACCGGCGAGCGCTACTACCTGTTCAACAAGGAGGACAAGGAGTACATATCCGGTCCCGAGGCCGACCGCCAGGACCTCTTCAGCTTCCCGGAGGCCGAGGCCCTGACGAAGGAGCAGCGGGAGGTGCTCGAGGTCCCGCAGGGCACGATCGTGGTTCGCGACAGCCTTACGAGCACGCAGAGTTCGAGCGACGACCCCGACCTGCCCGAGACCGACCGCTACTTCGTGCTCCGCGACCGGCCCGAGCTCAGCGGTGACGACCTTCGCAACCCCGAGCAGAACTTCGACCCCCAGACCCGCGAGCCGAACGTCACCTTCGACTTCACCGACGAGGGCCGCCAGAAGTTCCAGGAGGTGACGAGCCGGATTGCCCAGCGCGGGCTGCTCGCCTTCCCGCCGCAGCCGGAGGCGTTCGCGATCGTCCTCGACGACGAGATCGTCTCGCGCCCGGTCATCGACCCCAACGACAACCCGGACGGGATCGACGGCCGAACCGGGGCTCAGATCTCGGGTAGCTTCGACATCCAGGAGGCCCAGGATCTGGCCGAGTTCCTGCGGATCGGCGCTCTGCCGGTCGAACTGAAGCTGATCTCCCAGAGCACCGTCTCGGCCACGCTTGGAGCACAGGCGCTCGATCAGGCGCTGGTGGCCGGCGTCGTCGCCCTGCTCTTGGTCCTGCTGTTCCTGATCATCCTCTATCGCTTTCTCGGCTTCGTCGCGGCGATCGGCCTACTCGTCTACGCGACCTTCTTCTTCGCGCTCCTGAAGCTGATCCCGATCACCCTGACCCTCCCGGGTATAGCTGGTCTGATCCTCACGATCGGAGTCGCGGCCGACTCCAACATCGTCATCTTCGAGCGGATCAAGGAGGAGGTGCGCGGCGGCCACTCGATGCTGAGCGCGATCACCACCGGCTATCGCCGGGGCATCGCGACGATCATCGACGCGAACGTGATCACCCTCCTGACCGCGTTCGTCCTCTTCGGCCTCGCGACCGGCGGGGTCAAGGGCTTCGCCTTCACGCTCGGCGTCGGCATCCTCGTCTCGCTCTTCACCGCGGTCGTGTTCACCCGCGCGATCCTGGCGGTGCTCGGGCGCTCGCGCCTATTGGAGAACCCGAAGCTGATGGGGGCGGGCAAGCAGCGCTTCAACTGGCACTACGACTTCTCGGGGGCGAGCAAGTGGTTCTTCTCGGCCTCGGGAACGATCCTCGCGATCGGCGCGATCAGCTTCGCAACAGCCCAGCTCAACTTCGGCATCGATTTCGAGTCCGGGACCAAGATCAAGGCGGCGCTGGTCGAGGACGCGGCTATCGACGACGTCCGCAGCTCGCTCGCAGAAGCCGGGGTACAGGAGCCGGACGCGGCGAAGATCCAGGAGGTCGAGGAGCCCGACTTCGGGGCGAACGTGGTCCAGATCCAGGGCACGATCGACCCCGAGCTCATCGGTGACATCCGCGACCAGCTCGAGAAGGACTTCGGCCTCGAGGTCGGGGCCGAGGACGAGACCGGCCTCGGGGGCTTCGACAACCAATCGGTCGGCCCGACCTTCGGCGAGCAGGTGGCGCGCAGCGCTGCCTACGCGATCATCTTCTCGCTGATCCTGATTGCGGCCTACGTCGCCTTCCGCTTCGAGCCCAAGTACGCGGTCCCGGTGATGATCGCCGTGATCCACGACATCCTCATCACCGCAGGCATCTACTCGATCTCGGGCCGGGAGGTCTCGAGCGCCACGATCGCGGCCTTCCTGACGATCCTCGGACTGTCGCTCTACGACACGGTCATAGTCTTCGACCGAATACGCGAGAACGTGCCGCGTCTGCCGCGGGCGACCTTCGCGCAGATCGCCAACCGCTCCTTGAGCGAGGTGCTGACGCGCTCGCTGGTGACCTCCATCACCACCCTGTTCGCGATCGGGATGCTGCTCGTCTTCGGCGGCGAGACGCTGACCGATTTCGCCTTCGCGATGTTCGTGGGCATCTTCAGCGGCTTCTACTCCTCGCTGTTCATCGCCACCCCTGTCCTGATCGCCTGGAAGCAACGCGAGCCCGGCTACAGGGCTCGGGGCGCCCGGATCAAGGAGGCGATGGGCTTCGTGCCCGCCTTCCCCGAGGACAACCTCGTCGCCAAGCTCGGCGAAGAGGGGGACGCCGAGGCCGGCGGCGGCGGTGAGGAGCCGGACGACGGCATTCCCCTCGACACCGACTTCTCGAGTGACGGGGACGATGATCTCCCCGAGCCCGAGCCCGAGCCGACCGCCGCGCCCACCCCCTCAGCCAGTCCGGAGGACGAAGCCGAGCAGGAGCGGAAGCGTGAGATCCGCCGCCAGCGCAAGCAGCGGCGCGCGGCCCGCAAGCGTCGTCACGGAAGACCCCGCTAGGAGGCGGAGATCATGGCAATTCTCGTCTGGACAACACTCGGCGTCGCGATCTGGCACTTCACGGTGTTCGTCCCCGACCGCTTCCGCGGAGGAATCGTCGGGGCCTTCTTCGCCGCGATCGCTGGCGCCGTCGTCAGCGGGGCGATCTGGCAGCTCGCCCAGGGGGATGGGATCGGCACCACCGACATCGTCACCGCGCTGGCGGCGATTCCCGGCTGCGTCGGAGCCCTCGCCCTGATCTACCTGGCGGGCGTCAGGGACGAGGAGCGGCACCCCCCGGTCCTCTGAGCGCCAGCCGGGGCCCATATCGCGGCAATCGTGGCTCGCGATTCCGTCCCCGCCCGCTGCGAGCCTTGACGGGTGAGCGAAGTGCGCATAGCCGAGGCCCCCGAAGAGGAAGCGGGTCCACCCGACGATGATCCGGGGGGCGCCTATTGCGCCGACCCCTACGACTACGCCGACGCCAGAGCGCTGATGGACTCGCTCGAGCTCGCTGAGCCGGTCGCGATCACACTGGTGCGCCGAGGACACCGGACCCCCGAGCAGGCGCGGGAGTTCCTCGCCGCCGACGTCGGCTACGCGCCCGAGGAGTTCGAGGGAATCGGCGATGCGGTCGCGGCGATCCGCTCGGCGATCGCCGCCGCGAGCCTGATCACCGTCCACGGCGACTACGACGTCGACGGGATCTCCTCGACCGCGATCCTGATCGCGACGCTGCGACGGGCCGGCGCCCGCTGCGATTGGCTGATCCCCGATCGGGCGGCCGATGGCTACGGCCTCAGCGGCGGCACGATCGAACGTCTCGCTGGGCGAGGGACGGGACTGCTGATCACCGCCGACTGCGGGATCACCAGCGCCGAGGAGATCGACGCGGCGGCGGCGGCCGGGATCGAGGCTGTTGTGACCGACCATCACCGTCCCGGCGATCGCCTGCCCGATTGCCCGATCGTCCACCCCGAGGTCAGCGGATACCCGTTCGGCGGTCTCTGTGGAGCAGCGGTCGCATACAAGCTCGCATGCGCCCTCGGCGACCCCGAGGCGCTGGCGGGACGAGAGCTGGATCTGGTCGCCCTCGCCACGATCGCCGATCTGGTCCCGCTCGTCGATGAGAACCGAACGCTCGCACGGAGGGGGATCGCCGAGCTGCGCAAGGCCCGCCGACCTGGCATCCGGGCGCTGCTCGCGACCTCGAAGGTCGAGCCCGAGCATCTCGACGAGGGCGACATCGCCTTCCGCATCGGACCCAGGCTGAACGCCGCCGGGCGGCTGTACCGCGCGGATGCCGGTGTCGAGCTGATGCTGACCGACGACCAGGGACGGGCACAGGCGATCGCCGGCGAGCTGGACTCCGCCAACCACGAGCGCCGTCGGGTCGAGCGCGAGCTCTCCTCCGCAGCGGCTGCCGCCTACCGCGACCTCGGCGACAACGGCAAGGCCGCGGCAGGCATCGTCCTGTGGGGAGAGGATTGGCATCCCGGTGTGGTCGGAATCGCCGCATCGAGGATGGTGGACCGGCTGCAGCGCCCGGTGATCCTGCTCTCCCTCGACGCAGGCGGGCGCGCCCGCGGTTCGGGGCGCTCGGTGCCCGGCTTCGACCTGCTCGCGGCCCTGAAGGAGTGCTCGGACTGCCTCGATCGCTTTGGCGGTCATCGCGCCGCGGCCGGGATGGAGCTGAGCGCCGACAGCCTCGAGGCGTTCAGAAAGAGGTTCGAGGCCGCGGCCCACGCCCAGCGGCCCGCCGGAACCAGCCGTCAGCCGGAGCGGATCGATGCGGTGGTCGGCGCCGAGGCGCTCGACATCGAGGTCGCCGAGCAGCTCGGCGGCCTCGGTCCCTTCGGTCAGGGAAATCCTGCGGTCAGGCTGCTGCTGCCCTGGGCCCAGGTGGACAACGTCAAGCCGATGGGGGAGGAGGGCCGCCACGCGCGCTTCTCGGTCCGCAGCGGCGGCGCCACGGCGGGCGCCGTCGCATTCAACGCCAATCGCGCGCTCGCCGCGGCCAGGGACTCTCCGCACGACCTCACCGTGCGGCTCGAGCTCAATCACTGGAACGGCGCAGTTGAGCCGCGGGCGGTGCTCGACCGCACCCGTGACGGCGGCGATGCGCCGGCCAACCGCTGCGCCTGCAGCGCCGGCGCAGACGAGGAGTGGTGGAGCCGCTTCGACGCCGAGCTCGATGCAGACCCGGGCGCCGGTCCCACCCCGGGGATCGATCTGCCCGGCGCCGCTTCACGTGATGTGATCGAGCACCCGCGAAGGTCGGCGGTCGCGCTTATCTCCGAGCTGCTCTCGAGTGGCGCCGGGGTGCTGGTCGTCTGCGCCGACGCCCGGCGCAGGGCCGGCCTCGCGGCTCCGGCGGCGAGCCCGGGGCGTTTCGGAGGATCGCACGCGATCGTCTGCGGATCCTGCCCCGAGGGAGAGCTGACAGCCGCCGCCGAGCGGGGTGTTTCGCTGCTGCTCACCGACTGGGAAGCCCTTGCGGCGGCGCCCGCGACGGCCCTCGGTTTCGCTCACGTGGTGGCCGTCGACCCACCGCCGTCGCCTGCCGACGAGGCCCTGGTCGGGTACGGCGAGGGATACTCCCACCACATCTGGACGGCGGCGGGGGATCTTCCCGAGCTCTGCTGGGCCGAGCGCTGGCGGCCACGGACGGCACTCGCGGAGATCTACCGCGGAGCGGTGGTCGAGCCGAGCTCGGGCAGCGCACTCGGCCAGCTGCTCTGTGGCGGGGGGACCCTGCGCCGAGGGGCCGCGGTCGCGGCCCGCTGCATCCGGGTCCTTGAGGAGCTCGGGATCGTGCGGATCAGCGGCAAGGCCGGCGACCGGATGCTCAGGGTCGTATCCTCGGAGAGGACCGAATTGCAGAGGTCCAGTTCCTGGCGGGCGTACACCGCCAGATATGAGGAGGGACTCCTATACATGCAGAACCGACAAGCGAGCTAGCCGAGAGCGAGGAGCGAGGGCTCAGCGATAGCGTGCCCGAGAGCGGCGAGCGCGAGCTGGTCCCGATCGACGCCGACGGCCACACGAGGGTCGGCGCCGAGCGGATTCCCGAACACGATCCGGTCCCGATCGACGAGATTACGGCCACCCTCGAGGACGGCGAGCGGGAGCTGCTCGGGGACCTGTTCGCGGTGATCGAGGAACACGCCTCCGTGGGCGATGCGGAGGTCGACCAGACGACCGTCGAGCGGGCCTTCGCCTTCGCGTGCGAGCGTCACGCCGACCAGAAGCGCCGCTCGGGCGAGGACTTCGTCACCCACCCCGTCGAGGTCGCGAAGATCTGTGCAGGCCTCCGGCTCGATACCGAAACGCTCTGCGCCGCACTGCTTCACGACACCGTCGAGGACACGACCGCCTCGATCGAGGAGGTCGAGGAGGGCTTCGGCGAACAGGTGGCCCATCTCGTCGACGGGGTCACGAAGCTGACCGAGATCACCTTCGAGAGTCGCGACGAGAGCCAGGCCGAGAACTACCGGAAGATGATGGTCGCGATGGCCAGCGACGTGCGGGTGATCCTGATCAAGCTCGCCGATCGGCTCCACAACATGCGCACGCTGGGCGCGCTGAAGAAGCAGAAGCAGCTGGCCAAGGCGCGGGAGACCCTCGAGATCTACGCGCCGCTCGCCCATCGGCTCGGGATCCACGCGATCAAATGGGAGCTGGAGGATCTCGCCTTCCAGATCCTGCACCCACGTAAGTACGACGAGATCAAGAAGCTGGTCAGCCAGCAGCGCACCGAGCGCGAGCAGTACGTAGCCGACGCCGGCAGGATCCTCTCCTCCGAGCTGGCGAAGGTCGGGATCGAGGACGCCCAGATCTCGGGCCGGGCCAAGCACTTCTACTCGATCTACTCGAAGATGACCAAGAAGGGCCGGGAGTTCAACGAGATCTACGACCTGACCGCGATGCGGGTGATCGTCGACTCGGTGAAGGACTGCTACGGCGCGATCGGCGTGATTCACGCAATCTGGAAGCCGCTGCCGGGCCGCTTCAAGGACTTCATCGCAACCCCGAGGATGAACCTCTACCAGGCGCTGCACACGACCGTGATCGGGCCCCAGGGACAGCCGCTGGAGATCCAGATCCGGACGGCCAAGATGCACGAGCTGGCCGAGTTCGGCGTCGCCGCGCACGTCCTCTACAAGGAGGGCGACCCGCGAGCCGCGAAGGGCGCCACGCCGGAAGAGGTCGAGCGCTCGAAGATGACCTGGCTTCGGCGACTGCTCGACGAGGACGGTGAGGCTGATCCGAAGCAGTTCCTCGAGGCACTCAAGGTCGACCTGTTCGAGGACGAGGTCTTCGTCTTCACTCCGAAGGGCGAGATCAAGAACCTCTCGGCCGGATCCACCCCCCTCGACTTCGCGTACTCGGTCCATACCGATGTCGGCCACCGCTGCGTCGGCGCCAAGGTCAACGGCAAGCTCGTCCCGCTCCACAACACGCTGCGCAGCGGCGACATCGTCGAGGTGCTCACCGCCAAGCAGGAGCGCGGGCCCTCGCGGGACTGGCTCAGCCTGGTCAAGACGAACCGCGCCCGGAGCAAGATCCGGACCTTTCTGAAGCGGGAGAGGCGCGAGGACGCTGAGAAGTCGGGACGTGAGGATCTCTCCGCGGCGCTACGCAAGCGCGGTCTACCGCCACAGCGGATCGCGGGATCACCCCTGCTGGTCGACGTGATCCGCGAGATGGGATTCCGCAAGGCCGACGACTTCTACATCGCCCTCGGTCAGGGCAAGATCGCGACCGGGACGGTCACCAACAAACTGATGCAGCGCCTCAAGCAGGGCGATGCGGTCAGCGGCGGCGAGACCGACAGCCAGATCGCGGGTCTGGTCGAAGGCCGCGACGAGCGCGCGCGCCGCACGCAGGAAGCCAGCGGGTACGGGATCACGGTCAAGGGTGTCGACGACGTCATGGTCCGGCTCGCGAAATGCTGCCGGCCGGTGCCGGGCGACGAGATCGTCGGCTACGTCTCCCTCGGCCGCGGGATCACGATCCACCGTGAGGACTGCAAGAACGTTGCCGCCCTGAAGAAGTCCCCGGATCGCTTCACCGACGTCAGCTGGGACGGCGACAACAAGACCTCCTACCGCGTCGAGGTCCAGATCGATGCCTGGGACCGGGCACGCCTCCTCGAGGACCTCTCGAAGACCTTCAGTGAGGCGGGGTTGAACATCCTCGAGGCCCGCTGCTCGACCAAGGACCCGATGGTTCAGAACCGCTTCGTGGTCGAGGTGGGCGACACCTCCCAGCTGAAGGGAGCGATCAGCCGCATCCGCCAGGTCGAGGGGGTCTTCGACGCCTACCGGGTCACGCCCGGCGGCTGAGCGCCTAGCTCTCGATCCGGAAGCGGTAGTTGCGAGCGGCGCTGCGGCCGTCGCCGTTCTTGGAGCGGACGCGGAAGCCGACCCCGGTCTTGCGCTCACCTCGCGTGGAGCAGGCCACGACCCGTTCAGCGGTGGAGCTCGGCGCGGATCAGCCGCGCGGCCTCGGCACTCTCGGCGACGGTCTCGTACCTGCTCCGCGGCCAGAAGAAGCCGCGGAGCCCATCGCCCTTGACCCGGGGGACCACATGGACGTGGAGGTGGGGGACGCTCTGGCTGACTCTGTTGTTCAGCGCCACGAAGCTCCCCTCGGCACCCATTGCGTCCCGCACCGCCCCGGCGAGCTCGCGGGCGAGCTCGAACAGGGGGCCGACCTCGGCCTCGGGCAGATCCAGCAGAGTCTCGTGGTGATCGCGAGGGATCAACAGGGTGTGCCCGTGGAATAGTGGCCGGGCGTCGAGGAAGGCGACGGCGCGCTCGTCGGAGTGGATGATCTCGGCTTCGACCTCGCCCGCCGCGATCGCGCAGAAGATGCAGTCCGCGGCCACGCTGGGACCTCACGCAATGATCGTCAGGGCGCCGGGGTCGAGCTTCAGATCGAGCTCCGAGTGCTTGCCGATGAAGTCGCCGTCGACCTGGACCGGAAACGGCCGCGTCCCCTCACCTTCGCCCTCCGGCGGGGATCGCGACTCGATCCGCGCCTCGGTGAGTCCGGCGTAGTGGTCGATCTGGCGATGCTCGGTCGCGCTCCAAGTGGGGCTGAGCACGCGGGCCGCGATCATCGGAACGTCACGCTGCTTGGCACGGCGCAGCACCGCGAGGGAGAGCGAGCCGGAGTCGAGCGCGACGTCCTCGCAGACTCGGATCTCGGAGCCCTTGAAGTAGGTGAAGGGCTCGGAGTTCTGGCAGATCGCCGTCACTCCATCGCTGCTCCCCTCGGCGGTCTCGACGTGCATCTGAACCGGATCGCGTAGGTAGCGGCCGTAGAAGCCCCGGACCGCGGCATAGGTGTAGAAGTACGGCCCCATTCGCGCTTTGAGCCGGGGGTTGGCGTCGACCCGCTCCGCGGCCGTGGCATCGAGCCCGGCGCCGCAAGCGAAGACGAAATGGCGGCCGTTGGCCAGCCCGAGGTCGATCTTGCGGGGCTCGAAGCGGTCGGCTACGGCGAGCAGGTGCTCGGTTGCGTCAACGACGTCGTTGGGAATGCCGAGCGTGCGGCAGACGACGTTGGTCGAGCCGCCGGGCAGAACGGAGACGGGGATATCCGTCCCCGCGACCCCGTTGGCGATCTCGTTCAGGGTGCCGTCGCCGCCGAAGGCGACGACCAGATCGTAGCCGCCGTCGATCGCCTCACGCCCGATCTCGGTGGCGTGGTTCTGTGCCTCGGTCGTAACCGCCTCGACGTCGTAGCGTCCCTGCAGCGCATAGACGACGAGATTCTTGAGCCGATCGGAGACCGTCGTCGCGTAGGGGTTGACGATGATCAACATCCGCTTCTTGGGCGGCCTCGCGTCGACGGGCGAGCGGTCATCCTCGGCGCCGGGACGAGAAGTCGGGGATTGTGCGGGGGTGACTGCGCTCACCGCTGAAGCCTAAACCTCCACCCGCGGTCGGTTACCAGCGGTATCGATCGCTGCGTAGTGGATCACGCCCCCCTCGCTGATCTCCTCCGCCTCGCCTCGCTCGACGAGCAGATCCATGTGGCCGACGACCTCGCTCAGCGTCAGGAACGCCTGCGTGACGGCGACGTTTCCCCAGAGCCGATGCGCGAGCTGATGCGCGGTCTGGGGCTCGACGCGGATCAGCTCGAGGAGCTTGTGAGCGCGGCGCTCGTGCATGGCGAAGCGGGAGTCGATCAGCGCGACGTGGTCGGTCACCGGCTCGCCGTGACCCGGGAGGATGATCTCGGCGGGCAGCTCGCGGGTGCGGCGCAGGCTCTCGAGGTAGGTGAGCAGCGCGCGCGGGCGCTCCCCGGAGCCATCGAGCGGACGCGAGAGCAGCGGGTTGGACGAGATGTGGCCGATCAGATGATCGGCGCCGATCAGGATCCGTCGGCGCTCGTCCCAAAAGAGCGTGTCGGAGGGGCTGTGACCGGGCCTGAGCTGCACCTCCAGGGTGCGCTCCCCGAACTCGAGCAGCTCCCCGTCGTGCAGCTCCCTGCTCACCTCCACCCGGCTGCCCCAGGCACGGAAGCTGCTCGAGACCGATCGCAGCGCCGTGACCATGTCCTCGGGAATCCCGTGGCGGCGCATCAGCTCGGCGGCGTGCTGGTCTTCGAGCTCGGCATCCTCCGAGTAGCGGGCCAGGACCGGCGCCAGGATGTCGATGGCCGCGACCTCCGCGCCCGACCTCTGGGCGACGATGTCGACCAGACCCATGTGGTCGATGTGCTGGTGGGTGATCAGGATCAGCTCGATCTCGTCGAGGGCGTGGCCGATCGCCGAGAGCTGGCGCTCGAGCTCGTCCAGAGCCTTGCCCGAGTTCGGGCCGCTGTCGATCAGCGTCAGGGGATCGTCCTCGAGCAGGTAGGTGTTGACCCTGCCGACAGCGAAGGGCGTCGGGATCCGCATCACCCGGATGCCGGCATCGGCGACGCGCTGCCAGACCTCGCTGGCGTCCTCGCCGGGGGGTTGATCCGCGTGTCCGTGCCCTGTCGTCGTCGGTGGCCGGCTGGGAGGTCGTTCCGAGCTCAGGAGCGGATCATCTCGAGTATCTGGTCACGCCTGGTCTCCATGTCCTCGAAGGAGACCAGCGACTCGAGGTTGAGACGCAGCAGGGGCTCGGTGTTGGAGGGGCGCACGTTGAAGTGCCAGTCCTCGTAGTCGACCGAGACGCCGTCGAGCCAGGAGATCTCGGCGTCGGGATGGGCCGCGGCGATCTCCCTCATCTTCGCCTCCTGATCGCTGACCTCCGAGTTGATCTCGCCGCTGATGAAGTATTTCGAGCGAAGATCGCCGACCAGCTCCGAGAGCCTTCTGCCCTCGTGTGAGACGAGCTCGAGGACCAGCAGCGCCGGAACCGTACCGGTGTCGGCGTTGTAGAAGTCGCGGAAGTAGTAGTGGCCGGAGACCTCGCCCGCAAAGGCGGCCCCGCGCTCCCTCATCGCCGCTTTCATGAAGGCGTGACCGACGCGATTGACGTGCGCGGTGCCGCCGTGCGCGGCGACCGTGTCGGGAACCGCGCGGCTGGCGCGGACGTCGTAGAGGATGTCGGAGCCGGGCTCCTTCGCGAGCACGAGCTTTGCCAGCAACGCGGTGAGGAAGTCACCGTCGACGAACTCCCCCTCGTCGTCGATGAAGAAGCAGCGGTCGGCGTCACCGTCCCAGGCGATCCCGAGATCGGCGCGCTCCCCTTTGACCTTGTCGATGATGAACTCGCGGTTCTCGGGCAGGAGCGGGTTGGGCTCGTGATCGGGAAAGTTCCCATCGGGCTCCCAGTAGGTGGTGATCAGCTCGACCGGCAGGCGGTCCAGGAGCGGGCCGACCATCCGGCCGGCCATCCCGTTGCCGCCGTCGACGACGACCTTCATCGGCTTGATCGACTCGCCGGCGATGAAGTTCATAGCCCGCTGGGCGAACGGTGTGTAGATGTCGAGCTCGTTGACCTCACCGCCGCCGGGGGCATCGCCGAGGCCCCCGAGGATCAGGTCGCGGATCCGCGTGATACCGGTCTCACCGGATAGCGCCAAGGCCCCCTCGCGAACGAGCTTGACGCCGGTGTAAGCCTTCGGGTTGTGGGAGGCGGTGATCATCGCTCCGCCGTCCAGCTCCTCGTGGCCGACCGCGAAATAGAGCATCTCGGTGCCGACCATGCCTACGTCGGTCACGCTGACCCCCTCGGCGACAAGACCCTCGCGCAGGGCCCGGGCCATCTCGGGCGCCTGCAGCCGCATATCGCGGCCGACGCCGACGGATAGCTCGGAAGGCTGCTTTTCGCGGAGGTCGGCGAGGACCCGCGCGAACGCCCGCCCGAGCAGGTAGTTGGTGTCGGCGTCCATCTGCTCGCCGTAGAGGCCGCGGACGTCGTAGGCCTTGAAGATCTCCTCGGCGACGGAGCCCGCTCCGCCGTTGCGCTGTTCACTCATCTCCTGCGAAGCCTCCTAGTAGTGCGTCGTAGCTCTCTTCCAGCGACTGCGGCATGACCCTCGTATCCGCGAGCACCGGCATGTAGTTGTTGTCGCCGGCCCAGCGGGGGACGACGTGGAGGTGGATGTGGCCCTCAACTCCGGCCCCCGCCACCCGGCCCTGATTGATTCCGAGGTTGAAACCCTCGGGGGCGTAGATCCCCTCGAGCACGGTCATCCCTCGCTGAGCAAGTCCGGTCATCTCCGCCATCACCTCCGGCTCGATCTCCTGGACCCTGCCGAGATGGGCGTATGGAGCGACCATCATGTGGCCGTTGGTGTACGGGAAGAGGTTCAGCATCGCAAAGCAGCGCTCGGCCCGGTGGACGATCAGCGTCGCGCGATCATCCCCCTCGGCGGGCTTGGTGCAGAAGATGCAGTCGTCGCTCTTGCTCGCGTTCTTCACGTAACGGAGGCGCCAGGGCGCCCAGATCCGATTGTTGGCCATCCGGGGGAATCCTATTGACGGTCGGCCGGGTTGCGTGCGGCGGTCACAGACCGGGTAAACCGGTCGGATATCTTCTGCGCTGATGCGGTCCCTGATCATGCTTCCCGCCGGCAGGAAGGCCAGGTTCGCGATCGTCGCGATCTGGTTCGTCGCGATCTTCGCGATCTTCGGAGCCGACCTGCCCGCCAAGTTCTCCGAAGCCGAGAACAACGAGTCCTCCTCATTCCTCCCGGGGGACGCTGAGTCGACCCTGGCCCTCGAGCAGACCGAGCAGCTGACCGACGGCGAGCAGGCGGGGATCGTGATCGTCTACCGCCGCGACGGCGGGCTGACCCCGGCCGACCGCAAGCAGGTCGAGGCCGACGTCGAGGATCTGAATGCTTCCGTCGAGGGGGTCTCCGAGCCCTTCACCGTTGGACCGGTCGCCGAGGACGGGTCCGCGCTGCTGGTGTTCTCCAGCATCACCGGGGACGGCGAGTCCGAGACGATCCTCGACCCGGTCAACGATACCCGCGACCGGATCAGCACCGACAACTACAACAGCTCCGGCGAGCTTCAGGTGGCCGTCACCGGGGGCGCCGGCTACGGGGCCGACGCAATCGAGATCTTCGAGTCGATCAACGGGACCCTGGTCGGAGCGGCCTTCGGGCTCGTCTTCGTTCTCCTGATCCTCATCTACCGCTCCCCGATCCTGCTCTGGATCCCGCTGCTGGCGGTCGCCTTCGCCGAGATCACCACACAGGCGATCGGGTTCGGACTGACCGAGGCGGGGGTGACGGTCAACGGGCAGTCCTCATCGATTCTCTCGGTGCTCGTGCTTGGTGCGGGGACCGACTACGCGCTCTTACTCATATCCAGATACCGGGAGGAGCTCCGGCGTCAGGAGAACCGCGAGGCTTCAATGCGCGTCGCCCTGCGGACCGCCGGCCCGGCGATCCTCGCCAGCGGAGGCACGGTGATCGCCGCGCTGCTGTGTCTGGGGCTCGCAGACCTCAACTCGACCGCCAGCCTCGGTCCGATCGGAGCCGTCGGCATCGCCGTCGCGATGCTCTCGATGCTCACGTTCCTACCCGCTCTGCTGGTCGTCCTGCCTCGCTGGATCTTCTGGCCGAAGGTACCGCACGTAGGCGACGAAGGCACCGATGCCACGCACGGACCGTGGCGCCGCCTCGGTGACCGGATCTCGGTTCGCCCGCGGCGGGTTTGGATCGGGAGCTTCCTGATCCTGCTCGTGATGGCGGCCGGGACGCTGGCATTCGATGACGGGCTCACCTCCTCCAACAGCTTCCGCGATGAGGTCGAGGCGGTGGAGGGCCAGGAGCTGATCGCGCAGTCGTTCCCGGGCGGGGCGAACGCTCCGACCGAGATCGTGGTTGCCGATCCGTCCCGGGCCGAGGCGGTCCAGGAGGCGGTCCTCGGAGTGGAGGGCGTCGCTCAGGTCGACGCGGCTGCCGAGGGTGAGCCTGGAGTGCTGCTGAACGCGGTGCTGCTCCAGGACGCCTACTCGACAGAAGCCTTCGACCTGATCCCCGAGATCCGCTCCGCAGCGAGCGAGGCCGGGGGGGAGGGCACGCTCGTGGGCGGGGCCACCGCGGTCGAGCGGGATATCCGCGAGGCGACCGAGCGCGATCTCAAGCTGATCGTCCCGCTGGTGCTGGTCGTGGTCTCGCTGATCCTCATCCTGCTCCTGCGCGCCCTGGCGGCGCCGCTACTACTGATCGGGACCGTCGTGGTCAGCTTCTTCGCGGCCCTCGGCGTGGGAGTGGTAGTCAGCGATGTGATCTTCGGCTTCCCGGGCGCCGATCCCGGTCTGCCGCTGTTTGCGTTCGTGTTCCTGGTCGCGCTGGGCATTGACTACAACATCTTCCTGATGACCCGTGTGCGGGAGGAGACCGTCAAACACGGCACCCGCGAGGGGATGCTGCGCGGCCTCGCGGTGACCGGTGGCGTGATCACGGCCGCCGGAATCGTCCTCGCCGGCACCTTCTCCGTGCTCGCGGTGCTGCCGCTCGTCTTCCTCACACAGCTTGGATTCACCGTCGCCTTCGGCGTGCTGCTCGACACCTTCCTGGTGCGATCGGTGCTCGTTCCGGCCCTGACGCTCGACATCGGCCCACGGATCTGGTGGCCCTCGTCGCTGGCCGAGGAAGGCGCTCGCGATGCACCGGAGGTTGGCGCGGCCGCGCAGGAGACGAGCGGGTCCTGAGCACGCGCCTCGTGCGCCGGGCGTCAACGTCGCTTGACGAGGTGTGGGGGCGACTATGCTGGCGAACATGGCGCCCGAGCACGCACGCCCGACCGACCCGACCGTCGCATCGACGCGACTCCCCGATCCCGGCGAGCCGATCCCGGCGCTCGCCTGGCCGACGGTGGCCCTCTTCTTCACGGCGGTCGCGGTATTCGGGACCTCGACCGCGGGAGCGCTTGCGGGCACGATCCCCTACGCGCTCGCGATCGCGCTCAATGCGGTCGCCAGCTACCTGTTCTTCACCGTCCTGCATGACGCCTCACACCGCTCGATCTCTCGGACCGATGCGGTCAACCTCTGGCTGGGCAGGTTCAGTGCGCCGCTGGTGACCCCGTTCTCCTCCTACTCGGTGTTCCGCTTCATCCACATGCAGCACCACCGCTTCACCAATCACGATCGCGAAGAGGACCCCGACGCCTACACCTCGGAGGGCCCGGCCTGGAGCTGGCCGCTCCGCTGGGCAACGCTCGACATCTCCTACCTGGTCTTCTACCTGCCCCGTCTGGGCTCGCGCCCGCGGCAGGAGCAGCTCGAGTACGCGATCACCGGCCTGATCGTCGCCGCCGCCGCAGTGGCGTTCGTTCTAGCTGCCGGAATCGGTCCGCTGCTGCTGCTGGTCGTCGTGCCGACCCGAATCAACGTCGCCTTCCTCGGATTCGCCTTCGACTGGCTCCCCCACCACGGCCTCGATGCGACTCCGGAGGAGGACCGTTTCCAGACGACGCGTAACCGGGTCGGGCTCGAGTGGCTGATGACCCCCGCCCTGATCTACCAGAACTACCACCTCGTCCACCACATGCATCCGCTGATCCCGTTCTACCGCTACATCACGGCCTGGCGCCGCAATGAGGAGACCTATCTCGCGCAGGATCCGCCCCTGAGCACCGCGGCGGGTCACCGGCTCTCGGTCGAGGAGTACCGCCAGCGCCGCGGCCTCACGGCCACCGACTAACGCCTTGCGGGCCCGAGCCGGTCGCCCGCCGGCTCGCCGGTCTCCACGTAGTGCTTCAGGCCGGCGAGCAGGCCGCGCTTCCTCGGTCGCGGCCACCCACTCTACGATCACCTGGACGTGAGCGAGACCACGAGAGCCCTCCTGATCGCCGCCGTCGTCGGGACGGTGATCCTCCTCGGCCCGCTGGCGCTACTCGCGGCGGGGGTGATCGTGCCGCGGACGATGCTCCTGATCCAAGCGCTGATCCTCGGCGGCATCTACGTCGCGACGACGATGATCAAGGCGAAGCGAGAGGAGGAAGAGGACCGGGAAAGCTAGGACTTCGACTCGGCCCACTGCCGCCACTCGACGGGCAGAGCATCGGCGGCAAGGAGCCTCGGAGCGAGATCAGGCTCGCCGAAGTAGGCCCGGCAGATCAACTCCATGGTCACGTCGTGATCGGGCCGGGATAGAACCTCGATCTCATCTCCGGCCTCGATAGTGCCCTCGTCGACGATCCGCAGGTAGGCCCCCGGCCGCAGGGCCCGGGCGAATCGCTTGACGAAGGTCGGGTCCTCCATCTTGTGAGCGAGCTTGCTGCAGGGAATGCGCGGCTCGGAGACCTCCAGGGTGGCGGTGCCCAGCCTCCAGCGATCACCTACCACGGAGTTGGCGAGATCGATGCCCTCGGTAGTCAGGTTCTCGCCGAAGGTGGCGGGCCCCAGCACCCGGCCCAGCTCCTCGCCCCACCACTCGTAGTCCTCGGCGGCGTAGGCGTAGACCGCCTTGTCGAACCCGCCGTGGACCTCGTAGTTGCCCTGCCGGTCGGCGCCGACCTGGTTCTCTCGAAGGGGCTGGGTACCCTCGACCGGATACTTGTAGATCCCGGTCTTGGTCGGCTCACCGTTGAGCACGATCAGGCGCATCTTGGCCACGTTGATACTGGCTAGGCGAGGCATCGGCGCGGCCGCTTCCATGACCTCCGATCCTACGCGCTCCGCTCGGGGTCGCCGCGTCTAGAGCCAGTCGCGGCGGCGGAAGTAGGTCAGCATCCCGATCAGGATCACGACCATCAGCGCGATGACGACGAAGAAGTCGCCGCTATCGCCCTCGCCGGGTACGCCGACGTTCATCCCCCAGATGCTCGCGATCAGGGTCAGCGGTAGGACGATGACGCTGATCGAGGTAAGGACGCGGAGGATCTCGTTGACCCGGTGGTTGAGGACCGACTCGTTGGTGTCCTCGAGGCCCTCGATCATCTCCTTGTAGTTCTCGAGCATGTCCCATATCCGCTCGTGGGCGTCGACGATGTCGTCGAAGTAGATCTCGAGGTCGAAGTCGGGCGCCAGGAAGCGGCCCTTGATCTTCTCCAGGTCCCGGAGGACGGGACGCTGCGGGCGGATGACCTTGCGGAAGTTGATGATCTCCTGCTTGACCTCGGAGATGTCGCGGACGACCTCCTGGGAGCGGCCCTCATCGAAGATCGCGTCCTCGATCACGTCGAGCTTGTTGCCGATCTTGCGCAGCATCGGAAAGCAGTAGTCGAAGCCGTCGTCGACGACGCGGTACAGCAGGTAGCCGGCCCCGCGGGCGAAGAGCCTGTCGCGCAGCTCCTCCTCACTGCGACAGCGCTCGAACAGGTACTCGAGCGGATGCAGCGGCTGGTTGGGGATCGTGACGAGGAAGTCGGGGCCGACGAAGACGTCGAGCTCGCCGACGTTCAGCCGCCCGACCTTGGCGTCGTAGACGGGGAAGTGGAGGACGATGAAGACGTAGTCGGGGTACTCGTCGATCTTCGGCCGCTGGTTGCGGCTGACCACGTCCTCGAGATCGAGCGCGTGGAAGTCGAAGTTCTCCTGCAGCCACTCCCACTCGAGCGGGCTCGGGCTCTCGATGTTGACCCAGCGCAGGCCGGGCCCGTCGATGATCTCGACGTTGGGCTCGCAGGGACGCGTCTCAGGCGGCGGGGAGAGATCGCGGGAGCGATCCGAGCGCCGCAGTCTCGGCTTCGGAAGGTTCGGCATCGCCGCTCACCTGCTCCACAGTCGCTTCCATCGTCGGACTAGGTTACGTCACCGCCCGACCGAACCCCCGCCAATTCCGCCGATCGGCTGGTATATTGCGCGGAAACATAGACCGCCACATCGCGAGGGGTGGAGGGAAATGGCCCTTAGAAACCCCGGCAACCATCCGAAGGACGCAAGTCCGAGGAAAGGTGCCAATTCCATCAGGTGGATGACCTGAAAGATGTGAGCGAAGGCTCTCTTTCGGGACCTCTGCTCACACAGGCAGAGGTCTTTTTCGTAGATCGAACCGAAGGAGCAGTTGAAAATGCCGGCTACCGCCCTCAAATGCAAGGAATGCGGCCAGAGCTACCCCCTGGAGGCCCTGTTCGTCTGTGACCAGTGCTTCGGACCGCTGGAGGTCGACTATGACTTCAGTGGTCTCGATGCGACGGAGGTCAAGCGCAAGATCCAGGCCGGGCCCGACTCGATCTGGCGCTACTCCGACTTCCTGCCCTTCGCCGGGCGTCCGGCGGACACGCTGCAGCCCGGCTTGACCCCCCTGGTCAGGGCCGACCGCCTCGCCGAGCGGCTCGGCGTCGGCGAGATCTGGATCAAGAACGACGCCGCCAACCCGACCCACAGCTTCAAGGACCGGGTCGTCGCCGTGGCCCTGGCGAAGGCGATCGAGCTCGGCTTCGAGACCGTCGCCTGCGCCTCGACCGGCAACCTTGCCAACGCGGTCGCCGCGCACGCTGCGGCCGCCGGTCTCGCCTCCTATGTCTTCGTCCCCGCCGACCTCGAGGAGCAGAAGCTGCTCGCGACCGCGGTCTACGGCACCGAGTTGGTTGGGGTCGACGGCAACTACGACGATGTCAACCGGCTCTGCACCGAGATCGCACAGGAGCGGGGCTGGGCGTTCGTCAACGTCAACATCCGCCCCTACTACGCCGAGGGGTCGAAGACGCTGGCATACGAGACGGCCGAGCAGCTCAACTGGCGCCTGCCGGACAAGGTCGTCTCGCCGATCGCCTCTGGCTCCCTTTTCACCAAGATCGGCCGCGGCTTTAGCGAGTGGCTCGATCTCGGTCTGATCGAGGGTGATCTTCCGAGCTTCCACGGCGCCCAGGCGTCCGGATGCGGGCCGGTCGCACAGGCCTACGCAGACGGTCACGACGTATGCCGGCCGGTAAAGCCCGACACGATCGCCAAGAGCCTGGCGATCGGGACCCCCGCCGACGGGCCTTACGCGCTCGATCTTGCCCGCTCGACGGGTGGTTCGGTCACCGCGGTCAGCGATGAGGAGATCCGGGCCGGAATCCGCCTGCTCGCAGAGACCACGGGTGTGTTCACCGAGACCGCAGGAGGCGTGACCACCGCGACGCTGGCGAGACTCGCGGACTCCGGTGAGATCGGCGCCGGCGATTCGGTCGTCGTCTACATCACCGGCGAGGGCCTGAAGACGCTCGACGCGGTCCGCGAGGGCTTCGAGATGCACGAGATCGCTCCGAGCCTCAGCGATTTCGCCGCAAAGGTGAGCGCTCCCGAGGCCGTCACGGCCTGAGCGGATCAGAGACGGGACCGCCGCGCTGCTAGCTTCCGGCCCCGAGCAACCCACCACCCGACCACCAGGAAAGGCCATGGCAGTAACCGTCAAGATTCCCGCACAGCTCCGACCCGCTACCGGCGGCGAGGGTCAGATCGAGGTCGACGGGGGTACCGTGGGAGAGGCGCTCGACGCCGTCTTCGCCGCGCACGAGGGCCTCAAGGACCGGATCACGGAGAACGGTGACCTGCGCCGCTTCGTCAACGTCTACGTCGCGGGCGAGGACATCCGCTTCCAGGACGGGCTCGATACCTCCGTCGCCGAGGGCGCCGAGGTCACGATCCTGCCGGCCGTCGCCGGCGGATCCTGAGCCCGAACCCGGCCCGAGGAGCGTGGGAGCCGGTGGAGCGGCGCGAGCCGGTAGCGATCCTCTGCGGCGGCCGCGGTACCCGGCTGCAGGAGCACACCCACGAGATCCCCAAGCCGTTGGTCGAGATCGGCGGCAGACCGATCGTCTGGCATGTGATCCAGATCTACGCCGCCCAGGGCTTCCGGCGATTCCATCTGCTGACGGGATACAAGCGTGACCTGATCGAGGACTTCGTCGCCGCCGAGCGCTGGCCCGAGGGCGTGGAGGTGGGGTGCCTCGACACCGGCGAGGACACCCCGACCGGCGGGCGCGTGGCACTCGCGGGGGCCGTTCTGAGCAACGGCACCTTCGCTCTGACCTACGCGGACGGCGTCGCCGACGTCGATCTGGGAGCGGCACTGGACTTCCACCACGGTCACGGGCGAGCCGCGACGCTGACGCTCGTACGGCCCCACTCCCAATGGGGGGTGGCGGTGATGGGCGAGGACGACCGCGTCAGCGGCTTCATCGAGAAGCCGCGGATGGACCAGTGGATCAACGGCGGCTTCTTCTTCATGGAGCCGCGCGTCCTCGACTACCTCGAGCCCGACTCGGTGCTCGAGCGCCGGCCGCTGGAGCGACTGGCAGCCGAGGGCGAACTTCGCGGCTACCGCCACGCGGGGTTCTGGGACTGCATGGACACCTACAAGGACTCGGTGCTGCTCAACGACCTCTGGCACGACGACGAAGCCCCGTGGCGCATCTGGCAGCGGGCGGGCGCGCGATGAAGCGCGCCCTGGTCACCGGCGGACGCGGCTTCGTCGGCGCCTGGCTCTGCAAGGCGCTGCTCGACCGCGGCGTAGAGGTCACCAGCCTCGACCGCCGCAGTCCGCGCGAGAAGCCCTCGACCCTGGCGATGATCGGGATCGGGAATCGGGTCGACGAGCAAGGAGGCGACCTGATCGACGGTGAGCTGGTCGGCCGTCTGATCGCCGAGCGCCAGATCGACTCGGTCTTCCACCTGGCGGCAGAGACCATCGTCGGGACCGTGCAGTCCGATCCGATCTCGGCCCTGGAGACCAACGTCCGCGGCACCTGGACGCTGCTCGGCGCAGCGCAGGAGCATCGGGTGGAGCGCTTCGTGTTCGCCTCCTCCGACAAGGCCTACGGCGCCCACGAGGAACTCCCCTACCGGGAGGACTTCGCGCTGCAACCGACGGCGCCGTATGAGGCGTCGAAGGCGGCCGCCGATCTGATCGCCCGCGCCTGGTGGCCCAGCTACGGGCTGCCGGTCGCGGTCACCCGCTTCGCCAACATCTACGGCGGTGGTGACCTCAACTTCTCCCGGCTGGTGCCCGAGACGGTCTGCGGCGCGATCGATGGCCGCTCGCCGGTGCTGCGATCCGACGGAAGCCCGGTTCGTGATCTGCTCTATGTCGAGGACGCCGCGTCCGCCTACCTGGCCATCGCCGATGGACTCGACCGCGACGAGGTCAGGGGCGAGGCGTTCAACGCCGGCGGGGAGCGTCCCTACAGCGTGCTCGAGGTCGTCGAGACGATCACCCGCCTGGCCGGGACGGGGGTCGAGCCCGAGATCCGCGGCGAGGGCAACCCCGAGGGCGAGATCGACAGGCAGTACGTCGATGCGACCAAGCTCCGCGAGCTCTGCGGCTGGTCGCCGGCGGTCTCGCTCGAGGAGGGGATCGGCCGGACCCTGGAGTGGTACCGGGAGCGTCCCGAGGTACGGCCATGAGTGATTCCCCAGCCGGGAACGTGACCTCGGAGACCGCGCGGACCCTCAAGCTCCTGAACTGGATCCGGATCGTCGCCATCGTCGACTTCCTGTTCCTGATCCCGCTCGTCTACGCGAGCCTGACCGACAACGAAGGGCTGGTCGGGGTTCTGGGCCCAACCCACGGCGCCGGCTTTCTGATCCTGATGTTCCTCTGCGTCAAAGGCGTGGGCGAGGACCGCTGGGGCTGGTGGTTCCCCGCGATCGTGATCGTCACCCTCGGCCCGCCCGGCAGCCTCTACGGCGAGCACCGGATCAGGCGCGAGATGGATCTCGGCTGAGCCGGCGGCGACGCCTACCTGGCCCGCTGCCGCGCGAGCTCGCGCGCGAGCGCTGCGTATCGTTTCGCGATCTTCGCCGGCGAGAACACCGCGGTCGCCCGCTTGCGCAGCTCGCCGCGGTTCCACTCGACGGCGAGCACCCCCTCCAGCGCGGCGCCGATCGCCTCGCGGTCCGGGTCCCAGGTCGGCTCTCCGATCTCGATCCCTACGGCGTCGCGAATCTCGGTGAAGGTTGGGCCGAACCCGACCACCGGAGTGCCGGCCGCTAGCGCCTCGATCATCACGATCCCGAACGACTCCGACTGGGACGGCAGACATAGGGCTCGCGCCGAGCGGACGAGCTCGCGCATCCTCTCGACGTGGACCTCCGGATCCTGGTGTCCGATGAAATCGACCCGGCCGGAAATCCCGAGCTCGGCGGCCCGCTCCCGCAGGGGCACCTCCTCCTCGCCCTCGCCGGCAAAGGTCAGCGGGAGTCCGGGGATCTCGGCCACCGCCTCCAGCAGCAACCCGGGGTTCTTGCGGGCGTTGAGGCTGCCGAGGAAGAGGACGCCCTCGCGATGGCCGCCGACGTCGATCGGCGCCATGTAGGCGTCCTGCAGCGGGTAGGGGATCACCTCCTGGCGCTCGGGGTAGGTGAAGCCGAGCGAGCTGCCCTCCGAGCGGCAGTGCTCGGAGCCGAACGCGACCGCGGCGAGGCGGTCGAGCGCGTCCTGGGCGGCCTCGCGGTTCTTGCGGGCCCGCTCTGGATCCCGCTTCATCGTCACCTGATGCCAGGCATGGACGATCCCGAGTTGCGGAATACCGGGAGCGACGTGGTCGTGTACCCGGCTGTAGCGCGCGGGAGCGAAGGCGGCGACGTTGTTGACGATGACGAGGTCAGGCCTGGTGCGCTCCTCGAGCAGGATCCGCGTGAAGCGGCGCGGCCGGGCGTCCTCGGGCTGCATGAAGACCGGCACCGGGGAGCGCCGATCCGCCTTCCAGCGCTTGAGACGCTGCGGGGGTGGGATCAGGGCCCCCACCGGGTCGATCCGGTACCGCCACGGCCTGCGCTTCCACTCGCCGAGCAGGGAGGCATGGAATCGGGTCACGCCACCGCGCAGCGTCCCGCCCCACTCGGGGGGAATCGGCCCGACAGAGAGAACCCGCGTCCGCAGGCGCTCGGGGGGCTGGGGCAGGCGCTTGAGCACGGGCGGGAGCCTAGATCAGGCCCGGCGGGGTGGCGAGCGGCCGAGCATCCGAATGTCGATTGCTGAAGCGGAGCACGCCCGGCAGGATTCGAACCTGCGACCTCCGCCTCCGGAGGGCGGCGCTCTATCCAGCTGAGCTACGGGCGCTTGGCGGCAGGGAGCTTAGGTGATCAGCACCGCTCTCCACCCTGAGCGCCGCCGCCCGCCGACCGCCATAGGCTTGCTCTGTCATGCACCTCGAAGTGGTCTTTCTCGGCACCGGGGGATCGGTGCCCTCGGCCAGGCGCAACACCGCCTCGGTCCTGGTCCGCCATGGCTCCGATCGGCTCCTGTTCGACTGCGGCGAGGGCACACAGCGGCAGATGCAGCGCTCGACCGGACTGGTGCAGGCGCACGAGATCTTCGTCACCCATCTGCACGCCGACCACTATCTCGGCCTGCCCGGGCTGATCAAGACCTGGGACATGCAGGATCGGGACCAACCCCTGATGATCTACGGCCCGCGGGGGCTCCGCGAGCTGTTCGCCGCGATGTCGCGGCTGATGGGCCGGGTCGGATTCGAGATCGGGGTCGACGAGCTCGAATCGGGGGGCCGGGTCAACTTCGCCGGCTACTCGGTGGAAGCGTTCGGGGTCGAGCACCGGATCGCCGCCAACGGCTACCTGCTGACCGAGGAGGAGCGGCCCGGACGCTTCGACCGTGATCGCGCCCTCGAGCTCGGGGTCGAGGAGGGACCCGACTTCGGCCGCCTGCAGAGCGGAGAGGAAGTGCCGGGCTCCGACGGCTCCGTCCGCCCCGAGCAGGTGATGAGCGACGCGCGGCCCGGGCGCCGCCTCGTGATCACCGGCGACACCGCCCCCTGCACGGCAACCAAGCAGGCCGCCGAGCAAGCCGATCTCCTGGTCCACGACGCGAGCTTCGGCGATGAGGAGGTCGATCGAGCCGCCGAGACGGGGCACTCGACGGCGCGGCAGGCCGCGGTGCTCGCGGCCGACGCCGATGTTCGAATGCTGGCCCTGGTCCATATCTCGGCCCGCCACTTCGTTCCCGATCTCCTCGATCAGGCCCGCGAGGAGTTCGCGTCGGTGATCGCTCCGCGCGACTTCGACCTGGTCGAGATCCCATTCCCCGAGCGCGGTGGGCCGAAGCTGATCCGTGAGGGCGCTCTCGGCGCCAAGCCGGCGACGAACGGTCCCCGACAATAGGCTCGGAGGACGAGTGAGCGAAGCGACTCCAGGCGGGGCCCCGAGGCGCAACCGGTCGCTCTTCTCAGGGACCCTCGGAGCGACCCTCGAGTGGTACGACTTCACCCTCTACGTCTACCTGGCGCCGGTGATCTCGGTGCTGTTCTTCCCCTCGAGCTCGCCGATCGACTCGCTGCTCGCGACCTTCGGGGTCTTCGCCGCCGGCTACCTGATGCGGCCGCTGGGGGCCGCCGTGATCGGGAACTACGGCGACACCCATGGGCGTCGCGCCGCCCTGCTGTTCTCGATCACCGCGATGGGCGCAGGGATGTTCGTGATCGCGGTGCTCCCGACCGAGAGCTCGATCGGAGTGCTCGCGCCGATCGCCCTGGTCCTGGTCAGGCTGGTCCAGGGTTTCTCTCTCGGCGGTGAGTTCGGTGGCGCGATCACCCTGCTCGCCGAGGCCGCTCCGGCGATGAGGAGAGGGTGGACGGTCAACTTCGCCCAGGTCTCGGCCGGGGTCGGAACGCTGATGAGCTCGGGGCTGGTCGTCGTCCTCCACAGCTTCCTCTCCGACAGCCAGATGCAGGACTTCGGCTGGCGCATCCCCTTCTTGATCGGAGGTCTGCTGGGGGTGATCGCAATCGTGGCCCTGCTCCGCACGCCGGAGTCGAAGATGTTCAGCGAGGAGGCGGAGGCGGACGTGGAGGTGCCGATCAAGGACCTCCTCCACACCGAGCGGCGCCCTCTGGTCCTCAACTCCCTGCTGAACGGCTACCAGTCGCTCAGCTACTACATCATCGTCACCTTCGTGCCGACCTACCTGGTCGCCTTCGAGAAGGCACCGCCCGAGGAGGGCGTTCTGGCCGGGGTCGTCGCAGCCCTCGTCTTCACCCTGATCTCCCCGCCCGCCGGTGGCCTCAGCGACCGCTTCGGCCGAAGACCCGTGCTCTTGGCCGCGCTGGTCGGGATGGCAATCGGGGCAGTACCGCTGTTCGTGGTCCTCGGCGAGGTGGCGCTCGGGGCCGTAATCCCCGCCCAACTCGCCCTGATGGCGATGGTCACGTTGTTCTCGGGGGCCGCGCTGGTCACCGGCTGCGAGCTATTCACGACCCGCACCCGCTACAGCGGCGTCTCGATCGGCTTCAACGTCGGCGCCACCGTCTTCGGCGGCACCGCGCCCCTGATCGCCACGGGCCTGATCAAGCTCACCGACTACAACCAGGCGCCGGCGGTGCTGCTCGCGGTGGCTGCGCTGTTGACCCTGATCGTCGTACGGCTGATCCCGGAGACAGCGCCGGTGAGAACGGCGGATGGCCCCGACGAACCACCGGTTCCCGGGTAGGCTCTCACCCGCAGACCGCCGGGTAGAACGGAGTTCGGATGAAGCGAGAGAAGTTCTTCAAGAACGATGATTTCGAGTTCCTGACCGAGCTGGCCCTGGGCGCCGCCTACCATCGCGGCTCCGACGTGGGGGAGTGCCTGGCGACCGTCGCCCGGATCAAGGACGGCCACTTCGAGCAGTGGTACGGCGAGTGGAAGGCGACGGGCGATCGGATCGCGGCGGCAGCGGCCGAGTCGGAGGCCGGGGGCCACCTGATCAGCGCCCGCTGGGCGTGGCTGCGCGCGGCCACCTACTACGACACCTCGACCTTCTTCCTCGACTCGACCGACGAGCCGGAGCGGATCAAGCCGACCTGGGAGCTGCACCGCGATGCATGGGACGGCTTCGTGCGGACCTCCGGACCCGGGATCGAGCCGGTCTCGATCCCCTACGGGGGGACCGAGCTCGAGGGGTTCCTCTTCCGCTCGGGGGCCGGATCCGCCCCGAGACCGCTGCTGATCCTCAACAACGGCTCCGACGGGCCGGTCTCGGCGATGTGGCTGCAGGGAGCGGCGAGTGCGCTCGAGCGCGGGTACGACTGCCTCACCTTCGACGGGCCCGGACAGGGGGCGGCGCTGTGGCGGCAGGGCATTCCATTCCGAGCGGACTGGGAGGCCGTGATCGGCCCCGTAGTGGACTTCGCCCTCGGGCTCGACGGAGTCGATCCGGAGCGGATCGCGTTGCACGGAGTCAGTCAGGCCGGCTTCTGGGTCCCCCGGGCCGTGGCCTTCGAGCCCAGGATCGCCGCGGCCGTGGCCGACCCGGGCGTCTGGGACGTGGGCACGTCCTGGTTCAACCATCTGCCCGGATCGATGCGGAAGCTGCTCGAAGCCGGCGATCGGGAGAAGTTCGACCGCAACATGGACTGGAGCGAGCGGTTCTCACGAGCGATGCGAGGAACCCTCGCATTCCGCATGCGCCCCTACGGATCGGAGAGTCCGTATGAGGCCTTCAGGGCGCTGGAGGACTACAGCCTCGACGGCGTCGCGGAGCGGATCACCTGCCCGATCCTGATCACCGATCCCGAGCACGAGCAGTTCTGGCCGGGCCAGTCCCGCAAGCTCTACGACGCGATCGGGACCCCCGAGGAGCAGAAGGCCCTGGTCCGGTTCAGCGCTGCCGAGGGCGCCGACTCCCACTGCGAGCCGCGGGCATTGGGACTGCGGGATCAGCGCATCTTCGACTGGCTCGACCGGATCCTCGCTCGCAGCGGCTGATCGGCCGTCAGCGGCTCCGGGCGACGGCCGCGATCAGGATCGCGATCCACGAGAGCTGCGCCGCCTCGACCGAGACGAGCGCAACAGGGATCGAGAGCAGGAAGACGGCGGGCGTGAACAGCTCCGTCTTGCGGAAGTCGCGGTAGCGCTGTTCGGAGTCCGGGTCCATCACCCCGGCACGGACCGCGGTGGCCTCCGAGAGCACGTCGGCGAGCGAGGCGAGAGCGACATTGGCGGCGAACAGCACGGTCGCCGTGGAGGAGTCTCCGTACTCGCCGATCAGGCCGGTGGTGAACGGCATCGCGGCGATCAGCGAGAGGAAGAGCAGGTTGGTCCACAGCAGCCGGTCGGCGTGACGCTCGACAACGGTGAAGAACTCATGGTGATGGACCCAGAACAGCCCGATGATCGCGAAGCCGAGGAAGTAGGCGAGCACGTTGGGGACGAGGTCGGAGAGCGCCGTTCCCAGCTGCTCGTTGGAGACGTCGGGAACGTCGATCCCGAGGACGAGCAGCGTGATCGCGATCGCGAAGACGCCGTCGCTGAAAGCCTCCAGACGCTCGACCCCGCGGCGATTGTCGCTGACCGTCTCGCCGTCCACCCGACGAGGGATAGCAGCGCCCGCGGATGCTCAACCGTCGTCGGCGAGCTCGGCGACCGCCTCCGCGATCGCCGGCGCCTGGTCCTCCTGGAGGAAGTGCTTGGCCGCGACCAGGACCGGCTCCTCGACGCCGACCACGTCGCAGGCGATCCGGCAGAACCTCATGTCGAGGGCGGGATCGTCCTTGCCCCATACCACCGCCGCCGGGTAGCTCCTCTCGCCGAGGCCGCCCCAGAGGAAGTCCTGCTTCTCGCGGGTCAGCTCGAACCCCCGCATGATCTTCAGGAACGCCTCGCCGCCGTCCTCCCGCTTGAGCAGGTCGTAGTAGGCGCCGATCTCGGCCCGCGACGACGCGGAGCGGTCCCCGATGCCCTGCAGGCGGAAGAGCGCGACCAGAGCCGGGCGGGACATCGTGCGCAGGTAGATCTCGCCGACCCTGGGGATCGAGAACGGGTGCATCGACCAGGGGCGGTGAAAGGTTGCGACGTTGAGAGGCGTGTTGAGAACCGTGAGCGACCTGACCCGGTCGGGATTGCGCACCGCCCACTCGGCCCCGACCGGGCCGCCGACGTCGTGGATCACGAGATGGCAGCTGTCGATTCCGAGCGCATCGATCGCCTCGCCGCTCCAGCGCGCCAGACCCGACCACGAATAGTCGAAGCCGGTCGGCCGGTCGGCAAGACCCAGGCCCGGGAAGTCGAAGGCAATTCCCCGCAGGCCCCGATCGGCGAGCTCGCCGATCACCTTCCGGTAGAGGTACGAGCTCGTCGGGACCCCATGCAGGCACACGACCGGAGGCCCGTCGCCCTGCTCGCGGACGAAGCTCTTGACGCCCGCCGCCGCGAACTCGCGACCGGCGGCTCTGTGCTCCGCGATCACCTCGTCGACAGCCGCTGACATGGGCGAAATGTATCCGACTCCGGGCCGATCAACGCCCAACTTGCGCGATCCGATCCCTCCAGCGACCGAGTGCCCTGCTACCTTGGCTGCATTGGTTCCTTTAACCCGGTCCGGTGAGGCCAGGAAGGGGCGCGTATGAGCGAGAGGATCGTCCTCGACCGAGACGACCTGCGCCGCACACTGGTGCGAATCGCACACGAGGTAATCGAGAAGAATCCAGGCGGGGACGGTCTCGCCGTCGTTGGGATTCACACTCGGGGCGCGATCCTCGGCCGCCGCCTGCACGCGCTGATCGGCGAGCTGACCGGGTCGGAGATCCCGATCGGCGACGTCGACATCAGCTTCTATCGCGATGACGTCGACCGCCGCGATCCTCGCGAGGCGCCGGTGGTCAACGCATCCCACCTCGACTTCGACACCGCCGGTCGTACGATCGTGCTGACCGACGACGTCCTCTTCACCGGCCGCACCGTGCGGGCGGCGATCGACGTCCTCTTCGACTACGGGCGCCCGGCGCGGGTCCAGCTCGCTGTCCTCGCCGACCGGGGCCATCGCGAGCTGCCGATCCGCCCCGACTACGTGGGCAAGAACCTCCCCACCGGGCTCGGCGAACGGGTCAACGTCCAGCTCGAGGAGGTCGACGGGGTCGACGAGGTGCGGATCGGCCCCGCTCGCACCGCTGCCGGCGTCGCCGCCGAGGACGGTGAGCAGGGATGAGGGATCTGCTCTCGATCGCCGACCTCGACCGCGCCGACATCGAGCAGGTCTGCGAGCGCGCGGCCAGCTTCGCCGCCGTCGGCCAGCGCGAGATCAAGAAGGTCCCGACCCTCCGCGGCCGCACGATCGTCAGCCTCTTCTACGAGTCGAGTACCCGCACCAGCTCCTCCTTCGAGCTCGCCGCCAAGCGGCTCTCGGCCGACGTCGTCTCGATCAAGGCCCAGGGCTCCTCGGTCGACAAGGGCGAGTCGCTCAAGGACACCGTCGCCACCCTCAGTGCCTACGATCCGGAGGCGATCATCATCCGCTCCCCACAGGCCGGCGCCGCGCAGCTGGTCGCCGGCTGGATCGAAGCGGCGGTGATCAACGCCGGCGACGGCAAGCACGAGCACCCCAGCCAGGCGCTGCTCGACGTCTACACGCTGCTCGATCGGATCGGGCCGCTGGACGGAAAGAAGATCTGGATCGTCGGCGACGTCACCCACAGCCGCGTCGCCCGCTCCTGCGCCAGGGCCTTCTCGATCATGGGCGCCGAGGTCACCGTCGCCGGCCCGCCGACGTTGATTCCCCGCGACTTCGCGACGGCCCTCGGCTGCGAGGTCTCCTACGACCTCGACGACCTGGGCGAAGCCGATGTCGTCTACGCCCTTCGCATGCAACGGGAGCGGATGCGGGAGGCCTTCGTCCCATCGCTTCGGGAGTACGCGGCGCTGTACCAGATAGGCCCGCGCCGGCTGGGTTCGCGACAGCTCCTGATGCACCCGGGGCCGGTCAATCGCGGGATCGAACTCAGCCCCGAGGTGATCGACGGGCCCAGCTCCCTGATCACGGCTCAGGTCCATAGCGGCCTGCTGGTGCGGATGGCGATCCTCTACGAGGTGCTCGCCGGGGGCGGCGACCGGCCGCAGCCGATACGCAGCGTCGATTCGGTCGAGGACGGCGGCACCACCAGGATCGGGGAACCCGCATGAGCGCGGCAGAGATCTCCGGCCTCGACTGGCGCGGTTCAGGCGGTCGCGATCTTCTGATCAGCGGCGCCCGTCTGCTCGACCCGCGGGCCGGCATCGACGCCGAGCGCGACATCGTCATCCGCGAGGGCAGGATCGCCGAGCTGAACGACGCCGGCAAGGCAGAGGTACCCGCCGGCGCCGAGAGGGTCGATGCCTCCGGGCTGGCCGCGTTCCCGGCCTTCTTCGACCCGCACGTCCACCTACGCACGCCCGGGCAGGAGTACAAGGAGGACATCGAGACGGGGACGCGCGCCGCGGCGGCCGGCGGCTACTGCGGGATCGTCGCGATGGCGAATACCGATCCGGTCGTCGATGAGCCGGCGACCGTCAGCGCCCTGCGCGAGCGTGCGGGGCGCGAGGCCGCGGTCCCGACCGGGTTCGTCGCCACGGTCACGCGCGGGATGGCCGGGAAAGAGCTGACCGAGATGGCGGCCCTCCGCGAGGCCGGGGCGGTCGGCTTCTCAGATGACGGCCTGCCGATCCGCAGCGCCAGGGTCTTTCGGCGCGCGCTCCAGTACCAGCATCTCGTCGGAGGCAACATCCTCCTTCACGAGGAGGACCCCGAGCTCACAGCCGACGGGGTCATGGGGGAGGGGGCCGTATCGGCCGAGCTCGGCCTCAGCGGGGTGCCCGCGGTCTCGGAGTCGACGATGATCGCCCGCGACGGTGCCCTGTGCCGCTACGAGGACGCCCGCGCCCATGTCCAGCACCTCTCGGCCCGGATCTCGGTCGAGGCGGTCGAGGAGGCGAAGGCGCGAGGCGCCGCGATCACCGCCGAGCTCACCCCGCACCACCTCGTCCTCACCGACGAGGAGGTGCGCTCCCTCGACGCCCGCTTCAAGATGAATCCTCCGCTCCGCAGCGAGGATGACCGCCAGGCCCTGATCGACGCCCTGCGCAGCGGCGCCGTCGACTGCATCGGCACCGACCACGCGCCGCACGCGAGCAGCGAGAAGGAGATCCCGTTCGAGCAGGCGATGATGGGCGTAATCGGCCTCGAGACCGCCTTCCCTGTCCTCTATACCGAGCTCGTCCAGCCCGGCATCATCGAACTCGGCACCCTGATCGAGCGGATGACGGCGGGCGCAGGCCTGTTCGAGCTGACCCTGCCGAGCCTCGAACCCGAGGCGGAGGCGAACGTCGTCCTCGTCGACCTGGATGCCGAGTGGGAGGCGGGAGCCGAGGGCTGGGAGAGCCGCTCGGAGAACTCCTGCTTCACCGGCCGCAGGCTCCGCTCGCGGCCGGTGACCACGATCGTCGCGGGCGAGGTCGCCTACCGGCAGCGCGCGTTCAGGATGGGGGCAGTCGCATGAGCTCGCCGAAGCTCGACGCTGAGCGGGCTGCCCTCGTGGTGATCGACGTTCAGGAGGGATTCCGCCTGGCGATCGACGGCTTCGACGGGGTCGCAAGCGCGACGGCGACCATGGTTCGCGGCGCGGAGGCGATCGGGATCCCGATCATCGTCACCGAGCAGTACCCGAGGGGTCTGGGTAAAACCGTGCCCGAGGTGGCCGATCTGCTCCCGGAGGGGGTCGAACCGATCCCCAAGACCGCTTTCTCCGCCGCCGAGGCCGCTGGCTTCGGGCTCCAGGGCCGCGATCAGGCGATCGTCTGCGGGATAGAGAGCCACGTCTGCGTCAACCAGACCGTCCTCGATCTGCTCGAGCAGGGCACCGAGGTTCACGTCGTCGACGACGCGATCGGCTCCCGCACGGCCGCGAACCGGGAGCTCGGCCTCGCCAAGGCCGAGCGCGCCGGCGCCTGGCGCACCAGCGTCGAGACCGCGCTGTTCGAGCTCCTCCGCGAAGCCGGCGGCGACCGCTTCAAGACCATCCAGAGACTCGTCCTGGAGTACGCACCATGAGCAACCCCGGCTACGTATTGCTCGAGGACGGAGCCCGCCTTGAGGGAGAGCTCTGTGGATCTGTGCCCGAGGGCGGAGCGGTGATCGGCGAGGTCGTCTTCAACACCGCGATGACCGGTTACCAGGAGTCGGTGACCGATCCCTCCTATGCAGGTCAGATCATCACCTTCACCTACCCGCTGATCGGCAACTACGGTGTCAGCGCGGAGGCGATGGAGTCCGATGCGATCCATGCCCGGGCGGTGATCATGCGGGAGGCACACAACGGCGAGGATTGCGCGACCTCCGAGCGCGGCTGGCTCGACTGGCTCACCGACTGCGGCGTTGCCGCGATCACCGGGGTCGACACGCGGGCCCTTGTCCGCCACATCCGCGACCAGGGAGCGATGCGCGGCGGGATCTTCAGCGCCGAGATGCCCGAATCGCAGGCACGGGAGCGGGTTGCCGCCGAGCCCTCGATGAAAGGCTCGGACCTGGCCCGGACGGTCACCCCCTCCGAGGCTGTCCACATCGAGGGCGGTGGGCCGCATATCGTCGCGATCGACACCGGGATCAAGCTCTCGATCATCCGCCAGTTCCGCGAGCGCGACTGCGAGCTCACCCTGCTGCCCTGCGACGCCGCACCCGGGGACGTGCTCGGCCACGATCCCGATCTGATCTTCCTCGCCAACGGGCCGGGAGATCCCGCCGCCCTCGACTACGTGGTCGAGACGGTCCGCGAGCTGATCGGCAAACGTCCGATCTTCGGGATCTGCCTCGGTCACCAGCTGCTGTGCCGGGCGGTCGGCCTCGAGACCTACAAGCTGCCCTTCGGCCACCGCGGCGCCAATCACCCGGTCAAAGATCTGGCCACCGGCAAGATCGACATCACCTCGCAGAACCACGGTTTCGCGGTCTCCGGCCCCGGCGGCGAGGACCGCATCGTCGGAGACGGCCCGGTCCGCTGGGAGACCGACTACGGCGTCGCTGAGCTCTCCCACCTCAACCTCTACGACCGCACGGTCGAGGGGCTGCAGCTCCGCGACGTCGAGGGCGGGACCGTCCAATACCACCCTGAGGCCGGCCCGGGCCCCCACGACGCCCGCTACCTGTTCGACCACTTCATGAAGCTGGCCGCCTGAGGATGCCGCGACGCGACGACATCGACAAGATCATGCTGATCGGATCGGGCCCGATCGTGATCGGCCAGGCTGCCGAGTTCGACTACTCCGGAACTCAGGCCTGCAAGGTCCTGCGGGAGGAGGGCTACGAGGTGGTCCTCGTCAACTCGAATCCGGCGACGATCATGACCGACCCCGAGTTCGCCGACGCGACCTACGTCGAGCCGCTCACGCCCGGCGTCGTGGCGCGGATCATCGAGAAGGAGCGGCCCGACGCCCTACTGCCGACCCTCGGCGGCCAGACCGCGCTCAACCTCGCCAAATCGCTGCATGACGACGGCACCCTCGAGCGCTACGGGGTCGAGCTGATCGGAGCCGACTACGACGCGATCCATCGCGCCGAGGATCGCGACGCATTCCGCCAGACGATGGAGGAGGCCGGCCTACGCGTCCCACTCAACCAGATCGTCGAGTCGGTCCAGCAGGCGGGGGACTTCCTCGCCGAGGGAGGCCTGACCCTTCCCGCCATCGTGCGTCCTGCGTTCACGATGGGAGGGCAGGGTGGGGGTATCGCCCGCACCGAGACCGAGCTGCGCGAGATCGTCTCCGAGGGCCTCGCAGCGAGCCCGATCAACCAGGTGCTGGTCGATGAGTCGGTGATCGGCTGGGGCGAGTTCGAGCTCGAGCTGATGCGCGACCGCAACGACAACGTCGTCGTCGTCTGCGCGATCGAGAACATCGACCCGATGGGCGTCCACACCGGCGACTCGGTCACGGTCGCCCCGGCCCAAACGCTCACCGATCCGCTCTATCAGGAGCTCCGCAACCAGGGTTTGAAGGTGATCCGGGCCGTCGGCGTCGAGACCGGCGGCTCCAACGTCCAGTTCGGTGTCCACCCCGAGACCGGTGAGATCGTCGTCATCGAGATGAATCCGCGCGTCTCGCGCTCATCGGCGCTCGCTTCGAAGGCGACCGGGTTCCCGATTGCCAAGATCGCCGCCCGGCTCGCGGTCGGCTACACCCTGGACGAGATCCCCAACGACATCACCCGGGCGACACCGGCCGCCTTCGAGCCGACGATCGACTACGTCGTGACCAAGATCCCGCGCTTCGCGTTCGAGAAGTTCCCCGGCAGCGAGGGGGCGCTGAGCACACACATGCAGTCGGTCGGCGAGGCGATGGCTATCGGGCGGACCTTCCGCGAGTCCTTCGCGAAGGCGATGCGCTCGCGCGAGCTCGACGCCCCGGCCGAGATCCCGGCCGAGACCGCCGAGCTGCTGGAGCGCCTGCGCACGCCCTCACCCGACCGCTTCGACCTCGTGCTCGAGGCCTTCCGACGCGGCGTCGGGGTCGAGGAGGTCTGGGAGCCGACGCGGATCGACCACTGGTACCTGCGCGAGCTCGAGGCCGTTGCTCGCGAGGGCGACGGCACCGAGGGTCTGGTCCGCACATATAAGGCGGTCGACACCTGTGCGGCGGAGTTCGAGGCCATGACCCCTTACTACTACTCGGCCTGCGAGCGCGCCCCGGCCCCCGCGCCCGGCGACGGAGGACGGCCCGAGGACGGCTCTGCGATCTCCCACAGCGAGGTGCGACGCGGCGAGCGCAGCAGCGTCGTCATCCTCGGGTCGGGGCCGAACCGGATCGGGCAGGGGATCGAGTTCGACTACTGCTGCGTCCACGCGGCGATGACCGTCCGCGCCTCCGGCCGGGACGCGGTGATGATCAACTGCAACCCCGAGACGGTCTCGACCGACTACGACACCTCCGACCGCCTCTACTTCGAGCCGCTGACCACCGAGGACGTGCTCGCGGTTGTCGAGCAGGAGGACCCCGAGGGCGTGATCGTCCAGTTCGGCGGCCAGACCCCGCTCCGGCTCGCGAAGGAGCTCGAGGACGCGGGCGTGCCGCTGCTCGGCACCCCGGTCGACGCGATCGACCTCGCCGAGGACCGCGGTCGCTTCGGCGCCCTGCTGCGGCGGCTTGAGATCGCCCACCCGCCCTACGGGACCGCCCTCAGTGCCGAGGAAGCCCAGGTGATCGCCGAGCAGGTCGGCTTCCCGCTCCTGGTCCGCCCTTCCTACGTCCTCGGCGGCCGCGCGATGGAGATCTGCTATTCAGCCGACGGGCTCAGCACCTATCTCGAGCGCCATGTCAAGGCGAGCCCCGACCATCCGCTGCTACTCGACCGCTTCCTCGAGGACGCGATCGAGGTCGACGTCGATGCCCTCGCCGACGGCGCCGACTGCGTCCTCGCCGGCGTCATGCAGCACGTCGAAGAGGCCGGGGTCCACTCCGGCGACTCGGCCTGTGTGCTGCCGCCGATGAGCCTCGGCAACGACATGCTGGAGCGGATCGACGACACGACCCGCAAGATCGCCCTCGAGCTCGGGGTCGTCGGGCTGCTCAACATCCAGTACGCGGTCGCCGCCGGCGAGCTCTACGTGATCGAGGCCAACCCCCGCGCCTCGCGCACGGTGCCCTTCGTCTCGAAGGCGATCGGCGCGCCGCTGGCGAAGATCGCCTGCCGGCTGATGCTCGGGGAGGCGCTCGCCGACCAGGAGGTGCCGGCGATGCCCAGCGGTCACGTCTCGGTCAAGGAGGCGGTGCTGCCGTTCTCACGCTTCGCCGGCGCCGATACCGTGCTCGGGCCCGAGATGAAGAGCACCGGCGAGGTGATGGGCGTCGCCAAGGACTTCCCTACCGCCTTCGGCAAGGCCCAGACCGCCGCGGGGGTGGCGCTGCCCACGAGCGGCACGGTGTTCATGACCGTCACCGACGTCGACAAGCCGGCCGCAACCGGCCTGGCAACCCTGCTGCACGACCTCGGCTTCGAGATCGTCGCCACCTCCGGCACCGCCAGCGCGATCTCCCGAATGGGCGTCCCGGTGCAGGCGATCAACAAGATCCAGGAGGGATCCCCCCACGTCGTCGACTACATCGAGCGTGGCGACGTCGATCTGGTGATCAACACCCCGACCGGGTCGGGAGCGCGCTCGGACGGCTACGAGATCCGCAGCGCGGCGACCCGCCGGGGCATCCCCTGCATCACGACGATGACGGGCGCCTCGGCCGCGGCGAGGGCGATCGCGGCCAAGCTCGGCGGACCGGCCGAGGTGGTCTCCCTGCAGGAGCTGCACGCCCCCGGCGGCGCGGAGATCGGCGCGGGCGGAACCGCCGGGACTTGAGCGCCGGATCCTCACCGGAGCTCGACGCCGCAACCGGCGAGGACGGGCGGACTCTGGCCCCACTCGGCCGTCGGCGGGCGGAGGTGACCGCCAACAAGGCGAGCGGTGGGTACCGAATCGTCTCCGCGCTCGACTCAGGGGGACCCGATCCACGGGCGGGGCAGTTCTACATGCTCAGCTCAGAGGCCGGGTGGGGCGAGGGGCACCACCGCCCCTACCTTCCCCGCGCCTTCTCCGTCGCCGAGGCCGAGCGCGGCCGTGACGGCGTCAGATTGGACTTCCTTCTCGAGGACGTCGGCCCGGGCACCCGGGCGCTGGCGGCGCTGGCGCCGGGCGATGGACTGCTGCTGACCGGACCCCTGGGGCGGCCGTTCTCCAGGCCGCGCGAGGTCAACCCCGAGGCGGCCGGGGCGGTCCTCGTCGGCGGCGGCATCGGGATCGCGCCGCTGGCGTTGCTCCGAGCCGAGCTGGGGGCAGCGAACGTGCCGCTGCGAACCCTGCTCGGCTTTCGCGACGAGGCTCATTCCGGCGGCCTCGAGCTCTTCCGCTGCTGCGAGATCGGTCTCGCCAGCGAGGATGGGCATGCCGGCCACCGCGGCTACGTGACCGATCTCCTCGCCCGGATGCTTGACGGCGATCAGGCCGGCAGCGCCGCGGTCTACAGCTGTGGGCCACCGGGGATGCTGGAGGCGGTGCGGGCGATGTGCGCCGAGCGCGGCGTCAGCTGCGAGCTGGCGATGGAATCGCCGATGGCCTGCGGCTACGGCGCCTGCTTCGGCTGCGCCGTGCCCCTCGCCGAGGGTGGCTACATGCGCCTCTGCGTCGACGGACCGGTGGTGCGGGGGGAGCTGATCGAGACCGCCCTGGTCCAGGGGGCCGGCCACCGGTGAGTCTCGATTTCTGCGGCATCCGGCTCGAGCATCCGATCGTCAACGGGTCGGGGACCTTCGATGCGATCGCGGCGCAGCGGGCGTTCGGTCCGGGGCTGCTGGAGCGTTTCCCCTTCAGCGCCTTCGTCTCGAAGACGATCACCCTCGAGCCCCGCGCCGGAAACCCGCCGCCGAGGCTCTGGGAGGAGGGCGGAGGAATGATCAACTCGATCGGCCTCCCGAACAAAGGCCTCGCCGGGTTCCTCGAAGCTGACCTGCCGAAGCTCGCCGAGCTCCCGGTTCCCCTGATCGTCTCAGTGATGGGGACGAGCGCCGAGGACTTCGGCAAGCTGATCGAGGGCGTCGGCGGCAGGGGGGAGGTGACGGCACTCGAGCTCAATATCTCCTGCCCCAACGTCCACTCGGGCTTGATCGTCGGCGAGCAGCCCGCCGAGACCCTCGCGCTCCTGGAGGCCGTGCGGCCGCTGACGCCGAAGCCGCTGATCGTCAAGCTCACCCCAAACGTCGCCGACCCGAGCATGATCGCCCGGGCGGCTCAAAGTGGAGGAGCGGATGCCGTTTCGCTGATCAACACGATCAAGGCGGCGGCCTTCGATCCCGCCGACGGTGGGCCGTGGCTCGGCGCGGGGGCCGGCGGGCTCTCCGGCCCCGCGGTGCGGACCGTGGCCCTCAAGCAGGTCGCCGATGCCGCCGCCGCGATCGAGATCCCGATCGTCGGCATGGGCGGCGTCGAGACCGGCGCCGACGCTCGCGACCTGATCTCCGCCGGCGCGGCACTCGTCGCGGTCGGGACCGCGAGCTTCCGCGATCCGCTCGCCGGCGAGCGGATCCGCTCCGAGCTCGAGCGGTTGCAGCCGGCGTAGGGCGCCGGAGGGTCTGGCGGCTCGGCCAAAGAGCCGCTCGCAAAATGCGGGGTGTTACCCAGTTGTTGGTGGACTCCGGCACTAGACCTCAACCTGAGGTCTAGGTGGATTCGGGAATTTCCCCCGGTGACGGCGCGACAACGGTGCTCAGCGGTTGTATTATCGCCGCGCTCATGGCCGCGTCCGCACCGTCCTCCACTCACATCCCGACCCGGTCCAAGGACCAACGGATGCGGGCCCTGGAGATGGCGAATGAGATCCGGACGAAGCGTGCACAGCTGAAGCGCGATCTCAAGGCCGGCAAGGTCAAGATCGACACGCTTCTGATGGACCCGCCCGAGTGGCTGAGCTCGGCCAAGGTCTTCGACATCATCCTCGCCGTCCCGAAGTACGGGCGCGTCAAGGTCAACCGGATTCTCAACCACTGCCGGATCTCGCCGTCGAAGACGATCGGCGGCCTCTCGGAGCGCCAGCGGGCCGAGTTGGTCGCCCTGCTCCGCCGCCGCTAGCCGCGAGCCGCCGGACGAGCGACCCAGGCGCGTGGGTATCCGACCCGGCCGCCAGAATCTCCGGCCGTGCCCAGGGTCTTCGTAATCACCGGTCCCTCCGGCGTCGGCAAGGGGACGCTGATCTCGGAGCTGCGTGGGCGGGTGCCCGAGGTCGAGCTCTCCGTCTCTGCGACGACCCGGCCGCCTCGGGAGGGTGAGCAGGACGGCCGCGAGTACCACTTCCTGACCAGAGAGGAATTCGACCGCCGGATCGCCGCCGGTGAGTTCCTCGAATGGGCCGAGTACTCGGGCAACCGCTACGGGACCCTGCGCTCCGAGGTCGATCGGCGGACCGAGCGCGGCGCCCCGGTCGTGCTCGAGATCGAGGTCCAGGGAGCCCGGCAGGTGCGGGAGACGATGCCGGAGGCGGTCCGGATCTTCATCGAGCCCCCCGACCCGGTCGAGTTGCGCAAACGGCTCGAGGGTCGCGGCACTGACGACCCCGAGGTCATCGAGCGACGTCTGGAGGAGGCCCGCAAGGAGCTACGGGCTACCGAGGAGTTCGGTCACAGGGTGACCAACGACGATGTCTCCCGGGCCGCGAACGAGCTGGCCGGAATCGTGCGCTCATCCCTCGATTCCTAGCGGGTCCGGCATCGTGCCCTAAGATCACTTCAATGGTTAAGCCACGAGTAGACAAACTTATGGATCGGACCGACTCGCATTACGCGGCCGTCATCATCGCGGCGAAGCGGGCCCGGCAGCTCAACAGCTATTACCGCGCACTCGGTGAGGGCACCTACGAGGAGCACACGCCGCCGATGGTCGAGACCGACACCGGCAACTACCTGACGATCGCGCTCGAGGAACTCGCCCAGGGCAAGATCAAGTACGAGTACCGGCACTAGCCGGAGCTCGCATTCGCCCGGGAGGGTTGGATGGCGCGGATACTGTTGGGAGTCAGCGGCGGCATCGCCGCGTACAAGGCGATCGAGATCGCCCGCCTCGCCACGAGCGCCGGCCACGGCGTCCGCGTCGTCATGACCCCGGCCGCGACCCGCTTCGTCGGCGCCGCGACCTTCGAGGGGGTCGTCGGAGCACCGGTGCTGGTCGAGGAGTTCGAGCGTGATCCGCTTCGCGGAAGCTACCCGGGCGAGGCGGCGCCCGAGCACGATCCGATCTCACACCTCGAGCTGGTCGCTCGCGCCGACGCATTCCTGATCGCCCCCGCCTCGGCCAACACCGTCGCCAAGCTCGCCGCCGGGATCTGCGATTCGATGCTCACCACCTCCTTCCTCGCCTGCACGGCGCCGAGACTGGTTGCGCCCGCGATGAACGACCGCATGTACGAGGACGAGGCGACCCAGGCCAATCTCGCGACACTCCGGGAGCGCGGGGTGCAGGTGATCGAACCCGACTCCGGCCCCCTCGCCTCGCGTGGGGAGTACGGCGTCGGCCGGCTGCCCGACCCGCAGCGGCTCCTGGCCGAGGTCGAGGCGGCGCTGCCCGGAGCATCGGGTCCCTGGGACGGGCTCGAAGTCCTGATCACCGCGGGGGGCACCCGGGAGGCGATCGACCCGGTCCGCTTCATCGGCAACCGATCGAGCGGGCGGATGGGGTTCGCCCTCGCCGAGGCCGCCGCCGCCCGCGGTGCCTCCGTCACCGTGGTCGCCGCCAACGTCTCGCTTGCGACGCCACCCGGGGTGGAACGCATCGATGTCACCAGTGCCGCCGAGCTCGCGGCCGAGACCGGCCGAGCCTTCGACGGCTGCCATGTGCTGCTGATGGCGGCGGCGGTGGCCGACTTCCGGCCTGCTGAGAGCGCCGACGCGAAGATCGTCCGCGAGGGCGCGGAGCCACTACGCCTCGAGCTCGAGGCGACCACCGACGTGCTCAGCTCGCTCTCCGCCCGGCGAAAGGACGGCCAGACCCTGGTCGGCTTCGCGGCCGAGCACGGCGGTGACTTCACCGAGCGCGCACGAAGCAAGCTCGAGCGAAAGGGGCTCGACGCGATCGTCGTCAACGACGTATCCGACCCCTCGATCGGCTTCGACCGCGCCGAGAACGAGGTCACGGTAATCGACGCCCACTCCGCGATGCGGCTCCCGCGCGGGAGCAAGACGGCGGTCGCGGAGGCGATCCTGGAGCGGGTCGAGGCGATCCGTAGCGAGCCGGCCCAGAGCTGACCGCATCCAGCTTCGATCGGCTTGATCGCTGCCTAGAATCCCGGCTATATGACCGATTCCCATGACCCCAGCCAGGCACCGGTACCCGACGACACCTACGCGCTCTACCGCCAGGGGATGAGCCTGCTCGAGCGGGGAGACTACGAGGCAGCGACGATCCCGCTCGGAAAGGCCGCAGCCCGGGAGCCGGCGAAGTCCTCGGTTCGCGAAGCCCTCGGCCGCGCCTACTTCCGAGCCCGCCGCTATCGCGAAGCCGTAGCCGAGTTCGAAGCCGTGATCGAGCGCTACCCGGTGAACGACTTCGCGCACTTCTGCCTGGGCCGCGCCCTGGCGTTGAGCGGTAGGTCCGAGCGGGCGCGCCGTCACCTGGCGATCGCCTCCAACCTGCGTCCCGAGCGCCGCGACTACCGCGCCTACCGGGACCGCCTCGCCGCCTCCTGACCCGTGCGCGCGCTGGTGCAGCGGGTGGCGCGTGCCGCCGTCAGAGTCGACTCCAGGCTGGTCTCCGAGATCGGCCCCGGAATGCTCGTCCTGCTCGGGGTCGGGGAGGGGGACGGGGAGGCCGAAGCCGAGCGACTCACCCGGAAGCTGACGAAGCTCCGGATATTCGAGGACGCGGAGGGACGCACCAACGAGGCCCTCGAGGACCGGGAGGTGCTCTGCGTAAGCCAGTTCACCCTCTACGCCGACACGAGCCGGGGTAATCGGCCCGGCTTCGGATCCGCGGCCGCCCCCGACATGGCCGAGCAGCTTTACGAACAGGTGCGTGAGGGCCTGGGGGCCAAGGGTGGCCTCTTCGGCGCCCGGATGAGCGTCGAGCTGGTCAACGACGGCCCTTTCACCCTGATGGTCGAGGCCGAGCCCAGAGCTTGATCCCGAGGCGCCCACTCGCCCCGGGCGCCGGCGATCATCTGGCTATACTCAGAGTTCACCTTTGCAGCCGAACCGACGCTAGAGGTGGGCCGCCGGCCCGCCTTTTTTATCGCCCAGACCCGGCAGGCAGGGGGAGAGATCAGAGTGCAGAACCTTCAACAGGACATCGAGAGCAGGCTCAGCGAGTTCGACCCCCGGGTCGAGTTGATCGCGCTCGAGAAGGCAGGACCCGAGTCCCTGCGGATCTACATCGACCACCCGGATGGAGTCGATCTCAGCCTCTGCGAGCGGGTCACCAAGCACCTGCTCGACCTCAGCGCCCAGTGGGGCCTCGAGGTCTCCTCTCCCGGTCTTGATCGTCCCCTGACAAAGCCTGGGCATTACGAGCGCTTCCTCGGCCACCGGGTCAAGGTCCGCACGACCGAGGCGATCGAGGGCAGAAGGGGCTTCACCGGCACCCTGGCAGCGATCGACGCCGACCAGGTCAGCGTCGAGGACGAAGGCGGCGTCCATCAGATCCCGCTGGCGGTCGTGCACCGCTCCAATCTTGTACCCGAGTTCTCGGAGGTAAGCCCGTGAGTCGCGAGATCGTCGATGCGATCAAGGTCCTGGAACAGGAGAAGGGTCTCGACGCCGAGACCCTGATGACGGCGCTTGAGGATGCTCTGCTCTCCGCCTACAAGAAGACGCCCGGCGCGGCCAAGTACGCGCGGGTCGACCTCGACCGCGACACCGCCGATTTCAGGGTCTTCGAGCTGATCCTGCCCGAGGAGCTCGAAGAGAAGCTGCTGGCCGAGGCGGTCGAGCAACAGGAGCGCGAGATCGATCCTGAGACCGGCGAACTGAAGGAGCCCGAGGATCCCGAGCTCGACCCCGAGATGATCGCCCCCTACGAGTCTCAGATCGAGACCCGTGACGTCACCCCCGACGATTTCGGGCGAATCGCCGCCCAAACGGCCAAGCAGGTCGTTCTGCAGCGGATCCGTGAGGCCGAGCGGATGATGATGTACGAGGAGTTCCAGGACCGCGTCGGCGAACTGATTACCGGGATCATCCAGCAGTCCGACAACCGCTACACCCTGGTCCAGCTCCGCGATCGGGTCGAGGCGCTGCTTCCCCGCTCCGAGCAGGTCTACAGCGAGCGCTACGACCACGGCGCCCGGATCAAGGCGGTGATCACCGATGTCTCCGCCGAGGGAAAGGGGCCCAGCGTCGTCGTCTCCCGCAAGAGTCCGGAGCTGATCAAGAAGCTGTTCGCCCTCGAGGTCCCTGAGATCGCCGACGAGCTGGTCGAGGTCGTCGGGGTCGCTCGCGAGCCGGGCTTCCGCTCCAAGATCGCGGTCATCTCCCACGCCGACGGGGTCGATCCGGTCGGTGCATGCGTCGGCCCCCGCGGCTCCCGCGTCCGCATGGTCGTCTCCGAGCTGCGGGGCGAGAAGATCGACATCATTCCCTACAACGAGGAGCCCGCCCGCTTCGTCGCCAAGGCGCTGAGCCCGGCCCGGGTCCGCGAGGTTCTGGTCGACGACGCCGACCGGCAGGCAACGGTGATCGTGCCCGACGACCAGCTCTCGCTGGCGATCGGCCGCGAGGGCCAGAACGCCCGCCTCGCCGCCAAGCTCACCGGCTGGCGCGTCGACATCGTCGGCGAGTCCGAGTTCGCCGAGAAGGGCGACGACAGCGACGTTGAGGAGGAGGGCCAGGAGGCTGCCGACGGGCGCTGCGCCGCCGTCCTGTCCGCCGGGCGGCGCTGTCCCAACGCCGCGCTCGAGGGCTCGCGCTTCTGCGGTCTACCTCAGCACCAGGCGCTGGTCCGCTTCGAGACCAGCCAAGTGACCGTGCTCAGCAGCCTCGACGACTCCGAGGTCGCGACCCTCGCCGACCCCGACGCCGGGGACGAGGAGATCGAGGCGATCGTCACCGGGGCCGAAGCCGCCTTCGAGGAGACCGAAGCGGCCGGCGAAGCCGAGGACGGCGAGGAGGCCCCCGTCGATGAGGCGGAGGCAGACGACCCCGCAGACGACGCCGAGGGCGATGAGGCCGCCTCAGCCGAGGAACGGGCCGCGGACGGCGCGGAGTCGCCGGACGCCGAGAGCGCCGAGGCCGGAGGAGAGCCCGCTCCCGAGGGCGAAACCGAGCAGGCGGAGGCCTAGGCAACCGTATGTCGAAGCAGCGAGTCCATGAGATCGCGAAGGCCCTGGGCCTTGAGAGCAAGCAGGTACTCACCGCGCTGAAGTCCTCCGGCGTCGAGGTCAAGACCGCCTCCTCGTCGGTGGACCAGCAGACCGCCCTGAAGGCGCTGGCCGCCGCAGGAGCCCTGCCGAAGAAGACAGCGGCCGGCGACGGCGAGGCCAAGCCGGGTCGCCCCGCGACCGGGGACGGCAAGGAGGCAGCGAAGCCCAAGGCCGAGAAGCCCCAGCGACCCACCTCGGGCGATACCGGCGGCGCTGCCGGCAAGAAGCGCCGCCGCGTTGTGATCGACTCGCAGGCCTCCCGCCGCGATCAGATGGGCGGCCCGCCGCCGCAGAGGCCGCCTCGCCGGCGTGGCCGTCGCCGTCGTCCGGTGTTCGAGGAGCCGGTCGAGAAGAAGGACACCGGGCCGGAGGCGCCCGAGATCCTCAAGATCAACTCCGGCGCGACCGTGCGCGAGGTAGCCGAGACATTCGGCGTCAGCTCCGCCGAGGTGATCAAGACCCTGATGCAGCGCGGAGAGATGGCGACGCTGACCCAGACTCTCCCCGACGAGACGGTCTCGGTGCTGGCCGACGAGCTCGACCGCCACGTGGAAATCGTCCACGCCGACGAGGACGTGGAGGAGGAGCCGAGCTTCGACGACGACGAGGCCGACCTCGTCGATCGCCCGCCGGTGGTGACCGTGATGGGCCACGTCGACCACGGCAAGACCTCCCTCCTCGACGCGATTCGCGAGACCGAGGTAGCCGCGGGCGAAGCCGGCGGCATCACCCAGCACATCGGCGCATACCAGGTCCACCACGACGGAAACAAGATCAGCTTCCTCGATACGCCCGGCCATGAAGCCTTCACCGCGATGCGAGCCCGCGGGGCCAAGGTCACCGATGTCGCAATAATCGTCGTCGCCGCCGACGACGGCGTGATGCCACAGACCGTCGAGGCGATCGACCATGCCAAGGCCGCCGAGGTGCCGGTGATGATCGCCGTCAACAAGATCGACAAGGAGGGCGCCGACCCCAGCCGCGTCCGCACCGAGCTCGCCCAGCACGGCCTCAACCCCGAGGAGTGGGGCGGCGAGACGGTCTTCTGCGACGTCTCCGCCAAGAGCCACGAGGGACTCGAGAACCTGCTCCACATGGTCCTGTTGGTCACCGAGCTCGAGGAGCTCAAGGCCAATCCCGACACCGAGGCGAGCGGGATCGTGATCGAATCTCATCTCGACCCGGGCCGCGGGCCGATCGTGACCGTGCTCGTCTCCCGCGGCACGCTCCACGTCGGCGACTCGCTGGTCGCCGGATCGCAGTGGGGGCGGGTCCGGGCGATGCACGACTACAACGGCAACCGGGTCGAGACCGCGAGCCCGGGCGATCCGGTCGAGGTGCTCGGCTTCGACGGCGTCTGCGAGGCGGGCGAGCGCGCACAGGTCGTCGACAACGACCGCAAGGCCCGGCAGCTCGCCGGGGAGCGCGCCACGCGCCTGAAGACCGAGGCCCTGGCCCGTCGCCAGGCGCGCCGCGTCACGCTGGAGGAGGTCTTCGCCAAGGCCAAGGAGGGCGAGATCAAGTCCCTCAACCTGCTGCTGAAGGCCGACGTCTCCGGCTCGCTGGGGGCGCTCCAGGACGAGATCGCCAAGCTTCCCCAGGACGAGGTCGCGGTCGACATCATCCGCGCCGCCACCGGCGGCATCAACGAGTCCGACGTGATGCTGGCCGCCGCATCCGACGCGATCGTGATCGGCTTCAACGTTCGACCGCTGGCCGATGCCCGCCGCGCCGCCGAGGCCGAGGGCGTCGAGATCCGCACCTACTCGGTCATCTACAAGATCACCGAGGAGCTGCGCGCGGCGATGGAGGGCATGCTCGAGCCCGAAGAGGTCGAGGAGACGGTCGGCGAGCTCGAGGTCCTGGAGCTGTTCAAGGCCTCGAAGGTCGGCACTATCGCCGGCTCCAAGGTCACCGAGGGCAGGATCACCCGCGACGCCGAGATCCGGGTGCTGCGCGACGGCACCGTGATCTGGACCGGTCGGGTGCGCTCGCTTCGACGCTTCAAGGACGACGTCACGGAGGTCGAGAACGGCCAGGAGTGCGGCGTCACCCTCGACGGCTTCGCCGACGTCAAGGTCGGAGACATCCTCGAGGTCTTCCAGACCAAGAAGGTCGAAAAGACCCTCGGATAGGGACCGGGCCGCCGAGGCGGGTCCGGTCGAGTGGTACCTCGACACCGAAGTTGATGTCCGCCCCCTGAGGGGGAACCAACTTCAACCTCGCCCCGACGGCGCCAGCACCTCGCCTAGAGTGAGGCCCCGTGGGCCGGATCACGCTCCACAGCGGCGACATCACCACCGACGCGGAGGCGGATGCGATCGTCAATGCTGCGAACTCCAGCCTGCTCGGAGGCGGGGGAGTGGACGGCGCGATCCATCGGGCAGCGGGCCCCGAGCTGCTCGAGGAGTGCCGGCTGATCGGGGGGTGCCCGACCGGGGAAGCGCGCGTCACCGGGCCGGGGAGGCTGCACGTACGTCACGTGATCCACACCGTCGGCCCGGTTTGGCGAGGCGGGGGAGAGGGTGAGCCCGAGCTGCTTGCCTCCTGCTTCCAGGGCTCGCTCGAACTGGCGGCCGAGTACGGCTGCTCACGGGTGGCCCTACCCGCCGTATCGACCGGCGTGTACGGCTATCCGCTCGACGCTGCCGCCTCGGTGGCGATCGCGGCGACCGAGGCTGCCATGGCCGAGCGGGACTCCATCGAGGAGGCCCGCTTCTGGCTCTCCGGCGACGATGCGCTCGCGGCCTTCGAGGTCGCCCTGGGGCCTTGACCAGCACGATGCCGCAGCCCAACGCATACGTCTGCGTGATCGAGGCCCGGATCCATGTCGAGGACTCGGGCAGCCTGAAATCGAAGCGAAAGGTGATCCGTTCTCTCAAGGACTCGATCCGCAAGCGCTTCGGCGCCGCCGTCGCCGAGATCGACGGCCACGACACCTGGCAGCGCTCAACCCTGCTGGTCTCGGTGGTCGGCGGCGCGGACGCGATCAAGCGCGCGACGGAGATCGAGCGCTTGATTGCCGCCCGGTGCCCGGACGGCACCAGCTTCGAGCGCGATCTCCGCAGCCTCGAGGATCTGCGCGCCTAGCGTGGCCCCAAAGGCGTGCGCGGCCTTTAGACTCGTGCCATGGCAACCTCGCGGATGCGCCGCGTCAACGAGGTGATGCGGGAGGTCCTCGGCACGGCGATCAGCACCGAGTTGCAGGATCCGCGTATCGGCTTCGTCACCGTGACCTCAGTTGAAACCAGCCCCGATCTCAGGCACGCGCGCGTGCACGTCAGCGTGCTCGGCAGCGAGGAGGAGCGCGCGGCCACGATGCAAGGCCTGCGTTCTGCCCACGGCCTGCTGCAGTCGACGATCAACTCCGAGCTGCGACTCAAGCGCACGCCCGAGCTCCGTTTCGAGTACGACGAGAGCATCGAGCGAGCCGATCGGATCACCCGCATGCTCGACTCCGACGAGCCGGAGCACGGCCACCCCGGGATCGACGAAACCGAGGATTCCAGGTGAACCCCTTGGCGCCACCGGCTGGGATCGAGGAGGCGAGTGCCGGCATCGTCGAGCGCCTACGCGACGGCGAGCGCTTTCTTCTCACCACCCACGAGGGGCCGGATGGGGACGCCCTTGGCTCACTGCTCGCCCTGCACGGGATCCTCAGCCAGCTCGGCAAGGACTCGGTGATGTTCCTGGCCGAAAAGGAGTTCCCGCTGCCGGTCGAGTACCGCTTCATGCCGCTGCAGGAGGTTTTCCACGAGCCGCCGGCCGACCTCGCCGACCGCACGGTCGTCTTCCTCGACTGCGGCAATATCGAGCGGATGCCGGTCGATTGGCTCCAGAAAGGAGCCGAGATCCTCAACATCGACCACCACCACGACAACACCCGCTTCGGCTCCGTCAATCTGGTCGACGACACCGCGGCCTGCACGGCGGAGATCGTCTTCGACATCGCCGGCCGGCTAGGCGCCGAGATCACTCCTGAGATCGCGACCGCCCTCTACGTCGGGCTGATCACCGACACCGGGATGTTCATGTACGAGAACACCGACGCCCGCTCTCACCTCGTCGCGGCCGCCCTGATCGACGCCGGCGTCGAGGTCAACGAGATCTACCGGCGCCTGTACGAGCGGGTCCCCGCCGAGAAGCTCCGCCTGCTCTCCCGCGCACTCGACCGGGTCGAGCGCCGCCTGGACGGTGCGCTCTCCTTGACCTACGTCTCCGCCGAGGACTACACCGTGACCGGAGCCGACGAGGTGCTGACCGAGGGGATCATCGACTTCGTCCGCGCCCTGGAGGGAACCGCGGTTGCGGCCGTTATCCGCGACAAGCCCAACAACGGCGACGGCGCCGCACGCAAGGCCTCGCTCCGCTCCACCGACGGCGCCGTCGACGTCTCCGAGATCGCCCGCAAGATGGGGGGCGGCGGTCACCGACGGGCGGCCGGCTTCTCGACCGATCTCAGCTACGACGAGCTCGCCGAGTTCCTCACGGCCGAGACCACAGCCCAGCTGAGCTGACCGCCGGCCCGCACCCATGACAGCCCCGAAGCTGCCGCCGGCGCCTGCAGCCGGCTTCATCCTCGCCGACAAGCCGGCCGGATGGACCTCCCACCAGCTGGTCGCCGAGGCGCGCCGCGAGCACGGTATGCGGGCGGGGCACGCCGGCACGCTCGATCCCTTCGCAACCGGCCTGATGGTGATCCTGCTCGGCCAGGCGACGCGGCTGCAGCGCTACGTCCTCGGCCGCCGCAAGACCTACATCGCCACCGCCAGGCTCGGCTGGCGCTCGAGCACCGGCGACCCCGACGGCGAACTGACGGAGACGGGCGAGGTACCCCGCGAGCTCGAGCTCCCGACCGGTCGGGTGATCCAGCGGGTGCCGATGACCTCGGCCGTCCACGTCGACGGCGAGCGGCTCTACAAGAAAGCCCATCGCGGGGAGGAGGTCGAGCGGCCGACGAGAGAGGTCGTGGTCTACCGGGCAGAGCTGCTGGAGGCCGATGCTGAGTCGGCCCGCTTCGAGATCGAGTGCTCGGCCGGCACCTACATTCGCACCCTTATCGAGGAGCTCGGCGACGCCTACTGCTCGGAGCTCCGCCGGACCGCGATCGGCAGCCTCGCGATCGAGGACGCGGGCCCCGAACTGCGGCCGGCCGATGAGCTTGTAGCCCATCTCCACGAGCGCGTCCTCGACATCGACGAGGCGGCGCGAGTCGCGCACGGGATCAGGCTCAGCCACGACGGGCCCGAGGAGGGCCCGATCCGGCTGACCCACGAGGGACGGCTGTTGGCGATCGCCAGACTGCGCGCCGGGGAGCTCAAGACCGAGGTGGTGCTGGCGTGAGAGAGTGTGAACCCGGTCGAGCATGTCCATCCGCGTAACCAAGCTGCAGGAGGCCGAGCCACGCTCCAGGCGGGTCGCGATCGGCACCTTCGACGGTGTTCACGTCGGTCATCGTGAGGTCATCGGCGACGCGGACACCGTACTCACCTTCGAGCCCCACCCGCTGGGGGTGATCAATCCCGAGGCCGCGCCGAAGCTGCTGATGCCCTTTCCGGTCAAACGGGACGTGATCGAGGGGCTCGGGGTCGAGGAGCTGGTGGTGATCAATTTCGATCGCGAGTTCGCCTCGATAGACCCCGTCGCCTTCTGCGAGGAGGTCCTGATCGGGACGTTGGGCGCCACCCACGTCTCCGTCGGGGAGAACTTCCGCTTTGGGGCGAAGGCAAAGGGAACCTCCGAGCTGCTCGCCTCGCGAGACGAGTTCGAGACCAGGGTCGTGCCCCTGATCGAGGTCGACGGCGAGACGGTGTCCTCTACCCGGATTCGCGCTCTGGTCTCGGCCGGCGAGGTCGATGGCGCCGCCGAGTGCCTCGGCGCCCCGTTCATGCTCGAGGGGGAGGTCGTCGGCGGCGACCGCCGCGGCCGTGAGCTCGGCTTCCCGACCGCCAACCTGGTCCCCGACGACGCGCTCGTCTGCCCCGGCCACGGTGTCTACGCCGCCTTCGCCAACGGCCGGCCGGCGGCGGTCAGCATCGGCGTTAGACCCACCTTCGAGACCGGGCGAGGGGTCCTGATCGAGACCTACGTAATCGACCACAGCGAGGACCTCTACGGCAGGATGCTGAGGGTGGCATTCGCCGAGCGCCTGCGGGGAGAGAAGCGGTTTTCCGATACCGAGGAGCTGATCTCGCAGATGCACCGCGACGTCGATGACGCGCGCGAGGTCTGTGCCAGCTTCTCGCGCCCCCGCGAGCCCAGCTAGGCGGAGGGAGCCGCGCCGCCCCGAGCAGGCCCGGCCCCCTATGCTTCTCAACTCACTCATGTCGCTGACCAAGGAAAAGAAGGCGGATATCGCCAGCAAGTTCGGCCAAGGCGAGGGCGATACGGGATCGACAGAGGTCCAGGTCGCACTGGCCACCGAGCGCATCAACGAGCTGACCGAGCACCTCCGCGAGCACAGCAAGGATCACCACAGCCGTCGCGGCCTGCTGATGCTCGTCGGCCGCCGCCGTCGTCTGCTTCGCTACCTCGAGCGCACCGATCTCGAGCGCTATCGCGCCCTGGTCGCAGAGCTCGGCCTCCGCAAGTGATCCAGGCCGGCGCCCGAGCGCCGGACTTCACACTCCTCGACCAGGACGAGAACGAGGTCTCCCTCAGCGACTTCGAGGGCGGCAAGGTCGTGATCGCGTTCTACCCGGCCGACTTCAGCCGCGTCTGCACCGACCAGCTCTCGATCTATCAGGAGGTCCTCGAGGAGATCGAGGACGAGGGCGCCTCCCTGATCGCGATCAGCGTCGATTCCCACCACTGCCACAAGGCCTTCGCCGAGAAGCTCGGCCTGACGTTTCCGCTGCTCGCTGACTTCCATCCCAAGGGCGAGGTCTCCCGCGCCTACGGCGCCCTGATCGAAGAGCGCGGCCACAACAACCGCTCCCTGGTGCTGGTCGACGAGGAGGGCCGCGTCGCCTACTCGATGGCAGCGCCGACGCCGCTCGAGATTCCCGGCGCGAACGTGATCTTCGACGCGCTCGCGACAGCCGTCTGACCGCGGCCCAAGGGCGCCGATGAACGATCTCGGCAGCGCCGCGGTCCCTGCGGTCGGAGAAGACGACCATGTCCGGGGGAAGGGGCCCCAGGTCGTGCTGTACATCGATCTGCTCTGCCCGCTGTGCGCGATCGAATGGGCCGAGATCCACGATCTGCCGCTGGAGCTCTGCGTGCGCCACTTCCCGCTGAAGAGCAAGCGCCCGCGCTCGCCGGCGCTGCACGCCGCCACCGAGGCGGTCGCCCTCCAGGGAGGGGAGGAGGCCTTCTGGAAGATGCTGGGACTCGCTGCTCGACGACCGCGGCCACGTCGACGACCCGCATCTGTGGCGGCGGGTGGAAGGTCTCGGCTCGATCTCGACCGCTTCGAGGTCGACCGGCGCTCGGATCGGGTCGCTGCCCGGGTCGAGCACGCGACTTCTCGAGCGGGATCCGGGCCGGGCTGGTCGGAACGCCCGCCGCCTTCGTAGGCGAGCGCCTGATCAGCAGCGGCATCGTCGAGGAGCTGCGGCAACTGGCGACCGGAGGCTGAGTTCCGAGCGCCGGTCACGGCCGCCCCGAACGTGTCGATCCGGGCCGATCTGTAACCTTGCGCCTCTAAGCAGAGCAATCTGAAATGCAAAGAGGCCGTCATCGGCCGGGAAACCGTTTCCCGTTGCCAGGCGCGACGGCCTCACCGGAAGGACAACAAGAATAGATGACTATGTTTGACGTGACTTCGGTCTCCGTCGAGATCGGCGGCGAGGAAATCTCGTTCGAGACCGGCAAGTTCGCCCGACAGGCGAGCGGCTCAGTCGTCGTCCGCAGCGGCGACACGATGGTGCTCAGCACCGCAACCAAGGGCCAACTCAAGGACTTCGACTTCCTGCCCCTGACCGTGGATGTCGAGGAGCGGCACTACGCCGTCGGCAAGATCCCCGGCTCCTACTTCAGGCGCGAAGCCCGCGCCGGCGAAAAGGCGATCCTCACCTGCCGCATGATCGACCGACCGCTGCGCCCGCTCTTCCCCAAGGGCTGGCACTACGAGACCCAGCTGGTCTCCCAACCGATGTCGGTGGACCACGTCCACCCCTACGACATCCTCGCGATGAACGGCGCCTCCGCGGCGCTGGCCGTCTCCGAGATCCCGATCGCCGAGTACGTCGGCGCGATCCGCGTCGGCAAGCTCGACGGCGACTTCGTCGTCAACCCGCCCGAGGACCGCCACGAGGAACTCGAGATGGACCTGATCGTCTCCGGCTCCAAGGAAGCGATCCTGATGGTCGAGTGTGGCGCTGACGGCGTCACCGAGGCCGAGGTCCTGGACGCTCTCGACATCGCCCACAGCGAGATCAAGAAGCTGATCGGCGCTATGGAGGAGCTCGAGTCCAAGGCCGGCAAGGAGAAAATGGTGGTCGAGGCCCCCGAGACCGACGAGAGCCTGCTCTCCGAGATCACGGACAGGTTCGGCTCCAAGCTCGACGAGGCGACCCAGGTGCCCGACAAGCTCGAGCGCCAGGACGCGATCGGCGCGGTCAAGGACGAGGTCCTCGAGGCGCTCGCGCCTGAGACCGGTGACGAGGAGGCCGACGCCGACCGTCGCTCCGAGGTCAGCCGCCACTTCGGCATCTTCGAGAAGGAGATGATCCGCAAGCGCATCGCAGTTGACAAGAAGCGTCCCGACGGTCGCGGCGCGGATGAGATCCGGCCGATCGAGACCGAGGTCGACATCGCGCCGCGCGTTCACGGCTCCGCCCTGTTCACGCGAGGCGAGACCCAGATCCTCTCCAACGTCGCCCTGGGTACGACCCGGATGGACATGCGGCTCGACAACCTCGGGCTGCAGGAGAAGAAGACGTTCCTGCACCACTACAACTTCCCGCCGTTCTCGGTCGGGGAGGCGGGCTTCATGCGCGGTCCCAAGCGCCGCGACATCGGCCACGGAGCGCTCGCCGAGCGGGCGCTGCTGCCGACGATCCCGCCGCAGGACGAATTCCCGTACGTGACCCGGGTCGTCTCCGAGACGCTGGAGTCGAACGGTTCCAGCTCGATGGGATCGGTCTGCGCCTCCTCGATGGCCCTGCAGGCCGCGGGCGTCCCGGTCTCCGCACCGGTCGCCGGCGTCGCCATGGGCCTGATCAAGGAGGGCGACGACTACATCGTCCTCACCGACATCGCCGGCGTCGAGGATCACCTCGGCGACATGGATTTCAAGGTGGCCGGAACCAGTGACGGGATCACCGCGCTGCAGATGGACATCAAGATCACCGGTGTTACGTTCGACATCCTCCGGGACGCACTGGATCAGGCCAACGACGGCCGCCAGTTCATCCTCGGCAAGATGGCCGAAGCGGTCGACGGGCCGCGTGATCAGCTCAGCCCGACCGCACCGCGGATCGAGACGATCAAGATCGACCCGGAGAAGATCGGCGCGGTCATCGGCAAGGGCGGCGAGACAATCCGCAGCCTCTGCGAGACCTACGAGGCAGAGATCGACGTCGAGGACGACGGTTCGGTCCGGGTCTACGCCGCCAACGGCGAGCTGGTCGAGGCCTGCGTCAAGGAGATCGAGCAGATGACGCGCGAGGCCGAGGTCGGTGACAAGTTCACCGGCAAGGTCGTGAAGACGACGACATTCGGCGCCTTCGTCGAGATCGTCAAAGGCACCGACGGCCTGCTGCACATCTCCAACGTCAAGCCCGGCGAGCGCGTCGACACCGTCGACGACGTGATCAGCCAGGGCGACGAGATCGATGTGACCGTGGTCGAGGTCGACCGCGAGCGCGGCCGGATCGGCCTTCGGCTCTCCGAGGATCCCGACATCGCCGGCAAGTCGGCAGAAGAGCTCTCCAACCTGGGCACCGGTGACCCCGCCTTCGGCGGCGGGCGCGGCCGGGGCGGAGGCGGCCGGGGCGGCCGTGACCGCGATCGTGGCGGCCGGGGTGGCCGAGGCGACCGTGATCGTGGCGGCCGGGGTGGCCGAGGCGACCGTGATCGTCGCCGACGCGACTAGAGCCGGGGCACCAATAAGTTGAGCACCCTTCCGGAGGGAATCGAGCTGACAACGACCGAGGGCGGCGTTCGCGTCGTCACCGAGGCAGTGCCCTCGGTCCGGTCGGTGACGCTCGGTCTCTGGGTCCGGACGGGTTCGAGGGACGAGACGCCGGCGCAGGCCGGCGTCTCGCATTTCCTCGAGCACCTGCTCTTCAAGGGGACCGAGCGCCACTCGGCGATCGAGATCTCCGAGTACTTCGACGGGCTCGGCGCCGCGACCAACGCGGCGACCGGCAAGGAAACGACGCATCTGTACTCGCGCTTCGTCGACGAGCACACGGAGGCCGCCTTCGACGTTCTCGCCGAGATGTTCCTGAAGCCGACCTTCCCCGACATAGACTCCGAGCGCGACGTCGTGCTCGAGGAGATCGCGATGTATGAGGACGAGCCCACCGACCGCGTCCACGACGTGCTCGCCAACGCGATCTTCGGCGACCACCCGCTCGGCAGGCGGGTCCTGGGACGGTCCGAGGTGATCGCCGGCGTCCCGATCCCCGAGATCTCCGCCTACCACCAGTCCCGCTACGTGGGCTCGAACCTGGTCGTCTCGGCGGCCGGCAACCTCAGCCACGACCGGATCGTCGAGCTCTCCGAGCGCTTCCTCAGCCCCGCCGGCGGCGATCCCGAGCCGCCCGACACCTCCGATCCCGAGGCCGGGCCCCAGCTGGTCTTCTATCCGAAGGAGACCGAGCAGTACCACATCTGTTTCGGCGCGCCGGGGATCCCGCGCGACGACGACCGTCGCTGGACCCTGGCCGTCCTCGACACGATCTTCGGGGGCTCGACCTCCTCGCGCCTGTTCCGCGAGATTCGCGAGAAGCGCGGCCTCGCCTACTCGGTCGGCAGCTATGCCGACCAGTACATCGACCGCGGCATGGTCGCCATGTACGTCGGCACGCGCGCAGACAACGTCTCGGAGGCCTGCGAGATCGTCGGCCGCGAGCTCGGCCTGCTGCGCTCCGACGGCGTCGGTGAGGAGGAGCTGGCTCGCGCCAAGGAGCACGTCAAGGGCCGCACCGTGCTCGGTCTGGAGTCGACACCCGGCCGCATGGGCCGCAACGCGCGCTCGGCCCTGTTCGACATGCCCTTCCTCTCGATCGACGAGACGATCGCCAAGGTCGACGCGGTCAGCGCCTCCGACATCGTCGATCTCGCCCGCGAGCTCTACGCGCCGGAGAACCTCTCGGCCGCCTGCATCGGGGCCGACGAAGATCGCTTCCGGGACGCAGTCGCGCCCGTGAGCGCCGCACTCGCCCTGTAGTCACGACGGACCGTCTCGGAGCGCCGGGGGCGGCCACCGTCAGGTGTGGCCGGTGCCCCCCTTGGGTGGCTAGGCACGCCGTCGGTCGCGATCGATGCTGCCTCCAGTCAACCCATCCCGACTGGAGGGAAAGCGATGAAAGCCACCAAGAGGAACTGCAAGCGCCTGATCTCAGCGACGGCTCTGGGGGCCGCGCTGCTGGGAGTCGTGGCCAACCCCGCCGCTGCGGCGCCGCGAGGGGCCGCGACCTGTAGCTACGACGCCCCGAGCGGCGAGCTGCTGATCGAGGCGGGCAACCCGAAGACGATCGCCGTCGCGGTAGGTCGCGAGGGCGAGGCGGTCAAGGCATGGGACACGACCGGGAGCGGCCGGCGGCCGATCGGCTGCGGAGCCGAGCCGGCCGTCGATGAAGTCGAGACGATCGTGATCGACGGATCGGGAGCGTTCATCTCCCATGCCGTGACCGTCGATCTCGAGGGTGGACCGCTCGCGCCGGGCCGCACCGACGAGGCGGATGGGAGCTCGGAGATCGAGCTCGACGTGACGATCCCGCAGCGGGGGCGCTACCCCGACTCATCCCTGCGCGTGATCGGCTCCGATGGCGGTGATCACCTCGCGCTCGGCCCGGTCGGCAACGACACGGCGTTCAACCTGAACGGCGCCGAGGCGAGCCCGGATCTCGACCTGGTCGTCCACCAGCGGCTCGACTCGCGTCCGAGCTCACAGATCGACGTCCAGATCGTCGCCCTCGAGGGCGACGACATCGTCGACGCCGGCGGCGGACCGCTGTTCGACGGGCCGATGGATCTCGGTTTCGGCGATCTCACGGTCAATGCGGCCGAGGGCACGGACACGGTGATCGGCGGCTACTCCTCGGATCGGATCGACGGCGGCGATGACGACGACGCGATCAACGGCGGCTCCGGCTCCGACACCCTGAAGGGCGGAGACGGCGACGACACGATCGAGAGCGCTGATGGGCGCAACTCGATCAACGGGGGTCGCGGGGCCGATGTGATCACCGGTGGCGCCGGCCGCGACTACGCCCGCGGCGGCAAGGGGTCCGACCAGATCACCACCGCGGCCGGCAACGACACCGTCTACGCCGACGACGGCAAGGACACGGTCGACGGCGGCGAGGACGATGACCGCATCGACGGCGACGCCGGCCGCGACACGCTCGAGGGAGGCGACGGCAACGACCGCATCTCCGGCGAGAGGGGCCGCGACCTCCTCTCCGGTGGCGAGGGCGACGACCGGCTCGAGGGCGACATCTCCTGGCGGCGCCGCGGTTTCGCCGACGAGCTGGTCGGCGGGCCCGGCGAGGACCTGCTCAGAGGCTGGGGCGGCAAGGATCTGATCGACGCCCGCGACGGGTTCGTCGACCGGATCAACTGCGATCGCACCCGCGACGTGATCGACGCCGACGCCGACGACAAGCTCAGGCGCTGCAAGCGCGGCTGAGCCGACCCGATCGGACCGAACGCCCCGGCTGCCCCGCTACATGGCGGTGCTCCGGGGCGTTCGGCGTGGTTGGGTCTCTAGGGGAGCTCGCCGTGGCTGAGGAGGGTCACGCACCCGGAAAGCGAGCGGGGAGTACCGGGCTCGCTGGCTGACACCCCGATTCTCCGGCCCTCCCAGCAACCCCACCAATCCACCTCTACGCGATAGCTCGCGCCGCCGCTCTGTCCGTCATCCCACTTGAAGCACTTCCAGTACTGCTCACCGCCCCTGGCCCTGCTCTCACACTCCTCCGCCGAACTGAAATCGCCATTGACCGAGCGGGCCAGGGAGGAGCCATCGACCCCGAGCAACGGGGTCGGCCTGAACGCAAACAGCGCGAAGAACGTTGTGATTCCCACCGCCAGGAGCGCGATGGCGCGGGGGATGGTCAGCACGCCTGACAGCTTAGGGCGACTGTTTCAGCCTGAATTCGAGAATTGCCGCTTCGCGCAAATCCACACTGGACCTTCGCCCCGTTCTGCTACAGGTCGCGGTCGTAGAAGAGCATCGCCGGGCCGTCCGGCCCACCCTCGCGGTTGCTGAACCCGAAGCGCTCATACAGGGCACGCGCCGCTGTATCCGTCTCGCCGGTGGCGAGGTCGATGCGGGTGCAGCCCCGCTCGCGCGCGGCGGCGAGGGTCGCCTCCATCAGGGCCTTCCCGAAACCTTCCCCGCGGCGCGCGGGGACCACGTAGAGCTCCTCGAGGTAGGTCTCGTTCCCACTCGACCACAGGCAGGGGCGCACGCGAAACAGACAGAAGCCCTCGGGCCCGGCGCCGGCGATGAAGCCGGCGACCTCACCGGTGGGGAGCAGATCGAAGAGCCGCTGGGCGAGAGCGGCCGGTCCAGGGGATGGATCGCCGAACTCGACGTTGAAGTCGTGCAGCATCTGCCCGAGCACCTCACTGTCGGCGGCTGTGGCTGGGCGAATGCTGTCGGGAGGGGCGTCCGGCACGCGGCGGAGCATACGAGCGCGAAACCCGGAACGGCGGCCACGGCGAGACGACCGTAAGCTCCTGGGCCATGGCCGATCCGATCAGAGTTGCCGTCGCCGGCGCCGCCGGGCGCATGGGCGCCACGGTTTGCGAAGCGGTCGAGGCCGCCGACGGTCTCGAGCTCAGCGGCCGCGCCGACCCCGAGCTCGGCATCGAGCTCCCCGACGTACTCGACGATGCCGATGTGGTGGTCGATTTCACGATTCCCGATCAGGCTCTGCCCAACGCCCACAGGTGCCTGCACTCGGGGACCAGCATCGTGATCGGGACCACCGGCTTCGACATCGACAAGCTGCGCAAGTGCGCCACCGATCATTGGGACGGGGGAGAGGGGGGCCGCGCCTTCGTCGCCCCGAACTTCGCGATCGGCGCAGTGCTGATGATGCAGGCGGCGGAGATGATCGCTCCGCACATGCCGGAGGCCGAGATCATCGAGCTGCACCACGATCGGAAACTCGACAAGCCCTCGGGCACCGCGGCCAGGACCGCGGACCTGATCGAGCGGGCCGGCGGCACGGTCCACGAGCCGATCCATTCGGTGCGGCTGCAGGGGTTCGTCGCCCACCAGGAGGTGATCTTCGGGGGCGAGGGTCAGACCCTCTCGATCCGGCACGACTCGATCGATCGCAACTCGTTCATGCCCGGGGTGGTGCTCGCCTGCCGCAAGGTCGGCTCGCTCCCCGACCCGCTGACGATCGGGCTCGAGGAGCTCCTGTAAACGGTGGACGCCGCCACCTCGCGGCAGGTGCGGCGCCTTATCGCTCTGTCACTGCTCGGTCTCGCCGCCTGCGCGCTGATCTACCTGCTCGCGGTCCAGACCGAGATCGGCCAGCGCGCCGACCAGGGTGCCCTGCGAGGCGGAGAGCGAACGCCGCAGACCGCGCAAGTCGCCGCCAACCGGATGCTCCGAGTGGTCAGCATCGGCGGACTGATCCTCGGGATCGCGGCGCTCGGGGCGGTCGCGGCACTTCGTCGCCGCCGCCGCCTGATCCTGGTACCCGGCGCGGTTATCGGCATCAGCCTGATCTCGGTCGAGCTGCTCAAGCACGTGATCCTCACGCGGCCGCTGCTCCTCGACTTCCCTGAGTTTGTCCGCAACACCTATCCCTCGGGCCACGTCACCGTTGCGATCAGCCTCGGGCTCGCGGCGATCATCGTCTCCCCGCCGGCCCTGCGCGGCCTCGTCGCCCTGGCCGCCGCCGCGGTCGCGGCCGGGTTCGGGATCCTCGTCGTAACCGCGGGCTGGCACCTGCCCAGCGACACCCTCGGCGCCTACGCGATCACCCTCGCGGTCGCGTGCGCGGTGATGGCCACCGTGTACGGGCTGTTCCCCGATGCGATGAAGCGCGAGCGGGACGCGGCGCGCGATCGGCGCTCGGCCGCCGAGCTCGCCTCCCGGATCGAGGTTGCCGCCGTGCTCGGGGCGGTAGCGCTGTTCTTCGGCGCGATCGTCTTCGCGTCGCTCCGCTACGGCTCCGACATCGACTGGCAACGGGTCGATGCCGCCTTCCTCGCGGCGATGGCTGCGATCGTCTTCGCCGCCGGTCTCACGGTGGGAGCGCTGCTGCGGGGCCTGAGCCTCGATCCGGATCAGGTAGGTTTGGCCGCCCAGCCAGACCCGGCGCGGAGTCGGCAGCTGCCAGAGCCCGAACGCCACAACCCCAGGAGGCCAGCGGAGTGAGCGAAGACCTTGCACGAATGGACGCGACCGAGATGGCGGAGCTGGTCCGCTCCGGCGAGGCGAGCCCGCGGGAGTTGGTCGATGCCGCGATCGAACGGGTCGAGGCGCTCAACGGCGAGATCAACGCCGTCATCCACCCGCTCTACGAGGAGGCCCGCGCCGCAGCCGAGGGTGACCTGCCCGACGGCCCGTTCAAGGGGGTTCCCTTCCTGCTCAAGGACCTCGGCGCCGCGTACGCCGGCCAGCCCCTCCACATGGGCATGAGGCTGCTCAAGGACGCTGATTTCAAGGCCCCGGTGGACACGACCCTGGCGCTGCGGTTCCGCGACGCCGGCCTGATCACGATCGGCAAGACCAACACGCCCGAGCTCGGGATCCTCCCGACCACCGAGCCGGACGCCTACGGACCGACCCGCAATCCCTGGGACACCGAACGCAGCGCCGGTGGCTCCTCGGGCGGCTCGGGCGCAGCGGTCGCCTCTGGGATGGTCCCAATGGCCCATGCCAACGACGGCGGCGGATCGATCCGGATCCCCGCCTCCAACAACGGCCTCGTCGGGCTCAAGCCAACCCGGCAGCGGATCAGCGAGGGGCCCCTGATCGGCGACAACGTCAGCGGCCTCACGGCTGAGCTGGTGGTCTCGAAGTCGGTCCGCGACACGGCGAGGATTCTCGACGCGGTCCACGGCCCGGCGCCCGGCGACCCTTATGTCGCCCCACCGCCGCTACGGCCCTATGTCGAGGAGCTGGCCGACGAGAGCAAGGGCTTGCGAATCGGGGTGATGAAGGCCCCGGCCGTCGAGGCGGACGTCGATCCCGAATGCGTCGCAGCCGTCGAGGCGACGGCCGCGGCGCTCGAGGAGCTCGGCCACCACGTCGTCGGCAGCTCGCCCGCCGACGCACTACCCGACGACGACGGCATGGACATCCAGGACAGCTTCCTGACCCGCTGGGCCGCCGGTCAGGCCGCCGCTCTGGGCCAGGTGGAGACGCTGCTCGGCCGAGAGCTCACCCCCGACGACGTTGAGCCGCTGACCTGGACGCTGGCCGAGATCGGCCGCGAGCGCGACGCCGGGCGCTACCTGCGCGACGTCGGTCTCCATCAGGGCCTTTCGCGGGTGATCGCGGGGTGGTTCGAGGCCGGGCACGACCTGCTGCTGACCCCAACCATGGCCGCTGTTGCGCAGCCGATCGGCACCTGGGACGACAGCGGCGAGGACCCGATGGACGCATTCCACGCTTCCTTCCCCGCCGGCGCCTTCACGGCGCTATTCAACATCACGGGGCAGCCGGCGATCTCGCTACCGATGCATTGGAGTGGGGACGGGATCCCGGTCGGAGCGCAGCTCGTCGCGCCGTTCGGGCGCGAGGATCTGCTGATCCGCGCGGCGGCACAGCTGGAGCGGGCGCGACCCTGGAACGAGCGCCGCGCCGGCGTGCACGCGGCCTGAAGGCCGCCCAGAGCGGGGATCGGCGCCGCCGTCGATAGGCTTGCCGACCGTGCCAGCGATCTCAGGCGTCCTCACCGCGATGGTCACCCCGTTCGACGAGAGCGACGCCGTCGACCTGCCCGCCTGCCGGGCCCTCGCCGTCGATCTGCTCGAAGGCGGCTCGGACGGCCTCGTTCTCACCGGCACCACCGGTGAGTCGCCGACCCTCGATGACTCCGAGAAGTTGGCGATCCTGCGCGAGGTTCGCGCCGAGGTAGGGGAGGACCCTCTGCTGATCTCCGGGTCGGGCTCCAACGACACCCGCCACTCGGTCGAGCTGACCCGGGCGGCGCAGGAGGCCGGCGCCGACGCGGTGCTCGTCGTCACGCCCTACTACAACAAGCCCAATCCGGCCGGAGTCAAGGCCCATTTCGAGGCCGTCGCCAGGGCGACCGAGCTACCTGTGATCGTCTACAACATCCCCAGCCGCTGCGTGATCAACATTCCCCCCGGCGATCTCGCCGAACTCGCCGAGATCGACAACGTCGTCGCCGTCAAGCAGGCGAACGACGCCGACATCGAGCCGATCGCGGGGATGGACCTGTTGGCCGGCAACGACAACTCCTTTCTGCGGTGCCTGGAGGCGGGCGGAGCCGGGGGCATCTGCGTCGCCAGCCACCTGATCGGCGAGCGCATGAGCGAGGTCCATGCTGCCGTGGCGGACGGGGACAAAGAGCGGGCCCGTGAGCTCGACGCCGGCCTGCAGCCGCTCTACGGGGCGCTCGCCGTGACCGCCAACCCGATCCCGATCAAGACGGCCCTGGCGATGCTCGGCGTCTGCTCGGATCGCATGCGCCTGCCGATGGTCCCCGCCGACGAGAGGCAGCGCCAGACGATCGCCGCCGCACTGCGACAGGCCGGCTTGGAGCCGAGAGCATGAGCGGGCCGAAGCTGAGCATCCTGCCGCTCGGGGGGCTGGGGGAGATCGGAAAGAACATGATGGTGGTCGAGTACGACGGCCGGATCGTGATCGTCGACACCGGTCTGATGTTCCCGACCGCCGAGATGCTGGGCATCGACCTCGTGCTGCCCGACTTCTCCTATCTGCGCGACCGGGCCGACGACATCGAGGCGATCGTGCTCACCCACGGCCATGAGGACCACGTGGGGGCGCTCCCTTACGTGCTGAAGGAGATCGGTGTCCCGCCGGCGATCTACGGAGGGCGGCTCACCGTCGGCCTCGTCCGCAGCAAGCTCGAGGAGCACAAGCTGAAGAGCGTCCCGATCAAGGAGATCGAGGCGGGGGAGAGGGTCGAGCACGGACCGTTCGGGATCGAGACCGTCCACATGTCGCACTCGATCCCCGACGCGCGCGCGGTCGCCCTACACACCGACCTCGGCACGATCCTGGTCACCGGCGACTACAAGTTCGACCAGACCCCGGTCGATGGGCGCCCCACCGACGTCTCGCGGCTCGCCACGCTCGGCGCCGAGGGACTGCTCTGCCTCTGCGGCGACTCGACCAACGCCGATCGCCCCGGCGTCGCCCCCTCGGAGTCGAGCATCGGTCCGCATCTGCTGGAGACCTTCTCGCGCTGCGAGGGAAGGATCATCGTCACCTGCTTCGCCTCCAACCTGCACCGGGTCCAGCAGGTGGTCGACGCCGCGGTCGAGCTCGATCGCAAGGTGGCGCTGGTCGGCCGCTCGATGCGCAAGAACTTCAACATCGCCCGCAACCTCGGCATCACCCGGGCTCCCGACGGCCTCCTGATCCAGCCGCGGGAGATCGAGGATCTCCCCGACGAGGAGGTGATCGCGATCTCGACCGGCAGCCAGGGCGAGCCGCTCTCGGCCCTGCGGCGGATGGCCGGTGGCGAGCATCGCGACGTGGAACTGCACTCGGGAGATACCGTCGTCTTCAGCGCCACGCCGATCCCGGGCAACGAGCGCTCGGTCAACGAGACGATCGATCGCATCTTCGAGATCGGGGCCCGAGTGATCACCGCTCGTGACGCCCCGATCCACGCCTCCGGCCACGGTTGGCAGGAGGAGCTGAAGCTGATGCTGAACCTGACGAAACCGCGCTACGTGATGCCGGTGCACGGCGACCACAAGCGGATCCGCCTGCATGCCGAGCTGGCGGAGGCGGTCGGGATCCCGCCCAGGAACATCTTCAAGTCGAAGAACGGGATCCCGCTCGAGATCGACGCCGATGGTGCCCGCCTGGGTGAGGACATCGGCGCCGGGGTGATCTTCGTCGACGGGGTCGACATCGGCGATCCCGACGACGTCGCCCTGCGCGACCGCCGCACGCTCTCGGCGGACGGGCTGTTCATCGTCGTCGCGACCGTCTCCGTCGAACACGGCAACTCGGTCGCCGACCCCGAGGTGATCTTCCGCGGCGTCCCCTTCCTCGACGAGGAGGAGGCCGCCGGCCTGATCGCCGACATCCAGGACGTCGCCGAGGACTCCCTGGCCGACAACGATTCCGGGCGCGAGATGACGCTGATCCAGCAGGATCTCCACGACGACATCGCCGCGTTCGTCTATGACCGGCTGCGGCGGCGGCCGATGGTGCTGCCGGTCGTGGTCGAGGTCTGACGCGGAGCCGGCGCCGCCGGGCTCGACCGCCCGCTTGCCGGGTTCTCAGCCGGCCGGCTGGGCAAGCAGCGTGATCGCCGCCATCACCGCCGCCAGCGCCCCGTAGCCGACGCGCCGCGCGGGGCCTTCGGAGGTCCTCATCGCGATCAGGGCCTGCAGGCAGTAGTAGGCGGCGAAGGCGCGAGAGGCGATTGCGATTATCACCAGCGTGTCGACCGTCCAGCAGAGGATGATCGCCGCGATGCCGCTGAGCAGGTAGGGCGTCCGTCCCGACATCGAGCGGGTGAAGAGGCCACGGAGGTTGCCGACCGCCGCGACGGTGTCGGCGGTGGCGGCGCTGAACTGGCTCAGCACCGCCGAGAGTACGAGCGGTATGAGCAGGAAGGGCGCGACCCGCTCGGTGATCTGCAACAGGTCCTCGTCGGCGCCCGCCTCGGTTCCGAGCCCCATCAACGGGGTGGCGACGATCACGAATCCGACGTAGATCGAGGTCGCGATCAGCTGCGAGAAACGGGACGCCCAGATCCGCGTCTGGGCATCGAACTCGGACGCGAGATACCTGACGGTCTCGAAGCCCTGGACCGTGATCACGATCCCACCGAGAACCAGCAGCACCTCTCCGATCCCCCGATCGGGGACCGGCGGCAGCTCGAGCCCGCCGGAAAGCGCCGCGTCGGCATCGGTGATCGCCAGCGCCCCTCCGAGCAGCGTGGTCAGGACCAGAACCGCGCCGAGGGCCACACGCTCCATCAGGTCGAGGCCACCGAAGCCGCGAGTGACGCCGACGAAGACGATCAGCGCGACGGCCACCGACGCCAGGGTCCGCTCGGCGAAGTCGCCGCCGTCGCCGAGGTAGCCGACGATGTAGATCGCCATGATCCGCAGATAGAGGGCGACGGAGATCACGTACGCGACGACGATCACGGCGTCGCCGATCCGATCCAGCCGCCTCGTAAGGGGGTCGAGCTCGCCGCTGATCAGCAGTGGCTCCACTCGGGCGACGATGTGGCGAACGGAGGTCCCGACGACCCACGCCAGGGCGCAGACGGCGCTCACTCCGATTATCGAGAGCGCCCCCAGGGTGCCCTCGAGCACGGGAATGATGATCAGAAAGCCACTGCCGAAGATCGATGCAAGCGGCGTTACGCTGGCGGCCAGGACCGCCCTCGTACTCGGCTTGCCGGTCTCGGGGGCCACTGCGCCGCAGGATTGAACCAACCGCCACGGTCGCGACGTCGGTCAGCAGCCCCGGGGGTCAAGAAGATGGCCCGCCGGACCAGGGAGGGGGGTCCGACGGGCCGATTGGCTCAGGCTGGCCAATTGATGATCTGCGGGCCGGTGTGTCAGGGAGGTTTGGCCTCGACAGATCTTGTCTCGTCCTGAGGAAAATGATCGGTTGCGCCCATAAACCGGCGCTTAAGCCAAGCGAATAGTTGCCTCAATGTTCGTCGCCGGCGGGCGAGCTGAGCGGCAGGGTGACGGTGAAACGCGCCCCGCCCCCCGGTGAGGGGCCGGCCCTGACCTCGCCGCCGTGCGCACGGGCCACGGCCCTGACTATCGAGAGGCCCAGCCCCGTCCCGTCCCCGTTGGAGCCGGATCGATCGGCCGGGCCCGCCCCGCGAGCGAAGCGCTCGAAGACCTGTTCGGCCATGCCCTCCGGCAGCCCCGGGCCGTCGTCGCTGACCCGCAGGTCGGCGGCCGTACCGTTGCGGGCGAGCTCGAGCGAGACCACCGTGCCCTCCGGCGTGTGCCTGATCGCGTTCTCGAGCAGGTTGAGGACCATGCGGTGCAGCTCGTCGGGATCACCCGTCAACTCGGCGTCTGGGTCGATCTGCGCTCTCAGCTCGTGACCGCCGGCAACCGGCCGAACCTCCTCGAAGGCCTCGCAGGCGATCGTCGAAAGATCGCATTCGACCGGCTCGGTACGGCGGCCCGCGTCGGCCCGAGCGAGGATCAGCAGATCCCCGACCAGGCGGCTCATCCGTCTCGAGCTCCTCAGCGCGGAGCGGGCGGCCGCCTGCTCGTCCTCGGCGTCGTGCGAGAGACCCGCCTCGAGCAGCTCGAGGTTGGCGAGGATGCTGGTCAGCGGCGTTCGCAACTCATGCGAAGCATCGGCGACGAACTCGCGCTGGCGCTGGATCGAGCTCTCGGTCTCGGCGCGGGCCGCGTCGAGCTCGCGCAGCATCTCGTCGAGGGTGCCCGCCAGCTCGGCGACCTCGTCGTCGCTCTCCAGCTCGGGGATCCGCATCGAAGGGTCGCGCGTGTGGGCGATCTTCCGCGCCGTCCCGGTCAGGCTGGCGATCGGCTGCATCGCCCGTGCGGCAATCGTCATCCCAGCGAAGCCGGCGAGCAGGGTGCCGATCAACACCCCACCGCCGAGGAACAGCCAGAGCCGCCCGATCGTTGCGTCGATGTCGCTCCGCGTTTGCCCGTACTGGACGAAGAGCTGTCCCTGCCCAATCGTGTTCGTCGGGATGAAGACCGAGACGAAGCGGGTGGAACCACCCCCGTCCTGGATCTCGCGCTGGCTGGGGGGCCCGAAATCCGAGGCGTTCGGGGTCTGCTGCTGGACCTGGCCAAGACCGTCGACGATCCTGATCTCGGCGTCGTTGGCCATCGCCAGCTGCTCTAGATCGCGCGCGATCGTCTCCGACGGCCCGCCGGCGTTGGCGATCGCAACCGCGAGCCCGTTCGCCGTCCCACGCAGATCATCACGGAAGTCGGCCTCGATCCGGTTGGTCACCAGGCGGCCGACGACAGCCGCGAAAGCAATCAGGATCACCGCGGTCAAGCCGGCCGAGAAGATCGCGAGCCTGATGCGCACCGGCCGGCGGCGCAGGCTCGCCATCACTGACCGGACCGGCCTCACGGACGCACCACGTAGCCGGCGCCGCGCTTGGTGTGCAGCAGCCTCGGCTCGCCCCCCTCTTCGAGCTTCCGTCTGAGGTTGCTGATGAATACGTCGATGGTGTTCGTCATCGAGGTCGGGTCATATTCCCAGACCTCTTCGAGCAATCGCTCTCGGGAGATCACGAGCTTCTGGTTGTGCATGAGGAACTCGAGCAGCTCGAACTCCCGCGCGGTCAGATCGAGCTCGCGATCGCCGCGGCTGACCTCGCGCGTGTCGGGATTGAGCACCAGGTCGGCGACCTTCAGGGAAGCGCTCCCGCGCGGCGGGCGGCGGCGCATCAGCGCCCGTAGACGGGCGAGGAGTTCCGCCCGCTCGAAGGGCTTCACCAGGTAGTCGTCAGCGCCGGCATCGAGACCCCGGACCCGGTCGTCGGTGTCGGCACGGGCAGTGAGGATGAGGATCGGCACGTCGCCCTCGTTGCGGAGCCGCCTGCAGACCTCGACGCCATCGAGCCTGGGTAGCCCGAGGTCGAGGACGACCATGTCGGGCGCGAACTCGTGCGCAGCCTCGAGCGCTTCCTCTCCGTCGACCGCGGTCCGGACCTCGTGGCCCTCCTGACGCAGGGACCTGCGGAGGACGTCGGCGATCTCGTCGTCGTCTTCGACCACGAGTACCCGACCGGTGAGAAGCTCGGCATCAGTCATCGATCCGATGTTAGGAGGCTACCTTTCGGATGTCTAAGGATCCGCGAGCGCTGATCAGGGCCTTGCGCCCCGCGGCGAAGGGGACCGGCCGGCGGCGTCGAAGGGGCCTCGCAGATGTCATTTATCAGTCGTTGGCGCTCTGGAGGCTCACGGAAACGCGGCGGAGCGAGCTCCGGCGCGCGCAAGCCTGCGAGCGGACGGGCCAGGAAGCAGAGCAAGAAGGACGATGCCTCCAAGAAGGTGCCGAAGGCGCCTGCGAGGGAGTACGAGCAGCGCCACCTAGACCTGATCGGGCTCGGGTGCCTCGCCCTCGCGCTCTATCTCGGCTTCGTGCTCTACGGCGGCTGGGAGGGGGGTAAGGTCGGAGAGGGCCTGGATTCCGCGCTCGGGTGGCTCACCGGAGCCACCGCCTACCTGATCCCGATGATCCTCGCGGGGGTAGGTACCGCGCTCGTAATGCGGCCCTTCATCACCTACCCCGGAGCGCTGAACGCCGGCGCGCTGCTGCTGGTTGCCGGACTCCTGCTCGCGTTCGCCGCCGAGACCGCCGGGCTCGGCCCCGACGCGCCCCAACGCGGGAGCGAGTACTTCCAGCAGGCGTACTTCACCGAGCACGGCGGCGCCCTTGGAGAGGTCCTCTACTGGGCGGGGGGGACCCTCTTCCAGCGGGTCGGCGCCCACATCATCGCGGTGCTCTTGATCCTCAGCGGCGCGCTACTGCTCAGCGGCCGCCCGATCGCTGGCCTGATCCGCTCCGGGGCCGAGGCCGGCCGCCGGGCCCGCGAGGCGACGGGCGAGATGGCCCGCACCGCGCGTCGCCGTCCACGTAGATCCGAGTACGGCCCGGCCGGCGCCTACGGACCCGAGGACTTTGAAACCGAGGTCGCCTTCGAGGATCCCGGCGAGACGATGGAGCTGGACGACGAAGCTCCCGAGCCGCCCGGCACCCCGGAGACCGAGGCGGTCGCCGCCCCCCTCGAGCCCGATTCGAGCGAGATGATCGACGCGATCGAGGCCGAGGGAGACCCCGACACCGTTCCGCTGCCGCCGGAGACCGACGAGAGCCGGATCGAGATCGCCAGGACGCCGATGGGCGCCCGGCGCACCGAGGGCGGGATCACGGAGTCCGAGGAGGTCGACTACAAGCTGCCGCCCCCGAGGGTCCTGCGCAAGAACTCCGGAGCCGACCGCGGCCCGGACAAGCGCGACATGGAGGCCACCGCGAAGGCCCTGCTCGAGGCGCTCGGCCACTTCGGCATCGAGGCGCAGCTGATCGGAACCGTATCCGGACCACACGTCTCGCGCTTCGAGTTGCAGCTCGCGCCTGGGACCAAGGTCGGGAAGATCTCGCAGCTCAAGGACGACCTCGCCTACGCGCTCGCCTCGACCGACATCCGGATTCTCGCTCCGATCCCAGGCAAGCGCGCGGTCGGCGTCGAGGTCCCCAACAACAAGCGCAAGATGGTCCGCCTCGGGGACATCTACCAGGGGAGGCCGAAGGGCTCGAGTCCGCTCGCCTGCTGGCTCGGAAAGGATATCTCCGGGCAGGCGGTCTGGACCGACCTGGCGAAGATGCCCCACATCCTGATCGCCGGCACGACCGGGTCCGGCAAGTCCGGATGCGTGAACGCGATCCTCAGCTCGATGCTCCTGCACAGCTCGCCCAACGAGCTCCGCTTGGTCCTCGTGGATCCGAAGCAGGTCGAGCTCAACCACTACGACTCGGTGCCGCACCTGCTGACCCCCGTCGTAACCTCTCCACGGGTGGCCTCGAACGTGCTCGAGAACCTGATCACTGAGATGGAGTCGCGTTACTCGGTGATGGGCGAGGCCCGTGCTCGCAATCTCGACGAGCTCAACAAGCTGCGCCGCAAGAAGGGAGAGGCTCCGCTTCCCCACATCCTCTGCGTGATCGACGAGCTTGCCGATCTGATGATGGTCGCCCCGGCCGAGGTCGAGGACTCGATCATCCGCCTCGCCCAGAAGTCGCGAGCGGTCGGCATCCACCTGATCCTCGCCACGCAGCGGCCCTCGACCGACATCATTACCGGCACGATCAAGGTCAACATCCCGGCGCGAATCGCCTTCGCGGTCGCCTCGCAGATCGACTCCCGAGTGATCCTCGACGGCGGCGGCGCCGAGTCGCTGCTCGGCCAGGGCGACATGCTCTTCCGGCCGGTCGGCAGCTCGAAGCTGCAGCGCGTCCAGGGCGCGTTCATCACCGAGGAGGAGATCGCGAAGATCGTCTCCTGCTGGAGCCGCCAGGGCGAGCCGAACTTCGACGTTGACCTCCTCGAAGCGCCACCTGAGGCCGATCCCGATCCCTCCGACAGCGGGTTCAGCCCCGACGAAGATGACCTGCTCGAGGACGCGATCCGGATCTGCGTCGAGACCGAGACCGCGTCGGTGTCGATGATCCAGCGCCGGCTACGTGTCGGCTACACCCGGGCCGGCCGCCTGATCGACATGCTCGAGCGACGCGGTGTGATCAGCGGCTATGAGGGTTCGAAGCCGCGGCAGGTCCTGATCTCCCACGCCGACATCCCGCGGATTCTCGGCCGCGGCGAAGGGTCCGGCGGCATCGAGGACCCGCTGGGTTCCGACCCCCCCACCGGCGAGGCCCCACTGGAGCCCGTCTCCCGTTAGCGCGGTGGGCGCGCCGCACATCGCGTCCGCTCGCAATACTGGCCTCCGATGAGTCCCGACGGCCGCGACGATGGAACCCAGATCGGCACCACCCTCCGCGACGCCAGACGCAGGATGGGACTCGAGGTCCGCGAGGTCGAGGATCGGACCAAGATCCGAGCCCGCTATCTGCGGGCGCTCGAGAACGAGGACTGGGACACGCTGCCGGCCCCGGCGTACATCCGTGGATTCCTCCGCACCTACGGCCAGGTCCTCGGCCTCGACGGCGAGATGCTCGCCGACGAGTTCCGCCGCCGTCACGGCGAGGGAACCGCCCCCTCCGGACCGTCGCCTTCTGAGCCCCTCCTCAGCGAGCGACGGCGCCCGACGGACCGCAGGCCTTCGCGAGGGCTCCTGATCGGCGGCGTGATTGCGGCGATCGTCCTGCTGCTGGTCGTGCTCGGTACCTTCGGGAGCGGTGAGGACGAACCCGGCGTGCAGGTCCCGCCCGACGGCAAAAGCACCAAGGCCAAGGGCTCCGGAAGCAAGAGCAAGGGCAAGAACAAGGGCGGGGACGGCAACGGCTCGGGGCCGGCGCCGCTGAAGAAGGAGAACGCGACGCTGCTCACCAAGACCGGCATCGACGTCTGTCTGATCGCCGGCTCCGACAAGGCGCTGATCGACGGCCAGGTCCTGCCCGCCAACACCGAGGAGCAGTTCAAGGACGAATCGAAGCGCTACCGGCTGGATCTGCGGACGCCTGGAGCGGTCCGCTTCCACGTCGGCAAGGAGAACCGGCGTCTGGAGGTGGACGCCCCGGCCAGCTTCGAGGCCGACTCGAGGGGGATCCGAGAGATCGATTACAAGGGGCCCTCGTGCCCCTGAGCCTGGTCCGATCCCGGCCACCGGCCCGGCCGTCCGCGGGCGCCGAGCGTTGAGAGTGCGAGCCGGCATCGTCGTTACCGGGACCGAGGTCCTCACCGGCCGCATCAGCGACCGCAACGGCCCCTGGGTCTCTGAGCGCCTCGGTGAGGCCGGGGTCGAGGTGGCGCACATCACCGTCGTCGGTGATCGCGCCGCCGATCTCGAGGCCGCGCTCCGCTTCCTCGCCGAGCAGGGCATGGACCTGATCTTCACCACCGGCGGACTTGGGCCGACGGCCGACGACATCACCGCGGACCTGGTGGCCGACTTCGCCGGCCGCGAGATGGTGCTCGACACCGCGATGGAGGAGCGGATCAACGCGATCATCGAGGAGTTCGCGAAACGAATGAAGTTCGACCCCGAAGGGGTCAGGGCGGGGACCCGCAAGCAGGCGATGGTCCCGGAGGGTTCGGAGCCGCTCGATCCGGTCGGGACCGCGCCCGGGCTGGTCGTCCCGGCAAAGGATGCCGTCGTGGTGGTGCTGCCCGGGCCGCCGCGGGAGCTGCAGGGAATGTGGCCGGCGGCGATGGCCAGCGAACCGGTCGCGTCCGTCCTCGAGAGGACCCCCTCGCTGGAGGTCGCGTCGATGAAGATGTTCGGCGTGCCGGAGTCGACGCTGGCCAAGAGCCTGCGCGACATCGGCGAGCAGATCGACCTGGATCGACTCGAGATCACCACCTGCCTGCGCCGCGGCGCCGAGCTCGAGATCGACGTCAGCTACGAGAGCTCGGACGGAGAGAAGCTGCGGGCGCTCTTCGACGGCCTGCGAGAGCGTCATGGGAGCTTCATCTACACCGAGACCGGCGAGACCATCGACGAGCTCGTCGCCGCGGCGCTGGCCGGGCGCACCCTCGCCGTCGCCGAGTCCTGCAGCGCTGGTCTGCTCGCCGCCCGGATCGCCGATCGACCCGGGGCCTCCGCCTACTTCGCCGGCGGCGTCGTCGCCTACTCGAACCAGGCCAAGCGTGAGCTCCTGGGAGTCGAGGCGGATCTGATCGACTCACGGGGCGCGGTCTCGCCCGAGGTAGCCGAGAGCATGGCCGACGGTGCCCTGCGCCGGTTCGGAGCTGACATCGCCGTCGGCGTAACCGGCGTCGCCGGGCCCGCAGGCGGAACCGAGGAAAAGCCCGTCGGCTACGTTTGCATCTGCGTCAAGGACGCAGCCGGCAAGGTCATCGCCAGGGACCCGAAACTGCCGGGCGGGCGGGGCGACGTGAGGGATCGATCGGTCGCGGTCTCCCTGCACATGCTGCGCCGCCTGCTGGCGGGCGAAGACCTGCCGCTTTGAGGGTGACGGGCTCGAAGGGCGAGGCCGGGCCCGCTCCGTTCGAGCCCCTGCTCGATCCCGGCGCCGTCGCCGAGATGCGGGCGCGACTACATGCCGCGCGCTGGCCGGAGCCCGTCAAGGGCGCCGGCTGGGACTGGGGGGTGGACCTCGGCTATCTGCGCTCCCTATGCGCCTGGTGGGCCGATGAGTACGACCCGGCCGGTCTCATCGAGAGGCTGAGCGAGCTGCCCGGGTTCCGTCATCGTGGGATCCACTTCCTGCATGGGCGCACGCCGGCGCCAAAGCCCGGCCCCGCGATCCTGATGATCCACGGCTGGCCCGGCGCCCCGCTCGACTTCCGCCACCTGGCCCCGCTGCTGCTGGAGGCCGGCCATGACGTCGTCGTGCCGTCGTTGCCGGGCTTCGGGTTCTCGGATGCGAACGACCCGCCGGCGTCGGCGACCGTGATCGCCGACCAGCTCGTCGAGCTGATGGCCACCCTCGGCTACGGCCGCTTCGTCGTCCACGGAGGGGACTGGGGTGGGTTCATCGGCGCCCGGATCGCCTTCGGCCACCCCCGGTCGGTGGCCGGTTTCCACTGCAACGCCCCCGGGCTGCTGCCGCTACCCCCCGACCTCGGAGACCCGCCCTTGAGCGAGGCCGAGATCGCGTTCGTGCAGGACGCGCAGCGCTGGCGGTCGCGACGCGGCTTCCACATGCTCGTTCACGGCCTCGCCCCCGACACGCTCGGCGTCGGGCTCGGCGACTCACCGGCGGCGCTCGCGGCCTGGCTCATCCCCCGCTACCGGGAGTGGAGCGACTGCGACGGCGATCTCGAGAGCCGCTTCAGCAGGCGCGACCTCTGTGACCTGCTCAGCTTCTACTGGACGACCGGCACCGCGGCCTCGGCGCTCAGGCTCTACGCGGCCTCGAGGATCGATCGCTGGCAGCTTCAGCCCGGGGAGCTGATCGAGGTTCCGGTCGCGGTCGCCGATTTCCCCGCGGAGCTGGTCAGGCCCCCGCGCTCGTGGACCGAGCGGATCTGCGCCGATCTGCGCTCGTGGAACGAATTCGAGCGGGGAGGGCACTTCGCGGCCTGGGAGGAGCCGGAGACCCTGGCCGCCGATCTCCTCGATTTCGTGGCCGGGCTCTGAACACCGAAGCCGAGCCAGCAAGTCAGTCCACATGCTCTGCGGGCGATTTCAGCGTGAGTAGAGCTCACGCATGCCGTCGAGCATCAGTTCCGGCGCCTCCTCGGGAACCCAGTGACCCACCCCGGGCAGCTCGCGGATCTCGAGGTTCGGAGCGTTCGGCTCGAAGCCCCCCAGACTGGAGGCCTCGATGACCGGGTCCTCCTCGCCGCAGAAGAGGATCGCCGGCTGCCCCATGACCTCGTCGTTGAACGCTCCGCGCGCAATCTGAGGGAACTCCCTGGTCAGGAAGGTGCGGTAGACCTGAACGCAGGCTCGAGCCCGATCCGGCTCGCGCCACTGCGAGACGAAGGACTCGAGCTCCTCCTCGCTCCAGGCGTCCCCGGCGGCGCCCCTGACCAGGATTCCCCGCATGAAGTCGGGTAGGCGTCGGACGACCTGACCACCGAGCACCGGCGAGGCGATCAGCATCATGTACCAGATCCGTGAGAGCAGCTTCAGCCGCTCGCCGATCCCACCGTCCCCGCGGACCCAGAGGTGACTGATGCCCGCGGCCGCATAGTGGGTCACCCGCTCGGGCTCCTTGAGACAGATGAGGAAGCCCGCGAAACCGCCCCAGTCGTGGCCGGCGAGCCGGAAGCGTTCGAGCTCGAGCCGGTCGGCAAGGGCGATCACGTCGTCGGCGAGATCCGCTTTCAGGTACGAGCCGGCCGGGGCGTCGCTCCAGCCGAAGCCACGGAGATCCGGGCAGATCACCCGGTGATCCTCCGAGAGCGGGCCGATCAACCGCCTCCAGGCGTACCAGTGCTGCGGCCAGCCATGGACCAGGACCAACGGCTCGGCGTCCGGATCACCCGCGAAGGCGACATGCATCCGGATGTCGTTGATCTCGAGGTAGTCGTGCTCGACGCCTTCGAGCGGTGGTAGCGGCCGGCCTGTCGCGCTTGTCGGAGCAGCTTCACTCATCCTGCTCAACCATATTGCGAACTCGGCACACGCCGGCTCACAAACCTCACGGGCAGCCGACTAGCGTCAAGGTCGTGAGCGATCCCGACGACAGCCGCGAGACCGCGGGCCCGAAGGTCCGGCTGTTCTGCGCGCTCGATCCGCCGCCGGATACGGTGGCGCTGATCGAGCGCTGGCAACGTGAGCAGGCCGCGGAGGGACTGCGGGCGGTCGGAGCCTCCGCGATGCATGTCACCCTTGCGTTCCTCGGCGAGAGACCGGAGAGCCAGGTGGCGGAGATCGCTGCTGCGGTCGAGGGACTCCGGCCACCTCCGATCGCCGCTAGGCTGGGAGGCGAGCCGGTTCCACTTCCGCGCCGGCGCCCACGGCTGTTTGCGCTCGAGGTCGCCAGTGAGGAGGCCGTCGCGCTGCAGGCGCAGCTGGCCGGACGATTGCGCTGCCGCGGCCTGCTCGGGCCCGAGCCGGAGCGGCCGTTCTGGCCGCACCTCACCGTCTTCAGGGTCAGAGGCCGCCGCACAGGGGAGCGAATCCACAGGCTGAAACGTCTCGAGGACGAAGACGGACATGCGTTCGGTTTCGTCCGGGTCGCTCTCTACCGTTCCGATCTACGGCCTGAAGGGGCTTCTTACTCCCGGTTGGCCGCCAACGAGTTGCCGCAAGCAGGCGGTTGACAGAAGAGGTGATGAGAAAGATGGCAACAAGCAAGTCCAACCGTCCGACGCCGATCGAGGCAGGCTCCAAGGACGCCAAGGCCAAGGACGCAGCCCTGAAGGCGGCCGTGACCCAGATCGAGCGTGAGTTCGGTCAGGGTTCGGTAATGAAGCTTGGCAGCGACGCTTCGATCAGCGTTGAGACTATCCCCACCGGGGCGCTCTCGCTCGATCTGGCCCTCGGAGTCGGCGGCGTACCCCGCGGCCGGATCGTCGAGATCTTCGGCCCAGAGTCCTCGGGCAAGACGACGCTGATCTACCACATCATCGCCCAGGCCCAGGCACGCGGCGGCGTCTGCGCCTTCGTCGACGCCGAGCATGCGCTCGACCCCATCTACGCACGGCGAATCGGAGTCGATACCGACGAGCTGCTCGTCTCTCAGCCCGACTACGGCGAGCAGGCGCTGGAGATCGTCGACGTCCTGGTTCGCTCCGGCGCCGTCGACGTGGTCGCCGTCGACTCGGTCGCCGCCTTGACTCCCAGGGTCGAGCTCGAGGGACAGATGGGGGAGACCCAGGTCGGGCTGCAGGCCCGCCTGATGTCACAGGCACTGCGAAAGCTGGCCGGCAACCTCAATCGCGCCAACACCGTCTGCCTGTTCACCAATCAGATGCGGGAGAAGATCGGCGTCAGCTTCGGCAGTCCCGAGACCCAGCCGGGTGGCCGGGCGCTCAAGTTCTACTCGTCCCAACGCCTTGACCTGCGCCGGATCGAAACGCTCAAGGACGGCACCGAGGCCGTCGGCAACCGGGTCCGGGTAAAGGTCGTCAAGAACAAGGTGGCGGCCCCGTTCCGCCTCGCCGAGTTCGACGTCGAGTACGGGGTCGGGATCTCCAACGAGAGCTGCCTGCTCGATCTCGGGGTTGAGCACGACATCGTCACCAAGTCGGGCTCGTTCTTCTCCTACGGGGAACAGCGCCTCGGCCAAGGCAAGAACAACTCGAAGGCATTCCTGGCAGAGAACCTCGAGGTCGCGGAAGAGATCGAGGACAAGATCTACGCCGCGCTCGGGATCGAGCGGGTCAAGGGCCCAAAGCCGGTTCCGTTCGAGCCCGCCCACGAGATAGCGGCGGCAGCCGATGCCGGCGAGCCGAAGGCAGACGCTGCCGCGGCCAAGGTGAAGAAGGATGAATCTGCGGAGGAGAAGGCGGCATAGGCGCCCGCTCCCGCGCAGGGAAGGCACCTGAGCGACCCTCAGAGGCCCAATGAGGGCATCCGGCCCAGGTCATAGACCGGAAGCGTTCGCGGCCGCGCTGGCGGCGCTCAGGCGCCGTGAGCGCTCGATCGCCGAGATCACCGGATGGCTGCAGGAGCGCGACTATCCCGGCGAAGAGATCGAGGACGCCGTCGACCGTCTGATCGAGTGCCGCGAGCTCGACGACGAGCGCTTTGCCGAGCTCTTCGCCGAGGACAAGCGCGACCTCTCCGACTGGGGGCCTGAGCGGATCGCGGCGGCGCTACGCGAGCGCGGACTCGACTCGGCGCTGATCGATCGGGTCACGGCCGAGGACCGTGACCGGCAGCTGGACCGGGCGGTCGGGCTCCTGCTTGGACGTCGCATGAGCATCGGGGATGATCGCGAGCGTGAGCGGGCCCTGGGCATGCTGACCCGACGCGGGTTCGGCTACGAGCTCTCCCATGACGCGATCCGTCGCGCCGTCGCCGAGGCCGACGCCGCCTGAGCTGAACGAGACGCCGCGCCGCGCCGCGCGCGGTCGGGCGGACGCTCGAACCGGCGAGCCGGTTCGAGCGGGGCGGCTAAGATCGGATCAGGCGAAGATCGATCCCGTCCCGACAGGTGGACGGCGACCCTCCCCCGACCCCGCTCGCCTGGACAGGCTTCCCATCGCTATCCCAGCCAGCTCACCCGAACCTCACCCGCTGCCGAAGGGAGCTGCATGACTGGTTTGGGGATCGGGCTGTCGCTCTTCTGCGCGCTGGCGACCAACGTCGCCTTTCTCTGCAAGCACCGCGGCGCGGTGGCGGCCCCGGCCGTCAGCGCCCGCCATCCCTGGCAGAGCCTCAAGGGCCTGTTCGGGTCGCGTTGGTGGACGATCGGCTGGGGGATCGGCTTCGGAGCCTGGATCCTCCACGTCGGCGCGCTTGCGGTGGCGCCGCTCTCGCTGGTCCAGGCGGTGATCGCCGGCGGCCTGGTCATGCTCGCACTCCCGGCCGAGCGCTGGTTCGGCTTCGAGCTCGGTCGCCGCGAGTGGATCGGACTTGGGCTCAGCGCCTTCGGCCTCGCCTTCCTGATGCTCACCGCAGCCGGCGAGCACGGTTCCAGCTACTCCTCATCGGCAATGACGGCGTTCACGGGCGGCGCCCTCGGGATCGGCCTCGCCCTGCTGCTCTCGGGCCACCGTCACGAGCGGCTGCGCGCCCGCCCGGGTCCGATCCTGGCGATCGCCGCCGGCCTGCTGATCGGGCTCTCCGACGTCGCGATCAAGGCCCTCACCGAACTGGTCCCTGGCAGCCTCCTGTCGATCCTCAGCCCGTGGACGCTGGCCGCCATCGTTGCCTCGATCTGCGCGATGTACGCGATCGCGAGGGCACTGCAGCTCGGAGAGGCGATCCAGGTGATCGCGCTCTCGTCGGTCGCGGCCAACCTGGCGGCGATCAGCGGCGGCGTGATCGTGTTCGGAGACCCGATCGGAGCCGACACGCTCGGGATCGTCCTTCGCGGGACCGCCTTCGCCGCGGTGATCGCGGCAGCAGCCCTGGTCCAGGGCCCGGTCAGAGCCGCCGAGGCCTTCGCAGGCCGCGCGCCCGCCCGCGCCTAGCCCTCCCGGGCAAAGGCTTGCCAAGGTCCCCCTCGCGGAATAGGATCGCCGCAGCGGTGTCGCGGCCTCGCCGTCGGCTCGCTAACCGAGATTCGAGATTCAGACCTTTGAACCCGCACACATCCATCCAGGCCACCGGGAGAGGACCGGGCTAGGCCGCCTAAACCACCACTCGCCGGCGGCCACGGCCGCCGCGCTCGGATAGCGAGACGAACGAGGCCGCCCTGCCGGGAAGCGGGCCCCGTCGCGCCCGACCTGCGGCCCAGCCGAGAGAGGTGGAGATGATGGACCGTCGATCGAGACGGCTCTTTGGAGCCAGGGAGGAGAACGCGGGCGTCCACCGGGCGACCGATGCAGAGGTGGCGGGCGCAGAGGCCCCCGGGGGCGGGCCCGAGCAGGGGGCCGCGAGCCCCGGTGCGATTGGCGACGAGCTGCAGGCGCGCCGCGAAGAGATCGCCCGGATGGAGGAGCGGGCGCTGCACGAGGCCGAGGCCCAGCGCCTGAAACGGGCCGAGCTCGAGCGCCGCGAGCAGGCGCTCTCCGACCGCGAGCGGAACTTCGACCAGCAGGCCGACGAGCTGAAGCGCCAGAAGCAGGTGCAGCGCAAGGAGCTCGAGCGGCTCTCGGGCCTCACCGCCAGCCAGGCCAAGCAGCTACTGATCGCCGATGTCGAGCACGATGCCCGCCACCGAGCCGGCGCAGCCCTGATCCAGATCGAGGAGGAGACAAAGCGCGACTCCGAGCGCAAGGCGCGCAACATCCTCGCGATCGCGATGGGACGGATCGCCGGAGCGCACTCCAGCGAGACGACCACCCGCCTTGTCGAGCTGCCGGGGGAGGAGATGAAGGGGCGGATCATCGGCAAGGAGGGCCGCAACATCCGTGCTCTCGAGACCCTGACCGGCGTCGACGTGATCATCGACGAGACGCCGAACGCCGTCGTCGTCTCGAGCTTCGACGGGGTTCGGCGCGAGGTCGCCCGCCTGACCCTCGAGAAGCTCGTCGCCGACGGACGGATCCAGCCGGCGACGATCGAGGAGGGCTACGCCAAGGCCAAGGCCGAGGTCGAGAGGACGATCGCCGAGGAGGGGGAGCGGGCCGAGCTCGAAGCGGGCATCCACGGCGTCGATCGCGAGCTGCTCGAGGTGCTCGGCCGGCTCCGCTACCGGACCAGCTACGGCCAGAACGTCCTCGACCATCTGATCGAGTGCGCGAAGCTCGCCGGGGTCCTCGCGGCGGAGCTCGGAGCCTCGGTCAAGACCGCCGAGCGGGCGGCCCTGCTGCACGACCTCGGCAAGGCGGTATCGCACGAGGTGGAGGGCTCTCACGCCGCCGTCGGGGCGACGATGGCTCGACGCCACGGTGAGAGCGAGGCGGTAGCGCATGCGATCGAGGCGCACCACAGCGAGGTCGACCCCCGAACCGTGGAAGCCGTGATCGTTCAGATCGTCGACGCCCTCTCGGGAGCGAGGCCGGGAGCCCGCGGAGAAGCTCTCGAGCAGTACGTCAGCCGGCTCAGGGACCTCGAGGAGATCGCCGGACGTCATCCCGGCGTAGAGCGGGTCTATGCGATGCGGGCCGGGCGCGACGTACGGGTGATGGTCGATCCGGGGCGGGTCGACGACGAGGAGGCCGCCGTGATCGCGGAGAAGACGGCCAAGGCCGTGGCCAAGGAGCTCGACTTCCCGGGCCGGATTCGGATCACGGTGATCCGCGAGACCCGGGAGACCGCCTACGCCGACTGACGTTCAGGGGGCCGGGAACGATAGGATCGCGCCCGCAATGCTCGACTCGTTCCTACAAGGGGCCCCGGCCCTTCTCGCTTCGGAGAAGTCCTTCGTCGACGCCGATCTGCTCTACGTCTCCGGCGGACTGCTGATCGTCTTCGCCCTGGCGGTCTCCTTCTACGGAATGCGCAGGGAGGAGGGCTTCCCGTCCACGAACGGCCTCCGGGCGATGATGGGGATCACCGGCCTACTGGTGGTACTGACCGCGTTCGGGGCGGTGCAGAACTCGCGTTTCGAGCAGTCCGAGCGACGCGCCGAGAACGAGGAGGCCTCCCAGGAAGCGGACAAAACCACCCAGGAGGAGCAAGACGCGGAGGCGGGCCAGGGTGAAGGCGAGGCGGCCAGTCCCGCGCCGGCTCCCGACGCCGGTGGATCGGCGAACGTCGACGCCGAGGGCGAGCAGATCTTCACCTCCACGGGCTGCGGCTCCTGCCACACGCTGGCGGCGGCCGGATCCGGTGGACAGATCGGCCCGGTTCTCGATGATGTCCTGCCCGGCCAGAGCGCCAATGCGATCCGCACCTCGATCATCGATCCCGCCGACTCGCTCTCGGAGGGCTTCGGCGCCCAGATGCCCGAGGACTATTCGAACGTGCTGGACGAGATGCAGCTAGACACCCTCGTCCAGTACCTGCAGAACAACGCCGGCGCCTAGGCCCGGCGCGAGGGGCGATGACGCGGCCCCGCGGCGCTACCCTGCGGCCTGAGATGGACGCCAAGCGCTTTCACGTCACCACCTTCGGCTGCCAGATGAACGAGCACGATTCCGAGCGCATGAAGGGCATGCTCGGAGGTCTCGGCTACGAGGAGGTGGAAGAGCGCGAACAGGCGGATCTGATTCTCTTCAACACCTGCTCGATCCGCGAATCGGCGGACAGCCGCTTCATCGCCCACCTCGGTGAGGCCAAGCGGCTGAAGTCTGAGGATCCCGAGCGGGTCGTCGGGGTCGGCGGATGCTGGGCCCAGTCGGTCAAGGAGGAGGTCTTCGAGCGCTTCCCGTTCGTCGACGTCGCCTTCGGGCCCGGGCAAATCCACAAGCTCGCCGAGTTCCTCACCTCCGACTCCCTCACCGCGCAAGGCTTCTTCGAGTTCGAGGACTTCGCCGGTCACCTGCCTGCCCGTCGTGAGCGCCCGTTCCAGGCCTGGCTGCAGATCTCGCAGGGCTGCAACTGCGTCTGCTCCTACTGCATCGTGCCCTCGACCCGGGGCAGGGAAGTGAGCCGCCCGGCACCCGAGCTGATCGCCGAGGTGGAGACCCTGGCGGCAGACGGCGTCCGCGAGGTCACCCTGCTCGGCCAGAACGTCAACAGCTACGGCCGCGATCTTCGCGGGACCGACCGGCTCAGCTTCGCCGAGCTGCTGCGGGCGATCGACCGCATCGACGGGATCCGGCGGATCCGCTACACGAGCCCACATCCGAAGGACATGAAGGAGGACGTGATCTCCGCGCACACCGAGTGCCCGTCGGTGTGCGAACACATCCACCTGCCACTGCAGTCCGGCTCCAGCCGGATCCTGAAGGCGATGCGCCGCACCTACAACCGGGAGCGCTACATGGACCGTGTCGCGCTGATCCGCGAGCACCTTCCCGACGCCGCGATCAGCACCGACATCATCGTCGGCTTCCCCGGGGAGACCGAGGACGATTTCGCGCAGACGCTGGAGATCACCGAGGAGGTCGGCTACGACAGCGCGTTCACCTTCGTCTTCAGCCCCCGCCGCGGCACCGAGGCAGCCGCGATGGAGGAGCCCGTCCCGCATCCGGTCAAGGTCGAGCGCATGCAGCGCCTCGTCGAGGTCGTTCAACACCGTGCCCGCGAACGATCACAGCGTTTCGTCGGACGCACGATGGACGTCCTGGTCGAGGGCACCAGCCGCACGGATCAGAGCCGTCTCAGAGGCCGCATCCGTCACAACAAGGCGGTCAACTTCGCCGGCACAGCGGCCGCGGGGGAGCTGGTCGAGGTGCAGATCGATGCGGCGACGTCGCAAACGCTCTCCGGATCCGAGCGGCTGCTCTCCCGCACGGCCTGATCGACGGCCTACCAGGCGGCGATGGAGGTCGTAGCGATATTCGGTCCGACCGCCGCGGGCAAGACCGCCGCCGCGATCGCGCTGGCCGATCTGCTTCGCTCCGAGGCCGGCGAAGACCCGGTCGCGGTCTCCTGTGACGCGCTGCAGATCTATCGCGGTCTCGAGATTCTGAGCGCCGCGCCCACCGCCGCCGAGCGGGCGCGGCTCGAGCACCGGCTGGTCTCCTTCGTCGGGGTGGACGAGGAGTTCAGCGCCGGCCGGTTCGCCGAGCTCGCCCGGGCGGAGATCGACTCGTTGCTCGATTCGGGACGCCGACCGATCGCCGTCGGGGGCACCGGCCTGTACATGCGCGCGGCCCTGGCCGAGCTGGAGCTGCGGCCGCCGGTGCCGCCCGAGGTCAGATCCGAGGTCGAGGGGGACATCGCAGCACGTGGGCCGCTCGCCCTACACGCAGAGCTCGAGCCCGACGTCGGCGCGAGGATCCATCCCAACGACCGTAAGCGGATCGCGCGTGCGACGGAGCTGCTGCGGATCGGCGAGGACCCGCCCGAGCGCCGGGACGAGCTGTGGACCGCCCGGCTGCGCCGCCCGACGCTGCTGGTCGGGCTGGTCCCCGACCGCGAGGGCCTCGACGCCGAGATCGATCGGCGGGTCGAGGCGATGATCGCCGCCGGCGCCGCAGGGGAGGTCGCCGGAGCCGATAAAGCGGGAGCCTCCCGCACCGCCCGCTCGGCGCTGGGCTATGAGGAGCTGCTGCGGAGCGACGTCGACGCGATGAGGAGCGCACACCGCCGCTACGCCCGCCGCCAGCTCACCTGGATGCGGAAGATGGAGGGGCTGAACGCTCTCGAGACGGCCGGCTCGACTCCTGAGCGGATCGCCGAGCGGATCGCGGGACTGCTCACTCCGCGTCCGGGAGCGTGACCTCGGCGTCTGGGCCCGACCGCATCCGCAGTCCCTTGAGGATGCCGGGCGGCACCGAGGCGGCGGCGACGAGCAGGTGGAGGATGTGGAGGACGAGGCCGGCGCCAAGCAGCCTCGGTCCGCCACGGCGGTACAGCAGCGCGTACAGGCGGTGCTCCAGCGCCGCCAGTGATATCGCTGCGACCGCGGCCGATGCTCGACGGCGTCTGAGCAGGGACGCTGTAAGGACGAGCGCGGCGAGCACGGTGAGGCGATGGCGCCAGGCGAGGTTGAGCGCGACCTGCTCGCCGCCGGGCGGGTGCTCGGATCTCGAGCTGACCAGCAGCGCGACCCAGGGGATGCCGCGCTTGTGCAGGTCGGTGCTGAGCATCGAGCGCACGGTCCAGCGCTTCAGGTGCTTGCCCTGGATCGCGGGATCGAGCCTGATCGCGACGCCGGCACGGTGGAGCCGCATGCCGAGGTCGATGTCCTCGACCGAGGCCGCGGGAAAGCGCCCGGGGTCGTATCCGTCGACCGACTCGAAGGCCTCACGCCGGATCGCCCCGAGCCCGGCCCAGAAGGTCTGCGCCGGGCCGCGGCTCTCGAGATGCACCGAGTGATGGAGCAGGTTGCGGAACTGCGAGACGAGCCCCGGATCCCCCGGAGCGTCGTCGTAGCAGCCGAAGATCGCACCGAGCCCGGGGTCGGCCTCGAAGGCCGCCCTGATCCGCCCGATTGCATCATCGTGGGCGACCACATCGGCGTCGATGAAGACGAACACGTCTCCGCCCGCCCGCCCAACGCCCCGATTGCGGGCATCGGCGGGGCCCGGCCCGGCCGATTCGACGACGACGATCAGCTCGTCCTCGGCCATCAGCTGGCGCCTGATCGGACCCAGTGCCGACTCCAGCGTGGGCGGGTCGTCGGTCGCGGGCACGATGACGCTGAGACGTATCCCTTCTTCGCCCATCGCCGGCGGCACCCTACTCGACGGCGGCGGCTGACAGAGACCGCGCCCGCCGCGGGTAGGCGCGATACTGCCGCCCAATGAGATTCGAGAAGTGGCAGGCGCTTGGCAACGACTACATCGTCGTCGAGCGGGACGATCTGGCCTTCGAGCTGACCCCGAAGCGGATCCGGGCGCTGTGCGCTGCTCACTTCGGCTGCCACGCCGACGGCATCCTCCTGCTCTCACGAAGCGATGAAAGCCGCTATGTCGCCGAGCTGCGCATCTTCAATCCCGACGGTTCGGAGGCCGAGCTCTCAGGCAACGGTGCCCGGGAGGCCGTTCTGTATCTGCGGCGGGCCGACTGGACGGACGAGGACACCTTCTCGATCATCACCGCCGCCGGAGAGATCACGCCGACCCTGACCGGGCCCGGCTCGGCGTCGATCGCGATGGGACGCGCGTCCACAAGCTCACCGGACTATCCGGCGGGCGCCGATGATGGTCGCGGCACGATCGACGTCGACGGGGTGGAGAGGGATTTCCAGCACGTCTCGATCGGCAATCCGCAGTGCGCGATCGAGGTGGCTGATGGCCTTGAGGATCTCGATCTGCCCGTGGTGGGAGCCCCGATCGAGGAGGCCGATATGTTCCCGAACCGCACCAACGTCAGCTTCTGGCGCCGACTCGGAGGAAACGAAGAGGGGACGATCATCCGCGCCCGCATATACGAGCGCGGCGTGGGGGAGACGCTCTCATCGGGCACAGGCGCCAGCGGGGCGGCGATCGCTGCCTTCCTCCGTGGTGCAATGAGCCCGATCACCGTCCGCCTCGATGGCGGCGAGCTGGAGGTCGAGATCAGCGATCAGCTCGACGTGCGGCTTACGGGCACCGCCAATCCGGTCTTCTCCGGGGAGTTCGCTCCAGAGCTGATCGATCAGCTGGAGAGCTTCTGAGCGAAGCGCTCAGCGGCAGGTCGACCCGGCACAGCTGCGCAGACGACGAAGTGTTGCGGCATAGCGCTCCCTGACGCCGGCCAGCGCCGGATCGCCGGCAAGGTTGTCGAGCTGGAACGGATCGGCACCGATGTCGTAGAGCTCGACACCCCGATTGCGGAAATCGAGATAGGCCCAGGAGTCGTCGCGAACTCCGGCGAAGCGACCACCCTGGAAGAGCTCGAGAAGAAGCGGCCGCGGGGGAAGCGGCCGCGGCTCACCGCTGCCGGAGAGCAGCGACCGGCCGTCCACCTCCAGGTCCGGATCGGCTCCGGTCACCGCGGCGATCGTAGGAGCGATGTCGACGTTGCCGACCAACTCGTCGCGACTGGCTCCCGCCGGGATGCCCGGCCCGCGCATCAGCAGCGGCACCCGGATCGCCTCCTCGTAGAGGCGGTTCTTCCCGGTGAGGCGATGCTCGCCGAGCAGGAACCCCTGGTCGGAGGTGTAGATGATCAGCGTCCGGTTGAGCTCCCCCGAGCGGCGCAGGGTGCGGACCACCCGGCCGACGAGATCATCGACCGCCATCAGGCTCTCCAGGCGCGAGCGCTGGAGCGTCCGCAACCTTGAGACCTCGGTCTTGGTCAGGGGCGCGCGCTCGGTCACGACGGTCGTCTTGTCGCTCACATCGGCCTCGTTGAACGACGGTGGGCGGGGTAGCGGCGCCGAGTCGAAGCTACCAAGATGCCGTGGCGCGGGCCGGGGGTTGCGCGGCGCGTTGGGGTAGGTGTCCAGCGGCGGCCCCTCCTTGTGCGGCGCCAGGGTCGAGACCGCGAGAAAGAAGGGCCGGCGGCCGCGGGTGCCGTCGCGCAGGAAGGAGGCGGCCTCCCCGGCAAGCACATCGGTCTGGTAATCGCCTGGTTCCGTTCCGTAGTCGCGCAGTTGCCCGTCCCGGTTCAGCGTGTAGCCAAACATCCGGTACTCGGTGTGATTCACGGGCGCCACCCACCGGTCCCAGCCGACCGGTACCTCCAGGGGGTCTCCGCCACGACCGGGGTTGCCGTAGCCGTTCAGGTACTTGCCCACCCACGCCGTCCGGTAGCCGGACTTCCGCAGCCAGACCGGAAGGGCCCGCGCTGGATCGAAGGCCGCGTTCCCTCCGTGCGGCGGATCGTTGTCGAGAACGCCGTGGTTATGAGCGTACTGGCCGCTCAGCAGGGTCGCGCGAGAGGGGCAGCACTGCGGCAGGCTGGCGAAAGCGTTCTCGTAGCTGCTGCCCCGTGAGGCGAGGGCCCGCTGCAGCTTCGGCATCATCGCCACCGACGCCAGGTCCTGGTCATCGGCGACGATCAAGACGACGTTGGGCCGCGGCCCCGGCGGGTCGAAGGACGCCTCGGCGCCCGCGCGCTCGACCACCGAGGCGCCGGGGGCGGCCGATTCGGGCGCCTCGCCGCCGCTCACAGCAACTATCAGCGCGAAGGTGATCGCGAGGCCGAGCAGAATCAGCGTCTGAAGCGGAAACGACATCCGGCCGCGAGCCTAGGAGGCTCTCATGAGGCCGCGGTGAGTGAGGCCGCGGTGAGCACCCATCGACCGCGCAGCGTTACTCGGGCTCGCGCGGCGTGATCCGGAAGATCGAGACGACCTCGGCCTGCTTGGCCTCCGGGTGGGCGACATAGGCGCTGGGGCCGCCCCCGAACCATCCCGCCGACTCGTTGTCGCCGACGAAGATGCCAGGGTGATGTTGCCCCTCTCCGTCCTCGACCCAGACCGGGTCCCCCTCTCTGAAGCCGTGCGGCTCCTGCGGATCGGCCATCAGCCCGCACCCTGCCCGCCCGCGGGCGCCTCGTCGGCGTCGAGGGCTTCGAATCGGACGCCGGTGAGCTCTTCGGAGGCCTTCCACAGGCGCCGTGCCGCCTCCTCGTCGGAGGCCTCGGAGCTGCACCCGACCTTGGTCGGGTAGCCGCGCGCCTCGCCGATGCCGTCCGGGCCGATGTAATCGCCGCCGACGACATCGGGGGCGGTGGCTGCATAGAGGGTCGGCAGGGCACCCTTCTCGTCGCTCTGGGCAAAGAACACGTTGGCAAGCTTGAACAGCGGTTTGAGTACCACACCGAACGTCCCCTCGCCGGGGCCGGCCGACTGCAGGTTCGTCGCCGAGTAGCCCGGATGTGCGGCGACCGCAATCGCGGGCGAATCAATCCGCCTCAGCTGTCGATCGAGCTCGAAGGTGAACAGCAAATTCGACAGCTTCGAGCGCCCGTAGGCGGGCCAGCGCGAGTAACCGTGCTCCCAGTTGAGGTCGTCGAAGTCCATCTTGCCCTGGCGGTGGGCCATGCTCGAGACGCTGACGATCCGAGCCGCCGGCGCCGCCAACAGCGTCTCCAGCAGGTCTCCGGTGAGCGCGTAGTGGCCGAGGTGATTGGTGCCGAGCTGGAGCTCGAAGCCGTCTGCCGTGCGCATCTGGGGAGTCGCCATCACGCCGGCGTTGTTGATCAGCAGGTCGAGCGCCTCGACCCGGTCCCGCACCTGCCCGGCCGCACGCTCGACCGATCCCAGATCCGCGAGATCGAGCTCGATCGTCTCGATCTCCGAGTCGGGAAAGCGTCGGCGCACGCCGTCAACCGCAGCCCGGGCCTTGTCGGGATTACGGCAGGCCATCAGCACCCGGGCTCCCGCTCCCGCAAGCTCCTCGGCAGCACGAAGGCCGATGCCGCTGTTGGCTCCGGTCACCAGCACGACCCGCCCCTGCTGAGGCGGGAGGTCGGCCGCAGTCCAATGATCGCTCATGGCCACAGCCTATTGACCTTCGGGAGCCGGGCTCGCGAAGAATGCCGCGAGGAGCTCGCCGATCTCGGTGCCGCGCTCCTCCTGGCAGAAATGCCCGACCCCCACCAGGGGGGTCACCTCCGCACCTCCGACATCCCGCGCGACCCTCGCCATCGTCTCGGCGACGTCCGGGAGGATGCGGTCCTCGGTTCCGTAGACGATCCGCACCGGCACGCGGAGATCCGGCAGCGCGGCTTCGATCCGCTCCAGGCCCCCTACACTCAGCCCTCTGGCGGTCGCGGCAAGCGCCCTGCGGGCGGCGGGATCGCGGAACGGCTCCTGGTAGTGCTCGAGCGTCTCGCCCTCCATCAGCGACTTGTCCTCGACGCCGAGCCTCATCGCGAAGCGGATCCCGTTCCGGCTCGTGATCCAGTTCCGGGCCACCGGCAGCGAGCAGATCGCGACGAAGGCCTTCACCGCCCAGGACAGGTCCGGGTAGACCAGGGTGTTGAGCAGGGCGAGGCGGCGCACCCTGGCACGGTTGTGGACTGCCCAGTGGACGCCGACCGGGCCGCCGAGGTCATGGACGCCGAGGGCCAGCCGCTCGATCTCCAGCTCCGCTAGGAAGCCGTCGAGCACCTCGTCGTAGAAGCGGAATCCGTAGTGCTGATCGGGTGGCTTGGCAGATCCGCCGAAACCCGGCAGGTCGAGGGCGATCACCCGGTTGGCGACCGAGATCGGACCCATCACCTCGCGCCAGAGCCAGGACGAGGTTGGCCAGCCGTGGAGAAGCAGGACAGGGGGCCCGGCGCCGGCCTCGCGGTAGGCGAGATCCAGCCCTCCGACCTCGGTTCGCCTGATCTCCGGAGGGCCCACGGTGGAGTCCATCCTAGCCCCAGCCCCTCGATCAGCCCGGCGGACGCCCGGTCGGGGGCGCCTGTAGCCTGCCTGCCGCCCGCGCCCCCTCCCGGAAAGGAACCGATGTCCCGCACAGCCCCCTCCAAGCGCCTCGAGGCGATTCCTCCGTACATGTTCGCCGAGCTCGAGAAGCGGGTCGCGGACAAGAGGGCCGCGGGCATCGACGTGATCAGCCTCGGGATAGGCGATCCCGACCGGCCGACCTTCCCCTTCATCGTCGAGGCGATGCAGGAGGCGGTCGCCGATCCCGGCACCCACACCTATCCCTCCAACCGGGGGCGCGCCGAGTTCCGCCAGGCCCTCGCGAGCTTCTACGCGAGCCGTTTCGGCGTCGAGATCGATCCCGACACCGAGGTGATCCCGGCGATCGGGGCAAAGGAGTGCATCTACAACCTCTGCTTCGCCTTCCTCGATGCGGGCGACGTCGCGCTCGCTTCCGATCCCGGCTATCCGGTCTACACCACTGGGCCGATCCTCGCCGGCGCCGAGGTCGAGCTGCTTCCGCTCGATCCAGGCCGCGGCTTCATTCCCGACCTCGATGCGATCGACCCGAAGGCGCTCTCGAAGGCCCGGCTCATGTTCCTCAACTACCCGAACAACCCGACCGGCGCCGTCGCGACCGAGGGTTTCTTCGAGCGGGTCGTCGAGCTGGCCGGCCGGCACGAGTTCCTCGTCGTCCATGACAACGCCTACTCCGAGACCACCTACGACGGCTACGTCGCGCCCAGCTTCCTCGACACGCCAGGCGCCAAGGAGGTCGGCGTCGAGGTCTTCAGCCTCTCGAAGGGCTACAACATGACCGGCTGGCGCTGTGCTGCGATCCTCGGCAACGCCGACGCGATCCAGACCTACTGGCGCCTGAAGACGAACGTCGACTCCGGCCTCTTCGAGGCGGTACAGCTCGCCGGAGCCGCCGCGCTCTCGGGCCCGCGCGAGCCGCTGCAGGAGATGAACGAGGTCTACGCCCGGCGCCGTGACCTGGTCGTCGGAGCCCTGAGGGAGATCGGCGTCGAGGTCGAGCCCTCAAAGGGGACGATCTACGTCTGGGCGCCGGTCCCCGAGGGCCACACCTCAACCAGCTTCGCCGAGCTCGTCCTCGAGGAGGCGGCGGTGATCGTCTCGCCCGGCTCGATGTATGGGCCCAGTGGCGAGGGCTTCTTCCGGATCTCGCTGACTACACCGGATGAGCGGATCAGCGAGGCGGTCGAGCGGATGCGCGAGCATCTCGGAGGCTGAGCCCGCGAGCGCGAGTGTCAGTCGACGGACCGGCCGCCGGCCTCGTCTTCGGCTCGGTCGCTCTTTCCGACCGTGAGCTCGGTGTTGCCGGGCCCGAACCAGAGCGTGGTCTGCGGGAACGGGATCGTGATCCCTGCGTCGTCGAGCGCCCGATTGATCGCCTGGGCGGCTTGGTCGCGGGCCTGCCACATATCGAGGATCGAGGCCCCGTGCCAGAAGCGGACCGAGAAGTTGATCGAGCTGTCGCCGAACTCGTATACGAACGCCTGCGTCGCGGGATGCGGCTCGACCGCGTCGACCGCGTCGACCGCCTCGGTGATCACCCGTTGGGCCTTGGCGAGGTCGGTGCCGTAGGCGACGCCGACATCGAGGGAAGTGCGGCGGGTGGGCGTCTTGGTCCAGTTCGTGATCGGGTTCTGCAGGACCATCGAGTTCGGGACGTAGACGGTCTCACCGTCGAAGGTCCTGAGCTGCACCGAGCGGAAGTTGACGTCCTCGACCTCGCCCTCGTAGTCGGAGGTCTCGATCTGATCGCCGATCCGGATCGGCCGCCGCGTCTGCAGCAGCACCCCGGATGCGAAGTTGCCGAGGATCTCCTGAAGGGAGAAGGCGAGCGCGATGCCGAGGATGCCGAGCCCGCCCAGCAGCGGCCCGACCGCGACGTCGATCGAGCGCAACGCGTAGAAGAACCCGACGACGATGACCAGGAAGGCGGCAAAGCGACCGCCGAGCTTGCAGACCGCGGGAGGTCCGGTCCTGCGAAGCAGCCGCTCGACGACCCGCCGGACGACCGCTGCCAGCACGATCGAGACGATCACCACCGCGAGGCCGGTGAGCCACTCGGTCGTGGTCACTTCATCGATCCCCGAATCGGCGACCTTCTCGAGATCGGGCTCGACCTGTGCGAGGATCGAGATCAAGCCGCTGCTCATCGCCAACGTCTACCCGATCCACCGGGGCGACAAACAGCGGTGCGGCCGCGCGCAGGCACTCAAGCCGTGATCTGACCCTCGGCGACCATCGTGTCGCGGATGATCGCCTCCAGGCCCCGCGGCGAGTAGCCGAGCTCGGAGATCGCCTTGTCGTGCTTGGCCCAGAAGGTGACGCCGTCGGAGGAGCTGATCAGCTCGCTCATGTTCGGAGGGAAGCCCGCGGCTGGGCCGATCAGGGGCCCGAGCGGGGCGATCGCCTTGAGAACGATGGTCGGCATGCCCCGCGATCCACGCTCCCTGCCGGCGACGCGACCCGCGGTCTGGAGCATCTCGCGATTGGTCGTGATCGCTCCGCCGAGGACATACGCCTCGCCCGGCTCGCCCTTGTCGAGGCCGAGTATGACCCCCTCGGCGACGTCCTCGACGTGGACGAGGTTGAGCCCCAGGTCCGGAAAAGGGATCAGGGGGAGCTTGCCGGATACGTACTGGGAGATCAGGTTGCCGAGCTCGGAGTGGTCATCGGGCCCGTAGACGCCGCCGGGTTGAATCAGGACGCAGGGCAGGCCCTCCTCGATCAGCTGCTTGGCAACCCGGTGGGCCCTGTACTTGGTCTCCTCGTAGTAGGAGGTGAAGCCGGTGCCCGGGTGCTCGTAGGTCTCGTCGACCACCCGGCCGGCGGTGTTGCCGAAGGCCGCGATCGTCGAGATGTAGACGACCTTGGGGATCCCGGCCTCGAGCGCCGCGCGCAGGACGCGCTCGGTACCGACCACGTTGGCCTCATACATCGCCTCGTGCTCGGACTTCGGAATCCCGACCTTGTAGATCGCGGCGCCGTGGATGACCGCGTCGCATCCGTTCATCGCGCCCTCGATCGCGGCCGCGTCGGTGAGGTCGCCGGCGACGATCTCGCAGCCGAGGTCGCCCAGGGAGCGGGCCTTCTCCGGAGAGCGCACCAGGGCGATGACATCGTCGCCTCGGTCCCGCAGCTTCCGGGCGATCTGGCCTCCGATGAATCCGGTCGCGCCGGTGAGAAAGATCCTCACCCCTGCAGACTATTGGCTCACGCGGCACCGGGACTGCGATCATCCCTGTCGATGCGGAGGCTGATCTCGACGGCGCTGTCGTTCGCGGCACTGGCTCTGGCCGGCGGCTCATCGGCCGCCGCCGCGGACCCCTCGCCGGCGGCCGAGCGCAGCAGCGCCGACCCACGTCTGTCGGCGGTCGAGAGCTGGGGGTTTGCGATCGGCACCGGCAGCCTCCGGGGCGACCCCGCTCGGCGCTTCGCGGGCTACGACCTGGTCGTGGTCGATGGGCAGGAGGTGCGACCGCATCAGGTGCGCGCGCTCCGCGAGGGAGGGGCGATTGTGCTCGGCTACCTGAGCGTCGGCACGATCGAGATCTACCGGCCCTGGTACCGGCGCCTGAAGCCGTACCGGCTGGAGGCCTGGAAGGACTGGGATGGCGAGTTCTTCGCGGCGGTTCGCAAGCGCGGTTTTCGGCGCCAGATCGCCGGCCGGATCGCTCCCGGGCTCCTCGCCAAGGGCCTCGACGGCCTCTTCCTCGACAACGTCGACATGATCGAGGGACACAGGCGCCAGACCAGGGGAATGCGCAAGCTGGTCGGCCGGCTCGGACGCCTCGTAGATGCCGGCGAGGGGTTGCTCTTCGCCCAGAACGGCTTCAACGTGATCGGACCCTCGCTGCGCCACCTCGACGGCTGGAACCGTGAGGACGTCTCGACCAGCTACGACTTCGATCGCAATCGCTACCGGGTCCGCGGGCGACGCGGGATCGGGCGGGTCCAGGCCGAGCTGGGGGAGATCGCCGCGGCCGGCCTGCTGGTGACGGCGACCGACTACACCTCACGCGCCGCGGGAGAGATCGCCGAGCGGGCGATCGCCAATGCCTGCGCTGCCGGAGCGCTTCCCTACGTCAGCAACATCGAGCTCAGACGCGTACCACGCCCACCGCTGCGCTGCGGCTGACCGCGATCCTCAGCGCCCGCGGATGTAGCCGTCACGGACGAGCCAGTTGCCATCCCGCTCGATCAACTCGTACTCGCCGAAGGCACCGGATTCGCCGTCGCTGGGGCTCGTCGGCCCGCAGCTGAAGGCGACCACGGTGCTGCCGTCGGAGATCGCGGCCGAGCGGGTGACGTCGAGCTGCTGCAGGCAGGACTCGGCGCCCGGGCCCTCGCTGATCGTGGCGAGGAACTCCTCGCAGCCGCCCGATTCCTCGATCCGCTCCGGCTCCACGAACTCGCAGGCGCCGCGGTCGGCGACCGCGGCGAGCTTGGAGAACTCGGCAGCCGCCTCCTCGGCCTCGGCCTCGCCGCCGCAGGCGATCGGGGCTGCAGCCACCAGTATCACCAGGGTCGCGATCGCGGCGGGCTTCACGGAGGCGAGTCTAGGGCGGGCTCCGGTGGGGATCGGTTCGACGCCTCTCCTAGACTTGACCCGATGGGATCGACGGTCGATCAGGAGGAAGCCCGCGCGGCGAATGGCACCGTGAGCGCCGGCGTGCGCAATCCCCGCGCCCGCCAGCGCGCCCTGGCGATCGGGGTCACCGACCAGCCCACCGACGGCGACCCCCTCGCCGAGCTCAAGGAGTTGCTCCGCACCGCCGGCGTCGCCACCGCGGGGGAGATGACCCAGCGACGTCCCGACCCCGACCCGGACCGCTACTTCGGGCGCGGCAAGCTGGCTGAGCTCAAGGACGAGATCAAGCGCTCGGACGCGAACCTGGTGGCATGCGACGACGAGCTCGCCCCACGCCAGGAGCGCAACCTCGAGAAGGAGCTGGGGGTCCCGGTGATCGACCGGACCGCGGTGATCCTCGACATCTTCGCCGACCACGCCCACAGCGCCGAGGGAAAGCTCCAGGTCGAGCTCGCGCAGCTCGAGTACAACCTCGCCCGCATGCGCGGCCTGTGGACCCACCTCGAGCGTCTCGGCGCCGGGATCGGCACCAGGGGGCCGGGCGAGTCGCAGATCGAGACCGACCGTCGGCTGGCCCGCGACCGGATCGCGGCCCTCAAGCGGAGGCTCGGGGAGGTCGAGCAGAACCGCTCGACGATGCGAGCTGCGCGCGAGCGCTCCGCGCTGCCCACCGTGGCGCTCGCGGGATACACCAACGCCGGCAAGTCGACCCTGCTGAACGCGCTCACCGGCGCTGGCGTCAGCGTCGGCGATCGCCTCTTCCACACTCTCGACCCGACGACCCGCGCCTACGAGCACGAGGGTCGTCGATACCTGTTGACCGACACCGTCGGCTTCATTCAGAAGCTTCCCCACCAGCTGGTCGAGGCGTTCAAGGCGACTCTGGAGGAGACGGTCATCGCCGACCTGATCCTGCACGTGGTCGATGCCTCCGACCCGCCGGCGGCTCGAGCCGAGGCGATCGCCGCGGCCAACGCCGTGCTCGGCGAGCTCGGGGCCGACAGCGCGCCGAGGCTGCTGGTCTTCAACAAGCTCGACCTGCTCGACCCGACCGAGCGCGCTCGCCTGCTCGTCGGCGAACGCGACGTGGTCGGGGTCTCGGCGGTGAGCGGAGAGGGCATCGAGGAGCTGAAGGGCGCGATCGAGACGGCGTTCGGGGCGACTCTGCAGCCAATGGAGCTGCTGTTCCCCTATGACGCCGGAGAGAAGCTCAGCGACCTGCACGCTGTCGCGGGTCGCGTCGTGCGCGAGGACGGGCCCGAGGGGGTCCGGGTGAGCGCCCGCGTACCCGCCGCGCTCGCGCACCGCTTCGAACCCTATGAGCTCAACGGTAGTGCGGAGATCTCCGCCAACGGCGATCACGAGCCGGGCCCCTGAGGCCGGACCCGGGGCCTCCGATCGAACTCCTCGTCCAGATGCTGACGCCCTCGGCGACCCTCCCGACCAGGGCCAATCCCGGCGACGCCGGGCTCGACCTCTACGCGGCAGAGGCCGCGCGACTGGGGGCGGGGGAGAGAGCCGCTGTCGGCTGCGGGATCGCGATCGCCGTACCCGACGGTCACGCCGGCCTGGTGCTGCCACGCAGCGGCATCGCCGCCCGGCACGGGATCTCGCTCGTCAACGCCCCCGGGCTGATCGACTCCGGCTATCGCGGCGAGGTCAGGGTGCTGCTGCTCAACACCGATCGCGAGCAGCCCTTCATCGTCGAGACCGGGGACAGGATCGCCCAGTTGCTGATCACGCCCTACGCGGACCTGCCGGCCGTCGAGGTCGCCTCGCTCGGCGAGACGGAGCGAGGCGAGGACGGCTTCGGTTCGACCGGCGCCTGAGCGGCGCGGCCGCCTCAAGCCCCTTCGTGCTCCGGCTCGGGGTCGGCTATCCCATCGGGGTCACGCGCGACGTGGGCCAGCGCGTCGCCCTGGTTGGCCAGGGGGTTGTTGGCGATCCCGATCACGATTCCGTCGAAGGGGGAGCGAACGGCGAGGTTGCGGCGGCCGTAGACGTCGGAGAGGTGTCCGAGGACCTGACGGTGCTGGACCTCGGCGCCGAGTGGCACCTCGGGTCGGAACATGCCGCTGCGAGAGGCCCGGACCCAGCGGGTCTCGCGGCTGATCATCACCGGCTCGGAGCTGCCCGGAGCGCTCTCGATGATCCCGAGATGCGCGAGCACGCGCAGAGTCCCCTCGTAGGCGGCCTCGATCGCGTAGTCGTCGAAGCGGTTGGCCTCACCGCCCTCGAACAGCAGCATCGCCATCCCTGCCTCGGTCGCCGCCTGCCGCAGGGACCCGTCGCGGGTCTGGGCGTGGACCAGCACCTTTGAGCCGAACGCCTCCGCGCAGGCCATGGTCCGCCCGTCGTCTAGATCGGCTCGTATCTGGGGTAGGTTGGCGCGGGCATCGGAGCCGCAGTGCAGGTCGATCCCGTACTCGCAGCGGCTGATCACCTGCTCCATCATCAGGTGGGCGATCCTCGAGGCCAGCGAGCCCCGCGAGCTGCCCGGGAAGGCGCGGTTGAGGTCCCTGCGGTCGGGCAGGTAGCGCGTCCCGGCCATGAAGCCGAGCTCGTTGACGACCGGCAGGGCGATCACGGTCCCACCGATCTCGGCCGGCCGTAGCTCGCCCAGCAACCGTCGGATCACCTCGACGCCATTCACCTCATCGCCGTGGATCGCGGCCGAGATCGAGATCCTCGGGCCCGGGCGACGGCCGTGGAGGACGATCGTCGGGATCGTGATCCGCGGTCCGGTAGGGAGCCGCTCGACCGGGATCTCGATCTCCTCCCGCTCGCCGACGCCGACGACGACGCCACCGAGCTCGAACGGCTCGACCGCCTCGCTCCGCGCCTTGGGTCCGGTCGGGGTCGCCATCAAGTGCCGGCCTCAGCCCTTGATCCGGCTCTTGGTCCTGCCCGGGCGTGCGTTCTTCTCGAGGAAGTCGATCACCTTGCCGGCGATGTCGATGCCGGTCGCCTCCTCGATGCCCTCCAGACCCGGGGAGCTGTTGACCTCGAGTACGACCGCACCGTGGTTGGAGCGCATCATGTCGACGCCGGCGACGTTGAGACCGATCTGCTTCGCCGCGCGCACCGCCGTGGATCGCTCCTCCGGGGTGAGCCTGACCCGCTCCGCCGAGCCGCCGCGATGGATGTTGGAGCGGAACTCGCCTGGCGGCGCCGTGCGTTCCATCGCAGCGACGACGCGCCTGCCGACCACGAAGGCACGGATATCGGAGCCGTTCGCCTCCTTGATGAACTCCTGCACCAGGATGTTTGCGTCGAGCTCCCGAAAGGCCCCGATCACCGACTCGGCCGCCTTGCGGGTCTCGGCCAGGACCACGCCCTTGCCCTGGGTCCCCTCGAGGAGCTTGACCACGACCGGGGCTCCGCCGACGGCGTCGATCATCCCGTCTACGTCCTGGACGTCGTGAGCAAAGCCGCTGACCGGTAGCCCGATCCCCGCCCGGCTGAGCAGCTGCAGCTGCCGGAGCTTGTCGTGGGCCCGGTTTATCGCGGTCGACTCGTTGGCCGAGAAGGTCCCCATCATCTCGAACTGGCGAACCACCGAGGCGCCGTAGAAGGCGTGGCTGGCGCCGACCCGGGGAATGATCGCGTCGTAGCCGGAGACCGGCTCGCCCTTGAACATCACCTGTGGCTTGTGCGATGTGATGTCCATGTAACAGCGCAGGTAGTTGATCACCCGCACGTCGTGGTCGCGCTCCTTGGCCGCCTCGTAGAGGCGACGGGTCGAGTACAGGCTCGCCCGCCTGCTCAGCACACCGATCTTCATCGTCTCGCCCGCTCCTTTCGCGCCTGCCTCCGGACCTGCTTCGACTCGGCGGTCCGGTAGGAGCGGCGCGGATCGACCACGAACCCCTGGCGGAGCAACCGCCGACCGAGCAGCATCCTGAATCCCATCTCATCACGCCGAGTGAGCGTCAGCTCGATCGGACGTCGATTGCCGTCGACGACGACCTCCGTCGCGATCACCGGCCGCATCTCTCCCTTGCCGCTGGAGGGCCTGACCTGGCGCCGATCGACCAGCGGCGCCTCGGCCTCGGCCTCGGTCACCTCGTCCCGCTGATTGGGATGGAAGCGGAACCGAACCCAGCGATCGCCGTCACGCTCGAACTCGGCGATGTCGTAGGCGTGCAGGGTCGAGGTTCGCGCGCCCGTGTCAACCTTGGCCTTGAGCGGTAGCTCGGTCAGCTCGGGGAGGTGGACCCACTCCCGCCATCCGATCGTCGTCGTCTCGCCGGCCGTCGCCATCGGTGCCAATCTACTCACGGGCCGCCGCCGCGCGGGCGTCGGCGTGCGCGACCGCCTCGATCGTGTCGTCGAGCGGCTCGAGCTCCGGGGACACGCCGCCGCGCGCCAGCGCCGCCGAGATCAGATGGTCGGCGAGCCAGGCGTTCTTCGGCAACAGCGGCCCGTGCAGGTAGGTGCCGATCACGCTTGCGAACCGCACCCCCTCGTATCCATCGGAGCCATTGTTGCCGTGGCCGTCGATGACGCGCCCGAGTGGCATGTCGTCGGGCCCGAGGTAGGTCCTGCCGCCATGGTTCTCGAAGCCGGCGAGGATCCGCGGCCCCGACCCGAGATCGACCTCGATCGCGACGTTCCCGATCAGGCGCTCGCCGGGCTCGCGGACCGTGCGCAGCCCGCAGAGGCCGAGGCCCTCGATCCGATCCGATCCGACCTCGTAGTAGCTGCCGAGAAGCTGGTAGCCGCCGCAGACGGCGAGGACACCCGCCCCGGAGGCGATCGCGGCCGCGATCGGCTCCCGCTTGGTCTCGACCAGATCGGCGGCGACCGAGCGCTGGTCGGCGTCCTGGCCACCGCCGATGTAGATCAGATCGTGCTCGGCGGGCTCGAAGCTGTGTCCGGGACCCGCGGCAGCGTAGCTGAACTCGATCCCCCGCCACTCGCAACGGCGCCTGAGGAAGGTGACGTTGCCGCGATCGGCGTAGATGTTCATCTGCTCGGGGTAGAGCGCGAGCAAGCGAAGTCGCCTCGGCGCGCTCATCGGTCAGCCTCCGGGCGGCGAAGAAGGACGACCACCGAGCTGACGTGCTCGTCCGTCTCGGGAAGGAACTCCCGCTCCTCGGGGACCAGACCGAAGCCGGCCGCCTCCCGCTCGAGCAGGGCCGGTGAGAGGTGATCGAGCCAGATCTCGTGCTCGCGCTCGTAGAGCTCCCCCTCGGGTGAGACGAGCTGACGCAGGCGCCGGACCAGGATCCCGTCCGGATCCACCCGCACCTCCAGCGGCAGGCTCGAGTGCACCCAGCTGTCGTGCTCGCGGACGTCGGGCAGCGGGTCGGCGGTCCCCGAGTTGATCTCCTCGCGATCGTCGAGCAGGGCGGCTGCGAACAGGGCCCCCGGCTCGAGGAGAGCCGATATCGATGCCAGCGCGCGAGCACGCCCCTCGGCGCCCCCGAGCAGATGCATCAGCTGCATCGGGGCGATGATCAGGGGGAAGGTCCGCTCCGATGTCAGCTCACGCACGTCAGCGCGCTCGCTGCTGACCGGAATCGACTCCGCCCGGGCCCGGGCCTCGATCGCCTCGAGCAGCTCGAGGTCGGCGTCGACAGCGTGGACGAGGTGCCCGCGGAGACCGAGATGCAGGGCTACCCGTCCGGCGCCGGCGCCGAGGTCGAGGATCGGGCCACCGCACTCGCCCGCCAGCCGCTCCCAGAGGCGGAGGTCGGCGGAGTAGCCGCCGCACTCGGTCTGGTGCCAGAGCAACTCGGTCCCGAAGTTCCCGTCGGGGCTGACCAGGCGCCTCATTCCCAGTACTCCCGCGCGAGACCCCGCTTGGCGAGCATCGTTCGAAGTTCGATCAGGGCCGTGTAGGTGGGCAGGGCGAAGAGGCGACCCCTCGCGCCCTCTCGGGCAGCCGCGAGCGAGGAGGAGATGTCAGGTTCGATCGAGATCGCCTGTCGCGGCCAACCGGCGTACTTGAGGCGCAGTGCCATCTCGGCCGCCCTCGTCCCGGCGCAGGTCACGTGGCGAACCAAGCCCTCGAGCTGCTCGAAGTCGGCGTCCCAGATCCAGGAGACGTCGCGACCGTCGGCGATGCGGTCGTTGAGCGCCAGCCAGATGTCGAGGCGGTCGTCGTGCTGGGTCGCCTCCTGGGCCAGGGTGCGCAGGACCTCGTTGGCGCCGACCGGGTTCTTGATCAGGAAGATCGAGACCGGCGTACCCTCGATCTCGATCGTCTCGACCCGGCCGAACACCGCCTCGACCTCGGCGAGGGCAGCGGCGATCCTCTCCAGCTGGATATCGAGACGGAGGGCGGTAGCGACCGCGGCCAGCGCGTTGTAGACGTTGTAGAGCCCCGGGAGCGGCAGCTCGATCACGGCGCTCGGCCCGGGCGTGATCACGGTGAAGGTCGACCCCTTCATGCCGTGCAGCTCGATCGCCGTAGCGGTGATGTCGGGAGTTGGCCGTCCGGCGCTGCAGTTCGAGCACGAGTAGTGGCCGAGGTGGCCGACAAAGGCCCGCTCATAGCGGTAGGGGGCGCCGCATCGGCGGCAATGCTTGGCGTCGTGGGCATGCTGGAGGGCGTCGAGCGCCTGGCCGGGGTCCTCGATCCCGAAGTAGCTGACGCCCTGGCGACGCATGAGGTCAGAATCGCGCCCGAGGTCGGCCACCAGCGGGTCGTCCGCGTTGAGGACCAGCCCGGTCCCGGCCGATTCGAGGCCGGCGATCACCTCCGCCCACTCGTCGGCGAGGCGCTCAAGCTCTCCGTAGCGGTCGAGCTGATCGCGGAACAGATTGGCGAGCACGACCAGACGAGGTCGAAGCGACCGGCTCACCTGCGGCAGCCAGGCCTCATCGACCTCGAAGAGACCCTCCTCGCCGCGCTGCTCGAGCAGCGCCGTGGCAACTCCCCAGGCCATGTTCGAGCCCGCCCTGTTGTGGACCGGATCGCGGCCCTCGGCCCGCATCGCTGCGGCGATCATGCCGGCAGTCGTGGTCTTGCCGTTGGTGGCGCTGATCACCGTCGAGCCCCGCTGCAGACCGGCTCCGAGGCGGTCAATCGCATCGGGGGCGGTCCTCAGCAGCAGGCGCCCGGGCAGCGTCGTGCCGCCCCCGCGCCCGCTGAGCCGACTGAGCCGACCGACGGCCCTGGCGAACGCGCGCTTCGGCCCGAACAGGGCCGAGCGCGGCTTCTCCGTGCTGGTGGTGGCGGTCACGGCACGGAACTATGACGCGGCGGCGCGGTCGCGCTCAGCCCGGGCGCTCGGGCTTGGGCGCGATCACCTCGAGTGACGCCTCGAGCAACGAGATCGTCGCCGGGAGATCGGTGATGTGCTCGCCGTCGGCGAAGACGGCGAAGGGACGGTCGGCCTCGATCCGGACCTCGGCGGCGCGAAAGCTGTCGACCTCGGGGCGATCGACGTGGGCTCCCTTGAAGACGTCGGGGAGGCCACGCAGGAACCCGAGCTTCGAGGTTCCCGAGGTGGTGATCACATCGAGCAGGCCGTCGTCGAGCTGGGCGTCGGGAGCGACGAACATGCCGCCGCCGTAGGCCTTGGAGTTGGCAACCGCCACGGCGAAGCCCTCGAAGCTTCGCGGCTCCCCGTCGAGGGTGAGGCTGAAGCGCGCGGGCTTCCACTGGGCGAGAGCGCGGAGCGCGGCATAGGCGTAGACCAAGGGCCCCTTGACCAGCTTGGCCTCGTTGGCGATCCGGTTCGCGTCGGAATCGAACCCACAGGAGGCGATGCAGAGGAAGCGGACCCCGTTGGCCTCGCCGACATCGATCCGGCGGCGGTGGCCGGCGAGCAGATTCGCCACCGCCTCGACCGGGTCGGTGGGGATTCCGACCACCCGGGCGAAGTCGTTGCCGCGGCCGCCTGGGATCACTCCGAGCGGGACGTCACCACCGGCAAGTTCGCCGCCGATCCGGCCGATCATCCCGTCGCCGCTCATCACCACCGGCGTCCGTCCGGCCGCGGCTGCCTCGGCCGCGATCTCGCAGCCGTGGTCGAGATGACGCGTCAGCTCGACCTCGAAATCGCAACCCGCCGACCTCAGAGCGCTCTCGGCCTGCGGAAGCCGGCCCGCGGACCGCCCACCACCCGCGGAGGGGTTGACGATCAGTGTGAATGGCTCTCGGCCTCTGCTCATGCCTCGCGGGGAATCTATTCACCGGGCCCGGGCCCGGTGAAATCAGTCTCCCTTGCGGGCGACGAAGTAGGAGCCGCTGCCGATCCTGCCGTTGCTGACGGAGGTGAACCCGTGGCGCCTGAAGCCCCGCTCCAGAACCGAGTCGGGTGTGAAGAAGGGGGTCCGCTCGCCGGAGCTCGCGGCAACGATGACATGTCCGCTGTGACGCAGCATCCGTGCCGCCTCGCCGAAGAACGGTGGCATGTTGAGCTGGGTGACGAGATCGAAGTGCTCGTCCGGCCATGGCAGACGAGCCGCGTCGGCCACCTTGAAGGCGACCCGGCCGTCGGGGTCGAGCCCGACCTTGCGCTTGGCCTGATGGATCATCTCCTCGCTGATGTCGACCCCGCGGATCGATGCGTGGGGAAACTCGCGGGCTAAGAACAACGCGGCGACACCCGTCCCGGTCCCGAGGTCGAGTGCTCGTTCAGGGCGCCGGTCGATCTTCGTGACCGCGACCGCGAGGGGCGCGAGATGAGAGGGACCCGGGGCGCCGGTGCGCTCGTCCCAGCCGGCCGCACGGCCGTCGAAGTACGACGCCATCGGTCGCCTCAGAACCGGCCACAGCCACGGCGCATGGGCAACGGCGCTGTTCAGTGCGCGCCCCATCAGCCGGACCCTCGTAGGCGGGCCGCTGCGGGGCTGGGGCTCCTCGATCGCGGGATCTCGATCCGTGTCCACGGTCCAATGATCGCAACCCGTTAGGCTGCGCCGCCCAGCCATGTCAGATCAGCCCAGCTCACCGCAGCCACCCGACCAGGCTTCTCACGAGTCCCCTCCCGGCCGCACCGGCGCGATCATCTTCGCCGCGGCGATGGTGGTCGTGATCGCCGTTGTCGCGGTGGTCCTGCTGACCGGTGGGGACGACGACGGCGGCAGCGGATCGGCCTCCGCGAGCGACTGCGAAACGGTCGAGGAACCCGCCGCCAAGAACGTCGACATCCCGCCGCCCGATGCCAAGGAGCCATCCGCGTCGGCGGTCGTTTTCGACACCAGTTGCGGCAGCTTCACTGTCGGCCTCGATGCCGAGCGCGCGCCGAGGACGGCCGCCTCCTTCCAGTACCTGGCCGAGGAGGGCGTTTTCGACGAGACTCCGTTTCACCGCGTAGCCCCAGGATTCGTGGTCCAGGGCGGCGATCCGAACGGCGACGGCACCGGCGGGCCCGGTTACTCGGTCAAGGAGGAGCCGCCGCAGAGCATCTCCTACACCCGTGGCCTCGTCGCGATGGCGAAGACCGGGGCGGAGCCCCCCGGCACCTCGGGCAGCCAGTTCTTCGTCGTCACCGCAGAAGCCGATGCCGGCCTGCCCGCCGACTTCGCGATCGCCGGTGAGGTGACTGAGGGCTTCGAGACGATCGAGAAGATCGAGGCGCTCGGCGCCGGACCCGGAAGCGATGGGCCCCCGAGTCAGACAGTGGTGATCAAGAGCGCAACCGTGGAGGGTTGATGTGGCAAAGCTGAACGTAGGAGATCCGGCGCCCGACTTCGAGAAGCCCTGGACCGGAGAGGGTGACTTCAGGCTCTCCGACCAGCGTGGGAAGTGGTTGGTCCTCGCCTTCTACCCCGGCGACGAGACCACCACCTGCACCAAGCAGCTCTGCAACTACCGCGATAACGGCGAGAAGCTCGACGCCCTCGACGCCGAGGTGGTCGGCGTATCCCCCCAGGACGTCGACTCGCACGAGAGCTTCATCGCCCATCACGACCTCAACGTGCCGCTCGTCGCCGACGTTGGGCTGGAGGTCGCCGATGCGTACGGGATCAAGCTCGGGTCGGCACTGCGCCGGGCTATCTTCATCGTCGATCCCGACGGCAGGATCGCCCACCGAGAGGTGAAGCTGCTCGGCCTCAGCTACACCGACGCCGACGGCATCGCCGGCGCTCTGGCCGAGGCCAGAGCCGCGGCCTAGCCCGGGCCGCGGAGCCGGCGTGGCCAGCTCCGAACGGACCGAGTTCGAGGTCGAGGCCTCCGATGGCACGATGCTGCGTGGTTTCAAAGAGGGCGAGGGCTCGCCAATCGTGCTCGCCCACGGGATCACCGCCCATCGCGACCTCGTCGTCCACGGCTCCTCACACCTGCCGCGCAACGGTTACCAACTGATCTCCTACGACGCCCGCGGGCACGGCGGCAGCGACCCCGGTCACCGGGGCAGCTACGACTACGAGACCCTCGCCGACGACCTCGAGACGATCTGCCGAACACAGGCCGGGGGAGGGGAGAGGCCGATCGTCTGCGGCCACTCGATGGGCTCCCACACGATCCTCACCGCCGCGCTGAGGGATCCGGACCACTATCGCGGACTGGTGTTGATCGGCCCGGCCAACCAGGGCGAACGGGCGCCGGACTCGACCCTCGCCTACTGGGACGGACTCGCCGACGGCCTGGCGGAGGGCGGGGTGGAGGGATGGCTTCAGGCGTATCGGGCCGGCGGTCTCAACCCGGAATGGGAGGACACGCTGCTGCGCATCGCCCGCGATCGGATGGAGCGCCACGAGCACCCCGATGCGCTCGCCAATGCCCTGCGCGAGGTGCCGCGTTCGATTCCCTATGACGGCCTCGAACCGCTCGGGGCTCTAGAGCTCCCGGCACTGGTGGTCGCCAGCCGCGACGAGGCGGACCCAGGGCATCCCTTCGAGACGGCTCGTCGGATCTGCGATCACCTGCCCCAGGCCCGCCTGGTCAGCGAGGAGGAGGGCGAGAGCCCGCTCGCCTGGCAGGGCGGGAAGCTCAGCCGCGAGATCGAGGATTTCGCGCAGGGCCTTTAGCGTCCGCCCATCGCGACCATCGAGCCGGGCGCTCGGTCAGCGGTTCTCGCGCCGCCAGACGAGGCGCAGGCCCGACCAGGTCTCGTCGATCGCGCAGACCTTGTTGTCGACCATGCCGAGCGGCAGCCCGAGCTCGCGGACGATGTCCTCGGTCATGTCGGTCGGGACGTCGCTGGCCCGCTTCGGCCAGGCGATCCACAGCCCACCGTCAGGGTGGACCGCGCGAGCGAGCGGATCGATCCGGCGGGCGAGCTCGGAGCGGCGGCGGACGAAGAGGACGACGACGTCGAGCGGGCCCCGCGCAGCCCGCTTGATCCTGACCGCGGCGGGCAGCTCGCCGAGGGCCCGCTCGAACTCCGCCGGCGCCCCGGGGAACGCGACCTCGGCCCCCTCCTTGATCCCGAGCTTCTTGGGAAGCGGTGTACCTGAGTAGCCGGCCACCCAACGATCGTATATTTCAGGGCATGAATGATCGACTCCAAGAACTCGACCTCGGCCACGCGGTTCACTACAACGCCGTCGAGGAGGGAACCACCGTCTATGACATCGAGCAGGCCGTGGTCGGAACTGTCGAGCAGATCGTCGACAACTACCGTGAGCACATCCTCGACGGAATCGTGATCAACGACGGTGCGGGATCAGTCCGCTTCGTCGACGGCCCCGAGGTAACCCGCACCTTCGAGCGCGGCGTCTTTCTCTCGATCACCGCCGCCGAGGTCGCCCGGCTGCCCCCGCCCGAGAACGGCCCCGGCGTCTTCTCCGCGCGGAAATCGTCCGGCGCCCTTGGCAGGCTCTTCGGGCCCTGGAAGCGGAAGTAGACCCCGAGGGCCCTAGCGGTACTCGGGGTTGGGGAAGTCAGACCTGCAGCCGGCGTCCCACTCCGCGCGCACGTTGCCGTGGGCGGGCACGCCGCCGGCGTCTTTGAGCATCCGTGCGGCGTGCATCAGGTTCCAGCTCATGAAGGTCGTGTTGCGGTTGGTGAAGTCGTTCTCCAGGCCGCCTGAACCCTCGTCCAGGTAGGACGGCCCGGGACCGGCCTCCCCGATCCACCCCGCATCGGCCTGGGGCGGAATCGTGTATCCGAGGTGCTGGAGCGAGTAGAGGATGTTCATCGCGCAGTGCTTGACCCCATCCTCGTTGCCGGTGACTAGACACCCGCCGGCGCGACCGTAGTAGGCCCACTGGCCGTTGGGGTTGGTGTGGTGTGAGTAGCCGTAGAGCCGCTCGATCACCTGCGTGCAGACCGATGACTTCTCGCCGAGCCAGATCGGCGTCCCCAGGACGAGGATGTCAGCCGCCATCACCCGCTCCTGGATCCCGGGCCAGGCGTCCTCGTCCCAGCCGTGTTCGGTCATGTCCTCCCACACACCGGTAGCGATCGGGTGATCGATCGCGCGGACCTGATCGACGGTCATCTCGTTGCGCTTCATGATCTCCATCGAGATGTCCATCAGCCCCTGGGTGTGCGACTGCTCCGGGCTCTTCTTGAGCGTGCAGTTGATGAACATCGCCTTGAGGTCGGAGAAGTCGATCTCGTTGTCCTCGCACATCTTCTCCTGCTGCTCGTTCAGCGTCATCTCGGGCTCTCCGTCCTCGTCCGGGGGCGGCGTGGGGTTCGACCCGGAGCCTACTGCTCGGGCGAGTAGTGACCGGGCCACTCGGAGTGCGGAATCCGGGTGATCCGCCGAATCGTGCCCAGCTCGCTCCACTCGATCTTGCCGAGCCGCGCCAGCGGCCTCAGCAGCTCGACGTCGGGCAGCTCGCCGTCGAGCACCTCCTCGGCGACCGCCGCGAAGACCACCCGGCCGAAGATGACCGTGGAGTCACCGAAGCACATCGTCTCCTCGAGCTTGCACTCGAATGCGACCGGAGAGGCCTTGACCCTCGGCGGAGCGACCATCCGGCTCTCCTCCCGCTCGAGACCAACGGCGTCGAACTCGCTCACGTGCGGCGGAAAGTCGGTCGCGGTGGCGTTGACCTCCTCGAACAGCGACTCCGGGCAGAAATTGACCACGAACTCCTCGAACTCCTCGATGTTGCGCTGGCTGTCCTTGCGTCCCACCGAGGTGAACTGCAGAACCGGAGGATCGACGCATGAGGCTGTGAAGAAGGAGTGGGGGGCGAGGTTGTCGGTGCCGTCGGCCGCTCGAGAGGAGATCCAGGCGATCGGTCGCGGCACGATTGAGGCGGTCATCAGCTTGTAGAAGGAGCGGGCGGGAATCTCCGCCGGGTCATAGTCGACTCGTGCCATCGCTGAGAGCCTAGCCGGGTCGTCCTGTGACGAGGAATCGGGGAGCAGAAGCTCCGGTCAGCCGATGCTGAGGATCTCGGTGATCTCGCCGCTCTCCACGGCTACGTTCACCCGGTCGGGTCGAAAATCCTCGGTGAGCGCGAGCCCCTTGCCGTTACGCATCGCGACCCGGATCGAGCAGCCCTGCTCGAGCGCCGCCGCCCTCCCGTCCTTGAGCGAACCGCCGACCGTCGCCGTGGCGTCGAAGGTGCCCATCGGGGGCGCCGTGCACGAGACCGCCGCCGGATCCTCGTTGACCGGCAGATCGGGGATCGTCGCGGCGCCGCCCGGATCGTCCAGCGTGGTGGAGACGACGTCGTCGGGCGAGCCCGTCGCCGGCTCGGAGTCGCCGGCATCGTCGCCGCAACCGGCCACGGCGAGGGCACCGGCGACGAGTGCCAGCGGGGCCAGTCTCGCTACCCGCTCGATGTTCCGCATTGCTTCCACCTTCACTACTACGTCGGAGCCGTGGACCGGTCACACTATTCGACCGACGTTCTCCTGCCGGGGCGAGCCGCCCTGATCTCTAGAATTGCGCTCGAGCGGGGGACCGACCGATCGTCCGCGAAGCCCGAGACTTCGCGCCCGGCGGCGGGTCTAGACCTGAGAGCTCCTTCCGAATCCCATGTCGCGCACCTTCCAAGCCAAGAGCATCGTCCTCGCGTCCGCGGTCGCGGTCGTCGTCGCGGTCGTCGCCCTGATCACGGGCGGCTCCGACTCGGTCGACGCCGCCGCCAAGCGGGATCGGCCCAACATCGTCGTCTTCTTCAGCGACGACCAGCACAACCGATCGATGCGGGCGATGCCCTACATGAACTCACGTGACGACTGGGTGAAGTTCTCCAGCGCGATGGTCAACACCGCTCTGTGCTGCCCTTCGCGGGCGACGATGCTCACGGGCCAGACCTCGTCGAATACGGGGATCGAGAGCAACTCCGAGACGGCGGACTTCAACGGCCGATCGACCATCGCCCAGTGGCTCGAGGACGACGGCTACCAGACGGGTTTCATCGGCAAGTACTTCAACAAGTTCCCCTGGGACGAGAAGGCGACCTTCGTTCCCGAGGGCTGGGACTACTGGGTCTCCTACGACGGCAAGCAGGGATACGACCGCTACACGCTCAACGACAACGGCACCCTCCAGACCAGGGGCAAGGGAGCCGGCGCGTACTCGACCGACGTCTTCAACGAGAAGGCGGTCGAGTTCATCGAGGAGACCGACCCCGGCCGGCCGTTCTTCGCGATGGTCAGCTACTTCGGCCCCCACGGTCCCTGGGTCCCGGCGAAGCGGCATCGCAACGCTGACGTCCCGACGATCCCCCAGGGCGAGGCCTACCTCGAGAAGGACGTCTCCGACAAGCCCGAGTGGATCTCCTCGCTGAAGCAGCCGGACCGCAAGGAGCTGCGCGCCGATCGGCTCGACCACAACCGCACGATCCTCTCGATCGACGACGGTGTGCGGGACATTTTCGAGACGCTCGAGGCAAAGGGCGAGCTGGACGAGACAATCGTGCTCTACACCACCGACCACGGCATCGCGATGGGTGACCACCGCTACACGAAGAAGAACTGCGCCTACGAGGTCTGCTCGCGGGTGCCGACCTGGATCCGCGTCCCGGGCGTCGAGGGCCGCCGCGAGAACGCCCTGATCGGCAACATCGACTTCACCCCGACCTTCAGCGACTACGCCGGAATCGAGACCCGGCGACCGGTCGACGGCCGCAGCCTGCGGCCCCTGATCGACGAGGAGCGCAAGCGCCTGCACAAGACGATCTACCTTCGGCGGGCCCAGGGTGGCCGCGACAAGATCTACTCCGGGGCGCGCACCAAGCGCTGGAAGTACATCCGCTACGACAAGACCGGCGAGCTCGAGCTCTACGACCTCAAGAACGACCCCGAAGAGACCTTCAACCTGATCTCCACCGGCCGCAAGAAGTGGACGAAGAAGGCCGGGTCGCTTGAGGAGAAGATGAACCGGGTCCGCAAGACACCACCGAAGGTCCGCTGAGCAGGGCCCGGCCGTGTAGCTTGCCGGGCCGATGGCAGGCTCGGGTTCGGGACACGGAGACAGCACCAGGGCGATCCTCGCCGCCTTCCTCGCGAACATGGGGATCGCGGTAGCGAAGCTCTTCGGCTTCGTGATCACCGGCTCCTCAGCTCTGCTGGCGGAGTCGATCCATTCGGTCGCGGATTCCTCCAACCAGGGCCTGCTGTTTCTCGGCGGGCGCCGAGCGAAGAAGGCCCCGACGGAGCTGCATCCGTTCGGCTACGGGCGCAGCCGCTACTTCTGGGCATTCGTGGTCTCGGTTGTCCTCTTCAGCGTCGGCGGGCTCTTCTCGCTCTACGAGGGGATCCACAAGGTGGGACACCCCGAGGAGATCAGCAGCCCCGCGGTCGCCTTCGCAATCTTCGGCGTCGCGATCGTCTTTGAGGCGCTCGCCCTGCGCACTGCCGCCAAACACGCCAACAGCGAGCGGGGCGACCGTAGCTGGTTCGCATACATCCGTAACTCGCGCAGCCCCGAGCTCCCGGTCCTGGTCCTCGAGGACTCCGGGGCGGTCCTCGGGCTGACCTTCGCCACGATCGGCGTCGCGCTCGCTCAGATCACCGGTAACCCGGTCTGGGACGGCGCCGGGACGATCGCGATCGGCGCGCTGCTGGTCGCGATCGCGATCGTGCTGGCCATCGAGATGAGCAGCCTCCTGTTGGGGGAGGCCGCGAGGCCCGAGCAGGTCGAGCTGATCGAGTCGGAGCTGGGAGACACCGACGGCGTCCGCTCGATCATCCAGATCCTCACCCAGCACCTCGGGCCCGACGAGCTTCTGGTCGCGGTCAAGCTCGAGTTCGAGCCCGAGCTGACCGTGCCGCAGCTGGCGGATGCGATCAACGACTGCGAGGCCCGAATCCGCTCCGCTGTTCCGATCGCGAAGCGAATCTACATCGAGCCGGATCTGCTGCGCTCGGCCTAGCCGCACTCCCCTTCCTCAGATCGAGGTGTGATTTCGCGGCTGCTTCGTCATCTGCGCCGCTCCGCATAGACGGCGAGGTCACTCCCGTCGCTGATCGGCCGCGACGCGCGGATTCTCGTCGGCCTCTCGTCCGTGCTCCCAGCCCGCGCCTTCGGTTCGGTGGTCGAGCGCGATATGGGACTGCCGCGCACGGCGCCGAACGCCGACTGAGGGCGCACGATGTCCCCGAGGCCGGCCGGGACGCTCGGCCTTTAGCGCGTGACGGCGCCGTCATCGTCCGGTTGGGGAGCCGCCGGCCGAGCCCGAAGTCGTACCCGTGCGGTAGCACTCGGTTCGCCGGAGATCACATGGCTATGCGAGGAAGGGGGCCGGACTCGGGCCGCCTGCAGGCGGCCCGAGGTCTCAGCGCTGCGAGGTCCCCACGAGCTCGTACTCGCTCGGATCGAGATGCTCGGTCTCGGCCAGGTACTCGCGCATGTATCCGGGCCAGTTGGCGACGATCCTGCCCGACTCGTTCCGGTACCAGGAGTCGCACTCCGTCCAGGCGGTGCCCTCGAAGCGCTGCTGCACCGAGAGGTCGCTGGCAGCCTCGACCTCGGGCCTGACGGCGATAGCGTCGGCGCCGGTCTCGGCGACCCGCTGCAGCGCCTGGCGGATGTAGGCGGCCTGAGCCTCGAGGTAGACGATTATCGAGCCGCCCGAGGTGTTGGTGTTGGGCCCGTACATCACGAACAGGGAGGGGAAGCCGGGCACCGTCATCCCGAGATGGGCGTGCGGCCCCTCCGCCCATGCCTCACGCAGGCTGAGATCGCCGGCGCCCGTGATCTCCATCGGGAACATGAAGTCGTTGGTGCGGAAGCCGGTGCCCCAGATGATGCAGTCGACCTCGTGCTCGGACCCGTCGGCCGTCCGGATTCCAGAGGGGGTGACCTCGGTGATCGCATCGGTGATCAGCTCGACGTTGTCGCGCTGCAGAGCGGGGAGGAAGTAGGAGCTGAAGAGGATTCGCTTGCAACCGAAGGTGTAGTCGGGCCAGGCCTTCCTGCGGACCGCCGAGTCGCGTAGCTGCCATCGCATGAACAGGGCCGAGCGGAGCTTCCCGAGCCGGCCCCAGCTCGAGGGGTGGCGGATCATCATCGTCAGCGACTCGCCGTAGTTGAACATGAAGCGGCGGCGAAACGCCTGGACTCCGGGTATGCGCTCGATCGCGGCCCTGACCAGACCGGGGTACTCCCGGTTCTTGCGGGGCATGAACCAGTTGCCGCTGCGCTGGAAGATCTTCATCTCGGACACCTCCGGCGCGATCTCGGGGACGAACTGCACGGCGCTGGCGCCGGTTCCGATCACGGCCACCCGCTTGCCCGTGAGCGCGTAGTCGTGGTCCCACTCGGCCGAGTGGAAGCTGTGCCCCTCGAAGCGCTCGAGCCCCCCGAGGCGCGGATAGGACTTGCGGTGGAGCTGACCGGTGGCGACGATCACCGCATCCGACTCCCAGCTGCGACCGTCGGCACTGTCGACAGTCCAGCGCCTCGAGACCTCGTCCCATCGGCAGGATTCGACCTCCACGTCGCCCCGCACGAAACGATCGACGCCGTAGAGGGCCGCGACATCCTTGAGGTAGTCGAGGATCTCCTCCTGGGGGGAGCAGAGGCGGCTCCAGTCGCGGCGCTGGGCGAAAGAGAAGGAGTAGAGGTGGCTGGGGACGTCGCAGGCGGCCCCCGGATAGCTGTTGTGGAACCAGGTCCCGCCAAGCTCGGGGGCACGGTCGAGGATCGTGATCTCGGTGAAGCCGTGCGATTGCAGCTCGATCGCCGCACCGATTCCACCGAAGCCGGCTCCGACGATCACGATCTCCAGGTCGCGGCGCATGGCGGCCAATCTAGTGGACCGGGGCGGGGGCCGCCGCAGGCTCCAGCCCCCTCAATGAGCCGAGCGTCCAAGCATTCAGGCCAGTGCCCGGGCGAGTGCCGCTAGATCGTCGAAGACGAGGTCTGGCGCCGGTGAGGCGCCATCGATCTGCTCGCGGCCGTCGCGCCCGGTGAGGATCAGAGCGGTGTCGAGCCCAGCCTGAGCCGCTCCGCCGATATCGGAGTTGAGGCTGTCCCCAGCCATCAACGCCCCCGAGACACCGAGGCGCCGCAGGGCGGCCTCGAACAGGGCGGGCTCCGGCTTGCCGACGTTGGTCGACCGCTCGCCCGCGGCGACCTCGATCGCCGCTACCAGGGCTCCGGTGCCGGGGACCAGACCCCTGGCTGTGGGGTAGGTGGGGTCGCGGTTGGTAGCCCACAGCCGGGCTCCCTCGCGGACCGCGGCGCTGGCAATCCGCAGGACCTCGTAGTCGAAGCCCGCTCCGCCGCCGACGACGACCGCGTCGATGCGACCGCCGCTCTCGCCGTCGCCGAGCACGTCGAGCCCGTCGGCGGTCAGCTCGCGGCGCAAGGAATCGGTTCCGACCGCCAGCACCCGCGCCCCCGGCTGCGCCTCAGCAACCGCGGCGGCAGCGGCCGTCGCGGAGGTGAGGATGTCGGCGGCATCGGTCGGGGCGCCGATCTCGGTCAATCGATCGGCGAGCTCGGCACGGGTGCTGCGCGGATCGTTGGTCACGAAGACCACGGCGCGGCCCGCGGCCCGCAGGCGCTCGATCGCCTCGGGTGAGCCGGGGATCGGCTCCCGGCTGAGCCAGACGACCCCGTCGAGGTCGATCGCGTAGCCCTCGTATGAGTCCGAAGTGTCGGTCACGGCGGTGGATCGTAGGGGGCGGCGGGCGGAGGGGCCGCGAGCCGATCGGCAGGGCGCTTAAAGACGAGAGGCCGGGTCGCTGGACGACCCGGCCTCTCGAAGCTGCTGAGGATTCAGCTAGCCGGCAACGGAGACATTCGCAGCCTGTGGGCCCTTTTGGCCCTCCTCGAGATCGAAGGTGACGCGGTCACCCTCGGCCACGCGGGTTCCCGGGGCGAGTCCGCTGACATGGACGAACGCGTCCTTGCCACCGCCCTCGACCTCGATGAAGCCGTAGCCCTTGTCCTCGTTGAACCACTTGACGGTTCCTTCTGCCATGTGAGTTTCCCTCCTGGGGATCTAATGCCGTAATGCGAGGAGCAATGCGTCGGCACCAACTCATCCAATACAAGCCTTTTTCTGAGGCCGATCGAACTGATCGGCTACATGAACCATAGAAGAACGGCCGGGTGGAGGTCCGCGAGGGGGAGCAGGGGGGTCTCGAGTCGCGGAATCGCCGCCTGCGTGATAATCCCGCCTCCGTGGAGATCGACAGACTTCTCGACAACAACGCCCGCTTCGCGGCGCAGTTCGATCGCGACCACCTGCCGGTCGAGCCCGCGCTGCGGATGGCGGTCGTTACCTGCATGGACTCGCGCCTCGACGTCTTCTCTGCACTCGGCCTCGAGGACGGCCAGGCGCACGTCCTCCGCAACGCGGGCGGCGTGATCACCAACGACGTGGTCCGTTCTCTCGCCCTCTCGCAACGCAAGCTCGGCACCCGCGAGATCGTGCTCATCCACCACACCGACTGCGGCCTGGAGAAGGTCACCGACGATGGCTTCAGGGCCGAGCTGCAGGAGGCGACCGGAATGGCGCCCCCGTTCGCGATCGAGAGCTTCACCGACGTCGACGAGGACGTGCGCCAGTCGCTGGCCCGGGTCCGAGGCTCGGCCTTTCTCCCGCACACCGATCGCGTCAGGGGCTTCGTCTACGACGTCGACAGCGGCGGGCTCCGCGAGGTCGAGGGATAGCGGCACGCGGTACGCTTTTTCCCATGGGAAGCAGGTCCAAGCGAGTACGCAAGGGCGCAGTCATCGCTCTGGCGGGCGCGGGCTTGGTCCTCACAGCCGGGGCGCAGGCGTCCGATCCGGTTGATCAGACTGCACAGCAGACCGACGAGACGCTCTCGGAGCGGGCATTCGAGGCGCCGAAGCCCGACTTCAAGAAGGGTAAGAAGAAGGCGGAGGCACCGCCCGGGGCACCCGGGCAGCCGGGAGGCGGGGGCAAGGACGGGGACCAGCCCGCCCGGGCCAACCTGACGGTCAAGATCGCCGGCCTCAAGGGCGGCAAGATCCCGGCCGGCAAGCGGATCAGGGCGATCGGCCGCATCAACCCGTTCGTGGTCGGGCAGAGGGTCGGCCTGCGGCTGAAGCGGAACGGACGCACGCTCAAGGTCGGCAGCTCCCGGATCAAGCCGGCGGAGGGCAACAAGGGCCGCTTCACGATGAAGAGCCCGAAGCTGCTCAAGCCGGGGCGCTACAACTTCATCGTCCGCAAGAAGAGGACCGACAAGCAGCTCGGCGGCAAGACCCGCTCGAAGCGAGCGGGGATCCTCTACCCCGACCTCAATCCGGGCCAGAGCGGCGGCTCGGTGAAGCTGCTGCGGAGGCTGCTGAAGAAGCAGGGCTATTACGCCCCGGGCGGCAGCCGCTACGACAGCCACCTCGAGCGGGCGGTGCTCGCCTTCCGCAAGGTGAACCGCATGTCGTGGAGCAACGACGCCAACCGGAAGATCTTCAAGCGCCTCGCCAAAGGAAAGGGCGCCTTCAAGCTCAAGCACCCCGGCGCCGGTCACCACGTCGAGGTCGACTACTCACGCCAGGTGATGGTGCTCGCCTCCAAGCGCAAGGCACGCCATACGTTCCACGTCTCGACCGGCGCCGCGGCGACGCCCTCCGACTACGGGACCTTCCGCTTCTATCGCCGCGACCCCGGCTACAACTCGATCGGCATGTACTACTCCGTGTACTACAACCGGGGCGAGGCGACCCACGGCTACCACTCGGTGCCGAACTACCCCGCGAGCCACGGCTGCATCCGCAACCCGATCCCGGACTCGATCTTCATCTACAAATGGATCGACCTCGGGGACAAGATGATCGTCTACCGCTGACGGGACCCGAGCCCGAGGGCCGATTTGACCGGCAGCACCGATACGAAACCACGACCGCCACCCCGGCCGGCCGGCTCTCGCCTCTCGGCGGATCCCGCCTTCAGAGGCGACCGGGTTTATCGGCCTGCGATAACGCGGGCGCCAATCCGCGACCCACTGGAGCGAGCCCAACCAGCGAGGACTGGGTCAAGCGGCGCGGTCGCCGGGGGCTTCCCGACGTTGCCACCGTGAGCCGGGAACCACTCCAGGAAGGATCCGCGGCCAACTACACGCTCTTCGCCGCCGACTTCTTCAGCCTCAGCGGGGAGCAACTGGGTCCGATCGATGCGGTCTTCGACCGCGCGGCGCTGGTCGCCCTCGATCGAGAGGCGCGAGAGCGATACGCAAGGCACCTGCATTCGCTCCTGCCGCAGGGGGTGAGGAGCCTGTTGATCAGCTTCGATTCGCGGCCGGGGACTCACCGCTTATGCGCGAATCGGCGTTCGTACTCACCCGCAGGTGAAGGGGAGGGACGCGCCTGCCTGCGAGGATTCGAGCTCAACGCACGATAACCCCGATTATGGATAGCTGGGTCAGATCGACGGCAAACCCCTGCTCAGGCCTGCGGTGCGTATCGATGATGACGCGGCAGCGCGTTGCCGTCGGGATCGGCGAACGTCGCAGGCGTCAGTGAGCCGGTCTCGACCCCGTAGGCAGGCATCTGCCCCCACTGCTTCGAGCGGCGCAGTCCGAGCACGTCGACGTAGAGGGAGACGGCCCTCTCCGCATCCCGGGTCGGTAGCGCTGCGACGTCGACTCCCGTCACCGTGAACGGCTCGCCCTGGGTTTCCATAACACCGGAGCTCCCTGGTCCGCGACCGCTCGGGCCGCGAATCAGCTTTGATTGACGGATGCGCGTGACCATAGCCACCTTCGAGGGGATGCCGCCCGAGTTCGGTGGCAACGATCGGCTGCTGCTCGACAAGCTCACCGATCGGGGAATCGAGATCAACTACATCCCCTGGAACGCCGCCGGCGCCGATTGGAGCACGCCGGACCTCGTCGTCGTCCGCTCTCCCTGGGACTACGCCCGCCGCCATGGCGAGTTCATCGACTGGGTCCGCAGCGTCGAGGCTCCGCTGGAGAACGCGCCGGCGCTGATCGAGTGGAACAGCGACAAGCGCTACATGGCCGATCTCGCCTGCGAAGGCCTGCCGGTGGTCGAAACCGACTACGTCGGCCCCGGCGATCCGCTGCCCGAGATCGAGGCCGAGGTCGTGATCAAGCCGACGATCTCCGCCGGCGCCCGCGACACCGGCCACTTCGGGCCCCGCTCAGTCGCCGCCGGCCACGAGCTGATCGAGCGGATCCGGGGAGACGGCGGAATGGCGATGATCCAGCCCTACATACCGACGGTCGAGACGACCGGAGAGACGGCGGTGGTCACGGTCTCGGGCGAGGTCAGCCACGTGCTCCACAAAGGTGCGGTGCTGGGCCACGACGAGGTCGCCCCGGTCCGCCAGGACAGCCTCCGAGTCGCGGAGTCGATGTACGACCCGAGCCTGGTCGTCGCAGGCGAGGCGTCGGAGGACCAGCTCGAGCTGACCCGCAGGACGCTGGAGGTGATCTCGGAGCGCTTCGACACCATCCCCCTGGTCGCACGGATCGACATCCTGCGCCAGCCCGGCGGCGAGCCGGTTCTGCTCGAGATCGAGGCGATCGAGCCCAACCTCTACTTCGAGCAGGCGCCTGGCGCAGCAGACCGGCTCGCCGACGCGATCGTCGCGCGGGGCCGCGAATCGATCGCCGGGACAAAGTCCTGATCAGCACGGCAGGCGGCCGATTCCCTTCAGCAGCCGGCGGGCGACGCCCTCCAGGGTCGCCTGCCCGTACTCCTGCGAGGGGTTGTACTCGGTGAGAATCGAGATCCCGACCCGGCAGCGCCCGCGCCGCAGGAGCGCGCTCTGGTGGTTGACGGTCCCACTGCCCCGTCCGTCACTGATCCCCCAGCCACCCTTGAAGTAGATCTCCCAGCCCGACGGCCGGGCATCGGCCACCCCCCACCGCTGCCAGCCGACGATCGAGCCCAGCTGCCTGCGGGCGTAGCTCCGATGGCGAGCGGGCGTGAGGGCCTCGATCCGGCTGAAGAACCCCGCCTGATCGCGCGGGCTGATCCGGCTCAGCCCGCCCAGGTATCCCGGCGGGGCCGTGTAGACCAGATCGCGCATGTGGGCGGCGCGAGCGAGCCGCTCGACCGCACGATCACCGGTCCGCCGGGCCATCTCGACCGCCGCCCCGTTGTCTGAGCGGCGGATCATCGGCTCGATCAGCGCCCTCTCATCTCCTCTCAAGGGGCGGTCGCGCACGTCCGAACGCCGCAGGTAGGCCACCATCAGGATCGCCTTGATCACGCTCGCCGCCGGGGCAGTTCCCGATTTCCTGTAACCGCTGAGCCTGCCCGCCGGATCCACTGCGGCGAACCTCACGGTCCCGTTGCGCCCCCTGGCGTATCGCTCCGCCGCGGCGACCCGCGGCCGCCAGGACGGATGCAGGAGACGACCGCGCCGGAGCGTGCCCACCCGAGTGCCGGCTCTGGAGATCACAGCAGTGACGCGGAGTCGGCAGCGCAGCAGGGTGACGCATCGGCGGGCCAGCGACCTCCGGTCGATCCGCAGCGAGAGCGGCCTCGCAGGGTCGGGCTCGATCGCCCCCACCGTCGCCCACCGGCCGATCTGCCGCGCGCCCCCATGGCCGCGGGCGGCGAACAGCCGGACCCGCAAGGTCGCGCGGACATCGGCGCGCACTCGAGCCCGCAGGCGGACGGCGAGGTCCCTGCCCCGGCGGACGAGCCCCAGCGAAGCGCTTCTCAGTGCCGGGCGTACCTCTCCCTCGATCCGGTGGGTGAGCGCGGGCGTTCCGGAGGTCGTGAGCGTGAGGGCGATCGAGCCTTCACCGGCGCGCTTCGGGAGCTGGATCGCCCAGTTCGAGTACTCGCCTCGTTCGCTGGTTCGCCTGGCCGCGTTCACCTCGCCGTCCGCGCCGCTCCGCTGCCAGCGGAGCGCCGGCCTGCCTGCGCCCGCAGGCACCGAATACAGGAGCAGCTGCGGAGAGACCCAGGGCCCTGGGCTGAGCAGGCAGATCTCGGCCCCCCGGTCGCATTCAGCAGCCGCCTGCCCGGCGGAGGAAGCGGCCGGATCCGCTCCGAGCACCAGGATCAGCGCGAGAGCGCAACAGGCGCAGATAGCGGACGTAGCTCGCGAGCTCGCCCGAGCGCGCATCTAAGCCCGCAGCCAGGCTCTTGGGAACGCGCCCGCCGGCACCGAGCCCTCGTAGTCGCTGAACCATCGGCGCGCCATCTCCTCGGCGGGACGACCCTCGATCATCGGCGCTACGTCGCCGACGTTGAGGATCACCCGCAGCGTCGCTCCGATCTGGAGGTCGGCCGCATTCGGCCTCTCGCCACCGATCACACCCTCGGCGATCAGCTCGTCGACGTGATCGAGCTTCGCCGGGAAGCCCGCCAGGCCCTCGACGATCCTGACCGCGCTGAGGCCGTGATAGCGCCATGCGCCGCGAATGAACTTGATCGCGTAGTCGGTGCCGGCGGGATCGAGCGGCTCGCCACCGCCGAAGGTGGAGAGGCGCTCCGGTCTGAAGTGCAGCGACCCCCAGCTGAACCAGCGACCGAGGTCCTGCAGCTCCGCGTCCCCCCAGCGCTCGGCCTCGCGGATCCGCTCCGCCAGCGGCTCGGGATACAGGGATGGCTCGGGAGCGATCTCCTCGAGCAGGGCGAGCGCGGCGAGCGAGCCGTGCGCCGTGCGCCCATCCACGGTCAGGCCGGGCGCGGTCGTGTTCCCCTCGCCGTAGATCTCCTCCAGGACGGCGTTGTGCTCGCCGGGCCCAAGGGTTACGAGTTCGTGCTCAAGCCCCTTGAGCCTCACCGCCTCTATCACGGTCCGGCACGGATGCGACGCTGGAATCACGTGCACTGTGATCTGGGGTTGCGGCATGGCGCGGGAAGCTCTACCAGATCGCGCCGATGACGGGGAATGCCGGGCCGAGGCCCGGCATGTTCCCGGATCGATTCGCTCGGTGGCCGGTTAGCCGACCTGAGACGGCGATCGGGAATCCACGCGCGAGGGCGTCAGCCGAGCGTCGCGGCGCCGGCTTGGCCCCGGTGTTTCCGGAGCCGGGCATGGTTGGACCGCCCCACCCCACTCCCTGCCTTAGCCTCTCGGTGCCAGTGAGCACGATCGAGATCACCTCACCGACCGCCGGGATCGTGCAGAGGCTGCTGGTCAGCGCCGGAGACCCGTTGGCCGCGGGCGGCGGCGTCGCCCTGGTCGAGGTGATGAAGATGGAGACCGAAATCGCAACCGAGGTCGCCGGCCGGGTCCGCTCCCTCTCCGTCGCCGTTGGCGACGAGATCGAGGAGGGTTCGACGGTGGCTTGGCTCGAACCGCTGGCGGAAGGCGAATCCGAACGGACGCCCGACCCCGACCGGGTGCCCGGCAGCGGGCGCGCGGATCTCGACGAGTTGCTCGATCGACGCCGTCGCAGCGGCGATCAGGGGCGCGCCGATGCGGTCGAGCGCCGCCACGATCGCGGCGGGCGCACAGCCCGCGAGAACCTCGACGACCTGATCGACCCGGGCAGCTTCGTCGAGTACGGCCGCCTCGCACTGGGCGCCCAGCGGCAGCGGCGCGGCGAGGACGAGCTGATAGCCAAGACGGCGGCCGACGGTCTGATCGGCGGCCTGGCCCGAGTCGGAGGCGAGCGCTTCGGGGATGACGCCCGCTGCGCTGTCATCTCATACGACTACACGGTTCTCGCCGGCACGCAGGGTGCAGTCGGACACGCGAAGAAGGACCGGCTGTTCGAGCTGATCGAGCGCCTCCGGCTGCCGGTCGTCCTCTTCGCCGAGGGCGGTGGCGGCCGTCCCGGCGACACCGACGTCGCTGTCGGCTCATCGCTGACCGCGCGGGCCTTCGCGCTCTGGGGGCGGCTATCGGGCCTGGTGCCGCGGATCGCGATCGTCTCGGGCCGATGCTTCGCCGGCAACGCCGCGCTCGCCGGAAGCTCCGATCTGATCATCGCCACCGAGAGCGCGAGCATCGGCATGGGCGGGCCGGCGATGATCGAGGGAGGTGGTCTGGGCAGCTTCGCGCCCGAGGAAGTCGGGCCGATCGACGTCCAAGCGTCCAACGGGGTCGTCGACGTCAGGGTCGCCGACGAGGCCGAGGCCGTGACGGTCGCGCGTGACCTGCTCGGCTATTTCCAAGGTCCGCTCGACGAGTGGCGCGAGCCCGATCCCGAGCAGCTGCGAGAGGTCGTCCCCGAGAGCCGTCGACGGGTCTACTCGATGCGCGATCTGCTCGAGGGGGTCTTCGATACCGGCTCGTGCACCGAGCTCAGGGCGGGGTTCGGCAAAAGCATGATCACCACCTTCGCTCGGCTCGAGGGCCGGCCGGTAGGGGTCATCGCCAACGACCCGGCTCAGATCGCCGGGGCGATCACCAGCGACGGCGCCGACAAGGCCGCGCGGATGATGCAGCTGTGCGAAGCCTTCGCGATCCCACTGATCTCCGTGGTCGATACCCCGGGGATGATGGTCGGGCCGGAGGTCGAGGAGACGGCGCTCGTCAGGCACTGCTCGCGCCTGTTCGCGATCGGGCCGAACCTGACCGTGCCGCTGCTCGCGGTCGTGGTCGGGCGTGGCTACGGCCTCGGCGCCCAGGCGATGGTCGGTGGCAGCTTCCTCGAACCGATGCTGACCCTCGCATGGCCGAGCGGCGAACTGGGCCCGATGGGGATCGAGGGCGCGGTGCAGCTCGGGATGAGGACCGAGCTTGAGGCGATCGCCGATCCCGATCAGCGCGAGCGGCACTTCAGCGAGCTCGTGGCCGGGCTGCGCCGCCACTTCCGCGCCCTCAACGTCGCGACCTACTTCGAGCTCGACGACGTGATCGACCCAGCCGAGACGAGGCCGATGCTCGTGCGCGCCCTGGCCGCCGCCCCGGCGCCGCCCCGGGACTCCGGGCGGCGCATGCGCTGGGTCGATACATGGTGATCGTGCAGCGCCGTTCGGCGCCCACGATCACCATCAGCCCGGCTC
>CAVQIX010000005.1:0-502576 GCA_963712765.1 uncultured Solirubrobacterales bacterium | reverse complement strand
CGCTGCGAAGACCTTCCTCGTCGCGTCGCGGCGTCGCCGTACACCCGCTCCCATCCTGAGGTGCCCGCTTCCTTGGCCATGTCGCCCAACCTAGGGCTGAATCGACCTGCGAACCACGGGGATCTCTGCTGATTGCGGCTGTCGCGGCGGATCGGAGGCAGGGGCGCCGGAACCGTCGGTCCCCTGTCTCGCGAAGGCCAGTGGCGGGGCGCCGCGGCGGGCCTTCTCGGTCGCGGTCGCGAAGTCGCCGAGGGGATGACGCAGTCGGCGCCGATCAGTCGTATAGCGTGCAAGCGATGGAATTCATGAAGACCGATGCGTTTCAGAAGTACCTCCTACTCGCAATCGGCATCCTGTTCATCGTCCTCGCGGTTACCGGGGGCGACGAGGCGACATGGTCGCGAGTCGTGGGGATCGTCGCCGGCGTGGGCTTGGTCTTCCTCGGCCTTCAGAAGTTCCGCAGCACGAGCTAGCGCCCGGGCTCAGCGGTGAAGCGAGACGATCCGCCCGGTTGATGGCGGCGTCAAGCCCGCGTAGAGCTCGCGGTATGCGTCGAGCGCCTCCCGCGGGCCGCTGCTGCGCTCGAGCCGCAGCCACGCGCGGCTGCCAGCGACGAAAGCGTCGAGCGCCTCGCCGAGCATGCGTCCGTACTCGGCTGCGCCCAGCTCCTGGCTCCGCTTCTGCATCTGCGTCGGTGCGAAGAACATGACCGGATCGGGCCCCGCCGTCACACCCTCCCTTGGGGCGTCGTGGTGGCTCATACCGATCACCATCGAGTATTGGAGCCGGTCGCCGAGGTGGTTGTGGAGTTCGTCGAGCACCGGGCCGTTGCCCGCCATGTCGACCGCGACGGCCCCTTCGCCCTCGGGGACCTCGCCGAGCGCTTCGTAGGCCAGGACCGTGTTGTAGAAGCCGAGGCTCTCGACGAACTCGATGTTGCCCGGCGAAGTGAGTCCGACGACATCGCCGAGCCCGCGATCAGCCGCGCGCTGGGCGAAGCCGATCGCCGTCTTGCTCGAGGCGGAGAGCACGACGACCCGGTCGGCGCCGAAGTAGGAGTTCTCGGCGAAGAAGTCCTCGGCGAGCCAGGCCGTGCCGAAGAGCCCGCGCAACAGCGCGTGTCGATCCTCGTTCTCCTCTCCTTCGCGGTAGAGCGGGTCACGGCTCGTCTCGCTGTAGGCCCGGTAGATCGGAGCATGCGCGGTGCGGTTTGGGCTGACGTCGCGGAGCCCGCCGTCGGTCGCCTCGGCCCTCATCGTGCAGTGCCCGGCCATCGGGTACCAGCCGTAGTAGCGGCCTCCGGTCTCGATCTCCTGGTTCCCGGAGGCGACCAGCTCGGCCCAGCCCATCGCCGGGATCCGGCCCCAGCCCTCATCTCCGGCCGGAAAGAAGTCCCAGTAGCCGAGCGCGTCCCCCATCACGCCGTAGGTGATGTTGTTCGCGGTGAGCGCGAAGCGTTCGACCCGGAAGAGGACGTCGCCCTCGCCGAGCTCCGGCGTCTCGACCTCGAGGATGCGGGCTTCGGCGAGATCGTCGCGACGGACCTCGAGGATCGGGCTGGCGCTCACAGCGCCCACCCTATCGGGAGCGGCCGCCGGCGCATTCGCGGTGGTCGGGCTGGACAGGTAGCCGACCGCTTGTCATCGGAGCGTGGGGCTGTGGGGAAGCGCTCATCCCGAGGACTCCTCGGTCATCGGGCGGAAGCTGGTGGTCAGGATCCGCATCCTCGTGGGGCGCGTGACCGTGAACACCACGACCTCGGCGACCTCCTCCGCGGTCAGCAGGCCCTCGAGCTCGGGATCGCCTTCCTCACGGCCCGCCCCGATCGCGAAGTCCGTCTTCACGCCGCCCGGACAGATGCAGGTAGCTCGCACGCCGCTCGCGCAGCTCGTGGTCGACAGCGCGGGTGAAGCCCACCTGGCCGGCGCAGCTCGCCGCGGCGCTCACCGCTGACGGGGAGCTGCCGGTCGATCCGTGGGACGCGGTGGCGGTCCTGGAGATCCTCGAGCGGGCCCGGGCCTGAAGCGCAACCAGAGCCGGCTCCTCTTTCACGCTCCGGATCATGCAGCATGCTGGCGCTCGCTGTTTCGCATGGGCCGGCAGGGCTCGTTTCCTGCAGGCACCGGCGCTCGAGGGGTCCCAGCGGGTGATTGCGCGAGGTTCGTTCGGCCGCCAATCTGTGGGCCGCGCCGCGAAGTCCTTCTCCGGCCCTTTACGCTGCGTTCGATGGATGCTGCTTACGCACTGCGCGTCGCTGCGCACAAGGCGAGAATGCGGGGCTTCGATCTCGCGGTCAAGGTGCTGCCGTTCAAGCAGCCGCGCCTGATGATTGGGCCGAGCTCGATCGACAGGCTCGCCGACCACATCGGGACATACGGGTTTCAGCGGCTCCTGCTGGTGACCGACGCCGGCATCTTCAAGCTGGGACTCCACGAGGCCTGCTTGGAGCGGATTGGCTCCCACGGGGTCGAGGTCGTCGTCTACGACGAGATCGAGTCCAACCCAACCGAGCAGCAGATCGAGAAGGGCATCGCGCTCGCCAAGCGTGAGCGCAGCGAGGCGGTGCTCGGCTTCGGTGGTGGCTCGGCGATGGACGCCGCCAAGGTGATCGCCGCCGGCGTGACCAACGACAAGCCCGTGAGCAAGATGGAGGGTCCGTTCAAGGTCCGCAAGGCGCCCTTGCCGCTCTTCGCGGTGCCGACGACGTCGGGGACCGGGGCGGAGGTAACGGTTGCAGCGGTCGTCACCAACGAGGCCGAACGGCGCAAGTACGCGGTCGCCGATCACAAGTTGATTCCCCTCGCCGCGGGTCTCGACCCCGAGATCACCCTCGGCCTTCCCCCGGACATCACTGCCGCCACCGGTATGGACGCGCTGACGCACGGCATCGAGTCCTACGTCTCGACGCGAGCGACTCCCGAGAGCGAGCGCGCCTCCAGGGCGACCGTCGCCCTGGTCTTCAAGCATCTGCGAAACGCCGTCGAAAACGGAGACGACCTCGAGGCCCGCGAGGGCATGTCGCTGGCGGCTTACGAGGGCGGGATGTCGTTTACGGCAGTCGGCCTCGGATACGTACACGGCATCGCGCACAAGCTCGGCGGCCTTTACCACGTGCCTCATGGGCTCGCCAACGCCGTCGCGCTCCCGCACGTCATGGAGTACTCCAAGGACGCCTGCGCCTCCCGCTTTGCGGACCTGGCCCGGGTCGTTGGACTCGACGACAGCGGCGGCCGGGCGACCGATGCGGCGCTCGCCGATCGGCTGATCGAGGCCGTGCGAGAGCTGAACAACGCCATCGGCATCCCCGAGGCGCTCAGCGAGATCAAGCCGGAGGACATCTCGATCATCGCAACGTCGGCGATAGACGAGGCGTTCGAGCTCTACGGGGTGCCGAAGTACATGCGTCAGGACGACGCCGAGCGTGTGGTCGGCCGGCTCAGCGCCTAAGGGGTAGACGGCGCCGGCCTGTGCTGCGCTCGAACTGCGCCAGGACGATGACGCCTGGGCCTCGGTCTGGCTCCGTAGATCTCCCGGTCCGGTCCTTCACCGCTCGGGTTAGGCTCGCCTGGTGCGACGCGTCGCCCGAGCTCTAGCCGAACGCCGGCCCCTGATACTGGCCGCGATCGCCGCTTCGGCGATCACGGTGGGCGGGATTCTGCAGCTGGCGGGTGAGGAGGCGGCCGGCGACTGGGTCTGGCGGATCGCGGTAGCGATGCTCGCGGTGGAGCTCGCCTACGAGGTCGTGCGGACGATCGTCGTAGACCGTCACATGGGCGTCGACTCGATCGCGCTCGTGGCGATGGTCGGGGCGCTCGCGCTCGGCGAGGAGCTGGCCGGCGCGGTGGTCGCGCTGATGTTCTCGGGCGGCGAGGCGCTCGAGGCCGCCGCCTCGCGTCGCGCCCGACGCGAGCTGACAGCGCTGATCGAGCGAGCGCCGAAGACGGCGCGCGTCCGTCGCGGCGAGGAGATCGTTGAGCTGGACGCAGATGAGGTTCGGGTCGGCGACGTGGTCGTGGTCCGCAGCGGAGAGGTGGTGCCGGTCGACGGGGTCGTCGAAGGGGGTGAGGCCGTGGTCGACGTCAGCACCCTGACCGGAGAGCCATTGCCGGTCACGCTGCGTCCCGGCGCCCGTGTGCTGAGCAGCTCCGGCAATGCCGGCGCCCCCTTCGACGTGGAAGCGATTCGCCCGGCGTCGGAGAGCGCCTACGCGGCTCTGGTCAGGCTGGTGAGACAGGCGGAGACCGAGCGGGCGCCGTTCATGCGGATGGCGGACCGGTATGCGGGCTTCTTCCTGCCGGTGACGCTCTTGGTCGCCGGTCTCGCGTGGGCCCTGAGCGGCGACCCCGTGAGGGGGCTCGCGGTCGTTGTCGTAGCGACGCCGTGTCCGCTGATCCTCGCGGCACCGATCGCCCTGGTCTCAGGGCTCTCGCGGGCCGCCAAGGTGGGTGTGATCGTCAAGGGCGCGGGCGCTATCGAGACCCTCGGCCTGGCTCGCACCGCGCTGTTCGACAAGACCGGGACCCTCACAGTCGGTACTCCGGAGGTCAGGGAGATCGTCACCTCCGACGGCAGCGACGGGGGCGAGCTACTGCGGCTCGCCGCATCCGTCGATCGCCTCTCCGCGCACGTGCTCGGCGACGCTCTCGTCCAGGCAGCGCAGGATCGGGAGCTGAAGCTCTCGCGCGTCACCGAGGTGGAGGAGGATCCCGGCCAGGGGATCGCCGGCGTGGTCGAGGGGCACCGGGTGGCCGTCGGGAGCGGGCCCTTCCTCGAGGCGAGCGGGGTCGGCACGACCATGGCTCCGGACGGGCTCGCCGGCGGCTCCGGGGAGGCGCGTGTCTACGTCGGGATCGACGGCCGGCCGGCCGGGGTGATCGTAATGGCGGACGAGGCTCGGCCGGACGCCGGATCGATCGTCCCGCGCCTCCGGCAGGAGGGGTTGCGCCACGTCGCCCTGGTCTCCGGCGATCGGCGCTCCGTCGTCGAACGCGTAGGGGCCGACCTGGGCTTCGAGCACGTCTACTCAGAGCAACGCCCCGAGGACAAGGTCGAGGTCGTGCGCAGCCTGCGAGACGACCCAGAGCTCCGGCCACTGATCATGGTCGGTGACGGGGTCAACGACGCTCCCAGCCTCGCGATCGCCGACCTCGGGATCGCAATGGGCGCGGCCGGAGCCACAGTCTCGTCGGAGACGGCCGACGCGGTGATCACGGTCGATCGAATCGACCGAGTCGCCGACGCCGTCCACATCGGCAGGCGGGCGCTGTTCATTGCCCGTCAGAGCATCGTGGTCGGGATCGGTCTGAGCCTGATCGCGATGGGATTCGCCGCCGCCGGGTACCTGCCCCCCGTCGCCGGAGCCCTGCTGCAGGAGGGCATTGACCTGGCGGTGATCCTCAACGCGCTGCGGGCACTGCGCGGCTAGCTCGCTGCCGGCGAAGAGCGGTGCTCCGCTAGGGTCCGCACGATGGAGAAACGGACGGCCGCTGCCTCGGGTGGGGACACCGCGGCGCGAAGCCTCGCCAGCTGGAGCGAGGAAGGCCGGGACGAGATGCGCGCCTTCTACGCCTTCGCGCAGCTCGACTATGAGCTGCTGGCGGGAATCGCGGACTGGGGCTCGGCCCTGGGGCATGCGCATGCGCGCCGAGGCGAGACCGAACCGCTCCGGCTACTCGACGTCGCCTGCGGATCGGGCCGGTTTCCCTCAGCGCTGCTGGCGCGCGCCGACCTCTCGTCGCTCGACGAAACAGGCGTGGAATACGACCTCCTCGACCCGTCGCCCTTCTCGCTCGCGGAGGCGGCGGGCCACCTGCGCGCGCCATTGGCGCCGGCGGCACGCTTCGAGACCACCCTCGAAGACCTCGATCCCGCAGTGGGCCCCTGGGACGTCGTCTGGGCGACACACGCGCTCTATGCCCTGCGACCCGAGGCCCTGACCGAGGCTGCGGAGCGATTCGTCTCCGGGCTCGCGCCCACGGGCCTGGGCTTCATGGCCCAAGGCGCCCGGGACGGTCACTACCTGACCGTCTACCGGGCCTTTCTCGACGGGGTGCACGGCGGCGCCGGGACGCCGTACCTCAGCGGCGAGGTGGTCGCGAGCGCCCTGCGAGCCGCGGCCGAACCGCTCGGCTGGTGCGCCTCTGAACACACGCTGACCTACGAGCACATCGTCGGCTATGACCAGACCGAGCTGCTGGAGGGCTACCTGCGCCGATGCCTGTTCGACGACGGTCCGACGCTCGATGAAATGCTCGCCGCGCCCGTGCTCGGTTCCTACCTCTCCGGGTGTCGTGACGATGACGCCGGCGCCTACCGCTTCAGCCAGTCCGTAATCTGTCTGGCCTTGACCCCCCGAGGAGAGGACTTCCCATGGACAGCCGCATCCTGAGCACCGAGCACGCGCAGGAGTCCGGCGTCGCCAAGCCGTGGGAGCAGAGCAACGAGGACTGGTGGGACTGGTATCTCTCGCTCGCAGACGGATCCGAGGAAGAGCCGACGGAGCTGATCGAGCTGTCTCCGCCCGAGCCGGTTGCGGCGCCTTCCGTGAACGAGCTCCGCGCCGAGCTGGCCGAGCCCTACCCGCTGAGCGATGACGCCCGGGAGCGCTTTGCCGCGGAAGGGTTCGTGAAGCTCCCGGGCGTCGTGTCCCCGGGTGCGCTGGCCGCCGCGCGGGCCGAGGTGGATCGCCTGGCGGCCACCGGCGATGGCCCGGGCCGCTCGGGCTTTCTGAGCATGGACCTGATGTGGCAGGAGGGGTCGGAGGTGCTCGAGGCGTTTGCGCTCTCTCCCCGGCTCGGGCGCCTGGCGGCCGAGCTGCTCGAGGTCGCCGACGTGCGGCTCTACCACGACAACGTGCTGGCCAAGGAACCCGGTTGCGGTCGCACGCCGTGGCACTTCGACGCGCACCACTTCCCGATCGCGTCGCGCGACATCGTCACCAGCTGGCTGCCGTTGCAGGCGATTCCGCCGGCGATGGGGCCGCTCGCCTTTGCCGCTGACGCGGAGGCGTGGCGGCTGGCCGAGGACACGGACTTCTCGGCGACCGACTCCTCCTACGATCGCGGCGTCTCGGAGGCCTTTCGTGCCACCGGGGTGCGGATAGACGACACGCCATACGCGCTCGGAGAGATCAGCTTCCATCACTCATGGTGCTTCCATTGCGCGCGGGCCAACACAACGACGCAACCGCGGAAGGTGCTCGCCTCGACCTACTTCGCAGACGGGGCACGGGTCGTCGACGAGCCGACGATGGTCTCCGGCGATTGGCAGCGGTTCATGCCGGGCGTCGGCCCCGGCTCGGTCATCGACACGCCGCTCAATCCGGTCGTCTCGCGTTGACCGGTGCACCGGTGGCACGCGGCGGCGTTGAGTACTGGGCGCAACGCACCAGGGAACTCGGCGCGCGCGCGGTCGTCAACTTCGACCACCCAGCCGACCGCGACCTCGAGGCACTGACTGCAGAGCACCGGCAGGTTCTGGTTCCGGCGCTGGCGGCACTGCTTGACGGGACCGAGCGCGTGGTGTGCGACCTCGGCTGCGGGGCCGGCCGCCTCACCGCGGACTTCGCGGCAGTCATCGGCGGGCGGGCGATAGGGGTCGAGCCGGTCGCTGCACTGCGGGCGCTCGCCCCCCGGGCTCCGGGGGTGTCCTATCGGGGGCTCCGGCGGGACGGGCGCTTGCCGCTTTCCGACGGTGAGGCCGACGTCGTCGTCACGGTAACCGTACTTGGCGGACTCGTCGCCGAGGGCGAGTTGGCTGAGACCGCGGAGGAGGTCCGGCGGGTGCTCCGACCGGGCGGGCTCCTGTACCTGGCCGAGTCGGTGTCGGGATCGTCACGGTACGAGCATTGGGCGGCGCGGACCGTAGCCACCTACCGCTCGGCGTTCCCGTGGGCCGATCTGGGCGAGGTCGCGCAGTTCGACGACGCCGGCGACCCGATCTCCGTCTTGGCGGGACGAGCGAGAGCCTGATCCGATTCCCGGAGGCAACCTCACTTGTCGGGGTATCGCCTTCAAGTCAAGGGCGACCCACTGCTCGTCGCCGATAACCGGGGCGTGGTGGCCCGCTGGCGCCTCGAACGCCTCGTCGGGCCCGACCTCGACCTCCACACCAACGCGCCCGCCAACGACCATGCGACCGGAGACCATGCAGCCGACGTGGGCCGCTGGACGGGGTGCGGGTAGCGTGTAGGGCGATGGCTCGGAGCGCGCACGATGTCGCGGTAAGGCGGATGCTCGCGGTTGACTCCGCGGCGAACTACGTTCTTGGTCTTCCGCTGCTGCTCGCCCCGGAACGTACGGCTGCGGTGCTTGCGCTGCCCGACACCGGGAGCAGCTTCTACGCCAGGGTTCTCGGCGGCGTGTTGACGGGAATCGCCACAGCGCTTGCCCTCGAGCGCTCAAGCAGCCGGACAGGCCTCATCGGCCTGGGCACCGGCGGGGCGATCGCCATCAACACGACCGGGGCAGGAGCCTTGGCGGTCTGGCTCACGAGCGGCGAAGCGTCTCGACTGCCTCGGCGCGGCCGGGCCCTGCTGTGGGGCGTCGCGGCGACCGTGTCCGGCATCGGCGCGACCGAGGCTTGGCATGCGCTGTCGACAACCGGCGGGTCGGTTGCCGGCACCCCGCCAACCGAGTAGGGCGGGATCGGCCGTGCGCACAAGAGCCTCGCGTCGATAGGGTCGCACCCGATGGCTGAGACCATGCGAGCGATGGCGGCGGTGGGGGACGCGGTCGAGGTCGCCCGGATTCCCAAACCGACGCCCGGCAAGGATGAGGTGCTGGTCCGGGTGAGCGCATCGGCGGTCAACGCCGGCGAAGAGAAGGTCATCGGAGGGGACCTGGTCGGACGCTTCCTCCACAGGAGGAGCTCACCGCTGGTGCTCGGCTGGGACGTCGCCGGGACCGTCGAGGGCCTGGGAGCGGGCGTCACCGACCTTGACGAGGGAGCCCGGGTCTGGGGTCACCTCGCCTACTCGCCCGCTCAGAAGCAGGGTGCCTTCGCCGAGCACGTCACGCTCCCACGGCCCCAGGTCGCGGCCACGCCCGCTGACGTCCCCGACCACGTCGCTGCTGCCGCGGCGACGGTGACAATGACGGCCCTTCAATCACTCCGGGACCTGGGTCGCCTCGGCGAGGGGGATTCGGCCCTGATCGTCGGTGCGGGCGGCGGAATCGGCTCGGCGGCGGTAGGAATCGGCAAGCGCCTTGGAGCCCGGATCACAGCCGTCTGCAGCAGGCGCGACCTCGAGCGCGTCGGGGCGCTCGGAGCCGACGAGGTGATCGATCGCAAGCTCTCCGACCCGCTGGCTCTCGATTCCGCCTACGAGGTGGTATTCGACACGCCGGCTGTTCACTCCTTCGGCGAGTGCGCCGGGGTGCTGGGGCCGGGTGGTACCTATGTCACCACCCTGCCGGATCTTTCCCTGATCACCGGCAAGGCGCGCGCGCTGTTCACCTCGAAGCGCTGCCGGTTCGTCCAGGTCGCCTCCAGACGCGAAGACCTGGAGCTGGTCGGTGGCTGGTTGAGCGATGGCCTGGTTGTGCCGATCGACTCGCGTCACGGGATCGCCGACCTCGGCGCCGCGCTCGCGCGCCAGCGTGAACCTACCCGGGCTGGACGGGTCGTCGTCGACGTCGATGGGCAATGGCCGTCCTGAGAGCTCTTCGCTCGAGCCAGGAGATGCCGTGGAAGAACTCGGGCCTCGAGACGGCCGCGTCAGTGGCTGAGGTGCGTATCGAGGAAGGAGAGGATCGCCCTCCACGTCTCGGACTGGGCCCGCGCGTTTGCCGCCGCCGTGCCGCCCGAGACGAAGGCGTCGTTCCAGGGCACCGTGGTCGGCGTGATCGGCGGGCGGATGAAGTGGCCGGCGTCGGCGAACGAGAGCATCACGTCGTCGGAGCTAACACCCGCTGAATCCCGCCGCTGCGCGATCGTTGCCGCCATTCTCGCCCCGGGCCACATCTGGTCGTCCTCACCGCAGGCTAGGGCCAGCGGGCAGGCGATCTTCTCCACCGGGATCGTTGCCGGGACTACATCCTCGGACTTCTCGAGCGAGGGCTGGTAGGCGTTGAGCATGTGCAGCGCGCTCGGCCGCGGGTGGCGTGAGAAGCGCTGAAGAAGCGCATGCTTGACGATCTCGGGTAGCAGGCGCTCACCGTGGATTGGCAGCCAGGGGAGCGGATCTCCGCCGTGGGACCATGCGGCTGTCTTCGGGGGGCGACCGCCGTTCGCCGGAAGCGCCTGCCAGATGACGCTGCTGGGCGCGATCGCGATCGCGCAGTCCGCGGCGGCAGCAGGGTCGAGGGCCATCGCGGCGAGTGCTCCCTGCGTCCCGACCGAGGCGCTGAGCACGGCCACGTCCCGAGCGCCCGTTGCCTCACGCAGAGCGGTGAGAGCGCGTCCGACGATCTCCACCGGGATCTCCTCGAGCGATGTCGGCAGTCCGTCCTCCTGCATGTATGCGGCCACGAACGCCGGGTAACCACGGGAGGCAAGCAGGGCGGCGGTCGGTTCCATCGCGGCCGCTCCCGTTGAGCCCGGGATCAGGAGCATCGCGGATCGGCACTCACCCTCGGGGGAGAACAGCGTGCCGGCGAATCCTGCGCCGCTCAACGTCTTCGAACCGACGCCGAGGGACTTCCAGCGCCGGATCAGCTCGACCGTCTCGGAAGCGGATGCCGAGGTGGCCGTCAGTTCGTATCGGAGCGAGTCGGGCGGCGCCGTGAACGCGACCGGCGGCCTGCCCTCGCTTGCGAACTCCATTGCCCAGAGAGGAGCACCCGGGTCGGGGGCATCGGCGTCGCCGTTTGCGAGGGGGTCACGGGCGAGGTCGAGGTCGCCGTTCCGGCCCGCTGTGTAGACGCCCGAGAAGCGCCAGCCATGGCCGGCGGCATCCGTGGTCGCGAGCTCGAGTTCGATCGACTCCTCGGCCTGCACCCCCTCGATCGTGATCGACAGCGGATCGTCGACGAGACCGTCAAGGGGCTCAGCGATCAACCTCATTGGCCCAGCTTATCCGCGCTTCCTTCGGGGCGAGGCCGCGTTTGGGCGGAGATGCTGTCGACCAGCTCACCCCCTTCGGCCGCCGGCGCGCGGCCGCTCAGGAAACGTAGTGGTAGGCCGTGGCGACATCGTCGGCGTCGACCACCTCGCGCCCCATGGGCCAGAGCGCCATCGGAATCAACTTGAGATTCGCGATCGCGAACGGGATCCCGATGATCGTCACCGCAAGCGCCGCGGCGGTGACGATGTGGGCAATCGTCAGCCACCAGCCGATCAGGACCAGCCAGAGGACGTTCCCGATCATCGAGATTCCCCCGGCGCTCTCGCGGCGGACGACGGTGCGGCCGAATGGCCACAGCGCGTAGCCGGCCAGCTTGAAGGCCTGCAGGCCGAAGGGAATCGTGATGATCAGGATGCACATCAACACGCCGGCGAGCGCATAGAGGATCGCCAGCCACAGGCCCGAGAGGACCAGCCAGATGATGTTGAGCAGGACCCGCACGCCGGGCTGAGCATAACCGCGGCCGCGTGAGCCGGCCGTGCCGGGCGGGTGCCGGTTAATGCGCGACGACCGAACTCAGGGCATCAGCCTGCCGCCCGGATACGCGCCTCAAGCCACAGGTGCCGATGGGGCGGTCTACACTCGCGCGAGGGGGCAGCACGATCGGCGTCCAGCGCCGCAGTCGGCAGCCGGCCCGGCGCCCAGCGGTCCGGCACCCGCGAAGGGCTCGAGGCAGACGATGCAGAGATGACTGAGATCCGGAAAGAGGGATCGGCGGACGCTGCGCTGGAGGGGGTCTGTTTCCCCGAGATCGAGGGCGCGAGACCGACGACGCAAACGAACCGGGGCATCTTCGGTGACGCCGCCGCCGCCGTCGACTCGGGGCTGGGCGAGCGCATCGCCGCCGCCGAGAAGTGGCGCAGCGAGTACGTCGGTTTCCTCCGGGAGCTGACGGTGCGTGCGGGCACCGATCGGGAGTCGGCGATCGGGATCGCCGATGCAGGCCTGCGCTCGATGCGCCGGCGCATGGTCCACGTCCGCATGGGGGAGGAGCTCAGCCTCGACGAGGGTCTGGGGTTGCCACCGGTGCGGGAGGTCGGCCGCGAGGAGATCGTCGGCGGGGGTGAGCCCGCGGCTGAACTGGTTGTCCCCTATCAGGGGGCGGAGCTCCACGGCGACTCACTTGTGGGCCGGCTGGAGGCCTGGGTCGAGGATGGGATCGTCGAGCCGTCGTTCGCGGACGCGATCGGTCGCGTGATCGAGAACCCCGGGTGGCTGTCGCTGCCGGGGCGTGTGGTCGCAATGATCGGCGCCGGAGCTGAGCTTGGTCCGCTACGGCCGCTTACGTCGTGGGGCGCGGACGTGCTCGTAATCGACATACCCGACCAACGGGTCTGGGAGCGGATCGCCGAGATCGCCGGTCGTGGTGCTGGGAAGGTGACGCTGCCCCTCGACAGCAGCGGGGCTCGGGGGTTGGATCTCGTGCGCGAGCTTCCCGAGGCCAGGCACTGGCTCGAGACGGCCGCGGGCGAACGGGAGCTGGTGCTCGGGATGTACGCCTACGCCGACGGCGGCGCTCACATCCGCGTGACTGCCGCCTTCGACACTCTCGCCACCGGCGTTCTGGCATCTCGTCCCACGACCGCGTTGGCGTGGCTCGCAACGCCTACGGACACCTTCGTCGTTCCCGAGGAGGTCGTCGCCGCTGCGCGCGAGGCATGGGACTCGCGCGGCGTTCGCAGGCTGCTGCAGGCCCCGTTGCGCGCCGGCTCCCTGGGGCGCCTGTTCGCACCGGCCTACGGGGACGGCGAGCCCGTCGCCGACGCCGTGATCCCACAGCAGGGCCCCAACTACGCGCTCGCCAAACGCTTGCAGCGCTGGCGCGGAGTGCGCGGCCACGCCGAGGGAGAGAGGGTCTCCTTCAACGTGGCTCCCGCGACCTGGACCCGCTCGGTCACCAAGAACCGGATTCTCGCCGCCGCCTACGGCGGGGCCCACCACTTCGGCGTCGAGGTCTTCTCGCCGGACACCTGCCGGGTGCTGATGGCTGCACTCCTGGTCCATGACCTCAACCACCCGGTTTCCCGCGACCGACATCCGGAGACCCTGTTCAGCGACGGTGCGGCCCACGGCGGTCTCTGGCGCCGTGCCTACGACCCCCGCTCAGCGCTCGGGCTGGCCGCGCTGGCCGGAGTCAGGTCTGCCCTGGCGGGCGACCGATGAGGGACGGTGCTCCGGGCTCCGGGCGACCTCGGACGTGAACAGCGCGGTCGCTACATTGACATGGATGGTGCTTGAGCCCAGGTTGCGCAGATGATCGGCCCGCTCGAGGTCCTGATCGTGCTTGTGATCGTGCTCCTGGTGTTCGGCGGCTACCGGATGCTGCCGGCCCTGGGGCGCTCCGCCGGAAAGGGTGTGCGCCAGGGTCGTGAGAGGGCCAGGGAGCTCGCGGCGACGGCTTCGAGCAAGGCCGAGGGAACCGATACCGAAGGGATCGCGCGCAGCGCCGGCGAGGGAGTGAGGGAGGCGCGGGAGTTGCGGGAGGCGGTCACCGGCGGCGGCAAGCCGAGCTCCGCAGAGGCGACCAAGGACGGCGAGAAGCGGAGCAGCGGGACTTGAGCCAGGGGCGAGCACGCACCTCGTCGGGGATTCGGCTTACGGTACGTCCGTGAACGCGACTGAGTACGCACGGGTCGGGGTCGAACAGCGGGCCGGCTTCGGCTTCGCGCACTGGCCCCTGGTGCGCCGCAGCGCGCTGGCCCTCTATTTCGCTGCCCTTGGACTGTGGAGCTTCCGCTACGGGATCCCCGTCCAGCGCGAGCTGGTGATCATCTGGACCTGCGGCGCGCTCGCCTGCTTCTCGATCGGCCGCCACCCGCGGCAGATCCTTCAGATCGCCCTCGACTGGTTGCCGATCGTGGTCGTGCTGGCTGCATACGACCTCACGCGCGGCGCCGCCGATACGCTCGGGTTCGAGGTCCAGCGTGAGGCGATGATCGACTTCGATCGTTTCCTCTTCGCCGGCCAGACGCCCACCGAGTGGCTCCAGGCCCGTCTCTACGACCCTGGCGTCCTCCACTGGTGGGACGTCGCCTTCTCGATCGTCTACACCTCGTACTTCATCGTCCCCTTCGCGGTCGCGGGCGTACTCTGGGCTCGCGAGCGGATCGCCTTCCTCCGCTTCACCCGGCGGCTGGTGACCCTCGCCCTCGCCGGCCTCGCGACCTACATCGTCTTTCCCGCCGCTCCACCCTGGATGGCGGGGCAGGAGGGCCTGCTCGACGGGGTCGGGCGAAGCACCTCGGAGGGTTTCAGCAGCCTCGGCGTCGGGACGGCGGGTCTCTTCTCGAAGGGCCAGGAGAGCGTCAACCTGGTCGCCGCGGTGCCCTCGCTGCACGCCGGCTTCACCGCTCTGGTGGCGATGTTCCTCTGGAGCCGTGTGCGCCCGGCTCTCCGACCGCTGATCGCGCTGTACCCGCTGGCGATGGCGCTGACCCTGGTCGCGACCGGCGAGCACTACGTCTTCGACATCCTGCTGGGCTGGGCCTACGCCGGCGCGGTGATGGGCGCCTGGGCGTGGTGGGAGCGCCGCCGCGGGGTCCGGATCCCACGGGTCGACCCGTCGACCCCCCCGCCGGGCTGACAGCTCCGCGATCGATCGCCAGGACTTCAGGCCGAGTTTGCTCGAGGGTCTGCGACCGGAATCGATGGTCGGCAGTAGGGTGGAGGGATGAGCCAAGGCGAGCTGCTGACGAGCGATCTCGAGGACGGCGTTCGCACGATCAGTCTCGACGACGGCCGCGTCAACGCTTTCTCGATCCCGATGCTCGAGAAGCTGCACTCGGCGCTCGATCAGGCCGAGCAGGAGCGGAGCATCGTGGTCATCCGGGGCCGCGAGGGCGTGTTCTCGGCCGGTTTCGACCTGAAGTCGATCGGGGAGCGAACGAATGAGATGCTTGGGCTGGGCGCCCAGCTTGCCGAGCGTCTGTTCTCCTTCCCGCGGCCGGTGATCTCCGTCTGTACCGGACACGGGATCGCGATGGGCGGCTTCGTTCTGCTCGCCTCCGACCTGAGGATCGGCACGGCGGGGGACTTCCGAATCGGCCTCAACGAGGTCGTGATCGGTCTGACGATTCCCCGGTTCGGGATCGCCCTGGCTGGCCATCGTCTCGCGCGGGGGTGGCACGATCGGGCGACGCTGTCCGGTGAGCTGCTCTGTCCCGACGACGCTCTCGCCGCGGGATTCCTGGACCGGGTGGTCGGTCCCGAACAGCTCCACGCGGCGACAGCCGATGCCGTCGCGACGATGGTCGCCGTCAACGAGGAGGCGCACCTTGGCACCAAGCTTCGGGTTCGCGCCGCCGCGCTCGAGGCGATCCACGCCGGCCTCGAGCCCGGCGAGGACGGCAGCTGGTAGAGCGGGGAGCCGGACATCGTGGACAGGGGCTCCAGAGCCGCTGAGCCGCTCGCCCTAGGCGGGGCGGACCAGCTCTTCCTGCGGAGGAATCCCCCACCGGCGGATGCACACCCCCTCAAGGTCGCGGTTACCGAGCGGGCCGGCGGCGTAGTACGATCGTGCTGAATGACTCAAGCACAGGCGGGCGCCACAGCAGCTGCGAATGAGGAGGCCGTGCGTGCCTGGGACACGGTCCTGTACGAACGCTGGAAGAAGAACCGCCAGGTGTTCGTCGGAGCGCTGGGTGAGGTCACCGAGGACGCCTTCGCGATCGCTGCACCGCGTGAGGGCGAGCGTTGTATCGACATCGGCTGCGGGTTCGGGGAGACGACGCAGCGCATGGCAGGCCTCGTCGGGCCGCGTGGATTCGTGCTCGGCACCGACTCCTCCCCGCACTTCGTCGAGGACGCTCGCCGGGAGGCCGCGGAGGCCGGGATCGGCAACGTCGAATTCGAGATCTCCGACGCGCAGACGGCGGAATGGGACCCCACCTTCGACTACGCCTTCTCACGCATGGGCACCCAGTTCTTCGCCGCGCCGGTCCCTGCGATGCGCGCCATTCGCGCCGCGCTGAAGCCGGGCGGGGTGCTGAACGAGCTCTGCTGGTGCCGCAAGGCCGAGAGCCCGATTTGGTCCGAGACCGAGCGGGTCGTCCGGCGCTTCCTCTCCCGGCCCGAAGAGTACGAGGTCGACACCTGCGGACCGGGGCCCTTCTCGCTTGGCAACCCCGACACCCTCCGCGGCATCCTCGAGGCTTCGGGCTTCGAGCGGGCAGAGCTGAGCCGACGCGACTTCGACTACTACATCGGCGAGGACATGGATGAGGCGGTCGAAGCCCTTCTGGCGATCGGACCGGGCGCGGAGCTGATCCGTCTCTGCGGCGACGACGGCGAGGCCCGTCGGCCCGAGATCGCCGAGGCCCTCGCCAGGCACTACAGGGACTGCGGCTGGGAGCAATCCGACGGCTCCATAGTCGGCCGCGGATCCGTCTGGATCGCGACCGCTGTCAATCCCGCGTAGCGGCCCAGGTCCTCCCATGAGCTCACCGCCCGAGAGGTTCCGGAGCCGCAAGCGCCGGATTGGGGTCGAGGGAATCGAGATGGCGCTGATCGACGAGGGGGAGGGCTTGCCTGCGTTCGTCCTGCTGCACGGCAACCCCACCTCCTCGTTCCTCTGGCGCGAGGTGATCGAGCAGCTCCGGCCCCTGGCTCGATGCGTTGCGCCCGACCTGATCGGCATGGGCGACTCCGACCGACCGCCGGACGCCGGCCCGGATTCCTTTGGCTTCCGTGAGCATCGCCGTTATCTCGACGCACTGCTGGAGAAGGTCGTGCCTGATGAGCGGGTGATCCTCGTGGTTCACGACTGGGGCTCGGCGCTCGGCTTCGACTGGGCCCGGCGCAATACGGATCGGGTCGCCGGCATCGCCTATATGGAGGCGATCGTCAGGGAGGTGAGTTGGGAGGAGTGGCCGGAGGGGGCCCGGCAGATCTTCCAGGGATTCCGTTCGGAAGCCGGGGAGGAGCTGATTCTCGAGAAGAACCTGTTCATCGAGGGGGTCTTGCCGAGCTCGATCCTGCGCGAGCTCACGTCTGAGGAGATGGAGGAGTACCGGCGCCCCTTTGTCGAGGGGGGCGAGTCGCGGCGCCCGACCCTGAGGTGGCCGCGTGAGCTGCCGATCGAGGGGGAGCCGGCTGAGGTGATCGACGTCGTCGACGCCTACGGGAAGTGGCTGTCGGAATCGGATCTGCCGAAGCTCTTCATCGACGCCGACCCGGGGGCGATCCTGATTGGCTCTCAGCGCGAGTTCTGCCGTGCCTGGCCGAACCAGCGCGAGGTGCGGGTGCCCGGCGCACACTTCATACAGGAGGACTCGGGCGCGGAGATCGGCCGGCTGATCGCCGAGTGGGCGCGCGCGCTCTGATCCCGCCCGAGCGGCGGATCTTGCTGCCCAGCGATGTGAGCGCGTCGACGGCGCCCTGGTCGAGGGCCAGAGTCGCGTCGACCTCAGGTGCGAGCTGCACCACCTCGGGCTGGGCGTCGATGGCCCCGTTGGTGTTCAGGTTCAGCATCCGCGACCGGTTGGGAACTCCTGAGCCAAGGCCTGAAGGCAAAATCCAACCGCTCGGATACCCCACCGCGTATTTGTAGATGCAATCTTCTCTGTGCGAAACCCAAGCTTCAACAGGAAACAGATGTCACACGCGGCTACCCTCTCCTATGCGACCGGAATCGGAATCTTCCCGATCGCCTTGCGGATGGAGAAGGCAACGAAACAAGTTGAGCGTGAGCGCGACCGAGATCAGAGTCTGATCGCGGCTCTCCGCAGGGGCGAGGAATCAGCCGTCGAGCTGCTCTACGAACGCTACGCGGGCACGGTGTTCTCCTACCTGGTCTCGCGGCTTGGCGATCGAGCCACGGCCGAGGACGTGCTCCAGCAGACCTTCGCGGAGCTGTGGAAGAGGGCCGCCGATTACGATCCGGCACGCGCCGGGCTCTTCACCTGGGTGATGATGATCGCGCGCTCTCGGGCCACCGACCAGCAGCGTCGCTCCCACCCCGAGCCGCACGAGCCGAGTCGGGCGATCGAGCTCGTCGATCTGCGTGAGCAGTCCGAGCCGACGACGGATCTGATCGAGCGCTGGCAGGTCGCAGATCTGCTCCGGCGGGTTCCGGCCGATGAGGCGGAGATGCTGCGGCTGCGCTTCTATGGAGGTCTGAGTCAGCGCGAGATCGCCGATCGGACCGGTATTCCGCTCGGCACGGTGAAGATGCGAATGGTCCAAGCGCTGGATCGGATGCGCAGCCTGATCGAGAGCGAGGAAGCGTGAAGCAGCGAATCGACATCGCCGACCACCTACTCGGAGAGCTCTCCGGGGATGAGCTCGCAGAAGCCGAGCGCCTGATGAGCGAGGACCCGGCGTTCCGCGCCGAGGTCGAGCGACTTCGTCCCGCTGTTACACACCTCGAGGCTCTTCCAGCCGAGGCCTGGGATCGGCCCGATCCGCCGCCGCTGGACCTGCACGGCGCCGGCGCCGAGTCGGAGACCGCTGCACGCGAGCCCGCGCGTCTCGCGCCGCGCCGCTGGTGGCGAGGCCGGTTGACGATGCCGAGGCTCGGCGTCGCTCTGGCATCGATGGCTCTGCTCGTGGTAGGTCTCGGCGGTGGGCTCCTGCTCGCCGGCGATGAGCCGCTCGAGCCGGCGCAGACCCTCGCCCTGGAGCCGGTCGGACCGCAAGGTGAGGGCGCCTCCGGATCGGCGCTCGTCGGCGCATCCGGTAGTGAGGTCGAGGTCGACATCTCCGGCGCACCGCTCGACGATCCGGACGAGTTCTATGAGCTCTGGCTGCTCGACTCGCCCGACGACCTCATCTCTCTGGGGTCGTTCAGGGTCGATGAGAACGGCTCCGCGAAGGTCAGGGTGCCGCTCCCCGTCGATCCTTCGCAGTTCCAATTCATCGACCTCTCGATCGAGCGCGACGACGGTGATTCCTCGCACTCGGGCCGCTCGATCCTCCGCGCCACCACCTGACCGAGCAGGGCTGGCGCGCGTGGCTCCGACGTAGTCGTCGAGTCGCGTCCTACCGAGGGGCCTTCGGCCTGCTTACCGCCTTCGTCGTCCTCGCGGCCCTCGCAAATCTGCGCCGCACCGGCAAACCGCTGACGGAGCCGGCCCGGCCCGAGGCGGGGTCGGCCGGGCCCTGATCGCCGGCAGCGCCTAATCTCGCAGCCCTGATGGGTCGGGATCTGGACAGAGAGCTGGAGCGGGCCGGTGAAACTGCGCCGCGGGTCGCCCACATCACCGTTGTCCACCGGGCGTCAGATACACGGATCCACCACAAGCAGTGCCGGACGCTCGCCGCAGCCGGCTACGACGTGCACCTGCTCTGCGGCGGAGTCAGCGACGCCGACGCCGATGACTTCAGCCTGCACCCGATCTCGCACTCGCCGGAGCGGGCGCGACTGAGGGAGCAGCCGCGGCGGCAGCTGAGCGCACTGCGAACAGCGATCGAGCTCGACGCGGACCTCTACCACCTCCACGACCCGCATCTCGTGCCCCTCGGCATGGCGCTCCAGCGCCGCGGCGCCCGGGTGGTCTACGACATGCACGAGGATCATCGGCTCAACGCCTACGGGAAACTCGCCCACAGGCCGCTGGCCAGAACCGTCAAACCGCCTGCGCTGGGCGCGCTCGAGTCACTGGCCCGACGCCGCTTCGACGCGGTCGTCTACGCCTCCGAAGCGCTCGCCGAGCGCTTCCCGTCCGCTCGGGCCATCGTCCTCAACAACTTCCCCCTGCTGCGCGAGTTCCCGCACCCGATCGTGCGCTCACCCGTGAGTCCGCCGCGGGTCCTCTACCTCGGTTTGATGAGGCCGGATCGTGGCTTCGAGACCCTGTTCGCGGCAGCGGGGCTGCTGCCGGCCGACCTCGAGGCCCGGGTACGCATCGTCGGCGAGCTCCGGCCCGATTCACTCGCCGACCGCGTCGCGGCGGCGCCGTGGGCGAAGCGGATCGAGCTGGTCGGGGCACTCCCGCGCGCCGAGGCCCTGCGCGAGCTTCCGAGGGCGACGATCGGGGTCGTGGTCGAGCAGCCCCGTCTCAACGCCTTCGAGGGCTGGCGGATGAACAAGCTCTTCGAGTACATGGCCGCCGGCCTGCCGATCGTGATTCCCGATGCCCCCGGCTGGCGCGAGATCGTCGAGCGTCACGGCTGTGGCGTGGTGGCCGACACCGGCGATCCCGCGGCCGTCGCCTCGGCGATCGAGGGGCTGCTCCGGGATCCGGATCGCGCGACGGAGCTCGGCCGCCGGGGCCGGCAGGCCGTCGTCTCCGAGTTCAGCTGGGAGCGTCAGGCCCCGCGCCTGCTCTCGCTCTACGAGCGGCTCCTGGGGGTTGCATCGCCCTCAACGGGTCGCCCCGAGACCGCGGTCGCCGCGGCCGAGGAGCGGCTCGCATCGGCCGTCGTCTGAGCAGCGCGGTCCGCTGGTCCACCACGGCTACGCCCCGAGCTGAAGCACAGCGCGGAGCGGCTTCGATCAGGCCCTGGTCATCCCGCCGACCAGCATCCCCGAGCCCAGGTGGGTGCCCAGCACCGGGCCGACCTCGGTACAGAACAACGGCTCGCTGCCGAACAGTTCCCGGCCACGCGCGACGAGGTGCTCGGCGTCCTCGGGCGACTGAGCGTGCTGGATCACCCAATCCGTTGATCCGCGGTCGCGCAGTTCGACCAGATACTCCTCCATCCGCGCCAGCGCCTTCGATCTCGTCCGGACCCGGCCGACGGGGCTGATCTCGGTGCCGAAGGTGAGAATCGGCTTGATCTTCAGCGCCGAGCCGAGCAAGGCCTGGGCCCCGCCGATCCGGCCTCCGCGGCGGAGGTACTCGAGGGTGTCGAGACAGAACCAGATGTCGAGGGTTCGCCGCGCCTCTCGCGCCGCCTCGACCACCTGCTCGGCCGACGCTCCCCGCCTGGCGGCGTCTGCCGCGGCGACGACCACGCAGCCCAGGCCGCCGGCCCCGGTCTCGGCATCGACAACCTCGATTCGCGCCCCGTCCGCTCCGCGCTTCTCGAGAACGGTGCGGGCCGCTTCGCGGGCGCTGTCACAGGTCCCGGAGATTCCGCCGGCGATGTGGATCGAGACGACGTCCTTGCCGGCGGCCAGCAGCGCCTCGTAGCGCTGCGTGAAGTCGCCAACGGACGGCTGTGAAGTGGTCGGGAGCTGCGGCGAGTCGCGAAGCCGCGAGTAGAACTCGCCCAGGTCCTCGTAGGTGTCCTCCGGCTTCAGATCGCCCTCCCAGCCCACATAGAGGGGGATCTCCTCGACACCGAGACGCGCGATCAACTCCGGCGGCATGTAGGTGGTCGTGTCGGTGAGGATCGCGACCGCACCGTCGTTACGGTTGGTCGCCGGGGGCGTTCGCTGAGGGGTGGGGGATTCGGTGCTCATAGTGTCGGACTATGCCGGATTGGGCTCAGACCTCGCCTTCAGCGAGCCGGCCGGCGAGCTCGCCGCGGCTGTATCGGTAGCGCTCGAGCAGACTCGTCGCGTCGATGCCACCGTGGAAGCGGAGCTGGGTGCCGTTCTCGAGATCTCTGAGGACGGCTTCGGGAACGGGACCTCCGCGGCTGCGGTGATGGTGTTCGAGCCGCGAGCGGGCGAGCTCGCGCAAGCGCCGCTCGATCCGGTCCCCGGACCGGCCGGCCAGCGGTCGCTCGGCCAGTCGCTGTGCGCGGCTCCTCACCTGCCGGGGGGTCAGCGCCGCCGGGCCGGCGGGCGTGTTTGGGAGGAACTCCTCCACCCAGCGATTGGCCTCCGCCAGGGCGCCCCCGGCGCCGCTCAGCGCTTGGGCCTGGGCGATCTCGCGGGCTACGTAAATGTCGCGGCGATCGACCGAGAGCGCGTCCGTGGCCAGATAGTGGTTGGGGCAGAACAGGCCTCGCCCGAGCAGCCGCGAGCTCGTTCCGAGCAACGTGAAGACCGTTGCGAGCCGACCTGGATGGACGAGGACGAGAAGGTCCAGGTCCGCGCCCGACCCGGCGTCGCGGGCGGCGGCGGACCCGGTCAGCACCAGCCCACGCACGAACGGGACGCGACTCAGCGCGCCCGCAACCCGGTGCGCGCGCCGACGCAGGTCCTCGGCCCGCTCGCGGTGCCGGGGCCTTCGGCTCGTGAGCTCCTCCCGGCCGCGGAGACACCACAGGCCGTTGCGCTTGGTGAGGGTCTGCCCGACCGCCTCCTCCGCGAGCAGCTCCCGAAGCTGAGCCCGGCTGATCGGGGCGCGGCTGAAGAGCCAGATCTCCTCCTCGGTGACGGCGCAGTCGAAGAGGTCGGAGTAGATCACCGCGTCGAGCACCTCGACCCGCTCCGAGACCGTCATTGCCTCGCTGGACTCGACGCTCCCGGCACCGTTCATTGCCTACTCCTGACGACCATCGGAAAGCTGCCCAGGTTTGGCGTTGGCTCGGCTGTAAAAGCCGGACCCGGTTGAAGCGACCAGCGCCGAACCAGAGTCGCGATCACGAGCGCGAGCTCGGTGCGGGCGAGGTACATCCCGATACAGGTGTGGGGGCCGCCGCCGAACGGGTAGTAGCTGTAGCGGGGGTGGGTGGTCTCCCCCTCCCAGCGCTCCGGCCGGAAGGAATCCGGTTCCGGGAAGAATCGCTCGTCGCGATGAGTCAGGAGCGGGCTGAGGAGGATGTAGGAGCCGGCCTTGATCGGGCAGCCGTCGATCTCGGTGTCGCTGAGCGGGCGGCGGTCGATGAAGTGGATCGGCGGATAGAGGCGCAGCACCTCGCTCAGGACGTTGCCGAGATAGGGCAGCGAGCGGAGGTCGGCAGCCGTCGGGGACCGGTCGCCGACCACTTGATCGACCTCCTCCGCGACTCCCCGGTGGACCTCGGGATGCTCGGCGAGCAGGTACCAGCACCAGGCGAGCGCTCCCGGTGTCGTGTCGACCGCTGCGATCAGGATCGAGATCAGCTCGGCTCGGTCGGTGCAGCCACCGGGACCGTCCGGCGGGACCTCCGGCAGCTCTCGATCGATGATCGCGCGCGCCTCCTCCAGCCGGCGATTGCTTCGTAGAGGGGGACCCGGGCGAGGGATCTCCGAGAGCATCGTCAGCAGCGCCGGGACCAGCTCCGGGGCCCGGTCGTCGAGGTCCAGAGCGAACAGCATCTCGCCCGCTGCGGCCAGTGCCAGGCATGCCATCGCACGCCGAGCCTCGATCTCCTCGCCGTCGCTCCAGCGGCGATTGAGCGACCGTACCCTCCGCCCAATCGCCTCCGCCTGCGCTTCGAGCCTGGGTCGGTCGAATCCGGGCTGGAGCACGCGACGGCGTCGACGGTGGGGCTCCCCCTCGCGGGTGATCAGGCAGTCGCCCATCACGCGTTCGCCGCGATGGGTCCACTTGCCCTCCCCGAATCGGTCGGCCTCGGCAACCAGGATCCGGTGGACCGACTCCGGCTCGCGGACAACGTGCAGGCGCCGCGCCCCCGCGCGAAAGCTGATCACTCCCTGGCCCCGATCGATCGATTGCAGGAAGGCGAGCGGGTTGTCGCGAAAGGCGGCTCCGGCCCCGAGCGGTCCCGGTGCTCTGGCGGTGAGGCTCATCTCGGCCTCAGCTCATATCGGAACTCGAGCTCGCGTGCCTGCTCGAGTGCGCTCTGCATCTCCTCGCGGGTCCCGTAGCCCCCCTCCAGCGTTCGCCCCCTCACCGTGGTCACGAGCCGATCGCCGGAGAAGGGCCACGGGTCGAGGGTGACCGAGCCGTTGTTGGAGACGATGCTGATCTCGGTCAGCCCCCCGGACCGATCGGGGACGTTGGGCAGCAGGATTGGCGCGCGGTCGTGGACCAGCACGTGTGAGAGGCCGTCCCAGCAGCGCAGCAGGCGCCACTCCAGCTGCAGCGAGCTCTCGTCGGGTTCGAGGCGGCGTCTGAGCTCGCGCTGCCTGCGCTCTTCCCCATTCAGATATTCCCGGACCAGCCGGTGCTTGCGCACAATCAAGGCCGCCGGGCTTGGCCTCTCGTAAAACGAGGTGTGGTGGAGGGAGCAGATCAGAGCCGCTCGCTGATCACGTTCGGCGAGGCGATCGGCGCTCAGCCGCTGCAGGGGCAGGTGCTCGGCGGGCTCCAGCTCCCTGACCGAGGCGGGGAGGCCGGGCGTTGACGACAGCGGTGGGTGCTGATCCAACTCGAGCATTCCGAGCTCGTGCCCCTCGGCCGCGATCAGCAGAACGGAGGAATCGTCGGGGAGAGGGAAAGCCACGTTACCCCAGGCACGACCGAGCTGAGCGCACATCTCCGCGTGCGCCTGCTGGGTTATCGCGAGGTGGCCTGCCTGGTGAGGAGCGATGATCATTGCTCACAGCTAGGCTAGCCCGCATCGCGGAGGAGACCTCAATCGGGCGGCCGACGGAGCCGGAGATGGATCCGCCGAATCCGGCGCTGAGACCGCTCGTGCCGCTCGCTCAGGCAATCCAGAAGGGAGACATGGGTCGCCTCGGCCTGCGGAGGACGGGCGCGATCGGCCGAGCGTTCAACCGCAAGCGCCGCAGCTCGATCGAGTTCCGCAGGCGTGTCTACGAAGAGCGGTTCGAGGCGATCCTGGCAGACGCCGGCGGCGCGCCGGATCCGAGGATCCGCCTCAGGGACGGATTCGCGATCGACGAATCGCGATCGCTCCCGCATCTTGCGGAGCTGCTCGAGGCCGGCGAGCAGCTGGTTGCCGAGTATGGGGGGCAGAGGTGGGAGCACGAGAAGCCGTTCCTGCAGAACATCAACCCCGAGAGCGCGATCGATCGCCACCCCGCGCTGCTCGACTTCATCGCCTCGGCGCCGATGATGGCCGCCGCCGCCCCCGTCTTCGGCTACATCCCGCCGCTCTCCGGCCTGCTGCCCCGGGGGGTCCGGCTGATGGAGTCCTCGACCAGATTCGATCCCGCAGCCGACGGCCCCTGGCGGGAGAGCCAGCTCTACCACCGCGACTACCACAGCACCCCGACCCTGTACGTGATCGTCGCCCTGCGCGATATCGGCCCCGACGACGGGCCCCTGCACTTCCTCGGCGCCGAGGCCTCGAGGCGGGTTGATCTGGCCCTGGACTACGGCAGCCGCGGAGTCCCCTACCGCCTCACGGATGAGATGGTCTACTCGGTTGTCGATCCGGCCGAGGTCAATTGTTTCTCGGCCGCCGCCGGGACCGTGCTCTGGATCGAGTCGAGCCGCTGTTTCCACTTCGGCTCGCGCCGGCCGGCCAATGACCGCTACCAGGTGCAGTACGCCTACACCTCGCCGGTCCGCAACGATTTCCTCGAGCTCTGGCGTCCGCAGCGGATCTACCCGATCGGTGAGGGTGATTCGCTGCTGCGGCGGCTCGCCCTCGACCGCGACATGCGGGAGCTGCCCTGAGGGCTGTCGGGGACCTCGCCTGCCTGCTGATCCGCTTCAGCGGGCTGGCCTGGATAGTGCGCCGGACGATCGCCCGCCGGCGGGTCTCGCTGGTCCTCTTCCACGATCCCGCCCCGGACCGTTTCGCGGCGCAACTGCGCTGGCTGGGGGAGCGCTACTCGCTGGTCCGATTCGACGCGGTGCTCGAGGCGTTGCGGACGGGCGGGTGGGAGGAGCTGCCGCCGCGGCCCCTGGTCATCCACCTCGACGACGGCTACGGGGGAAATCTTGACCTGGTCCCGACGCTCCGGCGGCTCGGCGCGCCGGCGACGCTGTTCCTGTGCCCGTCGAGCCCGGGGGGCTCGGCTCTCTCGGCGGATCGGATCCGTGAGCTGGCCGCGGTGCTCGAGATCGGCTCGCACACGCTTACCCACCCGCGCCTGCCGGACTGCGGCACGGATCAGGCGCGGAGCGAGATCGCGGGGTCGAGGGCCGTGGTGGCGGAGCTCAACGCAGCGCCCTGCCTCGACTTCGCCTATCCGGCAGGCGCCTACGGTGAGCGCGAGGTGAAGCTGACCGCTGCCGCCGGCTACCGCTCGGCCCGTACCGTCGACATCGGCTGGGTCGGTCCCGACTCCGACCCCTACCGGCTCCGGCTCCTGAGCATCGACCCGACCTCGATCACCAGGTTGGCGGCGGAGCTGAGCGGCTTCAAGTGGCTCAGCCGACTGCTCAACCGCGAGGGTGGTTGGGACGGTCGCCGGAGGTTCGGGGGCGGTTGAGCGGAGCCCCGCGCCGGCCCCGGTACGAGGCTCCGTAACCTTCGGAGCGTGTGGGAGATCATTGGACCATCCCTCCGGGCCGCCGCCTTCGTCGCCTTCCTGTTCGGGCTCGGAATGCTCCTGCTCAATCCCCCGTCGCTGGCCGGGCTCGAGGACCTGCTGACGATCCTCGCAGTGGTCGCCGCGGTCGTGCTCGTCACGGCCTGGCTCACGGTCCAGGCGATTGGCCGCGAGATGCCCGAGCCGGAGTTCCGGAGGCTGGTCGATCGCAGCGAGGCACTCGCTGCGATGCCCGCCCCTGACCGGCCACCGACCGAGTTTGACGATCTCGTCGTCGAAGCGCTGGACGAGCTGCCGCAGGAGTTCCAGGACCTGCTCGTCGACGCCCCCGTGGTCGTCAGCGACCGTGGCCACGAGCACCGCGCATACGGCCATTACATCGGTGACACGGTCGCCCGCGACGGCTACCCGGATCGGATCGTGATCTACCAGGACACGCTCGAGCGGGACTTCGGCCACGACCCCGAGCTGCTCCGCGCCCAGGTGGTCAGGACCGTCCGCCACGAGCTCGCTCACCACCTCGGCTGGAACGAGGACGGCGTCCGCGGTCTCGGGCTGTGAGCGGGGTATCCGTCCGCCGATTTCCGGCGAGCGTCCGGGGCTTGAGGAGGGCGACTTCCAGGTCGGCCGGGCGGGCGGTCAGCTTTCGGGCGGCGTGAAGTCTCCGCCACCGAGCTCCGGCGGCAGCGCCCGGGGCCCGTCCGGGTAGTAGCCGGCGAGCTGCGCCTCCGACATCTGTTTCGTGTTGGCCGGTTCGGGCGGGGCTCCGACCACCAGCCACAGGGCGTCGGCCCCGGTGTCGTTGAAGACCTGGCGAACCGACCCGGGCTCGACCAGCAGCGAGTCGAGCGGCTCGAGGTCGAGCGGCTCCTGCTGATCGATTCGGATCCGCCCTCGGCCCTCGAGCAGCAGGTAGAGCTCCTCCTGGTCGTAATGCCGGTGCCTGGTCGAGGCCTCTCCGTCGCGCAGCCGCCAGAGCCTGGCCCCCAGCGCGGCGGCCGCGAGCTGCTTGGCGAGATCGGTGTTGTGGACACGCATCTGGTTCGACCTGCGCCAGTGCGCCTCGCCCGCCCTCAGCAATCGGTGGCCCATCGCTCCTCCTCGCTTCGCTTCGGCCGGGGGATTCCGGTCGCCGGATTATCGCGGGTGATCGGAGGCTAGATTGCGACTCCGTGGACACACTTCGCCAGCGTCTCGGCACCCCGGTGAGTGGCGCCTCGGTCGCGATCGTCCGGATCGGGCTCGGGTTGCTGATCGCGGTCGAGGCGATCAACTACCTGACCAGCGACTGGATTGCCCGCTCCTTCCTCGACCCGGCGTTCCACTTCACCTACGCCGGTTTCGGATGGGTCCAGCCCTGGCCGGGGATTGGCATGTACCTCCACTTCGCCGTGCTGGTGGGTCTCGGCCTGGCGCTCGCCGCGGGCATCGCCCATCGCCTGGTCGCTCCCCTCCTGATGGTCGGCTTCACCTACGTCTTCCTGCTCGAGAAGACCGAGTACCTGAATCACTTCTACGCGGCGATCCTGTTAATCGCCCTGCTGGCGCTGATCCCCGCCGACCGCGCCCTCTCGGTCGCGGCGCGGCGCCGGCCCGAGCGGCCCGCGACGGTGCCGGTCTGGGCTGTCTGGATACTCCGCTTCCAGGTCGGCGTCGTCTACGTCTACGCAGGGATCGCCAAGCTCGGCAGTGATTGGCTCGCCGGCGAGCCAATGGGAACCTGGCTGGCCGACAGCGGTGACCTGTTCGTGGTGGGCCCGCTGCTGGAGGGTGCCGCCGCGGGGCAGATATTCAGCGTTGGCGGCGTCGTATTCGACCTCGCGGTCGTGCCGTTGCTGCTCTGGCGACGCACCCGGCGATTCGCATTTGCAGCCGCGGTCGCCTTCCATCTGACCAACTGGGTCATCTTCGACATCGGGATCTTCCCGCCGATGATGATCGTCGCCACGACGATCTTCTTCGACCCCGACTGGCCGCTGAGGGTGGCCGCTCGCCTGCGACGCTCCCCGCGGACGATCGCGCCCCCGCGGGCCGATCTCTCCAGGCCGCTGGCCCGCCCGCTTGCCGCCGTGCTCGCCACCTTCGTCGCCCTGCAGCTGATCGTTCCGCTCCGCCACCACCTCTATCCCGGCCTCGTCCACTGGACCGAGGAGGGCCACCGGTTCTCCTGGCACATGAAGCTGCGCCAGAAGGACGGCCTCGCGAGGTTCTACGCCGTCGATCCGGCCGACGGCTCATCGCTGGAGCTGGAGCTGGGAGGGATCATCACCGACCGTCAGCACGCCCGTGCCTCCGTGTGGCCGGACACCCTCAACCAGCTCGCGCGCCATCTGGCCGCGCGCGAGCGCGAGGCGGGCCGCACGGTCGAGATCCGGGTGGTTGCCCCGGTCTCGCTCAACGGCCGCCCTCCGCGGCTATTGGTCGATCCCGACCTGGATCTGGCCTCGGTCTCCGCCGGGATCGGGACCTCCGCGTGGATCGAGCCCGAGCCGGGCGGAGGACCCGGGGACTGAAGGGCCGTGCCGATCGCGATTTCGCTGGCGCCGACGGCGTCGATCTGGGAGAGTTGAGGGTGTGAGGACGAGGATTCGGCTCAGGGGGATCCTGGCGGCGCTCGCCGCCTCCTGCGCGGTCGCTCTTACCGCGCCACTCGCCCATGCCGGTGGCTCGGGCACGGATCTCGAGATCCGAGGCAGCGCCAAGCAGGTGCACGTGACCGGCGCCGAGTCCCGCGAGCAGGTCGAGCTCCTGCGGCGTGGCAGCGCCGTCGCCTCCCGCCGTGCGAGCAAGCTCGGCGGCGTGGTGTTCCGCGACGTGAAGGCGGGCACCGGATACTCGGTCAGGGGTGAAGCCGGCGGGACGAGCCGGCGGGTCCGCGTCCTCAGTGGCCGCGCCGCTCCGCGCGATGCCGGGATCTTCGAGCAGGATCTGCCCGCCGGCGGCTACGGCTACCTGAAGACGCGGGACGGGACCAGCCTGGCGATCAACGTGCTGCTGCCGGGACCGGCCGAGGATGGTCCCTACCCGACGCTGGTCGAGTACTCCGGCTATGGCTACGCCGATCCCGCCGGGCCCGAGAGCGGAATCGGCCCGATCGCCGGATTGCTGGGATACGCGGTCGTCGATGTCAACATGCGCGGCACCGGTTGCTCGGGTGGCGCATTCGACTACTTCGAGCGCCTGCAGTCACTTGACGGCTACGACGTGATCGAGACCGTCGCCCGCCAGCCCTGGGTGATGCACAACCACGTCGGCATGCTCGGCATCTCCTACGGCGGCATCAGCCAGCTCTTCACAGCTCAGACCCGTCCGCCCAGCCTCGCCGCGATCACCCCGCTCTCGGTCATCGACGACACCCTGACCACGCTCTACCCCGGCGGCATCCTCAACACCGGCTTCGCCTTCGAGTGGGCCCAGGACCGGGTCGACGACGCGGAGGCAGCAGGCCCTCAATCCGGGCAGTCGTGGGCCTGGAAACGGATTCAGGAGGGTGACTCGATCTGCGAGGCCAACCAGGACCTGCACCCCGAGGCGGTCGACCTGATTGCCAAGACCCGGCGCAACACCTACTACCGGCCGAAGCTCGTCGACCCACTCTCGCCGATCACCTTCGTCGACCGCATCGAGGTCCCCGTCTTCGCGGCCTGTCAGTGGCAGGACGAGCAGACCGGCGGCCACTGCGCGGCGCTCGCCGACGAGTTCACGGGAACCGACCGCAAGTGGTTCACCTTCACCAACGGCACTCACTCGGACTCGCTCGACCCGGCGACCTTCGTCCGCTGGTTCGACTTCCTCGAGCTGTATGTCGCAAAGCGACGACCGGTGCTCCCGCCGAGCGTCAAGGCTGCCGCCTCCGGTCTGTACTCGGCCCTGATGGGGGTCCCCGGGGTCGGCCTGCCCGACGATCCGATCCAGGATCAGCCCGACTACGGGTCCGCCCTTGCGGCGTTCGAGAACCAGCGCCCGGTCCGGGTGCTGTTCGAGAACGGCGCCGGAGCCGCGCCCGGGGCGCCGGTGCAGGCGTTCGAGCGCTCCTTCAAGTCGCTGCCGGCACCGGGGACCGAGAACCGCTCCTGGTACCTGGCCGCCGGCGAGAAGCTCAAGGACGGCCCGGCCCGCCGCGGCGCCGAGCAGTTCCGCTGGGCTCCCGGTGCGCGGCCGCCGACCAACTTCACCGGGAACACCGGCTCCGGCGAGGGCGGCCTGTGGACCGGCTCTCCTGACTACGAGTGGAGCCAGAACGTATCCGGGAAGGCGCTTTCCTACCTGACCTCGCGGCTCGACTCCGACACCGCCGTGGTGGGGGCCGGCGAGCTGCAGCTCTGGGTCCGCTCCTCCGCCGACAACGTCGATCTGCAAGCGACCGTCTCTGAGGTCCGGCCCGACGGAGCGGAAACCTTCGTCCAGGGGGGCTGGCTGCGGACCTCGGCGCGCAAGCTCGATCCCGATCGAAGCAGGCTCACTGAGCCCCGTCCCAGCTACCGCAAGCGGGACGAGAAGACACTTCCGAGCGGTCGCTGGGTGAAGGTCCGGATCCCGCTCTACTTCCAGGGCCACGTCTACCGCGAGGACTCGAAGTTGCGGGTCACCGTCTCCGCCCCGGGCGGCGATCAGCCGATCTGGGCTTTCGCCGAGGCAGGTCCCGGCGGCAGGCCATGGGTCGCCGTCGCCCATTCGAAGAAGCTGGCCTCGCGTCTGGTGCTGCCGGTCAAGGAACGGGTCGGCGGCGCCGGCCCGCCGCCGCCCTGCCCCGGTCTGCGCGGGCAGCCCTGCCGCGACTACGAGCCGCTGGAGAACGTGGAGTTCGCGGGCCGGACGACGAGGTGGCTCTGCAAGCCCGGCCTCGAGAACAACCCCTGCCGCACCGGCCTGCGGACGACACTGCTCTCGCCGGGCGGTGAGCCGGTCGGCGAGGCCGCCCCGAAGCGGTCGCAGCCACGAAAGGTGGACTGCTTCTACGTCTACCCGACGGTCAGCGACCAGGACAGGACCAACGCGAATCGAAGGATCGACCCCGAACTGCGCTCGATCGCCCTTTTCCAGGCGGCCCGCTACGGGCAGCACTGCCGTCTCTTCGTTCCGGTCTATCGCCAGGTCACGCTGAAGGCGCTCAACGGCGGCGGATTCACCGAGGAGGCTCTTTCGAAGGGGTACTCCGATGTCCGCCGCGCCTGGCGGGACTACAGCAACCGCAAGCGCGGCAAGGGCCGCGGCGTCGTCCTCATCGGCCACTCGCAGGGCACCTTCATGCTGCAGCGGCTGGTCGCCGAGGAGATCGACCCGCGTCGATCAGAGCGCCGCCGGCTGGTCGCCGCGATTCTGCTCGGCGGCAACGTCACCGTCGAGGAGGGTGGCGATCGCGGTGGCAGCTTCGAGCGCGTCCCGGCCTGCCGCGGTGAGGACCAACTCAGCTGCGTGATCGCCTTCTCGGCCTTCAACGGCGCGGTCCCCGATGACGCGATCTTCGGCCGCACCGCCGCCCCGGGCGAGGAGGTGCTCTGCACCAATCCCGCCGCGCTCGGCGGCGGGTCGGGCAGGCTCCGCAGCGCATATCCGACCGAGCCCTTCGCCCCAGGGACGACGATCGGTCTCGGTACAGGGATCGTCGGCCTGCCAACGCCGGAGGCGTCGACGCCCTGGTACGAGACCCGCAACGCCTACGTGGGTGAATGCTCGGGGGCCGGCGGCGCGGACGTGCTGCAGGTCTCGGCACGGCGCGGCGCCGAGGAGCTGCGGGCGGTTCCTGATGCAACCTGGGGTCTGCATCTGGCCGACGCCAACATCGCCCTCGCAAGCCTCGTCGATCTGGTCGGCAGCAAAGCTCGGCGCTACGTTGCCGAGCAGGGCTGACCGCCTGTCTGAGCCCGGCCATCGCAGCGTCCGCAAGAGGCATTGCGCAACGGGCGGGCCGCTGATAGGTTGGCGCCAGGCGTTGGGAGCCGCCAGTGTCGACAGATGGGAGAACAGAGCATGAGCGATCGCGACTACGAGACCCCCGAGGTCGAGGATGCGGGCGCCGAGGAAGCGCCGGCGGTAACCGCGGCCGGTGACTCGCCGTCCGACGGGACCATGACCACCACCACGTTGGGCGAGTGATCGGGCGATGAGCGATCCCGACTACGAGGCCCCCGAGGTCGAGGACGCGGGCGCCGAGGAAGCGCCGGCGGTAACCGCCGCGGGCCCCTCCTCGATCGATAGCCCTCCGACTGATTGATCGGGCGATGAGCGAGCCCGACTACGAGACCCCCGAGGTCGAGGACGCGGGCGCCGAGGAAGCGCCCGCTGTGACGGCGGCGGGCATCTCAGGCAGCGACGACAACTGATGACCCGGTGGGAGAACGGCTCCGACTTGCCGGAGAAAGGAAACGCGATGGAAGACCGCAACTACGAAGCACCCGAGGTCGAGGACGCGGGCGCCGATGAAGCGCCGGCGGTAACCGCGGCCGGAGCGACGGTCACCGACCGAGTCGAGTAGCCCTGGCGGCGAGCTCGGGCATCCGCGCATACCTGGAGCAGAGCTTCTGGCTCCGCCGGCTCGCGGCGCGAGCCGGCTTCTGGCGGTCCCGCTGGGTCCGTGATCATGCTCCGCCGCGCCCGGTTGGCGCGAAGATGGAGTTGCTCTACGCCTGCAACCTGCGCTGCACCTTCTGCTACACCGACTCCCCGCGACACACGGTCGCCGGGACGCTCTCGCTCTCCGATGAGGAGTGGCGCCAGGTGGCGGACGAGCTGCTCGAACTCGGGGTGGTCGAGGTCGTGATCACCGGCGGCGAGCCGCTGATGCGCTCAGATCTCGCGGTCGAGCTGGCCGAGCGCTTCGCCGCCGAGGGCGTCGGCGTGACCTTCAACTCCAACGGCTGGTTCCTCGACGACGAGGTTGCCGACCGGCTGGCGGCGATCCCGGGCATCGTTGTCGACATCTCGATCGACGGGCCCACGCCGGAGCTGCATGACTCAGGCCGCGGTGTTCCCGGTAGCTGGAGGCGCGCCGTGGAGGCGGTCGACCGCCTCTTGGTGCGCGGCGTCGGCCATCAGGTCGTCAGCGTCGTACTCCCCGACACGGTGCCCCTGCTGGACGATCATCTCGAGCTGATGCGTCGCCTCGGCGTACGGTCACTGCGTCTCACGCCGGTGGCCGAGATCGGCGCAGCAGCGCGCCTGCGCGGGACCCGGATACCGAGGCAGAAGCTCCTGGACTCGATCGAGCGGCACCGGCGTTGTCACGGGGACGGGATGCGGATCGTCGCCCAGTACGGCAACGTCGGCATCGTCCCGATTCGCGATCAGACCGCACCGGCCGCCCTGTTGGTCAGGCCAAACGGCAGCGTCCTCAGCGATTCGCTGCAGCCCTTCTCATACGGCAATGCGGTCCGCGATGGGCTCGCAACCTGCTGGGAGCGGATCCGGGAGGGCTGGCACGACCCCCGCATCAGCGAGTGGGCGAGCTCGATCTCAAGCGCGGACAAGGTCCGCGATGCCAGCGTCGTCCCCTACCTCAGCGACGAGCTCGACCTGACCGCCGAGGGAGCCCAGGCACCGGCGAAGCATCTCGATGCGCAGCTGCCCCGGCGAGCTGAGCCGAGGGCGGACGAGCCCGAGCCCGAGCGCTTCGTGCGTTCGCTCGCGCTGGCGCGCCGCTACCGCCGTGAGCCGATTCGGGTCGGCGGTGGCGGTCGCGACACCTACGCCCGCAAGGTCGCCGACGGCAGGATCGTTCGGATCAACGAGACCGCCCTCGCGGTCCTCGAGGCACTGGAGGAAACGGACGTCGCAGGTGCCGTCGATCGGCTCGAGCGGCTCTACCCAGGGGTCGGGCGCCAGCGCCTCGAGAGCGACGCACTCGATGCCGTCGTAGCCTTTCTGCAGCGGGGCTTCATACGGCCCGCCCTGGCTCCCGAGGGCCGCGGTGAAGTGAACCTGCGGGCAACCCCGGATCTCCCCGACGCCGTTCCCGGTGTCAGCGCCGCCGACTGAGCGCGCTCCGACCCCGATCAGGCCGGATCTAGCGGTTCGATCAGCTCTCGCCCGAGCAGACTGTCGATCAGCGCCGAGGCGTCGGCGGCGGCGCGCTCGCCCTCGATCCCGTAGTTGCGGCGCAGGCAGTCGGCCAGCTCCTCGACGGTGCGGGGTTCGGTCAGCTCGTCCCAGAGGACTCCGGCGCTGCCGTTGAGGCGCGTATACCGATCGAGATCGAGATCGAGGATCACGGTCTCCTCGAGGACGCGAGCCGAGATAGCCCGCTCGCTGTGCCCGTATCGCCGCTCGCTTGCCGCTTTCATCGCGGGTAGCGTAATGCTGCGATGGCGCACCTGCACGGCTACGAGATCAAGGGGGAACCGCAGCCTCCTCTGCTCTCGCCCGGGCCCGGGCCGCGCGGGTCGATCATCATCGAGCCCTGCGGCGAGGACTCGATCCTCGCCGGCCGTGGCGACCTGACGTTGCTGCTGGAGGATGATCGTGGGGTCGCCTTCGCGATGGCTCGTTGCGGGGATCGATTCGTCGTCTGGGGTCGCAACCGGGGCAGCTTCGAGGGCGATCCGAGAGGACTCCGGGTCCGTACCTCTCCGGGGGCCGACGAGGCGGCCTGGTCGCACCAGCTCGCAACGGTCGTGATCCCGCTGATGCTCGCCGAGCGCGGCGCGCCGGCCCTGCACGCATCCGGAGTCGCCACCGACTCCGGGGCCGTGATCTTCTCGGGCGCCAGCGGCCGGGGGAAGTCGACGACGACGGTTCTGGCGACTGCCCACGGCCTTGCGCCACTTGCGGACGACGCCGTAGTCCTCGCCGGCGGGGACGGTGGGCCGCGCGAGGTCTACGCCGCCGGCAGGGCGCTGTGGGCCACGCCGCGCGCCGCCGCGGCCGCGGCCGGGACGCCGGATCGTTCGCTCCCCGACGCCCGGCGCGATCGAAGGATCCACCGGACCTCGGCTCCCCAGCGGCGCGGGCCGGTCCCCGTTGCTGCACTCGTGGCGCTCGAACCGAGGGAGGAGGAGCTCAGCGTCAGCTCCTTGGCCCCCGCCGAGGCGCTGCAGAAGCTGGTCCCGGCTCTGCTCCACGTCGGCGATCGGGCGGCCCTGCAGCAGTCGTTCAGCGCGCTGGCGGCGGCGCTCGAGGTGGTCCCGGCGTGGAGCGTTGCGATGCCGGAGGGACTCGAGGCCGCCCGCGAGGCCGTCCCCGCCCTGCTGGAGACGGTCATCGGGTCGCGTCCGCTGCTTGAGGCGGCGGACCGGCCGCTCTAGCCGCCGGGCCGCAGCCCGTCGAACGCCGAGCGGACGTGGCGGAGCGCGGCCCGCCACCTCGGCGCTCCATCGACACCGGTGGTGCCATCGAGGCCCTCCGCGGTCGGCACCAGGATCGTCCTCAGATAGGAGAGGCGCTCCCGGCCCCTGAGCACGGCCAGCCGCCCGATATGCAGCGAAGCCCGCAGGTCTAGCTCCTCGACGGCGCGCAGGGGTCCGAAGGGCGGCGGTGCGCCGGGGGCGTGGCCAGCCCGCTCGCGCGCGAGGCCGGCGTAGCGCTCGCTGTAGTCGAGCGCCCGATGCAGCGACCAGCCCAGTCGGAGTCGCTCAGCGAGCTCGAAACTCGCGGCCCACTCGGCCGTCGTCGCGGCGTCGGCCGCCCGCCTGATGTCGGAGAGCCAGATCAGCCGGCGCTCGCGGTCACCGACGAAATGGACGCAGAGCAGCAGCAGGTCGACCGGAGGCGCCGGGGCGAGGACCGACGCCCGGGAGGGGAGCGGCGCTGCGCCGTCCGCCATCAGCCGGTAGTCCAGGGCCTCGCAGAGAGGGTCGTCGCCGATCCGCCAGTGCAGCTCGCAGTGCAGCCAGATCCCGCCTCTGCGCCGGCGCAGATGCAGCTCGTGCCCGAAGCTGGCGGCGAAGTCGGGTGCGAACTCGACGTCCTCGATCCACCCGGCGGCCGCCATCGCCCGGGCCGACTCGCGCAGGCTGTCGCGGGGAACGACGAGGTCGAGATCGCCGAAGGAACGATCGCCCGGATCCCTGTAGAGACGGTCGGCGACGGCAGGGCCCTTGACGCAGATCGGCGCCGAACCTCCGCAGGCTTCACTAACCAGCTTCGCGATCGCGCCGAGTTCCTCGCGAAGCGCCAGAGATCGGGCTCCCCGCATCGCGCACGCGCGGGCGAGTCGCCTGCGCTCGGCCGACGGCAGCTCCGCCCGCCCGATCCCGACGGCTCCCGCCAGCGCGAGCCCGAGGCCGTGCGCGAGAGCGGCGTCGACCAACCGTGCGGCGCCGGTCGCGGGCCTGACCGCGGGCATCTCCGGGCCGACCTCCAGCAGCGGGAGAAGCGCCGGGACCTGATCGGCGAAGGGCAGGGAGAGGTGCTCCCGGCGGATCATTGCGGCCCGTCCGTCATCGCCGTGAGGGGGGAGCCGGCGGCGAGCCCGATCGCGAGCCCGGCCACGTTGGCGGCGCCGTCCCAGCCTTCCCCGAGCCGGGATGCCAGCGATTCGCAATTCCGCGGTGTTGGAGGCCGCAGAGCCCTCCGTGCGGCCCGCGCGACGGCGCCGGGGAGGCGGGGCGGGGGGTAGAGGGTGCGGCCGATCCCCAGCTCGGCGATGCGGTGGAGCTGGCCGATCTGATCGGAGCGGGTCGGGATCGCGACCACCGGCGTCCCGGCCCGGATCGCGTCGAGCAGGGTCTGCTGGCCACCATGGACGATCGCCACCTCAGCGGCACGCATGCAGGCCGCCCCGTCCAGGAGCCGCGCTGCAACGACCCGATCGTCGCCGGGCAGCTCCCCCGGATCGAGCAGGTCCGCGGTGGTGGCGATCACCCGGAAGCCGTCCTTCAGCAGCTCGCGGACGCTGCGCTCCAGCAGGTCGGGCCTGCCGGTGGATCCCTGGGTCACGTACGCGAGCGGCCCAACACCCGCGGGCTCGCCCGGGAGCGGGGCTTCGGGCGCCCAGTGGACCGGGCCTACGTAGCGCCAGTTCGCCGGCAGGTCCCGGGCCGCAACCAGAAACGGCGCCGTGGAGATCGCGACCAGCGAGTCCGGCACGCCGGCGATCGCATCGCGTGGGGCGAGGGGCAGACCGCGTGCGCGGCGCAGCTCCGCGACCGCCTTGCCGATCGTCGCAAGCCGGCGCTCCCGCCTCGCCCGCAGTCGCGCCCTCGCTATCCGCAGGGCCCGGCGGGGCCGGACCAGATCTCGTCGGCGATCACGATTGACGTTGACGGCTCGGGCGTAGGCAGAGGTGTGCAGATAGTGGAATACGTGGATCTCCGGTTTGGCGGCGAGCTCGGCGGCGAGCCGGCCGGCGACCCCGTGGCAGGCGATGACGACCTCGGGATCGACCGCTTCGATCGCCTCGAGATGGGAGTCGACGACCGGCGCGAGCTCGTCGGCGGTGCGGAACCAACGGCTCGATTGCCACTCACGCTCCGCCGGCACCTCCCCGACCTCGATCCGCGCCAGCTGGGAATCATCGATCAGCTCCGGCAGGGAGCCGCCGTAGGCCACGGTCACCTCGTGGCCGCCCCGATCGAGCTCGCGCCCAATCGCCAGCGCCGTGCCGAGGTGGGCGAGGCCGGTTGTGGGGGCGTGGCACTGCAGGAGGAATCTGGACATATCCGGGGCGTCTTGCGGGGGCCCGTGCCATTGTCGCGCCGCGCCGCCGTTGGGGCGTTTCGGGAGGTTGTGCGCGCCTACTTGCATGACCCGCAATACTGTCGTGGATGCTGGTGAGGAAAGTGGCTGCAGGGGGCCTACTCCTCGTTCTGGCTGCGCTTTTCGGGATCTCCGCATCCCCCGCGGCCGCGAAGGAGAAGACGCTTCGCGCTGCCTCCTACCCAGGCATGACCACCTACCAGTGCCGAACCGATGCGATCGAGATCTACCCTGGCCAGAATCTGAACGATTTCAACCCGAGCCGGACCTGTCCCAACGCGGAGGTCGTCAGCGGACCCGGCAGCGCCGACGTCTTCGACAAGGGCTCGACCAAGCGCGGGTACATCACCCGCTTCAAGCCGAGCATGGTCGAGATCAAGCCCAACGGCAGGCTCGTGACGCCGGCCGTCTACGACCTCCACCTCCACCACGTCGTATGGATTCTGCCGGGCCAGGGCCCGACCTTCGCCGCCGGCGAGGAGAAGACGATCGCGAAGATGCCGCCGGGCTACGGGCTCAGGGTCGGGGGCGATGAGAACTGGACGATCAACCAGATGATCCACAACCTCACCGCCTCCGAAGGGCGGCAGGTCTACATCACCTGGATGATCGATTGGGTGCCCGATGGGCTGGCCACCCGAGAGGGCATCGAGGAAGTCAACCTGCGGTGGCTCGACGTCGCCGGCGCCCCTCAGCTCTACCCGGTCTTCGACGCCGAGAAGAAGTTCGACACCGACGGCGACGGCGAGTTCGTCTTCCCCGACGATGTCCCCAGCAACCCCGCCGAGCCCGGCTACGAGGAGCGGGAGAAGATCAGCAACTCTCGTTACTGGAGGGTTCCGAACGGCGGTGCCACGCTGGTCTTCGGCGCCGGCCACCTGCATCCGGGCGGCCAGGACGTCGATCTGCAGGTTGCGCGCGACGGCCCCGATCCCGGCTCGACGGACGGAGACGATCCAGCCGAGATCAAGCGCCTGTTCCGCTCTGACGCGAAGTACTACGAGCCCGCCGGCGCGGTCAGCTGGGACGTGAGCTTGAAGGCCACCCGTAGGGACTGGCGGGTCAAGGTCCGTGGCGGTGACACCGTGTTCATCAACGTCGCCTACGACGTCAGCGAGGCCTCGTGGTACGAGTCGATGGGGATCTTCCCGCTCGCCTGGAGCAAGGCGGATGACCCGATGGCCAAGGACCCCTTCGTCGACGCCAGGGCCGTGCGGCAGATGTGGAAGGGTGGCGGCACGCTCACCCACGGTCGGCTCAAGGAGAACATCGACAAGAAGGCGCGCGCGAACCTGAAGCTCCCCGACCCGCGCAAGCTCCGCAGCAAGGGCAAGGTCAAGAAGTCGGGGATCGGAATTCGCAGCTTCTTCTACGACAAGGGCGGCTACTCCGCGGGTCGAGGCTTCCCCAAGAACCTGATGCGGCCCCCCACCGTCGAGCCCGGAACCAGCGTGCTGTTCACCAACTTCGACGCGCTCGTCGATCAGGTCCAGGAGGATCAGGTCTGGCACAGCATCACCTCCTGCAAGGCTCCGTGTAACAAGGGCTCGGGAATCGGCTACCCGCTCGCCAACGGCCCGATCGAGTTCGACTCCGGTCAGCTCGGCTTCGGCCAGAACACGAGCAGGGGTGTGACAACCGGCACCGACACATACGAGACCCCGCCCCTGACCAAGCCCGGCAAGACCTACACCTACTTCTGCCGCATCCACCCGTTCATGCGCGGATCGATCCGCGTCGCCGGCAAGAAGAAGGGCAAGAACAACGGCAAGCAGGGGAACGCGGCCGGCGACCCGGCGGCGATCTCCTCGGGCGCGCTACCCGGCTAGCCGGGTAGGTAGGCGCCGCTCGCAGCCCCGGCTGATCTGCCGGGCCGGGGGCCTCGTTACTCTCATAGCTATGTCTGCCAGGGCTCGAGATCGGCGGCGTAGAGCCCGGAGCGGCATCGGCCGGGGGCTTGCGCTGGTTGCGGCGGTAGTCGCCTCATTCGTGATGATCGGTATCGCGGGGGCGGCGCTGTGGGTCTTCGACGTCGCCAACTCGGCGCCGCCGATCGACGAGCTCAAGCCCACCGACGAGGGCACCAACTCGGAGATCTTCGACGCCAACGGCAACAGCCTCGGCTACGTCCAGTCCGACATCCTCAGGGAGCCGACGACGCTGAAGCGGATTCCAGACACGGTCGAGCAGGCGACGATCGCGATCGAGGACGAGAACTTCTATGACCACGGCGGCGTCGACTACGCCGCGATCGTGCGCGCCGCGGTCGAGAACTTCTCCGCCGGGGAGGTGAAGCAGGGCGCTTCGACGATCACCCAGCAGCTCGTCCGCAACCTCTACATCGACGACCCCGAGGACACGATCGAGCGCAAGATCATCGAGGCCGAGCTGGCCCGCGAGTACGAGGCCGAGAACAGCAAGGAGGAGATCCTCGAGACCTACCTCAACACCGCCACCTACGGGACCAACGACAGCCGCACCGCCGTCGGGGTCGCCGCAGCCTCGGAGGTCTTCTTCGACAAGAACATCAAGGAGGTCGGCCTCAAGGAGGCCGCTCTGCTCGCGGGGCTCCCGCAGGCTCCGACCGACTACAACCCGTTCCTGAACGAGAAGCTGGCGACCGAGAGGCGCAACCAGGTGCTCACCGCAATGGCCAAGGAGGGCTACATCGCCGAGGAGAAGGCGGCGGAGCTGAAGGAGGAGGGCCTGGGGCTGGAGCGCGGCTACCGCTACGAGACCCGCGACGAGCAGTTCTTCTTCGACTACGTCCAGCAGGAGCTGGTCGACCGTTACGGGCAGCGCAAGGTCCAGGCCGGCGGTCTTCAGGTCTACACGACGCTCGACCCGAAGCTGCAGGGTGCCGCCGAGCAGTCGTTGGCCGATAACCCGGTGACCGGCGCGGTCTCCGCCCTCGTCTCGACCGAGACCGAGACCGGCCAGATCCTGGCGATGGCCTCCTCCAGCACCTACGATGCGAGCCAGTTCAACCTGGCGGCGCAGGGCAAGCGCCAGCCGGGATCCTCGTTCAAGCCCTTCGTCCTGACCACCGCAATCGATCAGGGGATCGATCCTGATTCGACCTTCTACCCGGCCCCCTCGACGATCACCCTCAGCCCCGACGCCTACACCCAGTGGACGGTGAGCGGCGGCGGCAGCGGGTCGATGAGCGTCCGCGACGCGACCGCCAACTCGGTCAACACCGTCTACGCCCAGCTCGGGATCGATGTCGGCCCGGCCAACTTCGCCGAGATGGCCAAGAAGCTCGGGGTCACCTCGAAGCTCGATGGCTTTTACGCCGAGGCGCTCGGCGGAACCACCGAGTGCTGCACGGTGCTCGAGATGTCGAACGCCTACGCGACGATTGCCAACGGAGGCGTTCATCACGACCCGACCGCGATCCAGCGGGTCGAGTTCCCCAACGGCGAGGTCGACGAGCCCGGGGATCCCGACGGGGAGCGCGCGGTCAGCGACGGCGTCGCCTATGAGGTGGCCGACGTGATGCAGGGCACGCTCGACAACGGCACCGCGACGGGGTACGACATTCCCTGCCCGGCCTCCGGCAAGACCGGCACCACCGAGGAGCAGTCGGATGCCTGGTTCGTCGGCTACACGCCCGAGATCTCGACCGCTGTTTGGACCGGAAACCCCGATGCCCGCACCCCACTCCCGGGCTACGGCGCCGACCTCTCGGCTCCGATCTGGCAGGACTACATGCTGGTCGCGACCGCCGGCGCCTGCGTGGACTTCCCCGAGCCCACCAACCCCGCCGATCTCAGCGCCTTCAAGAGCGATCAGACGATCAGCTCCGCCGAGTACGACACCACCACCGACGAGTCCACGGCTGCTCCCGAGGAGACGACAACCGAGGAGACGACCACCGAGGAGCCGACCCCCGACACCGGCGGCGGCGGCGGCGGTGGTGGCGGTGGTGGCGGCGGCGGCGCGATCGCTCCCTGACGACCGATCGGGGCCGTGGCCGCGGTGCTGATTCGGGCTATTGTGAGCCCGATGGCTCGGCTGTTCGCATCGCCGGTAGGCCCTCCGTCTCCTGCAAGGAAGCGGGCCTAGCTCCGTGGCGCTGAAGCGCATCTCACCCGTCGACGCCGTCTGGCTCCTGCTGGAAAGCCGTGACACTCCGATGCACGTCGGCGGGCTGTTCGAGTTCACCAAGCCCGAGGGCGCCCCGGACGACTATCTGGTCGAGCAGTTCCACCGGATCCGAGACGAGCACCGGACGCCGAGGCCCTGGGATCTGAAGCTGCTGCAGGCGCCGCTCCTGGGCCCGCGCCTGCCGCTGATGCGCGAGGACCCCGACATCGATCTCCACTACCACGTGCGCCACTCCGCGCTCCCGCACCCCGGCGGCGAGCGAGAGCTCGGAGTCCTCGTATCGCGTCTGCATAGCCACCAGCTCGACCTGCACCGGCCGCTGTGGGAGATGCATCTGATCGAGGGCCTCGGCGACCGGGGCTTCGCGATCTACCTGAAGATGCACCATTCGCTGATCGATGGTGTCGCCGCGATGCGGCTGATGTTGAGGACTCTCTCCGACGATCCCGGGGAGACCACGCCCGCATTCTGGAGCGTCGGCGAGGGCCGCGGTAACTCGCACCCCCATCCCGTCGAGCACGATTCCGGAGGGGGAGTGGTCGCAGGCCTTACCGGTGCGGTCCGCGGCGGGGCGAGCACGCTGACGGGCCTCGGCCGGGCAGCGGCCGAGCTTGGCTCCAGCCGCCTGAGCAGCAACCACCTCGCCGCTCCCTACACCGCGCCCGCCTCCGTGCTCGGCGAGCGATTGGGCGGGCAGCGGCGATTCACCTCCCAGCAGTGCGAGCTCGACCAGCTCAAGCGCCTCGCGGTCGCCGCCGGCGGGACACTGAACGACATCGTCCTATATCTCAGCTCGAGCGCGCTGCGGCGCTACCTGCGCGAGCACAGCGCCCTGCCCTCGAGCCCGCTCACCGCGGGCATCCCGGTCAACCTGCGGGAGGCCGATGACCTCAGCACCGGCACCGCCGTCGGCATCGTCGTCACCGAGCTCGCCACCAACTGCGCCGACCCGCGACAGCGGCTGGAGACGATCCAGGCCTCGATGAGCGAGGCGAAGAACCACCTCCGAGGGCTTCCCCAGGTGGCGAAGACGCCGTACACACTGATGATCAACGGCCCCTTCATCGCCGGGCTGCTGACCGGTCTCGGCGGTCACATGCCCTCTCCCTTCAACGTCACCATCTCCAACGTTCCCGGGCCGCCGGAGCCCCTCTACTTCAGTGGCTCGCGGCTCGACCGGATCTCGCCCCTGTCGCTGCTGCTGCACGGCACGGCGCTCAACATCACCTGCCTGAGCTACGACGGGTATCTCAACTTCGGCTTCACCGGCGCGCGCGACACGCTCCCGCACCTGCAGAGCCTGGCCGGCTACATGGAGGAGTCGCTGGAGGAGATCAGCGGGCTGCTGCTGTGAGCGAGGCGCTGGTCTCTCCCGCTTCGTCCAGCACCCACAGCATCCCCTCGCAGCGCAGGACGGTCGCCGGACCGACTCCGGCGCCGCCACGGAACTCGATCTCGATCTCGCCTGGCTCGACCGCGACCGGCAGGTACTCCTCCGCGATCTGCCAGTAGGCCGCGTTGTTGACGTGGCCGGCGATGTCGAGATCAGCGGCGCGGAAGCTCCACTGAAGCCGCTCGCATCCGCCCGGGTCGGCAGGGGGTGGCGGGTGACGCAGGCTGGAGCGCGCCCGCCGACCTCCCGCGGCCTCGGCGTAGATCGCGATGAACTCCTCGCTGAACCGGGACGGCATTCGCGTCTCTGGGTGGACCTGGACCCAGATCGCCTCCGCCTCGACGCGTGCACCACCGTCGCCCTCGATCGAGGTTCTGCGCTCGGCGACGCTCTTGGAGAAGCCACTGCAGAAGGTGCGAATTCGTAGCTCCTCGCCGAACCGAGGCCGGCGCTCGGTCCGCATCAGGGTTCGGCGGACCACCCAGGCCCTGGTCGACTCGAGCCCGGCGTCGCGGGCGTCGGAGAAGGCCACCACCTGAAGGAAGTCCGCGATTGCCGCAGCGTGGCTGAGGCCGTCCGGGCCGACATCGGCCGGGCCGACAAGCCTGCTCTGCTCGAAGACGCGTCCCGCGGTCGGGATCGGCTCCACCTTCATCCTCCCCCGATCACGGTCGGATCGTCGATGAGCCGCGGACGCCGCCGGGCGCGGAACGCCCGGGCCTTCGACCTGTTTCCGCAGGCGCCCATCTGGCACCAGGTTGCCGATCGGTTGCGGGAGCGGTCATAGAAGGCCCACTGGCAGTCCTCGGCCGGACAGGCCTTCAGCCGGCCCCAGCTGTCGTCGAGGTGGGAGGCGTGGACGATCGCCAGAAGCTCACCCAATGCACCGGCCACCCCTTCGGCGTCGCTGACCAGCTCCGTTGATCCCTCACCGAACCGGATCTGCAGCGTGGTCCCCTCGCCGGCCTGGTTGAGCCCGGCGACAACAGCAGGGTCGGCTTCCCGGCCGGCGTTGTTGTCGAGCAGCAGCTCGCGGAGCATCTCGCGGACCGTGATCAGGAGGTCTCGGTCTCGGTCGTCGGAACCCTCGTCGGGTCCGATCAGATCCCGCTTCCGGAGCCATGCTGTCGTCGATCGAGTGTCGAGGAGCTCATCGGTTCCTTCCTCGATGTCGCGGGTGTTGACGAATTCCCGGATCAGCTCGAGCCGGCCGGGTGCGCTCTGGGTGTCTCGCATAACCGGCAACATATCAAAGCCAGTTATGCTATAACCAGTAAACACATGAGACCGGTTACAGCCGGTCGAACCGAAAGGACTACCCATGAACGCGATGATGAGTGTGCTCTTCGTCGACGCAACACAGACGCAGCAGCGCGAGCAGCGCAGGCGTGCAGCCCGCAACGCCGCCTCCCGCCGCAAGGCTTCCCTGAAGCGCGGCTGAGCATCCCGGAGCGGAGCCGGCCCCAACGGAGGAGGGGGCCGGCGGCGGCGCTCACGGCTTCCTCACAGTTTGCTAGTCTGCCGGGCCAACCGCTGAGAGATTCCGTCGATCTGACGGAGTAGCGGGGGACCCAATTGTCTTGGGGCGAGTCCCGGCCAGAGAGCCGGGTAGCGCCGGCCCAACTGCTCTAGGCGCGAGCCCGTCAGCTAACCCCGTATGCGAGACCGTAGATCTGAATCAATGATCCCCGCCTACCACGCTTCGAACCCGAAACTGAAGTTCCTCGCGCCGATCGCGGTCGCTTTGGCGCTCGTGGTCGGGGCACTCAGCTTCAGCGCTTCCAGCGCCAGTGCCGGCGGCGGCATCACGGTCGGCGGCGGCGGCGGGAAGCAGTCCGCCGCCGAGAAGCAGCGCTACTCGCGCCTGTGGGACAGGACCGGCCGCAGGCAGAAGCGCTGGGCGAACCGGACCGCTCGCTGCGAGTCCGGTCGTGATCCCCGCGCGGTCGGCGGCGGCGGCATCTATCGCGGCGCCTTCCAGTTCCGCAAGGACACCTGGCGCGCGGCGCCGAAGTCCCCCGGCGGCGATCCGGTCCGCTTCACCTACAAGACCCAGGCCGTCGTCGCCGTAGCGCTGAAGCGCAAGGACGGCGCCCACCACTGGCCGACCTGCGGCTAACGCCGCGCCCGTCCCCTCATCCTCACTCGCGGAGCTCTTCGGCGCGATCGGTGAGCGAGCGCCTCTCGATTCGGCGGCTCGCCTCGGTGAGACCGATCACGATCGACGCCGCGGCCGCCGCCAGCAGCACCCCTTCCAGGACGAAGTCGTCGGGAGCATCGATCACCGTCGAGTCGAGCCCGTCGGGCCACGGCCACAGTACCCGCGTCGATCCGGCCATCAGCCCTATCAGCGCCGCCATCACCGTGTCGTAGTGCTCCGACAGCGCCCGGTGCAGGATCTGGGAGAAGAGCGCGAGGCCGAGCACGCAGCCGAGGGCGAAGACGATGAGGGTGCCGAGGTCGCGATCGTCGACCGCGGCGAGCACGGCGCTGTACATCCCAAGCAGGACGAGCAGGAAGGAGCCGCTGATCCCCGGCAGGATCATCGCGCAGATCGCGACGGCCCCAGAGGCGAAGAAGGCGAGTAGCGCCGGATCCTCGACCTGGCGGACCGTCTCCTCGGTTGCTCCCGATCGGATCCCGAGAGCGACGAAGGTGATCAGCGCAACGAACAGCGCTATCGCCACCCGCTTGCCGTCGCGGTGCTCGAGCAATCGCCACACGACCACCACCGAGCCGGCGATCAGCCCGAAGAAGGCGGCCGCCATCTGGATCGGATGATCGTTCAGCAGGGTTTCCAGGGGCCCGGCCAGCGTGGCGACCGCCAACAGGATCCCCAATACGAGCGGGATCACGAACCGCCACTCGACCGTGGCAAACCACTCACGGGCTGCATCGCGGTCGAGCCGGACCAGCTCACCGAGGAAGGAGCTGCCCGCGCGCACGGAGGCGACCAGCCGGGCGTAGATCCCGAGCAGCAGCGCGATCGTTCCGCCGCTGACGCCCGGCACGATATCGGCCGACCCCATGCAGAACCCGCGCGCGATGGTGGCGATCGTCTCCCGGAGCATCGGCGGATCGTAGTGCGGGGGACCGATGCACCCTCTCGCGCCGAGGGGCGTGCGACCGCTCAGTCAGTAGCGACGGCAGGCGTGACCGGCTGAAGCGTCGGGCGCTTCGGCTCCAGGCCGTCACCCGATGAGACACCGCGTAGGCGTCGCAGCACCCAGGGCGCGAGGTGTCGGCCCGCCCAGACGGCCTCTCCCGCGATCCGGATCGGTAGGCGTTGCGGAGCGGGCTCCTCGAGTTGGCGCGTCCAGCTTTCCGCGAGGTTCGCGACTCCGAGCCGGTCCGCCGCAAGCGCCGCCATCCGCTCATGCCCGACCGGGCTCGCGTGGAGGCGGTCGGAGGACCACAGGCCGGGGTGCTGGATCTCGTCGTTCTCGAGATCGACCAGTGAGGCGCCGTGGCGGTCGGCGATCTCACCGATCGTGCGATTGAAGAGGCGGACCCGCTCCGTCACCCGGGCCGGGGCGATCCGCAGCGAGGAGGCGAGATCTGGGTAGTTGAAGACGAGGACCGTCGCGCCCGTCTCTCGCAGCCGAGCGACGATCGTCTCCAGGTCTGCGATCCGCTGGTCGGTCTCGACCCGCGGCCGGAGGATGTCGTTGACTCCGCCGAGTACGCTGGCGAGGTCGGGTTCGAGCTCGATCGCGGCCTCGAGCTGCTCGGCCCTGATCTGCGGCAGCTTGCGGCCCCGGATCGCCAGGTTCGCGTAGAGCAGGTCCGGGTTGTCGGTCGTCAGCATCTCCGCCAGCCGGTCCGCCCAGCCGCGGAAGCCGCCCCCGGGCGCGGGGTCCATCAGGCCCTCGGTCGTCGAATCGCCGAGAGCGACGAATCTGGAGTACCGGTGACCCCGGTCGGCGCCAGCTGTCATTGCCATAGAGATATCACCGCGTCCCGTCGGCATGTGTCGCGCGGGCCCGCAATGATGGCGCCGTGCGGATCCTCTTGGTGACCCAGATGTGGCCGAGCGAGGAGAACCCCGATCTGGGCAGCTTCCTCGTGCCGATCAAGCGCGAGCTCTCCGCCGCGGGGCATGCAGTCGAGGTCGCAGCGATCTCGCGTCGCGGCGGATCCCCGACCAAGTACGCGAGGCTGACCGCCGACGCCGTAGCCGCCGCCCGCAGGGAGCGGCCCGACGTGATCTTCGCCCACTTCCTCTTCCCGGCCGGCGCGGCCGCCGCTGCCGCTTCCCTTGCCTGCGGTGCCCCTCTCGTCGTGATGGCCCACGGGCAGGACGTGGCCAACCTCGGCTCGATCCCCGGCGTCCGGGCCGCGACCCGGCGGGTGCTCTCCCGGTCGGCGGGTGTGATCGCCAACTCCGAGTGGCTGGCCGCACGGATGCGCGAGGAGCTGCCGGGGGCACTGACCGAGATCACCATCGCCGATTGCGGGATCGACCTCGATTCCTTCCGCCCCAGGCCCGCCGAGCCGGCGCGCTTGGAGTTGGAGTGGGAGGGAGACGGGCCGGCCTTCGTGTGCGTCGGCTCCCTGATCGACCGCAAGAACGTCGAACGGCTCGCCGAGGCCTTCGAGCGCCACGGCCGCGGTCGGCTGGCGTTCGTCGGCGACGGGCCGCTGCGCGGGCGGCTGGAGGGACGCGAGGGGATCAGGGTCGTCGGCCGGATCCCGCAGAGCGAGGTGCCGCGCTGGATCGCGGCCTCCGACGTCCTCTGCCAGCCGTCTCTGATCGAGCCCTTTGGCCAGGCGGCGCTGGAGGGGCTCGCGATGGAGCGCAACGTGGTCGCGACCACGGTCGGCGGTCCACCGGAGTTCGTCACCCCCGACGCCGGTGTCCTGGTCGAGCCGTCCGACACCGAGGCGCTGACCGAGGCGCTGGCCCGCGCGGCCGCGATGCCGGTGCCGAACCCGGCGGCCCGCGACGCCGCCGCCCGGCACGACGTCTCGTTGACCACCGCTCGGATGCTCGAGGTGCTCGAGGCCGCGGCTGCGAGCACCAGAGGCTGAGCCCCGGCAGCTCGGCTGCATCGGCGGCGGTGCCCTGAATACACTCGCGCCAATGTCGATCTGGATCACAGTCACGGAGGGTGCCGACGCAGGCACGGAGGCAGAGATCGGAGAGGAGCTGGTGATCGGCCGCGATCCCGGCCTGGGAGTAACTCTCGACGACCCCGGGATCTCCAGGAAGCACGCCGCTCTCAGGACCGAGGGCACGACGGCGATAATCGAGGACCTCGACTCCTCCAACGGCACCTACGTCAATGGCGAGCTGATCCACACCCCCCGGCGGCTCCGCGGCGGAGACGTGATCCAGATCGGCTCGAGCACGATCGAGGTCGACATGGGGACGACCGAGACCGAGCTGATCGATTCCCCGGCGCCCACCGAGGTCGCCGCGCCACCGCCGCCGCCCCCGGCCGACCAGCTGGTGCCGCCGCCCCGCCGCTCCGCTCCGCCCCAGCCGCCTCCCGATCCGGTCCCGCCGCCCGATCCGGTCTCGCCGCCCGCCGCCGCGGGATCGCTCAACTGGCAGGCGATCGCGGCGATCGTTCTCGGTCCACTCTCGATCGTCCTCCTCCTCGCCGGATCGGGTACGGCGTTCTACGCGGCGCTGCCCTGCGGGATCGCCTCGATCGCCCTCGCCTCGATCGGCAAGCGTCAGGCCGATAGCGGAGCCGGCATGCGCGGCCTCGCGGTCGCGGGGCAGGTGGCCGGCGTCGTGGGGACGATCCTCGCAACCCTGGTGATCCTCGTCCTGATCGCAGTCTCGGCCGCGACCGACGTCGCCGCCGACAACCTCGCCGATCTGATCGATGAGGTCGAGGCCGAGATCCGCAACGAGGTCGACTCGCAGGTTCCTTGACGGCCTCCGGGGTCCGTCGAGACGTCCGCGCCCGAGGGCGCCGGCCTCAGGACCCGTTGCGGGTTCGAGCGGAGTCGTCGAGTCCGCGCAGGACCTCGGCGGTTGCGTCCCAGTCCATGCACTTGTCGGTGATCGAGCGCCCGTAGGTGAGCTCCCCGCCGAGATCCTGGCGGCCCGCCTCGAGGAAGGACTCGAGCATCACGCCGACGATCTCCCTGTTGCCGCCGGCCACCTGGCTGCCGATCTCGGCGGCGACCGCCGGCTGGCGCTCGTGGTCCTTGCCGCTGTTGTCGTGAGAGGCGTCGACGATCACGCGGCGCGGCAGATCGACCGCGCTGAGTGCGTCGAGCGTCTCGGCGATCGAGTCGGCGTCGTAGTTGCCGCCGTCGCGACCGCCGCGGAGGATGATGTGGGAGTCGGGATTGCCGGTGGTGTGCAGGATCGCCGAGGTGCCGCTGAGGTCGACGCCGGCAAAGGAGTGCTCCGCGCTGGCCGCCCTCACGGCGTCGACAGCGACAGCGACGTTTCCGTCGGTCCGGTTCTTGAATCCGACCGGCATCGAGAGGCCGGAGGCGAGCTGACGATGCGTCTGGCTCTCGGTGGTCCGTGCCCCGATCGCACCCCAGGCGACCGTGTCGGCGATGTACTGCGGCGTGATCGGATCGAGGAACTCGCAGCCGATCGGTAGCCCGAGTTCCAGGACCTGCAGGAGCAGCTCGCGGGCCATCCGCAGGCCGGAGTTGACGTCGCCGGACCCGTCCAGATGGGGGTCGTTGATCAACCCCTTCCAACCCGTCGTCGTCCGCGGCTTCTCGAAGTAGACCCTCATCGCCACCAGCAGGTTGGGCAGCTCGTCGGCGATCTCGGCAAGGCGTCGACCGTAGTCGAGCGCAGCCTCGGTGTCGTGCACGCTGCAGGGCCCGACAACCACCAGCAGTCGCGGGTCCTCGTGGTCGAGGATCGCCGAGATCCGCTGCCTGCTGTCGCGTACGGCCTCGGCGCCCTCGGCCGAGAGCGAGTGCTCATGCAGGAGCAGCGCCGGGGTCGCGAGCGGAACGATCTGAGCGATCCGCCGGTCGCGAACCGAGTCGAGCTCGCTCAGGGAGTTGGAATGCATGAACGCAAGCTTTGCAGCCTCCGCCCACCGCGGCCGCACCGCGGTGGTGCGGCCGGGCTACGCAGGCCGTTGTCTCTCGACCCCGCGGGCCGGTCTGGGCTCAGGCGAGCAGCTTCGCCTTCGCGGAGGCGAACTCCGCCTCGCTGAGGTCGCCCTTGTCCTTCAGCGCGGAGAGCTTGTGCAGCTCATCCGCCGCCGAGGCGCTGCCGGCCTGCTCGCGAACGTAGGCATCGAGCTGCTCCTGGGTCTGCTTGCGGGTCTCCAGGGCGCGCTCCTGCATGCCGCCCCCACGGGCGATCAGGTAGACCAGCAGCCCGAGGAACGGCACGAAGATCAGGAAGAACACCCAGGCGGCCTTGGCCCAGCCTGAGACGCTGCCGTCGTTGAGCAGGTCGCCGATGACCGTGATCAGGATCCAGAACCAGGCGACGAAGAGGAAGATCTCGGCGACTGTGATCAGCGCGTGGCCGAGGGTGAAATCCGCGATTAGAGGCATTTAGGGAGGCTCCTGGGTGGGGGACTGGTGCGCTCACGGTAGCAATCGAACCCGCGACTACGACCAGTCGCCGTCGCGCGGGCAATTGAGCACGCCCGGCGGCTCGCAGGACAGGGTCACCTCTCCGTCGGCTGCTCTGGAGATCGAAAAGGCGACCTCGCCGCTGATCGCGGTGACGGTGTAGGCGGTCTCGTTGGAGCTGACCGCGACCTGCGAGGCGGTCAGCGAGGTCTCGATCTCGGCCAGGTCCTCGGGGGACGCCCCCGCGTAGCTACCGCCGTTGCCGGTGGCGTAGATCTCGATCGCCGTCTGCGCGGCCCGCGCGAGCTCCTGCGGGGAGCGATCCAGCGCCGGTTGCCGGCCTGAACTCGAGCCGCCGATTCCGCCGGAGCCCTCCGACCCCGGGCTGAACGGGTCCCCGCTGGAGCCGAGCAGGCTCGCGAGCGCGATCGCGACGGCGCAGAGGGCCACCGCCGCCCCGATCGCCAGCGCCCGGGGCCTGTCGCTGAAGGACTCCCGCAGGGCTTCGAAGCGACCCGCCGGAGCCCCCTCGGCGATACCCCGGTCGGGGCGGGGCTGCCGGTGCTCGGTCCAGCCCTCCCCGTCCCACCAGCGCAGGATGCCCTCCTCGCCCTCGGGGTCCTGGTACCAGCCCGGTCGTGCCGCCTCACCCATTCCCGGTCCTCCCCTCGACCACGTGGATCCGGTCGGCGCCCCGCGCCGAGCCACCCTCGCTGCCCCGGTGTATGACGACGTCGTCGAAGCCCGCCCCCCGCAGGGCCGACGCCGCGTCGGCCTCGTCGGCGAGGGGGAAGTGGATGCGGCCGCCGACGAAGGTGCCGAGCGCGGCGCCGAACAATCGCTGCCGTCGCCCGCCCGCCTTGCTCCCGAGCACCACGTCGGCGACGTACAGGCCGGATGGGAAGCGCTTGAGGGTGTCGGCGATCAGACCCCAAAGGCGCTCATCGTCGGCCCTGGGGAAGTAGTTGAGCAGGCCTTCGGTGATCACCATCAGTCCCCTGTCGATGTCGAGCTCGCCGGCGAGCTCGACCAGACCCTCGCCCGGCCGGGTCGCGAACGCATCGAGTGCGACAACGCGGTGGCGGGCCCCCGCCCGGCGTAGCGCGCGGCGTTTGCGGTCCGCCATCGCCGGCAGATCTGCCTCGATGTAGTCGAGCTCGGCGAAGCGCTGCGAGAACCGCAGGCCTCGCGGGGACATCCCGGCGGCGATCTCGACCACCTGGCCGACGCGTCCCGATGTGATCGCCTCCTCGAGTAGCGCGTCGATGATCCGGTGCCGGGCCAGCAGGAAGTCCTCGAGCGTGTCGCCCCCGAGCGTGTTGCTGAGCACCATCAGCGGCTGCAGCGAGCCGTGAAGGAGGCGGCCCTGCCAGGTGCCGAGCTCTGGGGAGGAGAGGCCGTGGCGGCGCCAGACCTCACCCGTGTAGTGCGCGGTGGGGCTGATCGCCGATGGACCGCGGTCGAACATCGGGCAAGAGTATTGGCCCGGGCCGTCAGTATCGGCTCATGCCAGCAGCCGGCGATCCCGATCGAGCCGCCCGGATCCTCGCCCTCGTGAGCGCGATCCCGGAGGGATTCGTGACCTCCTACGGCGACCTCAGCCCGCGGGCGCCGCGGCTGGCGGGCGCGGTCCTGGCCGCCAACACCGATCCAGCGGTCCCCTGGCACCGCGTTGTTCGCGCCGACGGGTCGCTGGCGCAGGGCAGGAAGCAGCGCGGCCTGCTCATCGCCGAGGGCGTTCCGTTCGCCGGCTCACGGGTGGTGATGGAGCAAGCCCGGATCCCGCCAGAGGCCCTCGAGCTCGAGCTCGAGCGGCCGAGCGAAGGAACCTAGACAGCGAGGCAGGCCAGGGCGCCGGGCACCAGGGTGCCGCGCCGGACCCCGGCAGTTTTCCGTTGGAGATCCTCCGCCGTCATTGCGCGCTCCTGACGGCGGGAGTCGCCGGCGCGGCTACGACCGGCGCCGCTGCGGCGCGATCGGCGGGTGTGACGACGGGCAATCTCGCGCCGGTCAGTTGCCGGACGCGGGGGTGATTCTTGAGGGCGAGCGCCGGGCGTTCGATCGCGATCCACGAGGCGATTCCGGCCGCGATTGCGATAGGGGTGGCGAGCAGGAAGAGCCCGATCGGGCTCGGGGCGAGCCAGGCCGCGAGCAGCTGCTGGATCAGGAACGCGTAGACGTAGACCCCGTAGGAGGCATCGATCCCGCGCAGCGGGCGGGCGAGTCGATCACCGGCCAGGTAGGCGACGCAGATCACGGCGTAGGGAAAGAGGACGACGCTCGCGATCAGGTGGACTCCGGCGCCTCCCGGCGCCAAGCCGGCGGTGGCGACCCAGACCAACGACGCGACCGCGACCGGGGCCGCCGCGACCGGAATCCGCTCGCGCCACAGGTACGCGACAGCGCCGGCGGCGAACAGAGCCCAGTACTCGAGGAAGATCCGGGCGCCGAGGAGGTCCCCGAGCTCGGTCGCCGCCGGGACCGCGGAGCGAACCCCCTCGAGTGAGAGTGCGAGCAGACCGAGCGCGATCAGCACCGGCACCATCCGCATCCGCGCGCCGAGCAGCCCGACCGCCCCGAGCACGGCTACGACGACGTATGCCTTGGCCTCCAAAGGCAGCGTCCACAGGGAGCCGTTGACCGCCTGCGGGAATGGATTGTCGGTGAACACGCCCGGAAGCGTGTATTGGGGGTCGAGGATCGCGTTCAACCCGAGGTAGCGCCGGGTCTCGCTGCTGCCGAGATACTCGGAGGCCCCCAGCGTCGTCACCAGCGGCCCGACCAGCAGGGCGGCGATCGCTACAGCCACGATCAGGGCCGGCATCAGCCGCAGCGCTCGCTTGACGGCGAACTGGCGGATGCGCGGCTGGCGATCCCAGCTCCTCGAGACCAGGAACCCGCTGATCACGAAGAAGGTCGCGACGCCGATGTGGCTCATGCTCTCGTGCTCGAGGACCCGGGTCAGCGCATCGCCGTTGGAGGGCCCGTCGGCGATCTTGTAGGAGTGGGTAAAGATCACGGCCACGGCCGCGAGCAGGCGCAGCGCGTCGAACGAGAGTTCGCCTCTCCGACGACGTCGCCGAGCCTTCTGGCCTTCGAGGACATCAACACACCACCATGAGCAGGCCCCGAGCGCGACGATGCTCCCTGGCGCCTACCGCGGTCGGTGGATGTTAAGGGGTGCTCACAACGGACCCCGCCGGATGCCCCCGAGGCCGCTGATCAGGGCCGGCAGGGATCGATCGACCAGGAGTGCTTGCGGGCGTCGTAGGTGCCGTAGCCCTTGCAGTGCTTGCCGAGGATCATCCCCGAAGCACCCTCGCCGATGTACTTGCAGCGGTACATGTTGTTCGGCCGGTCCTTGCAGGCGCCGACGAACTCGGGCGCGATCGGGCCGGAGCCGAGCTTCAGCAGCTTGTCCCAGAGCTGTGCCGCCATCGCCTCCTTGCAGGGCTTGATGATGAAGCGGCCGCCCTTCTTCCACCACTGGGCCTTCTTCGAGCATTCGTACTTGGGAGCGTTTCCGTACCGCCCCTGGGAGCGCCAGTTGCAGGCATATTGGACCGGCTTTGGCCGCGGGCCGCAGTCGTAGGTTCCATTGTTGATGCCCCACTGGGAGAGCTGGGAGACCAGCTTCGCCGGCTTCGTCTGATTCGGCCTATTCTGGGCCGAGAACGCGGTCCACCCGGTCGAACAGGTGCTGCAGGCGCCGCTGCCGCCCGCGTAGCGCTCGACCTTTACGTAGCCGCCCTTGAGCACCTTCGAGCGGTCTCCGGAGCGCCACTTGTTGTACTGGGTGCTCATCCCGATCGCGTGCTGGCCGACGACGAAGTTGACGAAGAACGGCCCCTTCGCGTTCTTCTTGATGCTGATCACGCCGCCCTTGCGGATCGTGCAGGTGTCGGAATGAGCGCTCTTCTTCTGGGTGCAGTTGAAGCCGTTGGAGGCCGACAGACGCCCGGTGCTGTCGAGCACCTTGCCGTAGGCGCCGGTCTGCTTGCGCTTCTTGGCGAATACGATCTCGGTCCGTTGGAAGACGTTGTAGGGGAGGTGACCGATCTTGTTCTTCATCAGACCGTCTACGACCAGCTGGTCGCCGGCCTTGAGGTTCTTGACCTTCGCCGAATACAGCACCTGGCGCTTGATCGAGGAGTTCTTCGAGACGACCGTAGCCTTCCTCCTCGCGCGGCCGCCCCTGAAGACCTTCGCCGGCTTCGTCTCCCCGGGCCGGTAGCGGACGACGCTCAGCTTCGCCAGACCCTGATGGACACGCTTGTTGTCGTCGCTGGAGCCGACGACCACCCTCTCGCCGTCCCTGGCGCTGCCGTTGTGTGCGCTGACGATCATGTTCACGAAGCAGGAACCGGGCGCGCAGGGCAGGTCGGCGACCGAGCCGATGTCCTCGCCTCCCCACGGGATCGAGATCACGCAGTGGTGGTTGCGTCGAGGGTGGTCCTGGCGGCATTTGAGGCTCTTGGTGCGCCCGATCTGGCGGCTCTCGGAGCCGCTGGTTGTCCCGGCGGTGGGCGCGATCACCATCTTCGCCTTCAGCTTCGGGCTGTACCCGTAGAGCTCGCCGACGCACGGCTGGCCGGGATGGCCACCGCCCGGCTTCAGACAGACGGTCAGCTCGACCTCGCCGGTCGCCTCGATCCGATCGCCGTCTTTGAGATCGCCGAGCTGGCTGGGCTTGACCGCCATCACAACCCTCGGGTCCTGCCAGGCGTTCCTCGCGATCGGCACCGTCTCGACCAGCTCGGCCTTGGCGTGCTTGGTGGCGGTGGCGCGGGCCGAGGCGTCGGCATCGGGCGCCGCCAGCGCCGAGACGGCAAGCGAGATCGCCACGACGATCGCGCTGAGCGCGAGATGGCTGAAGCTGAGATCGAGTCTCTCGGTCATATGGGTTTTGCCGATATGAGTTTCGTCGGCAGGCCTGGATCGGCCTTGAATCAGGCCTCCACCCCTAAACACCTGTCCGCTCACAGCCTCACGCGAGCACCGGACGGGTGGCCCAATGCGGCGACCGTCTATAAGAGTGGCCCCTGATGCGCTCGCTCGCCCGCCTCTGCATTCGCCACCGCAGGCTCACCTTCGGCGCCTGGCTGCTCGCGCTCGTCGTCGCGGTCGCCGCGGCATCCGCGGTCGGAGAGAATTACTCGACCAACTTCGAGCTTCCCGAGTCCGACTCCCAGCAGGCGCTCGCACTGCTCGAGGAGCGGTTTCCGGCTCAGTCGGGCGACAGCGTCCAGTTCGTCTTCGTCGCCGAGCAGGGCCGGCTCGACGGTCCCTCCCTGCGTCCACGGGTCGAGCGGGTGCTGGCCGGGGCCGGCGGGGTCGAGGGGATCGCCGGCGTCGACGATCCGCTCGCCCCCGGCGGCGTCCTCTCCGAGGACGGGCGGATCGGGCTCGCAACGGCCCAGCTCGCCGAGCGCTCCTTCGAGGTCGACGAGGCGTTGATCGACGAGCTGATCAGGGTCGCCGAGGGGGCCGAGGGCGGGGGCCTGCGGATCGAGCTCGGTGGAGAGGCGGTGCGCGAGGCTCAGCAGGCCGAGCCCGGAACCGCCGAGCTGGTCGGTATCGGGGCGGCGATCGTGATCCTGCTCATCACCTTCGGGTCGGCGGTCGCGATGGGCCTGCCGATCCTGACCGCGATCATCGCTCTCGGCGTCGCTCTCAGCGGGATCACCGTGCTCACCCACCTCGTCGACACCCCCGACTTCTCGCCGCAGCTCGCGGCGATGATCGGGCTCGGGGTCGGGATCGACTATGCGCTCTTCGTCGTCACCCGGTTCAGGGCCGGTCTACGCTCGGGCCTGGACGCCGATCAGGCGGTCGTGGTGGCGATGGACACCTCCGGCCGAGCGGTCCTGTTCGCGGGCGCCACGGTCTGCGTTTCGCTACTCGGCCTGTTCGCGATCGGCGCGGGCTTCCTCTACGGCCCGGCGCTGGCTGCCTCCCTGGCGGTCCTGGTCACGATGCTGGCTGCGCTGACGTTGCTGCCGGCGATGCTCAGCAGGGTCGGCTCGCGGATCGACCGCCTCAAGTTGCCCGGAACGAAGGGCACCAGCGGCCAGGAGGGCCGGCAGTGGTCACGGTGGAGCGCGATGATCCAGCGCCGCCGCTGGCCGGCGGCGATCGGTGCGACCGCCTTCCTGCTCCTGCTGGCTGTCCCGGTCACCCAGATCGAGATCGGCAATGCCGATGCCGGAACCGACCTCGACGAGACCACCACCCGCCAGGCCTACGACCTACTCGCCGAGGGCTTCGGCCCCGGTTTCAACGGGCCGCTGCTGGTCGTCAGCGACTTCACCGACGCCGGTCCCGACGGTGGCGGCAGCAGCGGCCTGCGTCAGCGGCTCCTGGCCGCCGACGGCGTCGCGGAGGTCTCGCTCCCAGCCGGTAGCCAGGCGGGCGAGACACAGGTCCTGACGGTCTTTCCCACCACCGGCCCGCAGGAGGCCGAGACCCGCGATCTGGTCGGAAAACTCCGCTCGGAGGTGATCGCGCCCTTCGACGAGCTCAGCCTCGCCGAGACCCACCTCGGCGGCGAGACCGCGATCACCAACGACTTCTCCGACTTCATCGCGGGCAAGCTGCCGCTCTTCTTCGGGATCGTCATCGCACTCAGCGCTCTGCTGCTGCTGGTCGCCTTCCGCTCGATCCTGGTCCCGATCAAGGCGGTTGTGATGAACGTGCTCAGCATCGGCGCCTCCTTCGGCGTCGTCGTCGCGATCTTCCAGTTCGGCTGGGGCGGGGAGCTGATCGGAATCACGGAGACGGCGCCGATCGCCGCCTTCCTGCCGGTCTTCGTCTTCGCGATCGTATTCGGGCTCTCGATGGACTACGAGGTCTTCTTGATGTCGCGAGTGCACGAGGAGTGGGAGCGGCGCGGGGACGCCACCGGTGCCGTCGTCCACGGGCTCGCCTCCACCGGCCGCGTGATCACCGCGGCGGCGGCGATCATGATCTGCGTCTTCGCCAGCTTCGCCTTCGGCGGCGATCTGGTCATCAAGCTCTTCGGCGTCAGCCTCGCGACCGCGATCGCTATCGACGCCTTCGTGATCCGCAGCCTGCTCGTCCCGGCGATCATGGAGATCCTCGGCGAGCGTGCCTGGTGGCTGCCGGGATGGCTCGAGCGCCGCCTGCCCCGCCTCCAGGTCGACGGACCGGCTGCTGATGAGCGGGCGGCCGAAGGCTCCGATCGATTGGGACCGGAGACGGAGCGCGAGCCCGAGCCGGTCGGCTGACCGGGCCGCAGTCGGGCCCCGGGAACCCGGTCTGGATGCGCGGCCTCGGGGTCGCGTCGCCTCGCCCGAGGTCCTCTAGCCTGCTGGCGCGATGACGCCGGGGACCAGCCACAGGAAAGCCCGCGCCGAAGGCCTCGGGGCGGAGGCCGGCGCACTCGCCGACGGCGAGATCGGCTCACGGGAGTTGGTCGCCCAGCGGCTGGAGGCGATCGAGGGCTCGCAGCCGACCCTCAACGCGTTCCGCATCGTTCGCCACCAGGCGGCGCTCGCGGAGGCCGAGGCGGCCGATCGCCGGCTTGCGGCGGGCGAGCGGGCGCCGCTGCTGGGGGTCCCGATCGCGATCAAGGACGACACCGACCTCGCCGGCGAGGCGACCAGGTTCGGCTGCGCCGGGGACTTCCCCCGGGAGGCCAAGGACGCGGAGCTCGTGCGCCGGCTGCGGGTCGCCGGCGCCGTGATCGTCGGCAAGACCACCACCCCTGAGTTCGGGCAGTGGCCCTTCACCGAGGGTGAGGACTTCGGCGCCACCGCCAACCCCTGGAACACCGGCCACACGCCGGGCGGCTCCTCGGGAGGCTCGGCGGCCGCCGTTTCCGCCGGACTGGTCTCGGGCGCGGTCGGCTCCGACGGAGCCGGCTCTGTCCGGATCCCCGCCGCCTGGACGAACCTGGTCGGGATCAAGCCGCAGCGGGGAAGGATCTCCACCTGGCCCGACCCCGAGGCCTTCAACGGGCTCACCTGCAACGGCCCCCTGGCGCGCACCGTCGCCGATGCGGCGCTGCTGCTCGACGTCCTCAGCGGTAACCATCCGGCCGAAAGGCATCGCCCTCCGCGGCCTGCCGAGCCCTTCTCCAACGCTGTCGGTCGCGACCCGGGCCGGCTGCGGATCGCGCTCTCGCTCGACCCGCCGTTCAGCGGTGCGCCCGCCAAGCTCGACTACCGGGTCAGGCGCCGGGCCGAGGAGGTGGGGGAGACCCTTGCCGGCCTTGGGCACCAATTCGAGCGCTCCGAGCTCCCCTACGGCTTGATCGGCCTCTCGTTCGTTCCCCGCGGCTCCAACGGAGTCGCCGATTGGGAGAAGCGGGTGCCCGATCCCGGGCTGCTCGACGAGCGGACCCGCTCCAGCGCTCGCAGCGGCCGCCTGCTCGGCGGCCCGGTCCTGGCCGCCGCCCGAGCCGCCGAGGGACTGTTCCAGCGACGCATTGGCGTGATCTTCGACGAATTCGACGTCGTCGTGGTTCCGACCACCGCCAAGCCTGCGCCGCCGCTCGGTGCCATCGACGGCCTCTCGGAGTGGCAGACCGACCGCGTCGTGGTCGCCCACTGCCCCTTCGCCTGGCCCTGGAACGTGCTCGGGTGGCCCGCGATCAGCGTTCCCGCCGGGTTCGTTGAGGGGCTGCCGGTCGGCGTCCAGCTGCTCGGCCACGAGGGCTCCGAGCCGCTGCTGCTTTCGCTCGCCTCCCAGCTCGAGGACGAGCTGCGCTGGCACGAGCACCGGCCCGGCGACGTTTGGACCCAGGCCGGCGGCTAGGCGTCCGGCGCCGTGGGATGCTGTCGCGGGCGCAGCGATAGCCTCCGGCGACCGAGCCATGGTCGACGTCGATACCCAGAGCTTCTTCGTGATCGTCGCGGCGGCGGCGATCGCCGCCGCGATCGCCGGGATCGCTCCCGCCCGCCTGGCCCTGCCGGTCGTGGTGATCGAGATCCTGCTCGGGGTCCTCATCGGCCCCGAGGTGCTCGGGCTTGCCGAGTCCGACGACTTCGTCCTCTTCTTCTCCAACCTCGGCCTCGGGATGCTCTTCTTCTTCGCCGGCTACGAGATCGAGTTCCGCCACATCCGCGGTATGCCGATTCGCCTGGCGGGTGCGGGTTGGGCGCTCTCGCTTGTGCTCGCCTACGGGATCGCGGCGATCGTCCTGATCTTCGACACTCACGACGGGATCCTGTTCCTCGGCTCGGCCCTGGCGACCACCGCGATCGGGACCCTGATCCCGATCCTCAAGGACGTCGGCGAGATGCGGACCCGCTTCGGCACCTTCCTGCTCGCGGCCGGAGCCGCGGGCGAGTTCGGGCCGATCCTGATCGTCACGATCCTGTTCTCGACCAAGACCGCTCTGTCTAGCGCCGCGATCCTGATCGCATTCCTGCTCCTGACGCTGATCGCCGCTTTGGTCGCGATGCGCTCGATCGGCCGCACCTGGAATCTGATCGAGCGCACCCTGGAGGGCTCGAGCCAGCTCGGCGTCCGGATCACGGTGGTGATCATCTTCGCCCTGGTCGCCCTCGCCACCCAGCTCGGGCTCGATCTGCTCCTCGGAGGGTTCCTCGCCGGGATCATCGTCAGCCTCGCGCTCAAGGATCGCGAGGTCGATGTGCTCGAGTCGAAGCTGAACGCGGTTGGCTACGGCTTCCTGATCCCGTTCTTCTTCGTATACAGCGGGATCCAGTTCGACATCGCCGCGCTGGTCGACGACCCTGCGCTGGCGGCTACGGTGCCGGTCTTCCTGCTCGCCTTCCTCTTCGTGCGCGGGGTGCCGGCCCTGCTGCTCTACCGCCGCATGCTCGTGCTGCGCAACCGGGTCGCGCTCGGCATCTACAGCGCCACCGCCCTGCCGTTGGTGGTGGCGATCACGACGATCGCGGTCGAGCGCGATGAGATGAGCTCGGGAACGGCGGCAGCGCTGGTCGGGGCGGCGATGCTCTCGACCGCGATCCTGCCGCTGATCGGGATGCATGTGCGCCACGGCGCGCCCAGGACCTACGTCGAGGACGAACCGATCGAGGAGCGACCCGCAGAAGGCCGGCTCTAGTAACGTCCACAAAGGGCCTTGAGTCCACCGGCGCTGTATCGTCACTGATTTCTACCCCATCTGGGGTAGACCTTGACACCGCGCGGGTCAGTTGATAAGTTTTCTGTGTCGGTTCGCCAACAAGACGGCGGCCGTCTTTTTGTCCGTCGAGACGCGCCAAGTAGGCCCCGCGCCTCCGGAACACCTTCCCTATGCCTGCAAAGGAGTAACGAGAACAGATATGCCGCCGACTGCCGAGATGCTTCTGCCGACCGAGACCACCGAGGAGGTCTTCGAGCGGACCTGCGCCCGTTGCGAGATGACCACCACCTGGATCCCGCAGAACAAGCGTGAGAAGGTCCCCGCCAACTGGGTCGTCAAGAACGGGCAGTCCTACTGCCTCGCCTGCCGCCGTGAGCTCGCCGTCGATGACGCCCTCGCCGACATGGGTGGCGACGCTCCCGCCGTCCGCGCGAAGGTCCGCAGCCAGGCCGTCGTCGAGTTCGAGATCCGTCGCGACCCCGACCGGCGTGACGGCGACATCGCCCGCGCATCCCGCTGCTCGGTGATGGCCGTCAGCAAGGCTCGCAAGCGCCTGGGCATCAAGCGCGCCGCCTAGCAGGCACAAAGCACCTACGCATCGAGGCGTCCGGCTTCCGGGCGCCTCGTTCGCGTTAAGAGGGGAGCGGAGGGACTGCTCGTCAGTGGCGAGTTGAGGCGGGTTGGCCGCCGCAACTCGTCACTCGGCGATCGCGACCAGGCTCCGTCCTCGCTTCTGTCGCATACTTGCGACGTGGAGATCGCGGTCATTGGAGCGACGGGGTCGATCGGCCGTCCGATGGTCGAGGAGCTGGAGCACCGCGGCCACACGGTCCGCCGCCTCAGCCGCGGCTCCGAGACCTATCCGGTCGACCTCACCACGGGCCGGGGCCTCGTCGATGCGCTCGCCGGCGTCGAGGTGACGATCGACGCCAGCAACGCCGGTCCCTCGCCGAAGCCCGCCCGCAAGGTTCTGGTCGAGGGCGGGCGCAGGCTGCTCGACGCCGCCCGCGACGCCGGCGTCGGGCACCACGTCTGCATCTCGATCATCGGCATCGAGCGGGTGCCGCTTCCCTACTACCGGATCAAGGTCGAGCAGGAGGAGCTGGTGGCATCGGCGGGCGTCCCCTTCACGATCGTCCGCGCGAGCCAGTTCCACACCCTGATCGCCCAGCTCTTCGAGGCCGCCGACCGCTTCCGGATCCTCCCCGGCGGCCGCGCCAGGCTGCAACCGATCGACCCGGTCGAGGCCGCGAGCGCGATCGCCGACGTCGCCAAGGCCGATCCGACCGGTGCCCGCATCTCAGTAGCCGGCCCGTATGCACGCGAGCTGCGCGACTACGCGGAGGCCTGGCGCGCTGCGAAGGGGCATCGCGCGCTTGTCGTTCCCCCGCCGCTGCCCCCAAAGCTCGGCCGGGCGTTGAGGTCGGGCGCGCTATGCGATGAGAGCCCTGACCACCGGGGGAGCCGGACCTTCGGCGACTGGATGCGGGAGCGGGAGCGCCGGTAGAGCGCTATTGCGGACCCGTGGCGAGCACGGAGAAGGTGAGCGAGAAGACGACATCGGCTGACGAGCCCTGGTTGCACTCGACCTTGAAGATCCGCTCTCCGGGGCCGAGCGGATCTGACACCGCGGTCATGCCAAAGCCATTGGCCTGAGACGGAGGTCTCATCAGCCCGGGGTCTCCAAAGGAGGGGGGCGCCGAACCCAAGAGAGCCCTCCCATCCGACTGAAACCGGCAGATGCCCTCAGCGTTGGTCTCGCCATACTGCTCCCCGCCTGCGACCAGCATCGCTTGGGAGCGGTCGCCAACGTTGAGGAACAGCGAACCGCATTCCACGAACACCTTCGAGGTCGGATCGCAAGATCCAGAGGTGCTCTTCATCAGCACGCCCGGCACGAGTCGATGAGCTGTTGCATCCAGCTCGCGATCCCCCGAGGCCCTCGGCGAGATCCTTGCCCTTCACCTTGCCGTCACGCAGATCGCTGCTCTTGACGGTCTCGTTCTTGATCGCGCGGCTGCCAACGCTGTTTGCCTTCAGCGCCACGGCTGTTCCGCCCAGGGCGATGAATACCGCGACGACGGACATGACGTTGGCGAATGTGAGCCTGGGGCGCATCGGCTATCTACTCCAACCCGTTCGGCTGGCCAGGGTAGCGCCGCACGGATGATGACCCACGATCGCCCGCCTACCCCTTGGGCAGCACCGTGACGCGCTGCTTCCGCGACACCGCTGCGCCCCGGTAGGGCCATCCGTTCTCGCGCGTTGCCTTCAGCCTGAACGTGAAGGTGACCGGCTCGGTGTAGAAGCCGCGGAAGCGGTGCCGGAGCTTGACCCGGCCGCGGTCATCTGTCCCGACCGCCTCCTGCAGTGTCGTCCATTGTTGCCCGGCCTTCACCTGGACCTCGACGAGCTTGCCGCCCCGGGGGATTCGCGCGAAGTAACGCTTCACCCGGCCCCTGAAGGCCACCCACCGGCCGGCGCGTACCTTGCGCCGCGAGGCCTTCAGCTTCGCCGCGCCGCGCACGTTGAAGTCGAGGCCGGTCTGACGGTCCTCCCGGTAGCGCTTCGATCCGGAGTAGCTCACGGACACGTCTCGGGAGGGTCCTCCGGGCAGCTTCGAGCGGTACCTCCCCCGGGAGTCCGTGCTCACCCGGCGCTCGCGATGCTCGATCAGGGAGCCATCGTCGAAGGTCTCCACGACCGTCACCTCCTCGCCCCGAACCGGCTCTCCCGAGTCGTCGAGGAGCTTCCCCGTAACCAGGCCCTCGCGCCGGTAGGCAACGGTCTGATCGTCGGCGCCATTGCCGAGCGACGCGTCGATCTCGACCTTGTCCTTCAGCGGGAACTCAAGGACCATCGGGCGCCCGTCCTCTCTCCGATCCGTACTCCGCCTCGTTTCCGGCCAGGTCTTTCGCCGAGACACGGAACACGTACTCGCCTGGCCGGATAGGCATCCGACACGATCGCGCTTGTAGAGCCGTCTCGCCGTTGAGCCGTGTCGTGGCCGACTTCCACGTCTCGTCGCCTCGCCTCCTGAACTCGATCCGTTGCCGAGTCGCCGTCGACACCGGAGGTATCGTCGACCGCACCGACTCTGATCAGCTCCGGGTCACGAGGGTCTGGCGGTCGCGAACGCAAGTGACGGTGGCACGTTGTCGACGAGGACGGTTCTGTCGATGCAGGTCGTACGTTCGGAAGCCGCCGAAGTCGGCAGCACAAGCTCCGAATCAGATTCTCTCCCTCGGTAAATGGTGTTCAGCCGTATTCACCGCGACCGAGCTGTTGCGTAGATCTTCAGGGGACGTGAACTTCACCTGGGTACTTGCGCGGATCCCGATACGACCGGCACTCGGCGCCGCTCAGAAGAATCCCTTCCCGCCGGTTGTCGCCCACGACGTTCGAACGCCGCCGCCGGTGTCGACGGCTCGATTCGCAACCGACTCGCGCTCCGCTTCCACCCACCATCAACCAGATCGCCACTCATCTTCGACCGTCGGCGCCACCACATCCCGCAGGGTCATTCGCACGTTCCGGATCAAGGCCTTCGACCTGTCGCCGCTGCCGTCCATTGCGCAGCCGCCGCCGGGGTTGGTGCAGAAGAGGCCGGCCTGGAAGTTCCGTCTCGGAGCGCCGTAGCCGGAGCCGGTGGGCCAGGTGTAGTGGGCGAAGTTCGTCGGCGCTGAGCCGCCGGAGGCGAACGTGATGCGGCTGCCGCCTGCGGCCCCGGTGACATCGAGTCTCGCCGCGTGCCCCTGCTCTCGGCGCAGGAGCGCGTCGACCTCGACCCGGACGAGCTCCGTTCCAAGGGGGGCCGTGAAGCGAACGCGCCCCGACTGCCCGTCGAGCGCGTCGGCAGCCGGGGTGACACCCAGGGCGAAGCCGTTGGCAGCGCTCTCACAGGCGGTCGGACCGCCGACGATCGTGTAGGGGCCGGCCGGCACCGAGCCTGCCTCATGGCTCCGGTTCTCAGCCGGGGCCTGGTGGCACTGACGCACCACGTAGGTGCCCGCGGCTGCGTCCGCGGTCATTCCCAGCCAGGCGAGCAGGAGCAGCGTCATCGCTGTCAGCGGGCTCCGCATCTTGTCCCTGATACCCCGCATGCAGGTTTCTTGCCCCCTTTGTCTCACTTTCGTGTGCGTCATCGGAACGGTGGTTGGCTCCTCGGACCCGAAGAGGCCGAGAAGCTAGCGAGATCTCGGCGGTGCCCGCAACCGACAAGGGGTCCGATTGCCGCAAATAGCGATCTTTCGGGCTTGCTCCGAGCCCGGTCGACCTCCTTCCGGCGCCGGTTGCCGGCTCGCGGCCGCTCCCCATCTGACCTAATCTGTCGCCGCATGCGACCTGGGATCGCGATCCAGGTCCGCGACCTGCACAAGAGCTTTGCTGTGCCGTCGGCGGACCGAGCCTCCTTCGCCGACCGCCTGAGGCCGGTCCGACGTGCCGTGCCCAATTCGCTGAACGTGATCGACGGGATCTCCTTCGACGTCGAGGACGGTGAGTTCTTCGGGGTCGTCGGCCGCAATGGCAGCGGCAAGAGCACCCTGATCCGCCTGCTGGCCAACATCTATGCGGCCGACTCGGGCACGATCGACGTTCGCGGGCGGATCGTGCCGGTGGTCGAGCTTGGGGTCGGCTTCAACCTCGAGCACAGCGCCCGACGCAACGTCGCCCTCAGTGGGGTGATGCTGGGCCTCGACGCCGACCGGATCCTCGAGCGGACCGAGCATGTGCTCGAGTTCGCCGGCGTCCGCCGCTTTGCCGAGATGCCCCTGCGGAACTTCTCGACCGGAATGCGGACCCGGCTCGCCTTCGCCATCAGCGTCGAGGTCGACCCCGACATCCTCCTGCTCGACGAGGCACTCGCGGTCGGCGACGCCGCCTTCCAGGAGCGCTGCATCAGCGAGCTCAACAGCCGCCGCGACAACGGCAAGACGATCATCCTCGTCACCCACGCGATCGGCAAGATCCGCCAGCACTGCGACCGCGCCCTGCTCCTGGCCGACGGCAAGATCGAGAAGATCGGTGACCCCGACGAGATTGGCGTCGCTTACCGCAACCTGATGACCCAGGGCGCCCGCCATGAGCGCAGCGGCGGGCGGATCGACGACGGGCTCGAGATCGAGCGGATCGAGGTCAGCTCGGCAGGGCCCGAGGGGGCGGTGCCCGAGACCGCTCCGATCGAGCTCGAGGTGGTGTTGGAGGTAGCGAAGGCACGCGAGGACGTCGGCGTAAGGGTCGATCTTCGCGATACCGACGGAGCGCTCTTGTTCGTCACGACCGAGTACGCGGAGGGACTCGGCCGGCTCGCGCCCGGCGACCGGGTCCGGTTCCGGGTCCAAATCGAAAACCACCTCGCTCCGGGCGAGTACGAGGTCGGGATCCGCGGCGGCTACCGCGACGAGGGCAAGCTCACACTCGACTCCGAGATCGAGTGGACGCTGGTCTCGATCGCAGGGCACTCCGGTCCCGAGGACGGCGTCCTCGCCCTCGAGAGCGAGGTCAGCTTCAGCGTCGAGCAGGGAGCCGAGCGGGTGAGCTCGCGATGAGTGCGACCGAGGTCCAGCTCCCGGGGGCGCCGCCTCCCGCCTCCCAGCCACCCGAGCGGCGCCTGCGCGGACCGAGCGCCACCGGCACCGGCTGGCGGCGAATCGCGCAGATCACCTGGCTCAACGCGGTCGCCGACTTCCAGACCAAGTACGCGGGCTCGACGCTGGGTTACCTGTGGACGCTGGTCCGGCCGCTGTCGCTGTTCGCGATCCTCTACGTCGTCGTCACCCAGATCTTCGGCCGCTTCGAGTCGGTCCCCGATTACGGCTCGATGTTGCTCTTCAACATCGTCCTCTTCATCTACTTCTCGGAGGCGGTGACCAACTCGACCCGGGCGATGGTGATGGGCGGCTTGATCCGGAAGACCGAGCTGCCGGTGGTGGCGCTGCCGTTCGCCACCGTGCTCAGCTCGAGCTTCACCTTCGCGACCAACATGTTCGTGGTCGTCGTCTGGATCCTGATCGCGGGGGTGGAGGTCCAAGCCGGATGGCTGCTGTTCCCGGTGATCGTGCTCGCAATCGCGACCCTCACCGTCGGAACCTCGCTTCTGGTCAGCGCCGCCTGGGTCCGCCATCGCGACGTCTCCCAGATCTGGCCCTCGATCTCGCGGCTGCTCTTCTACGCCAGCCCGATCCTGTTTCCGCTCGAGGCGGTGCCCGAGGGAGCGCTCTCGGAGGCGCAGTCGCTGAACCCGCTGGCGCCGATCCTCGCTCAGGCCCGGGTCTGGATCATCGATCCGGATGCCGTCGGCTGGTTCGCCGATCGCAGTACGCTTGCAGCTGTCATGCCCTTCATAATCGGGGCCCTCATATGCGTCGCGGGAGTTTTGGTCTTCAAGCGACGCGCGCGTTCAGCAGGGGAAGAGGTCTGAGACCAATCAGCGCCGTAGGCAAGCTCAAGCGAATAGTCCCGTCTGGGATCCGCAAGCGGGTCACGCCGCCGCTTGGCCATCTCCGCCACCAGTACGCGCCGCGGCCGCTGAAGGTCCCCGGCTCCTACCCCGGCACCGAGGCGCCTGCGAGCGCGCCGAAGATCTCGGTCGTGATCCCGACCCTCAACTACGGGCTCTACCTGGGGGCGACGCTGGGCAGCCTCTTCAACCAGGGCTATCCCGATCTCGAGGTCCGGATCGAGGACGGCGGCTCCGACGATGAGACCACCGGCATCCTCGAGGCGGCCTCCGAGCGGATCAGCTCGGTGGAGGTCTGCCAGAAGAGCACCCAGGCCGAGGCGATCAACCGCGGTCTGGAGAACTGCGATGGCGAGATCATGGCCTGGCTCAACGCCGACGACCTGCTGCTGCCCGGTGCCCTCAACGCGATCGCCTCCTTCTTCGCCCGCAACCCCGACGTCGACGTCGTCTACGGGGACCGGGTCCTGATCAACGAGGCCGGGGAGGATGTCGGCCTTTGGGTCACGCCTCCTCACACCCTTGACTCGCTGCAGTGGTTCGACTTCCTGCCGCAGGAGACCGTCTTCTGGCGCCGGAGCATCTGGGAGCGGGTCGGCGGCCTCGACACCAGCCTCGAGTATGGCTTCGACTGGGATCTCTTCCTCCGCTTCGAGGCCGCCGGCGGTCGCTTCGCACGGCTTCCCCGCTTCATCGGTGCCTTCCGTCAGCACGAGGACCAGAAGACCCGCCGCTTCCACGAGGCGGCGCAGGAGGAGCTGGCGGCGATCCGCACCCGCCGCCACGGCCGCACCGTCGGCCTCGATGAGGCGCAGGCACGGGCCGAGCCGGTGCTGGTCCGATCGGCTCCGCACTACCTCCAGGCCAGGATTGCCTGGCGTCTAGGCGGCCGCGTCGAGGTCGATGCCGCGCCGCTGACCCCCGACTCGGTCCCCGCCCGCGTCTTCGCCTCCCCGGCCGAGCACGCGACCAACGGCCACCCCGCCGGCTCAGACGAGGTCCAGGCCCCTAGCGACTCGCGCTCGGTCGGCTGACCGGCCGGGGCAGCGGCGCCGTGCAGCTGTTCGATCCCCGGCTCGTCCGCAGGGTGGCGAGCGCAATGCCGCTCGATGTCCTCGTCTGCACCGACATACGGCTCGCCCGCGAGTCGATCCCCGCCTTCCTCGAGGTGCACGTGCTCGATCCCGGCCAGCCCCGCCAGCGTCCCGACCGGGTCGGAGCCGGCGACCCGCTGATCCACGTCGACCCCGTCGATCACTCGCTCGAGCGGCTCGGCTCCGAGCTGTCGGGGCGCAGCGTCCTCTACGTGCTCGGGGCCGAATCGGACGCCGCCGTCCTCGGCACTCTGGAGCGCCGGTGGGTCCTGCTGCGGGCGGGCAGCTCTCAGCCCGCAGACGCAGAGCTCGCGGGCGAGGAGGCTGAGCTCGCCGACCTCGGCGGCTGCATCCTAGTCGGCCCCACGCGGCTGGCCGAGATAGCCGCCGCCGCGCTCGCCGACACCGGGTCCGCGAACGGGGCGGCTCCGACGCTGGGATCGGCCGAGGGCGCCGAGGTGCGGACGGTCGAGGAGCTCCGGGATGCGCTGCGGCGCTCCGAGGAGGTGATCGCGGGGTTGCGGGACACCAATCAGCGGCTCTCGGCCCGGATCGCCACTCTGGAGCCCGGCCCGTTGGACCGGGTGCTGCACCCCTTCAAGAAGCTCGCCGCGCGGCTCCGGCCGATGCTCGGCGTTCGCCTCGGGCTGCTCTGGCACCACCACCCGCGAGAGGTCGCGATCCCGGCCCGCTATCGCAAGGAGCGCGCCCCTGCGACCGCGCCCTCGATCTCGATCGTCGTTCCCTCCTTCAACCAGGGTGAGTTCATCACCGCGACCCTCGACTCGATCCTCGATCAGGATTACCCATACCTGGAGCTGATCGTCCAGGACGGGGGCTCGACCGACTCCACCCTCGAGGTGGTGGACGGATACAAGGACCGGATCAGCCATTTCGAGTCCGGACCCGACGGGGGGCAGGCGCCCGCGATCAACAAGGGTTTCGCCCGCTCCAGCGGCGAGGTGATGGCCTGGCTCAATTCCGACGACATCCTGCTGCCGGGAGCGCTCGCCTACGTCGGCCGCTACTTCGACCAGCACCCCGACGTGGACGTCGTCTACGGCCATCGCGTCCTGATCGACTCCGACGGCAAGGAGATCGGCCGCTGGGCGATTCCCGCCCACGACGACGAGATCCTCTCCTGGGCCGACTTCATACCCCAAGAGACCGTCTTCTGGCGCCGGAGGATCTTCGAGCAGGCAGGCGGCGGCCTCGACGAGCGCTTCCGCTTCGCACTCGACTGGGACCTTTTGGTGCGGATGCGCGACGCGGGGGCGAAGATGGTGCGGCTGCCACGCTACCTCGGCGGCTTCCGCGTCCACGAGGAGCAGAAGTCGAACGTCAAGGTCGGCACTGTCGGCGGCGGGGAGATGGACCGCATCCGCCGGCGGGTGCATGGGCGCCGCGTCACCCCGATCGAGGTACGGCGGAAGATCCGTCCATACCGCCGCCGTCACATGTGGCTCGACAAGCTGCAGCGACTGCGGATCGTTCGCCACTGAGCGGCGCGCCTCGGCTGCGCTCCAGGTGAGCGGCTACCAGTCGAGGTCGCGTTCGTAGCCAGAATCGATCAGGAGCTGTCCGTAGCGCTCCTTGAAGGCGTCGGCGACCTCACCGACGATGTAATTCCGCCAGTCGCCTGCGACGCCCTTGCGGTGGTGGGAGCGGACGTCCTCGGAGCCCCGCTTGCGGCCCTTGGTCATCGTGTCGAAGCGGGCGCCGACGACCACCTCGCGGGCCTGCTCCCGCGAGGTGGCAAGCCCGAGCTTGTCGGCGAGCAGCGGCACGAGGATGCCGACGTCGTCGTCGACCAGGTCCTCGTAGCGGATCACGCCTTCGGGAGCGTCCAGCCAGGAGCGGGTGATCTCGGCCTGGCTCTCCCAGGTCGGCAGCAGCTTCAGCAGGCCGTCGTGGAGGTTGAGCGAGCCGAGCTCCTCCCGCATCGGATCGAGCTGGCCGTCGCCGCGCGGGTGGCTGAGCTTGACGCTCCAGTAGCCGGACACGAAGGCGTCGCGGAGATCGCGGATGATGATGAAGCGCTGCCACCTCTCGGGAAGCTCCAGGGCTTCGAACTGCGGGCGGGTGATGTAGGCGGTGCCGTAGATCTTGCCCTCCTGCAGCGGCCCCTCGAGATGGCCGTTCTGCCACTGCGGCTTGACCACCTGGGGGCGGGCGATCCGCCGCAGGATCGCGAGGATCCACTGCGAACCCGCCTTCGGGTGGGTGATGTGGAAGGTGGCGGGGCCCAGGGCGACCTGTGCGGCCGCCTCCTCCTCGCGCTGTGTCGCCGAGCCCTTGAGCACGGGGCCAAGCTAGCAGCGGTCCGTTCACCGTGGCCGCTTGTGATTGGCTGCAGCGAGATGTCGATCGACGAGCAACTGATCGGTGCCCTGCGCCTGCGCGCCGGGCCGCTGGCCGGAGGGGCGGCTGCGGGGCGCGAGGATCATCCGGGGACTGCGTTTCAGACCTCAACCTTGCGGGCGATGCTCGACGGCGCCTACGAGGGGGAGGTGAGCTTCGCCGAGCTCGCCCGCCACGGCGACTTCGGGGTCGGGACGCTGAACGGCTGCGACGGCGAGATGCTGGCGATCGAGGGCCGCTTCCTCCGCGCCGACGCGGAGGGTTGGATCAGCGAGGTCCCGCCCGACGCGCAGACGCCCTTCGCGGTTCTCACCTACTTCCATCCGCAACGGCGAATCGAGATCGATCGACCACTCGACTTCGACGGCCTCACGGCTGAGGTCGAGGACGCGGTCGGTTCGGCCGAGATCGTCCACGCGATCCGCATCGACGGCCACTTCGCGTCGGTGCGCTGCCGCTCGGTCCCCAAGCAGAGCAAGCCCTACCGGCCCCTGTCGGAGGTGCTGGCCGACCAGCGCGTCTTCAGCCTCCCCTCGCCCGGCGCGCCCGACGGTGGAGGGGAGCGGGATGGGGTGGAGGGGACGATGGTCGGCTTCCGCTTCCCCAACCTCGGGCTCGGGATCGGCGTCCCCGGCTACCACCTGCACTTCATCACCCGTGACCGTACTCGCGGTGGGCATGTACTCGGCTGCGACAGCGAGCGGATCGCCGTCGAGATCGAGGACCTGAGCGAGCTGCATGTCGAGACACCGCCTGGGATCGAGATCGACGGGGGAGCACTGCGTCAGGCGGACGTCGACAGGCTCGAGCGGGAGTAGCCTTGTCCCGCGGCGAGGCTGCCTGAGCGCGGCCCCGGCAGAACGACCGAGGGGGCTCAGCGCCCGGCGGCGGCCCGGCGCAGCTTCTGTGCCCGCGAGTTCAGCCGGGGCCCGTAGAGCTGATCGGGCCGGTTCTGGTACCCGAAGCTGGTCACCGATGCCAGGAAGTCCCCGGGGATCTGCCAGCCGCCGCCGCTGGCCCCACCGAGCATGTCGCAGCCGATCCCGATCGCCCGCGGGCCGGGCGGGCGGTAGAAGGGATCGCCACCGCCGAACTCCGAGATGCAGTTCCACATCGCCTCCGCGTTGGCCCGGTTGAACGGGTAGCCGACGGCGCGATAGGTGTTGCGCTTCGGCTGGTTGACGGCGAAGCCGAGAGAGCCGACCACCCGCTCGACCCGTCTGCCGTTGTTGGGACGCAGCCTTACGCTCGCGTAGTCGAAGTTCGAGTTACCCCGCCGCGCCCACTGCTTGCGGGCGAAGACCGCCTTCGCCGTCCACCGCCCGAATGGCCGCGCGCCGTACTCGTAGGCGGGGACGAAGGTGAGGCTCTTGACCCATCTACCGCCCGGCTCCTTGACGCAATGGCCGGCCGTGAACAGGACGCTTGAGTTGCGAGCTGGGACCACGGTCGCCGAGCAGGTGAAGCTGCCGACGCCGCGGATGCGGCCGAAGACCTTGCCCCAGGCGCTGTTCGGCCAGGCGGTCGGATCCGCGACCGCCGCCGATCTGAAGGGCCCGAAGGCGGAGCTCCCGGCTCGCGCCCGGGATGCGAAATCGCCGCGGGGCGGGCGGCCCGGTATCGCGAGTGGGGGACCGTCGCGGCCCGTCCCGCGGCTCGCCCCGACCCCGCTCGGAGCGTCGGGTGGGAGCAGGAGGTCCCGCTGCGGTGCGGCACGCATCTGCGCCGCGCTCCACGCGGGCACGCCGCCACCGCGCAGCTGATGGGCGACGATGCCGCCTTCCCCGCCTGCGGCAGTCGCTCCGGCCGGGGCGAGGAGGAGCAACGTCGCGGCGAGGGCAGCGACGATTGGAGGAGATGTTCCCTGCCGGGTGCGCATCATCCAAAGCCTAGGTGTTGGCCTCGGCGGCCTCCAGCCGCGGCACCGCTGCGAGCTCGGCCGCCAGCGTCGACAGCGGGACCCGCGAGAGCTCTGCTTTCCCGTCAACCGGCCGCCGGCCGCCTCAAGCAGGCGCTGGGAGCGGGTGGGGGAGTGGTCGAGATCGGGCTGATCAGACGGTCGTCGGGGCCGGACGGCCGCCCTTCTTGAGCTTGACGGCCGACTCGAGCTCGCTCTCGGTGAAGCCCCCGAGCGTCGCCCCTTCGGTGGCGTAGCGGTAGAGGGCGACACCGAAGATCCCGGTCATCGCCTTCTGGATCAGCAGCGCCACCGCGCCGACGGCGGCGCCGATGATCACCAGGACCGCGCCGCCGAAGCCGCTCGTTCCCCACAGCAGCATGCCTAGCGCGATCAGTCCCGCCGCAGGGAGAACGCCGAGGACGAAGACCGCGCCGCCAATCGCGATGTTGCCGGTGACCTGCTGACCCCAGCGTGACTTGAACAGGGTGCTGGAGCGCTTCAGCGTCTCGATCGGGCCGGTGCCCTCGATCGCGATCACCGGGACGGCGAGGAAGGTGATCAGTGCCCAGCCGATGTCCAGCAGACGGCCGATGATCTGCCCGACCACGCCCTGCTCCTCAAGCATGCTGATCAGAACCCCCACCGTGGTCGAGAAGGCGGCCCAGCCGACCACCTGTCGAAGGCGCTCGCGTGCGACCGCGATGCCGTCGCCGACGCTCGCTTCGGTCTCGCCTCGGAAGATCCGGTCAGCGGTGGCGGCCAGTCCGACGCTGAAGAAGATGCCTACGAATGCGAGGATGAAGAAACCGAGGATGGCAAGGGGGGCGCCGGGCGCGATCTCTCCCTCCTCGATCAGGTACAGGCCCGGTCCGAGGGTGATCACGGCCAGCGGAATCGTCGCGAACGCGCCGTAGAGCGGGAAGCGGATCAACTGCTTGTGCTCGCGCAGGATCCCCCAGCTCTTCTTGGTCAGCTCCCAGCCGCGCCTGATACGGCTCATTCGATCTCCTCCGATCCACTTCGATGCGAATGGCGCCTGCGGCCGGAGTATGATCGATCTCACGGCGTCGAGACCGTCAGACTTCGATGATCGACGCCCAGCCCGAGATCGAGGTCCCGAGCCGGTGGCGCCTGACCCCCGCTCTCGCGGTGCGGCTGCTGTTCGGCCTGGCGCTGTTCGGAGCGGGTGAGGCCTGCCTGGTCGCGGCGAAGCTGGGCAACACGCCCTGGACGGTCCTCGCCGAGGGCGTCTCGCTGAACAGCAGCCTGGGAATCGGTACCGCCACGGTCCTGATCAGTTTCGTGGTCCTGCTGCTCTGGATCCCGCTGCGCCAGCCGCCCGGCCTCGGCACGATCGCCAACGCGATCGTGGTCGGCGTGGCGCTCGGAGCGGTGCTCCGAGTGCTGCCGGAGGACCCTCCGCTCGGCGCGCGCTGGTTGTTGATGGTTGGTGGCATCGCCCTGGTCGCTGTCGGCAGCGGCTTCTACCTCACCGCCGCGCTCGGGCCCGGGCCTCGCGACGGCCTGATGACCGGCCTTCACCGCCGCAGCGGACTCTCCCTACGCCTCGTGAGGGCCGCGATCGAGATCACAGTCCTGGCCGCCGGCGTCGTGCTCGGAGGTACCGCCGGCGTCGGCACCCTCGCGTTCGCGCTCACGATCGGCCCCGGGGTGCAGTGGGCGGTCCAGCGTTGGGAGACACCGCGCTGGCGGGCGCTGGAGCGCCACGGGGTCGAGATCGATCCGGTCGAGCCCGTTTGACGCCGCGCCGGCGAAGGGGCCGACGCACCCGCGCCGCGCTCAGCTCGCGAGCAGTAGCTCGCCGAGGCGCGAGTGGCGGGCGGTCGCGTCGGTGTTGGCGAGCGCCCGCTCGGTCGCGCGGGGATCGCCGGCGAGGATGCAGAGCTTCTGCGCCCGGGTTACAGCCGTGTAGAGCAGGTTGCGGGACAGGAGCTGTGGTGCGTGGGAGCTGTGCAGGCAGACGATCACCGCCGGAATCTCGAACCCCTGCGCCTTGTGGACGGAGGCGCAGAAGCCGCCGCGCAACGCCCGGGCCTCGTTGTAGGGGAGGGTGAGCAGCTCACCGAGCTCGGTCTCCAGGTAGAGCTCGGAGGCCTCCTCATCGGCTGAGTCGATCACGAACATCGTCCCGTTTGCGATCTCGAGCTCGGGGATCGAGCGCGTGATCAGGACCTTTTCCCCGATCGCGAAGCGGTCGCCGACCACCCGCTCGGCGGAGCCGCAGAGCTCATCGCGGAGCCGCTCATGCAGGGAGTCGATCCCGAGCACCCCCTTGTACTGGGGGGCGAGCACCTGCACCTCGCGGACGGGGTCGAACCCGTACTGAGCGGGGATCCGCTCGGTCGCGATCCGGACCACGTCGTCGGCGAGGTCCTGCGCCATGCTGCGCCGGTGGACGAAGAAGTCGCGCTCCTCGTCGGTGTGTGGGACCGAGCGCGGAGCCTCACCCGCGCGGATCGAGTGAGCGGCGCCGACAATCATCGAGCGGCGTGCCTGGCGGAAGACGTATTCGAGCCGCACCGTCGGCACGATCCCAGCCTCGATCAGCTCGAGGAAGGGCTTGCCCGGGCCGATCGGGGGCAGCTGATCGGCGTCGCCGATCAGGACGAGGTGGGTCTCGGGCCCGATCGCAGCGATCAGGTGACGACAGATCTCCAGCGAGAGCATCGATGCCTCATCGACGATCACCAGTTCGGCCTCCACCGGGCTGCCCTCGTCGCGGCCCGGCAAGTCGCCGGGGATCCACTCCAGCGCCTTGTGGATGGTCTGCGCCGACGCCCCCTCGGTCGCCTGGGTCAGCCGCCGGGCGGCGCGGCCGGTGGGAGCCAGCAGCCTCAGGTCGAGGTCCCGGCGATCGGCGATCTGGGCCAGAGTGTGGGTGAGGTGGGTCTTGCCGGTCCCGGGGCCGCCGGTGATCACCGACAGGCGCGTCTTCAGTGCGTTGGTGACCGCCTCACGCTGGCGATCATTGAGGTCGCCGAGGTCGGAGCGATCGACCTCTTGGCTCCAGGCCGGCTTGGAGCGCGCCATCCCGCTGAGTGTGGCGGCGAGCCATTGCTCGGCCTCGTGGGTCCACTCGCGGTAGACGAGGCTTCCCTCGAGGGTGAGGCCGGGGGCGGCGCTGATCTGCCCGATCGAGGGCTCTGTCTCCGGGCCCAGCAGCGTTCGCATCGTCGCGACCAGCTCGACAATCGGCAGGTGGGTGTGACCGCGGTTTTCGGCCTCGGTGAGCGCGTGGCTGGCGGCGGCGTGCATGCGCTCGGGCGCCGCCGGATCGATCTCCAGCGCGAGCGCGAGGCGATCGGCGCTTGCGAAGCCGATCCCATGCACCGAGGTGAGCGAGTAGGGATCGCGGGTGACCGTCGCCGCTGCGTCGGAGCCGTGGACCGCGATCAGCTCCGGCACGTGACGGGCCAGCCCGTGGGGCGCCAGTAGCGAGTACAGGCGCCGCTGAGAGCGGCGCTCGACCCAGTCCTCGGCGGCCGCGCGGGCGCGGATCTCGCCGACGCCCGGTAGGGCGCGGAAGGCTGCCTCGGGGTTGGCATCGATCGCCTCGAAGACGGCTGCCCCGTGCTCGTCGATCAGCCGCGCGGCGCGGGAGGCGCCGATTCCCGGGATCGTCTTCAGGTACTGGCGGGCGCCCTCGACGCCGGCTGGATCGAGCGGCTCGGCCTCGCTGACCCGCAGCTGCAGCCCGTGCTGGATGTGCACTTCGAAGTGGCCGCGCAGCCTCGCCCGCGAGCCCTCGTCGAGGTGGGCGAGCGGCCCGACCACTGCCAGGGGGGAGCCGTCGGCCAGCGCGACCTCGGCGACGACGAAGGCACCGTCCTCGGAGGTGAATCGGACGTGCTCGATCCGGACCTCACCGTCGAAGCGGTCGCCGGGGGTGGGGTGGACATCGAGCAGTGCTTCCTGGCCGGGTCCATCGCTCATCCCGGCACCGCCCTTCGCAGGAAGGTGTCGAACTGCGGCACGGTGAACGCCGCCAGCCCGTGCCCGGGCGTGTAGAGCAGGCCCTTGTCGATCAGCCGTGAGCGGGTCGGGCCGAGCTGCTGGGAGGTTCGATCGAGTGCTGCGGCGACGTCGCGAGCCCGCTGTGGCTCGGATCCAAGCTCGGCCATCGCCCGCAGATAGCGGAGCTCGAGCTCGCTGGTGCGCTCGATCCGTACCCGGAAGAAGTTGCCGTCGAGCTTCGCTTCGACCGCCTCGCGCGCGGCGGCGACATCGTCGGCGTCGATCGGCGGTTCGGCGGTCAGATCCCAGAGCACGTTGCCGTACTCCTGGATGAAGTAGGGGTAACCCTCGGTGTAATCGATCACGGCCTCGGCGGCGCCCGCTGAGAACTTGACGCCCTCGGCGTGCGCCGGCTCGACCAGTGCCTGCAGCGCCTGCCCACGGTCGAGACGGCCGATGGTCGGGAACCTGAACAGGCGCTCGGCGTAGGACTTCGCCTCGCCGGCCAGGCGCGGCAGCTGCGGGAGCCCGGCTCCGACCAACGTAACCGGCAGCTGCCGCTGCACGGTCTTGTGGAGGGCGGCGATCAGCGCCTCGAGCTCGGCCGTCTCGAGGAACTGGATCTCGTCGAGCAGGAAGACGACCCCGCTGTCGTGCTCCGCGGCCGCCTCGCCGAGGGCGACCATCAGGTCGGTGAGGTCGTCGGAGAGGTGCCCGCTGTCGGCCAGGCCCTCCGCGGCCTCGACATCGATCCCGGCGCTGACCGTCCCCTCGGAGCTGATGGTGAGTTGGAACGAGCGCAGGACTGCCGCCGCTCGCTTTGCCCGCCGGCGCCAGCGGCTCCGCGGCGCGATCTGCAGCAGGGCCCGACGGACCAGGTGGGCGATCCGCCCGCCGAAGTCGGTGTGCTTGGTGATCTCGGCCTCCACCGTGGTCCAGCCCCGTTCGCGGGCGCGCGCCTCGAACGCGGTCAGCAGAACGGTCTTGCCGACCCCCCTCAGGCCGGTGACGATCATCGACTGCTCAGGGTGCCCGCGGCGCAGGCGCTCCAGCAGTACCTCGAAGCCCTCGAGCTCCCCGTCGCGCCCGACCAGGACCGGCGGTCTGGCTCCGGCGTTGGGGGTATACGGATTGTGGTGAGGTCTCACACGATCACCTTACCGGGTTGGGCGGCTGTTATCGTTACCTGATAATCATCGAATACACAACAAATGCGGCGAGTCGGTGCTCGGATGTTCACTTATCCGTAAGCTCGCCATCGGAGACTTCTGGCATGAGCTCGACCGCAGGAAAGCGCCGCCCGATCATCGGCTCGGGGACCAGGAAGCGCGGCGCCGTCTGCGGGCTGGTCGTCGTGGGGGCACTGATCGTCCTCGGCTGCGGAAGCTCGGACGAGGAGACCACCGCTGCGGCCGAGAACGCCGGCGTCGAGGTCGAAGCGGCTTCCGACGAGGCCACGTCTGGGACCAAGGAGCCGGCCCCAGAGGAGCAGGCGAAGAAGCCGAAGCCGAAGAAGGGGAAGGCGATCAAGACCTCCTCCTCCCCGTTCGGTGACGTTCTCTTCGACGAGAACGAACGGGCGATCTACATCTTCGACAAGGAGCAGACCTCCGAGAGCGAGTGCTACGGGGAATGCGCGGTCGAATGGCCGCCGGTTCTGACCAAGGGCGAACCCCAGGCCGACGGCCCGGTGAAGTCGGGCAAGCTCGGGACCACCAGGCGGGACGACGGCGCCCTCCAGGTCACCTACGCGGGCCAGCCGCTCTACTACTACCAGGACGATCCCGATGGGGTCGTCGGCTGCCACAACGTCCCAGGCTTCGGGGGCCTGTGGCTCGCGATCGACGCCGCCGGCGATCCGGTCTAGCCGGCCTGGTCCGCGGCCGGCGTCAGCCGACGAGCCAGATCGCGCCGTCGCGCAGTTCCACCGGGTAGGTGGCGAGGTTCATCGATCCGGTCGTCTTCTTGATCACGCCGGAGATCGGCTTGAAGGCGCCCTGTGGTCCGCGCACCATCTTGCCGCTGCCGACCTCAAAGCGGGCTGCGTGCCAGGGGCACTCGAGGCAGCCGTCGTCGGCAACCGTGCCCTCTCCGAGCGAGGCGAACAGGTGGCGGCAGCGATTGGAGACCGCGAACGGCTCGCCCTCGCTGAGCCCGACCGCGAGCTTGCCATGCGGCGTGTCCTCGACCACCGTGACCTGCGAGTCGTCGAGATCGGAGACATCGAGGAGGCGGAGGTTGTCGGCGTCGGAAGCGATGAAGTCAGCTTCCCACATCGGCCTCGCCCGCGTCTGGCCGGGCAGGGGGACGCCGGGTCGCTGGCCGTTCATGCCCGGGCAGCCAGGGCGACCCGGGTGGATGACCCCGGGTACCCTGGGGGCCATGGCCCTCTCTGACCCCCGCCCCCTGCTGCGCGAGATCGAGCGCGCCTTCCCGCGGCGCCCGTTCACGATCGTCGCCTGGGATGGCGGTGGGCTGGCGGCGACGGAGGAAGGCGGTCCGACGTTCACGGTCCGCTCGCCACGGGCTGTCGCCCACGCGCTGCGGGCTCCCGGGCAGCTCGGGCTCGGCCGCGCCTACGTCTCCGGCGAGCTCGAGGTCGACGACATGGACGCCGTCATCGCCCTGCTCGACCATTGGAAGCCGCCGCCGATCGACGCCTCCACCCGTCTCCGTCTGATCGCCGCCGCGATCCGGGCGATGGGCCTGGCGCTTCCGCCGCGCCGGCCCGACTCCGAGCTCGTGCCCCAGGGTCGGCGCCACAGCAAGGAGCGCGACGCCCGGGCCGTGCGCCACCACTATGACGTCTCCAACGAGTTCTTCTCCCTCTTCCTCGACGAGTCGATGACCTACTCCTGCGCCTTCTTCTCGAAGGCCGACGGTGAGGAGCCGACGCTCGAGCAGGCGCAGCGGGCGAAGCTCGAGCTCACCGCCGACAAGCTCGCGATCGGTCCCGGCGACCGGGTGCTCGACATCGGCTGTGGCTGGGGAAGCTTCTCGATCTGCGCCGCCGAGCGGGGCGCCGAGGAGGTGCTCGGCGTGACCCTCTCGGAGCCGCAGGCGGCGATGGCGCGCGAGCGGGTCGCCGCGGCCGGCCACTCCGACCGGATCCGGATCGAGGTCCGCGACTACCGTGACCTCGTGGGCAGCTTCGACGCCGTCGCCTCGATCGGCATGGTCGAGCACGTCGGCTCCGAGAACATCGACCTCTATGCGGCGTGCGCCGCCGGCCTGCTGGCGCCGGAGGGACGGCTCCTCAACCACGGCATCACCCGTCAGCGCCACACCGACCCCGAGGCGGGTCCGTTCTCGGAGCGCTACGTCTTCCCCGACGCCGACCCGATCCATCTTTCCCGGGTCCTGCTCGCCCTCGAGCGGGCAGGCCTGCGGACCCGGCACGTCGAGGAGTTCGGCGCTGACTACTCGAGGACGTTGCGTCACTGGGCGGCTCGGCTCGACGACAACGGCGCCGAGGCGCTGGCGCTCGCCGGGCCCGAGCGCCTGCGGGTCTGGCGCCTGTACCTGCGGGCGGCCCGCAACGGCTTCGACATCGGCTTCACCTCGATCTATCAGGTGCTCTGCACCCACAACAACCGGCTGGGGTGAGTTCGGTGCAGCAGGACTTCAAGATCCGCGGCTACACCGTCGCCCAGTCGCCGAATCCGCCGCTGGCGACCGCGCTCGCGGCACTGGTGCTCGGCGCCCTGCTCAGCGACGGCGCCGCCCGCGACTGCGTTCGCGGCGTCTTCTTCGTCGCGATCACGATCTGGGCTTATGAGGAGGCCGCAAACGGGGTCAACGGCTTCCGCAAGGCCCTCGGTGTGGTCTCGCTGCTGCTGATCGCGGTCGCGATCGCCCGCGAGATCTCTCGCGTCTGAGGCCGCCGCCGGGCCTTCGTCGGCAGGGACGTGGTGCAGGTCGGCTGAGCTCCTCGCCCGGTCGGCCTAGGCGCGCTACCTGTTCTTGCGGGAGATGACCAGCTTGCAGTCGGAGGCGATCTTGTCGCGGCCCCGCTTGACCACGACGACCTTGTCGTCACCGTCTCCGCACTTGACCTCGTTCTTGCCGCCGCCGACGAAGATCGTGTCGTCGCCTTTCCCGGCCTTGAGGTCGTCGTTGCCCTTGTCGCCGAAGATCCGGTCCTTGCCGACTCCGCCGCGAAGCTCGTCGTCGCCGTCGCCCCCGGCGAGGTTGTCGGGACCGCCCGCGCCCTTGCCGAGGTCGTCGCCGCCGCCCATCCGCAGGCGATGACGCGTTTGCCTGTGACTTGATAGATCGCTCTACTATGTGCTAGGTTCCGCGGCATGGCGACAGCGACCAGGACTCCCACCCGGGACCGGATCCTCTACAGCGCTGCGGAGCTCTTCCGCCGACAGGGATACGCGGGGACCGGCCTCAAGCAGGTGCTCGGTGAGGCGGAGGCCCCGTTCGGCTCGATGTATCACTTCTTTCCCGGGGGCAAGGAGGAGCTGGCCGAGGAAGTCCTGCGCACCGGCGGCGGTTTCTTCCTCGCCCTCTATGAGGGGATCGCCGACGACGCTCCCGACCTCGAGCGCACGGTCGCCGACTTCTTCGAGGGCGCGGCGGAGACCCTGATCGCCACCGACTACCTCGACGCCTGCCCGATCGCGACCGTGGCGGGCGAGATCGCGAGCACCAACGAGCGGCTGCGTCGGGCCTGCGCCGATGTCTTCGAGAGCTGGCTTGCGGCGTTCGAGGCCGATGCGGTCGAGGCCGGGATCGAGCGCCCGCGGGCCCGCGGCCTGGCGCTGGGCGTCGTCGCGATCCTCGAGGGCGCCTTCCTCCTCTGCCGGACGCAGCGCAGTACCGAGCCGATGAGCGCGGCCCGCGATTCGGCCGTGGTGCTGGTCGGGGCGGCACTCGAACGGTCGGGGTCCGGGGGCGGATCGCGATGAGCCTGTTGGTCGGAATCGTGATCGGCTTCGCAACCGCTGTGGTCGCTCGTCGCCTGCTCGTCGGGGCCCTGCTCTTCAAGCTCGGCCGTGACGTCCGCGCGATCAACGGCGGTGACCACCGGCCGCTGCTGAACGGGTTCGCCGACGATGCAGTGATCCTCTTCAACGACGGCCCGCACCGCTTCTCCGGCGTGCACCGCGGCCGGGCCGAGATCGATCGCTTCCTCCGCAACTTCGCCTCCGCGGGGATCCAGGGCGAGATCAAGGCGATCTGGATCGGCGGCTTCCCCTGGGCGCTGAGCATGGTCACCCGCTTCGACGACGGTGCCACCGGCGCCTCCGGGGAGCGGCTGTATGAGAACCGGACCGCGATCGTCGTTCGGACCCGCTGGGGCCGGATCGTCGAGATGCAGGACTTCTATGAGGACACGGACCGGATCGCGGCATTCGACCGCCGGCTCGTCGAGATGGGAATCCAGCCCGCCGATTAGGGCCCCGTACCGGCACAGGGGGGCGAGACCGGGGGTCCCTACGCTTGGATGTGCAGCGACCTCTACGGTCCTCCGCCGATGCCTTCCGCCACCGACACCGACACCGCCACTCCCGCGCTCGACCTGCTCAGGCGTCTCACCTCGAACCCCGAGGCCGAGTTCCGCGACGGTCAGCTCGAGGCGATCACCGAGATCGTTCAGAACCGTGGCCGGGTGCTCTGCGTGCAGCGGACCGGCTGGGGCAAGAGCGCCGTCTACTTCGTCGCCACCGCGATGCTGCGCGAAGCGGGCGCCGGTCCGACGATCCTCGTCTCCCCCCTGATCGCGCTGATGCGCAACCAGCTCGACGCGGCCGCGGCGCTCGGGATCGAGGCGGCGACGGTCAACTCCTCCAATCGCGAGGACTGGGAGCTCACCTTCGAGCGGATCGACGAGGGCAGGATCGATCTGCTCCTGCTCAGTCCCGAGCGGCTCGCCAACCCCACCTTCCGGGCGACGGTGCTGCCCGACCTGGTCCGCACCTCCGGGCTCCTGGTGGTCGACGAGGCCCACTGCATCTCCGACTGGGGGCACGACTTCCGCCCCGACTACCGACGCATCGCGGGGTTGGTGAAGCAGTTGCCGGAGACCGCGGCGGTCCTCTGCACCACCGCCACCGCGAACGATCGTGTGATCGCCGACATCGGCGAGCAGATCGACCCGGATGCCTCAGACGGTGGGGAGGACGCCGGGGAGGCCGGCCTGATGACGATCCGCGGCCCGCTCGAGCGGCCCTCGTTGCGACTCGAGGTCGTGGACATGCCGACCCAGGCCGAGCGGCTCGCCTGGCTTGCCACACACATCCCAGGGATGCACGGCAGCGGCATCGTCTACTGCCTCACGGTGCGCGACACGGTCGCGGTCACCAACTGGCTCGACGCCAACGGGATCGAGTGCGAGGCCTACTCGGGGCAGGTCGACTCGGATGAGCGGATTCGGATCGAGGCCAAGCTCCTCGGCAACGAGATCAAGTGCGTCGTCGCAACCAGCGCCCTCGGCATGGGGTACGACAAGCCCGACCTCGGATTCGTCGTCCACTTCCAGGGGCCGGGCTCCCCGATCGCCTACTACCAGCAGGTCGGCCGCGCCGGCCGCGGGCTCGAGCAGGCCGATGCCGTGCTGCTGCGCGGCGCCGAGGACCGCGACGTGCAGGACTACTTCATCAAGAGCGCTTTTCCGCCGCCTGAGCAGATCCAGCAGGTGATGGACCTGATCGAGGCGGCCCCGAGCCCCGTCAGCGTCGGCGCCCTGATGAACGACATCAACCTCGGCAAGTCGCGCCTCGGCCTGATGCTGAAGCAGCTCGAGGTCGAGGGCGCCCTGCGCAAGGTCGGCAGCAAGTGGCAGCGCAGCGGCCGCGAATGGGTCTACGACGAGGAGCGGATCAAGGCCGTGACCGCGGCCCGGCGCGCGGAGCAGAAGGCGATGGAGGCCTACGGTAACGATGGCCGCTGCCTGATGGAGGCGCTGCGGATCGAGCTCGACGATCCTGGCGCCGAGCCCTGCGGCCGCTGCTCGGTTTGCACCGAGCCGCGCTTCGACGGCGAGCTCGACCGCGACCTCAGCCTGCGCGCGATCGCGATGATCCGTGAGCGCCCGATCGAGATCGAGCCTCGCAAGAGCACCCCTGCCGAGACCGGCGGCTTCCCGCGTATACCCCGCGACGAGCAGCTGCAGCCGGGCCGGGCGCTCTCGATCTGGAACGACGCCGGCTGGGGTCGGCTGGTGGCGGAGGGCCGCAAGGCTGGGCGCTTCGACGACGAGCTGGTCGAGGCGGCGAAGCTCCTCTACGAGAGCTGGGCTCCCGATCCCGCCCCGACCTGGGTGACGGCGGTCCCGTCCCTGCGCCGCCCCGAGCCCGTTCCCGACTTCGCCGAGCGGCTCGCCGCGGCGATCGGCCTCCCGTATGTAGAGGCGGTCAGCCACAAGCGCGAGACCCGCGAGCAGAAGCAGCTTGCGAACTCCCGCCAGCAGTACGTCAACGTGCAGGGCGCCTTCGCGATCGACCGCTCCGCCGCCTCCCGGCAGCCGGTGCTGCTGATCGACGACACCGCCGACTCGAGGTGGACCCTGACCGAAATCGGAAGGGGTCTGCGCCGCGCCGGTACGGTCGCCGTGTGGCCGCTGGTGCTGGCGAACTCGGCCATCGGCGGCTAGCCCTCAGGCACGGAGCTGGTACGCGCCGCGGGGGGCCGCGGTTGACAGGCCGGTACCATCCTCGCGATGAGTCGGCGGGGCCCAGGGGGGGCTATGGACGAGGAGTCGGCGTCAGCCTGCTCGTAGCTGCGCTGCTCGCTGCGATGGCCCTGCTCGCCGCACCCGCCGGCGCCAAGGTCGTCTTCGTCAACTCGTGGGGTACTCAATATGACAACGGCGGCCCAGGACAGTTCGACACCGCCCGCGGGATCGCGCTCGGCACCGACGGCGAGGTCTTCGTCTCCGACTGCGGAGCCCCGGCCGTCAACCGGATCCAGGCCTTCGACGACCGCGGCCGGTTCCTGCGCGACTTCGCCTTCCCCGGTGGCGCAGACGGTGAGGCCCGCTGTGCCTCCGGTCTCGCCGTCTCCGGCGCCGAACTGCTCGTAGCCGACTCCGGCAACCACCGGATTCAGGTCCTCGACTACAGAGGCAACTTCATCCGCAAGTGGGGCAGCGAGGGCGGCGGCGACGGTCTCCCAGGCGAGTTCGACGGCCCCGGCGATCCAGACGACCTGGCCGTCTATTCCTCCGGCGCCGGCACAACCGTCTACGCGATCGAGTACCGGGCCGAGAGGCTGCAGGCCTTCGACGCCTTTGGCGCCTCGAAGGGTGTCTGGGGCGGGCCCGGCGAGGGCAACGGCGAGTTCCGCGGGCCCGGCGGGGTCGCCGTCGATCCCAGGTCAGGTGATGTCTACGTGGCGGACACAGCCAACAACCGGATCCAGAGATTTGACCCGACCGGCATGTTCGTCGGCGCATGAGGCACCCGCGGCGGCGGCACCGGGCAGTTCAACGAGCCGCAGCGCCTCGCCGTCGATTCCTCCAGCGGTGATGTCTTCGTCAGCGACAGCGAGAACAACCGGGTCCAGCAGTTCGACTCCCAGGGTGCCTTCATCAGGACCTGGGGCATCGAAGGCCGCGGCAACGGACAGTTCGCCTATCCTGGCGGGATCGCTGCCGGCCCCGGCGGCGACCTCTACGTCCTCGACGTCGGCAACAGCCGGATCCAGAAGTTCGTCGTCGACAACGCCGCCTGTGAGAAGGCCGACAGGAGCGCCCGTAAGGCGAAGAAGGGCGTCAAGAAGGCGAAGAAGAAGCTGAAGAAGGCAAAGAAGCGGGGCGGCAGGAAGGCCAAGAAGAAGGCGAAGAAGGCGCTGAAGAAGGCGAAGAAGAAGGCGAAGAAGGCGAACAAGCGCAGGCTCTCAGCCTGCTGACACCGAGGAGATTGGGCATGGTCGGAGGACAGATGACGAGGACGGCTCTGGCGGCGATAGCGGCGATCGGCTGCCTCGGACTTGCAGCGCAGGCTGCCCCGGCGGCGACCAAGTTCAAGTGGTTCGAGGGCTACGACGAGGCGAGTACGCCCAAGAGCCTCGACAAGGTCGGCGTACTCCGCGTCGGTCCCCGCAAGGCGAACAAGATCCTCATCCTCAACCCCGGCACCTCCGGGGCAGCCGCCTACTTCTACCCGCTTGCCCGCCAGATCACCAGCCGCACGAAAGGCCTGCAGGTCTGGTCGATCGAGCGCCGCGGGACCCAGCTCGAGGACCAGTCCGTCTTCGACGAGGTAAAGCGAGGCGAGGCGAGCGTCGAGGAGATGTTCGACTACTACCTCAACTGGCTCACCGATTCCTCGATCGAGGATCACTTCGACTTCATCCCCGACTCCGAGGTCGGATTCGGGCGCGAGTGGGGGATGAAGGTCGCGGTCAAGGACCTGCGGCGCGTGGTCCGCATGGCAAACCGAAAGGCCGACACCGTGATCATGGGTGGCCACTCCCTCGGCGGCTCGATCACCACGGCGTACGCGACCTGGGACTTCAATGGCAACCCCGGGGCCAAGAACCTCGACGGCCTCGTCTTCATCGATGGCGGCAGCGGGCCCGAGGGGGGATTGACCGCCGAGGAGGCGACCGCCGAGCTGGACGAGCTTGCCGCGAGCTCCCCCTGGCTCTCCTTCGGCGGGATCCAGGCTCCGTTCACGGGCCTGTTCAACGGCGTCGGCGCGAACCTGATGCTCGGCGCCCCGAACGAGCCTTCGGTGCTGCACGACTGGCCGCTTCTGCCGGGCAACCTGAAGGCGCCGGTGCTGACGACCAACAAGGCCGGCTACGGCTTCGCGCTCGACGCCGAGACCTCACCCTCCAGCCTCCGGGCGGCCCAGGTCAACGCCGGCAAGCTGGCGTCCACCGGGGAGCCGCGCGGCTGGATCCGCGACGGTGAGATCACGCCACTGCGTCGGGTCGCGAACATGTTCGCCGCGCCGCAGCTGCAGGCCATGGACGGGACCGCCTGGTACCACCCGACCCGCCTCAACCTCGACGCAGGCGGCATCGCGGCCGGTAACGACAACCCGGCCCAGGACGTCCTCGACCTCGACGCGACCCGCGGTGGTGACCTCGGTCCGATCCCGATCTACGCCTTCGGCGCCGCACTCGGCGGCCAGCGGGTGGTCGACTCGGCCGCCGCCCTGGCGCGTCAGTCCGGGGTGCCGGACCGCAAGCTGCGGCTGGTCAACCGCGAGAGCACATACACCCACGTCGACCCGCTCTCGGCGCGCCCGAAGAACGCGTTCGTCAACAACCTGCTGCGCTTCATGCGCCGTCAGGTCGGCTAGGGCCGGAGCCTCCTAGCCGAGCGGTGCCCTCGGCGGCCGACCGGCGAGGGCCTCGTCGTGGAGGCGGTCGATCGCGGTGACGACGACGGCGCGGCCGGCGAACTTGTTCTCGTAGGAGCGCACCTTCTTGATCGTCACGAGGTCGGCGCTCTCGAGCACGACCACGAGGTCGTCGGGGTTCATCGCGTCATAGCCTTCGATCGGCTCGGGGCCGCGCATGTAACGGAGCTTGTCGAGCACCTCTTTACGGTCCTGGTTGGAGCGCTCGTAGACCTCGATCGATTCGAGCTCGACCTGGGTGTGATCGCTGAGCACGCGCATCACCTGACGTCCGTTGAGCTTGTCGTATCCCTTGATCGGCATGTCGGCCACTCCGTTGCCGGTGCTGTCGGTGCCGTCGGGATGGGCGGCAGCCGGGGTACGGCCGGGCAGCCGATCGCGGAGATCGCTGAGGAATGTCATCTGTTCCTTCCGGGGCGACCCCGGCCACCGGAGGCGGCGATGAGAGATCGCGGGTAGAGAGCCAGTGTAACGATCGTCACGAGCCCGTCGATGGTCGGGCGCTGACTGCGGCGCGACGGTCGTGCGCCCGGTCCTGGCGACGAAGGGGATCTCCGTCCTCGGCGTCTACCCGGTCGCCGGCCTTCTCCGGCGCCACGGCCTGAGCGTCGGGCGCCCTCAGCGCTGGGCCCCGCCCAGCCGCGCGCCCTTGAGCTTGGCCCGCTCGAGCACGGCGCCCCCGAGGTCGGCCCCCCGGAGGTCGGCTCGGCGCAGGTCGGTTCCCACCAGCAACGCGCGTGAGAGGTCCGCCCCCCGCAGGGAGGCGCCCCGGAGGTCGGCGCGGGAGATGTCGGCGGCGGTGAAGTCGGCCCGCGGCGCGATCAGCCTTCGCAGGTCGGCCCTGCGCAGCGAGGCGTTGCGGACCCGGGAGCCGGACAGGCTGCTCTTGCGCAGGACCGCCTGCGGCGCCACCGCCCGCCGCAGGTCGGCGCCCGACATCGAGGAATCGATCGCCTTCGCGCCGCGCATCGTCGTCTCGAAGAAGTTGGTCGCGCTCGCGGCGGCCTGGGAGAGGACGGCGCGATCGAGGTTGGCGCGCTGCAGGCGGGCGTCGGTCAGCTGAGCGAGGCCGAAGCCCGAGCCGCGCAGGTTGGCCGCCCGCAGGTTGGCGCCGTTGATCGCGGTCGCGCCCACCGCGGCGCCTGAGAGGTCGATCCCCGGAGCCTTGGCGTAGGCCATCGAGCCGAGGAAGAACTGCGCCCCCCGCAGGTCGGCGCGATCGAGGTTGGAGAAGGAGAGGAAGGCGCCCTGGAGATTGGCGCCGCGCAGATCCGAGCGCGGGCAGCTGGTGAACGACTCGATCCTGCAGCCAGCGATCACCGTCCCGGGCGGCACCTGGCTGCCCTGCTCGAGCGCCTTGATCGCCGCGAAGAACGGGCTGCTCCGTTTCACGAACAATGTGGGGGCACCGGGCCTGTCCGGTGGCAGCTGGCCGGGGCAGAGCCCGTCGAAGGGGTTGCGGACGGAGCCGTCCGGCATCAGGGTGTTGCAGAACAGCGCGCCGTCGAGATCTGCGCCGTCGAGATCTGCGCCGGTCAGGTCGGCGTCGCCGAGGTTGATCCCGCGCATGTCGGTGTCGCGGAAGTCGGCCCCGTTCGCGTTCGAGGAGGTGAGGACGACGTCGCGCAGATCGGTGCCCCGCATCCGCGCGCCGGTGACGCTGCCGAAGTTGAGGATCGCGCCGCGCATCTTCGCCTCGCGGAGGTTGGTGCCGCCGAAGCTCGCGAACCGCAGCGTCGCGCCCTCGAGGTCTGCCCCGCGCAGGTTGGCGTGGTCGAGGCCGGTACCGGTCAGCGCAGCCCCGCTCAGGTTCACACCCTGGCCTCGCGCGAAGGTGAGGTCGGAAGCATCGAGCTTCGCGCCGCGGAGGTCGCCGCCGCGCAGGTCCGAGAAGTCGAGCACCGCCCCGTTCAGGTCGCGCTCGCGTAGGTTCGCCCCCGAGCAGTCGGAGTAGGGCTCGAGCCTGCACCTCCCGACCCGTCGGCCGAACTCGACCGGCGGCTCCTGCTCGGCGGCCACGAGGTCGTAGTAGGGGTTCTGGGGGGTGACGGCGAGCCCCTTGGCCGCTGCTCCGCTGTCCTCGCCTACCGCGACCTCGGTTCCTGATGCTTGGGCGCTGGCGGTTATCGCCAGCGCCACCACCACCGCCAGCCCGATTCCCAGGAACCGCTCTCGAATCGCTGTGCCCGCCGCACCCATCGAGGCGACGATACCGCGCGGCCCAGCTCACCTAGATCCGGGCCCGCTCCCGCCCGCGCGGGATCGCGTCCCGGCCGGCGCCGTCCGGGTCAGCCGCTATCCAACGGTTGTCGGCCCGAAGCGGAACGAGGGCAACCGGGAACCGCATCCCGGGGCCGACGAAGGAGGTCCGGATGTACTTCGCGATACGTCGAAGCGGCGACGGCCAGTACTGGTGGCGAGCCGTCGGTGACAACAACGAGATCATGGCCGCCTCGGAGCTGATGACGACCAAGCAGAGCTGCGAGCACTCGATTCGCGTGATCCAGGATCAGGCCGCCTCGGCGTCGGTTCTGGATCAGAGCGGCGATCGCGGCACCGGGGAGCGGCGGGCGGCGTAGCCCTTCCCCGCCAGATTGATGGGGCCGCAAGCACCGCGCTCGCAGCCCCGATCGTGAGTGCGCGGCTCCTTCAGCCGCCGCTATGCGGCCATCGCCGCGTGGGCCTCCTCGAGCTTGGCGCGAATCGTCTCACGCTCCTCGCCGAACTCCATCAGGGGCCGGATCTGCCAATCGACCATCCCGAACAACGGGTAGTCGGTCATCAGCTCGAACGCGTCCTTGTGGGAGTCGACGTTGGCGACGCTGAAGCCGCCTCCCTCGAGGAACCCGTAGACGCAGTCGAGCGTGCCGTCGTCGATCTTGCCCTCCAGCCACTCCATGGCGGCGTCGAACATCTCTGGCGGCGGCGGCAGTGGCCGCGGTGTCGTGGTGACCATGTACTTCATGTGACCTCCTCACATGGATGGCCCGCCCACAGACAGGGTTCCACTCGGGAGCCCGATAAGCAAGCGGAAATCCGGTGCCGGGCCGGCCCCGCGGAGCTATGGTGGGGCGACACCCGACAGGAGGAGGAGATCCATGGGTCACGTCATCGCACACGTCGAGATCGAGGACTACGAGAAGTTCATCGCCACCTTCGGCGACCGCGGCCAGCGCAAGCGGGCCGAGTACGGCTGCCGCGGCGTCGCCGTTCACCGCGACACCGAGGACCCGAACAGGCTGGTCAACGTCTTCGACTGGGACCGCGAGGATCTCGAGCGTTTCATGGCCGACCCCGAGGTCTCCGAGATCATGCAGGAGGCCGGCCTGAAGCGGCCGCCCACCTACACCTGGGTCGAGCGGATGGTGGAGCTGGAGGCCTGAGCCAGGGAGAGGGGCGAGATCGTCACGGCCTGATGCCGGGGCTGATCGAAGCGGTGACGCCGCAGCCGACGTCACCCGTCGAGGAGCTCGCGAGCTCTTGCCAGATCCGCGGGGGTGTCGACGTCGAGGGCCCGTTCCGCCGCGCCGCACTCCGCGGTCAGGATCCCCGGTCCACGGAGCAGCGCCGCGGCCCCGCGGTCGCCGCTGAGCTCGGCGATCTTCGGGTACAGGGGCGGCTTGATGAGGACTGGGTGCCCTGGGGCGCCGCCGTAGGTGGCGCGCACGGCGAGAGGGGCGCCCACGCTCGCGCCCAGGACCGCCTCGATCGCCCCACGCCCAATCAACGGCTGATCGCCAAGCAGGACGAGAATCGCGTCGGCATCGAGGAGTTCACCGACTCCGGCCCGGAGGCTGACGGACAGTCCCCCGCCGGGATCCTCGACCTCCAGCGGCTCGGCGCCGAGCATCAGGACCCGCTCTCGCAGCCCCCCCGCGCGGGCGGGAACCGCCACCAGGATCCGATCGAGCCGCTCGCTCGCCAGCGCGGCCGCGATCGGATACTCGATCAGGGCGCGACCGCCGATCTCCGCCCCGAGCTTGCCACCGCCGAAGCGGCTACCGCGGCCGGCAGCGAGGACGAGGGCGGCGATCATCTAGCGATCGCGACGAGTCGGCCCGCGGCGGCCCACTCGCGCGTCCTGTCGTCGGCCGCCGTCAAGGACTGCCCGCGTACACGCCTCGTTCGTCGGCAGCCTGATCCGCAGCGGGGTCGGGGCGTGGGGTTAACGCGAGCCGCAGCCCAGACGACGGTCGCCAGTGTTCCCAGTGGCGGAAGGCGTGCTCGGGACTGCCGCTGCCGTCGACTCGCCACTCGAATCCGAGCAGCATTCGGCTCAGCACCGCGTGGCTGATCGACTTCACCAGCGGGATTCCGTTGCAGGCATGCTCGCCACGGCCGAAGGGCGAATAGCGAGCAGCGCCGATCTCGTCATCGAGAAATCGATCCGGGTCAAATCGTTCTGGTGCATCGAAGGAGTCGGCGCTCCGGTGGCTCTCCCAGACGCAGATCCGCAGCAGCCAGCCTCGCGGTAGGCGGAAGCCATCGAAGACGACGGTCTCGTCGAGTCGCCGATACAGGTACTCGCTCTGGTTCATGCGCAGCGTCTCGAGAACGATCCGCTCGAGTAGATCGGGTCCCTCGGCGGCCCGTTGCGGCTCGAGGAGCTGCCGGCGCGCGCGCTCGCCCCACGCGGGGTGGCGGCCAAGCATCTCGAGCAGCCAGTGGAGGAGGCTCGTCTCGTTTCCGGAGGCGATCCTCAGCGTGAGGACCAGGTTGTCGAGGCAGACGTCATCCGGCATCGAAGGATCTGTTCGCCGCAGCTCCTCGAGGCTGTTGCGGGGATCTGGCCCGCCTGCCGCCGCCTGCCGCCGTTCGAGCTCCTCGCGGAGGATCTCGCGCAGCTCGGGCAGCGCTGCCCTGGCGGCCGGGCCCATCGGACGAGCGATCGCCTGGGCCCGGACCGGCTCGTAGGCCGAGTTGAAGCGTTCGTAGGCCGGGTTTGCGGGTTCGAGACCGAAGAGCGTGGCGAGGAAACAGTCGTGCACGATCCGCTCCAGCCCCGGTCCCGGCTCGATTCCGGCTCCGTCGTCTCCGTTCCGTGCCGCTGCCATCGAGCGCAGCCCGCGTTCGGCCGCTGCGGCCATCGCCCGCTCGGAGTCGGCGACGATCGGCCGCGCCTGCGCCGCGCGGATCAGCGGTCCGTAGCGGCGGTAGGTGGACTCGTCCATGTAGCGGAGGAAGCCGCCACTGACGTCCTTGCTGAGCGGCAGCGGCGCCGGACTTATCGCGGCGGCGTGCTTGCGCAGGAGCCGGTGGCCGCGCTCGAGCCCGACGACGCAGATCATCCCCCGGTGGAATTGAGCCGCTTTGAAGATCGGGCCGTGCAGCTCCGCCTGCTCCAGGTAGTGGCGGCGGTTGGCGAGCCCCCGGACCGAGGCGGAGATCGAGAGCGATCCCGGAGGCAGCCCGCGGCGGCGGCCGAAGCCGACCCGCGCACGGATTGCCCCGGCTACCAGCAGCACCAGGGCGAGCGGCGCCAGCGCGTGGAGGGCAGCCGGCAGCAGCACCGCCACCATCCCCATCGCGGCGATCCAGGCGACGACCGAAGCACCGATGCCGGCCGCGACCCCGGGGAACATCTCCCGGAAGCGCCGGTCGGCGACGATCCTGGCGCCCGGCCAGACGACCGCAACGAGGATCGCCACCTCGACTCCGAGCATGAACTCTCCCATCGGTTCAGCCTACTTGCCCCGCGTGGCCAGTTGCCACTCGGTGAGGTCGCGTTCGATCAGGCTCGAGAGCCGGTCGACCTCCTCCCGATAAAGCGCGGTCAGCTCGCTGCGAAGCGCGGGATCGAGCTCGACCGGGACGAGGTCAGAGCTGACCCGGGCGAAGACCGCATCGCGAACGCGCAGCGGCACGTACGAGCGCACGGCCGCTCGGGCCAGGGCGGTCCCCTGCCAGGCGCGGCGGATCATGCCGTTGCGGATCTCCCCGCCGCTGCGGTTGTGGCGGACCCCGACCTCGACCTCGACGGCGGGGTCGACGCCGAGGAAGCCGAAGAGATCGGCGAGCACAGCGGCGGGGTCGCGGGCGAAGTCCTCGTAGAGATGGATCCGAACCCGCTCGCGGCCGAACAGCTCCAGGTAGGGGCGGAGGAAATGGCACACGAACCCTGCCGCCAGGTAGGTGTGGAACGCGACATCGCGGACCAGCGGCTCGCGTCTTTCCTCCGTCACCAGCTGGGCGAACTCGCGCCGCTCGAGCCCATCCCGCCGGCGCGCGACGTAGCGGGCCCAGACACGGTCGACAGGGTTCCGCAGGATCGCGATCAGTCGAACCTCGCCGAGCCGCGTCGCGATTCGCTCGGGAACCGCGGTCGAGGCGAGGTAGACGGGCGAGACCTCGCCGATCGCCCGGGCGTCGTCGGCGGCGTCGAACAGCGCCTCGTAGGCGGCAGCGTCGGGGACGAAGTAGTTGCGGGTGACGAGGCGGGTCGCGGGATCCTCGATTCGCCCGAGATCGGCGCAGAAGAAGTGGCTCGGGGCCTTGACCGCAGGAAGGTAGACATCCGGGTGCTGGGCGAGGTGGCGGCCGAGCGAGGTGGTCCCCGAGCGCCCGGCGCCGATCACTAGGAAGTTCGGCAGGGTCATGTGGGTTCGCAGCCGATCATAGATCCGGGACCGAGCAGCGGTCAGGCCGCAGCGAGACTAGGATTGACGCCTTGGAGGCACTGCGAAGGCACGGCTCCGGCGACCCGGCCGCGGGGGACTGCGGCGCTTGACCCTTCCCGACTTCTTCGTCGTCGGAGCCGGACGCAGCGGCACTACCGCGCTGCATCGACTGCTCGGGCGTCACCCCGAGATCTTCATCCCCGCCGAGAAGTCGCCCAATCACTTCGTCTGCGCCGATCCGCTGCCCGAGTGGGAGGGCCCGTTGCTGCGACGGATGGCGGCGGCCTGGGTCACGGACCGCGATGACTACGCGCAGCTCTTCGCGGCGGCCGCTCCCGGCCAGCGGGTGGGCGAGGTCTCGCCGCCCTATCTGCAGTCGCTGCGCGCCCCCCTCCGGATCGAGCAGGCCTGTCCCAGGGCGCGGATCGTGGCGATCCTCCGCGATCCGGCCGAGCGTGCTCACGCGCACTTCCTCGGTCGCCGGCGTGACGGCCTCGAGCCGCGGGCGGAGTTCGCGACCGTGGTCCGCGAGGAGCTCGGACGCGGGCTTCCCGACGAGGTCGCCTTCGGCAGCTACCTCGGTTGCGGTCGCTACCACCACTTTCTCGCGCCCTATATCGAGCTGTTCGGCAGCGAGCGGGTTCGCGTCTACCTGCACGAGGACCTCGAGCGCGACCCCGCTGGGCTGCTCGCCGACCTCTTCGGCTTTCTCGGAGTCGATCCGGAGGTCCGCGTCGATCCGGGTGGGCGTCCCGCCCCCACCGGCGAGCTCCGCAACCCGTTGCTTCGCCTTGCCTGGACCCGTACGGCGGCGCTGCGCACGGCGCTGCGCCCCCACCTCCCGGTGCGGCTCCGCGATGGGCTCTCACCGCTGCGCCCCGCCGCTCTCGAGCGCGGCGAGCTCGACTCCGGCCTCCGCTCCGAGCTGGTCGAGGTCTACCGGCAGGACATCGTCCGTCTCGCCGAGCTGATCGAGCGCGATCTCAGCGCGTGGCTGCGTGTCCAGCCCGCGGCCCCGGCCACCGAGTTGGAGACGGCCCGCTGATGCTTACCTTCAACGTCGTCTTCACCACGGGAACGGTCCGACGGCTGCTGCCGCTGACGCTGTCGCTTCTCGGCGACGAGGGCGTGCGCCTGCGGCTGGTCGGAAATGGCAGCAACGACGAGGATCGCGATCTGCTCGAGCGGGCTGCGGAAGGGGAGCAGCGCCTGGAGACCCTCGTCCTCGGCGGAGAGCGCCCGCTCGAGCACGGCGTCGCCTTGAACGAGCTCTTCGATCGCTTCGAGGAGGAGCGCTTCGCAATCGTCGACTCCGACGTGCTCGCCGACGGGCCCTTCCTCGCGGATATCTGGCCTCCCGGCGCTGCCGGCGCCGCGGCCTTCTCAGCCACGCCCGTCTGGGCCACCGACGACGAGGCCACTGTGCAGCCGGGATCGATCTACCTCGCGGGGCGGCAGCGGGTGCTCGTCGACGGCACCCCGGTCGGCAACTCCTACCTGGCGATCTACGACAGGGCCGCGCTCGAGCCCGTCCGGCGGTGGGCGCCCCGCGGCTTCGCGGCCCACGACCGCTGGATGCTCGATCGGGATACGCAGCGTGCCCTGCGGGCCCGGGGCTGGCGCTTCCGCGTCTTCGATACGACGCGCCTGCTCAACCTCGGCCTGATGCTCTCCGACCACCGGATCGAGAGCCGCGACAGCGCCCACCTGCACCACATCGGCGGTGTCTCCGCGGCCACCTTCGAGTGGCCTGGCGAGGACGCGCGCTGGCTGGCCGCGCGAGCCGGCGAGATCCTGCGCTCCGATCAGCCGCGACGGCTTCAGCGAGTCGCCGACGGCCTCGTCCTCCGCGCCTATCAGGCCCGTAACCGCCGGCGCGGCTGGCACCGGAGGATGAACGATCGGCGGCGACTGATCACCGGATATCTGGCCCAGGCGATGACCGCGCTCGAGCAGGGCCGGGAGCCGCCGCAACCACCGCCGACCGATCAGCCCGACATCGACCGGCGGGTGAGGAGGCTGCTCGCTGCGCTCGAGGCGTGCTACCCGCGAGCGGCGGCTACGGCGGGCGGCGCCGGGGGTGGTCGCGATGGCTGAGCGCGTCCGCTTCCACGTGGTCTACATGCCGGGCACCGTCTCGGCGTTGCTGCCGCTGGCGCTCTCGTTGCTCCGCGAGCCCGGCGCCGATTTCGTGCTCGTCGACAACGGCTGCGAGCCGGCCGAGTCCGAGGCGATCGCGCAGCTCGCCGAGGCCGAGGATCGATTCGATTGGCTGCGGTTGCCCGACGAGCAGCCGGTCCGCCACGGCGTCGCTCTCGACCGGCTGTTGAGAGGCGGGGACCGTGAAGACGGCGCCGGCGCTCGTTTCGGGATCCTCGACTCGGACGTGCTTGCGAGCGGGCCGTTCCTCGCTGGGCTCTCGGATGCGCTGGATCAGGGAGCGGGGGCGGCCTGCAGCGGCTGGCCCGTCTGGCTGGCCGACGCCGACTCGGTGGTCTCCCCCGACCAGACCTTTCTCGGAGGCCCCTACCGGGTTCTTGCCGACGGGACCGAGGTCGGCGGCACCTCCTGCGCACTCTACGATCGTGAGGCGCTCGATCGAGCGCTGGAGGCGATCGGCTGCGGGCTGGCCAACCGCACCCGCGAGGAGCTCGGGCCCTCCCTGCGCGAGGGTCTCGTGCGCCACGGCTGGGGATTCGAGCGCTTCGGCACGGCACGGATCGCGCACCTGCAGCTGATCCGGCAGGGCGATCCGATCCGCAACGTCGAGTGCGATCGGCTGCATCACCTCGGTGGCGTCAGCCACACGGGGGATCACGGGCGTCGCCAGGCGGCGCGACGGCTACTCCGCGGTCCCGGCCCGCCGACCCGCAACCTGCTCACCAATCTGGGCCGCCGCCTGCGTCCGAGCGAGCGCGCCCGTTCGCTTATCTATCGCCGCAAGGAACGGGTCCTCGCCGAGGCCACCGCGATGCTCAGCGAGCTCGCCGCCGGCCGCACCGCGCCCGCCCCGGTTGCCAGCGGCTCAGCGGAGGTGGACGCCCGCTTCGGCCGGTTGCGGGCGTCTTTCGTCCGCGACTACCCGGGCTACCGGCAGCGGCTGGCCGAGATCCGCGGCGGGCTGCCGGTGGCATCGAGGACGGCACCCCGGGAGCAGGTGAGTCGATGAGGTGGCTGCGGCCGCGCACGCCCGAGCAGGCGCTCAAGCAGCTCGCGGCGACCGAGGGCGCGATCCCGGTGGCGGGCGGAACCGGCGTCATGGTCGAGCTCAATGCCGGCCGCATCGCCCCCGAGCCGGCGGCGCTCCTCGACCTGAGTCGCCTCGAAGGGCTCGGCGGTTTCTCAGCCGGGGAGGGCGAGGGCACGCTGCGGCTCGGCGCCACGCTCACCTACAGCGAGCTCATCGACTCGCCGCTCGCCGGGCAGCTGCCGGCGCTGGCTGAGGCGGCGACCGCGGTCGGCTCGCGGCAGATCCGGAACCGGGGCACGATAGGCGGGGCTCTGGCGAGCCGACCGCTGCGCGGCGACATCGTGCCGCCGCTGCTCGTTGCTGGAGCCGAGCTCGAGCTCCACCGCCTCGCCCACAACGGGGGCGGGCCGCGCGTCGAGCGGGTTGCTCTCGCCTCCCTGGGTCGGGGTGGGGCCGCGGAGCCGATTCGGGGCCTCGAGGGGAGCCTGCTCGTCGCCGTCCACCTCGCCCGCCCCACCGGCCCCCAGGCGTTCCTCAAGCTCGGCGATCGCGCCGGGTCGAGCCGGCCGATCGTCTCGCTCGCCGTCGGGGTAGATCGCGATCGCGAGCTCGTCTCGGCTGCGGCGACGGGGGAGGCGGCCGTTCCTGTCCTCCTCCACGCCTCCCTACGGGAGGCCGACTCGCTCCCGGGCCGTGTTGCCGCGGCGGCCTTTGGAGCGGGGCAGGGAGGAGGCCGGGATCGCGACGCGGCTGCCTACCGCCGCCACGCCCTAGAGGTGCTCGTCGCACGCGCCCTGACGAGGTGCGGGACATGAGGGTCGAGCTCGAGGTCGACGGGGTCGGTCGCGAGGTCGAGGTTGAGGCCCCCGACAGCCTGCTCAGCGCCCTCCGCGACGGTCTCGGGGTGCTCGGGCCCAAGGACGGCTGCGGCGAGGGAGAGTGCGGAGCGTGCACCGTCCTGCTCGACGGGGTCGCGGTCAACGCCTGCCTGGTCCCCGCCGCCCAGGCCGACGGCGCCGCGGTGACGACCGTGGTGGGTCTCGGTGACGACGATCGCAGCTCGCGCCTGCAGCGGGCGCTGGCGGAGGCCGGCGCGGTGCAGTGCGGCTACTGCACGCCGGGCATCGTGGTTGCCGCCGGCGAGCTGCTCGACCGCGAGCCCGAGCCGAGCCGCGAGCGGATCGCCTCCGCTCTGGCCGGAAACCTGTGCCGTTGCACCGGCTACGCAAAGATCGTCGACGCGGTCGAGTCGGCCTCCGGGGGCGGGGAGGAGGGGGCGTGAGCGAGCCGGTCAGCTCTCGTCTCGGATCGGTAGCGCCGCGGCGGGACGCGCTCCCGAAGGCCGCCGGCAGCTTCGAGTTCGGCGCCGACCTCGAGGTGCCGGGGATGCTGTTCGGGGCGACCGTGCGCAGCCCTCATGCACGCGCCCTGATCCGGGGGATCGACCCTCGCGCCGCCCTCGCTTGCGAGGGCGGTGCAGCGGTGTTGACCGGCGCCGACGTTCCCGGCGAGCCGCGCTACGGCGTGATGATCCCCGACCAGCCGGTGCTCGCCTCCGAGCAGGTCCGCTACTGCGGGGAACCGGTCGCCCTGGTCGCCGCCGAGAGCCGCGCCCAGGCGCGGCGCGCTGCGGCCGCCGTCGCCGTCGACTACGAGCCGCTGGCGCCGCTGCTGGAGCCCGAACGCGCGCCACATGCAGAGCCCGTCTACGCGGATCGCCCCCTCGCACCGGGCATCGGGCTCGACCCACACAACAACATCGCCGGGTCGGTGACGATCCGCCACGGCGATCCCGAGGCCGCAGCCGAGGTCTCGGTCTCGGGCGTCTACGAGATCGGCCGTCAGGAGCAGGCCTTTCTCGCGCCCGAGTCGGGGCTCGCCGTGCCCGCCGCCGACGGGGGCGTCGATCTCCACGTGGCGACCCAGTGGCTGCACGGCGACCGCGATCAGATCGCACCCTGCCTAGGCCTCTCGCGTGAGAAGGTGCGGCTGCACCTCGCCGGGGTCGGCGGCGCCTTCGGCGGACGCGAGGACATCACGCTGCAGATCCACGCCTCGATGCTGGCGCTGGCCACCGGGCGGCCGGTCAAGATGGTCTACGGGCGGGCCGAGTCCTTCGTCGGCCACCCCCACCGCCACCCAGCGCGGATCTGGGCCGAGCACCGCGCGGGCCGCGATGGAGAGCTCGTCTGCGTGCGGATCCGGATCCTGCTCGACGCCGGGCCCTACGCCTCGACCTCACCGGCCGTGATCGTCAACGCAGCCAGCCACGCCTGTGGGCCCTACCAGGTCCCGAATGCGCTGATCGAGGGCGACGCCGTCTACACCAACAATCCCCCCTCGGGTGCGATGCGCGGCTTCGGCGTGCCGCAGGTCTGCATCGCCCACGAGGGGCAGATGGACCGCCTCGCCCGCGAGCTCGGGCTCGATCCTGTCGAGCTGCGTCTGATCAACTCGCTCGAGCCGGGCGACCACCTGCCGACCGGGCAGCGGGTCGAGGGCTCGCTGCCGGTGGCCGAGACCCTGCGCCGCTGCGTCGATCTCGAGCCGCCGCCTGCCGTGGCCGACAGCGGGGGAGGGAGCCGTCCGGGCGAACCGGAGCCTCGGCGAGGCGAGGGCCTGGCGCTCGCGTACAAGAACATCGCCTACTCGGCCGGCTTCGACGACCGGACCAGCGCCCGCGTCAGGCTCAGCGCCGGCAGTTGCGGCGAGCTGCTCGCCCGGGTCGAGTGCGCGGCGGCGGAGGTCGGTCAGGGCGCGCACGAGCTGATCGAGCGGGCGGTCCGCAGCGAGCTCGACGTCGAGCTCGTCGAGCTCGTGGCTCCGTCGACCTCCGGTATTGCTTCGGCCGGCTCCTCGTCGGCCTCGCGGATGAGCTGGATGTCCACCGGTGCCGTCGGGCTCGCCTGCGCCGAGATCCGGGGCGAGCTGGAGCGACGCGGCGGGCGACCTCTGGGAGCGGGCGAGACGATCGAAGCCGAGCGCACCTATCGCCATCCCCCGACCACGCCCCTGCATCCCGGTACCGGCCAGGTCGAGGGCGAGCGTCTGCACACCGACTTCGCGGTCGTCGCGATGCGAATCGTCGTCGAGCTCGACCCGGAGCTCGGGGTGGCGCGGGTGCTCTGGGTCGGGACCGCCCAGGACGTCGGGCGGGCGTTGAACCCCCCGGCGATCGAGGGCCAGATCGAGGGCGGCGCCCTGCAGGGGATCGGGCTCGCGCTGCTCGAGGAGCTACGCGCTCCCGAGGGGCGGCTGAGCGACCTTGGCTTCGGCAGCTACCGGATTCCCACCGCCCCCGACGCCCCGATTGAGTTCTCCACCGACCTGATCGAGCGAGCGGCTCAGGAGCTGCCCCACGGCGCCAAGGGCGTCGGGGAGCCCCCGGCGGTCGTCGCGACCGCTGCGGTCCTCGCCGCCCTGCGGGATGCCACCGGACTCGAGATCGGCCGCGCCCCGGTCTCCCCCGAGGTCCTGGCCGGATTCGAGCCGCCGGCACCGAACGACGACCGCGCCGCCCGGGACACCCGCGACGACCGCGCCGCCGCCGAGGGCTGGTCGCCGACGGGCGAGATCTCGCAAGCGCGATCCCGTCTTTGAGGGCCTCTATGTGGCCGCCCGCCGCCGGCTCCCAGGGTCCCGGGTCATCGGCTCCTTGGATTCCATCACGCCCGGCTTCGCCTCGCGCACGTGCCGCTCTAAGGTGGCGTCATGGACGCCCGTCTCGCACTGGTCGAGTTCCCCGCCGACGACACCGAGCGGGCACTCCGCTTCTGGGGAGGCGTGCTCGGCACTGAACCCGAGCCGAGATCCGGATCCGAGGGCGAGGGTTGGGTCGCCCGCCGGCCCGAGGGCGTGGCGGGGGGCGCCGCAGCCGTCGGTATCCACGGTCGCGGCCAGGGTCCAGGCGACTCCTTCTCGCTCCCCTACTTCGAGGTCGACGACATTGAGGTCCGCCGCCGGGCGCGTCAGCGACCTGGGCGGCACCGTGATTCACCCCGGCGAGCGGTGGACGGTCTGCAAGGACTCCGAGGGGAACCCGTTCGCGTTGGCCGCGACCGGTTAGCCAAGCCCCGGTGGTGCCGGCGGTCGGCCCTACTCCGAGGCCGCCTCGTCCGGCTCGACCGCGCTCTCGACCAGCAGCTCGATCGGGACCACCTCCAGCGACCGCTCGTGGGTGGCCGCCAGCACCACCGGCGGCGCCACGCCGGCCCGGTGCGCCTCCAGCCAGCGCGCCGCGCACACGCACCAGCGGTCGCCGTCCTGCAACCCGGGGAAGCCGAACTGCGGCTGCGGGGTCGAGAGGTCGTTGCCGGCGCGGCGGCTGAACTCGAGGAACTCCTCGCTGACGATCGCGCAGACCGTATGGCTGCCGGCGTCCTCGGGACCGGTTGCACAGCAGCCGTCGCGGAAGAAGCCGGTCAGCGGGTCGGCAGAGCACTCCAGCAAGGTGCCGCCGACGACGTTGGTGTCGGGATCGCGGGCCACGGGTTGATTGTTGCGTCCTACCGCTCCGCAGCGAAGACTCGCCACGGTCCCGGTACGCCCTTGAGGTCGTGCTCGCCGCGATCGATCAGGATCTGGCCGGAGCCGACGATCAGGTCGCGGACGGTGCTGCTGACCAGGATCTCGTTGGGTCCAGCGAGAGCGCTGACGCGAGCGCCGATGTGGACGGCGAGTCCGCCGACGTCGTCGTCGGGGAGCAGTTCGCACTCACCGGTGTGCAGACCGGCCCGGATCTGCAGGCCCAGGTCACGGATCCGGTCGCCGGCAGCGATCGCGCTGCTGATCGCGCGGCTGGGGCCGTCGAACACCGCAAGCGCTCCGTCGCCGAGCGACTTCACGAATCGCCCGCGGTGACGCTCAACCTCCTCGCGGACCACCTTGTCGTGGCGCGCGAGCAGCGAGCGCCAGGCCTCGTCACCGAGCTCCGCGGCACGTTCGGTAGAGCCGACGATGTCGGTGAACAGCACCGTGGCCAGCACCCGGTCGCTGACGACCGGACGGCGCACGCCGGTCAGAAAGAGCTCGATCCTCTCCGCGATCGCGTCGGGCTCGCGGAAGAAGAGTGGTCCTTCGCCCGCAACCTCGACGTAGCGCGAATCGGGGATCTGCTCGGCGACGTAGCGCGAATGGCGCGCGTCGAGATACGCCTCACCCTCGGGACGAATGACCAGCGTCGGGCACTGCACGCTGGGAAGCACGTCGCGCACGTCTGTCTCGCCGATCCGGGCCAGCGAAGCGGCGGCGGCAGCAGGACTCATCGACAGGCGCTGCGCGCGGGCCATCAGGCGTCGTTGGCGTTCGTCCTCGCCGGCGACCAGAACCGCCATCGGGTTGTCCGGCGAGTCGGCGCCCCAAGAGGCAACGATCGCCTTCACCATCGCGCCGCGCTCGGAGACGCTCGGCGCCCACTCGTATCCCGGTCCTTCGACCAGCCGGGGCTGCGGCGAAAGCAGGACCAGAGCACGGACGAGGTCGGGGTGGGAGGCCGCCGACAGGGCCGACAGGCAGCAGCCCTCGAGGAACGAGACGAGTACAGGTTGCTCGGCGCCGGCCGCGTCGATCACCGCACGGACGTCATCGATCTGCTCCTCCAGCGGCGTCGCCCCGGCGAACCCGTCGGACATCGCGGTCCCGCGCCGATCGAACACGATCAGCCGGGAGAAGGAGGTAAGCCGCTCCATCAGGCCGGCGAAGGCGGGGATCTCCCAGAACAACTCGATGTTGGACAGGTAGGCCGGTACGAAGACGATGTCGAGTGGGCCCTCGCCCGCCACCTGGTAGGCGATCTGCAGATCACCGCTCCGCGCGTAGTGGGTCTCGGGAGCGTCCACCGGGACCCAGCCTATTTGGAACTCCGGCAGGAGCGGGAGCGGCTGTCTGCCGGCGACGAATCGCCTGCACCTCGCCGGACTCCATAGAGTCAGAAGCAGGTGAGTCGGTGCTTGGCCACATTCGCTTTGATCGGGGCGCTGCTGGGGATCACCGGCTGCGGGGGTGTTGCCCAGGATGGGGCCGCCGGCAGCTTCGAGCCCGCGATCGAGGGCAAGCTAACGGTCGCTACCGCGGAGGTCCCGACGGCGGGCTTCTGGGAGGGCGTCGCAGCCGAGCCGACGGGGGGATTCGAGTTCGAGCTCGCGACCGAGTTCGTGAGCCGGTTCGGGCTCGACGAGCTGCAGGTGGTCGAGGTCCCCTTCGCGGAGCTGACCGGCGGTGATCTCGGCGATGCCGACCTGGCGCTCTCTCAGATCACGCCGACCGACGAGCGCGACCAGGTCCTGGATTTCTCCGACCCCTACCTGGTCGCGCCCCCGGCGCTGCTCACCGACGCGGACCTCGAGGTTCCCGACCTCGAGACCGCGCGGGATCTGACCTATTCGGTCGAGACAGGGACCACACTCGAGGAGGATCTGGACCAGATGATCGATCCCAACACAACGGTGCTCGTCGGCGCCGATCAGGATGAGGTGCTCGCGGCGGTGGCGGAAGGCAACGTCGATGCCGCGATCCTCGATCTGCCCGCCGCCTCGGCAGTCGCCGAGGAATCGGACGGCGCGCTCCATGTCGCCGCCAAGCTCGACACCACCGAGACGATCGCGGCGGCGCTTCCGGAGGGCAGTGAGTCCAACACCGAGGCGGTCGGCAGCGCGATCCGGGCGCTGGATGCCGACGGCACGCTCGGAGCGCTGTCGGAGGAGTGGTTTGGATCTGAGATCACCGACGGGGCGCCGGAAGTGCCACTGCTGAGGTCGAGCCGATGAGCGACGCGCTGGCCGCGATCACCGTTGACGCTCCCGAGGGGGCTCCCTGGGAGTTCTTCGTCCTCTTCGCGGTTGTGATCCTCGGGCCGCCGCTCGTCTCCAAGGCTCGCGTCCCCGGCCTGATCGGCCTGTTGATCGGCGGATTTCTGATCGGCCCCAACGGCCTCGGCTGGATCGAGGCCGGCAACACCACGATCCCCGACCTCGGGGCCATCGGCCTGCTGTATCTGATGTTCGTCGCCGGGGTCGAGCTCGATCTCGGGCTGCTGCGCATCTACCGGCGCTCGGCGATTCTCTTCGGGATCACCACCTTCATGGCGCCGATGGTGCTCGGCACCGCCGTCGGACTCGCACTCAGCTGGGGCTGGCCGGCGGCGCTGCTTTTGGGTTCGCTGCTCGCCTCCCACACGCTGATCCTCTACCCGGTGATCCGCAACGCCGGACTGGCCTCCGATCCGGTCGTCGCCAGCGCCGTCGGGGCGACCGTGCTTACCGACACCCTCGCGCTGATCGTCTTGGCCGGCGTCTCCGGCTCGGAGACCGGATCCGGCTCCAGTGTCGAGATCGCTCTGCAGATCGTCCTCGGCCTGTCCGTCCTCATCGTCTTCGCCTTCCTCGTCCTCCCGCCGCTTGCCCGTATCGGCTTCCGGCTGCTCGGCACGGATCGGGCGATCCGCTATGTGATGGCGATCGCCGCCTTCCTCGCTGCCGCGATGGTCGCGGAGATGTTCGGGATCGAGGGGATCGTGGGCGCCTTCTTCGCGGGGCTGTCGCTCAATCGCCTGGTCCCCAACCGTGGACCGCTGATGGGCAGGATCGACTTCTTCGGCAACGCGGTCTTCGTGCCGATCTTCCTCGTCTCGGTTGGATTGCTGCTGAAGCCGTCGGTCATGGTCGAGCCCGAGACCCTTGGCCTGGCGGGGCTGCTGATCGTCGCCTGCCTGGGCGGCAAGGGGATCGCGGCGCTGATGACCGGCCCCCTGCTCGGCGCCGACCGCTCGCAGGCGGGCCTGGTCTTCGCACTGACGACGCCGCAGGCCGCGGCGACGCTGGCCGCGACCACCGTCGGGTTCGAGATCGGCCTCTTCAGCGAGTCCGTCGTCAACGCCGTCCTCGTCCTGATCCTGGTCAGCGTCACCGTCGCCACGATCGTCGCCGAGCGCAGCAAGGTTGGGGTGAGCCCCCCCTCCGAAGTCCACCGCGAGCTCGGCGAGCACGTCCTCGTCGCGGTCGAGGACCCCGAGGCGGCTGAGCTCTCGCTGCGGATCGGGGCCGGTATCGCCGAACCGGTGGGCGGGGCGGTCGAGGTGATGCTGCTCGAGTCGGTCGGGTCCACCGCCTCCTCGCCTGGCGGGGGCCTTTCCCGCCTCGAGGAGCTCAGCGGTGGCATCGGCCTTGACTCTGAGCCGTCCCGCCTGGCTGCCTCGAGCTTCGCCGAGGGCGTCTTCCACGCCGCCCTCTCGGTCGAGGCGACTTTGATCGTCGCCGCCGAACGGCACGACGAGGGCGGCTCGGTGGTCGGGACTTGGGCCGAGACGGTCTCGGGCGTTGGCGCGGCCCCGGTCGCGATCGTCCGCGGTCGGGCGGAGGAGATCGACCAGGTCCACCTGGTCAGCCCGGGTGGGATCGAGGCCGTCGACTCCGGTGCGACCGCCGTCGCCCAGCACATCGGCGAGGCGCTCTCCGGCTCCGAGCTCGCCAACGAGGCGGTTGCCGGCCAGGGCTGGACCGCCGGCCTGGAGCCGGGAGCGATAACGATCGCCCCAATCGGCTCCTGGGCCCTGCTCAGCGGCATGCCGGAGCCGCCGCGGGGCGCGGGGCTGGTGCTGGTGCCAGAGCCGCTGGTGCCGCCGGACATGTGAGGGGGCGGGCTCTCAGTCGGTTCGCGCTACCACCGCTTACTCATGCGGATTCGATCGACAGCCGCGTACACGAGGTTCGCTGGTGGCGACGAAGTTCGGGGGTCCGGGGCCGCGAGATCCGGGCGCATTGCGGAGAGCTACGGATGACGGCTACTCGGGAGCCCTGGAGGCTACCGGGCATGTTGGCGAGCAAAGACCGTGGGACCTGTCTGTGGCGCTGGATGTCGGCTTCGCTCGCCGTCGCCGCGGTTGTGCTCTCCTCGCCGGCGGCGGCGACTGCGGGCGAGGGTGAAGATGCGATCGTCGTCGTAAACGGGGCTGTCACCGTCGAGCGGGGGCAGGTCGTCGATGGCGTCTTCGTCGCCAACGGCGACGTCGAGGTTTCGGGGACGGTGACCGGCGACGTCTTCGTGGCCAGCGGTGACCTGCTCATCGCGGGCGAGGTCGAGGGCGACGTCGTCGCGCTGACCGGCCTGACCCGGGTGGGGCCCGGGGCGGTGGTCGGCGGCGATCTCATCTACGCCGACGAGGAGCCCGAGGTCTCACCCCGGGCGAGCGTAGGCGGTGAGGTTCGTGAGGAAGATTGGGACGGGTTCGTCGGCGCCCTACCCGTGATCGGCGCGGTTGCGCTGTGGATCGCAATCTCGGTCTCGGCTCTGATCCTCGGCGTGTTTGCCGTCATGGTCGCGCCCCGCGCCGCCGACGCCGTCTTCGAGCAGGCGCGGACGCGGCTGATGCTCTGCATCGCCTTCGGGCTCGCGGTCTTCGTCAGTGTGCCGCTGGCGATCCTGCTCGCCTCCGCGACGCTGATCGGCCTTCCGCTCGGCCTTGCGCTGGTGCTCTCGCTGTTGCCGCTGGCCGCGATCGCTTACGTGACCAGCGCCTGGGCGCTCGGAAGGGCCCTGGTCAAGGACGGCAGCCGCGTCGTCGCCTTCCTGGCGGGACTCGCGATCCTGCGGGTGCTCGCGATCGTGCCGCTGCTGGGGGCGCTGGTCGGCTTTGCCGCCGTGATCGTCGGTCTCGGTCTCCTGGTCGCTGCGATCGGTGCCCACCGCCGGCCGGCCTGAGCTGGAGCACCCGGGTGCACGGGGGGCTTTCAAGCTCCGAGAACGGGCTCGAGGACCGGAAGGCGAAGGCGATCAGGCCCCCGCTATGTCTGTCACTACCACGCTCGAGCCCTCCGCCGGGAGGGCTTGTGGGTTCTGGAGGGCCTCGGCGACAGCCTCAGACACCGTGGCCGGAAGCTCCACGGTGCCGGGGTCGGTAGCGTGGACGGTGCCATATGCCTCCAGCTGTTGAGCCCTTCGACCCGGCTTCGATTGCCGGCCTGGACGAGCCGGTACGCCGCTACTTCAAGCACGCGATCGCCGAAGGCGCGGTCCTCGGCCGCGGTACTCGTCTGCAAATGCGAGGGCGAATCAAGGTCGGGCCGTGGCTGCCCTTCACAGCCGAGTGGCAGGGCGACGGGCGCTCGTTTGTTTGGCAGGGGAAGAGCGGCTGGGGGCCGTTGACTCCCTTGCAGGTGGTCGACCGCTACGACTGCGACGCGAGCGGGAGCATGGACGTGCGACTGCTCGGCCGGGTCCCGCTCGTGCACGCCGACGATGAGGACACGGTCCGCTCTGGCGCGGGTCGGGCCGCGGTGGAGGCTGCTTTCTGGGCCCCGATGAGCCTGCTCCCGGAGCGCGGCGTCACCTGGCGGGCGGAGTCCGATGATCAGATCGTCGCCTCGTGGGAGGTTCGACCCGAGCGTCCCGAGGTCCACCTGCGGATCGACGCGGAGGGCGCGCTCCGCAGCGGGTACGTGCTGCGCTGGGACAACGGTCAGCATGGAAGGCGCGGCTACATCCCCTGCGGCGGCGACGTCGGGGCCGAACGGCGCCTCGGCGATCTGACCCTGCCGAGCCAGGTGACCGTCGGTTGGTGGTTTACCACGCCCCGCTACGAGCCCTTCTTCGAGGCCGAGATTCTCGCCGTGGAGCCGCTCACCTGAGGACCGACGGTGGGGGTCAGGGGGCTGTCACCACGGCGTACCGCGGAGGTGCCGAAGGTGCTGGCTCGCTTGCACCCCGACCTGGGGCGATGGTGGGTCGGGCTCAGGTGCACCAACGCACCTAGACGTCGACCGCCGATTCGCCTCAGAACTGTGGGCAGTTCTCGGGGAACAGGGTGCCGAGCTTGCGACCCTTCGGATGTCCCTTGTGCTTGGGCTGTTTGGCCGTGACCTGCGTGTAGAGCGTGACCGTCCGCGTTGCACCCCGCACCTCACAGTCGAGCTCCCTCGGCTTCTTGAACGGCTTGTTACGCTCCGCCGGGCAGTTCGCCGGGGAACCCGTTTCCGGTACGCCCGCCCAGGAAAGGGACCGATGACAACCGAGAGATCGTTGCCACAAGGTGAGGGGGGCCTGTGATGGCGTCCGAGCAGAGGGACGAGCACGAGGAGGCGGGGGGCCTGCCGGAGATCCTCGAGGAGCGGCCCACGATCAGGCCGGCGGAGCCGCGCCTCGACTGGCATAGGGGGTTTGTGGCGTCGGACCTTCTGCTGGTCCTGCTGGGACTCTGGCTCATCGCCTCCCCGTTCGTGCTCTCCTACGGCGGCGGAGACAGCGAGTGGGTCCCCGTGGTGAGCGGCGCGCTGATCGCGCTGCTCGGCGTCGCCGCCCTCCTCGGGATCGTGCCGCGGCTGACGGCGGCCTGGACCGTGATCGGCCTCGCCGCCTTGCTGTTCGTGAGCGCGTTCACTCTCGCGGACACGACGGAGGCCACCTGGAACACTGCGGCCGCGGGAGCACTCGCGGCCTTCCTGGGGATCGTTGCCGCCGCTGCCGCGAGCGCCGAGGTGGAGCAAGCAGGCTGAACCCGGCCTTCGGTCGCCGGGCGTTGCCGGCGATCAGGCGATCAGGCCCGTGATGATCCCGGGCAGGATCACCGGCTCCGTGAAGAGCCCCGTCGCACCATCGCTGCAACGAGCAGCAGCGCAGCTGCAACCACGAGCTGACTGCCGACTATCACGCGGGTGCGGTCGACAACCGGCTCCCAGCGCACCTCCCCGTCTCGAATCACAAAGGCGCCGACCGGTCGCCCGGCGAGCATGTAGCCGGTGCCGCCACCCGCACCCTCGTCTCCTTCGCCGCCACCGCCTCCACCGGCGCCCCGGACCGAAGCCGCCGGCACGACGATTGCGCCGTCCCGTTCAACCGGATCGCCGAACACGCGCCGCGCGCTAACGGCGTCGCGGCCCCGTTGGATCGCGGCGAAGACAGAGTCGAGGCCCGCTCGATCCTGGGTGTCGTCTGAAGTCGTCATCTCAGGCTGCTCCTTGGTCGGCGATCGCGCGAGTTCCGCGCAGCTGGGGAAAAGTACATCCTGGCGGCTGCGGCCTGACCCGGGCTCAGTCGGTCAGCCGCCGCAGCCACTCCAACACCGCCCAGGTCGCCCCCAGATCCTCCCGGTTGTACGCCAGGATCTCGTCCATGATCGCCTCGCGTTTAGCGGGGTCGTTGCTCTCGGTGGCTTCAATGTACTTGGCCATTGACCACTCGCCGCCGTACTCGGTGAGCCGCCGCTCGTAGCCGGCGAGTGTCTCGATGCCCTTGAGGCCGTAGCCGGAGAGGGGGACGGCGACCGCGGCGCGGGTGATCGGGAGGAGGTCGAGGAGGTTGGCCTTGACGCGGGCTGCGGTGCTCTGGGGGCTGTCGCCGTAGCGGCTCAGATACAGGTCGATCTTGACCCGCTCGTAGGTGGCCCAGTGGACAAAGGGAAGGTCGCCGTGGGTGGCGAAGATCGACTCGCATTGCGCGAGGAAGCCCTCCCAGCCCTCCCGGTCGCCGTCGGGACCGAAGCCGGCGAGGGCGGGACGGAAGGGCCCGGGCTGCTCGCCGAAGCACTGCAGCCCCCACATGTAGATGCGCTCGGCGAAGTCGAGGCGGGGCGGCATGCCCTCGAGGTCGAACATGACCCAGCTCTTCGCGTCCGGGAGGTCGGGCTCGTGAAGGAGGATCGGCTTGCCTACTCGGTGGGCCTCGGCGCTCTGGAGGATCCGCTCGGCCTTGCCTCCGACCGGCTTGGTGCGGTTGCCCCAGGGACGCTCCAGGGCGGCCAGCGAATCGACGTCGAAGCGCTCGAGCAACTCGTCGAAGGTCGCAACGCCGTTTGCGTTGAGCTGCTCGACCAAGCCGCGGTCGATGCCCGGGATCAGACCGACCTCGCGGCGTTCGATCGCCCGCGGCCAGCAATGCTCCTGAAACGCGCAGCCCGAGCACTTCGAGACGCCCACGCGCTCGACCGGTCGCTCGTCGGCGAGCCGCAGCTCGAGCATCCGCTGCAGCAGAGTCAGAACCTGATCGTAGTCCTCTGGCTCGTGGGCGACGTCGAGGATCTCGCCCGATCCGGAATGGACCTGCAGCGCCACCGGCGGCTCGTCCATCGTCTGTTCGTAGAGCCAGCCGTAGCTGAGCAGCTGCATCCGGATGTAGGCGTCAACCGAGCGGTTGAGCTTGGAGTCGCGGATCGCGTAGCCGGACCGAGCGGGAAGCATGAAGTCGGGGTGGCCGACGACCTCGACCCGGCGACCGGCCAGCGTGGTCTCGGCGCGCAGGACGCCCTGGTAGATCACCCGATCGCCGGCCTCGAGCTCCGCGCGGGTCAGTCCCTCCTGCTGGTCCCGCGGCAGCTCGGCGACGTCAATCGCTCCGGGGAAGCGCCCAAGGTGGCGGCGCTCGTGCTCGTGCCCCATCTCGAACAGCAGCTCGCGGAACGCTCCCGGCGGCTCCTCCTCGTAGCCGTGGCTCCTGAGCCACTCGCGCAGGTCGCAGGGGCTCGGCTTGAGCAGGTTGTAGAGAGAGCTGGGGGAGAGGCGGCGGATCTCGTCGTCCTCGATGGCGCCTGCTCCGCTCGCGTCCGATCGATTGGGCTGCTCCGTCGCCTCAGGTCTTTCGGTAGGGCACATCAGGGTGGCGTGCTGCCGCTCCAGGCTTCCCTCGGCAGCCCCGGGTCAGCCGGATCTCGCGAACGCGTAGTGCTCCTGCCAGCGGTCCCCTGCGGCTGAGAAGGGGCAGTCGAAGGCCTCGGCGATCGCCCCGACGCTGTGGTGCTCGTCCCAGACCTCCTGGACGAGCCAGGGCGGGAGCAGGAGCGCTCCGCCGAAGACGTCAGCCTCCCACTCGACCTGCGGCTGGCCGGGGGCGGCGGTCCACCCGGCCCAGCTGACGGCGTCTCCTCCACGCTCGTCGGTCACTGTCCTGGCCGGGTCGATGGCGGCTCCGCCGCAGAGGGTCTCGTCGGGCCCGCGGTGCAGAACCCAGTGGCCGAGCTCGTGAGCAACGGTGTAGCGGCGGCGCCGCGGCTCGCGGCTGACCTCGGTCGCGTCGACCCAGATCTCGGCGTCCTTCGGGATCAAGGCGCCGGAGACGATCGCTTCGTTGCCCGGACCAAGCCCCGGGAACTCGCCGGCGATCTCGACGACCTCCCGGATCAACAGCCCGAAGTGCTGCTCGGCGATCTCCTCGATCGGCACCGGAAGGCTGCGGCCGTCCCAGACCTCCCCCGATACCTCAGCGAGGACCATTGCGGCCTCATTCAGCAGGTATTCGGAGGAACGGGCTTGCATCGGCTCCGAATCATGGCGACTCTGGCGGAGGCGGGCGGGGCGGCGTGGGGCGGGGCGCCTTGGTGGTGCGCTTGCGCAGGTCGCGCGCGCTCACCCTGACCTGCCCGCGCGGCTCGGCGATCCCTACGAATCCGTGCAAGCGGTGGGGGCCCGTTGCCTAGCGCTCCGTTCCCGGCGGGAAATCTCGGCGAGCGCCTAGGGTTTCGAACGATCATGCCTCACATCGTCCCGCCCGAGCTCGGCTCGGTCTCGATTCATCCGACGCGTCGGGAGCCGCGCGTGCCTCGGGCACTGCGTCTGCCGACCCACGGCCACGCCGCGGTCGAGCGCCTCGAGCGGGGAGAGGTCGTCGAACCTCGACCGGGGAGCGGTGGCCGTTGAGGTCGATGGAGACATGCGTGATCGGTGCCGGCCTATCGGGCCTGGCCATCGCGCGTCGGCTGCATGCCGCAGACGCCGACTACGCGGTCTTCGACAAAGGGCGCAGCCCGGGGGGCCGGGCCGCAACCCGCCGGTACCTCGGGACACGATTCGATCACGGCCTGCCGTGGCTCTCAGAGGACGGGCGGCAAACAGCTGAGCTGATCGCGCAGGGCCGAGGCGCAGGGCTGCTCGAGCCCTTATCGCTGGAGAGCGGAGAGACCGTGTGGTTCTGTCCCGATGGGATCTCGGCGCTCGGCAAGCGCCTGGCCGCCGACCTGCGGGTGACCTGCGAAGCGAGAGCGACAGCGTTGCGAGGAGAGGACGGCCGGGCGGTGGTGAGCTTTGAGGGCAACCACGGCGATCGCTTCGAGGTGGCCATCCTGCGCCGACTGTTTCTGACCATGCCCCTGCCCCAGGTCTGGGAGTTGTCGGGTTCGGTGATCGACCTGCCACGTCCCGCCGCGGCCGAGGCGATCTACTCGTGCTGCGTCGTCGGTCTGGCGCGCCTTCCCGCGGCCCCCCGGACCGGGATTGCCTCGCCGCTGTTCACGCCAGGGACCGGCCCGATCGAATCGATCGTCCACGAGGGGGCGAAGTTCCCCGGAGAGCCGGGGGCGATCAGCGCACGGCTGACACCTGAGAAGAGCGCTGAGCTCTGGGATGCCTCCGACGAGTCGATCGCCCGACTCCTCTCGGAGGAGTTGGCTCGTCTCGTTGAGGCGCCGGCGCCGGGCGAGATCCAGATCAAGAGGTGGCGCTACGCTCGTGCGAGCCACGAGCTCAGCGAACCGTGCTTCCGTGGGCGGATCGGCGCTGTCGAGCTCGCCGTCTGCGGCGACGCGTTCTGCCATGGGAAGGCCGAGGACGTCGAGGCCGCGCTGATGTCGGCTGAGCACGCCTACCGCTCGATGTTGGCCTGACTCCGATGGCCGCCGAGGCGCCCGCTGAGAGCAGCAACTCGCGGTCGCGCTCCATGGTCGCTGCGCTCGCGTAGCGCGCGGCCTGGGAATCGAAGGGATAGCCTCAGGGCGCGTGGCGCTCGGCTTTCCCGAAATCGTCCTCACGATCGGCCTGCTGCTGATCGTCGTCGCAGGGCTCTCGGGACTGGCGCACGGATCGGTCCTGTCGGTGTCGGTACTGGCGGTCGCCGCGGGAATGGCGCTCGGGGCCCTCGACGTGGTCGAGATCAGCGCCACCGATGCGAGCGTGATCGCTCTGATCGAGCTGGCGCTGGTCTTCACCCTGCTAAGCGACGGTCTGGTGGTCGATCGGGAGCTCCTGGTCGGCCATATCGGCCCGACGGCCCGGGCGCTCGCCCTGGCGATGCCGGCGACCATGGGGCTGATCGGGCTCGCGGCCAAGGTCCTGTTCAGCGATCTGTCCTGGGCCGAGGCGCTTCTGATCGGGGCCGTGCTGGCCCCGACCGATCCGGTGATCACTTCTGCCGTGGTCTCGGCGAAGTCACTTCCGGCCAGACTCCGCCACGTGCTCAACCTCGAGTCCGGTCTCAACGACGGGCTCGCGTTGCCGTTCGTCCTCTTCTTCATCGTCCTCGCTTCGAACGAGGGGGGAGCGGGTGGTGAGGCCGCCGAGCTGCTGGGCGAGACCGTCGTCGGGGCACTGATGGGATTCGGCCTCGCATGGGCGGCGGGTAAGGCGATCGATGACATGCCCGGCGTCGGGCTCACGCTCAAGTACGAGGGCGTCTATGCGCTCGGGATCGGCCTCGCGGCCTTCGGCCTGGCCGAGTCGACGATCGGAAATGGCCTGGTCGCCACCTTCGTCGCCGGAATCGCGCTCGGGATCGCCGATCGCGAGACCCCGGTCGCCTTTCACGAGTTCAACGAGAGCGTCTCCGCCGTGCTGCAGACCGTGACCTTCTTCGTCTTCGGCACCCTGGTGGTCGCGACCGCGGTGCCCTCGCCGGCGATCGCCGTCGTCGCGCTGATCATCTTCACCCTGTTCGTGGCCCGGCCGGTGGCGATCATGGGCTCGCTGGCCGGCTCCGACCTGCCACCGGTGCAGCGCCGCTTTCTCGCCTGGTTCGGCCCCAAGGGGGTCGCCTCGATGCTGTTCGCACTCTTCGTGCTCAAGTCGGGTCTCCCTCAGGCGGAGGAGATCTTTCAGCTCGTCTCGCTCGTGATCCTCGCCTCGGTCGTCGCGCACGGGCTCACCGACACGGTCGGCGCGAGGTGGATGGAGAGGCGGCTGGAGTCGGAGGCCGCCGACCTGTCGGGCCCGGGGACCTAGCCGGCAGGCCGGATCGATCGCGGCTTCTCCAGTGTCACGGGTAGCCCGTTGCCGATCCACCGCGGACGAATACGGTTTGCTGTGGCGGCCGATAGGAGTAGCTTTCGCCCCCGATGGTGGAGGCGGTGTCAAGACGGGCCGGCGGGATCGCGGCGGTGTGCATGCTGCTCGCCACGTTCATGCTCGGTCTGGGCTCGGAGGGGGCCGAAGCGGCGCCCCTGACGCTGACCGTCTCGAAGACAGCGGACACCAACGACGGCACCTGCGACGCTGATTGCAGCTTCCGGGAGGCGCTGCTCGCGGCAGGCGCGAACACGGGTGAGACCGACGTGATCAAGTTCGACCCCGGCACCTTCTCGCCGGCGACCATCATCCCGACCTCTGCGCTGCCGGGCATCGGTGAGGCGGTGATCATCGACGGCCTCGACGGCGCCGGCGACTGCGACGGGGGCAGCGCGCAGGTCAACCTCGACGGCTCGAGCGGCTTCGAGGGCATTTCGCTGATCGGCGGCGCCGACGGCACCGTCATCTGCGGGATCGCCACCCACAGCTTTGCCGGTAACGGGATCACCGTCGGGACCGGGGCCGACGACGTGACCCTGAGCGAGGTCTACTCGGGCACGGACGTGACCGGCTCGGCGACGGGCCTCGGCAACGGCGGCGCGGGGATCTTCGTCGGCAGCGACGGCGTCGCGATCGAGGATGCGGTCCTGCTCGACAACGGCAGCTACGGCCTCAACGTCGACGGCGCCGGCCCCACGGTGACGGTGACCGGGAGCCTGATCGGTCTCGCCGCCGACGGGACCGCGGCCGGGAACGACCTGTTCGGGATCCGGCTCGGCAGCGGGGTGAGCGGATCGCAGATCGGCGGCACCGCGGCCGGCGAGGGCAACGTGATCTCGGCCAACAAGTTCGACGGCGTCGTCCTCGCCGGCGAGAGCGTAACGATCGAGGGCAACCTGATCGGCACCGATGCGACCGGCACCGTGGCGCGTCCCAACGAGCGGGGAGGCATCAACGTCTCCGGTTCGCAGAACACGATCGGCGGTACCGCCGCCGGGGCGGAGAACGTGCTTTCCGGGAACCAAGGCCTCGGAGCCGGCGATGCCGCCGTCAGCCTGTTCGGTAGCAGCGCCGAGAACAACGTGGTCGAGGGCAACCTGATCGGCACCGACGTGACCGGGACCACCGCCATCGGCAACCAGATCGCCGGCGTCGAGATCGCCTCAGGTGCCACCGGCAACACGATCGGCGGCACCGCCGCCGGCGCCGGCAACACGATCGGCGGCACCGGCGGCTCCGGCGCCGGGGTGCTGATCAGCGGGGTGGCAACCACCGGCAACGCCGTCGAGGGCAATTTGATCGGCACCGACGTCACCGGGAGCGTCGGTCTCGGTAACAGCACCGGAATCGAGATCGAAACGGCGGAGTTGAACACGATCGGCGGCACCGTCCCCGCGGCGGCCAACGTGATCTCCGGCAACGGGATCGGCGTGGCGATCGCGGGGGACTCCAACACCGTCCAGCGCAACCTGATCGGCCTCGACAAGAGCGGCACGTCGGATCTCGGGAACTCCAACCAGGGGGTCCTGATCGACGGCGGCAGCGAGAACGAGGTCGGGACCGTGGGCCACGGCAACGTGATCAGCGGCGGCAACAACGAGGCGGTCGGGGCCGGGGTGACGATCGCCGGCCCGGCCGCGACCGGCAACACCGTCCGCGACAACCTGATCGGGACCGATCCCACCGGGACCGGCGCGATCAGCAACGAGGGCGGCGGCGTCTCGATCGAGGCCGGCGCCGACTCCAACCGGATCGGCGGTCCGCTCGCCGGGCAGGGCAACGTGATCAGCGGCAACGACGACTTCGGCCTCCAGATCTCAGGGTCCGGCACCAGCGAGAACTCGGCCGAGGGCAACCTGATCGGCCTCAGCCTCGACGGCGCCTCCGACCTCGGCAACATCGGCCCCGGGGTGAGGATCGACGCGGCCCCCGGGACGACGATTGGCAGCGCCGACAGCAGCGTCGACGCGGCCACGCCCGGCGCCCGCAATGTGATCAGCGGCAACGCGGTCGGGCTCGAGGTCGCCAACGCCGCCCAGGGCCGCGAGATCAAGGGCAACTTCATCGGCACGAGCCTCGACGGAAGCGACGGCACGGTCGGCAACGACGGCGACGGGATTCGCTTGTTCAACTCAGGATCGGACCCCGACGAGGTGGCAATCGGGGGGCCGCTGGCGGGCGAGGCGAACCGGATCTTCTTCAACGGCGATGCCGGGGTCTCGATCGAGGATGGAATCGAGAACCCGGTCCTCCGCAACGCGATCGGCTCCAACGACGACCTTGGGATCGACCTCGGCGACGACGGGGTCACAGCCAACGATCCGGGTGACGGCGACGGCGGCCCGAACAAGCTGCAGAACTTCCCCGATCTGACCAAGGCCGAGGCGAACCCGGCCGAGACCAGGATCGAGGGCATGCTCAGCTCGCAGCCGAGCAAGACCTACCAGGTCGAGTTCTTCACCTCCTCCTCCTGTGACGCCTCCGTCCACGGCGAGGGCGAGAGCTATCTGGGCGCCTTCCCCCTGACCACCGGCCCCGACGGCAACGCGCCGTTCTCTACCGGCGTCGGGCCGGGCACGGTGGGGGACTGGCTGACGGCGACGGCGACCGACCCCGACGGCAACACCTCCGAGTTCGGCTTCTGCGAGCAGATCGCACCCGACACGACCGCGCCGGAGACCACGATCGGGGAGGGGCCGGCGGCCGGCTCGACGATCGCCGACCGGACTCCCACCTTCGGCTTCGGTTCGACCGAGGTTGCGACCTTCGAGTGCGAGGTGGACAACATGGGGTTCAGCCCCTGCACGACGCCGGCGACGCTCGGCCCGCTCCCCGATGGGCAGCACACCTTCAAGGTCCGGGCCACCGACAGCGCCGCCAACACCGACCTGAGTCCGGACACCCGCAGCTTCAGGGTCGACACGACCGCACCGCAGACCACGATCGATTCGGGTCTGGCCGACGGCGCGCTGACCAACGACCCGACCCCGGAGTTCGGATTCAGCTCCAGTGAGCCGGGATCGAGCTTCGCCTGCCGGGTCGGACCGGCACCGTTCAGCGCCTGCCCCGGGCCCGGTGGCGGCGTGGCGACCCTGGGCCCGCTCGCCGACGGGGACTACAACTTCGCGGTGCGCGCAACCGACCCGACGGGCAATGCGGACGCTACCCCCGCGACCCGCAGCTTCACCGTCGACACGGTGATCTCCGGCGCGAAGCTGAAGGGCAAGCGCAAGCAGCGTCAGCGCGGAAGGAAGATCCGGGTGAAGTTGAAGCTGAAGGCGGGCGAGGACGCCGAGGCACGGGCGAAGGGGAGGGTGACGATCAAGGGCGCGGGCAAGAAGGCGGTGCCGGCCGCGAAGTCGATCAAGCTGAAGCCGGTCGATCGCTCGCTGCAGGCCGGCAAGACGACCGCGGCCACGCTCAAGGTCAGCGGCTCGAAGAAAAAGCGCAAGCGCCTCGAGCGGCGAATCGCGAAGGCCCTGAAGAAGGGCAAGAAGGTGCAGGCGAAGGCCTCGGCGAGCTTCTCCGACGCCGCCGGGAACGCCGAACGGCTGACGCGCGATGTCAGGCTGAGGTGACCGAAGGCGGTAGGTCGAGCTCGGCCCGTGCGGCCAGGGCGTCGAGCCGCACGTGGGGGAAGAGGCCGTAGCTCGGCGGGGGATCCTCCTGGTCGAGGAAGTCGGCGACCCAGAAGGCGCGGGTGCCGAACAGCAGCTGGGCGCAGGTCCCGGAGTCGAGCGGGGAGAAGGCGCAGTCGGTGAGCTCCTCGATCGCGGCGTCGAGGTGGGCGAGGACGGGCTCGAGGCGGTCGAGGTCCCACTCACTCCAGTCGCCTGCGTCGGTGTCGACGCCGTGGCTGGTTCCGTCGCAATGGGCGACAAAGCCGCAGGCGGCCAGCTCGCGGGCACGGGCCTGCTCGGTGGCGACGGCCTCGCGCTTGGAGCGGATCGGCTGCAAGTCCTCGTACAGGTCGGGGCGGAGGCGGAGGCCGAAGCGGCGCGCGTAGCGGGAGGACCTGTAACCGCGCTTGTGCTGGGCAAAACGGGCCTCCGGAGACTTTGAGCTCGAGCCCACGTAGACCCAGGGGACACGGGGGTCGCGCCGCTTTCCGGCATCCGCCGACAGCTCCACTACATATACGCGTGATGGCATCTCCCTCAACTTCGCGGCGCCCGGGCTCGGTCCTTGACCGGGGTGGTTCCCTGCGTGTGGCCGCGGGCCCGACGCGGCCGCTGGGTCTCGACCTGCCGGGCCCTTCGCGACGGATCCGGGTCGAGCCGATCGAGGTTCCGGACCCCTCGCGGGCGCCGGAACCGCAGCCCGACCCTTCGCCCCAGCCCGACCCTCCGCGGCGGCCCGATCCCGAGCCTGAGCGCGAGCGCGATCCGGTTGAGGTCTGAGCCGGTGTCGACCGGGGCGCCGGATGCGCTCGAGCCGATCCTCGGCTGGCGGGTGTGGAGGCTCAGCGACGGCTTGCTCTGCCCACTCTCCGCCCACGCGGCCGGGGCATGGACACCGGGCGTGAACGAGGCTCGCTGCCATATGTACTCGACCCGCCACCGGGCGCCGGGCAGCAACTGCGTCTGCGGATTCAACGCGCTCCACCACCTCCCTGACGAGTACCGCGGTGATCCCCGCTACGTGATCGGCACGATCGCGGCCTGGGGTGAGGTCGACGTGTATCGGACCGGCTTCCGCTCGCAATTCGCCTGCGTGCTTGGCCTGCTCGCCGCCGCGCCGGCCGGGAGCTCCCAGCGGCGCGCGATCGAGGCCGCGGCCGAGCGCTACGCGGTGCCGGCGCTAGAGCGCGAGGATCTCGCCGCCCACTCGGTCCGGCATGCACGCGAGGCCGGGCCCTCGGTGCTGCCGGGCGGGCCGCGGGTGCCGGTAGGTCCCGCTGGGCAGCCGCTACCGCTCGGTGCCGCGGCGGCGAGGTTCGAGGGCCGGGGGGTGCTCGTCCATCGCCACCTTGCGGTCGACCACCGGCGGAGGCTGATGCGGGTGGCTCCGACGCCGTCGCTCGCGGCCCTCGCCGGCGACCGGGTCGTTGCCAAGGTCGGGATCGGCGAGGTGGTCGCCGAGCATCAGGTGCTGTTCGAGGCGCAGGTCGGCGAGAGCGTGGTCGCTGTCGAGGCACCGGTCGACGGGGCGGTGCTGCAGATCAACGAGTCGATGCCGCGCTTCGAGGAGGGGCCGGCGGCCGCGGGCTGGCTGATCGAGTTACGGCTCGAGTCCGAGAGCCTCGACAACAGCGCGATCGCGTGGGATCGGCGGGGAGCCGAGGTCTATCGGGAGTATGTGCTGGCGGCGGGCTCAGACGCAGATCTGCTGCTGGGCTGCGCCGAGGATCCGCGGCCGCCCGAGGCGCTGCTCGACGGCGACGAGGGCCGCGCCTGGCTTCGCGAGTTCGCCCAGCGGCTCGACACCGCGATCGGCTGCGACGAGGCGCTGGCGGCGGCGATGATCTCCCTCGGTTGGTCTGTGTGCTTCGAGGTCGCCGGCGTCGAGGCGATGAGGATCAGGCCGCCGGGCTTCGGCTCCTCCCGCTGGCTGAGCACCGGCCCGACGGGGTCGGGCCCCGAAGCAGAGCTGCGAATCGCGCTCGGGGCCGACGATCTGCGCCGCTACTGGCGCGGAGAGATCGGGCTCGCGCCGGACGAGGTCGAGGAGATGCCCACCGCCGGCGAGGCGCCGGGGTCCGGGGAGCCGCAGCGGGCACCGCTGAGGCTCCTCAACGGCGACCGAGGCCGGCTGCTGCTCGCGCTCTCGCTCCACAAGCGGCTCTTCGATCGCACCCGCTCGATTCTCGACCAGCTCGGCCACCCCTGGTTCAAGGCCGGCGACGCGGTCCGGGACCCGGTCCGCAACCTCGAGGTGCTGGCAGGCTTCGAGCCGCCCGAGGGGATGAGCGGGATCGGCGGGAGGTTGAGCGCCTAGCCGGCGTCCGAGTCCAGCCGATCGCGGGCTGGATCCGGGACGTGAATCCAACCCTCGATCCGGGCGCGGCGGCGCTCCTCGGCTCCCTCGGCAGTCCGGGTTCGGCCGAGCTGGATCTCGCGGGCGCTGAGGCAGGCGATCAGCGCGTCGAGGACGTCGTCGCTGCGGTGGCACGCCTCGAGGTGGGCTGGGTCGATCGCGAGGTGGCCCTGGAGCCGTGAGGCGAGCAGCTCGACCAGATCTCCGCGGGTGGCTGAGTTAGCCCGCTTGTAGCCGGTCGAGGGCAGCCCCCAGACCAGCAGGGTCGCGGCCGGATAGACCTCGGCAACGCGGCTTGGCGCGGCGCCTGAGCGATCGACGGCCAGGCCGCGGTCGCGGGCGAGATGGTCGAGGAGACGGGCGGCCCGCATCGCCGTCGCCCCGATCCGGTCGGCGCTGACGCTCATCGGTCGGTTAGGACGGCGGATGCCGCGGGCGGCAGCAAGCCGGCCGAGGCGATCGTGGAGCAGCTGGTCGGTGAGGCGCTGCTGCAGATCGCGCGGGCTGTGGCCTGGCCAGCGGCCGCCCGCGCCTCCGCTCCACGAGGCGATCGCCTCGGCAAACGGCTCCGGCCAGCCGAGCGGGGCGTCGATCCCGGCCAGGTCGGCGCGCACGATCAGATCTGCCAGCGCCTCGTCGCCCTGGCCGGCTTCGAGCAGCTCGATCCGGCCCACCTCCGCCGCCGGCCAGGCGATCAGACAGGAGGCGGTCCGCTCCGGGTCGGTGGCGAGGTCGATTCCGAGGGTTTGCACCCGACCGATGATCCCAGGCTGCCGCCGGTCCCTGGGAGGGATCACCATTGCTTGCGCAGCGTGAAAGGATCAGGGGGTAAAGCAACAATTGGAGGAGAAATGGCTGAAGGTGTTTACCGGGTCACCGAGGTGATCGGGGTCAGCAGCGAGTCTTGGGAAGACGCTGCCCGCAAGGCGGTCGAGACCGCCGGGAGCTCGCTTCGCGATCTGCGGATCGCCGAGGTGATCCGCGAGGACGTAACGATCGAGGACGGCAAGATCTCGGGCTTCCGGGTTAGGCTCGGGATCTCGTTCAAGTACGACGGTTAGAGGGAGCGGCCGCTCTCGCGCCCGGCGATGCTTGATTCGCCGGGTGTCGGGGCCGGCCGGTCCCAGTGAGTGCCGGCGCCTCTGACGCCGGTTGGCCTCGAGGGCTGAGGTGGTCCGCCGCGGGTGCGATCCTGCCCGGACCGTGACCAGCGAGGAGCAGCTACCGATCGAGACCTCAGAGGCGCCGCTGGCGCCGGGCGAGCCCGACCTGCCCGGGCCCTTTCCGGCTGGACAGTGGGCCGGCGGCTTCCGCAACTTCCTCCGCGGCCGCCCACGGGTCCGGCTGATCGGCGAGGTCGTCAACTTCTCCTCCTCGGCGAAGGCCTCCTACTTCGACCTCCGCGACGAGGGCGGCGCCGTCCCCTGCTCGATCTGGAGCTCGGATCTGAACAAGCTCGACCTTGCGGAGGGCACGCTCAAGGACGGGGTGGAGATGGTCGTCGCCGGCGGGCCCGACTACTTCCCGGGCTCGGAGCGCTCCTCGCCCTCGTTCAGCTTCCGGGTCACCTACATGCGCCACGCCGGCGAGGGCGACCTGCTCGCCCAGCTCGAGCGCCTGCGGCGGCAGCTCGCCGAGGAGGGGCTGTTCCAGCCGCAGAAGCAGATACCCATGTCGCGGTTGCCGCGGACCATCGGAGTGGTTGTCGGCGCCGGATCCGCTGCCTACGCCGACATCCTCGCCGGGCTCGAGCGCCGCTCCTGGCGCGGCCGGGTCGTCTTCGCTCACCCGCCGGTGCAGGGCAAGGCCGCGGCGCCGCGGATCTCAGCGGCGATCCGCGGGCTCGCGGCGATCCCGGACGTCGAGACGATCATCGTCTCCCGCGGCGGCGGCAGCCTCACCGACCTGTGGTGCTTCTGCGACGAGAGCCTCTGCCGAACGGTCGCCCTGCTGCGGGTGCCGGTGATCGCCGCGGTCGGCCACGAGGTCGACCGGACACTGATCGACGATGTCGCCGCGGTCGCCTGCTCGACCCCGACTCATGCGGCCGAGGCGGCGGTGGGCGTCGACGTCGCGCAGGCGCGCTCCGAGCTCACGGCCCGCTCGGCCAGCCTGCTGCGTCTGAGCCGGCGCGGGGTGGGGGAGAGGGCGCGAACGCTGGGCGGGACGGCCCGGCTGCTCGCCGGCCACATGCGCTCGGAGCGCTCGAACCTGCACCAGAAGCTGCGCGAGATCCGAGCCGCCTCTTCCCGGATGCTGGGCGGGCGCGGGATGCAGCTCGCCACCTTCGCTCTGGTCCTGCGGCGAAAGCGCGAGGCCGCGACCCACGACGCGGCCGGGCCGGAGCGCCGCCGGCTCGCCTCGCTGGCCGCCACCCTCACCGCCCATGACCCCGACCGGGTGCTTGAGCGCGGGTACGCGCTGGCGAGTGGCCCCGACGGGTCGCTGATCGGTAGTGCCGAGGCGGCTCGTGCGGCGGGCCGCTTCGATGTCCGCTTCGCCGACGATGATGTCGGCGTGGAGGTGAGTGAGGATGAGTGACCGGGAGGCGCCGGACGAGGCCGGCGGCGGGCAGGAGGCCACGGCGGTCGCCGCGCCCGAGAGCTATGAAGCGGCGGTCTCGCGGCTGGAGGAGATCATCGCCCGCCTGGATTCCGGCAAGGCCGAGCTGCGCGAGACCCTTGGCCTGGTCCGCGAGGGCAAGGGGCTGGTCGAGTACTGCAAGGGCGAGCTCGATGCGGTCTCCGGCGAGCTCGAAGAGCTCGACCTCGACGCGCTCGTCGCCCAGCTCGAGGCGGCCGGCGACGAGTAGGGCCACCGGCGGCGATCAGATCCGGTCGCCGCGAGCTGACCCATCCAGGCCGTTTGGGCGGTGGCCAGATAGCGTCCCCGTGGTGAGCGAGGACCCGACCGATCCGGCTGCCGCCTTCGCCCACCCCCTCGGGCCACGGTTCGAGCGGGCGCTCGGATTCGCGATATCCCATCACCGCGAGCACCAGCGCAAGGGGACGCGGATTCCCTATGCCGCACACCTCCTGGCCGTCGCATCGCTGGTGCTGGAGATGGAGAGCTCCGAGGACGAGGCGATCGCGGCGCTCCTTCACGACGTCGTCGAGGACGGGGGAGGGGCGAAGGCCGAGGCCGATATCCGCGGGTTGTTCGGCGACGATGTCGCGCGGATCGTAATCGCCAACAGCGACGCGGTGAGCCAGCCAAAGCCACCCTGGCGCCGCCGTAAGGAGGACTACATCGCCTCGGTCGCCGGGAAGGCTCCCGATGAGTTGCGGGTCTCGGTCGCCGACAAGCTCCACAACGCCCGCTCGATTCTCTCCGACCACCGCCGCTACGGAGACGAGGTATTCACACGCTTCGCGGGTCGGCGCGAGGGGACCCTCTGGTACTACCGCGCCCTGATCGGAGCGTTCGAGGCGCGCCGTGCCGACCTCGGCGCCGGAGGCGGTCACGCTCTCGACGAGCTGCGGCAGGTGGTCGCCGAGCTCGACCGGCGGGTCGAGGCCCACCAGGGCCCGCGGTGATCGATTCCCACCCGAGCACCGCCACGACATCGTCAAGGCGACCAGATGGCTGCGCGGCGAGGACGTGGTCATGCCCCATGGCCTGCTCTGCGATCCCGATCAGTTCGGGGCGCCGGATGCGGGCGAGCTCCCGCTGCCGAGGGCCGCGAGCAACTCGGAGACCACCGCTCCCTGACCGAAGCCGAAGCGCTCGGGGGCCGGCGGGGTTGCGGGATCGAACCAGTGCAGGCCGTCGGCCTCGCCGTCGGCCTCGACCCCAGGCTCGCCCTCGCAGCGCAGCAGGTAGGAGGGCGAGATCGCGTGCTGGCGAGGATCGAAGGGCCCGGGCCCGTGATCGGCGCGGGGATAGACCGCGACCCATTCGGGACGGCCCCATTCGCGGGGCTCCGGCCGCACGCCTGCGCCCAGGGTCTCGCGCAGGTGCCGCATCGCCGCCGCCTCGATCGATTCGCCGAGCCGGATCCGTCCGCCGACCAAGTTGAGCATCCCGGCGCGGCCGGTCCCGTCGCGGCGCTCGATCAGGAGCAGGCCCGGCTCGCCGGCGGCGGCGCGCGCCCCGAACAGGCAGAGCAGATCGACGCAGACGATCGGCACCTCGCTCTGGATGCGCGCGAAGCGGTCGGGATCGAGATAGCCCATCGCAGCGAGCGTATCCGGCGCCACCGCGCGCCGAGCCGGCCGGGTCGCCGTAGCGGCTCCGATCTCGACCGGGCGGGTATAGATTGCTCACGATGGTGGTCAGGCGCGATCGGGCCGGTTCGGGGTCGACCTGCATCCCCCAGTCGCAGCACGCGGCGGTGGCGGGCCAGATCGCGCGGGCCTGGGGCAACCTCGACTTCCCGATCCCCAGCCCCCACCGCGCCGTCTGCCTGGCCGCCGATCGCCACGACGACGGGATGGAGGACTTCGACCGTGACCCCGAGCTAGACCCCGGTACCGGCATGCCCCGCGATTTCATGAAGATGCCGCTCGAGACCTGGCTCGACTGCTGGCGGCAGGGGCCGAGCAAGGTGGGCGAGGAGGACCCCTACGCGGGGGTGCTGGTCTCGATGCACGGTTTGCACCTGCTTGGCTACCGCGAGATAGACCCCAGAGATCGGCGCACGCGCGAGTTGGTCGACGCCTACCGCAACGAGCAGGAGGACCTGCAGAGGGAGCTGTTGGCGGCGGCGGGGGAGCTCCGATCCTGCGAGGAGTTCCTCGGCGGGGAGGATCTCGAGACCAACCGCAAGCTGATCGCCGCCTGGGATGCGATGTCGCTGGCCGTCTGCGTGCCCCGGCTGCCGGTTACGGTCGCCGAGGTTCCGCTCGAGCGCGGCGAGACCGAGCTCCGGATGAGCTCATTCGGCGCCCTCAGCGGTGACGATCAGGTCGTGCAGGTCGAGCCCTGGCCGTTCGCACCCGCCTCGGTACCCCTGACGGCCGCCGGCCGCCGCCTCGACGGCCCGGCCGGAGATCAGGAGGCCCTCGATCGGGCCCTTGCGGAGGCGCCGCTGCGGACCTTCGACTTCACGCTGGTCAGACCCGGCGATTCCAGCGGCGAGGAGCGCGATCGCCGCCGCCGGATGTCGACCTAGCGGTCGGGGCCGCTAGCCGACGAGGCCGTTGGGCCCGTACTCCGGCTGGGCCCAGTCGGGGACCCGCAGGGCGGTGACGAGATCCTCGGCGTGGGGGCGGAGCTCGTCGCAGAGGCGGTTGACCGAGCGGATCACGGCCTTGGAGCGGGTCGAGGAGATCCTCCCGTGCTCCTGGTACCAGCCGCGATGCTGCTCGATCGTGGTCAGCGCGTACAGGTCGCATAGGCGGTCGAGCATCGGCTTCAGCGACTCGTCGTGACAGTCGTCGACGCCGCGGTTGAAGGCCTCGAGTATCTGGCGGTCGATATGGGAGCGGGCGGCGACGAGGACGTGATCCTGGGCGGCATTGAAGACCGTGAAGGCGTCGTAGCCGTCATCGATCCCGCCCTTGATCCGCCGTGCGGCGCTGGAGAGGATGTGATCCTCGCGCCAGGCGAAAAGAGCCAGCTGATAGCCGCGGTTGGCGAGGTCGTCCTCCTCCTCGGAGTTGGGGGTGATGTCGTCCCAGATCCGCCCCCACAGCTCGCGCGCTGCCGAGCGCTCGACGAAGCGCTCGATCACCTGTGCGGCCACGAACCCGGCCATCCCGAGCGGGTCCAGGTTGCCGAACTCCTCGCGATAGCCTGTCAGCAGGCTCTTGGCGACGAGCTGCAACAGCACGGTGTTGTCGCCCTCGAAGGTGACGAAGATCTCGGCGTCATCCTTGCGCGAGGCATAGCCGCTGGAGGTGAGGAAGCCGATCCCGCCGCATGCCTCACGGCCGGCCTGGATCGACTCGACCGCGTGCCAGGTCGCGTAGGCCTTGATCCCGGCAGCCCGGGTCTCGAGCTCGCGCCGCGCCTCGGGATCATCGAGTTCGCCGCCGAAGATCTTGTCGAGATCGCGGACCATCTCGCGCTGGATGAAATGGAGCGCGTAGGTTCGGGCGAGCAGCGGGAACAGCCGGCGCTGATGAGCGCGGTAGTCGAGCAGCGGAACCTCCTGATCGGATTCGGGCGGGCCGAACTGGCGGCGCCGGAGGCCGTGCCGGATCGCCGTCGTCAGGGCGACCTTGGAGACGCTGAGCCCGGCACCGGCGACCGAGACCCGGCCTTGGACCAATGTCCCGACCATGGTGAAGAACCGGCCGGTGTCGCTCTCGATCGGCGAGCTGTAGCTGCCGTCGGGGGCGACGGACGCGTAGCGGTCGAGCAGGTTCTCGCGCGGGACGCGCAGATGGTCGAAGTAGAGGCGGCCGTTGTCGACGCCGTTGAGACCCATCTTGTGGCCGCAATCCTCGATCCGGACCCGGTCGATCACCCTCCCCTTCCTGTTGCGGATCGGGACCACGAAGGCGTGGACCCCGTGGACCTGGGCTCCGATGATCAGCTGAGCGAAGACTGCCGCGTAGCGAGCGTGCGCGGCGGCGTTTCCGATCCAGTCCTTGCGATCCCGCTCCGTCGGCGTGTTGATCACGAACTCCTGCGTCTCGAGGTCGTAGGTGGCGGTCGTTTGCACGGACTGGACGTCGGAGCCGTGGCCGGTCTCGCTCATCGCGAAGCAGCCGGGGATCTCCAGCGAGGCGGTCCCGGGAAGGTACTTCTGGTGATGACGCTCGGTGCCTAGCTGGAGGACGGCGCCGCCCCAGAGCCCGAACTGCACGCCGGTCTTGACAAGCAGCGAGAGGTCGCCGAAGGCGAGCGTCTCGAAGGCGGCGATCGAGCCACCGATGTTGCCGCCACCGCCGAGTTCGGCAGGCAGACCGAGGGTGGTCTGCCCCTCGTCAGCTAGCAGCTTCGCCCGCTTGAGGGTCTCCTCGCGGTACTCGGTCGCCGAGATCTCGGGATCTACCGGCGTGAACTCGGGATGGCCGAGGAGCTCGCGGCCCCGCGCCCGAATCTCGGCGTAGGGCTGGTCCATGAAGTCGCCTAGCACCCCGGGGTCGATCGCCTGCGGGGTTTGCTCGGTCGTGGTGGCTTCAGCCATCCGATCGCTCCTGTTCGAGGGGGAGGGAGAGCGACCGAGTCTACGGAGGACCCCGCCCCGACCCCGCCGATCGGCGCCGCCAAGGATCTCTTCAGCCGCAAAATGGGCGATCACGGTTTGCCGGCACGCCGGCGATCATCTAGTCTCGAAGACGCGGTACGAGAGAGAGACGAACTCCACGGAAGCCAGTTGGAGGGAAGCTCTCGAAGCGGCCCGAAGGCTTAGAAGGCGCGAAGGCTACGCGCCCGGCAGGCACGAGGGCCGCCCGTACCCGCTACTTTCGAAGCCCCCGGTTTGCCGGGGGCTTCACTTTTGCCGGACCCGGACCCGCCGCCGATAGCTCTGTCCGGAGCACGACCTACCTTCACCGGTGCGGCCGTTGGGCAAGCGGCCGCCGGCTCGATACGGGCGCCTGCCGCCGCCGAGCCGCGCGACCGGGCGCATCCCCGGGAGCCAGGCGCCGTCGGATACCCCGGGACCGTCCCTCGGCTAGCCCGCCTCGCTCCCACCCAATCCCACCCGACCGCGGCGGCCGCCCGGCGCAACCCTCGACCCCCGGCGCGGTTCTAGGCTGGGGTGAACGTGATCGAGATCAAGCTTGGATACCTGCTCGTCCACCTGCGCTCCGGCCCGCGGGGGCAGCAGGCGATCGACGAGGTGCGGGCCGCCGAGGCGAGTGGCTACGACTCGGTCTGGGTCAACGAGTCCTATGGTTCCGACGCGGTGTCGATGCTCGGCTGGCTCGCTCCGCAGACCTCCACGATCGGTCTGGGGGCGGCGATCATGCCGGCGGTCGCGAGACCGCCGACGGCCGCGGCGATGGCCGGAGCCACCCTCGACGAGCTCTCGGGCGGGCGCTTCATCTTCGGCTTCGGGCCGAGTGGTCCGCAGGTGTCGGAGGGCTGGTACGGGGTCCCCTATACCCGGCCCTGGGGGCGGGTGAGGGAGTACGTCGAGATCGTGCGGGAGGTCGTCGCTCGAAGGGGCCCGCTCGAACACGAAGGCCCGCGCTACACGCTACCGCTGCGGGGCGAGGGCACGACCGGGCAGGGCAAGGCGCTGAAGCTCAACTTCCACCCCCACCGCGAGGAGATTCCGGTCTTCCTCGGGGCGATCGGCCGCAAGTCCGTGGAGCTCTGCGCCGAGATCGCCGACGGCTGGATCCCGGCGTACCTCGATCCCGACAGCTGGGAGTCGATGTGGGGCGAGCACCTCGACGCGGGCTTTGCGATATCGGGCCGCGCGCGGACCGATATCGAGGTCTCGCCGACCGTGCAGGTGGCGATCGGGGGTGACCTCGAGGCGGCCCGCGCCGGCGCGCGAATGCGGATGACCCTCTACCTTGGCGGCATGGGCTCGAAGAAGTTCAACTTCTACGGTGAGCTCGCGACCCGGATGGGCTTTGGTGACGTCGCCTCCGAGGTCCAGGATCTCTTCCTCGACGGTAGGAGGGAGGAGGCCTTCAACGCGGTTCCCGACGAGCTGCTCGACCGCGTCTGCCTGCTCGGGGATGAGGACGAGGTGGGAGAGGGCCTGGAGCGCTTCGCTGCGGCCGGGGTCGATCGCATGATCGCCATCCCCGTTCACGCCGATCCGTCCGAGCGCCTGCAGACGATCGAGCGCCTGGCGGCCATTCGTGGCTGAGCGCCCGACAGCGGCAATGGTTCTGGCGACGGCGATCGCGAGCCTGCTCGCCTTCGGCCTCCTCGAGGGCGCGTCGGGCGCCCTGACCGGCAAGTCGAAGCGATCAGCTGCAATCTTGGCCGGCAGCGACGGTGGCGTGCGGGCGCAGTGCCCGAAGCGCAAGGGCACGATGATCTCCGGCGGCTTCATCAGCGACAGCCCCTACGGCGACGGGGCCGAGAGCACGATCGCATTCTTCGAATCGCGCCCCTCGGGCAAGCGGGCCTGGCGGGTCAGCGCGGCCAACTTCGACGGCGATGAGGAAACGATCCGGGCGAAGGCACTCTGCACCCGTGAGGACCCGAGGATCACCAAGCGCAGCAAGAGGGTGCGTATCGCCCCGGCCGGCAGCAAGGGGTTCCGGGTCAGCTGCCGCAGGGGCGAGGAGGCGATCGCCGGCGGCTTCGGCGCCCGCGGCTTCACCCAGAATGCCGGGGCGGAGCTGATCGCGACCGAGTCACGCCGCAAGGGAACGCGCAGGTGGCGCCTCGCCGCCTACAACAACGACGGCACCCGCGGCGGCGCGATCGAGGGCTTCGTGCAGTGCGCCGACCGCCGGCCGCGGCTGGTCACCCACCGGCTCGACGGCGAGGCGTTCGACCGGGCGCCGGTTGAGCTGAAGCCGCGATGCGAGGAGGGCGAGGAGCTGTGGTCGGGGGGCTTCGTCGCCGACTTCCAGAGATTCGACCCCTTTGCGGTGATCGTCGCCGACCGCTCCTACCCTCAGCGCAGCGGCTGGGTGAGCCGCTTCGTCGGTTACCAGACCCGGGGCGAGGTCACCGCCTTCGCCTACTGTCGCCCGGCCTGATCCGCGTCCCCCCCAAAAGGCGGGGCGAGGGCTTGACGCTGTAGAGACAGTTCGCTATGCTAATTAGCGTTACTAACGATCGGAAGGACGACCAGGGGCCACTTTGGAAGCGGCGATCAACCCCACGGAGATCAGCGATGAAGCGGTCCGCCTCCGCTTGGCGATCACCCGCACCGCGCGGCGGCTGCGGCAGAGTGCCGGCTCGGATCTGGGCATGTCGGCGACCGCCTCGCTCGCCACGATCGACCGCCTCGGGCCGATGACTCCGAGCGAGCTCGCCGAGGTCGAGGGGATTCAGCGCCCGACCGCGACCCGGATCCTCGCCCGCCTCGAGGAGCAGGACCTGGTCGATCGCGCTCCCGACCCCTCCGATGGGCGTTGCTCGCTGATCAGCGCCACCACCTCCGGCCGTCTTCTCCTGCGCCAGCTCCGCCGCCGCAAGGACGCCTACCTGGTCCGCCGCCTGCGCGACCTGCCCGACCGCGACGTCGCGACCCTCCGGCGCGCCGCCTCGATCCTCGAGCGCATGCTCGAGGAGGAGCGGTCTTGAGCGCGGCCGCAAGGCGCTCCTTCGCGGCCCTGTCGATCCGCAATTACCGTCTCTACTTCGCCGGCCAGCTCACCTCGCTGGTCGGCAACTGGATGCAGATCGTCGCTGAGCTGTGGCTGATCCTCGAGCTTACGGGCAGCGGCACCGCGGTCGGCATCGCGACCGCCCTGCAGTTCCTCGGGATCATGGTCTTCGGGATCTTCGGCGGGGCGCTTGCCGACCGCTTCGACAAGCGGCGCCTGCTGATCCTCACCCAGGCACTGATGGCGGCGCCCGCGCTGGCGCTCTTCCTGCTCGCGCTCGGCGGTGGGATCCAGATCTGGATCGTCTACGTCCTGATCGCGGTCCGAGGCCTCGTCCTCGCGGTCGACAACCCGGCGCGGCAGTCGTTCGTGATCGAGATCGTCGGCTCCAGCCACCTCGTCAACGCGGTCGGCCTCAACGGGGTCCTGGTCCATTCGGCGCGGATCGTCGGCCCAGCGCTCGCCGGCGGTCTGATCGCGCTCTGGGGAGTGACCCCGGTGTTCGCGATCAACGTCGCCACCTTCGCCGCAATGGTCGTCGCGCTGATGCGGATGCACACGGGGAAGCTGCAGCCCCGGCCGCCGCGTCGCGACAGCTACCGGATCGGCGAGGCGCTGAGCTACATCGCGGCCACGCCGCAGCTGCGGGTTCCGCTGATCCTGATGGCGGTGCTGGGGACGCTTGGCTTCAACTTCCCTGTGATCATGCCTCTCCTCGCCCGCTTCAGCTTCGGTGGCGAGGTCTCCGCCTATTCGCTGCTGATGATCGCGATGGGTGTGGGCGCGATCGCCGGTGCATTGGTCACCTCGAGCCGCCGCGAGGTGGGGCCGGGCCTGATCACCGCCGGCGCAAGTGGTTTCGCGGTCGCGGGTGCGCTGGCAACGATCGCCCCCACCCTGCCTCTGGAGATGGCGGCGCTGGTCCTGTTGGGCGCCGCCTCGGTGACCTTCGCGGCCTCGATCAATGCGGGGCTGCAGCTCGCGGCCGAGCCCTCGATGCGGGGCCGGGTGATGGCGGTCTACTCGGTCGTCTTCATCGGCTCGACGCCGATCGGCGGCCCGATCGCGGGATGGTTGGGTGAGACCGTCAGTCCGCGCGCCCCGCTGCTCCTGGGTGCGATCGCCGCAGCGGGAGTTGCCGCGGTGGCGCTCCTTCTCAGCGACCGTTTTCGGACGACCGGCCTCGAGGCGCGGGGGGTGTCGTGAGCAAGAGCGCGGTCCTCGGTCCCGAGACGCCGGCAGGTTCAGGTGCACGGCGGTGCCAATGCGTGCACCGGGCGAACATACGTTCTTCCCACGATCAGGCCATCCTGCCTCGTTCCAGTCAAGGATCCGGCTTTGGCACCGATGGCAGACCGTGGACTCCGATCAAGCAGTCCGCACGGAGGCGATCAACGGGCCCGTGGATGCAAGGGTCGACGGCCAAGCCGCACTGGTCGGCAACCTCGCCGCCCGGCTCAAGGCTGATTGCGCGTCGCTGACCTTCGTCGATGGTCTTCGGTCGTCGAGCCGCATCGGCGGCGACGACGATCTTTCCCAGATCGGCTCGACCGGGCCACAATCGTTCACCAACCGGGTTCTCGTCGAAGCGGGTGCACTGATCGAGACGCCGGCCCGTGGGCTCGAGCTCATCGCCGGCGCCCCGGTCGACCCGGGACGCGACGGCGAGGCCGTGCTGGCGGTCGGCTTCAGGCGGCGACCTGCGGCAACAGAGGCCGAGCTCTCCCAGACCCTCAGCCAGGCAGTGACCTCCGCGGAACTGACGCTCTCGAGCCTTTCCACGCTCCGCCGACGCCGTGATCTCACCGATCGCGACCCGCTGACCGGATGCCTGAATCTGTTCGCCCTGCTCGAGGCACTCGATCGCGAGGTCGACGACTGCAAGCGGTCCGCACGGCCGCTCTCGGTCTGCTCCGTCGACCTCGACCGTTTCAGGCGCGTGAACGACGTCGAGGGCCATCCGCGCGGAAACGAGGTACCGGCCGCCGTTGGTGATGCGCTGCTCTCCGCTGTCCGCGCAACCGACTACGTGGGTCGCTACGGCGGAGACGAGTTCGTAATCGTGCTGCCCGAGACCACATCGGTAGGCGCCCATTTGCGGGTGGAGTCGATCAGCGCGACGATCGAGTCGGTCGGAGTGGACCTTCTGGGGGCACCGCTCGAGTGCTCGGTGGGAATCGCGGAATGGCGGCCCGAGCTGTCCTCGAAGGCGATGTTGGAGGCGGCCCACGAGGCGATGCGAACCGCGAAGTCCGGCGAGCATTCGGTAGTCAGCTACGAGTCGACGAACGGCGGGGGCGCTCGGTCCGGGGCGGACACGGGCAACAGGGCTTCCCGCGCGGGTGATTCCGCTCCGTGGCTCAGCCTCGGCGCACTTCCCTGCGGCGACGAGCTCGTCGAGGACTCGCGACGGCGCCTGGAGCAGTCACTGACAGGCCGGGAGTGGCGATCGGAGCTGACGATGGCCCTCGGTTTTCTGGTGGCAGCGACGATGCTCGCCCTGCTGGTACCGTCGGATCGGGTCGTCTCCTGGCCGGCCGTCCTCGCGCTGACCGGGCTCCTGACCCTGTTCTCCCGCATCCGCTTCGAGGTGGGCGGCTGCCGTACGTCACCGATTCAGCTCGCCTTCGTTCCGATGGTGCTCCTGCTTCCGCCGGCGATGGTCCCCTTCCTCGTCGCCCTGGGCTTCAGCCTCGACAAGGGCGTTGACATCTCGCGTGGCCGGATCGCCCCCGAGCGCGGGGTCATGGCCCTGGCCGACTCCTGGTTCACGATCGGGCCGGTCGTCGTGATCGGCCTTGCCGCGGCGGGCGACCCAAGCTGGGCGCAGTGGCCGATCTACGTCGCTGCGCTCGGCGCGCAGTTCTTCGGTGACGCGGTCGTCTCCTGGGTGCGCGAGTACCTCCATCGCGGTGTCTCCCTGGTCGAGCAGGCCCTCGAGAGCGCCTGGATCTACCTCATCGACGCGCTGCTCTCCCCGATCGGGCTGGTGGTTGCGATTGCGGCCGTTTCGGAGGGCTACTGGTCGGTCATGCTGGTGGCGCCGTTGACGATCCTGCTTGCGATATTCGCCCAGGAACGTTCCGCCCATATCGACTCCATGCTGGCGCTGCGGGATGCCTACAGGGGTACGGCACGCGTCCTCGGAGACGTGGTCGAGCACGACGACGCCTACACGGGAGAGCACACCAGGGGGGTTACAGAGCTGTCGCTCGGCGTTGCCCATGAGCTCAAGCTGGACGCGGCCAGGTGCAGGAACGTCGAGTTCGGAGCGATTCTCCACGATGTCGGCAAGATCGCGGTCCCGAAGCGCATCGTCAACAAGCGAGGGCCACTCACTGATCGCGAGTGGGAGCTGATGAAGCGCCACACGATCGAGGCGCAGCAGATGCTGAACCGGATCGGAGGCCTGATGACCGAGGTCGGGTTGATCGTGCGTTCCGCGCACGAGCGCTACGACGGTGGCGGGTACCCCGACGGGCTCGTAGCCGACCAGATCCCACTCGAGTCGCGGATCATCTTCGCCTGCGACGCCTTCAACGCGATCACCACCGACCGGCCCTACCGCCGAGCCCGCACCGAGGCTGAGGCGCTCTCGGAGCTGAACGATCACGCGGGCAGCCAATTCGATCCCGCTGTGGTCGCTGCGTTGATCGCGACCGTCACCGGCCGCCTCAGCCACGTCTCCGCTGAGGCCGAGGAGATCAGCTCCGCCGGCGTGCCCACTCCCGCCGGCCGGCCAGGTCCTCTCGTGCACGCCGGGGAGCCGGCATGAACGAAGCCGTCATCTGATTTCGACCAAGGCAGGCGAAGCAGCCTGTTCAAGACCGGTGCACGATCGAGATAGCCCGTTCAACAGTCCAACTGCCGATCTGGGGAGGATCACCAACTCCGACGACGGAGCCCGGACCGATACAGGCTCGGTGGCTTGTGCCCGTCGGATTGCCCGGATACGATCACCGCGGTGGGGTGGGACCTGACATCCGTTCGAGGCTGGTCATCCGTCGCGGTAGCGGCGAGCCGCGCCCTGGTCCTCGGGCTGCTCGCCTTCGCGGCCCACGCCGTCGCGCCCGCTCGCGCCGGGGCCGCCCCCCCGTACCCGACCGCGGTGCTGCTGGTCTCGGGATTCCAGACCGAGAGCCCGTTCAGCACGCCCGCGATCAACTGCAAGGGCAAGGAGGGCGGAGAGTGGAACCCGCCCGGGCCGAACCGCACCACGCCGGGGATCGCCCCGACCCTGAAGGCGGCCGGCTATGAGGTCTTCACGGCGCCGGTCAACAAGGCGACCGGGGGCGTAACTCCGCTGCCGCCGCTCTGTGCCGGACCCGGCGAGCAGAAGCCGACCGGTTCGATGGTGATCACCTCGAATGGAGCGACCAAACCCAACGGTCTCGCCCTCGGCAACCTGATCGACTTCCTGCACGACAGCTACGGCGTCGAGAACCTTCACCTGGTGGGGCACTCCGACGGCGGCCTGTGGTCGCGCTCGGCGATCACCCAGAACTCCACCTACCCCGGGGTTACGATCCCCAGCCTCACCACCCTTGGGACCCCGCACACCGGTTCCTATCTCGCCGACCTCGCGATCGCCCTCAACGGCGCCAACTGCGACTTCTCGAACAGGATCGAACAGCGGATCTGCGAGGCGACGGTGGTCGCGGCCGACCTGATCGTCGCCAAGCTGGGGAGGGTGGCCACGCTCGAGCTGACCAGCGGGTTCCTGACCACCTGGAACCCGCAGCAGAGCCTCGGGTCGTGTCCGGTCAGCGCGATCGCCGGGGATTTCGTCGACTTCCACATCCCCTTCATCGAGTACTACACGCCTTCGGATGGCCTCGTCGGGCTGGCGAGCGCCCAGGCCAAGGAGGCATTGGGCTTCGGTGGCCACCTGATTCCCGCCCCCGAGATCGACGACCTCCGGCAGGCCGGCGTCTACGACGTCGTCCACGGCGGCTCGCTCAAGGCCCTGAGCAAGAACAACCTCCTCAACCAGCCCGGGATCAGCGATCAGGTCGCCGATGCAACCCTGCTCGACAACGGCAGCCCCTGCAACGTCCCGGTGGCGGCCGCGGCGACGGGCGGGGGAGGGGCGAGCGGGGCTGCGACGGTCGGCGATCCAGACGTCCAGCGCCTGCACGCGCCGCTGTACCGGGTCGTCGCCGCCGACAGGCGCGGCCGGCTTCCGCGTGCCGGAGACGACGACTTCGTCGTCACCAGACCCGGGGTGAGCGTGCGCTGCGGCTTCGACCGGCTGCAGCCGGTCCGGCTGCTCGGCGACCGGCGCCTGCGGGTCCACGCGGCTGCGAGCTGTGGACAGCGCCTGATCGCTCGCACCGGCAAGGGCAAGGGGCCGGCGAAGGCGACGATGTTGCGCACCCATCCGAAGCGTCACCTGCTTGTCAGGGTCGAGGGCGACCAGGCCCGGGTGCGGCTCCGCGGTCGAGCGCCCGCGAGCTCGAAGGTCCAGTTCCGGGATGGGGGCGGCTGGGAATCGCTGCAGCTCGACCGCAAGGGCAGGACGACACTGCCCTCCGGCGAGGGTGGGCTCGAGCTGCGGGTACGGGCGAGGGGTCGGGGCGGCGCGCCCGCGGACACCGCCCAGCTGACGGTCTCCCGCTAGCTGCAGGCTGCCGGTGGCCGGTGGCTAGGCGGCACCACCGAGGCGCTCGAGCTCGAGCGGATCGTGAGCGCAGAAGACCCGGACCTCGTCGCTGTGGCGCGCGACGAGCTGTCGCAGGCGCTCCTGGTTGTCGCGTCGGGCCCGGCCGTCGAGCTCGACGGCCGTCTGGAAGATCTTCAGGCCGGGCGGGGTTCGCGGCGGCTGCTCGATCTCGCTGTGATTGAAGTAAGCGTCGCCCGCGTGAAGGAGCCAGCCGTCGCCGTCGCGGACCGCGATGCCCGAATGGCCGTGGGTGTGGCCGACGAGGGGCACGATGGCGACCTCGACGTCGAGACCCTCGATCGCGCGGACCGAGTCGAAGCCGAACCAGCTGTCGCCCTCGGTCTCGTAGCGGACCCAATCGGGGTCGTGGGCCCACTGGGAAGGGACGAAGCGGAGCTTCTCGCGGAGACTCGGGTTGAGCGCGGAGTCGAGCTCGGTCCGGAAGACATGCACTCTCGCGTTGGGGAAGTCGCCGAGTCCGCCGGCGTGGTCGACGTCGAGGTGGGTGAGGGCTATGTGGCGGACGTCCGCGGGCTTGAAGCCGAGTGCCGCGAGCCGCTCGATCGCGGTCTCAGAGACGTCATAGCGGGGTCGGACCAGGTGCCGGAATGGCGCCCCGGTGCGGGCGGGGTTGGCGATGTCGGCGGTGCCAAGGCCGGTGTCGACGAGCACGATGCCGTCGTTGCTCTCGATCGCGAGCACGTGGGCGACGAGGTGGGCGGTTTCGGTCCAGCCGCCCTCTCCCGTCATCAGCCGGGCGTTGTAGGGGCACATGGTCGCGCAGTTGAGATGGTGAATCATCGCCATCGAGTGATCATATGGCGACCCCACCTGTGGCGCGGAACCGGCTCACGGGCTGCAGGTGACCACTACCCCTACCTTGAAAGCATGGGCACGGGAGATCATCGCGGCGCCGGCAATGGCACCGGCTTGACGCGCGCGGCGGTCGCCGCCGCGGGTGAGGTCGAGGACCTCTGGATCTGCGCGGACGACGAGGAGCGGGCCAAGCACCTGTACGAGAGGCTCGGGTTCCGCGCCGCGTGGACGACAGTGCAGTTCCTGCGACTGCCCCAAGTCGAGGTCCACTGAGCGGGGACACGCTCGTCGAAATCGCCGCAGTTTGCGTGAACCAAGAGGCGGCGGCGGCGCGCGTCAACGCTCCCGGAATCTAGCTTTACGGTCTCGCCGGGGGGCGAGATGGCGAGTGGTTCGAGGCCGGGGGGCACCGCTGGCCCGGCCGGGGTTGAGGATCGCAGTGAGCGTACGAGCGCCAGAGCAGCAGACACAGGAGCGCGGGGCAGCCGACGAGGAGCCCGCCGCCGTCGATCAGATCGACGCTGCTCGACCGCGGGAACCGCGCCTCTCTCCTGGGTCGGTCCGCCGCGCGTCGCCCCTCGCGACCTGGGAGGAGCGCTGCGGGAAGCTGTTCGAGGATCTGCGCAAGCCGGCCCGAGTGATGATCGCCCGGGCCTTCGGACGGGCACTGTCGGCGGACGAGGTCGAGGACGTCTACGCGAACGCCTGGACCTCGACGCTCGCAGCACTGCGCGGGCGCGAGCGGGAGATGGACGACGAGGATCTGCGCGCCTATCTGCTCACCGCTGTCGCCAGGCATGCGAGCAAGGAGATGCGACGGCGCTCCCGCAAGCCGATCTCCGCGCTCGAGGATTCCCAGGCTCAGGTCCTCTCGGACCTGCACGATCCGACACCCGAGGAGCGCGCGGTCGGCTCGGAGTCGGGCTCCCTCGCCCGAGACGTGCTCAGCAGCCTTCCCCGGCGGCGGCGGACGGTGATGCTGCTGCGCTACGGATGGGGCCTCGGTCCGAAGGAGGTCTGCGGGCTTGTCGAGGGCCTCTCCCCGAGGGCATATCGAAAGGAGGTCACACGTGGCGTCGAGCAGATGATCGAGGGGCTGCGCCAGGCCGAGAGCGGTGAGTGGTGTATCTCGCGGGAGCCGATGCTCCGGGACTACGTCTCAGGGACCGCCGACTCCGAGGTACGCCTGCAGGTGACCCGGCACATCGACCACTGCCGTAGCTGTCACCAACTCATCGGCCGGCTCGAGGGCCAGCTGCACGAACTCGGATCGAGCGTGGCCTGGACGGCCGCGGTCGGATCGGTCGGCGAGAGGCGGCTTGTGATCTCCGAGCGGATCGGATCGCTGGTCGATCGCGGCCGTGATGGAGCCCAGGGCCTGCTTGACAGCGGCGAGAGCGGCGTCCAGACCCTCGGCACGATCGGCGCTTCGGGCGGCGGCCGGGGCGCCGGGGCGGCCGGGGCTGGGGCGCTCGCCAAACTCGCCGGGCTCGGCGCCGCGGGTAAGGCGACGGTGGCCTGCCTCGGCGCATCGGTCGCCGCGACCGCTTGCGTGGCGGGCGGAGTGGTGCCCGGGGTCGGTCCCGGCCAGGGCGGCTCCGACCGCGAGGTCGCCGGCGGGCGGCCCGCGGCGGTGAGCACACAGGCGGAGCTGGCGCCAAGCCGCTCGGTCGATGCGGTCGACGTCTCGGACCCGGTTCCCGCGCCGCTGCCGGGCTCTGGCGCCGACTCCGAGCCCGAGCGGCAGGCGGCTGAGAAGGAGCGCACACCGATTGCGCCTGAGGGCGCGCCGGCCCAATCGCCGGCCCCGACCGCGCCCCCAACCCAGCAGGAGTTCGGCCTCCCGGCCGCCGCGACCGCGAGCGGCGCGGGCTCCGTCGGCGGAGGCGGCGGCGACGTCGCGAGCGGCGGTGACGTCGCGCGGGAGTTCGGCCCCTGAGGCCGGGCCGTCGCCGACCGAAGTGTTCGGGGCCGGTACGGTCCCGGTTGTGAGCGGGAGCGGTGGCGGCTACATCGAATCGCCAGACGTCTTGGTGGTCGGGGCGGGCTTCAGCGGGATCGGGATGGCGATCCGGATGCTGGAGAATGGGCTGACCGACTTCCTCCTGCTCGAGGCCGCCGACGACGTCGGAGGCACCTGGCGGGACAACACCTATCCCGGTTGTGCCTGCGACATCCCCTCGCGGGTCTACTCGTTCTCCTTCGCCCAGAACCCCGAATGGTCGACCGCCTATCCGCGACAGCAGGAGATCTGGGACTACATGCGAGCGACCGTCGATCGCTTCGGCGTGCGACCGTACCTCCGGCTGGGCCACCGGGTTGAGACGGCCGCCTGGAATGGTGAGCGTCGTCGCTGGGAGGTCGAGACCAACCGCGGCACGATCAGCTGCCGGGTTCTGATCACGGGGATGGGTCCCCTGACCGAACCGTCGATCCCTGACCTCCCGGGTCTCGACAGCTTCGAGGGCGAGAGCTTCCACACCGCCCGCTGGGACCCCGAGCACGATCTCGCAGGCGAGCGGGTTGCTGTGATCGGGACCGGTGCCTCGGCGATCCAGGTCGTCCCCGAGGTCCAGCCCCTTGCCGCCAGGCTGAGCGTCTTCCAGCGCACCCCGGCGTGGATCATGCCGCGGATCGACCGATCCGTGGGCGAGCGCGAGAAGCGGATCTACCGGACCTTCCCGGCGATCCAGCGCGCCCTCCGCGCGATCCACTACATGCTTCTGGAGTCGCGGGGCTACCCGTTCTTCGTTGAGCCCAGGACCTTCCCCCTGATCGAGCGGGTCGCGCTCGCGCATCTCAAGCGGCAGGTGCCGGACCCCGGGCTCCGCGCGCGTCTCACCCCCGACTACACGATGGGGTGCAAGCGGATCCTCGGCTCCTCGACCTTCTACCCGGCGCTGCAGGCCGACAACACCGAGCTCGTCACCGATGAGATCGCCGAGATCGGGCCCGATCGGATTCGCACCGCCGACGGGGTCGAGCGGGAGATCGAAACAATCGTTTGGGGAACGGGCTTCGAGGTCATCGACTGGCCGCTGGGTCGCTACATACGGGGCCGCGACGGGCGCCTGCTGAGCGAGCATTGGGGCGGGAGCCCGGAGGGCTACAAGGGCAGCGCCGTCGCCGGGTTCCCGAACCTGTTCACCCTGGTTGGTCCCAACGTCGGCCTCGGGCACAACTCGATGATCTTCCTGATCGAGTCCCAGATCGCCTACGTGCTCGATGCCCTCAAGCGGATGCGCGCCCATCGCCTGCGAACCGTCGAGGTCCGCGAGGAGGCGCAGCGGGAGTTCAACCGCCGCCTGCAGGAGCAGATGGGGGGAACTGTGTGGATGTCGGGATGCCGGAGCTGGTACATGAACGACGAGGGCAAGGTCCACGCGCTGTGGCCTTACTCCTCGTTGCGCTTCCGGGCAGAGCTCTCGCACTTCGACCTGGTCGCCTACGACGCCGAGCCGGAGGTCATCGGCCCCGCGCCGGCGGCGGTGCCGCAGCCCGGCTGATCAATCATTTGTCCAGGTTTCCTTGGGGTCGGTGGGACCATGTGGTCATGAACGCATACGTCGCCCGTAGGCGGCACGAGAGCTCCGAGGGCGGGGCGGTCTCGGTATTGGCGATGCTTCTCATCGCCGTCGCCGGGGTCTGCGCTTACGCGTTGGTCGGAGTAGTGGCGCCCGACGCCGATCGTTACGGTCGCGTCGGGATCCCCTCCAGCACCTGGATCGATCTGCCGAGCTCCGAGACCGGCATCGGCGTCGTCGCCTCCGGTGAGTCGGGCGGAGCGAGCGCTCTGCCGGAGGATATTCAGATCAAGGTCCTCGACCCACGGACCGGCGAGTCGCTTCGGGTCGATGCCCGCGGGGACGCGACGGAGATCAGCTCCGGCCAGGCCCGGCAGCAGATCGCCTCGGTCAACCCGCCATCGAGCGGTCTCTACCGGGTGGTGGTCAGCCGCGACGATTCGAGGGCCCTGTCGCAGGCTCAGGTCAGCTTCGGCCAGAGCCCGACGGGCGCCGTAAGCGACCGGTTCTCGGAGGCCTGGGACCGCATGATCGGGCCGATCGGACTCCTCCTCCTCGCGCTGATCCTGCTGATCTCGGTTCGGCCGCGGTTTCAGCGTCTGATCACGCGTCGGGCCGACAGCTACGGCTGAGCGCCGCCGGCGGGCGGCCGGGTAGGCTGGCCCGGTGCCACTCCACGGCAAGGTCTTCTTCATCACCGGTGCAGCCCGCGGTATCGGAGCCGCCGTCGCCTCCGAGGCGGCCTCGCGGGGAGCGCGAGTCGCGCTGACGGGGATCGAGCCCGAGGAGCTCAAGGCGCGAGCCGCCGAGCTGGGGGAGGGGCACATCCACCTCGAAGCCGACGTCACCGACACCGACTCGATGCGTGCCGCAGTCGATGCGACCGTCCAGCAGCTCGGTGGGATCGATCTCGTCCTGGCCAACGCGGGCATCGCCACCTACGGGTCGGTCGAGAACACCCCTCCGGAGGTATTCGACCGGGCGGTCGAGATCAACCTCAGCGGCGTCTACCGGACCGCACACCTGACGCTCCCTCAGCTGCTGGCGCGCGGGGGCTGGATCGGGATAATCGGCTCGATCGCCTCCTACGCTCCGCTGCCGGGCGTCTCGCCCTACAACGCTTCGAAGGCCGGGGTCGAGCTGTTTACGCGGGCGCTCCGACTCGAGGTCGGCCACCGCGGGGTGACGGCCGCGAGCATTCATCCCTCATGGATCGACACCGCGATGGTTCGCGAGGCCGCCGAGGATCTCCGGACCTTCCGTGAGATGCGGGAGAAGCTGCCCTGGCCGGCGAAGGTGACGACCTCCGCCGAGGAGTGTGCGCGGCTGATCGTCGACGGGGCTGAGAGCCGCCAGGATCGGATCTTCGTTCCGAAGTCGGCCCGGCTCCTGTTCTGGATCCGAAACCTGATGGTCAGCCGGATCGGTGAGAAGGTGGCCGGCCGCGATGCGGCCGAGCTCGTTCCCGATTTGGACGCGGAGATCGCCGCGCTCGGCCGGGCGATGAGCGCCCGAAACGTCGGGCTCCTCGAAGAGGACTGAGCGCTCCTACTCGCCGATGGAGTCGAGCATCTCCGACCCCGGCACGGAGTGCTCGCACCTGATCAGCCGCGAGTCGGCGAGCGCCGCGGTCCGGTGGGGGACGATCGCCTGGTAATCGGGATCCTGGACCATCTGCAGGAACGCGTTGCGGCTCGGGTAGAAGACGATGAAGGCCTGATCCCATGCCTCATCGACGGGCCCGATCACGGTCTGCCGCGCCTCGGCTCCCCAGATCGGGCGTCCGCCGACCTTGGCGACCGCCGAAACCGCCCCCTCCGCGTAGCGCTGATAGGCCTCCGGACCGCTGCAGGGCTCGGCGTCGACTCCCTCGGCGTAGTCCGCCTGCTGCCGGAAGCGCAGCAGGTTGATCATCGTGATCGGGGTCGCCATCTCCTCCTCGGAAGCGGTCATCAGGGCCTGGATCTGCTCTTCTGTGGGATCGACGTTGCCGCTGCTCACGCGCGCGACACTATCCGAGTCCTAGGGGAGCTGTTCGAGCAGCCTCTCGACCGCCTGGACGAACTGCCGCGGCCTTTCGAGGTGAGGGATGTGCCCGGCGCCCGGAATCAGCTCGAGTGGCGCGTCGGGTGCGATCTCGAGAAGCCGCTCCGCGGTATGGGCGGGGACGATCCGGTCGAGGGTGCCCCAGAGCAGGCCGAAGGGAACCTCGAGCCCTCGGGCGAGGTCCCTGAGGTCCGCCGAGGCCGCGGCGCTGATCGCCGGCCGCAGGCTCACCGCGTTCTCGGAGGCGCGCCAGATCAGGGACGCGGCCTCGGGGTCGACCGCCGAGCCGTCGGCGACGGTGCCGGCGAGAAACAGGCGCCGAGCCTGGGCGTGGTCAGCGAGACGCAGGCCGGCCTGTCGGCGCGCGAACAGGTAGGGGCCGGCGATCAGGCCGGCAATCGCGGGCAGCGGTCCCGGAGCGGGGCGGAAGCCGGCCGGGGCGGCGAGGATCAGGCGGTCGATCAGATCCGGCCGGCGCGCGGCCACGGTGATCGCGACGGCGCCGCCCAGCGAGGAGCCGATCAGGTCGAACGGCTCGCCGATCTCATCGTCGAGCGCCTCCGCGACCGAATCCGCGACCGACTCGATCCGCCACTCCCCGGGGGCCGGGGAGCGGCCGAAGCCGGGCAGATCGACGCTGCTCACGGCGCGGCCCGCGGATCGAAGCAAGGGGACGCTGCGGCTCCAGATCGAACGGTTGCCTCCGACTCCGTGGATCAGCGCCATCGGCCTACCCTCGCCGGTCGTCTCGAGCGAGATCGATCGCCCTGTTCGGGAATCCTGCATCGCAGCGACCTTAGCCGCAGCGGCCGCCGTCCTCAGGCGGCCCCCTCGAGCTCCCCGTGAGCAGTCCGCGGGACGACTAGCCGGGCACCGGCGAGCTTCCGTAGGAGGCCCGCTCGGCGGCCTCGAGCAGCTCATCGCGGAAGTCCGGGTGGGCGATCGCCGCCAGTTCGATCCCGCGCTGGTGGATCGTCTTGCCCTGCAGCTCGGCGACGCCGTACTCGGTGACGATCACGTCGACCTGGTGCCTGGGGGTGGTGATCACCGCGCCAGCATCGAAGTAGGGGACGATCCGCGACCGCAGCTCACCGGCGACCGTCCAGGTCGAGCGCAGACACAGCAGCGAGCGGTCGTCGCGGTCGAGGGCCGTCCCGGTGACGAAGTCCTCGTGGCCGCCGATGCCCGAGTACTGGCGCCCGGCGATCGTGTCGGCGACCACCTGCCCCTGGACGTCAACGGCGAGCGCGGCGTTGATCGTCACCATCCGCCGGTTGGCACGGATGTAGGCCGGGGAGTTGACGATCTCGACCGGGAGGAAGGCGACCTCCTGGTTGCCGTCCAGCCATTCGTAGAGCTCCTCGGTCCCCGCCGCGAACGTCGCCACCGAGACGCCGTCGAACTGGCCCTTGCGGTTGCTCACCTTCCCCGCCTTGTGCAGGTGCATCAGCCCGGTGGTGAACATCTCGGAGTGGACCCCGTAGTCGCCGCCGTCGCCCTCGGCGAGGATCCGGGCGATGGTCGAGGGGACGGCGCCGATCCCGGTCTGCAGGGTCGCGCCCTCGGGAACGAAGGCGGCGGCGTGCTGAGCGATGCGACGGTCCTCGTCGCTGGGGTCGGGATCGGCCAGCGGCAGCGGCTCGGCCTGGCTGTCGACCAGAAGGTCGACCCGCTCCGCCGAGATCGCGTGCGGGTACTCGGGCTCGATCCCGTGAGTTCGAGGGAAGCTCTCGGACGCTTCCAACACCAGAACCCGATCGGGATCGTCGGCGGCGGCCTCGATCTCGGCGTTGTGGGCCCCGGCATGAAGGGAGAGCGAGCAGACACCGTCGGCATCGGGAGGGGTGCCGGCGACCGCGACGACGCGCGGCGCCTGATCTGCGAGCAGCGGAGCGAAGCGGCGGAAGTCGGCCGGGACGAAGCCGATGTTGGCGCCGGCGTCGCGAAGCGCCCGTTCGATCGGGCCGAAGAATCCGCTCAGGTAGTGAACGTTGGGGTGATTGAAGACGCCGGTTCCGACCGCCAGCAGCGCCCCGTAAATGCGCAGCTCCTCCCAGTCCCCGCGCCCGCCGAGCGCGGCCATGAACTCGGCCGGCTGCCCGGGCCCCAGTGGGATGCCGATCGTGTCCCGGGTCCGGACCCGCGCCACCGCCTCTGCTGCGCTGACTCGCTCTGCCATGCGGGCGCGAGCCTATCCGGAACGCTCGGCCAGCGAGCCGCGTAGATCGAGGACGCGCTCGGCGGAGTCCTCGAAGGAGGCACGCTCGAGGGCGCCGGAGCGGAGTCGGCCCGCGAACAGGCGGCCGACGTCCCGTGCAGCGCGCCAATCCGAGTAAAGGAGCAGGTCGTTGCCGGCGTTGACCGCGGCCAGTGCGACCTTCCGGGTATCGCCGAAGTCGACGGCCGCCGCGGCGCCGAGGCCGTCGGTGATCGTCACCCCGCTGAACCCGAGCCGTCCGCGCAGCTCATCGGTTACGAACTTCGCCGACAACGCGGCGGGTCGGTTTGCGATCTCGGGGTAGGTGGCGAGACCGACCATGATCATCCGCCCGCGGGCGGCGATGAAGTCCTCGAACGGGCGGATGGGACCGTCCTGCAGCTCGGATGGGCCGAGCCGGACCGCCTGGGCGGCGTTGTCGGTGTTGGTCTCGATCGAGCCGATACCCGGGAAGTGCTTGGCCGTGGCCACAACGCCGCTCCGGTCGAGGCCGGCTCCGAAGCCGTCGATCGCGACGGCGCTGACCCGCTCGGGATCGGCGCCGAACGAGCGCTGCTCGCGGCCGATCGCGCCCCCGGGCAGGTCGAGGTCGAGGACCGGCGCGAGGTCGATGTTGAAGCCGAGCCTCGAAAGGCTGCGGCCCGTCGCCAGGCCCTGGGTCGCGGCGAAGGCCTCACCGCGCATCCCCATCTTCTCGGCCGAGGCGGTCGGCGGGCCGGCGATGCGCTTGACCTGTCCGCCCTCTTGATCGACCATCGCCAGCAGCGGCGCCTGAAGTCCCGGGGGGCTCTCGATGCCCTGCAGGGCGCGGAGCGAGCGACGCGCGGTCCCGCGGTCGGGGGCGTTGTCCGCGAAGAGGATCACTCCGGCGACCCGGCCGGAGGCGATCATTCGCCGCAGGCCCCGCGGCGGATCGGCGCCGTCCCACCCGGCGATCAGTCGCTGGCCCGCGAGCTGGACCGGGTCCAGCGCGGTCGCGGGGGAGGGGGTCGGAGGCTCGGCCTCGTCCCCGCCGCATCCCCGGAAGAGGAGGAAGAGCAGCCCCAGCCCGACGAGGACTGCGGTTACGGCGACGACCCGGCGCCGCCGGACCGCGGCCCGGCGGCGAGCCGCTCGTCGATCCCTGCGACGCCGCTCGATGTCGGTTCGTGCCTCGACGCGGCGGACTCTAGCCTCGCCTCGGTCCGGCGCATCTCGAGGCCGCGGTGTTGGTCGAGGACCGTTTGTTAGGCTGGCGCCGGATGGCGGGATCGAAGACGGAGCGGGTGCGGCTGGACGGGTTCGATCTCAGTGCTCGGCTGATCGGGTCCCTCGCTCTCGCCCTCGCCCTCGTTGTCGCCGTCTGGCTCGCCGCCCCGAGCTCCGCCGCCAAGGACGACACCACACTCGTCAGCCTCGCCCAGGTGATTCCCGGCGGCAAGGTCAACGCGTCCGCGATTCCGATCGACGTCTCCAGCGACGGTCGCTACGTCGCCTTCGGCACCCAGGCAACGAACCTCGACGCCGAGGACACCGAGGGCGACGAAGACATCTACGTTCGGGACACAGTCGCGGGGACCACCACGCTCGTCACGCCCGGCGACGGCGTCGACGGGTCCGGCAGTGATCCCGCGATCTCCGACGACGGTGAGACGCTCGCGTTCGTCGCCTACGAGGACATCGGCGCCGACGACACCAACAACGAGGACGACATCTACGTAGCCGATCTGACCGTTGACCCCCCGGACCTGGAGTTGGTGAGTCGGCCGACCGGTGCACCCGGGCCTGGCACCCCTGCCCCGCCCGAGGGCGCGACCGAGCCGGCGATCTCAGGAGACGGCAATGTCGTTGGGTTCGCGTCGGCGGACAACACGCTGGATCCGGTCAACGACACCGACACGATGGCCGGTGCCTTCTTCTCCAAGGACATCTTCGTTCGCGACCTCGGCTCCGACACGACCGAGCTGGTCAGTCGTGGCGCCCTCGACGGCAACCGCGCCTCCTACGCGCCGTCGCTCGACACCGACGGGAGCCACGTCAGCTTTGACACCCAGTCCTCGAACCTCGACGCCGCCGACAGCGACGAGGAGCGCGACGTCTACGTCCGCAACCGGACCGGCGCGACGCTGACGCTGGTCAGCCGCGCCGACACATCCTCGGGCGCGAAGGCCAACGACACCACCGTGGGCTCCTCGCTCAACGGCGACGGCAATGTCGTCTCCTTCCTCAGCGAGGCGGACAACCTCGACGGCGACGACAGCGACTCCACCTACGACGTCTACATCCGCGACCTCGGCTCCGAGGACACCGAGCTGATCAGCCGCGCGAGCGGCGCCGCCGGCGCCAAGGCGAACAAGATCTCCCAGGTCGCCTCGATCTCAACGGACGGGACCGAGATCGCGTTCATCAGCTCCGCGAGCAACCTCGATCCCGATTACACCACGGTCGCCAACGTCAACCACGCCTACATCCGCGACCTCGACGACGATTCGACCCGGCTGCAGTCGCGCGCCGATGGGGCGAACGGCGCAATCGCCGACGACGGCGTCCAGAGCGTCGTGATCGGTGCGAATGGGCGGGCGCTCGGGATGGTGAGCAAATCGACGAACCTCGATCCCGACGACACCGACACGATCAGCGACGCCTATGTGCGCGATACCGGTTCCGGCGATACACGGCTCGCCAGCCAGGCTCCCTTCGGGGACCCGGCCAACGCGAACGGGATCTCGCAGGATCCCTCGATGTCGGACGACGGCCGTTACGTCGCGTTCCAGTCGGACGCGACCAACCTGGATCCGGACGCGAGCAACAACCGCGCCGACATCTTCGTCTACGACGCGCAGGCCGAGACCGTCGAGCTTGCCAGCCGAGCCGACGGCGGGAGCGGGGCGGAGGGTGACGGCAATTCGAGTAGACCGTCGATCTCGCCCGACGGCCGCTACGTCGCGTTCGAGTCCGACGCCGAGAACCTCGATACCGACGGCGACGCGGAGGCCGACATCTTCGTGCGTGATCTGCAGGCCGACACGACGGAGCTCGTCAGCCTCGACGACTCCGACCAGAACATCGGCGGCTTCCCATCCTCGCCCTCGATCTCCGAGGACGGCGACCGGGTCGCCTTCGACGCCACCGACGACTACCACCCCGACGGAAACGAGGTGCTCTCGAACATCTACGTCCGCGACCTCAGCAGCGACGAGACGCTGCTGGTGAGCCGCGAAAACAACAACACGAGCCTCTCCGCGGACGACTCGTCCTATCTGCCCGACATCTCCGCGGACGGCAACAAAGTCGCCTTCGAGACCGAGGCCGACAACCTCGATGGAGACGGGGGCGGCTTCCAGCAGATCGTCGTCCGCGACATCGCGGCCAACACGAACGAGATCGTCTCGCGCGCCGACGCGACCGCGGCGGTCCCCGGCGCGGTCGGCAGCCGGGATGCCCGTGAGCCCTCGATCTCGGGCGACGGCTCGCGGGTCGTCTGGCACAGCGACGCGAGCAATTTGCATCCGGACGACCCGACGACGAATGGCAGCATCTTCGTTCGCGACCGCGACGACGACGAGACGATCCTCGCAAGCCGCAACAGCAGCGACACGCCGGCCGACGGGAGCGCCGAGGGGCCAGCGATCTCCGCCGACGGCACCTACGTGGCCTTCGTCTCGGCCGCCAACAACCTCGACCCGGCCTCCGACGACACCCGCCCCGACGTCTACCACCGGGACCTGATCCTCGGGTTGACGAAGATGGCCAGCCGGGCACAGGGGCCGGGGGGCGCCCAGGGTGACGACTCCGACGCCGATCCCGACATCTCTGAGCACGGTCGCTACACATCCTTCGACTCCCGCTCCACCAACCTCGATTCCGCCGACGACGACGGCTCCTCCGACGTCTATCGCCGCGACGTTCTCGGGCCGGATACGACGCCGCCGAACACCTCGATCACCAGTGGCCCCGCGAACGGGAGCTTCAACTCACAGACGGCCTTCACATTCGGCTTCACCGTTGACGATCTCGCGGCCGAGTTGGAGTGTCGCCTCGACGGCGGCGGGTACACGCCATGTTCGGGCAGCTTCGCGACCGGCGCACTGGGCCAGGGCGCGCACGCCTTCGAGGTCCGCGGGACCGACCGGGTCGGCAACGTCGAGAGCCCAGCGACCTCACGCGCCTTCACGGTCGACACGATCGCTCCCAATACCCTGATCGACGCCGGGCCGCGTGGCGCAGGAGCCGACTCGACCCCGAGCGCCAGCTTCCGCTCGACCGAGACGGGCGCCAGCCTCCAGTGCTCGCTCGACGGCGCAGCGTTCTCGGGCTGCAGCTCACCGCTTGCTCTCGGGCCGCTCGCGGACGGCGATCACAGCTTCCGGGTCCGTTCGATCGATCGGGCCGGCAACCTCGACGGCTCGCCCGCCGAGCGGTCCTTCAGCGTCGACACCGAGATCGACGGCCGCAAGCTGAAGGCAGCCAAGAGCCAGAAGGTGAAGAAGAAGAAGGTCAAGGTCAAGGCGACGGTCAAGACCGGTGAGCCGGTCGAGGTGAAGCTGACCGGCAAGGTGACCAAGGGCGGCGGCAAGCTGAAGACGATCAACACCGACGCCGCCGACGGCGAGAAGCTGAAGCTGGTCGCGAAGCTGAAGAGCAAGAAGAAGCAGAAGAAGGTCGTCAAGAAGGTCAAGCAGGGCAAGAAGCCGAAGGCGAAGTTGACGCTGACCGTGACCGACGAGGTCGGCAACACCGAGACGACCAAGAAGACGGTGAAGCTGAAGTAGGGCCGGCAGTCAGGCGATCGTCAGCGGCAGGAGCTTGCCGGACGCCTCGGTCCGGGGCGGGCTGCGGTCGATGTGGATGCCGCCCGACTGATCCCAGACAGCCGCGGCGAGGCGCCCCGGGCCCGTTCGCTCGAGCTCCAGCGCGCAGAGCCGGCGGACGCTGCCGGCGTCGATCTCGCCGATCCGCGGATCGATCCTCAGCACGATCGTCGAGCGGCTCCCCTCCGGCCGCTGCTCGAACTGATAATCGGAAGGCCCGCCGCCGAGCGCGTCGGGCAGCACCCCGTGGGCGAGACGGGCGAAGGTCTCGCCACGAACGGTCATCCCCTCGGCCGAGACCTTGCTGATCCCGCGAACGTCGGCGATCCGCCTCCGGAATCCGATCCGCCCGAGCTCGCAGTCGCAGTCGCGGGCCTCCGGCAGGAGACCGAAGTCGTCGTTCTCGGTATTGAGCATCACGGTCGGGGTGAGCTGGTGCAGGCTCGTCCACAGGAACGCGCCGACGCGGCCGCCGCCGGCGATCTCTCGCGCGCGCTGGATCACCGCCACCCGGTGCTCGAGCAGGTGCAGCTTGCCGGGCTCGAGGGCCGGGCAGCCGTGGGCGACGGTCCCCTTCTGCATGAACCCGTAGCCGTTCGCGGCTTCCGCACCCGAGGCCGCGATTGCGTCCGCGCGCCCCTGGTCGAGCGGTTCCCCGAGGGTCGCAATCACGAGTCCCCGCAGGGACACCCCGGCTCCGATCGCAGCTTCGGCCAGCGCCACCGCCGATCCCGTGTAGGCGCCGAGACGCGCTCTCGGCGAGCGCCGCAGGGCGTCCTCGCACCAGCGCAGGACCGGCCAGGGGTCGGCGAGCCGAGCCGTTGAGAGATGCGGGAGGCGGATTCCGCGCGAGCGGGCAAGCAGCTTCAGGCCTCGGTCGGCGATCCGGTCATCGCGGCTTCGCCGATCGCGCCCGATGGGGCTGAACCAACGCTCGGGTGTGACCCCCTCGGCGGCGTAGAGCAGCAGCGCGCTGGCGAGGCCGACCCCCGAGGGCTGGCCCGGGAGCCAGATCGCCGACGGCGTTCGATCGACGCGCCAGGTCCTCGCTCTCAGCGCGTATGCGTCGGCGCCACCGCGCAGAGCCCGGAAGCTCCACGAGACCGGGACGCCCCCGCTGCGGGTGCCTCCGGTGCCGGCGAACATGTCTCCGGGGGCGAGCGGGTTGGCGAAATCGGCGGGCCCGAACCGGGCCTCGGAGCTACCGCGGCGGACCGGCTCGAGGCCGAGCCACTCCTCGTGGCTCACGTAGACGCCCGCGTCGCGGAGGCGGAGCAGGGATGCCTCGAGGCCCTCGCTCTCGAGCAGCGCGATGATGTCGCCGCGCTCGATGCCGGCCCAGCGGAGCAGGGTCGAGTAGGGGCTGGAGGGGTTCGCGAGGACGAGGCGGTCGAGCGAGGCCAGAAACGACGCATCCCGTCCGGCGCGCGCCCGTCGGAGGCGTTCACGAGCCTGGTCGAGGGTGGGGGCCGGGCTCCCCGTGAGCTCGCCGAGCCCGCGCCGGAAGCGTACGGCGGCGATCGCCCGGCTCATCGCGCGCGGCCGTCGCTTGGCAGACCCCCGCTCAGGCGGTAGGCGACCGTGGCCAGCGCCTCGCGTGCCCGGCGGTAGGCGGGTGGGCGGGCATTGGCCCCCGATCGCGCCGGTCGGCCGATCGGCCACAGTCGCTGGCGGCGCGCCTCCTCCAGCGCGCGCGGCAGGTGGTACTCGCAGGTGACCAAGATGATCTGCGCACCGTGTCCGATCAGATCCCGGGCTCCGGCGATGTTCTCGCGGGTGCTGCGGGCCGAGAGGGTCGTGATGGCGCGGCTGTCCTCGATGCGCTCCTCCAGCAGGTGCCGCATCCAGAGCGTCTCGTAGGGCAGCCCTGAGCAGAGCAGCTCCCCTCCGCTTCCTTCGCGATGCAGCTCGGCCGCACGCACGACACGGGCCCGCAGCACCCCGGACGGGCCGTCCGGCCCCGCCCTCGCTCCGAGGACGAGGATCGGGGGGCGTCCCGTGGTGAAACGACCGGTCGCCCCGCGTGGATCCAGCGTCGCAAACCCCTCCACCGGCTCTACGATAGGACAGTGTCCTCGACGCCGCTGGAAGTGAGGCTGGGGGTTCGCACGACCGAAGGGGGCGAGCCGGTGCTCTGGCGATCCCACAGCGATGCGGTCAACGGGGCGTTCCTGGAGCGGGAGCTGGCTGGGGCCAGGTTCCACTCAGCGCTGAAGACCGATCTCTTCGACGAGGCCGTCTCCGGCGGCGTGGTGCCATATCTGCAGGGGCGTGCCGACAGGGTCACGGGCATCGACGTGGTGCCGGAGATCGTGGACGCCGCGCGTTCGCGATGCGACGGGCTCATCGCGCGCGCCGGCGACGTGCGATGGCTCGACTTCGAAGACGCCAACTTCGATCTGGTCGTCTCGCTCTCGACGCTCGACCATCTCGAGTCCGTCGCTGAGATCGAGCAGGCCGTGGAGGAGCTTGCGCGGGTGCTCGCGCCTGGGGGGACGCTTGTGCTGACCCTCGACAACCCGGTCAATCCGGTCATAGCCGTGCGCCAGGTGCTGCCGACGCCGCGACTGAGGGCGGCCGGTTTGGTCGCCTACCCGCTCGGCCCGACCGTCGGGCCCCGGCGCCTCGAGCGGATGGCCTGCCGGACCGGCCTGACCGTGCGCACCCGCACCGCGCTCATGCACGCACCGCGGGTGGCGGCGGTCGCGATCGCCAGACGGACCGATTCGCCGTCAGCGCAGCAGCGATTCCGACGCCTCTCCGCGCGCTTCGAGGCACTCCGCAGCCTGCCGACGCGCTATCTGACTGGTCACTTCTCGGCGATCGTCGCGGAGCGCCGATGAGCGCGGCGCCGGTCGTGCTCGGGATCGACGCCGGCGGTACGGGAACCCGCGCGGAGGCCGTCCGAGCCGGAGCGACGATCTTCTCGGGGTGCGGGGGTCCCGGCCGGGATCGCTTCGAGCGGGTTCTGGCCCGCCGCTTCCCGCGCGCTCGCCGTTGCCTCCGCTCGCCCCCTCCTCGGACGCTCGGCCGCCTGGCCCGCGTGCTCACCAGCCCGGTCGCACGCCGGTGGCTGATCCGATCGCTCGAGCGAATTGGAGTTCAGGCGCTGACACCGTTCGCCTGCCCCCCTCAGGTCACGACCGCGGCGCGGCTGGCTGCCGCTCTCGCGCCATGAGCTCGGAGCCCCCGACCGAGCAGCCGCACCCCCGGTCCGGTGATCTGGGGGCGATGGGAGCGGACGAGGTCGTCGACCTGATGGACTCGGCGGAGCGCGGGACGCTCGAGGCGGTCTTCGCCGCCTCCGGCCAGATCACCGAGGCGGCGCGCGTGCTCGGGCGCTGCGTCAGGCGGGGTGGCAGGGTGGTTCTGCTCGGATCCGGGACGAGCGGGCGCATCGCCCTGACCGAGGTCTCCGAGCTAAGGCCCACCTTCGGGGTGCCGTCGGAGATGTTCACGGCGTGGATTGCAGGGGGCGAGGGCCCCGCGGCGATCGCCTCCTCAGAGGATGATCGCGCCGCCGCCGCAGCGCGGCTGGCGGAGGCGGGGATCGCTCGCGGCGACTGCGTCATCGGCCTCGCGGCCAGCGGGACGACGCCCTTCGTGGTCGCGGGTCTGAGCGCCGCGGCTTCGGCCGGCGCCTGGACCTGCGGAATAGCCAACAACCCGGGCACCACGGTGCTCGAGGCGGCCGAGCACCCCATCCTGCTCGACACCGGCCCGGAGCTTCTGACCGGCTCCACTCGCCTCCAGGCCGCGACCGCTCAGAAGCTGGCGCTGAACCGGATCACCACCGCGGCGATGGTCGAGGCGGGCCGGATCGTCGGCAACCGGATGGTTGACATGCGCGTGACGATCTCCAAGCTCCGGAAGCGAGCGATCCGGACCGTCAGCGATCTCGCCGGCGTCGGGGACGATGAGGCGCTGCGAATGCTGGAGGCCGAGGCCTGGGAGGTGAGAAAGGCGATCGCGCGGGCCGGTGCGCTCGACCGGCCCCGTGGCGGCGGCGATCGCGCCGCCGCCTCGCCGCCGGAAGAGGTCTCGATCCGCGCGGCAGAGAGATCGGACGCTGCTCAGGCGCGCGCCCTCGCGCTCGCCGAGGTTGGGCGCTCGCCGGAGCCGGCGCGGCTCGCGCGTATCCTCGGCTCCTATCCGGCCGCCGTCGCCGTCGAGGACGGGCGGCTGATCGGTTTCGCGTTCGGCGTCCCGCTCTCGCCCGACCTGATCGACTTCGCGAACCTCCTCGTCGCACGGGACCGGCGCAATCGGGGGATCGGCATCGAGCTGATCGATCGCTTCGAGCACCTTGCGGCCGAGACGTTCGGGGCAATCATCGCGGTCCCCTCGGCGCTGTGGTCGATGCCGGAGGGCGTCGAGAAGCGCTCCTCCTCGCCGCTCCTGATACGTCTCGGCTATGCGAGCATCCACTCGACCGAGCACACTGCGGTGCTGATCAAGGAGCTCCGAGGATGGCCGGCTACGGCTTCGGAAGCGACAGCGCGGCCTCGGCGCTCGGAGCCAGGCGCCGCTCGAAGCGGGGCTTGGCGAACAGGATCTGCACGTCGCGGATGCGGGCGACGGTGAACCCCGCCTCCGACATCGCCATATACAGCGCCCACAGCCGGCGGAAGGCCTCGTCGTATCCGAGCCGCTCGAGTTCGGAGGTGGCGGCCACGAACCGATCGCGCCACTCGTGCAGGGTGCGCACGTAACTGGCGGAGATGTCCTCCAGCGCCAGGGTCCGCAGGTCGGTCTCGGTCGCGATCGAGGACTGGATCGCCTCCACCGAGGGCAGGCAGCCGCCGGGGAAGATCAGCTCGTTGGCGAAGGAGCGAGTCCGTTTCTCCGTCTCATAGATGGCGTCGTCGACGACGATCGCCTGCAGGAAGAAGAGGCCGTCGGGCCGCAGCAGCTGCGAGCACCGCCGGAAGTAGGTGTCGAACCACTCCCAGCCGACCGCCTCGATCATCTCGACGCTGACGAGCTTGTCGTAGCGGCCCTCGAGGTCACGGTAGTCGGCGCCGAGCACCGATACACGGTCCTCGAGGCCGGCTTCGCGGACCCTTCGCTCGGCGTAGGCGCGCTGCTCCTCCGAGATCGTGGTCGTGGTCACGCGGCATCCGCGGGTCGTCGCGGCATGAACCGCCATCCCGCCCCAGCCGGTGCCGATCTCGAGCAGGTGATCCTCGGCTGTCAGTTCGAGCTGATCGCAGATCCGCTCCAGGCGGGCGAGCTGCGCGTCCTCAAGGCTCTGGCCCTGATGCTCGAAATAGGCTGACGAATACATCATGTTCTCGGCGTCGAGGAAGAGCTCGAACATGTCGTTACCGGCGTCGTAGTGGGATGAGATGTGCTCGCGCGCCTTGGCGCGTGTGTTGAGCATGTTCAGCGTTCCCAGGCGCTGGAATGGAACCATCACCGGCGCGATCCTGCGGCGGAGCCGGTCGGCGCGGCCGATCTCGCGGGTGATGATGACCAGGAGATCCACTAGATCGGGGCTGTCCCAGAGCCCCTCGGAATAGGTGGTCCCGAGCGCGATGCTCTTCGATCGGACCAGGCGGGAGTAGACCCCCGGATCGTGGACCTCGACCCGGCCGAGGTTCGGCGATGCCGGCGGCCCGAAGGCGATCTGCTCACCGCCCGGATAGGTCTCGGTGAGCTCGATCCGTCCGGAGGCGATCCGGTTCAGCAATCGGTGGATGATTCGTCGCTGGATCATCAGGTCGACTCCTTGCCCTTGGCCGGCTTTCGATGATAGGGGGCTCCCTTGATCTTGAGCCTCACCGCCTGCCAGTAGATCCGAGCCAGGGTGGCCACGGTCATCGGCGGGTAGCGGACGAGCAGACGGAGCATGCGGCGCGAGCTGATCTCGCGTCGTTCGAGCGAGACGCCGGCCGCGAAGACGCGACGGCCTTCCTGCAGATTCTCGAGCCGGACGGTGAGCTTCTCACCAGGTTCGTTCGCGCTCCAGCGGTAGCTCTGGTCCATCGGCATGAACGGGGAGACGTGGAGGGCCTTCTCGAAGTCGCCGCCGATACCGCCGTCCCGATCGGGCTCGGGCCGCATCACGTAGCTGCGACGCTCGCCCCACGGGGTGTTCGTGACCTCGGCGATCATCGCCTCCACCGGTTCACCAGGCCCGGAGCCATGCAGGTAGTAGAAGGCGACGGGGTTCATGCCGACCCCGAGATAGCGGGGGTTGGCGAGCAGCCGCACGGGACCGTCGGGCGCGTCACCGAGCTCCTCGTTCACACGGGCGCGGGCCGCCTCGGCGAGCGGCAGATCCTCGGGGCCGAGGTAGTCGCTGCGACGGAAGCGCGCCGGCGCGCCGCGGCGCGCCGACCAGAGCGGAATCGAGTCGAGCAGGCCGGGGAGCTCGTCGAGGTCGAACAGCGGCAGGAAGATCCTGTAGGCGAAGCCGTGGTCAAAGGGCTCGAGACGACGGTGGTAGACCTCACCTTCGTAGATCGCCGAGGCCGTACGGTGTGGCCGCCGGTGCCATTCCCCCGCGGCTGCGGGTCCGGCGGTCGCGGCCTCGAGCGTGGGCTCGGGCCGGGTCGAAGTCGAGATAGGGCTCATCGGGCCGGCTCGAGCTCGTGGGCGCCGCCGGGCGAGTCGCCGACACTCGCCGGTACCACGCCCCCGAGGCCGGGGCCCCGGCCGCCGAGGGCCTCCGAGACCCGCAGGCCGGACCAGCAGCCGTCCTCGTGAAAGCCCCAGCGCCAATAGGCGCCGCAGTAGTGGATCCGGTCGGCGCCGCTGATCTGCGACCAGCGCTCCTGCGCCCGCATGCCGTCGTTGGTGAAGACCGGGTGAGAGTAGCGACGAGAGGCGAGGACCTTGTCGGGGTCGATCTCCTCGCGGCGATTGAGGGTGACGAGGAAGTTGGTCTCCCTGGTCCGCAGCCGCTGGAGCCGGTTCATGTCGTAGGTGAGCGTCGTCCTCGCGGGCTGATCGATGAGATGGAAGTTCCAGCTGGCCCAGGCGGCCCGCCGCTGCGGCATCAGTCTCTCGTCAGTGTGGAGCAAGGCTTCGTTCGGCTGGTAGGGAATCGCCGAGAGGATCTCACGCTCGGCAGCGGTCGGCGAGTCGATCATCGCCAGCGCCTGATCGGAGTGGGCGGCGATCACGACCTCGTCGAAGCGACTCTCGCCGTCGGCCAGGCGGACCACGACCTCCTCGGGCTCGCGGACGATCGCCTGCACGGGGTTGCGGACCCAGATCCGCTCGGCGAACGACGCGGTCAGGGCGCGGACGTAGCTGCGCGATCCCCCGACAACGGTCTTCCACTGTGGGCGATCGAGGAACTGCAGGGTGCCGTGATTGTGGAAGAACTCCGCCAGGAAGGAAGCCGGGAATCTCGACATCCGGTTCGGCTCAGCCGACCATATCGAGGCCGCCTGCGGGATCAGCAGCCGGTTGACGAAGTAGTCGGAGAACCCGTTCTCGCTAAGGAAGTCGACCAGAGACGGCCCCTCACCGCGGAGGCCGAGTAGCGACTTGGCCTTGCGGTTGAAGCGCGCGATATCGAGCAGCATCCGCAGGAACCGTGGGTCGCGCACGTGGGAGCGGTTGGCGAAGACGCCGCCGAGGCCTCGCGCCGACCACTCGAACTCCCCGCGCGAGTCGGAGACGCCGAAGCTCATCTGTGTTTCCTGGGTCGCGACCCCGTGCTCGGCGAGCAGCCGCTCGAAGTTGGGGTAGTTGCGGTCGTTGAAGACGATGAAGCCTGTGTCGACCTCGAAGGTGCGGCCCTCGGCCTCGATCGTGTGAGTGTCGGTATGGCCGCCGACGTGGTCGCCGGCCTCGAACACGGTCACCTGGTGACCCGCGCGGGTCAACTCCGAGGCGGCGGTGAGGCCGGCGATGCCGGTTCCTACTATGCCGATCCTCCGGCCGCTCACGAAGTCAGGCTTTGGTGGCCCGGGGCGCGTCGGAGGGGGAGGGGGAAGGTCCCGCCAGGCGCTCGGCGAGGCCGTCGCGTGCGGCATCGCCCAGGCGGTTGAAGACCAACTGCAGGATCGGCGCGCCGAGCTTCAGCGGACCCTTGAGGTCCAGCTGGGCGTCGTAGGTGACCGCGGTGCCGCCCTCCGGAGCGGGGTCGAAGCTGAGCTTGTCGAGCGAGACGATGCCGGCGTTCTCGGCGCGCAGAACCACCTCGTGAGGGCGCTCGATCGAGATCGTCTCATAGGTGATCGGGACGCTTCGGCCTGCGAAGTTGAGCTCGAGATCAAATCGCGCTCCGGGTTCGAGGGCGTGATCGCTGACGCACTCGGCGGAGTTCACTCCGGGGTCCCAGTCGGAGATGTTGTCGAAGGTCGCCAGGTACTCGAAGGCCGTCTCGAGATCCCAGCTTGTGCGGATGGTTGTTGAGTAGCTAGCCATATGCCCCTAATTCGGTCGGGCAGGCGATTCGGATCACTAACCCGATCCGCGATCGGGGGCTCCACCCCCTGCCAGGACGTATGCTGCCCGAGACTCCCGCGGCGGCGCGGGGCGCCCCGGAAGGAGAAGGATGATCCGCCAGCTCAGCAGCCTCGACGCGCAGTTCCTGGCGATCGAGAGCGAGACCCACTACGGGCACGTCGGCGGGGTGGCGGTTCTCGATCCCTCGACCCGCGAGTCAGGGGAGCTGCGCCTCGAGGATCTGACCCAGTTGCTGGAAGAGCGGATCCACCTGCTGCCGGTGATGAAGTGGAAGCTGGCGGAGGTTCCGCTCGGTCTCGACCGCCCCTACTGGATCGAGGATCCGAACTTCGACCTCGAGTATCACCTGCGCGAGATCGCGCTCCCGGCGCCCGGTGACGACCACAAGCTCGCCGCCCAGGTCAGCCGCCTCACCTCCAGGCATCTGGATCGCGCCCGGCCGCTGTGGGAGCTCTATCTGATCCAGGGACTCGAGGGCGGTCGGTGCGCGGTGATGACGAAGATGCACCACGCGATGATCGACGGGATGTCCGGTGCCGAGATCATGGGAGTGCTTTTCGATCTCGAGCCCGGCGGCCGCGAGATTCCGCCCCCCGCTCCCGGCAATCAGGACGCCGACGATCCACCGAGCTCGCTCGAGATGCTCGGTCGCGGGCTCGTCGCGCTCCCGGTGCAGCCGCTGCGAGCCCTGAAGTCCGTCCCCTCGACGCTTCCATACCTCGATGTGGCGCCCTCGATCCTCGGGCTGCCGGGCGCGGAGACGATCAGCCGCTACGCGTCGAGGGCGCGGCAGACCCTGGGCGGCGACGGCGACGGCGAGATCATCCAGCGCCCGCGTCACCAGGCCCCGCACACTCCCTTCAGCGGCCGAATCTCGGCTCACCGTCGCTTCAGCTTCGGGTCGCTGCCGCTGGGGAGCGTGAAGGCGGTCAAGGACTCGCTCGGGGTCAAGGTCAACGACGTGGTCGTCGCGATGTGCGCGGGCGCGGTCCGCGAGCTGCTGATGGCGGAGGGCTCGCTGCCCTCAGAGCCGCTGCTCGCCCAGATCCCGGTATCGGTCCGGACCGACGAGCAGGTCGGCACCTACGGGAACCGTGTCTCGGTGATGATCGTGCCGATTCCCACCGATGAGCCGGACCCACTCGAGCGGGTGGAGCGATCGCGGGTCGCGATGCTGGCGGCGAAGGAGCGGCACAAGGCGATGCCGGCCGAGCTGCTCCAGGACGTGGCCAACTTCATCCCGCCTGCGATCAACGCGCGGGCCGCCCGCGTCGCCCTCCAGCTCGGTACCCAGCAGCGGATGCGGCCCCTGTACAACCTCGTGATCTCGAACGTGCCCGGGCCCCGGTTTCCGCTCTATATGGGCGGAGCCGAGATCACTGCCAACTATCCCGTCTCGGTCGTCGCCGACGGTGCCGGTCTCAACATCACGGTGATGAGCTACCGCGATTCGATGGACTTCGGCCTGATCTGCGATCGCGATCAGATTCCGGAGATCTGGGACCTACTCGACGCGCTTCGCTCGGACCTGGGGGCACTCGAAGCCGCCGTTTGATTCCGGTCCCACTCGGGCTCGGGTGGGGAGAGGCTCCGCCCAGCGCGCGGATCAGTTGCCGAGCTCGCGGGCCAGCTGGCGTTCGACGGCCTCGGTCATCCGCTGCCCGAAGCTGGCCAGGACGGCCTCCGAGGCCAGTGGGCGCAGACGCTCGACCGCCTCGCGGGCGTGCTCGAGGTTCGCCTCGCCGACCCGGTCCCCGTCCTGCAGCGGCTCGAGGACGTCCTTGACGAAGAGGCGAACGAACTCCTTGGCGATCGCGCTGGTGTGCTTGCCGATCGCCTCTCCCACCGCGAGCGCGTGGGTGAGAGGGATCCCGAGCTCGGCCAGCTCGCGGGCCGCTCGCAGCATCGTCGGCGAGGGAACCTCCCAGGTGTCGTCGCCCAGCGGCCGGATGAATCCGATCTTCTCTGCCTTGGTCATCAGCTTGGGGTCGCCGAGGTCGCCGAACGTCTCAGCTAGGTCCTCGCCGCGCAGGACTTCGGGCTGCTCGTCGGCGAAGGGGGTGAGGATCGCGCGCTCGAAGGCGAGCGCGTTCTCACTTCCCTCGCCCGCTCCGAGCTCGAGCAGCCGCTCTATCGCCTTCAGGTTGAAGCCCTGTGACTGCATGTCCTGGATCAACTTGATCCGGGCGACGTGGTCGGGGGTGTAGTAGCCGGTCCGAGCTCTGACCTCCGGCGGCGGCAGCAGGCCGCGCGACTGGTGGGCGCGGATGTTTCTCGCGGTCATCCCCGTCTCGCGGGCGAGCTCGTCGATCGTCAGGCCTTCGGCCGTGGCACGTTCCATGGACAACAGGCTACCGCTGCCGTTACATGGATTCGTGTTACACGCCCGCGGCCGGGCGGAGAGCCGGCCTCAACGGGACCGCCCGACGCCCTTCAGGGGGAGGGGAGAACGCGGGCAGCCCCGTTCGGGCCGCGGTCCAGATCGGGGACGCGAGGAAGTGGTTGTAGCTCGACGAGCTCGGCGCAACGCTCGTAGAGGAGATCGGCGTCGCCGTCCTCCTCGTGGGTCCAGGGGACCCGGTGCTCGGGCCGCGACTCGCGGTCCATCCACAGAAGGCCCGGCTCGCGCTCGGGCCGGTCGGAGGCCGCCAGCCAGACGATCGTGTCGGCTGCTGCGTCCGCATCGCGGAGCAGCGGGCCGAGGACGGTGTTGAACCTGGGGAGCGAATCGGCGACACCCTGCGTCGCGGCCCAGCCGGGGTGCATCGCGTGGCTGCTGACGCCCTCGAGGCGGCGGTTGAGTTCGTCGGCGAGGACGATCTGGGCGCGCTTGGCGTGTGCATAGAAGCCGGGGCCGTCGAAGTCGCGCCGCTGTAGCTGTGGATCGGCCGGATCGAGGCGCTCGGTGTAGGCGCCCCCGCTGGTGACGAAGATCACCCGGCCGCTCTCGTATCTATGTCCGTGCTGGAGCAGGGGTGCGAGCCGGTGGCTGAGCAGGAACGGTCCGAGCACGTGCAGGGCGAGGGTCATCTCGTGGCCCTGGGGGCTCAGCTGGCGTTGCGTGAAGATCGCGCCGGCGTTATGGATCAGGCAATCGAGGCCGTCGAGGCCGTCTTCGATCTCGGTTGCGAGTCGATCGACCTGCTCGAGGTCGGAGATGTCGCAGAGGTGGAGGTAGAGGGCGTCGCTGCCGGTTCGCTCGCTGATCCTCGCCATCGCGTCCTCGCCGCGCTCACGGTCCCTGACCACCATGTGCACTTCTGCGCCCAGTGCGGCGAGGGCCTCGGTGGCGGCAGCGCCGATGCCCGCGTTCGCGCCGGTGATCATCACCCGCGCGCCCTCGAGCCTTCCGTCGGGGTCGGGGCTCTGGCCCTCGAGACCGCGCAGCTTGTAGCCGAGCGAGGTGTAGCCACCGATGACGCTCCGGTCCAGCGCCCAGTCGAGAGCCGAGGCGATCACAGTCGGTCCCGGCTCGCCGACCTCGGGGTTGGGTTCTCACCGGCTCTCTCGGTCACGGTCCGCTCGCCGCCCACGGGTCGCGCGTTCGGCCCAGCGTCGAGCGTTTCGCGGTCGCGTCGCTCCTGAACGATTCCCCAGATGATCAGCCAGCAGGCGGCACTGACGATTCCGAAGACGACGAAGCCGTAGGCGAAGATCGCTGCCTCGCTCATTGCGGGCCTCCACTGCGGGGCGCGATGAAGGCGCCCAGGGCGAGGATCGAGGGAACCCAGATCCCGACGAAGATGCCCTCCATCTCGTTGTCAGCGAGGAAGTAGAGGCTGACCGAGAGCAGAAACGAGAACCCGGCGGCGATCAGAATGAGAATTCGTGCCTTGGTGATGTTGGACTGCGTTTGGATCTCGATCACTTCCTCGGTTTGCTTGACGGAATCGAAAGTAGCAGATATATTCAAGCTCTGTCAAGTGTTTGTAGAAGGTCTGTCATATCAATCTGATGCAACCTGCTCCGCCTGCGGGGGACTCCGATGAGCCCCACGGCTCCCCTTCTCCGCATCGGTGAGTTGGCGCGCAGGGCCGGCATCCCCCCGGCGACCCTGCGGGCGTGGGAGCGGCGCTACGGAATCGTCGAACCGCAGCGGACCGACTCCGGCTATCGCCTCTACAGCGATGACGACGAGCGCCGGCTGAAGCGGATGATCGACCTGATCACCCAAGGAGCGGCGCCCGCGGAGGCCGCTGCGAAGGTCTCGGCGGAGGCCGAGGCGGCTGACCCCGGACCGAGGGCGGGCGGCAACGGCGCCGCTGCCGGGAGAGCCGCGGGTCTGGCGGCCAAGGAGCTCCGCGACGAGATCTACGCGGCACTGATCAACTTCGACGAAGCGGCGGCCCACCGGGCCGTGGATCGGGCGATCGCGGCCTACAGGGTTGAGGCTCTGCTGGTTGAGGTGATCCTCCCCGTCCTGCGGCGGATCGGCGACAAGTGGCTTCTAGACGAGGCGACGATCGGGCAGGAGCACTTCGCCAGCAACGTGATCCGGGGCAGGCTGATGGCTCTCACCCGTGGTTGGGGCGCCGGCTTTGGGCCGCTGGCCCTGCTGGCCTGTCCACCCGAGGAGGAGCACGACCTCGGCCTCGTCTCCTTCGGCCTGCTTCTTGGCGAACGCGGTTGGCGGGTGGCGCTGCTCGGCTCCGACACGCCCTTCGATGCTCTGGCGGAGACCGCCGAGCGTATCCGGCCCTCGGCGGTCGTTCTCGCAGTCACCACACCGGCCACTGCCGAGGCCCTGGAATCGGACCTGATGGCGAGTTTGCCGGCGCCGCTCGCGATCGGTGGCGCCTCCGCCGGGGTCGATCTCGCCGATCGTCTCGGCGGGGCCCGCCTGCTGCCGCGGGACATCGTCGCCGCGGCGGATGAGCTCACCGACACCGGTAGCTTCTGATGGGTGGCTGGGCCTGAGGCAGTTGCGGGGGAGGATCTGGATGGCTATCGACGCCTGATCGTGGACGGTCTCAACGCCCTTGGCTCGCGACCCGACGGGTGGTGGCGAGATCGCCCCGCCGCGATGGAGCGATTGACGCGCCGCCTCGGCGCGCTGGCGGGGGAGACCGGGCTCGCGATCGAGGTGGTCTTCGATGGGCGCCCGCATGCGAGGGTCGAGCGCGCCGCGGCGGTGATCGCCGGGGTCGAGGTGAGCTTCGCATCCGGGGGCGCCAACGCCGCCGATCGAGAGATCGCGGCCAGGGTCCGGGCGGATCCCGAGCCGGCGGAGGTGCTGGTCGTCTCCAGCGACCGCCGATTGGCGGCTGCGGTCAAGGCGGCGGGGGGTGCAAGTGTCGGCGCCGGAGGCTTCATCCGGCGCTGGCTGCCGGACGCCTGAGAGGGCTCAGACGCCGGCGGGCGGGACACGGGTCCCGGACCGCGGGGTAGCATCGCGGCATGGGCCGGCTGGCAGTAATCGGGGGGCATTCGATTCTCGGCAGCGAGCCCGCCGAGGGGCTGGAGGTCGAGCGAGTCGCAACCGATCATGGCGAGGTCGCCCTACTGGTCGGCGAGATGCACGTGTTGCTACAGCGCCACGGGATCGGGAGTTACTCGACCGCCGCTGCGATCAACCACAGGGCGAACCTCTCCGCCTTGGCGGAGCTGGGCTGTGACCGTGCAATCGCGATCGGATCGGTCGGCGGACTTCGCCCCGGACTCGGAGTCGGGACCTTCCTCTGTCCCGACGACTTCATCGCCCTCCACCTGGGACTCTCGTTCTCCGACGGGCACCGGGGCGAGCGGGTGCCGGGCTTCGACGGCTCCTGGCGCGAGCGTGTGATGACCGGCTGGCGCCGCCACGGCGATCGCGAGATCGTCGACGGCGGCACCTACTGGCAGGCGATCGGCCCGCGCTTCGAGACGCCGGCCGAGATCCGGCTGATCGCCGCCCACGCCGATGTGATCGGGATGACACTGGCGGCGGAGTGCATCCTCGCCGGGGAGCTCGGGATCGCCTACGCGGCGGTCTGCGTGGTCGACAACCTCGCCAACGGGGTGGGCGGTGCGCCTTTGGCGGTCGAGGACTTCGAGGCCGGCAAGGCGACGAACCGCTCCCGCCTCGAGGCCGCGCTGCAACCACTGATCGTCGAGCTCGGCGGCGGCCGTTGAGCGCCCTCGCGGTCGCCGGGGCGCTGCTCGACGGCGAGCCGGTCGGGCTGCGCTGCGAACGGGGGGTGATAGCCGAGCTCGGGCCCGGCGTGGCCCCGGCCGACGGCGACGAGGTCCTCGACGGCGCCGGAACGGCGATCGTCGCCGGCTTCGTCAATGCACACACCCACGCGGCGATGACCCTGTTCCGCGGATACGCCGACGATCTGCCCCTGATGGAGTGGCTCGAGCACTACATCTGGCCGGTCGAGGCGCGCCTCGACGCTGAGGATGTCTACTGGGGCGCACGCCTGGCCTGCGTCGAGATGATTCGCAGCGGCACGGTCGCCCTCTGGGACATGTACTGGCAGCCGGGCGCTACGGCGAGGGCCGTCACCGACGCGGGGCTGAGGGCGACGATCGGGGCGCCGTTGATCGACGGCGGCGACCCCAGCGGCAGCGAGAAGCTCCGCCACGACGCCGAGGCCGGTCTAGCCGAGCTCGAGGGCTTCGATCAGCGGATCTCGGGGGCGCTGGCGCCGCACGCGATCTACACGGTCTCGGATGCCTCGCTGCGCTGGGTCGGGGAGCGCTCGCGGGAGGCCGGGTTGCCGATTCACATCCACCTCTCCGAGACCGAGGCGGAGGTGGAGGGCTGCATCGATGCCCACGGGCTGCGACCGGCGGCGTACCTGCACGAGCTCGGCGTGCTCGGCCCACGGACACTGCTCGCCCACTCGGTGTGGCTCGATCAAGGGGAGTGGGAGCTGATCGCCGAGAGCGGCGCCACCGTCGTCACGAACCCGAACGCGAACATGAAGCTCGCCGTGGGCGCGGACTTCGACCTCCCGGCCGCCCGCGCGCACGGCGTGCCGGTCGCTCTGGGGACCGACGGGGCCGGCTCCAACAACGCGCTCAGCCTCTTGGCCGAGGTCAAGCAGCTGGCCCTGGTTCAGAAGCAGCGCGCGGCTGACGCGGCGGCGCTCACCGCCTCCGAAGCCCTTGCGATCGCGCGGGGTCTGGGCGCGCCGATGCTCGGGGCCGCCGGCGATCCTCGGATCGGGGGCCCGGCCGACTTCCTCCTCGTCAGGCTCGACAGCCCCGCTCTTGTGCTTGGGGCCCTCGATGGCGGCCTGGTCTACGCAGCCGATTCCACCGTGGTCGATTCCACGGTGGTCGCCGGCCGCGCGCTGATGCGTGCGGGGGATATCGAGGGCGAGCGTGAGGTAGTCGCCCGGGTGCGCGAACGGGCCGAGCGACTCGGGCTGCTCTGAGCGCCCAGCGGGACGGCTCAGTCGCCGCCCGGCCCGGTCGTGAGCTGCTTCTCGAACCAGTGGGCGGCGTAGGGGTTGCTGTTGTAGTCGGGGATCGAGCGGTAGCCGGCCCGCTCATAGATCCGTTTCGCCGCCGGCTGATCGGGTCCGGTGTCGAGCCTGATTCGCGAGTAGCCGAGGCGCGAGCACTCGCCCTCGAGCGCGAGTAGGAGCCCGGCGGCGATCCCGCGTCCTCGCTCGGCCGGGACCACGTACATCCGCTTGATCTCCGCGATCGAGGCATCGATCCGCTTGATCCCGCCGCAGGCGATCGGTTTCCCTGCCGCGAGGGCGAGGAGGAAGGACCCCGACGGCGGCGACATCTGCTCGGGTGTCGCGGGGATCGAATCGAGGCTGCCGGGGACCTTGCTGTAGAGCTGATCGAGCTCTACGGTCATCGCCGCGAGCAGCGAGCGGGCCGGCTCCTCGGCGGGGTCGGCGATCCGGAACTCGATCTCAGGTGGCATCGGAGTGCGATTATGGGCCACCGATGGCGAAGGCGAAGCAAATCGAGGCCGCGGGAGGGGTGCTGATTCGCGAGCGCGAGGATGGCGAGCGTGAGGTCGCTGTCGTCCACCGCCCACGCTACGACGACTGGTCCCTGCCCAAGGGCAAGCTCGAGGACGGGGAGAGTTTCAAGCGCGCTGCCGAACGCGAGGTCGAGGAGGAGACCGGCTACAGCTGCCGTCTCGGCGAGGAGCTTCCCTCCAACAGCTACCGCGATCACAAGGGCCGCCGGAAGAAGGTCCGTTGGTGGCTGATGACGCCCACCGCCGGCGCCTTCGAGGCCAACGACGAGGTCGACGAGCTCCGCTGGCTCTCGCTGGAGGCCGCGGTCGAGTTGCTCGACTACGAGCACGATCGCGAACTGCTCGCCGAGCTCTGATCGCCGCCGGCTCCCGGGCGGCGCTGGACCGCACCCCAGCGCCCTGATCAGTCCCCGCTCACCCCACCAACGGCGCCCTCGGCGCCTCGGGTCCAAACGGTCTGCTGAGGAAAGGGGATCTCGACGCCGTTGGCGTCGAACCCGTCCTTGATCCGCTCCCGTAGCTCGCGGCTGATCCGCCACTGCTCGGAGGGCCTGGTCTTGACCACCAGGCGGATCACGACCGAGCTGGCCGCGAGCGCCTCGACGCCCCAGACCTCCGGCTCCTCGATGATGTCGGGCTCCTCGGCCGCGAACGCGCCGGCGATCTCGGCGATCAACTGCTTGGCACGCTTGATGTCGGTGTCGTAGGCGACCTCGATGTCGAGCAGCGATCGTGACCAGTGCTGGGACATGTTCCCGACCCGGAGGATCTCGCCGTTGGGGACGTGCCAGACGATCCCGTCCACCGAGCGCAGACGGGTGGTCCTCAGGCTCACGTTCTCGACCACGCCGGTCGCCTCGCCCAGGTCGACGATGTCGCCGACCGCATACTGGTCCTCGAGCAGGATGAAGATGCCGGCGAAGAAGTCCTTGACCAGGCTCTGGGCGCCGAAGCCGATCGCCAGCCCGGCGACGCCCGCGCCCGCCAGCAGCGGCGCGAGATCCACCCCGAGCTCGGAGAGGATCAGGAACGCGGCGATCAGGTAGATCAGGAAGACGACCGCGCTCTGGGCCACCCGGGAGATCGCCTCGATTCGCTGCCCCGAGCGGGCGGCGACCTCCTCGCTCTCCCGCAGGCCCGGCGCGAACTGGGTAGCGGCGCGAACACGTCGCTGCAGCGAGCTGCTGGCCGATCGTCTGAAGGTGGCCGCCGTCGCCCGCCCGGCTATCCGCCCGAGCACGGCCGCGGCGGCGATGATCAGCAGGATCGCCAGCGGCTTGTCCACGAACCATTCGGCGAGGTCCGCGAGGGCCTCGTTGTCGGTCAGCTCCAGGACCGTCCTGCAGGCCCAGCCGGCCGGTTCGTCGCATGCCTCGGCGATCCTCTCATCAGAGACGGCTGCGATCGGGCTCGGCATCTGCGGCTGAATCCTTCCTGGGGCGCGGGGGGTCTGAGCTGGGCAGAGAAGCTACCGACAGAGACGGAGGCAACCGAGATGAAGGCAGTCTGGAACGGGGTCACCATTGCCGAGAGCGAGGAGACGGTCGTCGTCGAGGGCAACCACTATTTCCCGCCCGAGAGCGTCAACGCCGAGTACCTGAGCGCGAGCGGGGAGAGCACTGTCTGCCCGTGGAAGGGGACAGCCCGCTACCACTCGCTGCGGGTCGACGGTGAGACCAACGAAGCGGCGGCCTGGTACTACCCTGAGCCCAAGCCCGCTGCGGCCGAGATCAAGGATCACGTCGCGTTCTGGGGTGGGGTGGAGATCATGGTCTGACCGGGCGCCCGTGGCGCTCGTGCCCGCTGTGGCGCCGTCAGCGCGAGCTGATCGTATCCCGGCTCTCGCACGGGGCCATCGGCACCGTTGCGGGCGGGCGCACAACGAACGGCCAGGCTCGCGAGCGATCGGTCCCCGGTACTAATTGCGGCTCTCGGGGGGCCGATAGAGGAGCTGGACGCTCCTACCCCGGCCGTCCCGATACCGACAGCCGGTCTACCTGTGGACGACCGGCTCGAATACCAAGTCAGAACCAGTACCTCTGAGCTCCGATAAGGAGGACAGGTCCCCCCACACGGCGGGGCGTCGAGAGGATCCGGCGCCCCGCCGCTGTCGTTGACAGGCGGGTCCATGCTCCGGATACGACATTCGTTTAGTCGGTCTCATCTCGGTGTCGGGAGGTGCCGATCTGGGTGGAGGTAGAGGAACGGTTCGGTCCTCACGGTAGAACCAAGGGCCGGCTCAACGGAAGTTCTTCAAGCCGCAACGACATGTCGGAACGGACTCCCGGCTATCGCCTGGAGGACATGTCGCTCCAGCGCAGAGCGCCCGCACAGCGGGCGTTCTGCTTTCCGGGGGAGGGCTCAGTCGATCGGGATCTCCTCGACGCCGCCCGCTGCGGAGCCGGGGGGATCGTCGAGACGCTCGAGATAGTGGTCGAGCAGCGTCCGCAGGGTCATCAGCGCCTCGCGCTGGAACTCGCTGATCTGGCCCCTCAGCTCCGGCGGGCCGCTGGCCCGAAGGATGTCAGCAGCGCGGCAGATAGGGCAGAGCTCGACGCACTTCATCTCGCCCCCGTGAGCGCCGGCGGCGCTCGCCGCTCCGAGGCCGTCACGCAGCGCGCGCCAGGCTGCCTCGGCCTGATCGTTGGCCCCCGCCCCGAGGTCGGGATCGCCGCTGGGCTCGGGCTCGGTGCCGAGCGGATCGAACGGCTCACGCACGGATTGCCCCTTCATCTCCGGCTGGTTCGGCCGGGCCCTCTCCCGCATGCTCGGCCTTCCGGGGAGGCTCGTGGGCGCGCCCATCGTCAAAGCGGATCCGGAGCCTGCCGTCGTCGAGCTTCGCCCCGGCGGGACGGTGGCGGGCGAGTGCCGAAGGGAGGATGATGGTCCGCTTCTCCCTGCCGGCGCCGACGATCAACTCCTGACCCACCTTCTTCAGCGTCAACTGGTCGCGTTCGGCGAAGGGGACGTTGATCGAGAGCACCGTCTGGCCCTCCTCGGTGGTGAGCCGATGGGCGAGCTCGCTGTGCAGGACGCCGGCGGGATCGGTCTCGGCGAATAGCTCCGTGCCGAGCCGGTCGAGCATCCGCGTTCCGATCACCTCCTCGTCGAAGTAGTGGGCACAGAGCACCGGCACCGGGTCGAAACCCTCGCGTACGAGCTCGAGATTCTCGCCCTGCTTCTGGCGCCAGGCGCCGAAGTATGAGTCGGCGACATCCGGCGGGAAGACGCGGTTGACGACGACCGCGTCGGTCAGGTAGCCGTAGAGGTTGAGGTAGGTGAAGGTGCGCTGGGCCTCTCTGATCACCATCCGATCCGGGTTCATCACGAGCCGGATCGAGGTGTGCTCGCGGTCGCGGAGGATCTCGTTCATCGCGATCAGGTTTCCGACCAGCCGCTGCACGTCGCTGAAGACGTCCTCGCTCGGCAGCGGTACGTCCAAGAAGGTGCGCGCGAGCGGACGGGCGGCAGCGACCAGGCGGCGCTCCCAGGGCAGGACCTTGTCGAGCCACCAACGGGCGATGTCGGGGAACGAGAGCAGTCGCAGCGTCTCGCCCGTCGGGGCGCAGTCGACGATGATCACGTCGAATTCGCCCGACTCTTGGTGGCGCTTGATCTGCAGCAGGCTGAAGAGCTCGTCCATGCCCGGCGGGACGGTGAGTTCCTCGGCGGCGATGCCGAGCACGCCGCGGTCGGCCAGCAGGCGCCCCAGCCAGTCCTGAACCGCGGCCCAGTTGTCCTCCATCTCGCGCTGGGCTTCGACCTCCTGGGCCCAGAGATTGTCGTCGATCGCGACTGGATCGGGCCCGAGCGCGGCCTCGAGGGAGTCCGAGAGGCTGTGTGCCGGGTCGGTCGAGAGAACTACGGTGCGGAGGCCGGCGGCCGCACATCGCCGGGCCGTGGCCGCGGCGACGCTGGTCTTGCCAACTCCGCCCTTGCCGGTGTAGAGGATGGTGCGGGGAGTTTCTCCCGGCCCGTTGTCGCGCGGGAGGGGCATTGGCGCAGGGTAGAGGAAGTCGGTTGGCTAGGCTCGGGTGCGATGAATGCCCAGAGCTTCGTCCGGACCACCCTGCTCACCGGTGCAGTGGCGCTCGCTGCGCTGCTGCCGGCGGCCTGCGGCGGCGGCGGCGATGCGGATCCGCAGACCGTGCTCGAGGAGACGTTCAGCAGCGGCAACTCGGTCGACTCGGGCCTGCTCGAGCTATCGATCGACGCCGAGGCGAGCGGCGCGGGGGGTGGAGCGCTCCAGGCCGCGCTGAACGGCCCGTTCCAAAGTCGTGCGGACGATCAGCTCCCGCTCATCGACTTCGAGGTCAGTCTGATGGTCTCCGCCGATCAGAGCATCGACTTCGAGGGCGGGCTGCTGGTCACTGAGGAGGCGGCCTTCGTCACGGTCGACGGGCAGGACTACGCGCTCGACGATCAGACGTTTGCGACCTTCTCCGACCTGTTCGCCCAGTCGGCGCAGGGCCAAGCTCAGCAGGGTGAGGAGGGCTCCGCTCTCTTCGACACGCTTGGGATCAATCCCGAGACCTGGCTCAACGACGTCAGCAACGATGGCACCGAGGAGATCGACGGCGTTGAGACCATCCACATCAGCGGTGAGGCCGACGTCGCCCAGATCGCCGCGGACGCCCAGCGGGTCGATCCGACCGGGGACGCGGGCGCCGCGAACTCCAGCGAGCTGACCCAGTCGGTCAACTCGGCTCGAATCGATGTCTTCACCGGCGCTGAGGACAAGATCCTCCGTCGGCTCGTGCTCGACCTAGACCTCGACGATCCCGGCAACAGCGGCGAGAGCCTCAAGCTCTCGCTTGCGATCGGCTTCAGCGACGTCGGCCAGCCGCAGAGCTTCGAGGCGCCGGGCGACGCCAAGCCCCTCGACGACCTGGTGCCGGGAGGAATCGGGGCGATTGGCGGGCTCGGAGGCGGCGGCGCGCTACCGGGCGCCGGCGGCGGATCCGGATCGGGCCTCGGAGCCGGCGCCGGCGGGATTGGCGGGGCGAGCCCGGAGTACCTCGAGTGCGTGCAGTCAGCTTCAAGCCCCGAGGCCGTCGCCGACTGCGCCGACCTGCTCTAGGACCGCAGGCGGCTAGTCCTCCCGGCCGGGCTCCTGGCCCTCCTCGCCCTCGTCCTCTTCGCCGTCATCCTGGTCGAGGGCGGTCGCGGAAATCGATCCCGTGCCGCCGGGGTGGTAGTGGGTCTGGAACTGCTCGAAGGCCTCCTCCAGCGCCGGCTCGTCCACCGGCACCTCGTCTGAGATCCGCACCCACTCGACGCCCTCGTAGGCCTCCATGTTGAAGACCCCCTGATCGATCGAAATCGAATCGTCGACGATCATGACGACCTCGGTCTGGGGATTGAAGTAGGTGCCCGGCTGGTTGGAGAGCTCCTCCAGCTCGAACGCCTCAGCTGCCTCTGGTTCTTTGGGAAGATCTTCCATGGCGCCCGTTATATCCGAACCCGGCGATCGCGGCCGGCTCAGCCCGGCGTCGGCTCGCCATTCACCTCGGGCCTCGGCGCGACTCCGGACCGCTACTGGCCGAGGTTCTCGAGGTCGCCGAGCTGACGGGCGATCTCGGTCTCGACGTCGAGCGGCTCCTTGCCCTGCCGCAGGCGCCTCTCGTTGCGGGCGACGACGAGCTGCCGCACCTCCTCGGCGAGCTCCGGATCGGCGCTGAGGTCGATCTGGGGTGCCATCAGCTTCTGCATCTCGGTCTCGACGTCGATCGGGTCCTCTCCCCGCTCGGACTGCCGGTAGGCCTTCGCCTCGAGCATCTGGCGGATTTCGGCCTCTTGCTCCTGCTGGGAGGCGTTGTCGCCGGGCGCGCGGCCCTTGGCTGGGGCGAGGTCATGATCCATGGCGAACGCGCCCTTGCCGATCTCGTTGTAGACGGCGCCTGCGCCGAGGAACGCGACGAGCGCGATCGGGACCGCGACGAAGACCACCAGGAGGATCACATCGCCGTTGCTGAGAGCCAGCGGGATCACCCGACCAATGTAGATGAAGGAGTCCGCGGTTCGATTGGGGTGCCGGGCCGGTTGCGCCCGTCTGAGGGGTCGGCTATCCTTTCGTTTGGTTGACTGACCAGTCAATCGGTTTGGCTTTGCACCCGTCGATCCCCCGTTCCGGATCCTCTGGTCCGAGTGCTTGACGGCCGCGAGCCTCCTGAAAGCGACTTAACAAAGCAAGGAGCCCAAGGTGGTTGATTTCACCCTCACCGATGAGCAGCAGGATCTGCGAGAGCTGGCGCACAGCTTCGCCGAGAAGGACATCCGCAAGGTCGCCGCGGAGTACGACCGCGAAGGCACCTGGCCCCAGGACATCATCGAGAAAGCCTGGGAGATCGGACTGATGAACGTTCACACCCCCGCCGAGTACGGCGGTCCGGGCCTCGACTACCTGTCGGGCTGCCTGATCGAGGAGGAGTTCGGCTGGGGCTGCTCGGGGATCGGCACCTCGCTGGCGGCCAACGGCCTCGCCAGCTCGCCGGTCGCGCTCGGCGGTTCGGAGGCGGTCAAGAAGGAATACCTCGGGATGCTGAGCGAGGAGCCCAAGCTCGCCAGCTTCTGCCTGACGGAGCCCGACGCCGGCTCCGATGTATCCGGGATGAAGACGACCGCCACGAAGAAGGGCGACAAGTGGGTCATCAACGGCTCCAAGTGCTTCATCACCAACGGCCAGTACGCCGACTGGTACACGGTCTACGCGAAGACCGACAAGGAGGCTGGACACCGCGGGATCTCCGCCTTCGTCGTACCGCGTGACGAGACGGTGGTGATCGACAAGAAGGAGGACAAGCTCGGACAGCGTGCCTCTAACACCGCGACCGTGACGTTCAATGAGACAGAGATCCCCGTTGGGAACATCCTCGGCGAGGAGAACAAGGGGTTCAAGCTCGCGATGATGGTGCTCGACCGGACCCGTCCCGGGGTTGCCGCGATGGCTGTGGGGATCGCCCGCGCCGCCTTCGAGCACGCCTGCGATTACTCGAAGGAGCGCCAGCAGTTCGGCGTCCCGATCGCGATGCACCAGGCCGTCTCGTTCATGATCGCCGACATGGCGACCAAGGTCGAGGCCGGGCGACTGCTCACATGGCAGTCGGCGGCGCTGCTCGACAACGGTCTGCGCAACTCGCTGGCCGCCAGCCACGCTAAGCGCTTCGCCGGCGACTCCGCGATGGAGGTGACCACCGACGCCGTTCAGGTCTACGGTGGCTACGGCTTCATCAAGGAGTACCCGGTCGAGAAGCTGATGCGCGACGCTAAGATCATGCAGCTGTACGAGGGCACCTCGCAGATTCAGCGCCTGGTCATCGCCAAGGAGGTCCTGATGGGCAGCGGCACCAACGAGCCGCTCCCGGATTCGATCCCCAAGGATGCCGAGAAGGAGGCCGTCCCGGCCTAGGATGAACCCCGTCTGGGTGATCCCCCCGGACCGCATCCGCCGGCCCGACGCCGGCTCGCAACGGCTATCGAGAGGGCTTCCGCGCGCCGCGCGGGAGCCCTCTCTGTTCGGGCGGTTGCGAGCTTGCGCCCGTCCTCGCCTACGCCGAGCCGCTTGAGCCGACGTTGACGCCCTCGGCCTCGAGCAGGCTTGCGAGGCTGCCGACGGCGGCCTCCCAGGTCTGGGTCATCCCGGGGACCATCAGCGGCCCGATCACCCGGAGCGGCACCTTGACCGTCATCTCGACGCTGTAAGTGAGGCCGGTGCGTCCGTCGGCGTCCGGCCCGAGTTCGAAGCGGTCGATGGTGCGGGCGGCCGCGTTCTCCGCCGAGGCGACGATCAGCTGGGGGCGATCGAGATCGAGGGTGACGATCCTCGCCGGCACGCTGCGCCCGGCGATCGAGCCGTGCGCCAGGAAGCGAGCATTGCGGATCACCGCCTCGGCGCTCTGCAGCTCGCAACGGTCGACGGCGGGATGCCACTCGATCAGGTTGCGGAAATCAGCGATGTAATCGAAGACGCGGGTCTGTGCCCACCCGGTCACGATCTGCGCGGAGAATCGCCGTCTCACCTGAGCCCCTTGGGTCGATGAATCGAGCCTACCCGGATTCATCAGCCGGCGCGAGGGGTATGGACAGGCGTCCAGCGCTGCCGCGGCCCGTATCGTTCCTCACGTGGCCCCACGTAAGAGCAAGCCCGTCGCCGAGGCCGTGGTCGAGGCGACCCGTGCCGCTGGGCGCGGCCGGCGCAAGCGCCCCTCCTCCGGCGCCGGGCGAGCCTCCGACGTATTCGGCGGGGAGCTGCGCCGCCACGACGTCATCCCGCTGCTCGTTCTGCACCTGATCCAGCGCGAGCCCGCCTACGGCAACGGCCTGATCGAGGAGATATCGGATATCACCGCCGGAACGATCACCGTGAACCCGAATACGATGTACCCGCTGCTGCGTCAGCTCGAGTCCGACGGCAAGATAAGGGGACGCTGGGAGCACCCCGATCGCCGCACGCGGCGCTTCTACGAGATCACCAGGGCCGGCCGCGAGGACTACGGCCGCATGCGGGACGACCTCGAGCCCTTTCTCGAGTCGATGGCCGAGACGATCTCGACGATCCAACGGGAGATCTACTCCTGATGTCGGAGGTGGAAGCCGAGATCGAGATCCCCCGCTCGGTGGCGGAGGTCTGGGAGCTGTACTTCGACCCCGATCGCTGGCGCAGCTGGGTCGACGGCTTCTCGCGGGTGACCGTCTCCGAGGGCTACCCCGAGCGGGGCGGGACGCTGAGCTGGGAGTCGACGCCGGCGGGGCGTGGCCGGGTGAGCGAGCGAGTCCTCGAGCACGAGGAGCGCCGCCTGCACCGGATCGCCTATAGCGACCCCGGCTCGGAAGGAGAGCTCACGAGCCGGTTCGAGATGGTCCCCGCGAAGGGCGACGAGCGCCGCACGCGGATCTCTTTGGTCCTTGACTACGGGCTGCATGACGGCGGCCCGCTGAGCGCGATCACCGACCGCCTCTTCATCCGCTCCCAGATGCGTGGCTCGCTCGAACGGACCCTGATCGACCTCCATGCCGAGGCGACCTCCTCACCGCCGACCGAGGACCCCGGGCCGACCGACTGATCGGTCAATCAACCGGTACCCTCGGCACCTGTCTTATCGGGCCTCTGCAGGCCCTCAAACCCCACGATCGGAGGGAAATGTTCGTCTCGAAAGCCGCGGTTGTCGGCGCTGGAACGATGGGTGGCGAGATCGCCCAGGCAATTGCCGTCGCCGACATCGACGTCGTCCTCAAGGACATCGATCAGAAGTTCGTCGATCAGGGTCTCGAGAAGGCCAGGCAGGTCACCGAGGGCCAGCTCTCCAGGCTCGTCAAGAAGGAGAAGCTCACTTCCGAGCAGGCCGACGCTCGCCTGCAGGAGGTCATGGGCCGGATCAACGGCACCACCGACTACGCCGACTTCGGGGATGTCGATTTCGTGATCGAGGCTGCGCCCGAGAAGATGGAGATCAAGCAGCAGGTGTTCGCCGAGCTCGACGAGGTCACCCCCGGGCATGCGATCCTCAGCTCCAACACCTCATCGCTCTCGATCACCGAGATGGCCGAGGCCACACTACGCCCGGAGAAGGTGGTCGGATTCCATTTCTTCTACCCCGCTTCGATCATGCCGCTGCTCGAGATCGTCGAGGGCGATGAGACCTCCCCCGAGTCGACGACCGCCTCGGTCAACTTCGCGCAGGCGATCAAGAAGCAGCCGATCGTCTGCGGCGAGGTCCCGGGTTTCGTGGTCAACCGGATCCTCAATGCCTCGGTCGCCGAGGTCTGGCGCGAACAGGAGGAGAAGGGGCTGTCGATCAAGAAGATCGACGAGGGCATTGCGGGTGCCAACGCGGCGCCGATGGGCCCCTTCATCCTCACCGACTTCCTCGGTCTCGACACCGTTCTGCACGTCGCCGAGCACCTGCGCGACTCCTACGGTGATCGCTTCTACGTCCACGAGGGCATGCAGAAGCTTGTCTCCGAGGGCAAGCTCGGGGCGAAGAGCGGCGGTGAGGGCGCCTACAAGGAGGGCGAGCCGAACCTCGAGGGCGACGCCGACCCCGACGTCGAAGCGCTGGTCGAGATGTTCTCGATGAAGGCGCTGGTAGAGGCCTGCCTGATCCTCGAGGAGGGCGTCTGCACGGTCCGCGAGATCGACCTGGGGATGATGGCCGGCGCCGGCCTCGATCCCCGCCGCGGCCTCTTTCCGCCTTTTTGGAAGGCCGACATCGACGGTCTCGACAGGGCACTGGAGAAGATCGAGAGCCTGGCCGAGAAGTACCCGGAGCGCTTCACCGTGCCGCGGGTGCTCAAGCGCTTGGTCGCCCAGGGCCGGTTCGGTTTCGGCAGCGGGCAGGGCTTCTACGCATACCCGCAGGCCGACGAGGGCGATCAGACCGAGACGGTCAAGCTCGAGACCCGCGAGGGGGGAGTCGCGATCGCCTGGCTCGCCAATATGCCGATGAACGCGATCAGCCCCCAGGTTCTCGCCGATCTGCGCACCGTTTGGGAGAAGCTGAAGAGCGAAGGCGAGGTCCGGGCGATGGTCGTCGCTTCCGCGATCCCGGTCGTGTTCAGCGCTGGAGCCGACATCAAGGCTTTCACGCAGATGGACGAGCAGGGAGGTCGCGAGCTGATCGCTGATGGCCACAGCCTGCTGCGCGAGTTCGGTACCGAGGGGATCGTGACGATCGCGGCGGTGAACTCGCTCGCCTTCGGTGGCGGCTGCGAGCTGGCGATGGCCTGCGATCTGAGGATCGCCGCGGCCTCGGCGGTGTTCGGCCAGCCCGAGGTCAACCTCGGGATCATCCCCGGGTTCGGCGGCACCCAGCGCCTGCCGCGTCTCGTCGGCCCGCAGAAGGCACTGGAGATGAACATGGTCGGCGGCGCGATCACCGCCGACGAGGCCTACGAGTACGGCCTCGTCAACCATCTCGCCCCCGATCACGAGCTGTTCGATACGGCGCTCTCCTACGCCCGCAAGCTGGCGGGCCAGGCGCCGATCGCGATCGAGGAGATCAAGCGGGTCTCCCACAAGGGAGATATCGATGAGGGGATCGAAGCCGAGAAGGAGGGCTTCGCCAGAGCCTTCTTCAGCGAGGACGCCAGGGAGGGCATCAGCGCCTTCTTGGGCAAGCGTTCGCCCAACTGGAGCGGAAAGTAGCCACGGAGGGCTCGAATTCGACGCCATCCGGCGGCGCGGAGCGGCTCGCTGAGCTGATCCGGGCCGCCGAGCGGGTCGTCGCCCTGACCGGGGCTGGGATCTCGGTCCCTTCCGGGATCCCGGACTTCCGCAGCCCCGGCAGCGGCCTGTGGGAGAACGTCGACCCGATGAAGGTCGCCTCGATCGACGCCTTCCATCGAGATACGAGGGGATTCTGGGAGTTCTACCGCCCCCGTTTCGCAATGCTCGGCGACAAGGTGCCGAACCCCGCCCACGAGGCACTCGCCGAGCTCGAGCGCGTCGGCCGGCTCGAGGCGGTGATCACCCAGAACATCGACCGCCTCCATCGCAAGGCGGGCACCCGCGAGCTGATCGAGGTCCATGGCTCGGTAGAGACCTCCTCCTGCACCACCTGCGGAGCGTCCTGGCCGCTCGATCAAGTCGAGGAGCTCTTCGACGAGGACGGAATCGCGACCTGCTCGGGCTGCATGGGAAAGGTCAAGCCCAACGTGGTCCTGTTCGGGGAGATGCTGCCCGCCGCCGCGATCGAGCGGGCGAGGGAGCTCTCGGAGACCGCCGACCTGATGATCTGCATCGGGTCCTCGCTCGAGGTCTTCCCGGTCGCCGGCTTGCCGGAGGTGACGCTATCGGCGGGGGGCAAGATCGCGATCGTGACCCAGAGCGCAACGCCCTATGACGCCGAGGCCGCCGTCCGCCTCGACGGCGATGTCTCGACCGAGCTCCCGGCCGTGCTCGCGGCCCTCTGAGCGCGGCTTGGCGTACCAGGGCGTCACCGCCGATTCCTCGCTAGGCCGCGGGCGCCGGCGCGGTCTATGAGCGCCTGCGCCCGGCCCTGATCGCCCGACGCGCCACCCTAAGGGTCTGGTCGAGGTCCCGGGTATCGATCTCGGTCCCGCTCAGCGCCCGTTGCTGGAGCCGCGAAGTCGCATCGCCCGCCTCGCCGGGGTCGCCGCCGCCGCGGGCCAGCGTCTCCAGGGCCGCCGCGAGGGTGATCGCGCTGAGAGCCGGACGGCCCTGGGCGGCCGCCCGTTCGGCGTCGATCAGCAGGCTCTCCTCCGGTAGCACCCGATCGCGCCCGCCGAGGACGGCCGCGATCCGCTCCTGCGCCCCGACGCCGTCGACCAGCTCGACCCTGACGCTCCGGCGCCGTTTCTCGTGCAGCTCGACCGCCGCCGCCCAGCGGCCCTCGGAGACCTCCTGGCCGGTTCCGTAGCCGAAGCGGATCGCGATCGCCTCGCCGGCGTGGACGTCGGCCGCGTATCGATCGGGGGCGGCGACCCGGTGCGCTTCGAGCGCGCGGTTGAGGGTCGCGGCGACCTCAGCGGAGAGGCCCGCGGCGAGCTCATCGTCGCCGCTGACCTGCTCGAGCCAGCTCGCGGCGCCCTCCGCACCCTCGAAGGGAATCGCCTTGATCAGCGTCACGCGGGTCAGGGGGAGTGGGGTCGGGTCCGGCTCGCTTTCCAGCGGCACCGGGCGGCCGCGGCGCAGCCGCGAGCGGGCCCGGGATGCGCCGAGCGTCTTCAACACGAGGACGTCGGGGTCTGCCGCCTCCTCACCGGGCGGTCGGACCAGGAATCGACCGCCCCCGAGCGCAACCTCGCCCGGAAAATCGAGCTGGGCGAAGGGCAGCAGCGCGCTTGGGTCAGCCAACTTGGTGTCGCGTTCTTTGGATCGCCGGCCCCGGCGCGATTGCCGGGATTGCGGGGTACGGCTGGAAGGCTACTCGCCCAGGTGAGCGTTGCTCGCGCGCTTGCCCTTTCCGGGGAGCGAGAACTTCGACGGCGAGATCGGTACCTCGGGCTGATCGAGCTCGTCGATCCTGTCGAGCAGCTTGTCCCACTGCGAGGGGTCGAGCAGGTTCGAGTAGCGCTGGGAGGCCTCCCCGGGTCCGAATGCCGGCGTGAACCCGACATGGATGTGGTCGGCGTGGTCGCCCATCGCGAACGTCGGGCCACCCATCTCCATCAGTGAGATGATCTGAGCCGGCAGCATCGAGCCCTGAAGCTTGAGCAGGTCGGTAATCACGGCCTCCGTGACCGAGCCGGGCCCCTGGTTGCCGAGGATCGGTAGCCCGTTGACGCGGGCGATGTCGACGGCGTTGCCCGAGGAGTGATGGGAGATGTTGCCGCTGCTGGTGTAGACGCCGTGACCGCACTTCAGCGAGGTCACCGTCGGGCGGAAGCCGCGCTCGGCCAGGTAGGAGAGCATCGCCAGAATGCGACGGTCGACCTGACCGGTGCGGATGTCCTCGCGGCCGCAGGAGTAGAGCTCGATGTCGGGATCGCGCAGGACCCGCTCCTGCAGCTGGCCCTTCGACATCAGCAGGATCTGGCCGACGGAGGCGCGGCGGTTGAAGGGGTTCTTGCCGGCGGCGCGGTAGATCGCGGTCGCCTCCAGGAGCTTCCAGCCGTCGAGGATCGGCTTTGGATCGATCTTGCGTGAGCCGCGGCCGGCGGGCTCGATCGCGAAGTGGACGTGGGAGGCGACGCCGTCGGACTCGGCTCCGATGCGTCCCAGGACGGTGCCGGCGATCACCTTGCTGCCCTTGCGCAGCGGTCGTGCCTCCATCGTCTTGGGGTCGAACTTGAGCACCCCGCTGAAGTAGGACTTGAAGGTTTCGTAGCCGGGGACGTTGCCCTCGAGCAGGTCGTCGAGCTGGCCGCTGACGTCGGCGCGCTCACGGTTGGCCTTGCGCTCCGGCAGGGCGAAGAGGCGCTCGCGCGAATCCTCCGTGTTGGCCGGGCCCGAGCTCGTCTCGGCCTTCTTGGCGCTCTCCTCCTTCTTGCTGTCGCCGGGGGTGACCAGCTCGAAGTCGGAGGCGGTCAGCCGGCGGTCCTTCTGGACCGGAATCGCCTCGGCGACCTCACCGAGGCCGGCGTAGGTGAACTCGTTCCCGTAGGCGTCACGAAGGACGATGAACCGCCCGAGCCGTTTGTTCTTGCCCACCTTGTTGATCACGCCGTCGTTGACTGCAACGACGGGGGCATCCTCCTTGGCGAAGATGTTGATCCCGCGGCGGGTGGGGGAGTCGCTGACGACGTCGGCGACGTTGCCCTCGGAGCCCTGCTGCGGGGTCGAGCGCCGCAGCGCCTGTCGCTCGGAGATGTCATCGGCATAGCGGGCCTTGGCGGCGACGGGGAAGTGCGCGCCCTCGGTGAGTCCGGTGATCGAGTTGATCAGGCCGCTTGGGAGCTTTCCGTACTGGCGGGCGTAGAGCAGGACCTCATCGACGTACCAGTCGGCGTGGTTGTAGGCGAAGATCGCGCGGCGCAGATCCTCGGCACCTCCGGAGGCCTTGAGGTAGCGGGCGGCGGCGCAGATCGCGTCGAGCGGGTTGTAGGGGTCCTTGCGGCCGTCTCGATTGGCGTCGACTCCATAGGCCTTCCAGGTCGCCGGCATGAACTGCATCCAGCCGAGGGCTCCGGCGGAAGAGACGTTGAGGTTGGTGCCGAAGGCGGTCTCGATCCGGTTGATCGAGGCGAGCACCTGCCACGGGATTCCGTACTCGGTGCCGCAGGCCTGGTAGATGCCGAGGAGGAAGGGCGGGATCGAGAACTTGTCGATGATGAAGTTGGGGACGCCGATCGGGGCCGGCCCGAAGGGAGCGACGCTGACCGACGGGTTGGAGTTGGAGGGGGAGCCGTCCTCGTTACGGATGTCGGGCTTCTTGTCCGGCTTGCGGTCACCCTTGCCGGTCTTGCCGTCCGGGCTGACCCCGCCGGTGCCCTTGCCGCCCTTGCCCTTGCCGCCCTTGCCCTTCTCGAAGGGATTGCCGACGTCGGGGAGCTTGTCGGCCGAGTCCTTCTCGCCGTCCTTGCCGTCGCCGTCAACGGGACCTTCGACCGGAGGCTTGACGACCTTGCCGGACTCGTCATTGTCGAGGGCGTCGTCGCAGTCGGCGTCGTCGAGATCGAGGGCGCCGTCCTCATCGTCGTCGACGCCGTTGGAGCACTGGGCGAGCTTGTTGCCGACGGCGGGCAGCTTGCCGTTGTCGGGCAGGTCGATCGAGACCTCGGAGCCGCCGACATCGAGCACGGTGGAGGACTGGGCGCTGACGGCCCCCGCGGTGAGGACCGCACCGAGCAGCGCCAGCGCCAAAGCGATTACGAGCCTGTTCTTCATACCTCTCTCTGTGCCCTGTCCGACAATGTCCCGCCCCAACTGAGTATCAGTCGGCTCGGCTTGACTCTCCGGTTCTCGGCGAAACCTATCCGGATCACCAGCGGAATGCAATTTGGAACCGGTTCGCGCAACCTGCGCTTCTTGTCGGCATCTTCCCAGGAGTGCTTAAGGGGTTGGGTTGGGCGCGTATTAAGTCGGGTCGGAGCCTGCAGGCGCCGACCCGTGCCGAATCGGGGGCCGGCGACCGCGGATGCGCGGTTCGGCTACCGTCCAAACCGCTCAATCAAGCGAAGGAGGACCAGATGGGTGAAGAGGAAGACGGCCTCAGGGCCAAGGGCGAGGAGGCCCTGGGAGAGCTCGCCCAGGCGGTGCTCGAGAACCCCTTGTTCAGCCAGGCCATGGGCCGCGCGCTCGGCGCCGGTGAGAAGGCGATGCAGGCGCAGAAGCAGGCGCTCGGTGCGATCGACGTTGCCAGCGCCGGCGACCTCGACCGATTGACGCGGCGGATCCGCTCGCTCTCGGACCGGGTCGAGGAGCTCGAGGACACGGTCGACTCGATCAGCAGGGACCTGGCAAAGATGCGGGAGCCGAAGGTGGGTTGACCCGGTCTGACACTAAGGTTCTACTAGAGCCTTAGAAAGCCGTGGAGCTCGAGATGTCCGCCTCCGCGCCGAGCGCCCGGGTCGCAATTGCAGCAAGCCGCAACGAAACCGACTCGAGCGGATCGTCCTCGAGCGGCCCCTCGCTGCCTCGGGCAACGACGATCGTCCCGGCGAGGCGGACGCCGATTTCGCGACCGGCGGCGAACAGCGCCGCGGTCTGCAGGTCGCTGACCGGCGGAGCCCCCTTGCCTGCCAGAGGCGGGCCCGGCGCGATCGGGATCTCCGGCCGGGGTCGATCCGAGCTCTCGACCGTCACCTCGAACTCGGTCGCCGCCGACAACCGCTCCGTCAGGCCGGGGTCCGGGGTCAGGCGCTCGCCGGGCTCGGCGCCCCATGCGGCGCTGGCACCATCACCCGCGACCACCGCCCGGACGGTGGCCGAGGCGCCGATCGGGGGACCCGCCTCCGCGGACGCGGTCCCGACCCTGACCGCTCGACGGAGCCCTCGCCGTGCCAGCTCGTCGAGCACCACCGCAGCGGACGGCCCGCCGATGCCGGTGGCGTGGACGGTCAGCTGCCGACCGGCGGCAGTCAGCCCGAAGTAGCCCCACAGGCCGCGATGGTGGTTACTCATCCGTGGCTCGGCGATCACGTGCTGGGCGATCGCCAGTGCCCGGGCCGGGTCGCCGCAGAGGACCGCGTCGGCCGCGGTCGGGGCCATCGGTCTCAGCAGCGACGGCATGCCCGCAAGATAGATGCTCCTCGTCGCCTTGCCGCCCAGGCTCCTGAACCGACGCCGATCAGCACTAAGCTTTTGCGTCCATGAGCCGACAAGAAAAACCGGGCGACGGCCAAGACCATGGGGCGAGTCAAGGATCGGAGCCGGTCGCCGAGTCGTTGCGGGCCGCTGTCGAGCGAACCCTCGCGGCCACCGCCGGGTCGGCCTCCGAGGCGGGGCAGCGGGCGCGCGAGCTGCTTGACGACGTGGCTCGCCGCGGGGAGGCGGCCCGGGAAGAGGTCGGCCGCCGCGGCGGCGAGGCAAGGGATGAGGTCGAGCGGCGAGGTCAGGTGGCGCGCGATCGCATCGTCCGCGGCAGGACCGAGGCGACCGAGGAGCTGGCGCGGCGGGGTGAGGCCGTCGGGGCCCGGCTGGCGGATGCGATCAGCGAGTTCAGGGGCAGCGACGCCGACACGGGCCCGATCAGGGAGGGGTTGGCTGCAATCGAGGGCCGGCTCTCCGAGCTCGAGCGGGCGCTGCGTGGCACCGAGGGCGCCGGTTCTGGCTCCGAGGGCCAGTCTAACCCTCGACCTAAGGCTGAGGAAAGCCCCGGCAGAGCTGATACCCGAGCCGATTCTGGCCCCGAGGACAGTGTCTAGCGGTCGCCGCATCGCGATCGCCGGAATCGCCTCTCACTGGGGTACCGAGCTCGCCCGCCGGCTCGCCCGCGATCCCCGTGTGGAGCAGATCTTCGGGCTCGACACCCGCGAGCCCGAGGCCGACCTCGAGAAGACCGAGCTGATCGACGTCGATATCCGCAGCCCGGTGGTGAGTCGGCTGCTGCCCTCGACCGAGGTCGACACCGTCGTCCACTGCGGCATCCTCTGGTATCCGGAGCCCGGAAAGCCGGTCCGGGCCCTGCACGACATCAACGTGATCGGCAGCCTGCAGCTGCTCGCCGCCTGCGAGAAGACCGAGACCCTGGAGCGAGTCGTGGTCCGCGGCTCGGCGGCGATCTACGGCACCGAGCCGGCGGCTCCGTCGTTCTTCACCGAGCGCATGGCACGGAGCTTTCCGCTCCGGACCCGGTTCCAGCGCGATATCGGCGAGCTCGAGGCGTACTTCGAGAACTTCGCCCGCAGACACCCGGACCTGACCTGTTGCATGCTGCGGTTCCAGCCCGAGGTCGGGCCCGACCTGCGGACGCCGCTCTCACGCTATCTCTCGCTGCCGGTGGTGCCGACTCAGCTCGGCTTCGACCCGCGGCTGCAGTTCCTTCACGCCGACGACGCGACCGGCGCCCTGGTCGAGGCCGGCTTCTCGCCGGTTCGCGGGGCGGTCAACGTCGCGCCCTCGGGCTCGATCTCACTCAGCCGCGCGATCCGTCTGCTCGGGCGCACTGAGCTCCCGGTGCCGCATCCGCTCTTCGGTCCCGCGCTCCAGCGCGCAGGCGACCGGCTCGGCATCGGCTCGCTGTACGGCGACGCCGTGCGGCTGCTCCGCTACGGCCGCGGCGTCGACAACCGGCGCCTCCGCACCGAGCTCGGCTTCGAGCCGCGCTACGACGCGGTCGGCGCCGTCCGTGATCTCGCCGCGCACTCGGCCAGTCTGAAGCTGGCGCCGGTCCCGGGACTCGGCTCCCTGATCAGTCGCGTGGTCGGAGATCCGCGGTGAGCCCGGGCACCTCGAGCGAGACCGAGACCGCCGCCGCCGGGATCGAGTTCCTACAGAATCTGCGCGGCGGGATCGAGGCCGGGCTCGATCCGCTCGCCGCGGCCGAGGGCGCGGCGACGGCTCTGCCGAGGTCGCTGCGCGACTCCGTCGCCCGTATGGGCCGGAGGATGCGCGGCGAGTACCACGAGGACGAGTGGGGCTTCGACGAGGAGTTCGCCGAGGCCGCCTACCCATTCTTCGAGTTCCTCTACGATCGCTGGTGGCGGGTCCGCTCCAGCGGGGTCGAGAACGTCCCGGCGCACGGCCGGGCGATGCTGGTCGCCAACCACGCCGGATCCCTTTTTCCCTTCGATGCCTCGATGATCACGGGCGCGATCATGAAGCAGCATCCGCTGCCTCGCTGGCCGCGTTTCATGGTCCTCGACTGGGCCTTTCAGCTGCCGTTCGTCGCTCCGTTCATGCGCAAGGTCGGCGGGGTGCCGGCGAGCCCTCACAATGCGACCAGGATCCTCAACTCCGACGGCCTGATGATGGTCTTCCCCGAGGGAGCGAAGGGAACCGGAAAGCACTTCAGCGAGCGCTACCGGCTTCAGCGTTTCGGCCGCGGGGGATTCGTCGAGATCGCGCTCCGGACCCGTTCGCCGATCGTCCCGGTCGCGGTCGTGGGGTCGGAGGAGATCTACCCGATGATCGCCGACGCATCCTCGGTCGCCCGCGCGATCGGGGCGCCGTTCGCACCGATCACCCCGACCTTCCCCTGGCTCGGGCCGCTCGGCCTGATCCCGCTGCCTTCACGATGGCGGATCGAGTTCTGCGAGCCAATCGACATCTCCGCCTATCCGGCCGAGGCCGCAGAGGACCGCCGCGTCGTGTTCGAGATCTCCGAGCGGGTACGCGAGACGATCCAGCAGTCGCTCTACGAGAACCTGGTTCGGAGGGGCTCGGCGTTTGCCTGAACAGGGACGCATCGGGGCGCCGGCCGGCGTCGACGGCCGACGTAGCGGGCCGAACGCCATCGGGCGCGACGGGGCCCAATCAGCCCCGTCGTTCCACGCCCGGCATCCTCGGTCCGAGCGCGAGGACGGATGAGCGAGGGCGATCACTCGCGCGAGCGTTCAGATGCCCGCCCCTCGGCCCCGATCTCGCTGAAGGAGGCGGCGCGGCGGTCGGGTGTCTCGGCCTCAACCCTGAGGCGCTGGGCCGAGTACCGCGTTGTTCCGGTCAAGGACGGCGAGTGGACGGCGGTCGCCGCCGCCCAGGCGCGGGTCGTCGCGAGGATGCGCGATCGTGGCCACTCGCTGCGCGAGATCCGCAGGGCCGTGCGCGACGGCAGGCTCGCATTCGGCTACGTCGAGGAGCTACTACCGTCGGCCGCGAAGGGGAGGAGCCGGCGCGAGGCCGCCGAGCTGACAGGTCTCGATCCCGAGCTGGTCGAACGGATCATGGCCCTTCTCGGTGCGCCGGTGGCGAACACCGACAGCATCAGCGACGGCGATCTCGAGGCTCTGGTGATCATCAAGCAGACGCTGGACTCAGGGTTTCCCCTGGTGGCGCTGCTGCAGCTGATCCGGGTCTACGCGCAATCGCTGCGCCGGATCGCGGAGGCCGAGGTGCGGCTCTTCCACCTCTATGTACATGAGCCCCTCATCAGCGAGGGCGTCGATGCGATCGAGATGGCCGAGGAGATGAGCGGTCTGGCCGAGCGGTTGCTGCCCGCGATAGGACCGCTCACCGATTACGTCCACAACCGCTACCTGCGCCACTACGTCGAGCAGGACGTTATCGGGCACATGGAGGAGGACCTCGGGGCCGATTCGGGCAGCCCCGGTGAGGTCTCGATGACCTTCTGCTTTGTCGATCTGACCGGCTTCACCCGCTTCACCGAGGAGCAGGGGGACGAGGAGGCGCTTGACTTGATCGAGCGTTTCGTCGAGACCGTCGAGGCCACCCTCCCGGGCGAGGCGACGATCGTGAAGACGATCGGCGACGAGGTGATGATCGCCGGCTCCGATCCGGCCCTCGTAAGTGAATGGGCGGTGGGGTTCCTGGCTCTCTTCGGCGAGCGCCCGAGGCCGCGGGTCGGTCTGCACTATGGCACCGCCGTGTACCGCGACGGCGACTACTTCGGCGGCGACGTCAACCTCACTCATCGGGTCACCGCGCGGGCGATGGCGGGCGAGGTCGTCGTGACCGAGGCGCTCGTCGACGAGGTCGGAGCGCACGAGTACCTCGACTTCGAGCCGATCGGGGCGGTCGAGCTCAAGGGCATCCCCGGCCCGACGGAGCTCTATCTGGCGAGCGGTCGCGGCGGCTCGGCCGGCTGAGGATCCGCGGCGGGACCTATGCTGGGCGCCGATGAAAGGTCTCGACGCGCTCGACGATCTCGCCGCCGAGGTTGACCGCTCTGGCGGGATCGCCCGCGGCAGCGACGGCGTTGTGATGCTCTCCGGCGGAGCCGACTCGGCATGTCTCGCCGCCGTGGCCGTGAAGCTGCTCGGGCCCAGGGCGGTCTCCGCCGTCCACCTCAACTACGGGCTCCGGCCCGAGGCAGGGGACGCCGAGGGGGCGGCGAGGGCGCTCTGCGCGAAGCTCCGCATCGACCTCCACATCGAGCGGCCGGCGCTGACGGCGGGCAACATGCAGGCCCGCGCGCGCTCGGCGCGATACGAGGCCGCCGAGCGCCTGCGGGCCAAGCTCGGCGCTGAGTGGATTGCCACCGGGCATACCCGCACCGACCTCGCCGAGACCGTGCTGTATCGGATGGCGGCCTCACCGGGGGTGCGGGCGCTGCTTGGGATGTCGCGCCGCAACGGCAGGCTGGTCCGGCCGCTGCTCGATCTCTCCCGCGAGCGGACCCGCGCGGCGGCGCGTGAGTCTCACCTGCCGTTCGCCGACGATCCGAGCAACCTCGATCCCGCCTTCGCCCGCAACCGGATTCGCGCCGAGGTGGTTCCCGTCCTCGCAGAGCTGGGCCCCGAGCTGGAGCGCAACGTCGCGGAGACCCAGTCCGAGATCCGCGAGGACCAGGATCTGATCCGCCGGCTGGCGGCCGAGGCGATCGAGGCCGCGGCGGCGGGCGAGGGTGGGCCGATTCGCCTGCAGGAGCTCGCGGGGATGGACGCCGCGCTGAGGCGGGCGGTGATCGCCGAGCTCGCCGGCAGGGCCGCGGGTCGCCCGGTGAGGGTCGACCGGCGGCGGACATCGGAGGTGATGCGGCTGCTCGCCGATCCCGAGGGCGGGGTGGTGGAGCTCGGTGGCGGCGTCCGGGTCATGGTCGAGTCCGGCCTCGCCCGCGTGGCGTCAGGGTCGGGTGCGGCGCCTCCCGACCCGGTCCGGATGGCGATCCCAGGCGAGGCGAGGTTCGGCGATTGGGAGCTGCGGGCGGAGGTGAGAGAGGGGTCGGTCGAGCCGGGCGGGCCCGAGCTCGCGACGCTCGATGCCGGCGCGCTGGGCGAGGAGGTCGAGATCCGGTGCTGGCGGGAGGGGGATCGGATCCGGCCGCTCGGCCTCGGTGGCACCAAGACACTTCAGGACCTCTTCACCGACGCCGGAGTTCCGCGATCGCTGCGCCGCCGCCTGCCGGTCCTCGTCGCCGGCGAGCGGATCGCCTGGGTCGCGGGCGTCGCCGTGGCCGATGAGTTCAGGCTCGAGCCGGAGTCATCGTCCTCGGCCGTGATCACCGCACGGGCGGTGGCGCCCGGGCGGGCCGATTGAGCCCGTGCGACCGCGTGCGGGCCACGAACAAGCCATCTAGACTCCGGCGGCATGGGTACGGCTCGGCAGGGCGAGGGCGCGATCGGTGAGGTTCTCGTCACGAGCGAGGAGCTCCATGGCCGGGTCAGACAGCTTGCGGTGGAGATCGATCGCGACTACGAGGGTCGCGATCTGGTCATGGTCGGAGTGCTCAAGGGCGCGGTGATGTTCATGGCTGACCTGATGCGCCAACTCAGCGGGCCCTGCGAGGTCGACTTCATGGCCGTCTCGAGCTACGGGTCGACAACGGATTCAAGCGGCGTGGTCAGGATCCTCAAGGACCTCGACACGGCAATCGGCGGCCGCGACGTCCTAATCGTCGAGGACATCATCGACAGCGGGCTGACGCTCCACTACCTGATGAAGAACCTGCGTGCACGTGATCCCCGTTCGCTCGAGGTCTGCGCTCTGCTGACCAAGCCCGACCGGCGCCGGGTCGAACTCCCGATCCGCTACGTCGGCTTCGAGATCCCCGACCGCTTCGCGATCGGCTACGGACTCGACCATGGTCAGAGGTACCGAAACCTCGACTATGTGGCCACTCTGGACCAGTGATCGCAGGGGGCCGATCGCTTTAGGAACGCCTGAGGGACCATGTTACCCTCAGTCCAGGGGCTATCACTGATTCCCCTTGAACATGCCAGTTTCCAGCCATCCCACAGGTCGAGGCGCACGATGAAGCGCATTTCACGCAGCGGCGCGCTGGTGCCGATCCTGATCGTGATCGTGCTCGCCTTCTTCGCGCAGCGGATCATCTCCCCGACCACCGAGGAGAAGGAGCCGACCTACTCGGAGTTCATCGCTCAGATCAACGACGATCAGCAGGCAGAGGACATCAAATCGGTCACGATCAAGACCGACGACAACACGATCGAGGTCATCAACCAGGACGACAGCGAGTTCGCCACCGGCTACCCCGACAACACCGAGCAGGAGCTCGTAGCCACCCTCGAGCGCCAGGACATCGAGACCACCGTCGACGGCAAGGGCGGTTCGTCGATCCTTGGGCTGCTCACCTACATCCTTCCGTTCATCCTGATTCTCGCCTTCTGGATCTTCCTGATGAACCAGATGCAGGGCGGCGGATCGCGGGTGATGAACTTCGGCAAGTCACGCGCAAAGCGGATGTCGGTGGACGCCCCCAAGATCACCTTCCGCGACGTCGCCGGCGCGGACGAGGCGGTCCAGGAGCTGCACGAGATCAAGGAGTTCCTCGAGAACCCGAAGAAGTTCCAGGCGCTCGGCGCCCGGATTCCGAAGGGCGTCCTGCTCTACGGACCGCCCGGAACCGGAAAGACCTTGCTCGCCCGCGCGGTCGCCGGCGAAGCCGGTGTGCCGTTCTTCTCGATCTCCGGATCGGATTTCGTCGAGATGTTCGTCGGCGTCGGCGCCAGCCGCGTGCGTGATCTCTTCGAGCAGGCCAAGCAGAACTCCCCCTGCATCATCTTCATGGACGAGATCGACGCCGTCGGCCGCCATCGCGGCGCCGGCATGGGCGGCGGTCACGACGAGCGCGAGCAGACGTTGAACCAGCTTCTGGTCGAGATGGACGGCTTCGAGATGAAGGACAACATCATCCTGATCGCCGCCACCAACCGTCCCGACATCCTCGATCCGGCCCTTCTGCGGCCCGGTCGCTTCGATCGCCAGGTCGTCGTCGACCGCCCCGACCGCCTCGGCCGCAAGAAGATCCTCGAGGTCCACACGCGCGGAAAGCCGCTCGCGGCCAAGCTCGATCTCGACACCCTCGCCGGTCAGACTCCGGGCTTCACCGGCGCGGACCTCGCCAACCTGATCAACGAGTCGGCTCTGCTCACAGCCCGCAAGGGCAACCGCGAGATCACGATGGTCGAGCTCGAGGAGGGGATCATGCGGGTAATCGCCGGACCCGAGAAGAAGACCCGCGTGATGAGCGAGAAGGAGCGCCTTATCACCGCCTACCACGAGCTCGGACACGCGATCGTCGGCCATCTCCTTCCGAACTGTGACCCCGTCCACAAGGTCTCGATCATCAGCCGTGGGCAGGCCTTGGGCTACACGATCAGCCTCCCGACCGAGGACAAGTTCCTCACCACCCGCGCCGAGCTCGCCGACACGATGGCAATGACGCTCGGCGGTCGTGCCGCAGAGGAGATCGTCTTCAGCGAGATCACCACCGGCGCCTCCAATGACCTCGAGAAGGTCACTCAGACCGCCAAGCAGATGGTGATGCGCTACGGCATGTCGGAGCGGCTCGGCCCACGCGTGTTCGGCCACGACGCCAGTCAGCCGTTCCTCGGCCGCGACATGGGCTCTGAGCCCGACTACTCGGATGAGATCGCCCGTGAGATCGACGATGAGATCCGCCGGGTGGTCGAGGAGGCCCACCAGTCCGCCAAGGACGTGCTCTCCGAGCACCGCGAGGAGCTCGACACGCTCTCCGAGATCCTGCTCGAACGTGAGACGATCGACGCCGAGCAGTTCATCGCCCTGCTCGACGGAGCCTCGCCCGAGGATGTCTTCGACGCCGATGACGAGTCGGAGTCGGTCCCCGACGAGCCCGAGCCCGAGGCCGAGAAGGGCACGAGCCGCGAGGGCTCGCGCCCGGTCCCGAATCCCCGCCCCGGCTTCGCCGGCGGCGGCGCCGAGTAGCTGGCGGAAAGACCGCTTCCTCGGGCCCCGGGATGGTTGAATCCCGGGCGATGGCCGATGGGTTGAAGCGGGCGAGGTTGATGGGGGTGGTAAACGTGACCCCCGATTCGTTCTCGGACGGCGGTGAGTTCCTCGACGCCGGCAAGGCGGTCACTCACGGTCGCCGGCTGCTCGCCGAGGGTGCGGAGATCCTCGACATCGGTGGGGAGTCGACCAGGCCCGGCGCCGCGCCGGTCGATGCCGAGGAGGAGCGCGATCGCGTGATTCCGGTGATCGCGGATCTGGCCGGGGAGGGCGCGCCGATCTCGGTCGATACCTCAAAAGCGAAGGTCGCCGCCGCAGCACTCGATGCAGGCGCCACGATCGTCAACGACGTCACCGCGCTCGGCGAGCCGGAGATGGCGGGGCTCTGCGCCGATCGCGATTGCGGCCTGGTCCTCATGCACATGCGGGGAACCCCGCGGACGATGCAGGAGGCGCCCAACTACGATGACGTCGTCGGCGATGTCGTGGCGTTTCTCTCGGAGCGGATCGAGGTCGCCGTCTCCGCCGGGGTCGCCGAGGAGCGGATCTGGATCGATCCCGGGATCGGTTTCGGCAAGACGCTCGAGCACAACCTCGAGTTGCTCCGCCGCCTCGGCGAGCTGCGGGATCTGGGCCGTCCGATCGTGCTCGGCACCTCCCGCAAGAGATTCATCGGCCAGATCACCGGGCGTGAGGTCGGTGACAGGATCGGGGGCACGATCGCCTCCTCCGTGCTCGGCATGCGCGCCGGTGCGGAGGTCCTGCGCGTGCACGACGTCGCAGCGGTGCGCGACGCGATCACGGTCGCTGTCGCGATCGAGGGTCGCGCCGATTGGCGGCAGCCGGCGGTGACGCTGTGAGCGAGGAGATCTGGATCGAGCTCAGGGCCCTGCGGATTGGGGCCCGGATCGGTGTCACCGACGCCGAGCTCGAGGTCGATCGCGAGCTCGTCATCGACCTCGACCTGATTCCGGCTCGCACCGGGGCGGCCGATACCGACGAGATTGCCGACACCGTCGACTACGGCGAGGTGGGGGCGATCGCCGAGCGGGTTGCGACCGCAGCGCCCCACCGCACACTCGAGCGCCTCGCCTCCGAGATCGCCGACGCGGTGCTTTCGGCCGGAGGGGTCGCTGAGGTGGGGGTGCGTGTCGCCAAGCCCGATCCGCCGATGGATCAGGAGATCGAGAGCGTCGCGGTCCGGCTCGCGCGCGGCGCGCAGTGAGAGTGGGGGGCGGCGAGGGCAGACGCGGCTTCCTCGGCCTGGGCTCCAATCAGGGTGACCGCGAGGCGCACCTGCGCGCGGCCCTCGAGGGACTGAGCTCCGGCGGCGCCGACGTGGCGGCGGTCTCGACGCTGTTTGAAACCGACCCCGTCGGCGTCTACGAGGGGGAGCAGCCCGACTTCCTCAACGCCGTCGCATCGGTGCGGACGGCGATCGATCCGGAGGCGCTGCTCGATCTTTGCAAGCGGATCGAGGTCTCCCGCGGCCGCGATCTCGATGGGCCGCGCCACGGTCCCCGTCCGCTCGACATCGACATCCTCCTGCTCGGCGACCTCGAGCTCTCGACTCCGAGGCTGACGATCCCGCACGCGGGGCTGCTCGAACGCCGCTTCGTGCTCGAGCCACTGATCGAGCTCGAACCCGCAATCGCTCTCCCGGACGGCACCGAGCTGGCGCCGATCCTCGCTCGACTCCCCCTCACCGGAGTGCGCCGGCTCGGGCCGCTCCGCTAGAGGCGGCCGGCCCCGGGGCTCAGGTCGCGACCGGCTCCGGCTTCCAGGACTGGGGCAGCACCGCCGGCGCGTAGCCGGGGTACTCGGGAACCAGCCACATCGCGAACTTCGCCGCTTCATGGTCCTCCAGCAAGGGACGGACGTCGTCCATGGTCAGCAGCAGGCGAAGGCCCGTTGCGACCTGGAAGTCGGCGAGGGTGTGCTCGGCCGCTCCGATCACACCGTTGGCGAGCAGGTTGTCGACCTTCTCGGCGATAGCCGGCATCGCCTGCAGGTCGCGGCGGACCGCATCGTCGTCGGCCTCGTTGAAGCGCTTTGAGAGGTGGACCAGCGGCGCGGCCGTCTTCGCCGCGAGGCCTACCGGGACACCGAGCTTCGCCCCCTCGAGATAGCTTCTGCGCCCGCGGGGCTCGCGACCGAGGATGTTCCAGATCAGACGGCGCGCGGTCTGCTGCAGCTCGCCGTCGGCCCAGCGCTCGGCCTCGTCGTGGGCGGCGCGCTCGTCGGGATCGGAGGGGATCAGCCTGGGCTCCGGCACGGCGCGGTCAAGCGCCTCGGCGATCTCGCGGGTGCCCTGGATGCGCTCGCCGTCGACTCGCATCGCGGGGACGGTTACGCCCTTGAAGCCGGCGCCGCGGAGGATCCCCTTCGAGACGATCGGGATCAGATCGACGCGACGGTAGTCGACCCCCTTGTACTCGAGCATCAGGCGAGCGGCCATCGCGGGGTGGGAGCCGGGTATCACGAAGAGGGTCGCCTTCATGCGGCGCATCGTAGCCGGGTCCGGGAGGGGTGGGCCGCTCTCGCAGGCCGGGGTCGCGGGCCTGGGCGCCGGCTCGGCGATCTAACCTCCCAGCGATGCTTCTCGCGGTGGACATCGGCAATACGCAGACCCACATCGGCTGCTTCGAAGGGAAGGGGCTGAAGGAGAGCTGGCGGCTTCCGACCAGCGCGCACGCGACCGCCGACGAGCTGGCCCTGGGGTTGGCCGGCCTCTTCGAGCTTGCCAAGGTGCCCTTCGAGCAGCTCGACTCGGCGATCGTCTCCTCGGTGGTGCCGCAGCTGGGCGCCGAGTACGCGAAGCTCTGCGACCGCTATCTAGGCTGCGTGTGCCGGATCGTCGGCCCTGATCTGAAGACGGGGATGTCGATCCGGACCGAGAACCCGCACGAGGTCGGGGCCGATCGCATCGTCAACGCGGTCGCCGCCCACGATCGTTTCTCTGGCGCCTGCATCGTGGTCGACTCGGGAACTGCGATCACCTACGACGCGATCTCCGAGCAGGGCGACTACCTGGGCGGCATCATCGCCCCCGGAATCGAGATCTCGATCGAGGCGCTGGCCAGCCGGGCCGCGAAGTTGCCGGCGATCGATCTCGTCGAGCCCGATGCGGTGATCGGCCGCAACACCCAGCAGTCGATTCAGGCCGGGATCGTCTACGGATTCGCTGCCCAGGTCGACGGGATCGTGCGTCGCATGCGGGGCGAGCTGGGGGAGGGGACCCCGGCGATCGCCACCGGCGGCAACGCCGCCGCGATCGTGCCCTTCTGCGAGGCGATCTCCGAGGTCGATGACATGCTCACGCTCACCGGCCTGCGACTGATCGACGAGCGCAACCGATGAGACGCCCGGCGCTCACCGAGCCGTTCCGGATCGGCAACGTCGAGATCGCCAACCGCGTGCTGCTGGCGCCGCTGGCCGGGATCGGCAACTGGTTCGTACGGATGCAGGCGAAGCGACACGGGGCCGGGCTCGCCGTCTCGGAGATGGTCTCCAGCCATGCCCTCCACTACCGCAACGAGCGCACCTACCGCGAGCTGCTGGTGATTCACCCTGACGAGCATCCGGTCTCGATCCAGCTGTTCGGCTCCGATCCGGAGGTAATGCGGGACGCGGCGGCGATCGTCGCCCGGGCCGGAGCCGACATCGTCGACCTCAACATGGGCTGCCCGGTGAAGAAGATCCGCAAGAGCGGCGCCGGCGTCGAGCTCCTTGCCGACCCGGATCTCGCGGTCGAGGTCGCTCGCGCTGCGGTCGAGGGCTCCGGCCGACCGGTGACGGTCAAGCTCCGCTCCGGCCTCGAGCCCGGCGACCGCTCCGGCCTCGAGCTCGCGGTCAGGCTGGCCGGGGAGGCGGGGGTGACGGGGATCGGCTTCCACCCGCGGCCGGCGACGGTCCAGCACAAGGGCGAGCCCGACTACCCGCTCGTGCGCGAACTGGTCGATCGGATCGACGTCCCAGTGATCGTCTCCGGCGGCCTTCAGTCGGCTGAGGCGGCGCGCTCCGCCTATGAGCAGTCGGGTGCCGATGCCGTGATGATCGCCCGCGGCTCGTTCGGATACCCGTGGATCTTCGAGGAGCTCGTCGGCCGCCGCACCGACGCGCCCAGCCGCGAGGAGATCGTCGCCGAGCTGCTCTGGCTGATCGAGCGGGCTGAGCAGCACTTCGGCGAGCGAGCCGGCCCCTATCTGCGGAAGTTCTATCCCTGGTATCTGGAGCGGCTCGGACTCGGCCGTCGCGACGCTGCCGCCTTCCAGACGCTCGGGGACCTGACCGAGGTTCGCGAGCGTCTGCGGACGCTGGCCGAGCCGGAGCCTGCGATGCTCGCGGCGCGCGGCTGACCCCGTGACCGGTTTGGGCGATCGGGTCGAGGCGTGGCGGGCGCTGGGCGGAGCCGAGCGCTTCCGAGGGCGCGAGATCTACACCCAGCGACGGGTCGCAGATGGTCCGCTGCTGCTGTTCCTGCACGGATTCCCGTCGAGCTCCTTCGACTTCGATGCCCTGCTCGACGAGCTCGGCGAGGTCAATGCGCTGCTGTTCGATTTCCTCGGCTTCGGCCTCTCGGAGAAGCCCCGCGAGCACGTCTATTCGCTGCTCTGGCAGGCCGACCTCGCCGAGGAGCTGGTCGCCCGCCACGGGGACGGCCGGCCGGTGATCCTCGTCGCCCACGACATGGGAACGTCTGTCGCCACCGAGCTGTTGGCCCGCGACCTCGCGGGGCGACTCTCGTTCGAGTGCCCGGGGGCGCTGCTGTTCAACGGATCGATGGTGATCGAGGCGGCGAGCCTGACCTGGGTCCAGCGGCTGTTGCGCTCCCCACTGGGGCCGATGGCCGCCCGGCTCAGCACCGAGCGTCTTTTCCGCAGCCAGTTCGCCGGGCTGTTCTCGGAGCGACATCCGATCAGCGCCGCCGAACTGGACGACCAGTGGGCGCTGATCAGGGCCGGCGGCGGCGATCGCCTCGGCGATCGGCTGATCCACTACATCGTGGAGCGGGAGCGCTACACCGGTCGCTGGCACGGGGCGCTGCGCGATTGGCCCGGGGCTCTCGCTCTCGCCTGGGGAATGCAGGATCCGGTCGCCACGGTCAGGGTCCTTGAGGCGGTCAGGGGCCTGCGCCCGAGTGTCCCCGTCGCCGAGCTTGCCGAGCTCGGCCACTACCCTCAGATCGAGTCGCCGCAGGCCGTTGCGCGGGCCCTCAGGGCCCAGCTGGGCCCGTTGCTATAGTCCCGCGCTTCAAAGCCCCGGAGCCGCCCTGAGAATGACCGGTAACGAGGCTTGAAATGAGTTATCCGGACCGGCCTCCCAGGGCCTGGCCGGCAACCAGAAGGAAGAGGTTCGACACCGTGGCTCGTGAGTCGCTGATCACACCCGAAGGCCTTGAGAAGCTCAAGGAGGAGCTCGAGATGCTGCAGACCGTTCGTCGCCGCGAGGTGGCGGAGCGGATCAAGGAGGCGCGCGAGTTCGGTGACATCACCGAGAACTCCGAGTACGACGACGCCAAGAACGAGCAGGCGATGCTCGAGCAGCGGATCGCGCAGATGGAGGAGCGGGTCCGTCGAGCGAAGCTGATCGACGCCAAGACGGTCGACACCAAGACCGTCTCGGTCGGGGTCAAGGTCCACGTCAAGGACAACAAGAGCGGCGACTCGAAAAAGTTCCAGATTGTCGGCTCGGCCGAGTCGAACCTGGCCGAGGGCAAGCTCTCCCACGAGTCGCCGATCGGCCGTGCGCTCCTCGGCCACAAGCGCAACGACGTGGTCGAGGTCGAGGTCCCCCGCGGCCCGAAGCGGAAGTTGAAGATCACCAAGATCGAAGCCGCCTGAAGCGGCCTACGCTGATCGGCTGACCCGGCACCTTCGTCGCGTTTTGGTGCTCGCCACGAGCACCAAATGCGGACGAAGGTCCAGTGTCCCTCTGCACGTCGCCGCATCTCGCGCGAAGGGGCGGTGAAACGGCGCTCGGATCAAGGGAATGGTCCGACCCCAGCACCTTCGTCCGGGTTTGCCCCTATACGGGGGTCTGTTCCGGACGAAGGTCGTCGGCCTATCGCGAGAAGCGCTAGCTCGTCCCTCAAGGGGTCTGCCTCGCGGTCGTCAAGGGGGGCTCAGGACAGCGTCGCTGACGCGATCCTGTCCGTCGAACGTGATCCTGAGATTCTGGGCATCGCCCGGACCGAGACCAGTATTCACCTCGCCGACGAACACGTTTACGCCACCCCCCGGACCATCCCGACGCTCGCGCTTGTTCAGCCCAAGCTGATCCGCAACGTCTGATCGCGACGAGCCGATCAGTCCGTCGCAGGCCGCGATCTGCTCCGCCTCAATCTGGGCGTCGGTGCGCCAGCGGTCCGGACTGAAGCTGTACTCCTCGCACTCGTCGCCCGCGAGGTCGAGGACCGCCGCGGCCGCTAGGACCAGGGCCGCCAGGACGAGAGCCAATACCGCGTACTTCATCTCCGCGAAGCTACAGCCGGACGAACCCTCTAGCTACCTCGGCGGGGCCGGGTCTTCCCGCATCGTTCGGCGAATTGGACGCGGGTGCTGATCTGCTCAGGCGTCGAGATGCAGGTCCATCAGGGCGACGTCGAGGATGCGGCCGAACTTCTCGCCGGCTCGGCGCTGGACGCCGATCAGCTCGAATCCGAGGGAGCGGTGCAGGGCGATACTGGCCGGGTTCTCGTCGGCGATCCGCGCCAGGAGGACAGCGATCCCGCCCTCGGGGGCGCGCTCGATCAGGCTCGCGAGCAGCTCTGCGCCGATGCCCTCGCCGCGGCGCTCGGCGTCGACATAGACGGAGACCTCCGCGGTGCGGTCGTAGCCGGCCTTGACCGACCACTGCGAGAGCGACCCCCAGCCGACCACCTCCCCATCGGCCGTTGCCGCTACGAGAACGGGGTAGCGGGGTCGCCGCGAGCTGAGCCAGTCGCGATCGGTGTCCGGGTCGCGGGGCTCGGTGTCGAAGGTCGAGATGCCGCCGCTGACCTCGGCGTTGTAGATCGCGAAGATCGAGCCGAGGTCTGCGGCGGTCGCCTCGCGAATCTCCAGCTCGGTGCCGCCCATCGCGGCGGAGGGTAGTTGCTCCGCTAGGCTCGCCCGCCACGATGTCCGACGACCCCAAGCAAGACGACCAGCCACCGGAGCAGAGCGAGAGCGCCCTGATCGCCGAGCGGCGCGGCAAGCTCGAGCGCCTGCGCGAGGCGGGCCTCGAGCCGTTCCCGCACTCGTTTCCCGACCGCACCCCGATCGCCGCCGTGCGCGAGCTGCACGAGAGCCTCGCCGATGGGGAGGAGACCGACGCGAGCTACCGGGTCGCGGGCCGGATCATGGCTCGGCGCGGTATGGGCAAGGCGGCCTTCATCGACCTCCTCGACGGCAGCGGCAAGATCCAGTTGCAGTCGCGCAGCGACGTCCTTGGCGAGGAAGATCACGAGCGCCTCGTCGGCATGGATCTCGGCGACCACGTGGGGATCGAGGGGACCGTGTTCAAGAGCCGCCGGGGCGAGCTCACCCTGCGGGTCGACGGCTGGGTCCCGCTCGCCAAGAGCCTTCGGCCGCTGCCCGACAAGTACCACGGTCTCGAGGACGTCGAGACCCGCTACCGCCACCGCGAGCTCGACCTGATCGCCAATCCGGAGGTGAAGCACATCTTCGTGTTGCGGGCGCGCCTGATCGCCGAGATCCGGCGCTGGCTCGACGCCCACGACTTCATCGAGGTCGAGACCCCGGTCCTGCAGCCGATCTACGGCGGGGCTCTGGCGCGCCCGTTCACGACCCATCACAACGCTCTTGACCGCGACCTCTACCTGCGAATCGCGACCGAGCTCTACCTCAAGCGCTGCATCGTGGGTGGCATCGACCGGGTCTACGAGCTCGGCAAGGACTTCCGCAACGAGGGCATCAGCCCAAAGCACAACCCCGAGTTCACGATGCTCGAATGGTACGAGGCCTACGCCGACTACAACGACAACGCCGAGCGGATCGAGCAACTCGTCTCTCAGTCGGTCGAGCGTGTCTTCGGCAGCACCGGGGTCGAGCGCGATGGCGAGACGATCGACTTCGATCCACCCTGGCGCCGCATCACCCTGACCGACGCCCTGCTCGAGCACACCGGGATCGACCTCGCGCAGAGCCCGACGCGCGAGCAGCTCGCGGAGGCTCTCGGGACCCCGGACGCGGCCGAGCAGGGATGGGGCAAGCTCGTCGACCACGTCTTCTCGAAGCGGGTCGAGCCGGAGCTGATCCACCCGACCTTCGTCACCGACTACCCGGTCGAGCTCTCCCCGTTCGCCAAGGGCCACCGCGAGCAGGAGGGCCTGGTCGAGCGCTGGGAGGCCTTCGTCGGCGGGGTCGAGATCGCCAATTCCTTCACCGAGCTCAACGACCCCGACGAGCAGCGGCGCCGTTTCGCCCAGCAGGCGGAGGAGCTGAAGCGGGGCGACGAGGAGGCCCAGCCCCACGACGAGGACTTCCTCCGCGCGCTCGAGCAGGGGATGCCGCCGACCGGGGGAGTCGGGCTCGGGATCGACCGCCTCGTGATGCTGCTGACCGGTGCCCGGAGTCTGCGCGAGGTCGTGCTCTTCCCGGCGATGCGGAGCTGAGCGGCCCCGGTCGCCGCGATCAGCCGGCCGCTGTCGCCGCCGGCGTCTCCTCCGGCGCCGTTGGCGGGATCGTGTTCGGGAGGTCGCCGGCCGGGTACGGTTGCCAGGGGTGGCGGCCCGCCGCCCTCAGCGCCCGGTACTTGATCGCGCCGTGGATGTTGAGCGGGTGCCAGACCGCGTGGATCGTGGCCGGCATCACCGGGATCCAGAACCGGTCGGGGACCGGGTCCAGGGGTTCGGGCTCGGCCAGGCCGACCTCGGCGCTGATGTGGCCCTCGCCGTCCTCGTAGGTGAGTCGCGCGAGCACCGATCCGTCGCGCTCGACGATCTGGGTCTCCCCGATCAGCTGCGTCCTCCAGGCGATGCCGGGCATCATCGGCGAGTCGAAGCCGACGTCGCCGACGTGGGAGGGCATCGCCACCGGCGCCCCGAGCATCCGTGCCATCTGCCGCGGCAGCTCGCGGGCAAGCTGCCGCTGCACGCCCCGCTCCCGGCGCATCACGAGCTCGAGCGGTCCGCGCCAGTTGTCGGGGAAAGAGGGCCAGCACATGCCGCCGGCGAGCAACCTGACGCCGCCCTCGCGCAGGCGCCGCGCCGTGCCACAGCGCGCCCACTCCCACCCGCAGGCAAGACCGATGCGGCCGAGCGCTCGGCTGTCGATCACCCCGTCGTCGTCACCGCCGCGGTAGTAGTTGTTCTCCCAGACTGTCGGGATGTCCTTGTCGTGCAGGCTGACGCTCCCGTCCGGCTCGGCGAGCAGGTATGTGCCGTACGCATGGGAGCCGCGCAGGGCGACGAATCCCCCGCCGACGACGCAGTCCAGCTCCCTGGCGAGCGAGCGCAGGAGCTGGAAGGGCTGTCCGTCGATCGGACGGGCGACATCGCGCAGGCGCCGCGAGTAGACGTTCGGTGACGTCACCGCCTCCGGCAGCAGAATCACCTCGGGCGCGTGCTCACGGTGGGCGTCGCGGACGAGATCCTCGGCCCGCCTCAGGTTGGCCTCGACCTCACCGAGCGCGAGCCGTGGCTGGATCGCGGCGACATGGACCCCGCTGGAATCCATGCTCATGTGGCCACCGCCTCCGGCACCGCGGTACGGGAGGCAACGGCTCGTTTCGGGGCATCCGGCCAGCTCCACCCCGGATGGTCGGAGCCCGCGATCGGCTCCGGCGAGCGGAAGGCAGCCCTGCGCAGCTCGCCGAGGACCCGTAACTCGGTCGCGGCGTCGGCGAGGCCGTCGCGGAGCACGCGGGCCCGGTCGGGGCCGCGGCGGGTGGCTGCCAGGAGCGACGCCGCGAGCCGCGGCAGCGTCAGTACCTCCTGCGGACTGCGGACCCGCTGGAAGACGTCCCCGAGCTCGGGGTAGGTGTCGCGGCCGAGGTGCCGGAGCGCCTCCGAGAGCACTGGTGAGTAGGGCCGGACCCGCGTCTCTGAGTTGGCGAAGTGGTAGGCGGGCATGCATTCGAGATCGCGCTCGGCCTCCCAGCGGCGCAGCTCGCGGTCCAGCGCTGCGGGATCGTCGAGCACCGGCAGAACCGACTCGCCCAAGGTGCGGCCCATCCACAGCGCGTCTCTCATCCCCTGCCCGATCACCGGGTCCTTGAAGTGACCCGCATCGCCGGCCAGGGCCCAGCCGGGACCGCTCGAGGCGCGGAAGAAGGCGACCGTGTCACCGGTCGATCGCAGCTTGGTCTGCTCCGTGGCCCCTTCGACGCGCCGGGCGCAGCCGGGATGCTGGGCGAGCTTCCGTGCCCAGTAGGCGTCGGGATCGCTGCGCGCCTCGGCGACCTCGTCGGTCGCCGACATGAACAGGACGATGATCCGCTCGCCCGGGTTCGGGAAGGCGAACGCCAGCGAGTCCTCGTCGCGCCATTGCCACATCGTCTCCGCCCACTCGGTGCCGGGGTAGGGGTCATCCATGTAGCGGAAGACGAGGCCGCGGCCGTTGCGCGAGGCACGGTAGGGACGCCAGGCGCCAACCTCGGAGGCGACGGTCGAGCGACGGCCGTCGGCGCCGATCACGAGCCTGGCGCGGATCCGGTGGTGGTCTCCGTCCGGGTCCCGGTAGGTGACTCCGGCGGCCCGGCCGGCGTCCCACTCGACGCTCTCGACCGAGCAGCGCTCGCGCACGTCGGCCCCCCGGAGCCGGGCGTTGTCTGCGAGGACCTGATCGAGCTGGATCCGAGGTATCGAGACGCCGTGATCGATCCCGTCGACCGGGCGGAAGCGCTCGCGGCACTCGACGCCGTTGTCGAGATTGACGCGGACATGGCGGAGCTTGGCCGGCCTGATCTGCTCTCCGATCGCCGGCCAGGCGCCGATGCGCTGAAACTCCGCGCAGCCGCTCGGAAACATCGCGTGGGTGGAGAGCGTGTCGCTGGGAAAGCGGGTGCGGTCGAGGACGACGACCCTGCGCCCGCCTCTCGCCAGCATCGCCGCGGCGGCCGACCCGGCGCAGCGCGCCCCAACGATGACCACGTCGGCGTCCTCCTCGTTCACATTGACCCTCCGGGCTCGCTCGCGTCCCTCGTCCCCAGGCTCCGCCGACGATGATCCCACACCCCCCGGTCCGTCGAGGCGATCCTCTCCCCGTTCGCGCCCGTGGTCGACGAGCGCCCGGCCTCCAACGGAGGGGGAGCCCGGGTCCCGCAACTTCCGCTCAATCGGTCCCGCCTCGGCGGGCCGGCCGGCGGGCACCGATATACTGCGACGTCCGCGGCAAACCGACAACCGGAGGTCTGATCCATCGGCAGAGCTGAGCCGAATAAACGGATGAAGGCCGCCGGTGCTCAGGCGTTCCCGGCGGCCGACGAGATAGTCCGACCACCGCTGAAGGTAATACTGCAAGAGACCGATACGGATTAGAGACTTCTAGAGATGTTCGAACGATTCACAGAGAGGGCCCGCCAGGTCGTAGTTCTCGCCCAGGAAGAGGCGCGGACCCTCAAGCACAACTACATCGGCACCGAGCACATCCTGCTTGGCCTGCTCCGCGAGGAGGAGGGCCTGGCGGCCCGCGTGCTCGAGTCGCTGGACATCACCGTCGAGCGGGTCCGCGCCCAGGTCGTGCGGATCGTCGGCTCCGGCGAAGAGGTCACGTCCGGCCAGATCCCGTTCACCCCTCGGGCGAAGAAGGTCCTCGAGCTGGCGCTGCGCGAGGCGCTCTCGCTCGGGCACAACTACATAGGCACCGAGCACATCCTGCTCGGGCTGGTGCGCGAGAACGAGGGCGTCGCCGCTCGCATCCTGCTCGACTTCGACGCCGACTCCGAGAAGATCCGCAACGAGGTCATCCGCATGCTCTCCGGTCCCGGCGGCCGCCGTCAGGGGTCCAGCTCGAGCTCCTCGTCCGGCTCGGCCGAGGGCAAGAAGTCCTCGAAGCTGCTCGACCAGTTCGGCCGCAACCTGACCAAGCTCGCCGAGGACGGCAAGCTCGACCCCGTGATCGGTCGCGAGATCGAGATCGAGCGGATCATGCAGATCCTCGCGCGTCGTCAGAAGAACAACCCCGTGCTCCTCGGTGAGCCGGGCGTCGGCAAGACGGCGGTGGTCGAAGGGCTGGCCTCGCGGATCATCGCCGGCGAGGTTCCCGAGCTGCTCCGCAACAAGCAGATCTACACGCTCGATCTCGCCGCGCTTGTCGCCGGCTCCAAGTACCGGGGTGAGTTCGAGGAGCGGTTGAAGAAGGTGATGAAGGAGATCACCCAGCGCGGTGACATCGTCCTCTTCATCGATGAGCTCCACAACCTGGTCGGCGCCGGCGCCGCCGAGGGCGCGATCGATGCGGCCTCGATCCTGAAGCCGGCTCTGGCTCGCGGTGAGCTGCAGACGATCGGCGCGACCACGCTCGACGAGTACCGCAAGTACTTGGAGCGCGACTCGGCGCTGGAGCGACGCTTCCAGCAGGTCAAGGTCGACCCGCCGTCGATCGAGCAGACCGTGCAGATCCTCGAGGGTCTGCGCGAGCGCTACGAGCAGCACCACCGGGTCAACATCAGCGACGAGGCACTGGAGGCGGCGGCCGATCTCGCCGACCGATACATCACCGAGCGCTTCCTCCCCGACAAGGCGATTGACCTGATCGACGAGGCCGCCTCACGGCTGCGGATCAAGTCGATGTCGCAGCCGCCGGTCTACCGCGATCTCGAGGATGAGATCGAGGAGACACGACGGGCGAAGGAGTCCGCGATCGAGGCCCAGGAGTTCGAGAAGGCCGCGAACCTCCGCGACGAGGAGCGCAAGCTCACCTCCAAGAAGCGTCAGCTCGAGGAGGAGTGGAGCTCGGGCGAGGACGGCGAGCGACCCGAGGTCGGCGACGAGGAGATCGCCGACATCGTCTCGATGTGGACCGGCATTCCCGTCTTCAAGCTGACCGAGGCCGAGACCAAGAAGCTGGTCGAGATGGAGGGTGAGCTGCACAAGCGTGTGATCGGTCAGGACGTCGCCATCGAGGCGGTCTCGAAGGCGATCCGCCGCTCCCGCGCCGGGATCAAGGATCCGAAGCGCCCGGCGGGCTCGTTCATCTTCCTCGGCCCCTCCGGCGTCGGCAAGACCGAGCTGGCCCGGACCCTGGCCGAGTTTCTCTTCTCCGACGAGGAGGCGATGATCCGCATCGATATGTCGGAGTACATGGAGAAGCACGCCGTCTCACGACTGGTCGGCTCTCCTCCCGGATACGTCGGCTACGACGAGGGCGGACAGCTAACGGAGGCCGTGCGCCGCAAGCCCTACTGCGTGCTCCTGCTCGATGAGATCGAGAAGGCCCACCCGGACGTCTTCAACATCCTGCTCCAGATCCTCGAGGACGGAAGGCTGACGGATTCGCAGGGCCGCACCGTGGACTTCCGCAATGCGATCGTGATCATGACCTCCAACGTCGGCGCTCAGGACATCGCCCGCAACACTCCACTGGGGTTCGCGGTCAACGACGAGATGGGCACCACCTACGACGAGATGAAGAAGCGGATCATGGGCGACCTGAAGAAGGTATTCCGCCCGGAGTTCCTCAACCGCATCGACGAGGTGATCGTCTTCCACAAGCTCACCCGCGAGCAGATCAAGGAGATCGTCGATCTCCTCGTTGGCCGTGTCAAGGCGCAGGTATCCGAGCACGAGCTCCAGCTCGATCTCGACGAGGGCGCCAAGGAACTGCTGGTCGACAAGGGATGGGACCCCTCGATGGGCGCCCGTCCCCTGCGCCGCGCGATCCAGCGCTACATCGAGGATCCGCTCGCCGATGAGGTCCTGAAGGCCGGCCCCGACAACATCGAGGCCGGAACCACGGTGATGGTCGAGCGATTCGAGGAGGGCGACGAGGAGGATCAGCCGCTGAGGTTGAGGCTGATCAAGCCGAAGAAGAAGAAGGCCCCGAGGAAGACGCGCGCCGACGACAAGAAGGAGCCGGTCGGGGTCGGCGCCAAGGCGTCGAAGCCCGATCCTGCGTCCAGCGGCGGCAGCTCCTCCACCGGCGACGCCCCGGCGGCTGAGACCGACTGAGCCCCACCCGGACCGTCTCGCTGACCTTGAGCTACCGCGAATGAGCCTGCCGGCAACCGACGAGCTCCGTGGCCTGCTCGAGTGGGAGCCCACCCAGGGCGTCATCTCCGCATACCTGAGAGTCGATCACGCCGATCGCGGGCACGGGTGGCGGATAGCCCTCCGGGACGCGCTTCGCGATGCGATTCGCGGGGCCGACGGCGATGAGCGCGAGCTCGAGGCAACTGCCAAGCGGGTGATCGCCGTCTTCGACAACGGCAGCGACGCGCCGCCGGACGGGCGTGGACAGGTCGTCTTCGCCGAGATCGGCGTGGGCGAGGAGGAGATCCGGCGCTTCGAGACGATGGCGGTTCCGCGACGGCCGGCCGTCGCGGTCACCGGCCCGCGGCCCCACCTCCAGCCCCTGGTCGAGTTGCTCGACGATTACCGCAGTCGCGGGGTCGTCATCGTCGGCGGCGAGCACGCCCGTATCCTCGATTGGCGAGAGGGGCAGCTGACCGAGATCGAGGATCGCGAGATCCTCATCACGGGCGATTGGCGGGAGCGCAAGGGCCCGCGCAACTACGACATTCCCTCGGGCCAGTCGACCTCCTCCTCGGGCCGCGATCAGCACGAGCAGCGGCTCGACGATCACCGGCGCAGGTTTGTCGCCGAGGTGAGCGAGGTCGTCAGGAGCGCCGCCGGCGACCACAGCTGGCGTGAGCTGGTCTGCTTTGGCGAGGCGGAGCAGCTCGCCGAGCTGGTCGGCTCCCTGAGCAATGGCATCCCCTTGAGACGGGTCGAGAAGAACCTGATCTCGACCCCCGTTCACGAGATCCTCGAGCGCCTGCAGGAGCTCGTCGGCGAGCTCAATCGTGAGCGCGAGATGAAGCTGATCGAGGCAGCGGAGGGGAACGCGCTGGCCGGGGGCAAGGGCGCCCTGGGGCTGGTCGAGACCTCACAGGCCCTGGCCGAGGGCCGGGTGGAGCACCTGGTTTTGGCCGACGCCGAGCTGCCGTCCGCGGTTCCCGCTCAGCTGGTCGAGGCGTTCGCCCTCGAGGGTCAGCCGGCTACGCTGCCGACCGGCGAGCTGCTGATCGAGCGCGCGCTGCTCACCGACGCCGGCGTCACGCCGGTGGAGGGCCGGGCGGCCGAGCGTCTCGCCGAGCGCGGCGGCGCGGCGGCGATCCTGCGTTACTGAGGGGCGCCCGGGGACCTCGCATTCGCGATCGCCTCCGCGAGCGCGGCGGCGAAGCCCTCGACATCGTCGGAGGAGAAGGCGAGCGGTGGCCTGACCTTGAGCACATTCCGCTCCGCCCCCGTCACCCCGACGAGCACACCGAGCTCCCGCATCCGATTGATCACGCGCTCCGCCAGGGCCGCGCCGTCCCCGTCCCTGCCCGTGCTCTGAAGCTCGACGCCGATCATCAGTCCCCAGCTGCGGACATCGGCGATCTCGGGGCTGGTGGCGCGAAGCCCCTCGATCGCCGCCGCGAGAAGAGTGCCGACCGCGGCCGCCCTGTCGATCAATCCCTCGTCCTCGATCACGTCGAGGACCGCCAGGGCGGCTACCGCCGCGGGCGGGCTGCCGCCGAAGGTGCTGAAGAACTCAGACGTTCCCGCGAAGCGGTCGACGATCTCGGCGCGGGTGACCACCGCGGCCACCGGATAGCCGTTGCCCATCGGCTTGCCCAGCGTGACGGCGTCGGGAGCGATACCGAGGGCCGCGAACGCCCACAGGTTCTCGCCGGTGCGCCCGTATCCGGCCTGGACCTCGTCCGCGATGTAGAGCGCGCCCGCCTCTCGCGTCAGCGAGACGACCTCGGAGAGGTCAGGGGCCGCGGGCCTGTGGATCCCGTCGCTTGTGAACGCGGGGTCGATGATCGTCGCCGCGGCAGTCAGCTCCCGGTCCCGCAGCCGCGCGAGGGCCTCCTTCACTCCCGCAGCGATCTGGGGCCTGCGGCGTGAGGGCGCGGGGAAGGTCTCGACGTGGGTGGGGGCCGCCGAGCGCCAGGCCTCCGGCGAGAGGTCGGCGATCGCATCGGTGATCCCGTGGTAGGCGTACTCCGAGCAGAGGCCGCCTCGACCGCCGCTCCACGCCCGCGCCAGGCGCCAGGCCAGGTCGTTGGCTTCGCTCCCGGAGTTGACCATCATCACCGTGTCGAGCCCGGAGTCGGCCGGCATCGTTGCGAGGAGCCTCTCCGACAGCTCGATCACGGCCTCGTGGAGGTAGCGCATGTTCGTGCTCAGCCGCCGCGCCTGCCGGGCGGCCGACTCGGTCACCCGGGGATGACTGTGCCCGAGCACCGGCACGTTGTTGTAGGCGTCGAGGTAGCGCCGGCCCTCGGCGTCGGTCATCCATACGCCGTGACCGCCGACCAGATGGAGGGGGCGATCGTAGGTGGGGGCCAGCAGCGCCGAGCCCAGCGCCTGCTGTCGACGTTCGAGCAGCCCGTCGATCGAGACTCCGGTCGGGGAGTCCTTGGTTCGTAGGCGTCGCGAGACCTCCTCGGGCCCGAGATCGTCGAACAGCTCGAGCAGCGGCCAGGCGTGCTCGTCGAAGCTCGCGATGTAGGTGTTGTCGGGGTCCCGCGCCACGCGGACGGCTGAGATCGAGGCCGCCGCGGCCGCGCGCGCCGCGAACAGATCGGGCAGCAGCGAGAGCTCGTCTTCCTCCAGCGGGGTCACCTCCTGATAGCCGTCCAGCAGCGCCGCCGCCGCCGGGAAGAGCTGATCGGGACGGCGATCCCAGACCACAGAGGCCCAGGCCGAGGCGATATCGACGACGAGTGCCGTGTGGCTCGCGTCGCCGAAGTCGAGTATTCCGGTGACGTTTCCCGACGGGTCGACGGTGGTGTTGTCCGCGCTGATGTCGCCGTGGATGAACTGAGACCGCAGCACCGCCATCCGCGGCTCGACCTCGTGCTCGAAGCGATCGATCCTCCGCAACAGGAGTCGGCGGCGGGCGGGATCCTCGACCCGCTCGGCGAGTGGTCGAAGGCGCGCCGCGTGCTGGATGTCCCAGAGAAGTGCCCGGCCGGCGGCGGGGTGGAAGAACGAGCGCAGCGCGCGCCCCAGGCGCGCGACGATCCCGCCGAAGCGCCGGAGGGCATCGTGGTCGAGCCGACGGGGGTCGAAACCCGATTCGCCCGGCATGAAGTCGAACATCCGCACCAGATGCACATCGCCGTCGCCGGTCTCGAGCTGGGACCGGTACGCATCGGGACCCCCGTCCTCGCCGACGAGCCACGGCAGAGCAATCGGGAGCTCGGAGTCGACCCGCTTCGCGTGCAGCGCCGCTCCGCTCTCCATGTCGATCACCGCGGGGTCCTCGGCGCGGTTGGATATCTTCAGGACCCCCCGGTCCCCGTCTGCGGTCTCGATCAGGAAGTTCTGGTCCCGCTCGCTGTTCAGCTCCGAGGCCCGGCCGGCGAGGCCGAAAAGGCTCGCGGCGGCCCCCTCGGCATCACTCGCGGACAGCCTCGGCCGCTCGGTGCCGAGCACGTCCTCGCCCTTGTCAGTCGGATCCGGGTTCATCGTGCGGATCCTACGCCCGTGCCAACCGTGGCAACGAGCCCCCAGCGACGCGATCGGCCGCTGGACGGGTGCGGTCTCCAGGTCAACCTCGGGTCGATAGGCTGAGTCCATGGATGGCGATCGGGAGTCGGAGTGCCGTGATGGCGGCTGACGGGGACAGCAGCAGCGACGTTGATCCGGCCGAGACCCGGGAGTGGATCGAGGCCGTCGACGCCGTCGTTACCCACGACGGCCCCGAGCGCGCCTCCCAGCTGCTCGGCAAGGCGGTTGCCCAGGCCCACCGCCTCGGCGCCGCGATCCAGACCAGCGGCCCGAGCCCCTACGTCAACACGATCCCTCCGAGCGAGGAGCCCGAGCTGCCTGGCGACCCCGATCTCGAGCGCCGGGTGCGCTCGCTGGTGCGCTGGAACGCGATCGCGACGATCCTCCGAGCCAACGCGGAGTCCTCTGAGCTCGGCGGCCACATCGCCTCCTTCCAGTCCGCCGCGGTGCTGTACGAGATCGGCTTCAACCACTTCTGGCGCGCCCCCGGCGAGGACCATGGGGGGGATCTCGTCTACATACAGGGCCACTCCTCACCCGGGATCTACTCGCGCTCGTTCCTCGAGGGTCGGCTCAGCGAGGAGCGGATGCTCGGCTTTCGGCAGGAGGTCTCACGCGAGGGCGGCCTCAGCTCATACCCCCACCCATGGCTGATGCCCGACTACTGGCAGTTCCCGACCGTCTCGATGGGACTCGGCCCCTTGATGGCCATCCACCAGGCGATCTTCATGCGCTACCTCTCCGACCGCGGCATCACAGCGGCGGGGGATCGCAAGGTCTGGGCCTTCCTCGGCGACGGTGAGACCGATGAGCCCGAGACGCTCGGTGAGATCGCGCTGGCCGGCCGCGAGGGTCTTGACAATCTCGTCTTCGTCATCAACTGCAACCTTCAGCGCCTCGACGGCCCCGTTTACGGCAACGGCAAGATCATCCAACAGCTCGAGACGGTCTTCCGCGGCGCCGGATGGAACGTGATCAAGGTGATCTGGGGCGGCCGCTGGGATCGGCTCATCGAGGACGACGACGGCCTGCTTCTGCAGCGGATGGAGGAGGTCGTCGACGGCGAATACCAGACCTACAAGTCGCGGGACGGAGCGTTCGTGCGCGAGCACTTCTTCGGAGCGTACCCCGAGCTCCTCGAGCGGGTAGCGCACATGAGCGACGCGGAGATCTGGAACCTGAACCGTGGCGGGCACGATGCGAACAAGGTCTACGCCGCCTACAAGGCGGCGTCCGAGCACACCGGCCAGCCGACGGTGATCCTCGCGAAGACGATCAAGGGCTATGGCATGGGCGAGGCGGGCGAGGGCCAGAACATCACCCACCAGCAGAAGAAGATGAACGAGGAGGCGCTGCGGATCTTTCGCGACCGCTTCGAGCTCGACATCAGCGACGAGGATGTCTCGGAGGCCGCCTTCCACCGTCCCGCCGACGACTCGCCGGAGATGACCTACCTGCAGGAGCGCCGCACCCAGCTCGGCGGTTACCTACCGGGGCGGCGACGTAGGGTCGACGAGCCGCTCCCGGTTCCCGACCTCGAGCTCTTCTCGAACCAGCTCGAGGGTTCCGGCGACCGCGAGATCTCGACCACCATGGCGTTCGTGCGGATTCTCGCCGCGCTCGTCCGCGATAAGGACATCGGCTCCCGGATCGTCCCGATCGTGCCCGATGAGTCGCGGACGTTCGGGATGGAGGGGATGTTCCGTCAGCTCGGGATCTACTCCCATGTCGGTCAGCTCTACAAGCCCGAGGATGCCGACCAGATGATGTTCTACAAGGAGAGCAGCGAGGGGCAGATCCTGCAGGAGGGGATCAACGAGGCGGGTGCGCTGTCGGCCTGGATCGCGGCCGCGACCTCCTACTCGAACCACAACACGCAGATGGTTCCCTTCTACATCTTCTACTCGATGTTCGGATTCCAGCGGGTGGCGGACCTGATCTGGGCAGCCGGTGACTCCCGGGCGCGCGGCTTTCTGCTCGGCGGCACCGCCGGCCGGACCACGCTCAACGGCGAGGGCCTGCAGCACGAGGACGGACACAGTCACCTGATCGCCCAGACCGTCCCCAACTGCATCTCCTACGACCCCGCCTACGGTTACGAGATCGCGGTCATCGTCCAGGATGGCCTGCGGCGGATGATCGGCGAGCAGGAGGACGTCTTCTACTACCTGACGATCGAGAACGAGAACTACACCCACCCCGATCTGCCCGAGGGCTCTGAGGAGGGGATTCTCCGAGGGATGCACAGGGTCCGGGAGGCCGGCGGTGGCGAGGCGGGGGTCCGGCTGCTGGGCTCCGGCTCGATCCTGCGCGAGGCGCTCGCGGCGGCGCAGCTGCTGGAAGCGGACTTCGGGGTCACGGCCGAGGTCTGGAGCGTGACCAGCTACATCGAGCTGCGGCGCGAGGGACTGGCGCGTGACCGCAAGCGGCGCCTCGGCGCCGCGGGCGGCGATGAGGGGATCTGGGTCGAGCACTGCCTCGGCGCTGAGGCCGGTGCTCCGGTCGTCGCCTCGAGCGACTACATGCAAGCGCTCCCGGATGGGATCCGCCCTTGGGTCGGTGGTCGCTACGAGGTGCTCGGAACCGATGGCTTCGGCCGCAGCGACTGGCGCAGGGACCTACGCGACTTCTTCGAGATCGACCGCCGCCACATCGCGGTGGCCGCGCTCGGCGCACTCGCTGCCGACGGAAATGGCTCCCGGGACGATGTCTCCAAGGCGATCCAGAAGTACGAGATCGACACTGATGCTCCCGACCCGACGACGATCTGAGGCGGTGAGTCGAGCGCGTGAGTGAGGTCAAGGTCCCCGACATCGGCGACTTCAGCGACGTTCCGGTGGTCGAGGTGCTGGTCGGTGTCGGCGACGAGGTCGCCGCGGAGGATCCGCTGATCACGCTCGAATCCGACAAGGCCGCGATGGACGTGCCGGCTCCCCGGGCCGGGAAGATCGAGGAGATCCTGGTCGGTGTGGGGGACACGGTGAGCGAGGGGGATGCGATCGCGCGGTTGTCGAATGGGGATGGGGATTCAGAGGTTGAGGAAGACGGGGGCAGCGAGGGCGAGCGCGAGGAGGGCGAGGCTGCCGCTACCTCTCGCCCGAGCCGGGACGGCCGCGAGGCGTCGTCGCCCGCCGGCGGGCCCGCCTATGCTTCGCCCTCCGTGCGCCGAATCGCCCGGGAGAAGGGGGTTGATCTCTCGCGCGTTGAAGGAACCGGGCGCAAGGGCCGGATCACGGTCTCCGATGTCGAGGGCTTCGATCCCTCGGCGGCTGCAGCGGAGGGTGGCGGCGCTGCGATCGAGGGCCTCGACCTCGCGCCCTGGCCCGACGTCGATCACGCCAAGCATGGGGAGATCGAGCGGGTGGAGCTCTCACGGATCAAGCAGATCTCGGGGCCGAACCTGGCGCGAAACTGGGTCTACATCCCGCACGTCACTCACCACGACGAGGCCGATATCACCGAGCTCGAGGCCTTCCGCAAGCAGGTCAACTCCGAGCAGGACGTGAAGGTGACGATGGTCGCGCTACTGCTCAAGGCCTGCGTGCCGGTGCTGAAGCAGTACCCGGAATTCAACTCCTCGCTCGACGGGGGTGGCCTCATCCTCAAGCGCTACTACCACCTCGGCTTTGCGGCGGACACACCGCAAGGGCTGCTCGTGCCGGTGATCCGCGACGTCGACCAGAAGGGCCTGCTCGAGGTGGCTGAGGAGCTGATCGAGCTCTCGGGCAAGGCTCGCGACGGGAAGCTCGGGCCCTCCGAGATGGCGGGCGCGACCTTCACGATCTCCTCGCTGGGAGGGATTGGCGGCACCGGTTTCACGCCGATCGTCAATGCCCCGCAGGTCGCGATCCTCGGTGTCACCCGGTCGGCGATGAAGCCGGTCTGGGACGCCGAGGCAGGTGAGTTCTGGCCGCGGCTGATGGTGCCGCTCTCGCTCTCCTACGACCATCGGGTCGTGGACGGGGCCGCCGCCGCCCGTTTCTGCGTGGCGCTGGTCAAGGTGCTCGAGGACTTCCGGAGGATCATCCTGTGAGCGAGGTCAGGGTCCCGGACATCGGCGACTTCGACGACGTCCCCGTGGTCGAGGTCCTGGTCAGCGTCGGCGACGAGGTCGCCGCCGAGGATCCGCTGATCACGCTCGAGTCCGACAAGGCCTCGATGGACGTTCCCTCGCCGGAGGCGGGAACGGTCGAGGAGCTGCTGGTCGACGTGGGTGACACGGTGAGCGAGGGGGACGCGATCGCCAGGCTTTCGGGCGGGGAGGAGGGTTCGGAGGCCGCGGCCGAGGATGGCGGCGAGGGGGAGCCGGCGGAGGGCGGCGGCGAGCAGTCGTCGGAGGCTGCCGTCGGGGGCCGGGTGGTCGTGATCGGTTCGGGACCCGCCGGATATACGGCCGCGTTCAGGGCGGCCGACCTCGGGCTCGAGGTTGTGATCGTCGAGCGTTTCCAGAGTCTCGGCGGGGTCTGCCTCAACGTCGGCTGCATCCCCTCGAAAGCGCTGCTGCATGCCGCCCGGGTGATGGCGGAGGTCGAGGAGGCGGAGGACTTCGGGATCTCCTACGGGAAGCCGAAGCTGGACCTCGAGCGGCTGGACGAGTGGAAGGGCGAGGTCGTCGACAAACTGACCGGCGGGCTGGCACAGCTGGCTAAGCGTCGCAAGATCACGGTCGTCACCGGCGAGGCGAAGTTCACCTCTCCGAACGAAATCGATGTCGACGGCACCAGGATCGGTTTCGACAGCGCCATCATCGCCGCCGGCTCGCGCCCGATCATGCTCCCCGGGCTTCCCAACGACGAGCGGATCGTCGACTCGACCGGGGCGCTCGAGCTCGAGGGGCCGCCGAAGAGCCTGCTGGTCGTCGGCGGGGGGATCATCGGGTTGGAGATGGCGACCGTCTACGACTCGCTGGGGACCAGGGTGAGCGTCGTCGAGCTCACCGACGGCCTGATCCCGGGCTGCGATCGCGATCTCGTCAGGCCCCTGCAGAAGCGGATCGCCGAGCGCTACGAGGCGATCATGCTCGAGACCGGGGTCACCGGCATGGAGGCCCAAAAGAGCGGGATCAAGGTCGGCCTGGAAGGCCCCGACGGGCCCGGCGCAGAGCGCTACGAGAAGGTCCTGGTCGCAGTCGGCCGCCAGGCCAACGGCGATCGCCTCGACCTCGATGCCAGCGGGGTGGAGGTCGGCGAGCGGGGGGTGATCTCCGTCGACGAGCGGCAGCGGACCAACGTCTCCCACATCTATGCGATCGGAGATATCACCGGCGAGCCGATGCTCGCCCATCGCGGCAGCTACCAGGGCGTGATCGCGGCCGAGGTGATTGCCGGCGAGGACGTGATCTACGACGCCCGCTCGGTCCCGGCCGTCGCCTACACAGACCCCGAGATCGCCTGGACAGGGCTCACCGAGACCGAGGCGAAGCAGAAGGGCATCGACTTCGAGCTCGGCAAGTTCCCCTGGCAGGCGTCGGGCAGGGCGCTGGCGATCGAGCGCGCCGACGGTCTGACCAAGGTCCTGTCCGAGCCCGGAACGGGCCGGATCCTCGGCGCCGGCATGGTGGGTCCCAACGCCGGCGAGCTGATCGCCGAAATCGTTCACGCGATCGAGATGGGCTCCAACGCCCTCGACGTCGGCCTCACGATCCACCCCCACCCGACGCTCTCGGAGACGGTCAAGTTCGCCGCCGAGGTCGCCCAGGGCGTGGCGACCGACATCTACGCTCCTAAGCGGGGCTAGGGCCGGCTCCGCGGCCTAGCGCTCGAAGGCACTGGGCATCCGCAGGCCCCCGACGGCATCGAGGGTCGGCTTCAGGACCAGGTAGGAGAGCCAGAGGCCGAGCGCCAGCAACGGCGCCCCGGTGACCACCCTGGCGACGGCGAGCGGCGCGACCGCGTCGGAGATGAACAGCGGAACCTGGATCGCGAGCCTGACCGAGAACACCCCGACCCAGATCCAGCTCGCCAGCGTGTATGCCCGCAGTCGGGTCGGATCCTGGTACCAGTCCTTCCCCTCGTCGGTGAACTGACTGACCAGGAGGCCGAGCAGGGGCCGCCGGACCACGATCGAGATCAGGTAGGCCAGCAGCCAGGCGGCGTTGGTGATCAGCCCCGGGAGGAAGAAGTTGCTCGCCTCGCCGGTACGGGCGGCGACGAAGGCACCCACCGCGACCCCGATCAGACCGGAGAGGGCGTACTGGACCGACTGGCGCTTGCGCAGCCGCATGAAGGCGAGCACGGCCGTGATCGCGACGGCGACGATGCCACCGAAGACGATGTCGCGCCCCGAGGCGGTCCAGGCGACCGTGAAGGCGATGAAAGGCACCGTTGCCTCCGCGATACCGAGCTTGCCGCCCAGCGCCTCGAGAAGAGGCATCCCGCCACGCTCCTCCGGGAGGTCCGCGGGGTCCGCCTCCTCGCTCGGGGGCTCGGTCTCCAGTTCGGGCACTCTGCGACGATAACCGGAACGCCGCCTCGCCCTCAACGAGAAGTCAGGAGCCAAGTGACCACCGCGACCGCCCCCGATCTGTACGACATCCCCCAGGAGTTCAAGGACTTCCGCGAGATGATCTCCAGCCTCGCGAGCGAGCAGATCGCTCCGCGTGCCGCCGAGATCGACCAAAAGGACGAGTACCCCTGGGACATACGCAAGCTCCTGGCGGAGCAGGACATCCTCGGCCTGCCGTTCTCAGAGGAGTACGGCGGGACCGGGACCGGGACCCTGATGCTGCAGATCGGGGTCGAGGAGATCGCCAAGGCCTCGGCTTCCTGCGCCCTGATCCTGATGGTCCAGGAGCTGGGCAGCCTGCCGATCCAGATCTTCGGCTCCGATCAGCTCAAGCAGCGCCTGCTGCCCGAACTCGCCTCTGGTGAGAAGTCGCCGGCCTTCTGCCTGAGCGAGCCCGACGCCGGCTCCGACCCCGCGGCGATGCGGACCACAGCCACCCAGGACGGCGAGGAGTGGGTGATCAACGGCACCAAGAACTGGATCACCAACGCCGGCGTCGCGGACTTCTACGTCGTCTTCGCGGTGACCGACAAGCAAGCGGGCAGGATCACGGCGTTCGTCGTCGAGGGCGATCGCGAGGGCTTCTCGGTGCCGCAGTACGAGCACAAGCTCGGGATTCACGGCTCACCGACCGGGCAGCCGGTCTTCGAGGACGTCAGGGTCCCGGCCGAGAACGTGATCGGCGAGGTCGGCAAGGGGCTCGGGGTGGCGCTCGGGACGCTCGAGCGCACCCGCCTCGGCGCGGCCGCGCAGGCGGTCGGGATCGCCCAGGGCGCGACTGATTACGCCGTCGGCTACGCGAAGGAGCGCGAGGCGTTCGGCAAGCCGATCATCGAGCTGCAGGGACTGCAGTGGAAGCTCGCCGACATGCAGACGAAGACGGCCGCAGCCCGCGAGCTGCTCTACAAGGCGTGCGCCCTCGCCGACCAGAACGCCAAGAACCTCGCGATGTACTCATCGATGGCCAAGCTGTTCGCCTCCGACGTGGCGATGGAGGTGACGACCGAGGCCGTGCAGGTGCTCGGCGGCTACGGCTACGTCAACGACTATCCCGTCGAGCGGATGATGCGCGACGCGAAGATCACCCAGATCTACGAGGGGACGAACGAGATCCAGCGGGTCGTGATCGGCCGGACGCTGGCGCGGTAGCGCTGGACGATCGCCGGCTTCGCTCTGGTCGATCGAACCTCCCCGCAAGGCAACCCGGAACCGGAGGGCCCGCGGTCCGGGGCGCGGTGGCGTCGGGCGGGGTTGCAAGGATCGGGTGGTGGCCAAGCCGAAGATCAAGCACGTCTGCAGCCAATGCGGCCACGAGGCGCTCGCCTGGTCGGGGCAGTGCGCCGGCTGCGGTGGCTGGAACACGCTCGAGGAGACGATGGTTGCCCCGGCCGCCGGGCGGACGGCCGCCCGCGTCGCCTCGAGGCGACGCGGGGGAGGGGCTTCGCGGGCCGTCCCCCTCCGTGATGTCAGCCCTCCGGCCGAGCAGCGTCTCGGTACCGGGATCGGAGAGATGGACCGTGTGCTCGGCGGCGGCCTGGTGCCAGGATCGCTCGTCCTGCTTGGCGGTGCTCCCGGGATCGGCAAGAGCACGATCACCGCGATGGCGCTCGGGAACATCGCCGAGGCGGGCCGCAGGACGCTCTACGTCACCGGCGAGGAGTCGGTCTCGCAGGTGCGGATGCGAGCCGAGCGACTCGGGGACTCGGCACTCTCGGTCCCCGCGCTCGCCGAGACCGATCTCGCCGCCGTCCTTGCAGCGATCGAGTCCGACGCGCCCGAGGTCTGCGTGGTCGATTCGGTCCAGACCCTGCACTCGGACGCGCTGACCAGCGCCCCGGGATCCGTCGCCCAGGTCCGCCAGGCCGCGGGCGGACTGATGGAGGTGGCGAAGCGGACCGGCACGGCTCTGATCCTCGTCGGTCACGTGACGAAGGAGGGCTCGGTCGCCGGTCCCAGGGTGCTCGAGCACCTGGTCGATTGCGTGTTGATCTTCGAGGGGGAGCGGGAGCGCAGCTACCGGACCCTGCGGGCCCTCAAGAACCGCTTCGGCGCGACCAGCGAGACCGGGGTCTTCGAGATGCGCTCCGGTGGTCTCGTCGAGGTCGAGGATCCCTCAGCGCGCTTCGTCGGTGAGGCGACGGCGGCGCCCGGCTCGGTCGTGCTCTGCGCGATGGAGGGATCGCGCCCGCTGCTGGTCGAGGTCCAGGCGCTGGTCGCGCCGACGGAGGTCGTGCCCCCACGGCGGATCGCGAACGGGATCGACCGCAATCGCCTCGCGATGGTCCTAGCCGTGCTCTCCCGCCACGGCGGCGTCCAGGTCGGCGGCGCCGACGTCTTCGTCAACGTTGCGGGTGGCGTTCGCGTCGACGAGCCCGGGGCAGACCTCGCGGTCGCGCTGGCGATCGCTTCCGCGCAGAGCGGGCGGGCGCTGACCGACCCCGACGGCAGGCCCCTCGCCTGCTTCGGGGAGATCGGACTGACCGGCGAGCTGCGTCACGTCGGACATCCCGAGCGTCGGGTCGGCGAGGCACGCAAGTTCGGACTCGATCCGGTCCTCGGCCCGCGCGTGAGCGAGTCGCTGGTGGGCCTCGAGTCCGCCCCGAGCCTGTTCAGGTGCCTCAAGCGCGCGCGTGCGCATTCGGCCGGCGGCGACCCGCTTGCCGAGGCAGCCTGAACATCCGGCTCGCCTCTCGCTTGACAAGAGCCATTCCGATCCATCCACTCGGAATTTGCGGAAAGGCCGCCCCCGCCCGGCTTCTGCCATAGTTGACGATCTTGATGACGCCGGCTTCCTGGGACGAACAGACCGACCCTCAAGCACGTCAAGACCCTCGCATGCTCCGGGCCCTCGACATGGTCGCCCCGGGCACCGCACTCCGCGACGGCGTCGACAACGTGATCAATGCATCGACCGGCGGGCTGATCGTGATCGGCGAGCCGGAAGAGATCTCGTTCCTATTCAGCGGCGGCCTCAAGCTCGACGTCGACTACACCCCGCAGCTGCTCTACCAGGTGGCGAAGATGGACGGGGCGATCGTCCTCGACCCCGAGGCAAAGCGGATTTCGTGGGCGAACGTTCAGCTGATGCCGGACCCGACGATCCATTCCTCCGAGACTGGGACGCGCCATCGCACCGCCGAGCGCGTTTCCAAGCAGACGAAGGCGCTGGTGATCGCGATCAGCGCCCGCCGCGACGTGGTCTCGCTCTACCTGGAGGGGATGAAGTACATCCTGCAGGACATCCCGACCGTGCTCAGCAAGGCCAACCAGGGTCTCGCAACCCTCGAGAAGTACCGCGCCCGACTCGACGCGGTCAGCAAGCGGCTCACCTCGCTCGAGTTCGCCTCCGCCGTGACGCTGCACGATGTGCTCGTCGTCCTGCAGCGGGGCGAGCTGCTGCTGCGGACCTCCTATGAGGTCGAGCGCTACATCATCGAGCTCGGCGTCGAGGGCCGTCTGATCGAGATGCAGCTCGAGGAGATGGTGATCGGAGTGCTCCCGGACCGCGCCGCCCTGATCCGCGACTACGCCTCCGACGACAGCGACGTATCGCTCGACGACGCCCTCGCGGCGCTGTCCCGCCTTCCACATCAAGAGCTTCTGGACCTCGGCCGTCTGGCCGAGCTTCTGGGTCACGACCGCAAGGTCAACCCGCACGACCTCACCGTCTCGGCGCGCGGTCACCGCGCGCTGGGCCGGATACCGCGCTTGCCGCGGTTGGTCGGGGAGAAGGTAATCAACGAGCTCGGCAGCCTCGAGGCGATCCTCGCCGCGAGCGAGTCCGAGCTGACCGGAATCGACGGCGTAGGGGAGGCACGCGCCGCCGACATCCGGGAGGGCCTCGACCGGCTTCGAGAGGTCGAGGTATTCGATCGATATCCGCAGGTGTAACGGGCGTCCTGGAGGCGCCCGTCCGATACAAGGAGGCACACGATTCCCGAACTAGCTGATGCAGCAGAGACGAATGGCACCGGTCTCGAGCTCGAGGTTCTCGACTGCGAGTTCGAGGTGGGTGACAACGTCGTCTACCCGCACCACGGAGCCGGGGTGGTGCTCACGAAGGAGCTGAAGGAGCTGATGGGTGAGTCCCGCGAGTACCTGACGATCAAGATCCTGCACAACGAGATGACCGTTCGGGTTCCTTGCGACAACGCGGGCGAGGCAGGACTGCGCCGCGTGATCGGCGAGACCGACGTCAAGAAGGTCGTCGGCGTTCTCACCGACGATGTCTCGGAGATGCCGAAGAACTGGAACCGTCGCTTCAAGCACAACCGCGAGAAGATCAAGACGGGCGACGTCTTCGAGCTCGCCGAGGTCGTTCGCAACCTGGCAATTCGTGAGATGGAGAAGGGGCTCTCGACCGGGGAGAAGCAGATGTACACCCGGGCCAAGAAGATCCTCGCCTCCGAGTTCATGTACGTGCTCGACAAGGACGCCGACGGGGCGGAGGATTACCTCGACGAGCTGCTCACCGAGCGCTTCGGCGCGGGAGCGCCGGCCTAGCCGGCCCGCCCACTGGGCGCGTTCCCCGCAACGGCCGTGATCGCGGCCGCCGGCTCCGGGCAGAGGCTCGGGGCCGGCGGCCCGAAGGCCTTCGTCGAGCTCGCCGGCCTACCGCTCCTCGCGCACGCTGTCGCCTCGGCCGCCGCCGCCGATTCGATCGGCAGGGTCGTGATCGCGGCCCCACCCGGGGCCCTGGACGAGGCACGAACCGCAGCGGGAGCTCCGCCGGGCGCCGAGGTCCGGGTCGTTGCCGGAGGAAACAGCAGGGCGGAATCGGTCCGCCGGGCCCTGGGGGAGGTCGAAACCGAGCTCGTCCTGATTCACGATGCGGCGCGCCCGCTGGCTCCGGCCGCGCTGTTCGATGCTGTCGCGGCGAGGTTGCGCAGTGACCACGGTCTGCAGGCTGCGATAGCTGCGGCACCGATCGTCGATACCGTCAAGCGCTCCCGGTCCGCCGGCGAGGCTGGGGGGGCCGAGGTGGCGGGGACCGTCCCCCGGGAGGATCTCTGGTCGGCGCAAACTCCGCAGGGCTTCCGCCTCGACGCTCTGCGCGCCGCTCAGGCCGCGGCGGAGGCCGCGGGCACCCTCGCGCAGGCCACCGACGAGGCGCTGCTGATCGAGCTCAACGGAGGCCGGGTCGCCCTCGAGCCGGTTTCCGCTCCGAACCTGAAGGTGACGACGGCTCAGGATCTGGCGATAGCCGAGTCGCTACTTGCGGACTCCCGCCGGGTTTAACCTGGAGCCATGGCTCGGGGTGCACCATTTGCCTTCCGGCGAGTCCTGCTCGCTATCGCGACAAGCATTGCGGTGATCGTCCCTGCGGCTTCTTCCGGAAGTGGCGGCGAGGACAGCTCCAGCCGGCGTGATCACCGTGGCGCTGCGGAGATGCCTCGTGGGCCGATCGGCGAGGCCGGGCCCGGCGGTAGGTTCCGCGAAGGCCGGCTCGGCCACCGGCCGAGGGCGCTGCTCGCCGGCCGCCCCGCCCAGCGCCTCCGGGTCCGCGTCCGACTCGGTGCCCGGGCCGCCGGCTCGCCGGAGCTTGGGCTCGAGCTGCGCTCAGTCCGTCGCCCCGACCCCCGGCATCGCGGCGGGCATCTCGGCGGCCGGCTCGTGGCGAGCTCGGCCCCGGTCGCGGTTGGCCGGCGAGTGGCCCGCTTCCGCATCGCGGGCCTCGATCCCGCGCCAGGTCCGCACCGGATCGTCGTCCGCGACGGGGAGCGGCTGATCGCCGCCAGGCGGATCAGGGTTCTGCCGCAGTCGCGTGAGCCTGAAGTCGCCAACGCCGCCGACGAGCGCAGACCCCTTTCAGCGAACCGATCGCCCCTCTCGCCGAAGCCGCTCGCGGGGGCTGCCGGGGAGCTCAACCACGACCTCAGCTTCGCCCCGGGCTCGGAGGCGGGAGCCTCGATCGCGGTCGAGACCGACGACCCCTCACGGGGGATCGCGGCCAGCGGCGATGGTCCGTCGAGACCGATCGCCTTCATCACCAATGGTGGCTTCGCCGCCGGCTCGAACGCCGCCAGGACGCTTCCCCCGACCTCGACCCTTCCCGGTGGAGGCAGTGCCTCGCTTGCGATCAGGGGCGAGCCGGCAACCGCGGCGGACGCCGGTGGCAACCTCTGGATGGCCGCCGCCTCGGCCACCGGCGCCGGGAGGGTCGTCGTCAACCGGGTGGCCGCCGGCTCGACCACCTTCCGGGCGACGACCACCGCTCTGCCGCGGGCATCCGGAAGTAGCTCCCAGGTTCAGCCGTCGGTCGCCGTCGCCGACTCCGATCGCATCGCCGTCGCCTGGATCGAGACTCTCGGGGGCGTCCAGAACGTCGCCATGAGCGGCTGCGACCTCTCCGCAGGCGCGAACGGCTGCGACGATCCCGACGCCTGGAGTCCTCCTGTCGCGGTCACCTCGGCAGGGGGTCTGTACTCGATGCCATCGCTCGACTTCGCCCCCAACGGTGACCTCTACGTCGTCTGGTGGGATGCAGGCCCCCTGCCCGGTGGGAACAGGATCTCGATCAACCGCTGCCGGGACGGCGAGGACTGTGGCGCCGGCGTCAGCTGGGACGAGCAGTCATCGATCGCCTCGCTCGACGCCCACGACGACGACGGCTTCGGCGGCCTCGAGCCGCTGCCCCTGTTCTGCCCGATCATCGGAGCCCCCGGTGGCCTCGTCAATCCTTCCCCGGCCGTAGAGGTGGGTCCCGGTGGCGAGGTCTACGTGGTCTGGAGCGACCTGCGCGATAACGCCGATCCGGGCAACCCGACCCGCTGCACCGCGTCCGGCAGCGACAAGACCTTCGATGTGTTCCTCGCCGCCGGCCCGACCCCCGACGCGATTCCGACGCCGGAATCCGGTGCTCGCCTCAGCGCCGACGGCGTGCTCGACCTCAACGATCACTTCCTGCCGGCGCTCAGCGTCGACCCCAGTACGGGCGTGATCGAAGCGAGCTTCCACAGCACCTCTGACGATCAGGGCGGTCAGCGCGCGAGTCGCGACTACGTCAGCTCGATCGACGCTGGCGCGAGCTTCTCCGATCCGGTCGAGCTCAGCAACGCCGACTCGCGGTTCACTGGTCCGTTGAGCGACGGGTTCGACTACGGCGGCCGGCAGGGCGGCGATTCCGCGGCCGGAACCTACCGTCCGGCCTGGACCGATAACCGCCCGCTTCAGGGCAGGGATGCCGACCTCTATGTCCTCAGCCCACCGGTCCAGACGGCGATCACAGCCGCTCCGAGCGGAAAGGCGGCCTCGCCGATCTCCGCGGTCTCCTTCTCGACGCAGGCCCCGCGGGCGATCTGCCGCGTCGGAGACGGCGGCTACACCGGGTGTACCTCGCCGAGGCAGGTCGGGCCGCTGGGCAACGGTCCCACCTTCTTCCGTGTCACCTCGACCGATCGGGCAGGTAACTGGATGGACCTGAGCCCGGTCCTGGCCAGCTGGAACGTGGCCGACCTCGATCCCCCCGAGACGCGGTTGATCACCGAGCCGAAGAGGCGGACCAAGGCGAAGCGCCCGCTGTATGAGTTCGACTCCGACGAGCCATGGGCGAAGTTCCGGTGTCGCTATGACAAGGACGTCTGGCGCATCTGCCAGAGCCCGAAGGCCCAGAAGGTGCCGATCGGGCGGCACAAGGTCAGGATCCGGGCCTTCGACCTCGCCGGCAACGTCGATCCCTCGCCGGTCAAGGACACCTTTCGGCGGATCAAGCGCTGCGGCAAGCGCAAGAAGAAGCTCGGCAAGTGCTGATCGGAAACCGGTCCCCCGGCCGCTCAGCGGCGAAGGAGAACGTAGACCGCGGTGATCGCGAACGCCACCTGCCCGACTCCGAGCGCGGTGCCGAAGTTCGCGGCGCCGAGCGCGGCTGCGAGCGCCGTGCCGATCACGAATGCGGACAGGGCAATGGCGATATCTGTTGCCAAGCTGATCTCTCTAGCCTAGAGGCCGCTCGCCCCCGGACACCGCTCAGACCACTCAGCGCTTGCTCACCGATTACCACACCCACCTGCGGCCCGATGCCGACGATACGCCCCCGGAGCGCTATTTCACCAGCGCGAACGCAAGTGCCTACCGCGACGCGGCCGAGTTGGCGGGGATCGGCGAGCTGGGGATCGCCGAGCACATCCATCGGTTCGCCGCGGCGCTGGAGATCTGGCGGCACCCGTTCTGGATCGAGCAGGCCAGCGACGATCTTGATGCCTACGTCGAGTTCCTCCTCGCGGAAGGGCTTCGGGTGGGGATCGAGGCCGACTTCGTTGCCGGGGCCGAGGACCGGACCGCGAACCTGCTCGAGTCACGGCCCTTCGACTACGTGATCGGCTCGGTCCACTTCGTCGGTGAGGCCGCGATCGATCAGCAGCGCTGGGATGTGTGGGAAGCGGAGTCGGGCGATCCCGACCGGGTCTGGCAGCGGTACTTCGAGCAGCTGGCACGGGCGGCGTCCTCAGGGCTCTTCGACGTCATCGCCCATCCCGATCTGGTCAAGGTCTGGGGCCCGGCGCGGCCCGGTCCCACCCGCGATCCCCGCCACTACTACGAGCCCGCCGTGGAGGCGATGGCCGAAGCGGGTGTCGCGGCAGAGATCTCGACCGCCGGCCTGCGCAAGCCGGTCGGCGAGATCTACCCTTCGCTGCCGTTCGCGGAGATGCTCGTCGACGCCGGGGTCCCGTTCTCGTTGTCCTCCGACGCCCACCTCCCCGGCGACCTCGGTCACGCATACGATCAAGCCGTGCAGATGCTCTCTGATCTCGGTGTCGAGGAGATAGCGGTCTTCGAGGGTCGCGAGCGCAGGCTGGAGCCGCTCGGATGAGTGTTCGGGTCGGCATCGCCTACGACAGCCACCGCTTCGGGGCCGACCGGTCGCTGCTGCTCGGCGGCGTCGAGATCCCCTTTCATCGCGGTCTGATCGGCCACTCGGACGCAGACGTGCTCACCCATGCCGTGATCGACGCCCTGCTCGGCGCCGCCGGGCTCGGTGACATCGGCTCTCACTTCCCTGATGACTCCGAGCGCTGGGAGGGGGCCGACTCGATCGAGCTGCTTGGGCTCGTGATCGATCGCCTCTCGGAGGCCGGGGTGCGACCGCTGAACGCCGACGCGAGCGTAATCTGCGAGGAGCCGCGTCTGGGGCCGCACCGCGAGGCGATCGAGCGACGCCTCAGCGAGACGGTCGGTGCGCCCGTATCGGTGAAGGCGACGACCAATGAGGGAATGGGGGCGATCGGGCGCGGAGAGGGTATCGCCGTGACCGCGGTTGCGCTGGTGGAGGCGCACCCCCCGCCCGAACCTGCATAAGCTCCGGTGCCATGGCTCTCGAGGGGATCAGGGGCGTAGCCCACAGGATCAAACTCGGGCAGCTCGGCACGGCCGCCGACCTGCCGTTCAATCTCAAAGTGCTCTCCGACGCAGGGATCATTGGTCCGGCGCGACCGGACCGCATCGTCGCGGTCGGCCGCGCGCTGCGCCGGTGGGGCTCATCCCCCGCCGCTGGAGTAACCGCCTCGGCAATCCAGCGCGGTGACCGGGCGGGGGTCATCGATGAGATCGGGAGCCTCACCTTCTCGGAGTTGGAGAGCCGCTCGAACTCGCTCGCCCGGGCCCTCAGATCCGAGTGCGGCGTGGGCGCCGGCGATGCGATCGCGTTGATGTGTCGCAACCACCGCGGGTTCGTCGACGCTCTCTTCGCTTCAGCGAAACTCGGCGCGACCGTGCTGTTGCTCAACACCGACTTCGCGGCCCCTCAGCTCGAGGGTGTGATCGAGCGGGAGAAACCGAGAGCGCTCGTCTACGACGCCGAGTTCGCTGGGATTCTGGAGGGGGCGGCGGGCGACCTTCCGCAGATGATCTCCTGGGTGGATGAGGGGGAGTCCGTCGATGCGCCGACCTCCGAGGAGGCGATCGCATCCACCTCGGACGGGGCGATCGACCCGCCCGACAATCCCTCCCGGTTCGTCGTCCTCACCTCCGGGACGACGGGGACACCGAAGGGGGCTCAGCGCGGCTCCCCCAACTCACTCTCGCCGATCGCAATCCTGCTTTCGAAGATCCCCCTGCGCAGCGACCAGTCGGTTCACATCGCCGCGCCGATGTTCCACTCCTGGGGCCTTCTCCACTTTCAGCTCGGATTGGCGCTGGGATCGACCTACATCCTGCGCCGCCACTTCGATCCGGAGGGGACCCTGAGGGCGGTGGCCGACAACGGCGCCGAGGCTCTCGCCGTCGTGCCGGTGATGCTGCAGCGGATCATGGAGCTCGACCCCGAGGTCCGATGCAGCTACGACCTCTCCTCGCTGCGGATCACGGCGGCCAGCGGCTCAGCGCTTCCGGGCGAGCTTGCGACCCGTTGGATGGACGCGTTCGGTGACAACCTCTACAACCTCTACGGCTCCACCGAGGTCGCCTGGGCGTCGATCGCCACACCCGAGGACATGAGAAGGGCGCCCGGGACGGCCGGCCGACCGCCCCGCGGCACGGTGGTCCGGATTGTCGACGAGGCAGGCAACGACCTCCCCGATGGGCAGACGGGCCGGATCTTCGTCGGCAACGAGATGTCCTTCGAGGGCTACACCGGGGGAGGCGGCAAGGAGGACCTCGACGGGTTGCTCAGCTCCGGCGACGTCGGTCACTTCGAGGAGGGCGGGCGCCTGTTCGTCGACGGTCGCGACGACGAGATGATCGTCTCCGGCGGCGAGAACGTCTTCCCGCGAGAGGTCGAGGACCTGCTCAGCGACCACGAGGCAATCGACGAGGCGGCGGTGATCGGAGTCGACGACGAGAGGTTCGGCCAGCGGCTGAAGGCCTTCGTCGTCACCAGCAGCGACGAGAATCTGACCGAGGAAGAGGTCAAGGACCACATCAGGGCCAACCTCGCCCGCTACAAGGTCCCCCGCGAGGTCGAGTTCCTCTCTCAGCTGCCCCGCAACCCGACCGGCAAGGTCCTGAAGCGCGAGCTGGCATAGAGGACTGCGCTCAGCGCGTGCAGGCTGCGGGGCGCGGCGGTTGAGGGCGCCCAATACCATCGCCCCCATGCGTGAGATCAGGCTCAAGGACACCCTCTCGGGCGAGTTGCGCCCGCTGCACGCCGGTCCCGGCGGCGAGGTCGGCATCTACGCCTGTGGTCCGACGACGTATGGGCCGATCCACATCGGCAACGCGCGCCCCTATGTGATCTTCTCGCTCCTTCGGCGTTTCCTCGCCCATGAGGGCTTCGAGCCGACCCTGGTGATCAACCTCACCGACATCAACGACAAGATCTATGAGGCGGCGCGGGAGCGAGGCGTGGGCTCCGCCGAACATGCCGAGGAGATGATCGCGGCGTACCGCGCCGACACCGATGCACTGGGTCTCGGCCGCCCCGACCATGAGCCGAAGGCGACCGAGACGATCGGCCCGATCATCTCCCTGATCGAGGCGTTGATCGACTCCGGTCACGCTTATGAGTCAGGCGGCGACGTCTACTTCAGCGTCCGCAGCTACGAGGGCTACGGTCGGCTGTCCAACCGTGATCCCGACCAGATGGATCAGGGCGAGGAGGCCGGCGCCGCCGACCTCAAGCGCGACCGGCTGGACTTCGCGCTCTGGAAGGCGCGCAAGGAGGACGAGGACAGCTCCTGGCCAAGCCCCTGGGGCCAGGGTCGTCCCGGCTGGCACATCGAGTGCTCGGCGATGGCCGAGGAGCTGCTCGGGCTCGAGTTCGCGATCCATGGCGGGGGCTCCGACCTCGTCTTCCCTCACCACGAGAACGAGGCGGCCCAGACGGAAGCGGCGAGGGGGAGGGCGCTGACCCGGCTGTGGATGCACAACGGGATGGTCGAGACGGCTCCCTCCGAGAAGATGGCGAAGTCGGTCGGCAACATCTTCCGGCTCGGCGAGGCGGTCGCCGCCCATGGCGCCGAGGCGGTCGTCGCATTCCTGGTCTCCGGGCACTATCGACAGCCGCTCGCCTTCAGCGCTGAGGCCCTCGAGGAGGCTGAGCGGCGAAACCGGCGGGTCCGTGAGTTCTTCCGCGATGCGCCGGCCGACGGCGGCACTCCCGGCTCGGATCCCGATCCCGCAGTCTCCGCTCGCCGAGAGGCGTTCCTGGAGGCGCTGGCCGACGACTTCAACACGCCGCGCGCGCTGGGCGAGATGTATGGGCTGATCGGCGACGCCAACCGGGAGCCGCTGGCGGGAGCGCACGCGGCGGTCGCCGAGATGCTGGAGCTGCTCGGTCTGGCTTCGCTCGCGGCCGGTGATCGCAATGCGGAGGGGGACGGCCCCGGGCCGGAGGAGCTGGAGCTGCTCGAGCAGCGCGAGCGGGCGCGGGCGGACCGCGACTTCTCGGCCGCCGACGAGATTCGCGACAGGCTGGCGGCACTCGGCTGGGAGGTCCGCGACACGGCCGAGGGCGCCCGACTGGTCCGGGCCGGGTAGGCGGCGGGCGGGGTCGGGCGGCGAGATGCCGGAGAGCAGGGAGATCATCTACGGGCGCAATCCGGTCGCCGAGGCCCGGCGTGGGAGACGGCGGGTCCACCGCGAGTGGACGGCCGAGGAGGTCGGCGGGTCCGAGCTCGAGCGCCTCTGTGGCTCGCCCGACCACCAGGGAATCGTCGCCGAGGTCGATCCCTATCCCTATGTCGACGCCGAGAGACTGCTCGACGACGAGCGGGCAGTGGTGATCGCCCTCGACCAGGTCCAGGATCCCCATAATCTCGGCGCGATCTGCCGAACCGCGGAGGCCTCCGGCGCAGCCGGGGTCGTGATCTGCGAGCGGCGGGCGGTCTCGGTTACGGCCGCGGTCTGCAAGGCGTCGGCGGGCGCCGTCGAACATCTTCCCGTCGCCCGGGTCCGCAATCTCGCCGACTGGTTGATCGCGGCCCGCGAGCGGGGCGCCTGGAGCTACGGGGCCGCCGAGGAGGGCGAGCAACCGTACTCAACCCTCGACCTCGACGGCAGGGTGATTCTGGTGATGGGTGGGGAGGGGGCCGGGCTGCGGCCCCGGGTCGCCGACAGCTGCGACGCCCTGGTGCGGATCCCGACCACCGGCAAGGTCGGGTCCCTGAACGTATCCGTGGCCGCGGCGGTGCTGCTCTTCGCGGCCTCGAGGGCGGCCAGCGATCCCTAGCCGGCGCCCCGGACGGAAGGTCGTTTCTGCAACGCCGGTTGCAGAGATTGCCGGCGTGGGGTTGACAGAACTCCGCCGAGGAGTATTGTTCGCGACCAGAAGGTAACGGTGAACCTCAGGTTCAAGGTTTGGATCCGGAGCTCACCATCGGCCTTCTGAAAAATCTAGAGGCGTCTGGGAGGAAGGCGCCACTGCATTCGTCTCGTACGGAGGAGATCCAGTGGCAGCATCCACCCAAGAATTCACGCAGGTAACTGCACCCATTGCCGCGGGGAAGCGCGGAAATCACGAGCCGGCAGGCGAGCTGGCCGATGCATACCTGGTCGCCCAGGCAAAGCGGGGCGACAGCGTCGCCTACGACCGCATCGTCCGCCGCTATAAGGGATTCGTCAGGCTCAAGGCCTCGTCGTACTTCCTGCTCGGCGGCGAATCCGACGACCTGATCCAAGAGGGCCTGGTCGGCCTTTACAAGGCTGTCCGCGACTTCCGCTCGGATCGGGAGTCGAGCTTCCGCAACTTCGCGGAGCTCTGCATCACCCGGCAGATGATCACCGCGGTGAAGACGGCAAGCCGCAACAAGCACTCGCCGCTGAATCAGTCGATCTCGTTCGCGACGTCGCCGACCGCGGCGGGTGAGGGCGAGTCGACGCTCGAGGAGATCCTGCCCGGGCCGTCGGTCGAGGATCCCGCGAGCAAGGTGATCTCCACCGAGGAGCTGGCGAGCCTGGTCGAGTGCCTGACCAGCGTGCTCTCCGACCTCGAGAGCGAGGTGCTCACCTGTTATCTGGATGGTCGCCCTTACGAGGAGATCGCTGACCGGCTCGCCTGCGACACCAAGACGGTCGACAACGCCCTGCAGCGGGTCAAGCGCAAGGTTGGGGCTCATCTGGACGAGCGCGAGGTACTCCACTAGGCGACAGCGGGGCCGCGGCAGCCCCACTGGGGCCGGCCCCGGCAACCGCGTACCCTGGGGTCGGTGAGCGAAGGAGAGCAGACCGATCCCGATCGCGAGCCCGCGCGGGGCATGGGCCGCCCCCGCAGGGTGTTCGAGTACGTGCTCGCGATCGCGCTGGCGGTAAGCCTCGCGATAGCCGTTCAGTCATACGCGGTGAAGCCCTACGAGATCCCGTCGGGGTCGATGCAGCCGACGCTCGAGATCGGCGAGCGCGTGCTCGTCAACCGCTTCTCCGAGCGGGTCGGATTCGATCCCACCGTCGGTCAGATCATCGTTTTCCATCCGCCGCTCAGCGCCGTCCCCGAGGAGCAGGATCCCGGCTCCGCCCTGCCGCGCTGCGGCGATGAGGGAAGCGGCTTCAACTCCTCGAGCGTCTGTTCGCAGCCGGTCGAGATCGAAGCCGACAAGAGCTTCATCAAGCGCATAGTCGCCGGTCCCGGGGATCGGATCAAGGTGCTCGACGGGACTCCGGTCGTCAACGGCAGGCCGCTGCGGGAGGGCTGGGAGACCGTTCCCTGCCGCGGGGCGCCGGGCTGTGACTTCCCGCATGAGGTGACGATCCCCGCGGATCACTGGTTCGTGATGGGCGACAACCGCGCGGGCAGCGATGACAGCCGATTCTGGGGTCCGGTGCCGAGGAGCTGGATCATCGGCCGGGCCTTCGCCAGCTATTGGCCGCCGAGCCGGGTTGGGGGTCACTAGGTGAGGGCCGCAACCTTCGGCCTCGCAGCCGGTTGCTTTCTGTGATGGATCGAATGCGCGCACAGATTCCGGCCCCGATTCCCCGGCTGGCCGTGACCGCGATGGTCGCGCTGACGCTGCTCGCGGTTGCCGCGCTGCCGTCGGCGGCGTCGGCGAAGGTCCCGAAGGACTTCTTCGGGATGAGCGCGGTGCAGCCGAGCACCAGGGACTTCAAGGGGATGGTGGGGCTGGGAGCTGGGACGTACCGGATCGAACTCGGCTGGCCGGGCATCCAGACGAAGAGGAACGGCCCGTTCAACTTCGCCCCCTCTGACGCCCGCATCCGCGCCGCGGCTTCCGCGGGCCTGCAGATCGTCCCGATCCTGTTCGGGACGCCCACCTTCCTGAGCGGCGACGCAGGTCATATCTACGGGCCGACCAGGAACAAGACCCACCGCAAGGAATGGCAGGATTTCGTCAGGGCCACGATGGACCGCTATCGGCGAGGCGGCGAGTTCTGGCGGCGCAACGACGATCTCGACCGGCGTTTGGGCCCGAGGAAGATGATTCTCTGGAACGAGCAGAACGCGCGGTCGTTCTGGTGGCCGAAGGCGGATCCGAAGGCCTACGGGGCGCTGCTGCGCAAGACCCGCGCCGCTCTCGACAAGGTCGACAAGAGGCTCAAGATCGTCACCGGCGGGATGTTCGGCTACCCCAACGACGGCGATTCGATCAACGCGAAGGAGTTCCTCAAGAGGCTCTACGAGCAGAAGGACGCCCGCAAGGTGATCGACGGCGTCTCCGTTCACCCGTATGCGGGTGGGCTCACGGGCGTCAAAAAGCAGGTCCGCAACGCCCGTAAGGTGATGAACCGCAACGGTGACCGCGGGGCTGAGATCGTGATCGGCGAGACCGGTTGGGCGTCGGGCGGAAACAGGCGCAGCAACCAGGTCAAGTCGAAGAAGGGGCAGAAGCGGCAGCTGAAGAAGGCATACGGCTTCTACCTCAACAAGCGCCGCGAATGGAAGATCAGCTCGGCCTACTGGTTCACCTACAAGGACTACAAGACCACCTCGTTCTGCCTCTGGTGCGCAAAGGCGGGCCTGGTCGACAAGCGCGGCGAGACGAAGCCCTCAGGCAAGGCCTACAAGCGCCTGGTCCGCAAGAAGACGCGGTAGACGCCAAGCCGGAGGCGGGAATCGAACCCGCGACCTCCTGATTACGAATCAGGCTAGACGGCCCTCCAGAAGGCTTGTCTTACCGCATGGATAAGCAGGATGCCGAGACTTCGGCCGTGTCCAGCGAGCACCCGAATACCGCCGGATAGACGCGGATCTCGGCGGATAAAGGCAGAACTGCCCGATCCTCAAAGTGGCCTCCCCCTAAGCGTTTGCGCCCCAGCCCCTCCCGGCATACGCTTGCTTCCAACCAACTCGGAAGGAGCACCCAATGCGGAGGATCAAGGGAGCGAAGCCCTCGCCGGCCCTGCTCGTCGCAGTCGTCGCCCTGGTGGCGGCGCTGGCGGGAACGGCAGTCGCCGGAGTCGCGGTCACGTCGCTGAGCAAGAAGGACAAAAAGCAGGTCACCAAGATCGCCAAGAAGCAGGGGAAGAAGCAGGCGAACAAACAGATCGTCAAGAAGGCACCGGGCCTGTCGGTGGCAAGCGCAAGGCGGCAGATAGCGCGACCACGGCAGATAGCGCGACGACGGCGAATAGCGCGACGACGGCGAATAGCGCGAAGACGGCCAATAGTGCCGGCGCCGCGAACGGGATCAAGCCGGTGAAGGTCAGCTTCGCAGCACAGGAGGACAGCGGTCCGACCGTATTCCTCGACCAGGGCGGAATCCGGATTCAAGGCGAGTGCAGCAGCGGCGGCCAAGCAAGCATCGAGTACAGAGGCACCGCGGACAACGGCGACCTCTACCTCTCCCTCCACTTTGCGGACGGGACGACTGACCAGGTGGCTGGCAATAACTGGGACGAGGGGTTCTTTGCCAAGTACTTCACAAACAGCGGGAGCCGCATCATCACCCAAACGACGGTCACCTACCGCGGTGCGAACGGGACCACGGTGACCGGTGATTTGCTGCAAGCAGAAGGGGCCGGGGCGGCTCAATGCAGGATCGGGGGGACGCTGTTCGTCGGCTAGGACGGCTCGCCCAGTAGGAAGCAAAGCCCGAACACGGAGGGCGCCATTGGGGCGTCCTCCGTGTTCGGGCCTGATTGGAAGTCCGCTTGATGGGCCCCAGATACCGGCCGATGCAGCCGGATGGCGGCCGATGGTGGCACCACGACCGAGAAGTCCGATTTCGCCCGAGGTGGCGATACCTTGGGATCTAGTGGCGCCCCTTTCCCTCCAGGCGGGCTCTCCGGGAGCGGAGAGCGCCCGCCCCGGGGCCCCCGGACTTCCGACGAAAGGAACCCCGATATGCGAAAGATGCCCTCGTTCACGGCTCTGATTGGGCAGTAACGGGCAGAATCGGGGCAGTAGGCGATGAAACCGCCCCGACCGGCGCCGCGGCTGTGGATGGGGAATCCGCATTGAGACTGCGATTGCGGGGAAGCCGGAGGCGGGAATCGAACCCGCGACCTCCTGATTACAAATCAGGCGCTCTGGCCAGCTGAGCTACTCCGGCGCGGCGTCAAGCGGACCCCAGGATAGGTCGCGGCCGGGCGCCGCGCGTGTAACGGGGCACTCTCGCCCGTGTAACCCTGAGGGTGGCCGATACGGATGGAAGACAGGAACGCGCCGAAGAGCCGCGCAAGGCTCCGCAGACCGGGGCCGCCGAGCGGATCGGAGCCGAGCGGATCGCCTCCTACCATCGCTACACGCGCGAGAAGGGCGTCAACTTCCTGATCTACTCGATCGCCCGCGCCCTGCTTCTTCCGGTCTTCCTGATCTGGTTCCGCCTCGATCGGATCGGACGGGAACACGCCAAGGTCGATCGTGGCCTGATCGTAGCCTCCAATCACCGCAGCTTCCTCGACCCGTTCGTGATCGGCGCCCTGCTGCCCTGGCGTCGGCCGATGCACTACGTGGCCAAGGTCGAGCTGTTCGAGAATCGCTGGCAGGGCTGGCTGCTGAACCGGCTCGGCGCCTATCCGGTCAACCGCGGCAGCGCTGATGACGAGACGGTCAGGACATCCGCCGCGATCCTCGATCGCGGCGGCGCCCTCTGCATCTTCCCCGAGGGCACGCGGATCCGGCGCGGCTCGCTCGCCGCCCCTCATCGCGGAGTCGGGCGGTTGGCGCTCGAGTCGGGCGCCGCGGTGCTGCCGATCGCCGTGGTCGGCAGCGAGCACGTCCGCAACGGATGGAAGATCCGCCCCCGGAAGGTCAGGGTGCGGGCGGGGAAGGTCGCGAGCTTCCCGCAGACCGAGAACCCCTCGCCGTCTCTGGCGGCGACGGTTACCTCGCGGATCTGGCCCAGCATCGAGCTGCAGTGGGAGTGGCTCGGAGGCCTGCCGCCGATGCGCAAGGCAGCGGTGATCGGCGCCGGCAGCTGGGGCACGGCCGTGGCCGTCCTGCTCGCCAGGGGCGGGATCGAGGTGCAGCTGGGCTGCCGGACGGCGGAGCAGGCGGAGCAGGTCTCCGACGCCCGCGAGAACGCCTACCTGTTGGGAATCCACCTCCCCGAGGCAATCTCGGTCAAGCGCGCGAGCGAGATCGAGGTGGCCGGGCTTGATCTCGTCTGCCTCGCGGTGCCCTCGGCATCGCTGCCGGCGGCGGTCGGCGCCCTCGGCGACAAGATCGGCAGCCGGACCGCGGTGCTGCTGCTCAGCAAGGGACTCGTGCCGCCGCTCGGCACCCTTCCCTCCGAGTACGTGACCGATCGGATCCGGGCCAGGGCGCTGGCCTCGCTCGGCGGTCCCGCGCACGCCAAGGAGGCCGCCTCCGGCACCGCCGCCCTCGCCCTCGCCAGCGACGACGACGACCTCCGGACACAGCTCGGCGACGTCTTCGACCGCGCCGGCCTGATCTGCGAGCGAACGGCCGATGTGGTCGGGGTCGAGATGGCGGGGGCCGCAAAGAACGCCGCGTCTCTGGCCGCGGCCGCGGCCGAGCCGCACGGGCTCAACGCGGCGGGAATAGCCGCTGCCGAGATCTGGCGTGAGTGCGTCTCCTACGCGACCCTCAAGGGCGCCGAGCTCGAGACCTTCTCCGGCCTGGCCGGGGTCGGTGATCTGACGGCGACCATCCTCGCTCCCGGCAGTCGCAACCGTCGTGCCGGCGAGTTGCTCGGCAGCGGGGTTCCCGCCGAGCAGATCCCCGACCGGCTCGGGCAGGCGTCCGAGGGCCTCGACTCCGTGCCGCTGATCGCCGCCGCCGTCTCCGGCTCCGGCGTTGACGCCGACGGCCTCGAGGGGCTCGCCGCCCTGATCGAGGGAAACCTCACCGCCGTCGAGTGGATAGCGCGGCTGCGTCGCGCCGAGCGCGCTAGGAGCGCGGCATGACCGTCGGCTCCCCGTCAATAGGATCTCGGGGTGACTTCGAGCGGGAAAGACCCGAGCCAGGTCAGCGCAGCCGAGAAGGCGGAGCTGGACCGCGCCTTCGAGGACCTGTACCGCGATCACCTGCGCGACGTCTACAGCTACTCGTACTACCGGATCGGGAACCACCACGACGCCGAGGACCTGACCGAGCAGACCTTTCTGCAGGCGTACAGGCACTTTGCCCGCGCCCGGGCCGAATCGGACGGGCGGCCGCTACGACCGTGGCTGATCCGGATCGCCCACAACCTCGCCGCCAACTACCACCGCGACCGTGCCCGCAAGCCGACCGCGGCCCTCGACAACATCGAGCCGCCGGTACATCCCCACGGGACCGAGCGGATCGCCGAGGGTCGAGAGGAGCTGCGCGAGGTGATGGCCGGTCTCACCCATCTGAGCGAGGCCCGGCGGGAGGCGCTGATCATGAGGTTCGCGCTAGGGATGTCGAATCGCGAGATCGCCCGCGCCCTCGGTCGCAGCGACGGCGCGACCAAGGTGCTGATTCATCGCTCGATCAAACAGCTCGAGGAGGACCTGGCCGAACGGAGGGGAGACGTCGATGAGTGAGTCGATCCACGGGCCCGAGGACTCCGCTCAATCGCCGGGAAGCATGGACCTCGAGGCCCTGCTGGCGGACGCTCTGCGGCCGATCGAGCCGCCCGAGCGCCTGAGTGGCCGGGTCGAGGACACCTTCAACAAGCTCGCCGACGCGGCCGCCACCGAGCTCTCCGATTGGGCCGACGAGCTGACCGAAAGCGAGCTGGATTCGCTCCGCGACCCCCGCAACTGGGTTCGCCCGGTCGCGGCCGCGGCGGTCGGCGGGGTCGCCGGGACCGCGCTCATCCTCTTCGAGCTCCGGCGCCGTCGCAGCAGCGAGGGGATGGCTGGCGTCGCCGACGAGCTCCGGCGCCGCTTTGGCTGAGCGGGCTCAGCCCGGCTCCGAAGCGCTCGTTCCCGGAGGTCGGCCGCCGCCACGGCGCTGCGAGTGGCTGAGCCGACGCATCAGCCCGGCGATCGGCTCACCGCGCCCGTCGACGAGGCCGGCGGCAACGCCTGCCGCTCCGACCAGCAGATGGAGCAGGTTGTCGGCGCGATCGATCGGGAGCAGGTCAGCGATCGTCGAACCTCCGTCCTCGACCGCGAATCCCCAGATCGCGAGGGCTACGAAGAACGTCCCGAGCCCCAGGGCGTAGGGCCGGGCCGCGCGTGATGCCAGCAGCAGCCCCGCGAGCCCGGCGATCACCCCCACCGTGTTGTCCCAGCCGTTCGTTGGGAAGCGGGAGAGGATGTCATCGGTCTCGAGCTCGCTCCCGGTCCCGAACGATGGCTCGTAGAAGAAGCCGGCCACACCTCCGATCAGCAGCGCGGTTCCGACCGCGAGCGCGAACAGGCGCGAGAGCGTCGCTCCGCTGTCGGGGGCCGCGGCTGGTTTCGTCTGTTTGCGTGCCATCTGCCGGTGATCCGCTCAGGGGTCCGAACCGTAGATTGTCGTCGAAGATGAGGTGCGTACCCTCCACAGCCCTTAGCGGGCCTGCTCGACCGGGGAGGGCCCCCCGATGACCGCGGCCGAGATCTCGCGGCTTGCCGATGAGGAGCTCATGGCCCTCGTCGATCGCAAGGACCCCGTTGCCTTCGAGGTTCTCTACGACCGCCATGGTGGTGCAGCGTTCTCGCTGGCCTATCGAATCGTCGGCGATCGCAACCTCGCCGAGGACACCTCACAGGAGGCCTTCCTCTCGATCTGGCGCAGTAAGGCACGCTTCGATCGCGCCCGCGGCAGCGTCCGCTCATGGGTGCTCAGCGTGGTCCGCAACCGTGCCATCGACGCCCTCCGCCGTGGCGGCGCCAACGCACCCAAGCTCGATCACGACGACGAGGCACTCCTCGATCTCCGCGAGGCGCCGGAGCACACCGAGAACGAGGCGCTCCGGCGCGAGACCTCCAGAGAGCTCCGCGGTGCCCTCGAGTCCCTGCCCGAGGAGCAGTCGAAGGTGATCGAGCTCGCCTACTTCGGGGGTTTCAGCCACAGCGAGATAGCCGAGATGGTGGGCCAGCCGCTCGGCACCGTCAAGGGCAGGATGCGCCTCGGCCTGGAGAAGATCAGAGCCGAGCTGGCCGAGGGGTTGACGCCCGATGCCGCGGAGGGATGGGCATGAGTAAGCCTGAGCCACTCGGGTGCCAGGAGCGTCGCCACGACGATCTCGCCGCCTACGCGCTCGGAGCGCTGCACGCTGACGAGGCGCGTGAGCTCGAGGACCATCTCGCCGGCTGCGCCACCTGTGGCGAACGTCTCAGATGGCTGGAGCCGGCGGTCGATCTCGTGCCCGCCACAGTCCAGCAGCTGGAGCCGCCGCCGAGCCTGAGGGCGAGCCTGATGGCCGATGTAGGGGCCGACCTCGAGCTGACCGGGCGGCCCGTGCCCGACCCCAGCCCAGAGCCCGAGCGGGTCGGCATCCTCGTCCGTCTTCGGGAGCTGATCCCCATGCGGCCGGCCCTCGCCGGCCTCGCCGTGGTCGCGGTTCTGATCGTCGGGGTCGGCGGCTATCTGCTCGGCGGCGATGAGCAGGGCCTGCGGACCTACGCGGCGCTGCCGGAGTCGCCGCGGATCGAGGCCAGCGGCACGCTCGAGGTCGGAGACGGTCAGGCCACTCTCGTCGTCGAGGGGTTGCCGCGGATCGGCGAGGATCGGGTCTTTCAAGCATGGGTGGCACAGGACGGCCAGGCATCCCCGTCCTCGGTCTTCGTCGCCCGCACCGACGGTAGCGGTAGCGCCGCGATTCCCAACGTCCCTGACGGGGCGGACTCCGTCCTGGTCACGATCGAGCCTGCGGGCGGCAGCGAGACGCCGCAGACGGCCCCTGTTCTGCGCGCCGACATCGACTGACGCCTCGGGACCCGAGCCCGCTCCAGGCCTGAAGCGAGCGGGCCGGCGGCGGGTCCCATCTAGTCTTCTCGATCCGATGGAGACCTGCTACCGGCACCCCGACCGCGAGACGAACGTGGCCTGCTCGCGTTGCGGGAGGCCGATCTGCCCCGATTGCATGACGCCTTCCCCGGTGGGAATGCGTTGTCCCGAATGCATGGGTGACAGCCAGAGCGTGAAGCGACCGGCATTCGCGGTCAGCGCCAGAGCCGCTGCGCCGGCGACCATGGTCCTGATCGGCCTCAACGTCCTCTTCTTCCTGGGTCAGTTGGCCGGCGGCGGCGGCGCGACGTCGTTCAACGGAGGCGGCGCGCTGTTCACCAATGGGGCCCTCTGCGCGGATGCGATCGGCGCGGGCGGACTCTGCGCTCCCCCGGTGATCGCCAGCGAGGGAGGCGAGTGGTGGCGGATCATCAGCGCCGGTTTTCTCCACGGTGGCTTCATTCACCTCGGCCTCAACATGTTCGTCCTCTACATCCTTGGGCGGCTGGTCGAGCCCGCGATCGGAACCCCGCGGATGGTTGCGATCTACTTCGTCTCCCTGATCGCCGGGTCGCTCGGCGCCCTGCTGCTCTCGAACCCCGCGCAGTTCACGGTCGGTGCCTCGGGCGCGATCTACGGCCTCTTCGGGGCGACGATGTTGATCGCCCGCGACCGCGGCCTCGATCAGGTCGTGACCCAGCTCGGATTCTGGCTGGTGCTCAACCTGGTCCTCACCTTCAGCGTCCCCGACATCAGCGTCGGTGGCCACCTGGGCGGGCTCGCCGGTGGCGCTGCCGCGGCCTGGGCGGTGCTGATGTTCGAGCGCCGCGGCCGCGGAAACGCGACCCTGACCACCGAGCTCATCGGCCTCGGCGCGTTCGGTATGGCTCTCTTTGCCGCGGCGGTGCTGGTCGCCGGCGCCGGCATCTACACGACGATCTAGCCGCTGCAGGTGGCGGCGGTTGGGTCGATCGGCCTCCAGTCCAATCCCGGTGGGTCGGGTACGGCCTCGGGGTGCAGGAGGTGACCCAGGAGCTCAACGCCGTCGGCGAGTCGCGGGCCCGGCCGCGAGAAGGAGGCGGCTGCATCGACCGCGGCGTAGCGACGGGCGCCGAGCAGGCCGAGCTCGGGGGCATGGGCGAGAGCCTCGCGCACGGCGCCGGGGCAATAGATGCCGCACGGCATCACCACGACCAGCTCCGGCTCGCCGGCCGCGATCTCGGTCCAGTCGATCCGGCGGGACCGCTGCCCGGGCTGGGCGAGCGCATCGACACCGCCGGCGGCATCGATCATCTCGGGGACCCAGTGCCCGGCCGCGTAGGGGGGATCGAGCCACTCCAGCGCTGCGACCCTGGGCCGGGGCCGGCCGCTGACCGCCCGGCTCACCGCCTCGATCCGGGCCTGGAGGGACCCGCGCACCGCGACCCCCCGCCCGGGGTCGCCGGCGGCGTCCGCGGCCCGCTCGACGTCGCCGAGGACGTCGGGCAGCCGGGACGGATCGAGCGAGATCACCACCGGCCGAGTCGGAAGCCGCTCGGCGACCGCGAGCACGTCGTCGTAGGAGACCGCGCACACCGCGCACACCTGCTGGGCGAAGATCAGGTCGACGTCCAGCGAGGCGAGCCGCTCCGTGTCGAGTTCGTAGAGGGCCTCGCCCTTGGCGGTTCGCTCGAGCACGGCGGCATCGATCTCCGCCGCGGAGAGATCGTCGGCGATCACGCTGCGGGTCAGCTGCGGCAGCTGCTCGACGCCGGGAGGGTGGTCGCACTCATGGGTCACCCCCACGAGGCTGTCGGCGAGCCCTAGGGCGCCGCAGATCTCGGTTGCCGAAGGGACGAGGCTCGCGATCCGCATGCCCGTGACTATAGGATCGGTGTCTGAATGGCACTACTCGACGACAGTGAGATCGCCCGGCACCTCGAGGAGCTCGATGGCTGGGAGCGCCGGGAGGAATCGATCGTGCGCAGCTACGACCGGGGCGACTTCGTCGGCTCCGCCGAGCTCGTCGCCGCGATCGTCGAGCCCGCCGAGGAGATGGGTCACCACCCCGATCTCGAGATCTCCTGGGCGACGGTCACGGTGAGCATCACCAATCACTCCGAGGGTGGCTTGACCGAGGCCGATTTCGAGCTTGCAGGGCGCATCGACGCCCTCGCCTGAGAGCGCCTGCAGGTCGGGGATGCGGCTCTTACACGTGATCGCGACGCGTCCGAACTTCGTCAAGATGGCGCCGGTGATCGCCGCCCTGCGTCGCCGCGACCCCGACGGCCGGCACACGATCGTCCACACCGGCCAGCACTACGACGAGAACATGTCGGCGGTCTTCCTCGAGCAGCTCGGTGTGCCCGAGCCCGACCATATGCTCGGCGTCGGCGGAGGCAGCCACGCCGAGACGGTGGCGGGCGTCATCGAGAAGATCGGCCCGCTGCTGGAGAGCGAGCAGCCGGAGCTGGTGATCGTGCCCGGCGACGTCAATTCCACGCTGGCGGCGGCGATCGCCTGCGCGCATCTGGAGCTGCCCCTGGCCCATCTCGAGGCAGGCCTGCGCAGCTTTGACCGCTCGATGCCCGAGGAGGTCAACCGGGTCCTCACCGACCAGGTCTCGGACATGCTCTTCACCCACTCGCCGGAGGCGCTCGGGAATCTGATTCGCGAGGGGATCGATCCTCGCCGGGTCTTCCGGGTCGGAAACACGATGATCGACACCCTGGTCGCGCTGCGCGATCGGATCGACCTCCGCGAGCCATGGAAGGAGCTTGACCTCGAGCGTGGGAGCTATCTACTGGTAACCCTGCACCGGCCGGCGCTCGTCGACGGTGAGCTGCTCGGGCCGGCAATTGAGGCCCTGGCCGACGTCGGGGAGCGGATGCCGGTCGTATTCCCGGTTCACCCGCGTACCCGGAAGCGGCTCGCCAAGGCCCTCGACAAGCACGCCGGCGACGGCTCCCAGGCAGTGAAGCTGATCGATCCGGTCGGCTATCTCGACTTCCTCGCACTACAGGCCGGCGCCGGGGCGGTGCTGACCGACTCGGGCGGGATCCAGGAGGAGAGCACCTATCTGGGCGTTCCCTGCTTCACGTTGCGCGACAACACCGAGAGACCGATCACCGTTTCGGAGGGAACCAACCGGCTGCTCGGACTCGATCCGGCTCGCATAGCCGAGGTTCCGGGCCTGCTCGGCGCCGTCAGGAGGCGACCCTCGGCGCCGCCGCTGTGGGACGGTCGCGCCTCTGAGCGCGTCGCCACCCGGGTCGAGGAGTTCCTCAGCTGAGAGCGGCATTCCGGGCGCCTCATCGCGTCGCGGGTTTTTGCGATCCTTGCGCCATGGCCTCGTTCAGCTTCGCCCCCAAAGACAGGGTCTTCTTCGATCTGCTCCGAGAGGAGGGCGAGATCGCTGTGCGCGCCGCGGAGCTGCTGCGCCGGATGCTCGACGAGTGGCCCGAGGGCCGCGACTCGCTTGCGCGGGAGATCCTCAAGGTCGAGCACGAGGGTGACCGCATCGCCCACGACATCATCAAGCGGCTCAACTCGACCTTCGTCACCCCGTTTGACCGCGAGGACATCTACGGGCTGGCGACCGGTATCGACGACGTGATCGACTACATCGAGGAGGCCGCCGACTTCTTCAACCTCTACCAGATCGAGGCGCCCATGCAGCAGGCTCTGGACCTCACCGAGGTGCTGCTCGCGGCCTGCCACCAGCTGGCGAAGGCGCTGGCGGAGCTGAAGGGGTTCAAGGGCCTCGAGGAGTACTGGATCGAGATCCACCGGCTCGAGAACGACGGTGATCGGATCTCCCGCGATGCGGTCGCCTCGCTGTTCGCGAACGGGATCGACCCGATGGTGGTGATCCGCTGGAAGGACATCTTCGCGGTTCTCGAGAAGGCGATCGATTCGACCGAGACCGCCGCCCACATCATCGAAGGCGTCGTCATCAAGAACGCCTGAGTCGGCCTCGGCGCGGACAGCGACATCATCCTCGTGATCGTCGCGCCTTCATCTCGCTCGAGGTGGCCGCGACGGTCGCGCAGGACGTGGGGTGAGGGCGCCGACCCCCGCGGTCGACGCGTACCATTCGTGGAGATGATCAACGTCATTCGCAACATCGCGATCATCGCCCTGCTCGCATTGGCGATCACCGTGCTGCCGGGAGGCGGAAACGTCACCGCGGCGATCCTGACGACGCTCTCGTTGATCTTCATCGCCGCGATCGGACTGCTGCTCGCACGCACCTGGAAGCAGACGAGTCTCACGCGAGACTCGATGAGCCAGCGCAGCCGGATGATCTTCTATGTCTCGCTCGGCGCCTTGGCCCTGATGCTCGCCGGCCTCGATGAGATGTTCGCAACCGGCGGCGGGACCGTGGCCTGGATCCTGATCGCCGGTGGGGCAGTCTACGGCCTGATCACCAGCTGGCGTGAAGCCAGCAGCTACTGACGCCGGGCGCTCAGGGCCCCGCGTAGGCAAGTAGTCACACTCCCGCCGCAGTTGCGGTGGCCGGTGTCTCCCAATCGTCACCCGAGCGCGCCTAGGTTCGGCGCATGGGAGTTACGAGGCTTGAACAGGGGGACGAGAACGGGCAGGCGACGGTCGCCTTCGTGGCGATGATCCCGGCCCTGGTCGTGGTCGGCCTCGTCCTCGCCCAGTCGGCGCTGATCGGCTACGCGGCCTGGTCCGCAGCCGGCTCGGCCCGAGCGGCTGCTCGAGCCGACCTGGTCGGCTCCGACCCGGAGCGGGCCGCCAGGGCCGCCCTGCCGGGGCTGCTCGAGCGGCGCTCTCGGGTATTGGATTCCGGGTCGCGACGCACGGTCGAGGTCATCGCCCCCCGGGTGCTACCGATCCTCCCGGAGCTACGCCTGCGGGCTGCCGCCGGGCTGAACCCGGAGCCGGGCGATGCGGGCTGATCTCGAGGGCTGCTCGCGCGTCGAGGGCCCCACCTCCGAGGAGGCGGGGCAGGCGCAACTTGAGGTCGTCGCGGCGATCCCCGTGGTGGCGGCGGTCGCTGCTGTCATCCTGCAGCTGCTCGCCGTCGGGTACACGCAGTCGCTGGCCGACGGGGCCGCCGAGGCGGGCGCGATCGCAATCGCATCAGACCGATCCGCCGAGATCGCTGCGCTGGCCGCCGTCCCGGGCTGGGCCACCGATCGGACCGAGGTGCGGCAGCGCGGCGGACGGGTAGCCGTCGAGGTCCGGCCGCCTGCCCTGATCCCGCTCCTGGGCCGCCATCTCGGAGTCAGCTCGAGCGCTTGGGCGCGTCCTCCCAGAGGATCCGGGATCGGGTGATGAGTCGCGCTCGGGTGGTCTTCGTCGCGTCGATCGCGGGCCTCGATCCGCTTCCGGTCGCCGCGTCGATCGCCCTGGCGATCGGGCGGGAGCGGGACTGTCCCCCTGTGCTCCTCGACCTCGAGGGACGTCGGGTCTGGAAGGACGGTCTGCTCGCCGCGGAGGCGGGGCGGGCGCGCGCCGCCTCCGTGACGGCAAGCCTGATCGATCTCGGGCCCGAGATCGGGACCGAGGCCGGCGAAGGGGCCGGGCCGGAGTGCCACGCGGCTGCTCGCGGGCGGCTCGTGATTGCCGGCGTCGAAGCAGAGGACCTGACCTGCGAGCGCCGATCCGCGATCGTGGCGCGACTGCAGGGCCAGGGTCCACTGGTCGTCGGAGTCGATCCGGGGTCGCTACAGCCGATGCTCGCGCGCCGATCGGCCGGGACGAGCGCGGTAGCGGTCGTCGCCCGAAGCGGTAGGGACCGACCGCTCTGCGGGCTGCTGGCTATCGAGCTGCGCCGCTTCGGGGTGCCGCTCAAGCTCTGGACCGCGCGCGTCGGCGCGATTCAGGCCCGCCGCGCGCTGGCCGGGCTCGATCCTGGCGGCGAGACCGCGGAACGCGCGGAGCGCACGAGCCGGGCGCTCTGTGGTGAGCGCGGTCAGGTCATCCCGGCCCTGCTCGGGCTGATCGCCGTGGCGGCGGCCCTCGCTCTCGCGCTGGTTGCGCTCGGTGGCGCCGCCGGGGCCAAGGGCCGCGTTCAGCGCGCGGCCGATCTCTCGGCCCTCTCGGCCGCGAGGTCGATGCGCGACGACTTCCACCGCCTCTTCATCCCGGTGCGGCGTCCGGACGGCACCAACGATCCACTCCACCTCTCCCGGGCCGAGTACCTGCGTCGGGCCGGTGCTGCCGCCAGCGGGGCGGCCAAGCAAAACGGGCTTCCCTCCGGGACAGTACGCGTGCAGTTCCCCGACGGCGACAGCGTCGCCCCGCTCCGGGTGGTGGTCCTCGCCCGTCCCCGGATCGAGGTGGACGGCTCCAGCCGGCGGGTGGGCGGGGCCCTGATCCGCGTCCGGGCCGAGGCGGCGGCCGAGCCTGTTGCGCAGGCCGCAGCCGGGCCCGAGCCGGTGGCGAGCGGGGGCGGGTACTCCGGACCCCTCTCGCATCGGCAGGGGGAGCCGATGAGGCCCGACGTTGCGGTCGCCTTCGATCGGCTGTCGGCCGCCGCGGCTGCGGCCGGAAACCACCTGATCGTGAACTCGGGGTTCCGCTCGGACGCCGAGCAGGCTCGCCTATTCGCCGCCAACCCCGACCCGCGCTGGGTGGCGCGCCCGGGCACCTCACTGCACCGGTGTGGCACCGAGCTCGATCTCGGACCGGCGAGCGCCTACACCTGGCTCGGTGCCAACGCCGCGCGCTTCGGCTTCGATCGGCGCTACTCCTGGGAGCCGTGGCATTTCGGGTTCGTCCGTGGGCCTGAGCCCTGTTCGGCCGAGGGAGACCGGCTCGTTGTAGCCGGCGCACCGGCGCGCCGCCAGCGGGCCGGCGACGGGCGCGCCGCGGCCGGCGGGGGTCTCCCCGACTTCGTTCCCGCATGGCTGCGGCGTCCGCTGCTGCGTGCGGCCTCCGCGCATGGCGTCTCCGCCTCGCTGCTGGCGGCACAGCTGATGGCCGAGTCCAACTTCAACCCCGCGGCGGTCTCGGCGGCCGGCGCGCAGGGAATCGCGCAGTTCATGCCCGCCACCGCCGCCGCCTACGGGTTGCGGGATCCCTTCGATCCCGGGGCCTCGATCGAGGCCCAGGCCCGGCTGATGGCCGATCTGCTCGAGCGCTTCGGCTCGCCCCGGCTGGCGCTCGCCGCCTACAACGCCGGCCCGGCCGCGGTCAGCGCCTGCGACTGCATTCCGCCCTATCCCGAGACGCAGGCGTACGTAGCCCGCATTCTCGCCCTGCTCGATGGGGTCCGGGGCCTCGGCGCGATCGAGCCTCGATTGGAGGTGAGACTTGTCTCCTGACCGTTGTGACCGCGCCTTCGCAACCCCGACGGGGTTGCCGGGCTCAGGTCAGCACTCTTCCGACGTGTTCGGCTACGCAGCAGGGCTTCTCGGTGCCCTCAACCTCGACGGTGAAGACGGTGACGATCTGGTACCAGCCGTCGCCCACGTCGTCGACCGATTCGAGCTTGACCGAGGCGCGGATCCGGGCGCCGGCGGGGACCGGGGCGGGAAAGCGGACCTTGTTCCAGCCGTAGTTGACGCCGAGCTTGAAGCCCGTCGACTCGATCAGACCGAGGCGCAGCCCGTCGATCGCGGAGAGGGTGAGGTTGCCATGGGCGATCGTGGTCCCGAACGGGCTCTCCTTCTCCGCGCGCTCGACGTCGACGTGGATCCACTGGTCGTCGCGGGAGATCCGCGCGAAGTCGTTGATGTCCTCCTGAGTGACCTCGCGCCACTCGCCTGGGCCGATGCTCTTACCGACCGTCGACTTCATCGCCTCGATTCCGTCGATCTCCACCAGCGCCATCGGCGGAGCCTATTCAGTTCGGCCGGCGCCTACTTGACGGTCAGCGTCTGTTCCATGCCGGCGGTCCGGTGCCCCGGGACCGAGCAGTAGTAGACGTACTCGCCGGGCTCGAGCTCGACGGTGGCCGTCTCCGAGCTCTCGGAGATGACGCTCGTCCCGCCGACGTCACTGCCGCTGGAGTCCTCGATGCGGACGTCATGGGGGAGCGAGGCGGGGTTGTCGAAGTCGATTTCGACCGTGCCGGAATCGACCGTGAGGTCGCCGGTGGTGTACTCGAGCGCGCCGTCGGGGTCGGCGGCCACCTTGATCGTGCCGCCCTTACCGCTGGACGCGCCGGACCCACCGCCCGAGGCCTCGGTCGTGGTGGTCTCCTCCGTCGTCGCGGCGTCCGTGGTGGTCGTCTCGTCGTCTCCGCCGCAGGCAGCCAGCCCGAGCGCGGCCAGGGAGAGGATGGCGAAGGCGGTTATCAGCTTGCGAGTCAAGGGAGTCCTCCTCGGTTGGGGTCCACTCAATCTAGCGGGGGTGAGTTCCCGCCCGGTGTCAGCGGCCCTCGAAGGTCACCTTCTCACCGGCGAAGAAAGCCGGAACGCCCTTGCGCAGATCCTCCGTCGCCATGCTGTCAGCGATCCCATGGCGCTCGAGCTGGAGATGGTCGGCGATCCCGTTGTCGAGGCTCTCCCAGACCAGCTTCTTGACCGTTCGCACGTAGTGGGGCGACATCGAGGCGAGCTTCGCGGCCCTCTCTCGCGCTGCGTCGAGCAGCTCCTCAGCGGGGACGACCCCGGAGACGAGGCCGGCCTCGAGCGCCTGCTCCGCGGTCAGATTCGGGTCGTCGAGCATCAGCTCCGCCGCCTTCGAGGGGCCGATCACCCGTGGCAGGAAGTAGGTCATGCCGCCGTCGGGACTGGCCCCGATGCGTCCGTAGGCGACGGCGAAGAAGGCGTCCTCGGAGGCGATCCGGACGTCGCACATCAGCGCCAGCGAAAACCCGGCGCCGGCCGCCGGCCCGTTGACGGCCGCGATCACCGGGTAGGGGATGCGGCGGAAGTCGATGATCGCCTGGTGCAGCACGTCGGCCCCGTGGCGGACGTTCGAGGGGAGATCGATCTCGGGGTCCTCCAGGCCCTTGCGAAACCAGGTCACGTCGCCGCCGGCGGAGAAGCCCCGCCCCGCGCCGGTCACGATCAGGGCGCGGTAGGGCGCGCTGTCAGCGAGCCAGGATGAGAGGTGCATCAGCTCCTCGATGGTTGCCGGGTCGAAGGAATTGAGGTCGTCGGGGCGGTTCAGCGTCAACAGACCGATCTCACCGTTCTCACCGCCCGCCTCCAACTCGATGTTCTTCAGGTCCGGGGCCGGGATTTGACTCATGGATGGGGCTCCTTCGGGGGTGGACTGAGACGGAGCGGCACCGGGCGTACCGCCGCCTACAGTTTGGGGCATGGACCAACAGGGCGCACCCGAGCCGACACCCGCCGCAGGCGGGGCCGCCGACCTCGCTGAGCAGCGCCGTAGCCTCCCCGACTCGCCGGGGGTCTACATCTTCTCCGACGCCGAGCGACGGGTCGTCTACGTCGGCAAGTCGCTCTCGATCCGCAAGCGGGTCGCCAGCCACTTCTCGAGCCGCTCGACGCTCGGCTCCCTGGCGGAGACGATCACCTCGATCGACTTCCTGGTCACCGAGACCGAGGCCGAGGCGCTGATCACCGAGCAGCAGTTCATCAAGCGCCACCGGCCCTTGTTGAACGTCAAGCTCCGCGACGACAAGTCCTATCCCTACATCGGCATCTCCCTCGACGAGGAGTTCCCCCGGGTCTACTTCACCCGAGAGCGCCATCGCCCCAGCCGTGCCTACTTCGGCCCCTACGCGACGGCGCGGCGCGTTCGTGAGACCCTCGAGCTGCTCGGAAAGCTGTTCCAGTACCGGACCTGTGACGGCCCTGAGCCCGGGCGCCGATCCGGCGTTCCCTGCCTCGATTACTACATCAAGCGCTGCGGAGCGCCCTGTGTCGGATACGTCGATCGCGAGGAGTACATGCGCAACATCGACTCGATTCGGCGCTTCCTCGGCGGCCGCTACCGGGACGTCGAGCGTGACCTGACCGAGAAGATGGACTCCGCCGCCGGCGGTCGGGAGTATGAGCGCGCGGCCCTGTTCCGCGACCGCCTCAACGCGGTCCGCTCGCTGATGGAGCGGCAGAAGGTCGCCGGCGAGTCGGTCGGCACGGCCGACCTGATCGGGGTTGCGGTAGAGGGCGAGGACGCCAACGCCCAGGTGTTCCAGGTGCGGGACGGGGTCCTCGCCGAGCGGCAGGGCTTCTATCTCGAGAACAAGGGTGGGCGCGAGCTGCCCGAGGTGGCCGAGCAGTTCGTCGCTCAGTACTACGAGGCCTCGCCGGCGGTGCCGCCGCTGGTCGTGGTCGGGCCCGAGCTCGCCGGCGAGACCGAGGTCCTCGGCTCCGCGCTCGGCGAGCGGCGCGGCACCAGCGTCGAGGTCCGCGCGGCCGAGAGGGGCGACAAGCGTCGCCTGCGAGAGCTCGCCGAGCGCAATGCGAAGCTGGCGCTGGCCCAGGACCGGTTGCGCAAAGAGCGCCGGCTGGCGGAGCGGACAGCCGCCGTGGCCGAGCTCGCCGAGGCGCTGGAGATGGAGGAGCTGCCGATCCGGATCGAGGGCTATGACATCTCCAACATCGGCCCAGACCACACCGTCGCGTCGATGGTTGTCTTCGAGGGTGGGGTTCCGAAGAAAGCGCACTACCGGCGTTTCAACATCCGCGGCCGCGAGGGCGGATCTGGGCCCGACGACTTCGCCTCGATCGAGGAGGTGCTGCGCCGGCGGATGTCCCGGCTCGTCTCCCAGTCCGACCTCTCGCCCCACGATGCCGAGCTCGACGAGAGCTTCGCCGCGCTCCCCGGCCTGATCGTGATCGACGGCGGCAAGGGCCAGCTCTCGGCCGGGATCAAGGCGCTGGAGCCGATCCTCGAGCGCGGCACGCGCGTGATCTCGCTCGCCAAACGGCTCGAGGAGGTCTTCGTCCCCGGCCGCTCCGCGCCACTCCACATCACCGCCGACTCCGAGGCCTCCCGGCTCCTGCAGCGGGTCCGCGACGAGGCCCACCGATTCGCGCTAGAGGGCCACCGCAAGCGCCGGAGCAAGGCGATGACCGGTTCCGTTCTCGACGATCTCCCCGGCGTCGGCCCGGCCCGCAAGCGGGCGCTGCTTGGCCATTTCGGCTCGCCCGAGGGGATCCTGTCGGCTAGCCGGGAGGAGCTCGAGGCGGCGCCCGGGATCCCCGGGAAGCTCGCCCGCGAGATCCACCGGCGCCTGAACAAGGCGGGCTGATCGGGCCGCGCCGCCCTTTTTCCCCATAATCCATCGGTGATGAGCGAGTCGGTGATCAGCGCCCGGGATCTGCGCAAGGCCTACGGGTCGAACGAGGCTGTGCGTGGGATCGACCTCGAGGTCGCCCGCGGGGAGGTCTTCGCCTTCCTCGGGCCCAACGGCGCCGGCAAGACGACGACGGTCGAGATGCTCGAGGGCTACCGCGACCGCGACGGCGGAGAGGTGGCGGTGCTCGGCGCCGACCCCGCCGATGCCGACCGCGGCTGGCGGGAGCGGGTCGGGATCGTCCTCCAGGAGTGCCGGATGGAGCCGAAGCTGACCGTGCGCGAGACCCTGCGGATGTACGCCGGCTACTACGAACGCCCGCGTGAGGTCGAGGAGACGATCGAGCTGGTCGGCCTTACCGCCAAGGCCGACGAGCGTGCCGAGAAGCTCTCAGGGGGTCAGCAGCGGCGCCTAGACGTCGGCGTCGCCCTGATCGGCGATGCCGAGCTGCTATTCCTCGACGAGCCGACCACCGGGTTCGACCCCTCGGCCCGGCGGCAGTTCTGGGACGTGGTCTCGGGGCTTCGCGAGCTCGGCAAGACGGTCTTTCTCACCACCCACTACATGGACGAGGCCCAGGCCCTGGCCGATCGGGTCGCCGTGATCGCCGAGGGTCGCCTGGTCGGCGAGGGCACGCCGGATGAGCTCGGCGGTCGCGGCGAGGCCGACAGCGAGGTCAGCTTCAGCCTCCCGGCCGGGCGCAACCCCGCGGACCTCCCGCCGGCGGTGGCCGGCGCCGTGGCCTCCGGGAACGGCCGCCTGTTGCTCCGCACCGCCGACCCGACAACCGTCCTCAACGAGCTCACCGGCTGGGCGCTTGAGCATGGGGTGCAGCTCAGCCGGCTCGAGGTCCGCAGGCCCAGCCTCGAGGACGTCTACCTCGATCTGACCAGGCAGTGATGAGCGCGGCCGCCCTCTCCCTGCACCAATTCCGCTACGACCAGCGGGTCTTCTGGCGGAATCCCGCCGCGGTGTTCTTCACCGTGATCTTCCCGGTCATCTTCCTCTTCCTGTTCGCCGGCCTGTTCGGCAACGAGACGATCGAAGGCCTGGGGGTCGAGGTCGCGACCTACTACGTACCGGGAATCATCACCCTTGCCGTCGTCTCGGCCACCATGGTCAGCCTGACGATGAATCTGGTCGTTGCGCGCGAGTCGGGACGCCTGAAGCGCTTCCGCGGCACCCCGCTGCCGGTTCCGGCCTTCATCGGCGGGCGGGTGGGGAACGCGATCGTCGTCTCGCTGATGATGGTGGTCATCGTCACCGCGCTCGGCGCGATCTTCTTCGGCGTCGAGATCCCGACCACGACGCTTGCGGGCGTGCTGGTCACGCTCGCGGTGGGGGCCTTCGCGTTCTGCTCGTTGGGCTTCGCTCTGAGCTCGGTCATCCCGAGCGAGGAGGCGGCGCCCGCGATCACCAACGCCACCGTCCTGCCGCTCTACTTCATCTCCGGCGTCTTCATTCCCGAGACCGAGATTCCCGACGGGGTCCTGCGGGTGGCCGATCTGTTCCCGATCCGGCCCTTCTTCGAGGCCTTCTTCGCCGCCTTCGACCCGACGACGACAGGGGTCGGGATCGAATGGGGGCATCTCGGGGTGGTCGCCGTGTGGGGGGTTGCCGGCCTGCTGATCGCCGCGCGGAGGTTCCGCTGGGCCCCGCGGGGCGACTGAGCGGCGGGCCGTCACAGCGTTCGAGACCACGACGCGTTAGGTTGCACTCGTCGCCCGCCAGTCGCGGGCGCCTCGCGCTCGCGACCGATCACGGCCGCTGAGCACAAACCCGGAACCGAACACTCGAAGGAGCAACACGAATGGCAGTCAAGGTCGGCATCAACGGCTTCGGTCGCATCGGGCGCAACCTCTACCGTGCCGCGCACGAATCGGGGGCCGATCTGGAGATCGTCGCCGTCAACGATCTCACCGATGCGGAGACCCTCGCGTATCTGCTCAAGTACGACTCGATCCTCGGGCGCTTTCCCGGGCGGGTAGAGCTCCGGGACGGATCGCTGCATGCGGACGGCGACGAGGTCAAGGTCCTCTCCGAGCGCGATCCCGCCGACCTGCCCTGGTCCGATCTCGGGGTCGACGTCGTAATCGAATCGACCGGCTTCTTCACCAAGCGCGAGGACGCGGCGAAGCACCTCGATGCGGGAGCGAAGAAGGTGATCATTTCAGCGCCGGCGACCGAGCCCGACGTCACCGTCGCCCTCGGGGTCAACTTCGACGACTACGACCGCGACAACCATCACATCATCTCCAACGCCTCCTGCACGACGAACTGCCTGGCTCCGGTCGCGAAGGTGATCAACGACACGGTCGGAATCGAGCGCGGGCTGATGACCACGATTCACGCCTACACCGCCGATCAGCGTCTCCAGGACATGCCCCACAAGGATCTGCGCCGGGCCCGGGCCGCGGCGCTCAACCTGATCCCGACCACGACCGGCGCCGCCAAGGCGGTCGGGCTCGTCCTGCCGGAGCTGAACGGGAAGCTGAACGGCTGCGCCGTCCGCGCCCCGGTGGCGACCGGGTCGGTGGTCGACCTCACCGTCGAGGTCGCCAAGGAAACCTCCCCCGGCCAGCTCAATGCGGCCGTCAAGGAGGCTGCTGAGGGACCGCTCGCTGGGATACTCGCCTACACCGAGGATCCGATCGTCTCGAGCGACATCGTCAAGGATCCGCACTCCTCGATCTTCGACGCGCCGCAGACGATGGTGATGGAGGGGACGCTGGTCAAGGTCGTCGCCTGGTACGACAACGAGTGGGGGTACTCGAACCGGGTCGTCGAGCTCGCCGAGAAGGTGTTGTAGGGCGATGGCCGCCACCGAGGGCGCAGTGGAGCGCAAAGGGGGCTTCTCGAAGGCCTCGGTGCGAGAGGCCGATGTCTCCGGCGCCCGGGTTCTGGTTCGCGCCGACTTCAACGTGCCGATCGGCGGCGGCGTGGTCGGCGACGACGCCCGCATCCGCGCCGCCCTGCCGACGATCGAGTACCTGAGGGAGCAGGGCGCCTCCGTGGTGCTCTGCTCACACCTCGGCCGCCCCGGTGGCGAGTACGACCCCGACCTCTCGATGGCGCCGGTCGCGGCGCGCCTGGCGGAGCTGCTCGGAACATTTGTGGCGGTGGCGCCGGGGGTCGTCGGCGACGATGTCGAGGCGGTCGTTGCCAGCCTCGATTCCGGTGAGGTGCTGCTGCTCGAGAACACCCGCTTCGAGTCCGGGGAGACCAGCAATGACGCCGTCCTGGCGGAGTCCCTGGCCGGCCTGGCCGACATCTACGTCAACGACGCCTTCGGCGCCGCCCATCGCGCCCACGCCTCCACCGAGGGAGTTGCCCACCACCTGCCCGCCTACGCCGGGCTCCTGCTCGAACGCGAGGTCCGGGAGCTGACGGCGGTCCTGACCGAGCCCGAGCGTCCGCTGACCGTCGTCCTGGGAGGGGCGAAGGTCTCCGACAAGATCGGCGTCATCGACCGCTTCCTCGAGACCGCAGACCAGGTCCTGATCGGTGGCGCGATGTGCTTCAGCTTCTTCCGCGCTCAGGGCCACGAGACCGGTGACTCGCTGGTCGAGGAGGAGGGGATCGCCCTCGCCGCCGAGGTTCTCGAGCGGGCGGAGGACTCCGAATGCGAGCTGCTGCTGCCGACCGACCTGGTGATCGGCGAGAGCTTCAGCGCCGAGGCCGAGGCGAGCGTGCTCGAGGGAGTCGCTGTACCCGAGGGGATGATGGGCCTCGACATCGGGCCCGAGACCTCCGCCCGCTACGCCGAGGTGATAGCGGTGGCGGGGACCGTCTTCTGGAACGGGCCGATGGGCGCGTTCGAGCTCGAGCCATTCGCGGCGGGAACCAGGGCCGTCGCCGAGGCCGTCGCAGGAACCTCGGCGACCACGGTCGTCGGCGGCGGCGACTCCGGCGCCGCTCTCGCCCAGTTCGGACTCGCCGAGAAGGTGAGCTGGCTTTCGACCGGCGGCGGGGCATCGCTGGAGCTGGTCGAGGGCAAGGAGCTCCCGGGCGTAGCGGCCCTGATCGACGCCGGGGGCGACGGTGGCTGAGGGTCGGGCCGACACCCCTCGCCGGCCGCTGATCGCGGCCAACTGGAAGATGAACAAGACGATCGCCGAGGCCGAGGCCTTCTGCGACGAGCTGCTGGCGCGGATCGACGGCGCCTTGGCCGAGGTCGTGATCTGCCCGCCCTTCCTCGCCGTGCCGACAGTGGCCAAGCTCTGTGCGACCTCGGCGATCACAGTTGCGACCCAGAACATGCATGAGGCGGATTCGGGAGCCTTCACGGGCGAGGTCGGCCCGCCGATGCTGATCGAGGTCGGAGTCGGCGCCGCCATACTCGGTCACTCGGAGCGCCGGCAGCTTTTCGGCGAGACCGACGAGGCGATCTCACGCAAGGTGCCGGCCGCGCTCGAAGCAGGGATCGTCCCGATCCTCTGCTGCGGCGAGACCGAACAGGAGAGGGACTCCGATGAGACGGACCGGGTGCTCCGGCGCCAGATCGATGCCGGTCTCTCCCGGGTCCCCGAGCATGAGCTGGGTGAGGTGGTCATCGCCTACGAACCGATCTGGGCGATCGGCACCGGTCGCACGGCGACTCCGCAGCAGGCTGACGACGCCTGCGGTTTCATCCGCGCGCTCGTCGCCTCCCGCAGCGAGGAGGCAGCCGAGCGCACCAGGGTCCTCTACGGCGGCTCGGTCAAGCCCGGCAACGCGGCTGAGCTGATGGGCTGCGCTGAGATCGACGGCGCACTCGTCGGTGGCGCCAGCCTCGAGGCCGCCGCGTTCGCAGAGATCGTCGGCGCGGCGGGCTGAGGCGGTCGTGGGCTCCTCAGAGATCGAGATCCCGGCCGGAGCGGGCTCTATCCCTGCCGATCGTGTCGTTCTTGTGATCCTCGACGGCTGGGGACTGACGGATCCCGGTCCGGGCAACGCGGTGGCGCAGGCCGACACCCCAAGCTTCGACGCCCTCTGGGAGCGCTACCCGCATACGGCTCTGTCGGCGTCCGGCAAAGATGTGGGGCTCCCCGACGGTCAGATGGGCAACTCCGAGGTCGGCCACCTCAACCTCGGCGCCGGGGCGGTCGTCAAGCAGGACCTCGCCAGGATCAACGATGCGATCGCGGACGGCAGCTTCTTCGACAACGAGGTACTGCGGGATGCCTGCCGGCGAGCCTGCGAGAGCCCGCGCGGTCGCCTCCACCTGTTTGGACTCGTCAGCGACGGCGGAGTTCACTCCGGCTGGGAGCACATCGAGGCCTGCATCGAACTGGCCGCCCGCGAGGGTGTTCCCGACCTCATCCTCCACGCGCTCACCGATGGTCGCGATACGAGCCCGCGCGGCGGGGTCGCCTACCTCGAGCAGGTCGAGCGCTGGCTGCAGAGCGCCGGGCGCATCGGGACGGTCGGCGGTCGCTTCTATGGGATGGACCGCGACCGGCGCTGGGAGCGCATCAAGCTCGCTTATGACGCAATCGTCCACGGTCGGGGAGCGAGCGCCGGCGACGCGGTCGCCGCGGTGCGCGCGAGCTACGAGAGCGACGAGACCGACGAGTTCGTCAAGCCCACCGTGATCGGTGACTACGACGGGGTCCGCGAGGACGACGTGATCCTCGCCTTCAACTTCCGACCTGACCGGATGCGAGAGATGATCGCCGCCCTCGGGGCGGAGGACTTCGACGACTTCGAGCGCGGAGCCGGCCCGATCCCGGTGACGACCATGACCGAGTACCGGTCCGGTTGGCCCTACCCGGTTGCGTTCCCCCCGAGGGAGCCGGAGACAACGATGGCCCATGTCATCGCCGGCGCCGGCGGGCGCCAGCTGCACGTCGCCGAGACCGAGAAGTACGCCCACGTCACCTACTTCTTCAACGGCGGCCGCGAGGACGAGTGGGAGGGCGAGGAGCGTCGCCTCGTCGATTCACCCCGCGACGTCCCGACCTACGACTACAAGCCCCAGATGAGCGCCGAGGCGGCAGCCGAGGCCTTCTGCTCGACCTGGCGCGAGGGGGACTTCCGGTTCGGGATCATCAACTTCGCCAACCCCGACATGGTCGGCCACACCGGCGATGTCGGGGCGGCCGTGACCGCGATCGAGACTGTCGATCGCTGTCTCGCAGAGGTCGTCGGGACCGTCCACCGCAGCGGCGGTGCCTGCATGATCACGGCCGACCACGGCAACGCCGAGTACATGCGCGAGCCCGACGGGTCGCCGAACACCGCCCACACCACCAACCCGGTTCCCTTCATCGTCACGATCGAGGGCGCCGAGCTCGATTCGGGCGGGATTCTCGCCGACGTGTCGCCGACCGCGCTGGCGATACTCGGAACTCCTCAGCCGAGGGAGATGACCGGCCGAAGCCTGGTGGAGGTCGGCGGCTAGGCGCGGTCGCCGGCCTGCCGCGAGATCGACCGCGGTGGTGGCCCGGCCGTGCCGGGCCTCCGTCGTGCCGGGGCGCCCCGGCCTCGGATCGCTGATCTAGATTGCCCACATGCGATCCGAGCCCGAGCGCCTCTCGTTCGAGATCCGGTCCCGGGACGGCTCGGCGCGCACCGGCCTGCTGCGGACGCCGCACGGCGACGTCACCACGCCCGCCTTCGTGCCGCTGGCGACCAAGGGCTCGGTCAAGGGCCTGCTCAGCGATGAGGTCGCATCACTCGGCTATGAGATGGTGCTGGGCAACACCTACCACCTGATGCTCAACCCGGGCGGTGAGCGGATCGCCGGGTTCGGGGGTCTGCACGGCTTCATGGACTGGCGGGGACCGATCATCACTGATTCGGGCGGATTCCAGGTCTTCTCGCTGGCCCATGGGACGGTCGCCGACGAGGTCAAGGGCCGGCGTGGGCGCCCGCCGCTGGAGGGAGGGGTGCTGGAGGTCGGTGAGCAGGGGGTCCGCTTCCGCTCCTACATCGACGGCGCCGAGCAGTTCCTCTCACCTGAGCGCTCGATGGAGATCCAGGCGCAGCTCGGCTCCGACATCGCTCTCGCGTTCGACGAGTGCACGCCCTACCGCGCGGACCGCGATTACACAGCGCGATCGATGGAGCGGACCCACCGCTGGCTTGATCGCTGCCTCGAATGGCACGCCGGCAACGGTCCCGCCGGGCAGGCGGTTTTCGGCATCGTCCAGGGCGGGGTGCACGAGGACCTCCGCCGGCAATCGGCCGCCGCTGTCTCGGCGGCCGGGGTCGACGGACTCGCAATTGGGGGGACGCTGGGTCGCGACAAGGAGGAGATGCGGGAGGTGATAGGGATGACGGTCGATCAGCTCCCGGTCGATCCGCCCAGGCATCTGCTCGGGATCGGCGAGCCGGATGACCTCGTCGAGGGGATCGCCCGCGGGATCGACAGCTTCGACTGCGCCGTCCCGACGCGGCTCGGACGCCACGGCATGGCCCTCGCGCCACGTCCCGGTACGAGGTTCCGCTACGACCTGCGAAACCGCCGCGAGGCGGAGGAGAGAGGGCCGCTGGTCGAGGGTTGCCCCTGCCCGGCCTGCGAGCGCCTCAGCCGCGGCTACGTCCATTACCTCTCACGGGCGGAGGAGCTCACCGGGGTCCGGTTGATCACCATCCACAACCTCGTCTACAGCGAGCGCCTGGTGGCCGCAGCGAGGGAGGCGATCGGGGTGGGGCGGTTCACCTCCTACCGCGACGCGATCAACGCGGGCGCCGCGCCCTGGGAAGCACTCTGAGCGCCCCTGGCCTCGAGTTCAGCCGCCGCTGTTGCTCTGGATGAAGTCACGGAGCGCGTCGATCTGGGAGTCGACCTGGTCGCGGATGAACTGGGCGGCGTCGGTGTTGCTGCCGGCGTCGGTGAGGAGCAGGATCGCGGCCGCGACGATCGCCGCGACGATCGCGATCAGGAGCACGGCTCCGATCGCCCGCATCAGCTTTCCGAAGGCGGATCGCCCGCGCTGTTGGCCCCGGGTCTGCTGCCTGGCCTGCGAGCGCGCGGCGGGGCCCGCGGGGGCGGGTTCGGCCCGCCGCCTGCGGGGCACCGGCACCGGGACGGGAGCGACGGGCGTCCTCGGCTCGTTCGGCTCCACCCGCGTGGGTGCGGTGTTCGAGCCCGTCAAGGCACGCGTCGGCGCCTCCGAGCTTGGGGCGATGCCGGCGAGGCCGCCGCGGAGGGCGGCGGCGAGAGCGATCGCGTCCACGTAGCGGTCCTCAGGCTCGCTCTCGAGCGCACGGAGCACGGCCGCCGACAGCTCCGGCCGAACGGCCGGCTCATAGCTTGACGGGGGCAGCGGGCGTTCGTTCTCCCGGCGGATCGCAAGCTCGGCGAGGCTGTTGCCCTCGTATGGAAGCCTGCCGGTGAGCATCTGATAGGTGACTACTCCGAGCGAGTAGACGTCGCTGATCCCCGTTGCCTCTTCACCGCGTGACTGCTCCGGGGAGAGGTAGGCGGCGGTGCCGACGACCGAACCGACCTGCGTCAGGCGGGTCTGCTCGGAGGCGCGTGCGATCCCGAAGTCGGCGATCTTCACCGTCATCTTCTCGTCACCGCCGGCGGGGCCGCCGATAACCATCAGGTTGCCCGGCTTGACGTCGCGGTGGACGATTCCCTGCTTGTGGGCGTACTCGAGTCCCGCGCAGGCCTCGGCGGCGATCTCGACCGCGATCTCGGGGTCGAGCTTGCCGCTCCGCTGCAGGAGCTGTGCGCCGGAGCGGCCCTCGACGTACTCCATGACGATGAAGTGGCGGCCGCCGTCGACGCCGGTGTCATAGACCTGGACGATGTTGGGGTGAACCAGCTTGGCGACCGCCAGGGCCTCCCGGCGGAAGCGGGCGACGAACTTCTCGTCGTCGGAGAGATGCTCGGCCAGCACCTTGACCGCGACGGTCCGCTCCAGCACCTCGTCGGTCGCCTTGTAGACCGTCGACATGCCGCCGGAGCCGAGGCGCTCTCCGAGCTCATAGCGGGCCGCGATCGATCCTGTGCTCATCGGTTCCCTCGCTCCGGCGAGATCCCACCGTCACCGCCGCCGGGAGCGGTCGTCGTCGTGCCCGTGGTCGGCGTCGTCGTGGTCTCGGTGGTCGTCTCAGTCGTTGTTGATGAGGTGTCGGTAGTCGTCGATGAGGTGTCGGTAGTCGAGCTCTCGGTCGTGGTCTCATCCGTCGTCGAGGTCGTCTCCTGCTCGCTCTCGCAGTCCCTGATGACCAGATCCTCGAGGTTCTTGGCGAGCTCGTTCAGGCCCTGACGGATGCCCTGATCGACGCGGCTCGGCAGGTCGCTTATCTCAGCGAAGACAGCGTTCAGCGTCTCGTCTGTTCCGCTGCTGCAGGGGTCGGACTGGGCTTCGCTCTGCAGCTGATCGAGTGTCGCCTGCAGGGCGCTCGCCTCGTCGGCAGGAATCTCCTCCTTGGAGGATCCGCAGCCGACCGCGACCGCGACCGCGAGCACGGCAACGAGCAGGCTGATCGGCTTGAGACGGCGAACGGTCGTCATCCGCAGCGAGTGTAGATCAGCGATTCGGTGAGCCATCAACGTCCGACGAAGAGGCGCTTGCCGAGGTGGGCGGGCAGATCGGTCGCCTCGATCGCGGCGGCGGCTCGATCGACGTCGTAGGAGACGCGGTGATAGGTGGCCTCCCATGCCTCGGTTTCGAGCTCGAGCCACGCCGCGCGCGGGTCGCCGTCGCGCGGCTGCCCGACGCTGCCGGGGTTGATCAGCCAGCGCCCTTCCGAGATCTCGAGCTTGGTGCCGGCTCCGGCCTGCCACCCCCGGGCCTCGCGGCCCTGGCGTTCATCGGGCTCCTCGCCCGCGACCGAGAAGAAGAGCGCGACGTGGGAGTGGCCGATGAGGCTGACCCTGCTGTCCTGGACCGCCAGGCAATCGGCTGCCTGGTCGGGCCAGAGCACGTACTCCCAGACGGGGTCCCGCGGGGATGCGTGGTAGAGCGCCGCCGATCGGGAGGTGTCGGAGGGGGAGAGGGTGGAGAGGAAGTCGATGGTCTCGGGCAGGGAGTGCTCACGAGTCCATTCGACCGCCGCCGAGGCGGCGGTGCTGAAGGTCGAGGTGTCGAGCTCGCCGAGCACGGCGAGATCGTGATTGCCGACGAGGCAGACGTCGGACCGCTCCCGGATCAGCTCCGTGCAGCCATCAGGCTCGGCGCCGTAGCCGACGACGTCACCGAGGCACCAGATCTCCTCGGCGTCGAGGTCATCGTCGATGTCGGCGAGCACCGCCTCGAGGGCGGGCAGGTTGCCGTGGATGTCGCTGACTACAGCTACGCGCATGATGAATATCCCCGAGTCGGGGACGGGCTCGGTCTATCGTAGGTGCGGATGGATGGGCGGGTAGGTCTGCGATCGGATGGCGCTCGGATCCTTGCGACCGTGCTGCTCACCCTCGCGGTCGCGGAGGTCGCCGTCTGGCTGCTCTCCCCCTCACAGCCGGGGCCCGCCGCGGGCCTCGCCGTCGCGGCCGACTATCTCGATCCCGGCCGTCTCGCCGTCGCGGTCGACTACCGGGCCGACCTGCGGATCGCGTCGGTGCTGGGGCTGGCGCTGGAGTTCGGCGCCCTGACGGCGATCGCGCTCGTGCTGCCGCGCCGCGGACAGCCGCTCCTCGGCCGCCTGCGCGAGCGGCCACTGCTCGGCGCCGCGGCCGTCGGCGCCGGGATCTCGGTGGCCCTCGCCCTGCTCGACCTGCCCCTCGGCCTGTGGGTGCATGAGCGGGCGGTCGATGTCGGCCTCTCGGTCCAGAACGCCGGGGGGTGGCTCTTCGACCGCGCCCGCTCGATCGCGATCGGAGCTCTGTACGCCGCCGTCGGGGCCCTGCTGCTGATCCTCCTGCAGCGGCGACTGCCCAGAGCATGGTGGGCGGCCGGTGCGGGGATCGTGGTCGCTTTCGCCGTAGCGGTCAGTTATCTGGCCCCGATCCTGATCGCCCCGATATTCAATGACTTCGAGCCGGTGCCCGAAGGCCGCGAGCGTGACGACGTGATCGAGTTGGCAGACCGGGCGGGCGTCGAGGTCGGTGAGGTCTACCGGGTCGATGCCTCCTCGAGAGGGACCTCTCTGAATGCCTACATCGCCGGCATTGGCTCGACCAGGCGGGTGGTCCTCTACGACAACCTGATCGATGCCGCAGAGAGGCCGGCGTTTCGCTCGGTGGTTGCCCACGAGCTATCGCACCAAAGCCAGCGGGACATCCCGAGAGGGCTGCTCTTTGTGCTCGTCGTCGCCCCCGCCGGGATGCTGTTCGTGCGCGAGGCGGGCGGGGCGATCGCGCGGCGATCGGGGACCGCACCGGGGGAGCTTGGAGCGATTCCCGCCTACGCTCTTGCGATCTCGCTGGCGAGTCTTGCCCTCGGGCTGGTCGGGAATCAGCTCTCCCGCGCGGTCGAGGAGCGTGCCGATCGCTTCGCGGTCGAGCTGACGATGGAGCCGCAGGGCCTTGCGCAGCTGCAGACGCAGACGGCAAACCGCAATCTCAGCGATCCCGATCCGCCGGGCTGGTGGCAGATCCTCTTCTCGACGCACCCCTCGAAGGTCGAGCGGCTCGGCATCGCCGAGGCCTACGGGGCCGAGCCTCCCGGCGGAGGCTGAGAGAGGGTGGGCCTGGACTACACGCGCCGGCGGCCGGCGACCTCCGTGGGCGGAACGCACCTGGCAGGAGGGCGCCGCTCCCGAGCTCTCCTGAACCGCCGATCGGCTTCCCAAGCGGGGTTGCGGGCGGTGGCGTCCAGTCGAGTTGTTAGTTTGGCGCGGCTACAGACCCCGAAACCACCCATCAGGAGGCAACATGACCAAAGCTGAGTTCATCGACAAGCTCGCTAGCGACGAGCGCGTCGGCAGCAAGAAGGCGGCCGGAGACGCGGTTGAGGCGGTTCTCGACACGATCATGGATTCGCTCAAGGGCGGCGACGACGTCGCGTTTACCGGGTTCGGCAAGTTCAGCGTCAACGAGCGTGGACCGCGACAGGGCGTCAACCCTCGCACCGGTGAGCGGATCACGATTCCGGGTGGCAAGGTGCCGAAGTTCTCGGCCGGCGCGGGACTCAAGAACGCCGTCAAGTAGCGGAACACCGTTCGCGGACCGGCTCGCGGCGCTCGTCTCCGAGCGCCGCAGCCAGGTCTGCATCGGGTTCGACCCGGTCCCCGACGCCGAGCCCTGGAGCTCGGCGTCGGTCGGTCGGGGGTCTTCGGGTGGGCACCCCGCCGCCTCGGCGGCCTCGGCAGTGGAGTCAGCCTGCCTGCGGCTGATCGAGGCCACCGGCGAGGCCTGCGTCGCAGTCAAGCCCCAGCTCGCCCGGTTCGAGGCCCTGGGGTCACCCGGGGCCGCCGCACTCGAGAGGATCTGCCGGAGCGCCGCCGACGCCGGCCTGCTGGTTATCGCCGACGGCAAGCGCGGCGATGTTCCGGTCTCGGCCGAGGCCTACGGGGAGGCGCTTGTGGGATCCACTCCGACCCCATGGGGTGAGGTCTCCGGTCTCGGGGCCGACGCCTTCACGGCGAACCCCCTGATGGGCCGCGACTCCCTCGAGCCGCTGGTCTCGGCGGCCGAGCGAGCCGCGGCGGGGATCTTCATCCTCGTCCGGACCTCGAATCCGGGTGCCGCCGATCTGCTCGATCTGAAGGCCGGCGATCGGCCACTCCATGAGCATCTAGCCGGCCTCGTGGATGGCTTCGCTGACCGGCTCGCCGGTAACGACTCAGCCGGCTTGAGCGGCGCCGGAGCGGTGGTCGGGGCGACCGAGCCCGGATACATCGAGCGACTCCGGGAGCTGATGCCGCGCTCGATCTTCCTCCTCCCCGGCATCGGCGCCCAGGGCGGTGACCCCGCCGCGCTCGCACCGGCCTTCGCGGCCGGCGCCGCGTCGTCCTTGGTCACCGCCTCGCGAAGCGTCGTCGGCGCCCCCGATCCCGGCGCGGCCGCACAGGAGCTGCGCGAGCGGGTCTGGTCGGCCAGCGGCGCCTGAGCCCATCTAGAGTCCCAGCGATGCCGGAGACGAGAAGCGATCCGATCGGTGCGCTGCGCGACGAGGTGGCCGCCGCCGCGACCGCCCTGAGTGCAGGCGGCAGCCAGGCGCCCAGCGTCGAGCGACCGCCGAAGCCGGAGTTCGGCGACTTCTCCACGAACGCCGCCCTGCTCCTCGCTCCGCTGCTCGATTCAAAACCGCGCGAGGTGGCCGAGCGCCTCGGACCGGCGCTCAGCGAGTCGATCGGCGATCAGCTCGACCGGGTCGAGGTCGCCGGACCCGGCTTCCTCAACCTCTTCCTCGCCGACGGCTGGTTCCGCGAGGCCGTCGACGAAGTCAATCGCGCCGCCGCCGGCTTCGGCGCAGGTGTCGCTGCCGAACGCCGGCAACGGGTCCTGGTCGAGTTCGTCAGCGCCAACCCGACCGGCCCGGTAACGGTTGCGAGCGGCCGTCATGCCGCCTACGGCGACTCGCTGGCGCGGATCCTCGAGTTCGCCGGGCACGAGGTCGACCGCGAGTATTACCTGAACGACGCCGGCGGCCAGATCCGGCTGTTCGGGGAATCGATCGCGGCCCGGATGCTCGGTCGCGAACCGCCCGAGGGCGGCTACAAGGGGGACTACGTGGGAGCCATCGCCGACCGGCTGGCCGCCGACGGCGTCGGCCCCGACGACCCATCGGAGCTGGCCCGGTTCGGCGTCGAGCTGATGCGGGAATCGATCGAGGCCTCGCTTGAGCGCTTCAGGGTTCGCTTCGATCACTGGTTTTCGGAGCGGACGCTGCACGATTCCGGCGCGCTCGAGGCGGCGATCGAGGTGATCTCCAGCGGCGACCACCTCTACGAGAGCGAGGGCGCGCTGTGGATGCGGACAACCGACTTCGGCGACGACAAGGATCGGGTCGTCCGCCGCGCGGCAGGTGAACCCACCTACTTCGCGGCCGACATCGCCTACCACCGCGACAAGCTCGAGCGTGGCTGGGAACTCTTGATCGACGTGCTCGGCGCCGACCACCATGGCTACGTGCCGCGACTGCGCGCCGTCGTAGAGTCGCTCGGCGGCTCGGCCGAGGCCTTCGAGGTGCAGATCATGCAGCTGGTTCAGATCGTCGAACGCGGAGAGCGGTCGAAGATGGCCAAGCGCGAGGGCAAGTTCGTCACCCTCGACGAGCTGGTTGACGACATCGGCGTCGACGCGGCGCGGTTCTTCCTGGTCCAGCGCAGCCACGAGACCCCGATCGATCTCGATCTCGAGCTCGCCCGCAAGCGCTCCAACGACAACCCGGTCTACTACGTGCAGTACGCCCACGCCCGGATCTGCAGCCTGTTCCGGGCGGCGGCGGAGCAGGGGGGCGGGGCCCGGGGCCCGGCCGGGCCTGTCGCTGTCGAGCCTGCCGAGAAAGCGCTGATCTGCCGGCTGCTCGAGTTCCCGGCTCAGGTCGAGCGGGCCGAGCTGCGCCGGGAGCCACACGCACTCGGCGCCTACGCCCGCGAGGTCGCGGCCGACTTCCACGCGTTCTACCGCGACTGCCCGGTCGTCAAGGCTCCCGAGCCTGCGCGCTCGCAGCGGCTCGCGGTCTGCGATGCAACCCGGACCGTGATCGCGAAGAGCCTCGATCTGCTCGGCATCGCGGCGCCGGAGGAGATGTGAGGTCAATCCGGGCCGGGCTGCCGGCGCTGCTGGAACCAGCCGGGCTGAGGGTGACGGCTATCGCCGCCGCTATCGGGGCCTTCGCCGGCCTCGCCTGGGGGCTGGCCGACGAGCCCGCCTACGAGGCGACCGCGACAGTGATCGTCGTCGACCGCGGTGAGAGCGCGCAGTCGCTCGGCGAGGGCGCTACCGCCGCCGACGGCGAGCGCGTCCTCGAGCTCGCCCGGGGCCGCGACGCCGCCGAGCAAGCGGCGGCCGACCTCGGTGGAGACGTCGCCGGAGCCGACCTCCTCGCCGTGACGGAGTTCAACCTCGACGACTCCGGAGCCGTCGTTTCAGTCCGCTCGGTCGCTGCCTCGCCCGACATCGCCGCGGCGGCTGCCAACGCCTACGCCGGTGCGCTGGTCGAGCTGACCTCGGTGCTGGAGCGGAGGCGGCTCAATCGCAGCGTCGATCAGCTTGAGGAGCGCCAGGGGGATATCGAGCCCGGGTCGAAGCGGGCCGAGGCCGTCGAGTCCAGGCTGAGCGCCACCGAGGAACTGCTGGCCGCGGGGCCGCCGCTGCGTTCGGGGGCCGAGGGCACCTTGCCCGAAGAGCCGGTTTCATCACGCCCGACGGTCGCCCTGGCCTTCGCCGGGGCCGCTCTCGGGGCGCTGTTGGCGGCGCTGTCCCTGCTCGCCGGGCGGGCAGGGCGCCGCCCGATCCGAGCGGCAGGCGCTTTCGAGGCCGCGATCGGAGCACCGGTGATCGCGATCCTGGGTCCCGGCGCCGGCGCCGCACCAACGCCGGAGCCGGGAATCGTGGAGATCGACGCCGAGGAGGGTCCCGCCCTGGCCTCGCTCTCGGATCGGCTCGGCCTCGGGCGGGATCAGGGTGGGCCTGGCTCGCTGGCCATCGTCAGCGCCTCCGCCGGAGAGGGGCGCACCTCGCTGGCCCTGGGCCTGGCGGCGGTTGCGACGATCCGCGGGGCGAATGTGATCGTGATCGAGACCGACCTGCGCTCGCCGGACCTCGGGAGCCGGCTCGGGATTCCGACCGCCCCGGGGCTGACCGACTACCTGGCAGGCGAGGCCGTCCCACGGGAGGTGATCCGCTCCGTTCCGATCGGTGTCGACGAGCCTCCCGAGGAGGTCCCGTCCTTCGTCGCGGTCACCGCAGGCTCCGACCTCACCTCCCCGAACACAACGCTCGCCGGATCCCGCTTCGAGGGCCTGATCGCGCAGCTGAGCCGGGTCTACGACCTGGTGATCTTCGACACCCCGCCGTTGCTGGGTTCCGGCGATGGAATGCTGGTTGCCGCTATGGCTGAGGCGACGATCATCTGCGCCAGGGCCGGTGTCAGCGACCCCGAGGAGATCGCCGCCGCCCGGGCGGGCGTCGAGGATGCGGATCTCCGCGGCGGGGTCCTGCTCGGCTTGGATCCGGCCTCCGGGGCCGGCGAGACCGCGGGTGGGCCCGGCTCGGCGAGGAGCGCCGAATAGCCTGCAAGCTGCCGCGGCCGCTGCTGGCCGCGACCACCGGTCTCGTACCATCGACCCGATGGAAGGCTCTCGCAGGCAGCCGCCGGCCAAGCGCAGGACGTCGCCGGTGGCGCGGATCGCCGCTCCCCTGGCCTTGGTGCTGGCCGCGATCGTCGTCGTGATGATCGTCTCCAACTCGACGGGCGACAGCGGCTCGGGCGGGGGAGGAGGGGGAGGAGGTAACGCCGGCACGGTTGAGCAGCCGAAGGGGAAGCCGGACAACAAGAAGCCGAAGCGCCGTACCTACGTTGTCGAGTCCGGCGATTCGCTGAGCTCGATCGCCGAGCAGTTCGGCCTCACCGTCGAGGAGGTCCTCGCTCTGAACGAGGACGTAGATCCCCAGGCTTTGGTGACCGGCCAGAAGCTCACACTGAAGTAGGTGGGGACTCGAGCTCAACTCGACCCGGCCCGTGTAGCGGCCGGGGATGGCGGCGGCTACCGGTGTCGTTGGGGCATGCGGGTTCCCGGGCTCCCCGCGCTGCTGGCGGCACTGCTGATCGTCGCGATCGGCCTCTGCGCCCCCACCACGCCGCGCGCAGGGGCCGCTGCCGGCCCGCCGAAGCTCGACGCGAAGGCCTGGATGCTCGTCGACGCCCGCGACGGCGAGCGGCTGGCGGGCAGGTCGATCTCGCGCTCCGTGCCGATCGCCAGCGCGACGAAGCTGATGACCGCCTACCTGACCCTGCGCGACCTCGATCCCGACGACGTCGTGGAGGCACCGCCGTATTCCGCGGCCCCGGCGGAGTCGGTTCTGGGACTGGCCGAGGGCGAGCGGATCTCGGCCCGCGACCTGCTGGTGGCGATGATGCTCCCAAGCGCGAACGACGCAGCCTTCGCGCTGGCGAACGAGATCTCAGGGTCGGTGCCGCGATTCGTAGTGCGGATGAACGGCGCCGCCCGCAAGCTCGGGCTCCAAGACACGAGCTTTGCCAACCCGGTCGGCCTCGATGACCCTCGCAACTTCTCCAGCGCGAGGGATCTCATCGCCCTGACGACGGAGCTCCGCGAGGACCCTCGTTTCCGGAAGATCGTCGCAAAGCCACAGGCGCGGCTGAAGAGCGGGAGCGCTCGCCGCACCGTGACCACGCGCAACTCGCTGCTGCTGGCGGACGGGACCGTCGACGGCGTCAAGACCGGACGCACCCGCGGGGCGGGGTACGTGCTCGTCGCTTCGGCCGAGCGCAAGGGCGTGCCGCTGCTCTCGGTCGTGCTCGGGGCCCCGAGCGAGGCCGCCCGCGACGCCGAGAGCGCCAGGCTCCTCGACTACGGCTTCTCTCTGTATCAACCACGCCGGGCCGTGCGCCGCTCCGAACTGATCGGAGAGGTGGCGATCTCGGGGGAGGATGAGCCTTTGCCACTGGAGGCGGCGCGCGGCGTCGAGGTCACCGCGCGCGAGAACCAGTCGATCGCCGTCCGGGTACAGGCGCCGGATCCGGTTGAAGGCCCGATCGATATCGGGGAGCGGGTCGGGCGCGGGGTCGTCACGCTCGATGGCGAGAGGGTCGACTCGGTGCCGCTGCTGGCGGCTCGTGCGGTCGCCGCTTCCGGTCCGCTCGACGGGCTGGGCGGGCCGCTGGCCGTCGGTCTGTTGGCCGGGGGTTCTATGCTGGTGTTGATTGCCTTCGTATCGGCGGTCCGGAGGCGCCGCACCCGCTCCGGCGAGCCGACGGGAGGGGAAGCGCAGAGGTCCAGCGGTCAGCGGAGCCGAAGCCGACGCCGCCCCGAGGGAGAAGAGACTTGATTCTGACGGTGACACTCAACGCGGCTCTCGATCGCACGGTCGCGGTACCGAGCATCCGACTCGGCAATCGCCATCGCGCCGTCGAGGCCCGCCGCGCGCCCGGTGGCAAGGGCGTCAACGTTGCGCGAGCGCTCAAGCATCTCGGGGAGCCGGTGATCGCCACCGGCCTCGCGGGTGGGGCGACCGGGACCAGGATCGGGGAACTGCTCGGCGCCGAGCACGTACTTCACGACTTCACCGAGGTCGCCGGAGATTCGCGGACCAACATCTCGATCGTCGACCCCACCTCCGGTGAGCACACCGAGATCAACGAGCGCGGTCCCGAGGTCAGCCCGGAGGAGGTCGAGCGCTTCGCCGAGCGCCTCATCTACCTCGCCCGCGGAGCCAGCTACTGCGTGATGGCCGGGTCCCTCCCGCCGGGGATTCCCAACGACATCTACGCCCGTCTGATCGGGGATCTTCGCGCCCGTGATGTTCCCGTGCTGCTGGACACCGACGGGGATCCGATGCGTGCCGGCCTTCGCGCCCAGCCGGCCGCAGTGGCTCCGAACATCGTCGAGGCCGAGGAGGCGGTGGGGTACGAGTTCGGCGAACCCGAGGACCTTCAGAACGGCCTCGGAAGTCTGCTGCGGATGGGCGCCGAGGAGGCCTTGGTGACTACGGGAAACGGATGCGTCGCGATTCTCGCCGACGAATCCGGCGCGCGGCGCGCTTATCAGGCGACGATCGATCCGCTCGATCCCGTCGCGAGCGTCGGCTCTGGCGATGCTTTCCTCGCCGGCCTCGCGGCCAGCCGGCTCGCCGGCCGGAAGCCGGCCGAGACGCTCGCCTTCGCAGTTGCCTGCGGCGCCGAATCGACCCAGCATCTCGGCGCCGGCTCGCTCGACAGGGACGAGGTCGCACGGATGGTCGACACGGTCGCCGTGCGTGAGCTCGACGTCCCGGTCGGCGTTGGCTAGCCGCCTGGGCCGCTCCGTTCCCGCAAATAGCGCCGGAAGCCCCTCGCGGAGCCGCCGCCCCGTGCGCCTACAATCAGTCTTTCAGACGTTGCCGCCCCCTAGAGCGAGGGAGATCACCAGTTGGAAGTTGAGATCGGACGAGGGAAGAAGGCGCGTCGGGCCTACGGGTTCGACGACATCGCGATCGTGCCGTCGAGGCGAACGCGTGACCCCGACGACATCGACATCACCTGGAACCTCGGTCCCTACCGCTTTGAGCTGCCCCTGCTCGCCTCGGCGATGGATGGGGTCGTCAGTCCCAGGACCGCCGCTCTCGTCAACAAGCTCGGCGGCCTCGGCGTTCTCAACCTCGAGGGCATCTGGTCTCGATACGAGGATGCTGACGAGCAGCTCGAGCTGATTGCCGAGGCCCCGCCGGAGCTCGCCACCAAGCTCATGCAGGAGGTCTACGCGGAGCCGCTCAAGCCGGAGCTGATCGGCCGCCGGATCGAGGAGATCAAGGCCGAGGGCGCCGTTGCCTGCGGCTCGCTGACTCCCCAGAAGGTCAACGAGTACCACGAGGTCGCGCTCGAGGCCGGCCTCGACATCCTCGTCATTCAGGGCACGGTGATCTCGGCGGAGCACGTGAGTCAATCGGTCGACCCGCTGAACCTGAAGGACTTCATCGCCTCGCTGCCGATCCCATGCATCGTCGGCGGTTGTGCCTCCTACTCGACCGGCCTGCACCTGATGCGGACCGGCGCGGTAGGGGTCCTGGTCGGAGTCGGCCCCGGCGCCGCCTGCACGACGCGCGGGGTGCTCGGGATCGGCGTTCCGCAGGCGACCGCGATCGCCGACGTCGCCGCCGCCCGCTCCCAGCACATGCTCGAGACCGGCCAGTACTGCAACGTGATCGCAGACGGCGGTATGCGCACCGGGGGGGACGTCTCGAAGGCGATCGCCTGCGGCGCCGACGCGGTGATGATCGGCTCGCCGATGGCTCGCGCCAAGGAGGCGCCCGGTCGCGGCTACCACTGGGGAATGGCCACGTTCCATCCCTCGCTGCCCCGTGGCACCCGGGTTACCACCCGCCAGGACGGGACGATGGAACAGATCCTGCTCGGTCCCGCGGAGGAGAACGACGGCACCTTCAACCTGATGGGCGCGCTGCGCACGTCGATGGCGACCTGCGGCTATGAGGACATTCCCTCGTTCCATCGGGCAGAGGTGATGGTTGCACCGGCGCTGCAGACCGAGGGCAAGAAGCTGCAGCAGGAGCAGTCGGTCGGTATGGGGTCCAACGGTCGCTCCGCCGTCGCCGATGCGGTGGGCGTCGCCGATGACTGAGGCCACGGCCTCCTCGAAAGTGGAAGCGGGGGCTCTGCCCACCGATCGCGAGGAGGTCCTGGTGCTCGACTTCGGCGGTCAGTATTCGCAGCTGATCGCACGCCGGATACGCGAGTGCGGGGTCTTCGCGGAGCTGCTCCCTCACGGCCTCGACATCGAGCGGATCAAGGAGCGCAAGCCGCGGGCGCTGATCCTCTCGGGAGGACCCGCCTCGGTCTATGAGAACGGGGCACCGGAGCTCCGGGGCGAACTGCTCGAGCTCGGGATCCCGGTGCTCGGCATCTGTTACGGCATGCAGGCGATGGTGCGCTCGCTCGGCGGACGCGTCGAGGGGGCCGAGCGTGGCGAGTTCGGGCGCACCGAGCTGAGCCTGGCCGCGGGCGGCGGCCGACTGCTCTCCGGGCTGCCGGCCGAGCAGCAGTGCTGGATGAGTCATCGCGACTCGGTCTTCGAGGCACCCCCCGGTTTCACTGCGCTCGCCTCGACGCCCGGATCACCCGTCGCGGCCTGCGAGAACGTCGCCACGGGTCTGTACGGGATCCAGTTCCACCCTGAGGTGGTCCACACGCCTCACGGCCAGGAGATTCTGCAGCGCTTCCTACACGAGGTCGCGGGGTGCTCTGAGAGCTGGTCGATGGCGTCGGTCATCGATGAGCAGCTCGAGAAGATCCGCGAGCAGGTCGGCGAAGGAGGCGTGATCTGCGGGCTCTCGGGCGGCGTCGACTCGGCCACTGCTGCCGCGCTCGTCCATCGTGCCGTCGGCGAGCAGCTCACCTGCGTTCTCGTCGATCACGGCCTGCTCCGCAAGGGCGAGGCCGAGCAGGTCGTGACCAACTTCCGCGAGGGGCTCGGGATCAAGCTGATCCACGTCGATGCGATCGACCGCTTCCTCGCCCGTCTCGAGGGAGTCGATGACCCCGAGACGAAGCGGATGATCATTGGCGAGGAGTTCATCCGCGTCTTCGAGGAGCAGGCCCGCGACCTCCCCGACGTCAGCCACCTGGTCCAGGGCACGCTTTACTCGGACGTGATCGAATCGGGTGGGGGAGAGGGCACGGCGACGATCAAGTCCCACCACAACGTCGGCGGGCTTCCCGAGGACCTCGATCTCGAGCTGGTCGAGCCGCTGCGGATGCTGTTCAAGGACGAGGTCCGCGCGGTCGCCTCCGAGCTCGGTCTCAACGACCGGATGGTCTGGCGCCAACCCTTCCCCGGCCCCGGCCTGGCGATCAGGATCGTCGGTGGTGAGGTAAACAAGGAGCGCCTCGACATCCTCCGCGAGGCCGACGCGATCCTCCAGGAGGAGGTCCGCGCGGCGAACCTCTACCGCGATCTCTGGCAGTCGTTCTGCGTCCTCCCGGTGGTCCGCTCGGTTGGCGTCCAGGGCGATGGCCGCACCTATGCCTACCCGATCGTGATCCGCGCGGTGACTTCCGACGACGCGATGACCGCGGACTGGGCCCGCCTCCCCTACGACCTGCTCGAGCGCGTCTCCAGCCGGATCATCAACGAGGTCCCCCAGGTCAACCGCGTAGCGCTAGACATCTCCTCCAAGCCCCCGGCGACGATCGAGTGGGAGTAGGCCCTCCCGGGGCGTTGCTGCGGGCGCGGCCGGTGGGGCCCGGCCCCGTCGGCGGCGTTTGGCGACGACCCAGCGGGCCGTCAATGGTCTAGGACCAGCCGTCCCAGCGCTTCAGCGGCTTGGTCGGGTTGATTGGACGGCCGCCCTCGTACCAGCCGGGGGCCGACCAGAGCTCGAAGTGGAGGTGACAGCCCGTTGCGCGACCGGTGTCGGACTCGTAGCCGATGACGTCGCCGGTCTTGACCTTGGAGCCCTGGCGGGGGCGGCCGCGCTTCTCCAGATGCATGTAGACGTAGTCGCGGCCGGTCTTGCGGCCGTCGATCACGAGGTAGTTGCCGGCGGCGCTGTGGGAGGCCCGGACCTGCACCCTGCCGCCGCGGGCAGCGTAGATCGGGTTGCCGCACTTGGCGAAAACGTCCTGGCCCTGGTGGCCGCGGCCGGCGCCCAGGCCGTCGCCGTAGGTGTGCTTGCCGGCGAGTGGGAACTTGTGGTCGTAGTAGCGGAACTTGGCGCGCTCGCCCCGGCCTCCGGATAGCTGGGTCACCTCGAAGCGGTATTTGCCGTTGGGGGCCACCTTGCCGCTGTCGGAGAGCCCGTCCCAGGTTGCGGAGTGGTTGGCGAACGGTTGCTGGTCCCGCTGGACGATCGAGTCGACGAGCTTCCGCTCCTTGCCCTTGAGGACGTCGATGCGGACATCGGTGGGTGCCTCGGCCTCGAACAGGTAGTCGACCTGGCTGCGACGCTTGCCGTTGAAGAAGGTCTTGCGGGGGGTGGCCTCGGTCTCGCGGACATCGAAGCCATCGACCTCGGTCAGGGCCTCCTCGGGTCGGACCCCGAGCTTGACCGGGGAGCGGACCCTGTTGCCGTAGTCGTCGAGAAGCAAGGGCTTGCCGGTCGTGGCGCCGCGGGGCATGCGGATCCGGACCGAGTTCGCGGAGGCCTTGGGCGACTCGATCTGAATCCTGCCTTCCTCCGAGCTGATCTTGACTGCGGTCACGCCTCCCAGGTTCTTGCCGGTGATCTCTGCCGTCCCGGTCTCGGTCACGACGCGGGTATCGAGGCAGCGCTCGAGGCAGCGCACGTCCTTTGGCTCGGGCGGCTTCGGCGCGGTGATGCCGCCGTCGCCGCTGGCCACGCCGCCGGTGGTGATCGCGGTCGCGAGCAAGGCAGCGGTCGCGAGGGTAACCCCGCGGTTCCTCTGGGTTCGGCGCCGGCTGCCGGAGCTCACTCGTGTCTCTCTTCCTCGATTCAGGCCTACGGGGTTAGCTGACGGGCTCGCGCCGAAAGAGCAGCGCTACCGGACTTATGTGTGTGCGGTCCGGATTCGCCCCTGGGGGAGGTATTCGACCTCTCCCTGCGGTTCCCCCGCTCCGCTTGCGATGGCCGCAAGAGGATTAGGCAGTTCCAAGTTGGCGGGCAGTATAGCTACGCACGCGGCGGGGTCAACATAAATACAATTGCAACGAGCCACTAACAAACCGGCTCGACTGTTAGGAAACCATCGCAGTGCAGGCCTGCGCCCACGGATGGGCGCCCGCCGGATCCGGCCCACAGCGCTATCATGCTGCGCCCGCGTCGTCCGGCCTCAGCCGGGACGCGGTTTTTCACGCATGAAGACCTACGCAGCAACAACAGCCGACCGTCAGCGGGACTGGTACGTCGTCGACGCCGAGGGCAGGACGCTCGGTCGTCTCGCCACCCAGATCGCGACGACGCTCCGCGGCAAGCACAAGCCGCAGTTCACCCCTCATACCGATGTCGGCGACTTCGTCATCGTCGTCAACGCCGAGAGGATCGTGGTCACCGGGCAGAAGCGAGAGGCGAAGAAGTACTGGCGCCACAGCGGCTTTCCGGGCGGCATCCGATCGCGAACGCTTGGCGAGATGCTCGAGCGCAGCCCCGAGGACGTCATCCGTCTAGCCGTCAAGGGGATGCTGCCGCGCAACAAGCTTGCGCGCAAGCAGCTGCTGAAGCTGAAGGTCTACGCCGGTCCGGATCATCCGCACGCGGCACAGCAGCCAGAGCCCATGGAGGTGCGATCGTGACCGACGATAACGCCGAGGCGCCGGAGAACCCCGAGCAGCCCGACGCCGAGCAGACCTCCGAGCAGCCCGAAGCCGCCACCGAGCAGCCCGCCGCCGAGGAGGCGCCGGACGCGCCTGCCGATACCCCTGAACCCGAACCGGCCGCTGAAGAGCCCTCTGCGGCTGGGCAGCCCGCGGCCGAGGCGCCTCCTCGGCGGCCGTCCCCGGACGCCGGCGGGAAGTCCGAGAAGGACGTCGTACCCGGCGCCAACCTGGAGCCGATCGCGATCACCGAGGAGCGCGAGCTCACCGCCGAGGAGAGGGCGGCGCTGGAGGCCGAAGAGGAGGAGCGCGCTCGCCGCGAAGCCGACGCCGCACGCGATCACGACGAGGACGTTCCCCGTCGCGCTGCCGTCGCCGTCCCCAGCGATGCTTCGATCCAGGCGACGGGCAAGCGCAAGAACGCCGTCGCCCGAGTCATCCTGCGCGCAGGAGGCGGTGAGATCGAGATCAACGGCCGACCACTCGACGACTACTTCCCCCGCGCCTACCATCAGTCGATCGCCCGCCAGCCCCTTTTGACCGCTGGATACGACAGCTCGCTGAAGGTCACCGTCCGCGTCCACGGCGGCGGGATCACTGGCCAGGCCGGAGCGGTTCGCCACGGCATCGCCCGGGCCCTCTGCGATCTCGATCCGGAGCTGCGAGGCGACCTCAAGCGCCGCGGGCTACTGACCCGGGATGCGCGCGAGAAGGAGCGCCGCAAGGCCGGTCTGAAGAAGGCGCGCAAGAAGCCGCAGTTCAGCAAGCGCTGAGCAGCGCCCTGCAGGGAGGCTTCCAGCCGGCGTGAGCTGCTTGCGGCACTCATAAGATCCCGTCCCCATGAAGACGAAGCGGAAGCTGTTCGGGACCGACGGGGTCCGCGGTCCGGTTGGCGCGAAGCTCACCCCGGAGTTGGCGCTTGCGCTCGGCCGCGCCACCGCCGCCGAGGTCGCCTCCGAGCGGCCGCAGGTGCTGATTATCCGCGACACGCGTGAGTCCGGTCACATGCTCGAGTCGGCGCTGGCAGCGGGAATGGCGGCGTCGGGGGCCGACGTCTTCCTGGGCGGCGTGTTGCCGACACCGGCGGCGGCGATCCTCGTTCGCCGCCACGGCTTCGACCTTGCGGCGATGGTCTCCGCCTCTCACAATCCCTGGCAGGACAACGGGATCAAGTTCTTCGACAGCGCCGGCCGCAAGCTCGACGACGACGCCGAGCTGCGTGTGGAGGCGCGGGTCGGGGCCGGGGCGGCGCCGGGCTCGGCCGCGGGCAGGATCCGCAAGCTCGAGGGCGCCCGCGACGACTACCTACGTGAGCTCGGGACCGCCTTCGACCTCGATCTGAGCGGCCGCAGGATCGTCCTCGACTGCGCCAACGGCGCCACCTACCGCGTCGCCCCGGCCGCCTTCGAGCGTCTCGGGGCGGATGTGGTCGCAATCGCCACCGAGCCCGACGGCCGCAACATCAACGAGGGCTGCGGGTCCACGCACCTCGGCTACATCGCCGAGGCGGTCGAGCGTGAGGGCGCCGAGCTCGGCTTCGCCTTCGATGGTGATGGTGATCGCGTGCTCGCCGTCGACGGCGACGGCCGGCCGTTCGACGGGGACGAGATCGTCGCCCTGGCGGCGCTCCATCTCGATCGCGTCGGCGAGCTCTCCGGAGGCGCCGCCGTCACGGTGATGACCAACTACGGGTTCCACACCGCGATGCGGGAGGCCGGGATCGAGGTCGCCACCACCAAGGTCGGCGATCGCTATGTGATCGAGGAACTGGTCGAGCGGGGCTGGACGATCGGCGGCGAGCAGTCCGGTCACATCATCTGGACCGATTTTGCCGCCACCGGCGACGGGCTCGCTGCGGCGCTGTTGGTGAGCCGGGCGCTGGGCGATCGCAGGCTCGCCGAGGTCCGGCCGATCCACAAGCTCCCGCAGTACCTGGAGAACGTCCGCATCCCGAGCAAGGACGCGCTCGACGGCGCCACCGCGCTGTGGGAGGCGGTCGGTCGCGAGGGCGCCCGGCTGGAGGGCCGAGGTCGGGTCCTCGTCCGGCCCTCCGGGACCGAGCCGCTGATCAGGGTCATGGTCGAGGGGCCCGACGAGGACGAGTGCAAGCAGGTCCTCGGCCGATTGGTCGAGGCTGCCGAGCGCGCTCTGGGCTGAGGCGGGACCGCCGGCCGACCGCGACCGATCAGGGCGGCTTCGTTCGCCTCCGCTGCGGGTGGCCTCTAACCTGTGGCGGCCCCGTGGAGGTGCGGGGTACCGATCCAATTGCAACCCGGGAGGCCGAATGTGCGGCATCGTCGGATATGTGGGTGCCAGGCCGTGCCGGGATCTCCTCATCGCCGGCCTCGAGAAGCTCGAATATCGCGGATACGATTCCGCCGGCGTCTCCCTGCTCGATGAGGGTCGGATCGAGAGCGTCCGCGCCGTCGGCAACCTCTCCAACCTCCGCAGCGCCGTCGCCGATGCGGCGGGCAACGGCGCCGTCGCGGTGGCCGAGGCACAGGCGACGATCGGACTCGCTCATACCCGCTGGGCGACGCACGGCCGGGTCACCGAGGAGAACGCACATCCACACGGCGACTGCTCCGACCAGGTCCACATCGTCCTCAACGGCATCGTCGAGAATCACTCCGAGCTGAGGCGGGAGCTCAGCTCCGACGGCCACATCTTCAGCTCCGAGACCGACGCCGAGATCGTTGCCCACCTGATCGAGCGCCATTACGAGGGGGACCTCGTGGAGGCCGTTCGCGCCGCCTTCGCCGATCTCCGTGGCCACTACGCCTTCGTCGCCATGCACGCCAAGCACCCCGACCTGCTGGTCGGGGCGCGGCAGGAGTGCCCGCTCGTGGTCGGCGTCGGCGATGGAGAGAGCTTCCTCGCCTCCGCGATCCCCGCTTTCCTGAAGGAAACCCGTCGGGTCGTTCAGATCGAGAACGGCGACATCGTGATCCTCACCGGCGATGGCGTCGAGGTAACCGACGCGGACGGCGCTCCGATCGATCGCGAGGAGATCGAGGTCACCTGGGACGAGGAGGCCGCGGAGCGGGGTGGCTACCCCACCTTCATGATGAAGGAGATCCACGAGCAGCCCGACGCAGTCGCCGAGACCATCGCCGACCGCCTGCCTGAGATCGACTCGGTCGATCTCAGCGAGCTCGAGTACCCGGCCGAGAAGGCCGCGGCTCTGCGCAGGGTCGTGATCGTCGCCTGCGGCACCAGCTACCACGCCGGCCTCGTCGGTCGCTACGCGATCGAGCACTGGGCGCGGATCCCGGTCGAGATGGACATCGCCTCCGAGTTCCGGTACCGCGATCCCGTCCTCGGTCCCGAGGATCTGGTCATCGGGATCACGCAGTCGGGCGAGACCGCCGACACCCTGGCGGCAATGCGCCTGGCCCGCGAGCGTGGCGCCCACGTCGTCGCGCTCACCAACGTGATGGGCAGCCAGGCGACGCGCGACGCGAACTCGGTTCTCTTCACCCGAGCGGGAATCGAGATAGGTGTCGCCGCGACCAAGACCTTCACCAGCCAGGTGGCGGCGATGTATCTGCTCGGGCTCTGGCTCGCCGAGGCGCGCGGCAGGCTCTCGCCGGAGCGCCTCGCCGACCTGATCGTCGACCTGAAGCGGCTGCCGCACCTGATTGCGGAGACGCTCGAATCCACCGAGGAGCAGGTCCGGGCGGTCGCGCGCTCCCATTACGAGGGCCGGTTCTTCCTCTTCCTCGGACGCCACATCGGGTTGCCGATCTGCCTCGAGGGAGCCCTGAAGATGAAGGAGATCTCCTACATACCCTCGGACGCCTACGCCGCAGGGGAGATGAAGCACGGTCCGATTGCTCTGCTGGACGAATCGACTCCGGTCGTCTGCGTAGCCACCGACAGCCCGATCCTCGAGAAGGTGCTCTCCAACGTCGCCGAGGTGCGGGCCCGCGGCGCCGACGTGATCGCGATCGCGACCGAGGGCTCAGAGATCGTCGCGGAATCGGCCGATCAGACGATCTTCATCCCCCGTACGGACTGGATCCTGCAGCCGATCCTCGCAGTGCTCCCGTTGCAGCTGCTGGCGTACGACACGGCGCGCCTGCTTGGCCTCAACGTCGACCAGCCCCGCAACCTCGCCAAGACGGTCACGGTCGAGTGATCCGGGCCCGGGGCGTCGCCGCCAGCGTCTAGGATTCTGCGCCTATGAACCAGCCTGCACAAAGCGTGTATCGATCGCTCATGCTCTTCGCGGCCGTGATTGCGGCCCTTCTCCTCGTCGCCTGCGGGGACGATGAGGGCGGCGGGGGCAGTGACGGCGGGCCCTCACCGGCGACCGTGACTCCGGCAGGAGCCCCGCTCTACTTCGAGGCAGTGGTCCGTCCCGAGGGTGAGCAGAAGGACGGTCTCGATTCGGCGTTGCAGAAGCTGACCGGCGAGGAGGATCCCTCCGGCGTGATCACCGAGCAGCTCGACCAGAGCCTCTCCGAGCAGGGCTTCAGCTATGCCGAGGACGTCGAGCCCTGGCTCGGCCGGCAGGCAGGGTTGTTCCTGATCGACTTCGCCGGCTCGACCGGCTCCGACGCGGCCGGTGCGGCGGCCAATGTCGATGGCAACGGCGCGGTCGCTGTCGCGGTCACGGATCAGGACGCGGCCCGAGAGGCGGTCCGGAGGGCCGCCGACGCCGATGACCTGACCGAGACTGACGAGACCTACCAGGGCGTCGACTACCTGCTCGACAGCGAAGGCAACGCGATCGGGATCGTCGGTGATTTCCTCGTCGCCGGCCCCCAGGAGTCCTTCGAGGCCGCGGTCGACGCCTCCAGCGGCGATTCGCTCGCCGACGACACCCAGGCGACGGACGCGATCGACGGAGCCCCGCAAGACAGCTTGTTCCGCTCCTACATCGACGTCGGCGCCTTGGTCGATCTTGCGGTCGACTCCGGTCAGGTCTCCGAGAAGGACCTCGAGGGCGCGGGAGCTCAGCTCGACCAGCTCCGCGGCGGCCCCGTGGTGATCTCAGGCCAGGCTTCCTCCGATTCGCTCGCGATCGAGGCCACCGGGCCGGCCGGCGAGGGGACGCAGTCGACCGAGATCGTCTCGACGCTGCCGGCGAACGCCTGGCTTGCGCTCGGGGTGCCGATGGTGGGCGAGAGCGTCTCAATGGGCTTTCAGAGCTTCCTCGACGGCCTGCAGTCGGGGGTCGAGTCCGGAGCGCTGCCCCCCGGGGCCTCGGTGCCGGATGTCGCCGGAGAGCTCGAGAGCGCAATCGGCCTCGACCTGAGCAAGGACCTGGCATGGGCCGGCGACATGGCCGTCTACGCGGCGGGAAGTTCGCCGTTCGAGCTCGGCGCCGGAATCGTGATCGACACCGACGACGAGGCGGCGGCCTCCAGGGCGGTCGAGAAGATCCGCAAGAGCCTGGCCTCCCGGCGGGGTATCCAGGTCGCCAAGACCGCCGACGGCTTCCAGATCTCCGGCCTCGCCGGAGCCCCCGTGGGCGCCGAGGTAGCGGTCACCAAGGGCAAGATGCTCGTTGCGATCGCCGGCGTCACGATCGATGATCTGCTCAACCCGGCCGAGACGCTGGACCAGTCGGCCAATTTCTCCGAGGCCGCCGGTGCCCTCGACGGCCTGGCGCCGGCCCTCTACTTCGACTTCCCGACCATCCTCGCGCTCCTCGAGAGCACCGGACAGACCGGCAACCCGGACTTCCAGCAGGTCCAGCCCGTCCTCGATGCGCTCAACTACCTGATCGCCGGCAGCGGGGAGGAGAGCGACCTTGCGATCGCTCGTATCGTCCTCGGGCTCAAGGAGCCGAGCTCGAGCTCGGGAGCTGCCGCAGCAATCACCCCGTGAGCGGGTTTCCCAGGCCCGTCGCCGGGGTCGATCTGATTGAGATCGAGCGTGTCGAGAGAGCGCTGTCGCGGCGCCCACGCCTGGCCGAGCGCCTGTTCACCGACTCCGAGCGCCGCTACGCCGCCGAGCGCCGCCGACCCGGACGCCACCTGGCAGCGCGCTTTGCGGCCAAGGAGGCGGCGATCAAGGCGCTGGGGACAGCCGTCTCTCCTCGTGAGATAGAGATCGTCTCCGACCACGGGCGCCCCGGGGTGAGGCTCCATGGCAGTGCCGCCGAGGAGGCCCGCGAACGCGGGCTCGAGCTCGGCGTTTCGCTCACGCATTCACGCGAGATGGCCGCCGCCGTGGTGATCGCCTCGCCCGCTGCGTAACCTGCGGCGAGTGGAACTCGACGACTGGCTCTCGCCACTTCTCGACGCCGACGGGATGCGCGCGGCCGACGCCTGGGCGATCGAGGATCGACAGATCCCATCGCTCACCTTGATGGAGCGGGCGGGGACCGCGGTTGCCGATGCGGCGGAACGGCTCCTGAGTGCCGGTCCGGTCCGGGTGGTCTGCGGGAAGGGCAACAACGGCGGCGACGGGATCGTCGCCGCGCGGGTTCTCTTCGATCGAGGCCTCGAGGTCGAGTTGCTCCTGCTCTGGCCGGTCGAGGAACTGAGCAGCGACTCGCGCAGCAACCTCGACCGCTACACGGGCTCGATCCGCAGGCCGGATCCGGACTCGGTCGCGCCGATGCTCGCGGGGTCGGGAGTGATCATCGACGCGATCTTCGGGACCGGGTTCTCGGGGGCGCCTCGGGAGCCGGCGGCGAGTGCGATCGAGGCGATCAACGAGGCGGGCGCGACGGTGGTCGCCTGCGACATCCCCTCGGGAATCGACGCCTCCAGCGGCGAGGGCGAGGGAGTCGCCGTCGCGGCGACCGAGACGCTGAGCTTCCACGCGCTCAAGGTCGGGCACCGGATCGCCCCGGGGAAGTGGTGCTCGGGCGTCGTCTCGGTGATCGATATCGGCATCCCGGACGATGCGCCGGGAGAGCCGGCCGCCGGGGTGCTCGAGACCTCGGTGCTCGGGCGAGCACCGCGTCGAGGCGCCGAATCGAACAAGTTCAGCTCAGGCAATGTGCTCGTGGTCGGCGGCTCGCGCGGCATGACCGGCGCGGTCAGCATGGCCTCCCTGGCGGCGATCCGCGCCGGCGCCGGGTACGCGGCGGTCGCAGCGCCGGCATCGCTGGAGCCGATCCTCGAGGTCAAACTGACCGAGGTGATGACGCTCGGGGTTGCTGAGGTGGACGGCAGTCTCGCCCCCGAGGCGGCGGAGCGGATCCTCGACCGCGCCGAGAGCGCGGCCTGCGTTGTCGTCGGCCCCGGCCTCGGGCGGGAGCGGGGCGCGGCGGAGCTGGCCCGCGGCCTGTGTGAGTCGGTAGAGGCGCCGCTGCTGGTCGACGCCGACGGCCTCGGCGCTCTCGGAGCGGACCTCGAGCTGCTGGCGCGGCGTGAGGCGCCGACGATCATCACGCCCCATGCCGGTGAGCTCGGCCGACTGCTCGACCGCGACAGCGGGGAGGTGTCAGCCCGACGTCTCTCCTGCGCGCGGACGGCGGCGGATCGCTCGGGCGCGATCGTCGTGCTCAAGGGCGATGACACGATCGTCGCCGATGCCGAGAGGATCGCGGTCAACGCCGTCGCGAGTCCCGGGCTGGCGACGGCGGGCTCGGGCGACGTCCTCTCGGGCACGATCGCCGCCCTCGTCGCCCGCGGCATGGATCCGTTCGCGGCCGCGTGCGCCGGGGTCATCGCCCATGCCCGTGCCGGCGTCCGCGCGGCGGAGCGAGTCGGCGTGGAGTCGGTGATCGCAACCGACGTGATCGGAGCACTGCCAGCGGGACTGACGAGCTGATGGGAGCCTTCCAGCGGGCCACGGCCTGGGTCAGCCCGCGGGCGGTCGAGCACAACTGCCGTCGGCTCGGCGCCGAGCTCGGTGCCGGGACGGAGCTGTGCGCGGTGGTCAAGGCCGATGGCTACGGCCACGGGATGATCCGCTGCGCCAAGGCCGCGATCGCCGGCGGCGCCACACAGCTGGCGGTCGCCACGGCGGGTGAAGCGTTCGAGCTGCACGAGAGCCTGGGAGAGACTCCGATCCTGATCATGGGCGCGCTCACCGAGGCCGAGCTCGATGCCGGGCTCGGCGCCCGCGCGGAGATCTCGGTCTGGCGTCAGGGCTTTCTCGAGCTCGTCGCCGGCCGGGCCGCGGCCTTCGGCCAAAAGCCCCGTATCCACGTCAAGTTCGACACCGGGATGGGCCGGCTGGGTGAGCGGGAGCCGGCCAACGTCGAGCGGCTGCTGGCCGCGGCCGCGGCCGATGACCGTGTTGAGCTCGCCGGCCTGTGGACCCACTTTGCCACCGCCGACGAGGACGACGACAGCTACCTGCAGCTGCAGCTCGAGCGCTTTCTCGAGCTGGCGGAGCCGGCCCGGGAGCGCTACGGGTTGCGCCTGCATGCCGCCAACAGCGCCGCGACCCTGCGCGAGCCCCGCTCCCACTTCGACATGGTGCGTTGCGGGGTCGCGATCTACGGGCTCGACCCGTTCGGGCGCAGCTCCGCCGAGCAGGGGCTCGATCCGGCGATGGGCCTGAGCAGCTACATCGCCGACATCAAACGTTTCGAGGCAGGCGAGAGCGTGGGCTATGGACGGCGCTGGACGGCACCCCGGGAGACCTTCGTCGCCGTCGTGCCGGTCGGCTACGGCGACGGCGTCAGACGGGCCCTGAGCAACAACTGCGAGGTGCTGATCGCCGGGCGCCGTCATCCGCTGGTCGGGACCGTTTCGATGGACAACATCGCGGTCGATCTCGGCTCCGCACCCGAGGCGGGGGCCGGCGAGGAGGTCGTCCTGCTCGGTTCCTCCGGCGATGAGGCCGTTCGGGTCGAGGAGTGGGCGGAGCGGTTGGGGACGATCAGCTACGAGATCACCTGTGCGATCTCGTCACGGGTTCCGAGGATCGAGCTGCGGTGAGCGCCGCCGACCGGATCGAGGCCGCCCTCGAGCGCTCCGAGCCGGTGCGAGCAGCGCGAGCGGCACTCGGTCCTGATGCAGAGGGGGTCTGGATCGTCGGGGGCGCGATCCGGGACGCTCTGATCGGGAGGGAGGTCCGCGACGTCGATCTGGCCGTCGACTCCGATGTGGTCGACGCCGCTCGACGGATCAGCAAGCGCGCCGGAGGTCCCTGCTTCGAGCTCTCGCGCGAGCATGAGACCTTGCGCGTACAGGCCGGCAGTGGCGCCTGGGCGATCGATATGGCCAGGGTGAGGGGTGGTTCGCTCGACGCCGATCTCGTCCTGCGCGATTTCACGATGAACTCGATCGCCGTGCCGCTGGCCGGCGGCGAGCCGATCGATCCATCCGGGGGCATCGCCGACTCGATCGAGGGCACCGTCCGCCCGACGTCCGCAAACAGCTTTCGCGACGACCCGCTGCGCCTGCTGCGCGCGGTCCGCCTAGCCACCGCCTTCGGCTTCGAGCTCGGCCCCGGGGTGGCCGATCTGATCCGGGCGGAGGCCACCCTCGCATCGGAGCCGGCGGGGGAGAGGCGGTTCGCGGAGCTTCGCCTGATGCTCGCCGGGCCCGACCCCTTGCGTGCCCTCGAACTGCTCGACCAGCTCGGCCTGACCGAGGTGGTGCTGGCTCCCCTGGCCGCGCTGCGGGGGGTGGGTCAGAGCGCAAACCACCATCTCGACGTCTATGAGCACACGATCGAGGTGCTGCGCCGCTGGCTTACCGTCGAGGTCGACCTCGATCGGTTCGCCGGCGATTCCGCCGATGCCGTCCGTGAGCACCTCGATCGCCCGCTGGCCGATCAGCTCAGCCATCGCGACGGGATCCGCTTCGCGGCGATCCTGCACGACATCGGCAAGCCCGCGACCCGGACCGAGAGGGACGGATTCGTCGGATTCCGCGGGCACGACCGGGCCGGCGCGGAGATGATCGCCGAGCTCTGCACCGAGCTGCGGACAAGCCGGCGCCTCAGCGACTACCTGGCGGCGGTCACCCGCCACCATCTCACCCTCGGCTTCATGACCCACGAGATGCCGCTCTGCAGACGCCGGATCTGGGACTACCTGACCACGACCGCCCCCGTCTCACTCGATGTGACCCTGCTGACCATCGCCGACCGGCTTTCCGCGCAGGGCGCCGGGGTGCCGCCCGAGGCGATCGACGCCCACCTGCGACTCGGTCGCGAGATGATCGGCGAGATCCTCGCGCTCGAGCGCGATGGCCCTCCGACTCCTCTGCTCGGCGGCGCCGAGATCGCCGAGCGGCTCTCGCTCCAGGGCGAGGCGATCGGCGCCGCCGTCCGCGAGCTGGCGGCGGCGCAGTTCGCCGCTGAGGTCGATGATCGCGAGGGCGCCCTCGCGCACCTGCGGAGCTGGTCGAACGCCTCCGAGTGATCGCAGGGCGCGGGCTCCGCCACGACGGGTCGACCCCGCTCCGCCGCCGCGGATACGCTGCGCTGCGATGGTCCCCAGCGGTTCCCAGCCCGGTTGCATCTTCTGCTCGATCGCCGCCGGCGAGGCCGACGCCCACCTGCTCGACTCCGACGAGCACACGCTCTCGTTCATGGACATCAATCCAGCGACCCGCGGCCACGCCCTGGTCATCCCCAGGCGTCATTCCAGGGATCTGCAGGAGATCGACCCCGAGGACCTCGATCACGTTGCCGCGGCCTCGAGGCGCCTCGTGGAGCGGATGCAGGAGACGCTCGAACCGGATGGCTTCAACCTGCTCAACGCCTGCGGCACCGCTGCTTGGCAGACCGTCTTCCACTTTCACATGCACGTCATTCCCCGCTACGACGACGACCCGCTGAAGCTCCCGTGGATCCCGCGAGGGGCGGAGCCCGATCAGATCGCGCGCATCGCCGCGCAGATACGAGGAGATCAATGAGCAGCGCCGACGATCCCGTCCGCCTCGAGCGCCACGGCGATGTAGCCGTAGCGGTCCTCGCGGACCCACCGCTCAACCTCTTCCGCACCCGCACCTTCGAGCAGATGCGCGAGGTCCGCGACGAGGTCGCGGGCTCCGACGCCCGGGCCTTCGTCTTCCGCGCCGAGGGCGACGTCTTCACCGGTGGCGTTGACGTCAAGGTCTTCTCCGAGATCGCCGACGGGAAGGAGGGAGCCGAGCTCGCCGGCGAGGGCATCGCCGATCTCTCCTGCTTCGAGCGGATGCCGGTCCCGACTCTCGCGCTCGTCCATGGCCTCTGCCTCACCGCCGGTCTGGAGGCGGCGCTCGGCTGCGACATGATCTGGGCCGCCGAGGGCGCTCAGTTCGGCCTCGTGGAGCGGGTCGTTGGCCTGACTCCCTTCGGCGGCGGCGTGCAACGGATGGCCGAGCGGGCCGGACCTGCCCGCGCCCGCGAGTTCGTGATGACGGGCGGCCTCTACGACGCGGACAAGATGCTCGAGTGGGGCGTGATCAACAGGGTTGTGGACCCCGGCGACCTCGAGGAGAAGGGGATGAGGTTCGCGGCCCAGCTAGCAGCCGGGCCGACGGTCGCCCACGGAGCCACCAAGCGCATCATCCGCGCTTACCTGGACGGCGGTGTCGCCGGCGCGGACGCGGTCACCGCTGAGATCGCGGGGCCGCTGTTCGATACCGACGACCTCAAGCGCGCCGTGGCGAGCTTCCTCACCGAGGGGCCGGGCAAGGCGACCTTCGAGGGTCGCTGAGCGCGGCACCGAGCCGAATGCCGCTACCCTCCGCGGCGCCAATGGGAAAAGAAGAGAAAATCGAGATGGAGGGCGAGGTCACCGAGGCCCTGCCCAACACCATGTTCAAGGTGACGCTCGACAACGACCACGAGGTCCTCGGTCATATCAGTGGCAAGATGCGACGCCACTACATCCGCATCCTCCCGGGCGACCGGGTCAAGATCGAGCTATCCCCCTACGACCTCGACCGCGGGCGCATCACCTACCGCTACAAGTAGCCCGCGTGGGCCTGGGACCGCGCTGCTCGGCGTCCTCGTCGGTTGATGTGCCGGTGCACACTTCACCTCCTGCGTCCTTGATCAGCACGCCCCCGGGGGCCGTCCGTGATCCGGCCTTAGTCGCCGGTCTTTCTCATTTCCACCAGGGCCCAGGCGCCAAGGCCGATGATGAAGCCGGCGAGGGCGAGGAGGCCTGGCCAGGTGCCGGCCCAGGTGACCTCGGTCACGAAGCCCTGCCGGGCCATCTCGACGATCTGGGTCGCGGGGTTGTACTCGGCGACGACGGCGAGCCAGCCGGTGAGCAGCTCCTGCGGTGCGTAGGCCGTGGTGCAGAGGATCAGGGTCAGTATTCCCGCCTGCATCAGCGGCGCGGCCGACTGGGTCTTGAACCTCAGCGCGATCGCGACGCCCCAGCAGGCGGCGACGACGCCCATGCCCATCACCGCGACGATCGCGACGAACAGTCCGAGGGCGCCCGGGAACCTCGCCCCGACGATCATCGCCACGACGAAGAGGAAGGTCCCGGGGACCAGGGCCCTGAGGCTGGCTGAGCTGACCAGTCCTGCCAGCAGGACCCAGCGCGGGGTGGGGGAGGCGAGGAAGCGGTCGAACAGCCCGCTCTCGATGTCGCGGGCGAGGTTGACCCCGGTGGCGGCGCCGGTGAAGCCCGCGCCCTGCATCAGGCTGACCGGAATCAGGAAGCTCTGGTAGCTCTGGGTGTCGAAGCCCGGGAGCAGCGAGAGACTGCCGAACACGGCGGTGAGACCGAGGAAGAAGATGGTCGGCGCGAGCACCCCGGGAATCGCCGCGCCCGGTACCCGGATCAGCTCGTTCTTCGAGCGCCCGACCATGGCACCCACGGTCGCCAGATTGGCGGTCATCGCCGTCCCCATCAGCCGACCCTGACCCGGTGGCGCAGGGCGCGGGCGACGAGGATCGCCCCGAGGCCGCCAATGATCGCGATGCCGAGCAGCCCCTTGAGCAGGTCCTCGGTCGAGAAAGCGAACACCACCGGATCCCTGACCGCGTTGACGATGAAGCTGAGCGGGTTGTAGGAGGCGACCGTCTTCGCCGGTTCGAGCAGCAATTCCTCGGGGAAGAACGCCGTCGAGAGAAAGAGGATGACGAAGACCAGCGGGAACATCCCCTGCACGACGGAGGCGCTCCCGGATCTGAGCGCGATCGCCGCGCCGATCGAGCCGAACGCGACCGCGGAGCCGACGACGAGGGCGATCATCAGGAGGATGCCGAGGAAGCCCTCGGTGAAGGTGACGCCGAAGATGAAGCCGATCGCGAGGAACCAGAAGGCGGTGAAGAGCCCGAGTGCAGCGGTGCCGGCGAGTCGGCCGAGAACCATTGCGGAGCGGGGGATCGGCGCGGCGAGCAGCCTGTCGGTGAAGCCCATCTCGATATCGACAGCGAGCGCAATCCCGCCGCTGTTGCCGGCGAGCAGCGTCGACTGCACCATCGCCCCGGCGAGCATGAAGGCGAGGAAGCTGTCGACGGCCGGGAACCCGGGCAGGTCCACCGCACGGCCGGCGCCCGCCGTCTGGATCGCAAGCAGCAGGGTCGGGAAGACGATCAACGGTGCCATCAGCTGGGGTCGCCGGAAGGTCTGCTTCACCGACCGGTTGCCGAGCGCGAGGATGACGCGGGCGGTGTTCACGGGGCTTGGGTCGCGGGCGTGGCCTCCCGCTCGGCGGCCGCCTCACCCTCACCGTCGTCGTCGGCGCCCTCCAGGTGGTAGCCGGTCTTCTCGACGAACACGTCGTCGAGGGTAGGCTCGTGGACCTCGAGCGACTCGACCAGGATCCCGGCGTCGTCGAGCGCTCTGACGATCGGTGCGATCTCCGCGGCGCCCTTCTCGAGTTCCACCACGAGGATCCTGTCCTTGGCCGGCAGCGGCTCACCGAACTTCGCCAGCACCTGGTTGCAGTCCTCGGGCGAGCCCTCCGCCAGGCCGACCTCCAGTCGCGGCTTGCCGACCTCCGCCTTCAACGAGGCGGGAGTGCCGCGGGCGACGATCTCGCCGGCGCTGATGATCGCCACCCGGTCGGCGAGTTGATCCGCCTCCTCCAGGTACTGGGTGGTGAGGAAGACGGTCGTACCCTCGTTGTTGAGCTTCTCGACTTCCTCCCAGATCGTCTTCCGAGAGACCGGGTCGAGTCCCGTGGTGGGCTCGTCGAGGAACAGGACCCTGGGCTCGTGCACGAGCGCGGAGGCGAGGTCGAGGCGGCGCTGCATGCCACCGGAGTAGGTGCCGACCCGGCGATCGGCCGCCTGGGTCAATCCGACTCGTCGCAGCAGGTGGTCGGCCCGCTCACGGCCCACCGCCGGCGGCATCCCGTGGAGCGTCGCCTGCAGGCGGATCAGCTCCCGGCCGGTCATCAGCGGATCGAGCGCTGCTTCCTGCAGGGCGACGCCGATCGTGCGCCGCACCGAGGAGGCCTCCTCGACCACATCGAATCCGGCCACCCGGGCCGAGCCCCCTGTCGGTCGCAGCAGCGTCGTCAGCATCCGCACCGTCGTCGTCTTCCCGGCGCCGTTGGGGCCGAGGAAGGAGAAGATCTCACCCTCGGCCACCTCGAGATCGACCCCGGCCACCGCGGTCACCCCCCCTTCGAAGCTGCGCTGAAGGTTCGTGACCTCGATCGCTGACATCCGATCTCAGTCTATTGACCGCACCGCCGATCCTCCCCGGCGGGCGATCCATCCCGCCGCGCCCATCGCGACCTGGTGCCGACATCGCCGCTGCCTAGACTTCTCATTGGTACCCCATGACAGCTGCCACGAGGTCCGCGAGCGCAACCTAGGCGCCTCTAAGGTGTTCGGAAACCCGATGACACACTCCTCCCAAAGCCCCGACCGCTCCGCGGGCCGGATCCGCCTCGCGCTGGCGGCGCTCGTGCTCTGCGTGCTCGCCGGGCTCGCCGTGACCAACTTCGCCGACGGTGCCCGCAAGACCAAGGTGCTCGGCGCGTCGAAGACCAACGACAAGCCGACCTGCCCGAAGCAGGCCTGTCAGGCGACGGCGAAGGTCTCGGGCTTTCAGACCTCGATCGACGGCAACAAGGAGGTCTTCAAGGCCCCCAGGGACGGCCACATCGTCGCCTGGAGCATCGACCTCGCCAAGCCCGACAAGGTCTCGCGTGACTTCTTTGAGGAGACTCTCGCCAGCACCCGATTCGGGAAGGATTCATACGCGCGCGTCGGTGTTCTCAATCCGAAGGGGAAGGCCCAGTTCAAGCTCGTCAAACAGACCCCCGCGGTCGACCTCTCCGGACATCTCGGCAGCCGCCCGGTGTTCACCCTCAAGAAACCGCTCCGGGTGAAGAAGGGCCGGGTCATGGCACTGACCGTGCCGAGCTGGACGACCAACTTCGCGCTCAACGCCGGCCGCAAGTCGCAGTGGCTGGCGAGTCGCAACTCGAAGCGCTGCAACGTCGGCAGCGACGGCGAGGAGAACCGGGAGAAGTCGCGACCTCAGATGAAGGTCGGTACGACCCGCAAGTACGGCTGCCGCTACAACGGTGAGCGCATCCTCTACTGGGTCTACTTCGTGCCGACCAAGAAGGACTCGGGCAAGAGGAACAGCTAACTAGGCCGCGTCGCGGCGGATCAGCCGCAGGCGCCGGGGTTCTCGTCGCAGAACTGCTCGAACGCCTCCTGCGGACTGACGTCGCCTGAGCCCGAGTTCCCGCCGCCGGATCCACCCGATCCTCCGGACCCGCCCGAACCGCCGCCCTCGGTGGTGGTCGTGGTGGTCGTCGTGTCGGTTGTGTCGGTCGTCGTGGTGGAAGGGGTGGTGGACCGCGTGGAGGTGGTGCTGGTGGTCGACGGCTCCTCGACCTCGATGTCGCTCGTGGTCACCGACTCGTCGTCACCGCAGGCGGCGGAGCCGAGTGAGAGGAGGGCGGCGGCGGCGAGCGAGGCGAGCAACCGTGGCGCGTCGCGGCTGCTCACTGCTCGCCGTTGGTGGCTTCCTGGCGCAGCCCGCAGTAGGGGCAATCGCTCACGTCCAGTCCGATCAGCTGCTCGCATCGCCTGCATTGGCGGAGGTTCTCGGGGCTGCGAACGAGATTCGAGGCGGATGGCGCCAGGGGCAGGGTGCGGGTCACCGGCTGCAGCTCCTCGCCGCTCTCGCGATCGATGTAGACGCCGCCGGGCTCGGCCTCGACGAAGGCCTCCCGGCCGGAGGCGGGGGCGCGGTACCTGTAGGTCTGTCGTTCGGCCACGGCCGGAACCCTAACGACTGCAGCGGTCCGCTGTCCACGACAAGATGGGGCGATCCGCATCCTCATCTTCCATGGCTATCTGCTCAGGGGCACCGGCAGCAACATCTACAACGCCAGCCTTTCGCGGGCGCTGGCCGGTCTCGGCCACGAGGTGCATCTCTTCTGCCAGGACCGCGAGGCCGCGGGTCTCTCCTGGATCGACTCGGTGGTGAGCTGGGAGGGCGGCGAGCCGGTCGCCGTGGCGACGGCGGGCCTGAGCCCCGGGAGCGGCTCGGTCACCGCCTGGCTGCCCGACATCGGCGGCCTGCTCCCGGTCTACGTCGAGGACCGCTACACCGGCTTCCGCGTGAAGACGTTCCCGGCGATGTCCGACGCCGAGATCGAGACCTACCTCACCGCCAACGCGGAGGCGGTGAAAGAGGCGGAGCGGCGCCTCGATGGCTTCGACGCCGCGCTCGCCAACCACCTGATCATGGGACCCGCGATCCTCGCCCGCGCCGGGGTCCGTTTCGCCGCCAAGGTTCACGGCAGCGCCCTTTCCTACACCGTCAAGCCCCACCCGCGGTTCCTTCCCTACGCCAAGGAGGGGGTGAACGCTGCCGAGGCGATCCTGGTCGGCTCCTCGCACACCGCCCGCAGCCTCTGGGCGACGATGCGAGACGTCAAGGTCGAGCGCAAGACCCGGCTCGGCCCGCCAGGAGTTGACGTCGAGCGCTTCGCACCGGCGGATCGAGGGCAGGCCGACGAGGCGCTGCTCGCGCTGGCCGACCGCTTGGGGGGTATGGCTCCTGACCCGGGCTCCGGCGGCGACTCCTTCGGCCGCGACGGCGCCGAGGCGGCGGCCGCCCTGCGCGCCTACGCAGCCGCCCCGGGGATGCGGGTGCTCTTCGTCGGCAAGCTGATCGTCTCCAAGGGTGCCGACCTGCTGCTCGCGAGCTGGCCTCTGGTTCGCGCCGCGAGTCCCGATGCCGAGCTGCTGATCGTCGGCTTCGGCGCCTATCGCGACGGTTTGGAGCGGCTGTGGTCTGCGATCGTCGGGGGCGACCTCGCCGCCGCCCGGGAGGTCGCGAGCGCGGGCTGGTCGCTGGAGGGCGGGGCGGAGCGACCGCTGCGGATCCTCTCGGCCTTCCTTGCCGACCCTCCCGCGGGCTGGCGCGAGGCCGGGGCCTCAGCCGCCGGGAGCGTGCACTTCTGCGGTCGGCTCGAGCACTCCGAGGTCGCCGACGCGGTCGCGGCCAGCGACGCCATGGTCGTGCCGAGCACCTTCCCAGAGGCCTTCGGAATGGTCGCCGCCGAGGCAGCGTCGGCCGGTGCCCTCCCCGTCTGCTCCGGCCACTCCGGCCTCGCCGAGGTCGCCTCGGCCCTGGACGCGGCGATGCCGCCGCCGGCCCGCGGCCTGACCTCGTTCCCGATCGAGGACGACGCTGTCGAGGCGATCGCCGACCGCCTGGTCCGCTGGTCCAGGCTCGATCCGGAGCTGCGCTCTGAGGCCGAGTTGGCGCTGCGCACGACTGTCGCCGAGCGCTGGAGTTGGGAGGGGGTCGCGCGAGGCGTGCTGGCGGCCTCCGCGGGCGACCTCGACGGCCTCGACCCGATCCCGCTTGGTTAGCGGCATTGCCGGCGGTCGATAGTCCCAATCGGCACTATCACCAGGGTCGCGCCGCCCGCCGCCGCCCACTGAATAGAATGCTCAGCGTCGAATGAAGGACATGACCCCCGCCACCTTCCTGCGCCTCGCCGGCGTGACCCTCGCTCTGACGGTCGTGACCTCGGTGATCATGCTGATCCCGAACTGGAATGGCCTCGCGGGCTCGGCCGAGGCCGATGACATCGACACGCTGCTCGACGTGATGATCGTGCTCAGCTCGTTCGTCTTCAGCGTCGTGATGGTGATGATGATCTACGCGATCTGGAAGTACCGGGCGAAGCCGGGGGATGAGAGCGACGGCGAGCCGATCCATGGCAACACCCGCCTCGAGGTCGTCTGGACGCTGATCCCGACGATCATCGTGCTCTTCGCCGGCGCCTACTCGACCGTCGTGCTCAGCGACATCGAGGCGGAGGCCTCCGACGCGCTGCGCGTCGACGTCACCGCCCAGCAGTACGCCTGGCGCTTCGACTATCCCGAGGCCGGCAAGACCTCGACTGAGCTGCACGCCCCATCCGGCCGCCAGCTCGAGCTCCATCTTTCGGCCCTCGACGTCGTGCACTCCTTCTGGGTGCCGGAGTGGCGGATCAAGCGCGACCTCGTTCCCGGCGCGGAACTCGACGGCGACGATGACATCGACAACATCGTCAGGGTGACGCCGACGGTCGAGGGGACCTACTCGGTGGTCTGCACCGAGCTCTGCGGGTTCGGCCACTCGACGATGCGGGCGGTTGCGGTGACCGAAGATCAGGCATCCTTCGACGCGTGGCTCGCCGAGCAGAAGGACATCCCGGACTCAGGCCAGGTAGGAAACGGAGTCGCAGGGGGTAGCGGCGCAGGAAGCCTCGCCGACGGATAGGAGTGTTGATTTGCCAGTAGCCCTCAGACAGCCAGGTTGGACCCGAGCGATATTCGGCGCTGTGATCGGTGCCGGATTCGGATTCGGGCTCGTCGTCGCCCTGCGCGCGATCAGCGGCCTCGAGATCTTCCAGACCGAGCAGACCGGCTACCCCCACATCATCGTCCCCGCAATCACCGCTCCGCTCGGCTGGCTCGCCGGCCTCGGAGCCTTCGATTACTGGCTGCGCTGGGCCGTCGGCAAGCCGACCATCCCCGAGGATCACTCCAGCCATGGGGCGACCAGCTGGAAGGACTACTTCAAGTTCAACACCGATCACAAGGTGATCGGAATCCAGTACGTCGTCACGACCTTCATCTTCTTCCTGATCGGCGGCTTGCTCGCAATGGGCATCCGCGCCGAGCTGGCGCAGCCCGGCACCCAGGTCGTCGATCCGCAGACCTACAACGGCCTCTTCTCCACGCACGCGGCGATCATGATCTTCCTCTTCATCGTCCCGGTGTTCGCCGGTCTCGCCAACTACGTCCTTCCGCTGATGATCGGCGCGCCGGACATGGCCTTCCCGCGGCTGAACGCGCTCAGCTTCTGGATGCTCCCGATCGGCGGCATCCTCTTCCTCGCCTCCTTCGCCGTCCCGGGCGGCGCCTTCGACGCCGGCTGGACCGGCTACGCCCCGTTAAGTACCGGGGCACCGTTGGGGCAATCGTTCTTCAATCTGGGAGTCCAGTTCGCCGGAGCGTCGTCGATCGCGACCGCGCTCAACTTCCTGGTCACGATCGTGACCATGCGTGCGCCCGGAATGACCTTCTGGCGGATGCCCCTGCTCGTCTGGGCGAACCTCTCCACCTCGCTGCTGGTGGTCGGCGCGACGCCGTTCATCGCCGGCGCCCAGTTCATGGTCCTCTTCGATCGCGCTCTGGGCACGAACTTCTTCCAGGCCGCCGCCGGTGGCGACGTGATCAGCTACCAGCACATCTTCTGGTTCTACTCCCACCCGGCCGTCTACATCATGATGCTGCCGGGCTTCGGGATCGTCAGCGAGGTGATCTCGACCCACGCCCGCAAGACGATCTTCGGCTATCGCTTGATGGCGCTCGCCCTGCTTGGGATCGTCGTGCTCGCATTCGCGGTCTGGGCGCACCACATGTTCGTTGCGGGCATGTTCGCCTGGTTGCGCGTACCGATGATGATCACGACGTTGCTGATCGCGGTCCCGACCGGGATCAAGATATTCAGCTGGCTCGGAACCCTGTTCGACTCGAAGCTGCACATCGAGAACACCTCGATGCTGTTCGCGCTGGGGTTCATCGTCACCTTCGTGATCGGTGGCATCTCGGGCGTGATGCTGGGCTTGATCCCGATCGATATCCACGTCTCCGACACCTACTTCGTAGTTGCCCACCTCCACTTCGTGCTGTTCGGCGGCTCGGTGTTCACGATCTTCTGCGGCCTGTATCACTGGTTCCCGAAGATGACCGGCCGCATGTACGACGAGCGGCTCGGGCGCTGGCATTTCTGGGGGACGACGATCGGCATGTTGGGGACCTTCCTCCCCATGCACTGGGTCGGAATGGACGGGATGCCACGCCGGGTCGCCGACTACGCGGCCCAGTTCGGCGACTGGAACCTGTTGATCAGCGTCTTCAGCTTCGTGCTCGGCGCCGCCCAGCTGATCTTCGTCTACAACATGATCGTCAGCTGGCGCTACGGGCCCAAGGCCGGGCCGAACCCCTGGCGGGCGAAGACGATCGAGTGGCTGGTCAGCTCGCCGCCACCGGTGTTCAACTTCGACGAGATCCCGCGCGTCGTCGGCGGTCCCTACGAGTTCGGAGTCCCCGGCGCCAAGCACGCGATCCTCTCCGACGGGGAGGGGGCCGATGTATCCGGCCCCGAGCCGGCGGTTGCCGGCGCTGCATCCGGGGGCGGTGGCAGCGGCTGATGGGCGAGCGCAGTGGAAACACGATCCTCGCCTTCCTGAACGAGGTCGCGGGCGGACGCAAGCTGCTCGGAGCGATCCGCGAGCGGGTCGAGGCCGGAGCCGAGCACGTCGCTCTGGCGGTGCCTCAGAACCAGCCGGTGGCCGGCCAGATCGTCGACGCAAACGAGATCCGTGATGCGGCCCTGAGCCGGGTCGAGGTCACCCAGAAGGTCCTGCACGACTTCGGCATCGAGACCACCGCCACCGTGCTCGACCCCGATTCATCGTTGGCTCTCGACGACGCCGTCCGCGCCTTCGACCCTGACGAGATTCTGATCTCCTCGCTTCCCGAGACCCGCTTCGGACTGATGCGCAAGGACCTGATCGAGTGGGCCCGCGCTCGCTTCTCCGTCCCGGTCGAACACATCCCGGTGCGGATCGAGGACGACGCGGTCCGCTGGGACGTGACCCACACCCTGGTCGTCGCCACCCAGACCGTCGATGCGCCCGATCTTCTCAGCCGCCTGATCGAGCGTCACAAGCAGCACCCACACCGCTACACCTTCGTCTGCCCGGCCTCCGGCGACGCCCCGCGGGAAGAGGTCTGCGATCGCCTCGCCTCGACTCTGGCCGCCCTCTATCGCGAGGAGATCGACGCCACCGGGCAGCCGATGAGCCCCGAGCCCTTCGCCGCGGTGGAAAACGCAATCGCCCATTACCGGGTGGACGACGTGCTGATCTCGACCTTTGCGGGGCGCTCCTCGAAGTGGCTCGAGGATGGTCTCATCGAGCGGGTCAGGGAGATCACCGACGTGGACGTCGAGCACTTCGAGTCGGAGGGCGGCGCCGCTCCGGTGGGGCCCCCGGGCAGCGGCAGCCGAGAGGGGGCGATCGCCTGATGGAGTCCGCCTCTGTCGCCGTCGGTGGCGCCCACGCACACGACCATCACGGTCCCCCGGAGGCCCACGCCTCCTCGAAGATCGATCGCCAGACGCTCGGCATCCTCCTCTTCATCATCTCGGAGATCATGCTGTTCGGCGCCTTCTTCGCGTCGTACTTCTTCATTCGCGCGGTCGCCAACGAAGGCGCCTGGCCGCCTGACGGTTTCGAGCTCCCGGTGCTGGTCGCCGGCATCAACACGGTGATCCTCGTCAGCTCCTCCTTCACGATCCACTGGGCGCTGGAGGGGATCCGCAACAACAACCGCAACGCGCTGAAGATGGGCCTCGGCCTCACCTGGCTGCTCGGAGCGACCTTCCTCTTCATCCAGATCAACGAGTACATACACATCGGCTTCAGCGCCCGCGACGGCGCCTTCGGTTCGATCTTCTACGGCCTCACGGGCCTCCACGGAGCCCACGTCTTCGTCGGCCTGCTGCTGCTGACCTTCGCCAACATCCGCGTCTGGCGCGGGCACTTCGGCCCCAAGGCCAAGGATCACCTCGGCGTCGAGGTCCCGGGGATCTACTGGCACTTCGTCGACGTGATGTGGATCATCGTCTTCGCCAGCGTCTACGTCCTGTAACCATGCGGGTTTGCGGGCGCGCTGGGCGCCCGAGAAGAGCTCTGGGGGCGCTGAGGACCAGGGGGAGGGGAGTCGGCGCCGCACCGGCAGGCGGCCGAGACGCCAGCACCAAGCTCCCGGGCCGCGGACAAACACCGATGACAGGGGCCCAACGCCCTGCCAACCTCCCGTTCTCATGGGGGATCCTCTAGGCCGACGGTCGGCCATTGCTCATAGGCGGTGCGTCGCGGCGGCGGTCACCGCCTGCGCGCTGGTGGCGCTTTTGATCCTCTCCGCAGCCCCAGCCGGCGCCGCCTACCAACTCGTGACCAAGTGGGGCAGCTACGGCTCCGGCGATGATCGATTCATCCTGCCCGGTGGCGTCGCCACCGACGCCGCCGACAACGTCTACGTCGCCGACTCCCGCAACGCTCAGATCAAGAAGTTCGACTCATCCGGCAGCTTCATCGGAAAGTGGGGGGGCGGGGGCCGGTTCGAGCGCCCCTGGGGGATCGCCACCGACGCCGCGGGCAACGTCTATGTGTCCGACCCCCTCGCCAACCGCGTCCAGAAGTTCGACTCCGACGGCGAGTTCATCACCAAGTGGGGGGGTGGCGGCTCGGGCGACGGCGAGTTCGGGGGTCCAACCGGGGTTGCCACGGACACGCGAGGAAGCGTGTATGTGGTCGAAGCCTTTGCCAACAACCGGGTCCAGAAGTTCGACTCCGACGGCAACTTCATCACCAGATGGGGGGTCTGGGGCTGGGCGGGCGACGGCGAGTTCACCTACCCCTGGGCCCTCACCGCCGACTCCTCGGGCAACGTCTACGTCACCGACTGGGGCTGTCCGCGAGTCCAGAAGTTCGACTCCTCGGGTAGGTTCGCGACCAAGTGGGGAGCAAAGGGCTCGGGTGACGGCGAGTTCGAAATCCCGAACGGTCTCGCCACGGACTCGCGGAACAACGTCTACGTTGCTGACACCGGCAACCACCGAATCCAGAAGTTCGCTGATCTGACTCAGACGACGATTACCTCTGCGCCCCTCGGTGGCACGCTCGACAACGCCCCGAGCTTCGCCTTCTCTGCCGACCGCCCGGGCTGCACCTTCGAGTGCAGTCTCGGTTTCGCTCCCTATGCCTCCTGCACCTCTCCGGTTGCGGCCCCTACGCTCGCCGATGGTCCCAACCGCTTTCGAGTCCGGGCCGAAGATCGAAACGGCGTCATCGACCCGACCGCCGCCGTCGAGAACTTCAGGGTCATCTCGGGAGTCGATGGATATGCAGCCGCGAGGAAGACCCAGGCGCAGCGCCACCGGAGGATCATCGTCAAGGTCAGAGTCAGGGCAGGGGAGAAGCTGACGATCCGAGCGCGCGGCAGCATCAAGCTCAAGGCTGCCTACAGGCTGCGCCGCCAGGCGGCCGAGCTTGGAGGCGGCCAGAGCAAGAAGTTGAAGCTGCGGCCAACCAAGAGGCGCAACGCCACCAGGATCGCCAGGGCGCTGCGCGGGGGCAAGAAGGCGAAGGCGAAGCTCAAGCTCAAGCTCACCGATGCAGTGGGCAACAAGAGGACCGACAGGTTGAAGGTGAAGCTGAAGCGCTAGCGCCCGACCGGCGAATCGCCACGGGGGAAGCCACAAAGAGCACCCCCGGCCCAGGGTCTCGAGCGCCCAGTCGATGCGCTCGACCAGCAGCTGGCCGGCGGTTTCCGCCCCTGCTAAGTTGCAATAGGCACAAACGTGGAGGGAGGCCCTGATGCACAGTCCATTCCGCTCGGAGTCCGATGTCTTCCGGGGTGCGGTGCTCGTCGGGATCGCGGTCGCCGTTGCTGTGGGAATCGGGGCCCTCACGAACATCGCGATCGGGGCCGGTCTGGCCGGGGTTCTGGCCGGGGTGGCGATCGCCCTCGTCCTGTGGGCGGGACGCGGCTCGCTGCCGGAGGAGGTCCATAACGCGGCGTCGAGCCCCACCGGCGGCTATCGGATCCTCGTGGTCGCCAATCAGACGGTCACCGGCGCCGAGCTGATGAGCGAGATCGCCAACCGCTGCAAGGGTCGGGGCGACGTCAGCCTCCGGGTCGTCTGTCCGGCGCTCACGCGCTCGCGCCTGCAGCTCATGGCCTCCGACACCGATAACGCCCGCGAGGAGGCTGAGATGCGCTTACAGAGCTCCCTGCGCAGCCTCCGAGCCGGAGGAGTGCCCGCATCGGATGGCTCGATCGGGGATGAGGATCCGATTCAGGCCACCGCCGACGCCCTGAGGGAGTTCGGGGCGGACGAGCTGATCGTCTCCACTCACCCGCCGCAGCAGTCGCGCTGGCTCGAGCACGGCGTGGTCGATCAGCTGCGGGAGCGCTTTCCCCTGCCGGTTACCCATGTCGTGGTCCGGGGGGCGGAGCGAGCGGGGGCTCGCAGCCCGGTCGCATAGAAAGGGCGGGGCCTGGGCCCCGGTGCCAGAATGGCAGGGGTGAGCGAACAGCGCCTGCGAAACCCGTTCCGATCCGAGACCGACGCCTTTCGGCTGTTGGGGCTGATCGGAGCCGGGATCGCGGCGATCGTGATCGCAGCGGCGGTCGGGGGCGCAGCGGTCGGAGTGCCGGTCGCGGTGATCCTAGGCGCGTTCGCTACTCGGGCGAGCTATCGCTGGATCAGTCAGCAGATCGAGGCGCCCGACGAGGAGCCCGGGGAGGGCTCGGCGCCCTAGCCGCTACCGCCGCCGCCGCCGTTACCGCCGCCGCCGCCGTTACCGCCGCCGCCGGCGGACTCGGCGAGGAAGTCGACGAGCAGCTTCAGATCCTCGGGCGAGATGTCCTCGCCGTAGGTGGCTGGCATGATGCCGCCCTCGAAGCCGGCAGAGATCTCGTCCTCGGGATCGACGATCGAGGTCTCGATCATCGCCGGGCTCTGGCCGGGCAGGACCTCGTCGAGGTTGGGGCCGACCTGGCCTGCCGACTCGGCCGCGGCGAGGACGTGGCAGGCGCCACAGCCGTTGTTGGCGTAGACCTGGCCGCCAGGGCCTCCCGGGGCCTGCGGAGGCTCGATCCCGGGCACGCCCGCGACCGAGGCCACGTAGGCGGCCACGTCGTTGACATCGTCTCCGGTGACGAGGTCGGCAGGCATGTAGGTCGGGTTGTCGGGGTCCGTCTTGCGCGGGTAGCCGATCTGGGCCGTGACCACTCCCTCGATCGTGTCCTGGTCGAAGCCCTGGCTCCTGGCGACCGCGAAGGCCGAGTCGAGGTCGGGGCCGAGGTTGCCGGTGGTGGCTGCCTCCGAGAGGATGTGACACTGGCCGCACTGTTCGACGAACAGCGACCTCCCGTTGTCGACGTCAGCGTTCTCCTGCAGGTCGCAGCCGCTGATCACGGCGACGACGAAAACCGCCGCCGCGACGGGGATGAGCTTGAGCCTCGGTCGGGTCACGAGCGCGAATCCTATAGGTCGCGGCGGCTCGCCGGTGGCAAGCTCAATGCTGATCGGATAGGGTTGCTTCAATCATCACAAGCGCCGCTGCGCCGATGATTCAGGTACCGATGCCGCGGCCCGACCAACAAGGAGTCCGGAAGCTCAACGATGGAAGTTCGCGAGGGGATGTCGAAGGTCGTGCTCACGATTGGCCCAGGCCACACGCTGCGGGAGGCTGCGGCGAAGATGGTCGAGAAGGGGGTCGGCGCCGCCGTCGTGATCGACGAGGAGCGTCCCCATCCGGGCATCGTCAGCGAGCGCGATCTGCTCGATGCGATCGGCAAGGGGCAGGACCCCGACGTCGAGCGCGTCGCCGACCACATGTCGGACTCGGTGATCACCGCCACCCCGGACTGGAGCCTAGAGCGTGCCGCCTCCGAGATGGCCCACCGCCGGATCCGCCATCTGGTCATCATCGAGGGCGCCGATCTGGTCGGGATCCTCTCGATGCGCGACATCATGCGCGTCTGGACCTCCGACGGAGCGACGTCGGCGATGTCGCCCGGGTGAGCCGGACTCGGCCCGCGCCGAGCAGCCCCGGGAGCCGGCCTGGGGGCAGCGCTCTAACGCTTGCGGATCGGCTCGGCCGGGATCACGGCCGTGTCGAGCGGCTGTGAGCGGCGCATGCGGGCGATCTCGTCGTCGTTCTGCTTCCACCAGGAGCGGGCGCCGACGAGCAGGGCCACCAGGCCGACCGCCGACCACCACCAGACGGTGAAGCTACCAACGACCACCAGGACCAGACCCAGCGCCACGAGCAACGGCGCCCAGGAGTCGCCGGTGGCATAGATCAGCTCGCTGGGCTCTTCAACCGGGTCACTCATCAGACGAACAGGATCGCGGCGTAGAAGGTGAGACCGAAGACGAAGACGGCGAGCGCCGCCGTCAACAGGCCGCTTCTGATGTTGCGATTTGCTCGGATCCGGTCCATTGCGCGGCGATTATATGGCGATCAGCCGATCGATTGCCATCGCGGCGAACAGGAGGGCCAGATAGGCGAGCGAGCTGAGGTACAGCCGCAGGGCCGCCTCGCGCGAGGGACTGCCCCAGAGGCGGACGGCGAGGCCGATGAAGATTCCCCCCAGGAGCAGGGCCGATGCGAGGTAGAAGGCCCCCAGCATGCCGGTGAGGACCGGCATCAAGCTGAAGGCGACGAGGATCACCGAGTAGATCAGGATCTGCCGCCTGGTGAACTCGGCGCCGCGGACGACCGGCAGCATCGGTACCCCGGTGCGCTCGTAGTCCTCGCTGATCATCAGCGCCAGTGCCCAGAAGTGGGGCGGGGTCCAGAGGAAGATGATCGCGAAGGGGTAGAGGGCCTCGAGCGTCAACCCGCCGGTGGCCGCGGCCCAGCCGACGAGGGGCGGCATCGCGCCGGCGGCGCCGCCGATGACGATGTTCTGCGGCGTCCTCGGCTTCAGCCAGGCGGTGTAGAGGAAGACGTATCCGAGCAGCCCGCCGAGCGCCAGGGTGGCGGCGAGGACGTTGACCGTGATCGCGAGCTGAGCGAACGCGAGCGCGCCGAGGATGACCCCGAAGATCAGGCCGTGGAAAGGCTCGATTCGGCCGGCGACCAGCGGTCGCTTCGCGGTCCGGGCCATGCGGGCATCGACCTTGCGGTCGAGGTAGTGATTGATCGCCCCGGCGCCACCGGCGGAGAGATAGCCGCCGAGGCAGGTCCACAGGACCGTTGAGAGCGCCAGGCCCTGGGGCTTGGCGACGATCATCGTCGCCACCGTGGTCCACAGCAGCAGCGAGATGATCCTGGGCTTGGTCAGCGCGAAGTAGTCCCGCGCGGTAGCCGCGGTGCTCTTGCGGGGCTCAGCCGCGCTCTCGGGGACGCGTTCGCGCCCGCCCAGGCCCCTGCGCCCATTCTCGGGGTGAGGAGCCTTGGCGGGCCGCTCCGGTGCCCCAACGGGTGCCGAAGGCGCGGAGGAGGTGCGCTGGGCGATGCCGGCGGATTCCATCGCTCAGCTCAGCCCCTCTGGCCTGAGGTGCCGATCGCCGGAGGTCGGATTGGCTGAGCGCCGGTGCCGGCACGTCCCGGCACCGCCGCCCGTCTCGCGGGCTGCCATGCCGATCAGGCTACCGGTCGGTCGTCGCCGTCGTCCGGGTCGCTTTCCGCCGATTCGGCCTCGGTGGCCGTATCCGCAGCCGGCTCGGCGGCCGCCCCCGGGGCCTCGGCACCGGCCTCCGTCGCCTCGACCGTGGACTCGGCGGCGACGGCGACGGGCTCGGGCTGCCCGGCGGTGGCCGGCGGCAGGACAAGCACGGTCGAGCGCTCTCGCACCGCCTCGCGGATGTCGCGGTAGGGCTCGTTGCTGCGGACGTCGGGGACGAGGTCGAAGTTGTGCGGCGGGGGAGGGGAGAGCGCGAACCACTCGAGGGTCGAGCCGTGCCAGGGGTCGGGCGGGGCCTCGGTGCCGCCGTTATAGCTGGCGGCGGCGTTGATCAGGGTGAGGATGACGCCGATCGCCAGCACGAACGCGCCGACACTGCCGATCAGGTTGTAGGCGGACATCCCGGTGTCGCCGTAGAACTTGTAGACGTCGACCGGCATCCCCTGGAGGCCGGCGAGCTGGATCGGGATCGTCATCAGCAGGGTGCCGGCGATCAAGGTCCAGAGGGAACCCCCGGCAAGGGTCGTACCCATGTAGCGGCCGGTGATCTTCGGGTACCAGTAGTAGAGGGCCGCGAAGCCGCCGAGCACGCCCGAGCCGACCAGCGCGAGGTGGGTGTCGCCCCAGGCGACGCCGGTGTCGTTGAGCTGCCAGCCGACCGGGATCACCGAACTCGCCCACTCGCCGGCGAGTCCGATCACCGCGACGGCCGCCGCGGCGATCGCGAATCGCATCGGGGGCTTCATCTCGACGGCTCCGTCCCGGAGGGTCGCGATCCAGTTGAACAGGATCAGGCCGATCGGGATCGCCAGCGCGAGCGCCATCGCCATCGCGAAGTAGAGGAAGCCGATCGGCAGCGGCGCCGTGTAGAGGTTCTGCATCCAGGCGAGCGTGCCGAGCACCGCGATCGCCGAGAAAGAGGCGGCGATAGTGCGATGGGCGAACTGCGGCTGGCGCGAGAAGGTCGAGAAGATCTCCGAGATCGCGCCGAAGGCAGCGATGATGATCACCATGTAGATGCCGGTGAAAAAGATCCAGGCGAGATGCTCGTAGAGCTGCGGCCCGCCGCCATCGCCGGCATCGAAGAAGACGCCGTCGAAGTTGCGGTCGATGAGCAGCATTGTCACGGCGGCGATCATGATCGGGCCGATCACCAGCGAGGTGTAGGAGATCACGGCGGCGGCGTGGCTGAAGAGCGGCACCCGGCGCCAAACCATCCCCGGCGCCCGCTGGTTGTGCAGGGTGGCGATCATGTTGATCGAGAAGAGCACGAACCCAAGCGCGATCAGTCCGACTCCCGTTGCCCAGGCGTCGACGCCGTCGGTGACCGAGAAGATGTCATCCGAGAGCGGTTGCAGCGCGGCCGTGCCCGCCTCTGAGGGGCGATAGAGGAAGCTGCCGTAGATGGTCAGCGTCCCCATCAGGTAGACGAAGTAGGAGAGCGCCCCGATGCGTGGCAGCGCGGTTCCGCGCGAGCCGATCTGCAGCGGCACGATGTAGGACATCAGGCCGAGGAACAGTGGCACCGCGAACATCAGCACGGCGGTGACGCCGTAGGCGCTGAGCAGCCGGTTGAAGACCTCGGGCCGGATGATCGTCCCGTCGGGTATCAGCAGCTGAATCCGCATCATCACCAGCAACGTCAGAGCGGCTGCGAGGAAGGTGAGGGCGGTGGCGATGTACATCCGGCCGATCACCTTGTGATCGCCGCTGGTGGCCATGGAAATCCAGCCGGGGCGGCTGGCGGGCAGCCCCTCGGTTGTGATCTCGGGGCGCGCGGCGCCGCTGTAGGAAGGAGGCGGAGTCATGCTCCCTCGGCTCCCACTCCGCCGGGCACGGTGCCCTCGTCGATCCGCCTCTGGACGGCCTCCTGGGCGGCCTGGATCCCCTCCGCCTGCTGCCCGAGCCAGGCCTCGTACTCAGCCGGCTCGACGACGCGCACCGAGGCGCGCATCGTGGCATAGGCGGGGCCCGAGAACTGGGTCGAAGCGCCCTCGAACTCGCCGGTCTCGGTCGCCTTGAACCAGGCCTGGTTCTTGGCGCCCGGCACGGCGTCGAACATCCCGCCCAGCGCCGGCACCCACCAGCGATGGAGGACGTCGGTCGACTCCAGGTTGAGCACCACCGCGGTGTCGACCGGGACGACCATCTCGTAGTAGCTGAAGGTCCCGTCGGGGTACTCGTACCGCCACATCCACTGCTGGCCGGTGACCTCGACCTCGAGCGGCTGGTTGTCACCGGTCGGAAGCTCGAGGTCGCGCTGAGCAGTCTGCAGACCGTCGCTGCTGGTCGCCTCGACCTGGCGCGCCGACTCGGTCACGATCACCCCGAAGACGAAGGCGCCGAGCGCCAGCACCCCGAGGGCGGCCCCGACGCGACGCTGCACGCCGCTGGTACCGCGGGTCCGGCGCTGCGGCCCGGGGACCGCGGCGTCCCTGCCGCGGACGGCGCTGAGCAGGCCGCCGATCACGGTGATCGCGATCACCGTTGCGATCACGCCCATCACGATGTATGCGATCTCGGAGTCCTCGGCATTGGGCGAGGCGGGAGACTCCGGCGTCAGCGCCCCGGCGAGGGCGCCCGCGGGCAGAGCTGCGCTCACGGCTAGCGCTGCGCCGATGGACCGGAGGACGAGAGTTCTGCGAGAGCCCTGCAAGGCGGCGCCATTCTATGCGGCCACACCGGCGCTTGCAGCGTGACCCCGCTCGGCCGCTTCCCGCCCCGGTGAGTCGAATCGGCCGCTCTATACTCGCGGCGCCTTGCGTCCGGGCCGCCCGCACAGACAGCGAAGGGGAAAGCGCGGCGGTCGCCGTGCTGGCGTGCGAGTGGCCGCGGGCGCTGCGATCGCCGCCTCGGTCGCGGTCCCGCTGCTGCGTAAGCGGTTCCGGATCCCCGCCCCTGTCACGATCGCCGCGACCGTGGCCGGGCCGATCGGCACCGCGATCCTGCGACCGCGGACCAAGACCCGCGACGCGATCCTATTCGGCCAGCAGATGTGGGCGTTCACGATGGTCCACGAGCTTCCCTACGACGACGAGCGGGCGCTTCGCGATCGGCTCCGGATCCGCTATCCGATCCAGGCCGACAGGTTCCTCGGCGCCGGCCGGCTCCCGAACCGCCGCTCCCAGGAGCGCTTCGCCGGCAAGGACCGCCCCAGCGGCCTCGACCGCTTTCTCACCTTCGCTCACTGGGCCTGGTTCCTGGAGCCGCACGCTTCGCTGCTCTTCATTCTCACTCGCGACAACCCCCGATTCGCACGCGCCGCCCGGCAGATGGCCGCCGCCTACGACCTCGGCTGCGTCGGCTACTTCTCGGTGCCGACCGCACCGCCCTGGTGGGCCTCTGAGCAGGGCCACACCGGCGACGAGCGCATCCGCCGGCTGATGGTCGAGGTCGGGGAGGAGGTCTGGGGTGACGCCTGGCCGCACCTCTATCGCTCGCTCGGCGGCAACCCGTGGGCGGCGATGCCGTCGCTGCACTTCGGGGCCTCGGTGCTGGCCGCGATCCTGCTCTGGGAGTCGAACCGGGCCGCCGGTGTGGTCGGCGCCGCTTACGCGGGCGTCCTCGGCTTCGCCCTCGTCCATCTCGGCGAGCACTACGTCCTCGACCTGATCGCCGGCCTCGGCCTGGTCGCGATCGTCCGCGGGGGGGAGCCCCTGGCCGAGCCGATGGCACTGGCACTGAGCGACGGCATCCAGCAACTCGAGGCAATAGCGAACGGCTGATCCCGGGGGTAGGCTGCATCCCAGCGCATGCGCGAGGCTGAGCTGAACCGGGAGGATCCAGTATCGGCAGGGCCAGCCCCTGCCGATCCCACGACCGAGGAGCTCGACACCGGCGAGGATGAAGCCGACAACATCGAGCCCTCGTTCTTCGAGGATCCCGGTCAGCTGCTGAAGACGCTGGTGATCGTCGCCGTGCTGGTCGGAGCGATCTACGTCGTCGTCCCCAAGATCGCCGGGCTTGACGACGCGATCGCAAAGCTCGGTGATGCCGACCGTTCGTGGATCGCCGTCGGCGTGCTCGCGACGGTCGCATCGTTCGCCGCCTACGTGGCGTTGTTCCGCGGCGTCATCGGCGAGGACGCGCTCGAGCTCGAGTGGCGTGAGAGCTACCAGATCACGATGGCCGGACTCGCCGCCACCCGACTGTTCAGTGCCGGCGGTGCGGGCGGAATCCTGCTCACCTACTGGGCGCTGCGGAAGGCGGGCATGAAGCGGCGCGAGTCGGCCCGTCGCATGGTCGCCTTCCTGATCCTTCTCTACGCCGTCTACGTGATCGCGGTGATCGTCTTCGGCGTTCTCCTGCGGATCGGCCTGATGCCGGGAGACGGACCGGTCAGCATGACGATCGTCCCGGCCGCGATCGCCGGTCTGGTAGCCCTCGTAGTCGTGCTGATCGCGCTGATCCCCGCGGACCTGCAGCGGCGACTGGACCGTCGGACCGGAGAGGGCCGCGTGGCGAGAGCGATGACCTGGCTCGCGGCGCTGCCCGCGACCCTGGCGATCGGGATCAGGACCTCCTGGCGGTTCGTGCGGCATCCTCGCAGCGGGTGGCTGCCGATCGTCGGCGCGGTTGGCTTCTGGGCGGCCAACATCATGATTCTCTGGGCCAGCTTCAAGTCGCTCGGGGTCTCGGTGCCGCTGGGTGAGATCGTGGTCGGCTTCTTCGTCGGCATGGCGGCGAACCTGCTCCCCGCTCCCGCCGGCGTCGGCGCCGTCGACGGCGGGCTGATCGGTGCCTTCGCGATCTTCGGGTTCGAGCTCGAGACGGTGATCGCAGCCATCCTCATCTACCGGTTGCTGGCCTTCTACCTACCGGTGCCACCCGGGATCGTCGCCTTCTTCCAGTTGCGACGCACGGTCGCGCGCTGGGAGCAGCAACGGGGCACCGGCGCCAAGCTCGAACCCGCGGCGGCGTCGGCGGGTCCCATTCGCACTTCATAAAGTAAAGTGGTAATTCGCGTGAGTTCCCCCAACCCCAATAGCTAGGAGCGGCCGTGAGCGACGAGAGCAAGCTCGAGAACCTGATCATCATCGGTGGCGCCTGCGCCGGCTACACGGCTGCGGTCTACGCATCGCGCGCCGAGCTCGATCCACTCGTGATCGAGGGCTTCCAGTGGGGCGGCCAGCTGCAGAACACGACCGAGGTCGAGAACTACCCCGGCTTCCCCGAGGGGATCATGGGGCCGGAGATGATGAACCACTTCCGCGCCCAAGCCGAGCGCTTCGGCACCCGCTTCATCACCGACGACGCCACCCGCGTCGAGCTCAGTGACGGCGGCGTTCAGCGGGTCTGGGTAGGCGACGACTCATATCGGGCCAAGGCCGTGATCCTGGCGATGGGCGCCCAGCCCAAGCAGCTCGGGATCCCCGGCGAGACCGAGCTCGGCGGCAGCGGCGTCTCGACCTGCGGTGTCTGTGACGGGGCCTTCTTCAAGGGCCAGGAGGTGATCGTCGTTGGTGGCGGCGACTCCGCGATGGAGGACGCGATCTTCGTCTCCAAGTTCGCCGACAAGCTCACCGTGATCCACCGGCGGGACGAGTTCCGCGCCTCCAAGATCATGCTCGAGCGCGCCCAGGAGGTCGAGAACATCGACTTCAAGACCCCCTTTGCACCCGAGGAGTTCATCGGCGGCGATGGCGGCCGGCTGGAGCGGGCTCGCCTCGCCAACACCGAGACCGGGGCGACCGAGGAGCTGGAGATCGGCGGCGCCTTCGTCGCGATCGGCCATACGCCCGGTTCGGAGCTCGTCGGGGGTCAGATCGATTTGCACGACAACGGCTACGTCAAGGTCGCGGAGCCAACGACGAAGACCAACCTCGCCGGCGTATTCGCCGTCGGCGATCTGGTCGACCACACCTACAGGCAGGCGGTCACCGCCGCCGGCTCGGGCTGCCGCGGCGCGCTCGACGCCGAGTGGTATCTGCGCGACACTCCGCCGACCGAGGAAGAGGTCGAGGCGGGGGTCGTCGCCAAGGCCTGAGCCGGTTCGGACGGCCCCCGCGATCGCGGCAAGGTCGACGCGGGCCGAAGCGAGGTCGTCGGTCGGCTACCTTTCCGGCGAAGCCCTCAGCCACCCCAGGAGTGCATCAATGGCCGCCATCGAGAGCCCCGAGTCCGTAGGAATCCAGCCCTTCAGCGAGTTCGAGGAGGCGCATCAGACCTGGCCACGGGGCGATCGGCCGGCGGCGATCCGGGAGGCTGCCGCCGAGTTCCGCGCCCGTTGGGCGCGGCCCGACAACCGGATCAGCGCAATGCAGACCGTCGACATCGCCTCCGCCGGATACCCCGCCAGCTTCGCCTTCGGGGGGGCCGCAACCGGAGTCAACCCCTACATCAACATCATCAACCGGCTGCAGGTGGTCCAGTTCGAGGACTTCGATGGCCGCCCGCGGACCCTCGCCTACGAGCCGACCGTGACCGAGGGACCCGCCGAGGCGCCCTTCTACGAGCAGATGATCGCCCGCTACGGGGAGTTCCTCTCGTACAAGGTCCTGGCGAAGATCTTCAACACGGTCGAGGGGGCCCTCGCTGAGACCGGGCTGCGCCCCGAGGACGTCGACTTCGTCAGCTTCGACCACCTCCACGTCCAGGACGTCCGTTTCGTGCTCGGATCCAACGATGCCGGTCGCGACGGCAAGGGCCCGATCCCCGCCCTGTTCCCGAATGCGAAGCTGGTCACCCAACGCAAGGAATGGGACACCTTCAAGAGCATCCATCCGATGCAGTGGGCCTGGTACGTCGAGCAGGGGGTCGACGGGATTCCGGACGAGAACGTGATCCTCGCCGACGGCGACATCGAGCTCGGAAAGGGGTGCGCCCTGGTCTGGACGCCCGGCCACACCGATGGCAATCACTCGCTCTGCGTCAACACACCCGAGGGTGTCTGGGTCAGCTCCGAGAACGGGGTCAGCGCCGACAACTGGCATCCGCGCATATCGAAGATCCCCGGAGTACGCAAGACCGCCGAGTTCTTCGGCCGCGAGGTGATCCTCAACTCGAACACGCTCGAGGACTCGATCGACCAGTACGACTCGATGATCAAGGAGAAGGCGCTCGCCGATCCCAACCCGCGCGATCCCCGCTACCTCAACGTCTTCCCCTCCTCGGAGATGGCCGACTGGAAGCGGCAGTGGCCGATCGTCCCGACCTTCACCTACGGCGGCATCAACTACGGTCGGATCGAGCGACCAGCCGGCTGATCGCGGCGGCCCAGCGATGATTAGGGCCTAGAAGCAGGACTAATTGCCAATCGGGTCGGCCGCACCTACGCTGATGCGATGCAGCGGCGCGATTGGAGCCTGATCCTGGTCCTCGGAGCGATCTGGGGATCGAGCTACATGTTCATCGAGATCGGCCTCCGGGAGATGTCGCCGGCCGTCGTCGTCCTGCTGCGGCTCCTCCTCGGGGCCGCGGTCCTCGTCCCGATCGCCTGGCGCCGCGGTGCCCTGGCGAACACCGGTGGGCTGTGGCCGGTGCTTGTCCTCGTCGCGGCGGTTCAGGTCGCGGCGCCGTTCCTGCTGATCGCCGAGGGCCAGCAGGAGATCACCTCTTCACTGGCGGGAATCCTCGTCTCCTCGGTGCCGATCTTCTCCGCCATTCTCGCCATCTTCTTCGACCCCGAGGATCGCTCCGAGGGCCTGCGCGGCGTCGGCGTGCTGATGGGGATCGTCGGGGTCGCGGTTCTGCTCGGCGTCGATCTCGGCGGGAGCTCGGCGCTGCTGCTCGGAGGGTTGGCCGTGGTGCTGGCCAGCCTCGGCTACGCGATCGGTGGCCTGCTGACCCGAAAGCGACTCGGGCCGATCCAGCCGCTCGGCGTTGCCGCGATCGTCCTCAGTCTCAGCGCCCTGATCGCGGTGCCCTTCGCTGCGGCGACGCTTCCCGGCGAGGTGCCGGGCGCGGGGCCGCTGGCGGCCGTCCTCGCTCTCGGGGTCCTCGGGACCGGCGTCGCCTTCGCGATCTTCTACGGCCTGCTGGCGCGGGTGGGTCCGTCCCGCACCTTCGTCGTCACCTATCTAGCGCCGGCCTTCGCGATCATCTATGGCGCCACCCTTCTTGGTGAGAGGGTGACCGTCGCCACTGTGGTCGGCCTCGGTCTGATTCTCGCCGGCTCCTACCTCGCCGCCGAGGGCCGGATCCCCGGCCGGGGACGCCCGATCGAGATCGCCGGCGCGCCGGGGGCGGCTCCGGTGACCGCGGGCGTGGCCGCGGCGTCGGAGGCGTCGCCCCCGGGCTCAGAGGATCTGGCGGAGTCGGCCCATGGTTGAGCCGCCGCCGATCAGCTCGACATCCTCGCCGAGGGCGATCGCGGTGCAGTTGCGTCCCGCCCGCTTGGCCCCGTAGAGGGCTCTGTCGGCTGCCGTGAAGAGCCGCTCGAGGTCAGCGTCCTCGGCCTCGGCAGAGGCCACCCCGCAGGAGATCGTCTGCTTGATGGGGCTCTCGGCGAACTCGAGCTCGATCCGCTTGCGTACGCGCTCGGCTGCGGTGGCCGCCGCCTCGGGATCGGCCCCGGGGAGGATCAGGCCGAACTCCTCACCGCCGATCCGCGCCGCGAGCTCGACCGTTCGCGTCGTGCTGTCGATAGCCCTGGCCGCACGGCGCAAGACCTCGTCGCCGCGCTCGTGGCCGAGCTGGTCGTTGACTCGCTTGAAATGATCGAGGTCGCAGATCACCAGGGCGAGCCGGCCCCGATCACGCCTAGCTCGCTCGCGCTCCAGCTCGAGGCGGTCGTCGAAGCGGCGGCGGTTCGCGATCCTGGTGAGGGAATCGACGCGGGCGTCCTCGCTCAGCTCACCCGCGATTCGACTCGTGCGGGTGCGTACCACTGCGATCAGGGCTCCGAGAGCGAGCAGCATCGCGATCAGGCTGAGCAGCAGCTGGATCGCGAAAGGAGTGTCGCGCCCGAACAACAGCAACGTGTACGCGGTGACCGCGAGGCCTCCTTGGACAGTCGCCGGCAGCGGTCGCAGGAAGAGCATGCTGAGCATCACGACGAAGCCGTAGAAGGGGCCGAACACCGGCTCGGAGCCGTTGGCCGCGGCCAGCGCCGCAAGGGTCACGAGGCCGACTCCCGCGGCTGCCGCGAAGTGGAAGAAGCCCCCCGGCAGGTGTCGGTAGCCGATCAGGCAGACGGCGGCGATCGCGATCGCGCCGAGGCAGACGGCGGCCCAGAGGCCGTCGCGGTCGATCGTCGATGCGCTGATCGGCAAGCCGATCAGACCGATCACCCCGCCCAAGCCGTAGAGGGCGCCGAAGGAGCTGGCGACGACCGCCCGATCGCCGAGATCCTGGGCCGCGGGGTTGAGCAGCCCGCGCCAGATCAAACGATCACGGATCGGCGGATCTGCGGCGAGTCCGCGTGCGATGTCGGCTGGACCCATCGGCCACAGCGTAGAAGGCCCACCCCTAAGCGCCCCCGGGGACCAGGGGGATTCCGGCGGCGACGGCAAGCTGAGTGATAGCGGCGCCCACGCCGCCCCCGTCCGGCCCTCGCTCAGCGACCCTCGAACTCCGGCTTGCGTCCCTGCATGAACGCGTTCATTCCCTCGATCCGATCCTCGGTCGCCATCGCCAGCTCGAACGCCCGGCGCTCGGACTCGAGGCCGTCGTCGAGTGTCGACTGGTCCGCGGCCAGCACCGCCTGCTTGGCGAGACGGGTGGCGATCGGGGCGCGGCCGGCCACCTCCGCGGCGAGGTCGGTCGCCTCCTCGAGCCACGTCTCCGGGCTGCTGATCATGTTCACGAGCCCCCAATCGTGGGCCTGCTCGGCACTGAACCGGCGCCCGGTCAGGATCAGCTCCATCGTTCGTTGCTTGCCGAGAACCCGGGCGAGGCGCTGGGTTCCGCCGCCGCCTGGGACGATGCCGAGCGTGATCTCCGGCTGGCCGAACTGCGACTTGGCGGCGGCGACGATCATGTCGCAGGCGAGTGCCAGCTCACAGCCGCCGCCCAGCGCCCAACCGCTGACGGCGGCGACCAGCGGCTTCTTGATCGCGGCGATCCGCTTCCAGAAGGAGGCGGAGGGGTGGTGCATGGCCTGCTGGAAGCTGCGCTCCGAGAGCGATCGGATGTCGGCCCCGGAGGCGAAGACGTCGTTGGAGCCGGCGATCACGATGCAGCGGACCTCGTGCTCGCGGTCGAGCCGCTCGAGCTCGGTCGCGAGCTGATCCATCAGCTCGGGGCTGAGTGCGTTGCGAACCTCGGGCCGGTTCATCCGGCAGATTGCGACCGCTCCCTCGACGTTGCTGAGAACCTCTTCCCTCATGCGCTTGCCTCCTTCGCGTAGGGGATGATCGCGTCGACGCCCGTCGCGTCGCGCCCGATGATCAGCTTCTGGATCTGCGATGTGCCCTCGTACAGGGTCGTGACCCGGGCATCCCGCAGGTACCGCTCGACCGGGTAGTCGTCGACGTAGCCCGAGCCTCCGTGGACCTGGATCGCCGCGTCGGCACACTCGACCGAGGACTCCGTCGCATAGAGCTTGGCGATCGAGGTCTCGACGGTGCTCGGCCGGCCGTCGTCCTTGAGCGCCCCGGCCCGCAGGACCAGGAGCCGGGCGGCGTCGCGCTTGACGATCATCTCGGCGATCATCGCCTGCACCAGTTGGAAGCGGGCGATCGGCACCCCGAACTGCTGGCGCTCGCCCGCGTAGGCGACCGAGGCGTCGACGCATCCCTGACAGATCCCGACGCAGCCTGCGGCGACCGAGTAGCGGCCGTTGTCGAGCGCGCTCATCGCGATCTTGAAGCCGTCGCCGACCTCACCCAGCAGGGCGTCGTCGGGGAGCTCGAGGTCGTCGAAGGCGAGGCTCGCGGTGTCGGCGGAGCGGAGGCCGAGTTTGCCGTGGATCTCCTCCGAGCTGAAGCCATCGGTCGCGGTCGGGACGAGGAAGCAGGCCAATCCGCGATGGGCGAGCTCGGGGTCGGTCTGGGCGAAGACCAGCGCGACCTCGGCGACGCTGCCGAGCGAGATCCACATCTTCTGGCCGTTGAGCCGCCAGCCGTTGGCCGTGCTGGTCGCACGGGTGCGCAGACTGGCAGCGTCGGAGCCGGAATCGGGCTCGGTCAGGCCGAAGCATCCGAACGCCTCACCGGTGCATAGCCTGGGCAGCCAGCGCTGCTTCTGCTCCTCGCTGCCCCAGCGCTCGATCGAACCCGCGACCAGCGAGGTCTGTACCGAGACGACGGTCCGAGCCGAGCTGCAGCCACGCCCGACCTGCTCGACGATCAGGGCGTAGGAGACGTAGTCGAGGCCGCGGCCCCCGTAGTCCTCGCTCACCGGGGCCCCGAGATATCCCATCTCGCCGAGCCGGTGAGCCATCTCGGCATCGAAGCGCTGAGCCCGGTCGTTGTCGCGGACGCGGGGGATGATGTAGTCGTCGGCGAACTCGCGCGCCGTCTCGGAGATCAGCCGCTGCTCGTCGCTCAACTCGAGGTCCATGATCAGGAATCTATCTCGCCGTCCGTTCACGCCGAACGACGTCGGCCAGGGCCCGGGAGGCGGACGCCGAGGCCTCGCCGCCTTCCGGCAGCGCGAGGTCGACTCCGTCGATCGTCGAGACCGGCTGGATCTCACGGGTGGTCGAGGCGAGGAACGCCTCCTCGCAGGCGAGGAGCTCGTCGCGATCGAAGCGGCCCTCGGCAACCTCCAGCTGGTCGATCACGACCTCGCGGGTGATCGAGTCGAGGATCCCGCAAGAGATGGCGGGGGTCCTGAGCCGGCCATCGGGGCCGGCCCAAAAGATCGAGGAGGTAGGTGCCTCGAGCACGATTGCGTCACGGTCGACGAACACAGCCTCGTCGGCTCCCCGCTCGGCGGCGATCCGGGTCGCCTGCATGTTGGCGGCGTAGGAGATCGACTTGACGCCCGCCAGGATCTCGCTCGGGCTGAGATCTACGAGCGCGATCGTCGCCGTCGCGGGCCACAGCGGGAGCTCCTCGACAATCAGTATCCGCCGGCCGCCGCGGGTGACTACGACGCGCAGCATCGAATCCTCGCTCGGAGCGGTCTCGAGCAGCGGCCCGATCTCGCGGCGCAGTGACGGGGCATCGAAGTGGAGCCGGATCGCCGCGGCCGATCGCTCGAGGCGGGCGAGGTGGGCATCGAGCCGGAACGGGTGGCGGCCGTAGAGCCTGATCGCCTCGAATACCCCATCGCCGCGGAGCAGGCCATCGTCGAGCACCGAGATCTGCGCCTCGCCGGGCTCGAGGACCAAGCCGTCGAGGCTCACGCTGATCGCAGCCGCCATCGCCCTCAAGCTATCGGACGCCCACCCGACTTCGATCGGCGGGGGCGTGGAGCCGGTCGTCCTGGGCCTCTATCCTCGTTGCCGATGGAGTTCATTCTCGTCACCGGGGGCATGGTCGCGTTCATCGTCCTCGTGCTCGTGCTGCTCGGCCGCTCATACCCGGGCAGCGGAGCGGACCTGCTCGACTGGAAGCCGGCCCGGGACTACGAGACCGAGATCCAACTGGAACAGGACGACATCAGCCAGATGCTCGCCGCCCAGAACGAGTACCGGCGCAAGCGTGGGGCAAGGGAGTTGACCGAACGCGACGCCGAGCGCATGGCGCAGGAGGACAACCAAGCCCGCAAGGGTGGACGCGGCTCCGATCCGCAGTCGCTGAGCGAGCTCGAGGAAGACCTCCGCGCCCAACACGGACGGGAGTAGCCGGGGGGTTGGCTAGGGCGCTGCTCGTCGGTTGCGGCTGCTGCGGCGCGATGGCGGGAGCCGAGCTGCTCGAGCGCGGGTGGGCCGTGCGCGGCACCAGTCGCGACCCCGATCGCCGCCGCCGCATGGGCGAGCTCGGGATCGAGCCGGCCGATGCCGATCCAGACCTGGTCGGGTCGATCGTCGAGCTGCTTGGCGACGTCACGGTCGTCGCCTGGCTGCTCGGCTCGGCATCTGGGCCCGAGCAGGCTGCGGCGCTCCACCGCGAGCGGCTTCCGAGCCTGCTCGAAAAGCTCGTCGATACGCCGGTGCGCGGCTTCCTCTACGAGGCTGCCGGCAGCGTCGGCAGCGCTGATCTGGCCTTCGGCCTGGCCTCGGTCGAGGACGCCGGGCGGCGGTGGATGATTCCGGCGGCCACGCTGACGGAGGCCCGAAGCGAGCCGCCCTCATGGGCGAGCGCGGTTGCCGACGAGGTGGAGGGTCTGCTGGCCTGAGGCGGCGGCCGAGGACGTGGCCTGCTTTTCGGGGTCGCGCCGTATCGACCACCGACCAGGTCTCGGCGTTACAGCGCCTACCGTCGGGGCCCGTCCACGCGCTCGAAGAAGGTCTGGAGCATGCGTGCGGTGGCGCCCCAGATCAGGGTCTCACCGATCTCGTAGGTGGGGGTGCGGAAGGGGACGCCGCGGCGAATCAGGCGCCGCATCGCGAAGCCCTCGCGCAGCTGGGCGAGGGTGAACTCCAGCACCCGCTCGACCTCGGTGGGCTGCGCGTTGTGCTCGAGGCCGGCCGGTACCAAGCCGACAATCGGCAGGACCTTGTAGCTCGTCACCACCGTCGAGGTCGGCTGCAGCGCGCCGACGACGTCGACCGTGGCCGGATCGAGGCCGATCTCCTCGTTGGCCTCGCGAAGCGCGCACTCGACCGGGGTCTCGCCCGGCTCGGGGCGGCCGCCGGGAAAAGAGATCTCCCCTGCGTGGCGCCGCATGTCGTGGCGCCGCTGGGTGAAGATCAGGCCGGGTTCGCTGTCCCAGTCGAAGACGGGGACGAGGACCGAGGCGTCCTTGCTTCCGTGGGCATCGAGCCGCAGCGCCTCCTCCGGCGCGAGCAGGTGGGAGCGCAGGTCGCTCAGATGATCACCTGGACGGTCCCGCCGTCGACGCTCCAGGCTGCGCCGGCAACGTAGGAGGCCTGCTCGGAGCAGAGGAAGGCGATCGTCCCGGCGATCTCGCCCGGCTCGGCGAGACGACCGATCGGCCGCTTTGCTCCCGCGACCTCCAGGGCCTCCTCGCGGGAGTCGTGGTTACCGTGCTCCTTCGACTGGTCGAGCAGGCCACCCTCGGCCATCCACAGCTCGCTCTTGGCGGGCCCGGGGCAGACGGCGTTGACCATGACCCCGTCGCCGGCTAGGCGGTCGGCGTAGAGGCGGGACAACGAAAGCTGGGCCGCCTTCGCGACCGAGTACTCCGACATCTTCGCCGAGGGCCGCTTGCCCGCGGTGGAGGCGACGTTGACGACCCTGCCCCAGCCACGCTCGGCCATCGGCGGGGTGATTGCGTCCATCAGTCGCTTCGGCGCCATCACGTTGAGCTCGAAGGCCTCATACCAGTCCTCCTCCGGGACCTCGTCGAGGTCGCGCCAGCGCGCGGTGCCAGCGTTGTTGACGAGCACGTCGATCGTGCCACTGGTGAGCCCCGCCGCCGCCTGCAGGCAGGCATCGCCGGCGTCATCGACCGTGACATCGAGCCGAAGCGCGGTCGCCGTGCCTCCGCTCTGCACCCCGGCGGCGGCGACCGCCTCGACCGCCTCCTCCAGTTCCTCCCCGCGGGCGACCATCAGCACGGAGCCCCCCGCCTCGCAGAGCATCAGCGCGACCTCGCGACCGATACCCCGGCTCGCGCCGGTGACGAGACAGCCCTTGCCGGAGAGGCCGAGATCCACGGATCAGCCGACCCGGTGATCGGTGGTGATCTCGGTCTCCTGTATGAGCAGCTTGTGGACCGGGCACTTGCCGGCGATCGTCGTCAGTCGCGCGGTCTGATCCTCGGTCAGCCCGCCGGGCAGGTTCAGGGTCACCGCGTAGCTTGCCTTCCCGCCGATCGGGTTGCCGATCACCTCGACGTCGACGCGGAGATCGGGCAGCTCCCACCCCTTGCGGTCGGCATACATCTCGACCGTGATCGCGGTGCAGCCAGCCAGGGCTCCGGCCAGCATCCGGGTCGGGCTCGGGCCCTCGTCGGCACCGCCGACCGACTCCGGCTCGTCGACGATCAGGGTGTGGCCGCCGATCACGACGTCGTGGGCGAAGCCGTCTCGCCGGATCGCGCTGACGGTGGCCACGCTCAACCCCGTCCCTCGAACAGCTCCGGACGCGGGGTATCGGTGAAGCGCGCCATCGCGTAGACGAGGTCGGCGGCCCGGTTCAGATGGCTGCTGAGTGCGGGCCCGGCCGGTTCCCCGGCCTCCGCCAGAGCGGCGACGCGACGCTCGGCCCGCCGCAGGATCGCGCGGGCGAGGTCGAGTTGGGCCGAGAGCGCGGTGCCTCCGGGGATGACGAACTTCGGCGGCAGCTCGACGCGATCCATGTAGCGGTCGATCGCGTCCTCCATCCAAGCGATCATCTCCGGGGTGATCCTCGAGACGCCGTCCTCGAGCCGGTCGGCGGCCTCGGGCGCCGCGGCGAGCTCGGCTCCGGCGACGAAGAGCTCGCTCTGCAGCCTGAGGATGTCGTCGCGAACCTCGGCCTCGTCCGGGCCGCAGCCGGCGCGCGCCAGGCCGAGGGCCGAGCCGGCCTCGTCGACGGCTCCGTAGGCCTCGATCCGCCGATCCGACTTCGGCCGTCGACCCCCGTACCAGAGGCCGGTGGTGCCGTCGTCCCCCTGGCGCGTATAGATCTTCACGGGGCCATCCTAGGGCCCGGCGCGGTTGGGGAGTGGCTGTGGCGGGAGCAGTTCAGCGCAGCGGGTTGAAGACCAGACCGGTGAGCAGCTTCGGGAAGAAGAAGGTCGACTTCGGCGGCATCGTCTCGCCCGCTGCGGCGACATCGCGCACCTGCTGCACGGGCGTGGGCCGGAGCAGGAATCCGGCGTCGCACCTGCCGTCGCGGATCCGGCGCACGGCCTCGGCGGTGTCGGAGCAGTAGGAGAGGCCCCGCTTGGCGGCGATGTCGTCGGTGCTCATGCCCAGCGCCTCGCGCAGAATCAACGTCTCGAGCGCGGCGGCGTCGAGGCGGCGGTAGGAGGCGCTGCGGCCGTCGAGGGCGGCATCGAGCGGGCCGGGGTCGGTGAGCACGAGGTTGTAGGGCTGGCGGTGGTGGGCGTCCATATAGCCGAACGCGACCTCGCCCGCATCGGCGGCGGGGACGATCTCCTCTTCGCTGACCTCCCGGATCTCGAACAGCGCTTTGACCGTGTCGCGGATCGCCTCCCGTTGCTCCTGGGTGAGATCGTGGAGGAGGCGATGGGTGGCGAAGACGCTGAGCCCGGGGTCCTCTAGCGAGACGAGGCAGGCCAGCGTGTAGCGGTGCTCGCCCTCGCCGCCGATCTCGTCCCCGTAGGTGCGCGCCGTCTCGTAGCGGTGATGGCCATCGGCGATCAGGAGCTCGGACTCGGCGAGCTCGGCCGCTACGGCCTCGTGCGTCTCCGGGTCGGTGATCGGCCAGACGCGATGGGTGGTTCCGTCGCCGTCGGTCATCTCGGCCCATGGGGAGGCGGCGGTCGCCGACTCGAGCCGCGGCCAGGCGTTGCCCTCGTGGAGGATGAAGATCGGCGACATGCTGTGGGAGGTGGCGCGGGTGAGGCGGAGTCGGTCCTCCTTGGGGCCCGGCTGGGTGCGCTCGTGGGGGCGGACGAGCCCGGGGCCGTAGTCGGTGACGCGGATCCGGGCGAGGAACCCGCGGCGCGTCCGCTCCGCTCCGTCCGGTCCGGTGTAGTCCTGCTCATAGGCCCAGATCGTCGGCTCCGAATCCCGGGTCAGGATCCCTTCCGACTCCCAATCCGCCATCAGCGCGGCGGCGTGCTCATAGTCGTCGCCTCCGGCGGGCGCATCGGGCAGGTCGAGCTCGACAACGTTGTGGGGCGAGCGCGAGAGCAGCTCGGCGCGGCCGTCGGCGTCGATCACGTCGTAGGGCGGCGCGACCACATCCTCGACGGCAACCCGCTCGGGGTCGTAGTGGACTGCGCGAAGGGGGCGAACCTCAGCCATCGAGCGCCGCAGCCTAGCGAGTGCGGGGCCGAGTGCAGTGGGCCGAGGCAGCAGGCGCGGATCGCGGGGCTACACTCAGCACCGATCGGGGCGTGGCGCAGCCTGGTAGCGCACCTGCTTTGGGAGCAGGGGGTCGCTGGTTCGAATCCAGTCGCCCCGACTCACTGTCGTCTGGCCTGAACCGTCGCTGTTTCTCCCAGGGCTGCGCGGGCGCGGGGTCTGAGGCAGGTTCTAAGGTTCGCCGTCCAGCCGGAGTGGCGGAATTGGCATACGCGATCGACTCAAAATCGATTGCCCTTCGGGGCTTGTGGGTTCGAGTCCCACCTCCGGCATCAGAACGACTATGTGCGGTCGCTACACCCTCACCAACCCCGATCCCAAGCGCCTGAAGCTGCGCTTCGGACTCGATGGCCCCGGTCCCTTCGAGTTCGACGAGCGGCCGCGCTTCAACATCGCCCCCACCGACGCGGTGCTCGCGGTGAGGACGAGCGAGGAGGGGGGGCGCGAGCTCGGCAAGCTCCGCTGGGGATTGATGCCGGGTCGCTGGGCCGAGAAGGGCGGCCGGCCGCTGATCAACGCCCGCGCCGAGACGATTGCCAAACAGCCCGCCTACCGGGAGTCGTTTCGCCGGCGTCGTTGCCTGATTCCAGCCGACGGCTTCTATGAATGGCGGCGCGATCCGACCGGCAAGCAGCCGATCTGGATCAGCCGCCCCGGCCGGGAGCTATTCGCGTTCGCCGGGATCTGGGCTCGCCTGGAGCGCGAGCAGGGCGAGGCGATCCACAGCTGCGCGATCATCACCTGCGAGCCGAACGATCTGATCCGGCCGATCCACGACCGGATGCCGGTGGTGCTGCCCGATGGAGCGGAGGCCGAGTGGCTCGACCCCGACGCCGACCCGGAGGCTCTCAAGCGCCTTCTGATCCCCGCCGCCGCCGATGGCTTGGTCACCCGGGAGGTCGGCGACGCCGTCAGCAACGTTCGCGAGGATGGACCGCATCTGCTCGAGCCGCCGATGAAGCTGCTCTAGAACCCGATCCCAGCTCGATTCGACGGGGGCGAGCTAGGCGGTGGGGGCGGTGCCCGCGCTGGGTGGGCTCCACCCGCGGGGCTCGGTTGTGTCCTGCGGGTACTCGCGCCGGTCGAGGTCGGAGTCGGTGTACCCGGGCTCCTCCTCGACATCGGATTCGGCGAACTCGACGCTGCCGCCACCGCCGGTGTCGTGGGGGCCACCCTCGATCGGGCGCTCCTCCTCGACGTGCCACTCCTGGTTGAAGGCGATCATCGCGACCGCGATGAGCAGGATCTGCACCGGGATGACGATGATCGTGAGCAGGCCGAGCAGATCCTCGGGCAGGGCCGGCGAGCTGAGACCGTCCTTGGCGCGCGCGAACCACCCGGGCGCTGCGACCGCCGCGAAGATCACCATGATCACGGCCAGGGAGGCCGCGACCGGCAATACCCCGCGCTGCCAGCGCATCACGAAGTAGGCGAAAGCCACGTAGAGACCGCCCCAGAGGAGGGTCAGCAGGCCGATGCCGGGGCTCTGAAGCCGCTCCCAGCCACCGAGGGTGATGATGACGAGGAGGCCCGCCGACACGAGCAGGACGAAGGCAACGATGGCCTTCGTCGTCTTCGACTCCGCCTTCTCCCGGTTGGGTCGCCAGCGCTCGTAGCCTTCCCGTACCGGTGTCTCGCCGAACTCAGCCATCGACGGGGACCATATCCACTAGCACGGTCGCGCGCTACCGTTGGCTGCCGAGCGGACGTGGCGGAACTGGAAGACGCGCCAGGTTTAGGTCCTGGTGGGCTTTGCCCGTGGAGGTTCGAGTCCTCTCGTCCGCACTCGCCCGGCGAGCTTGCTGTTCGGGCCGATGACCCGGTGATCTGACGCCGCCGACGCTAGGATGCGCCCGCTGGGGCAGTGGCCAAATTGGATCAAGGCTCCGGTCTCCAAAACCGGCGATTCCAGGTTCGAGTCCTGGCTGCCCCGCTCTCGCCCGCCCGGGGCGTGCCCGATGGGCGCGCCCCGGTGACGGGTACCGTCTGTCGCCATGGACGACCCCGCCCCGAGCAACTCCCGCACCGATCGGGTCGTGGCTCGGCTACAGACCGGGCTCGGGCACTCCTGGCGCCTGCTCAGCAACGGGGTTACCCGGCTCTCTGGGCATCACGGCACCCAGCTGGCCGCGGGGATGGCCTACTACGCGCTGCTGTCGGTCTTTCCGGCCGTGATCGTGCTCGCCGCCGCCGCCGGTTTCATCCTCGATGATCCTGGGGCGCGGGAGGATGTCGTCAGCTACCTGCTCGCCGAGCTGCCGCTGACCGAGGGCTCGGGCCGGGAGGACATCGAGAAGCTGCTCGACGGCGTCACGGCGAATTCCGGCACGCTCGGCGTCGTCGGCCTGGTCGCTCTGCTGATCTCCGCCAGCGCCCTGATCAGCGCGGCGCGCAACTCGGTCAGCGTTGCCTTCGAGGAGGAGGAGCGACGCGGAGCGCTCCGGGGCAAGGGTCTCGACCTCCTGCTGGTCCTCGGCCTCGGCGTGCTCCTCTCCCTCTCCTTCGCAACCACGCTGCTCTCCCGGCTCTCGATCACCTTCGAAGGTCGCGTCGGCGAGGCGATCGAGTCCATCATCGACGCCACCGGGCTCTTTCTGCCACTGATCCTCGCCGCGGTCGTCTTCGGCATCATGTACCGGGTCCTACCCTCAAGGCGCCCCGCGTGGCAAGATATCTGGCCGGGCGTCCTCTTTGCCACGATCGGCTACGAGATCCTCAAGCGGGGCTTCGCCCTCTATCTCGAGAACTTCGCCAACTACAGCGCCGTCTACGGCTCGCTGGGCGCCGTCATCGCCTTCATGTTCTTCGTCTTCCTGGCCTCGATCGTGTTCCTGATCGGGGCCGAGATGGCTGCGATCTGGCCCGGCGTCAGGGCCGGGGAGTACGACCCCGACCCCGACGAGGAGTCCGAGTCGCTGGGCGAGCAGATCAAGAACTTCGCGGCCGGGTTGGTGAGCCGCGGCAGCGCCGATCGTGACGGAGACCACTAGCGAAATGTGAGCGTGGAGCCGTTCCGTGTTTGCGCTTTGCTAATAATCCCCCCCGCCGGCAAGCTCAGTCGCCAAGCGCGCTTCCCGGTAGTCCCCCTATGTCGATTCGAATCCCCACCCTCGCGCTGCTGCTCGCTGCGCTACTCATCGTCGGCTACGCCGGATCCCCCGGCGGTCCGCTGCCCTTTGAGCCGAGCGTGGCCGAGGCTGGTCGCTCGTGCCCTGGCGCCGGCAGGGCGCCGGCGAAGATGAAAGTCACCAAGGCCGCGCAGCTGGTCCGCTGCCTCGTCAACAAGCGCCGCGGCAAGCACGGGCTCCGGCGCCTGACGAAGAAGAAGAACATCACCCGTGCGGCCACCGCCCACACGAAGAGGATGCGTCGGGCGGACTGCTTCTCCCACCAGTGCCCCGGCGAGGACCCGCTACCGGGGCGGCTCGCCCAGGCCGACTACCTCCCCTGCGGCTGCAGCTGGAGCGCGGGGGAGACGATTGCCTACGGCAAGGGCCGCCGCCGCGGATCGCCCAAGGCGATCGTCAAGGCCTGGATGGGCAGCTCGGGGCACCGCGCGACCCTGCTCAGCCGCGGCTTCGAACACGTCGGTGTCGGAGTCCGGCGCGGAAGCCCGTACAAGAGCAGGTTCAAGTACGCCACCTACACCCTCGACGTTGGCTACAAGCGCTGAGCGACCCTCGCCGCCGCCACGGCCCGAATAGACTCGCGCCGTGGCTCGATCGGCGCCCTGGAGAGGATTGATTCACTGAGTAGGTCGCGCCGTCGCGCTGTGCTGGCCGTGGCGATCGGCGCGATCACCATCGACACCGCGCTGCTCGGGCTGATCGCTCCGCTGCTGCCCGAGATCGAGCGTCGCACCGGTGCGAGCGAGGTCGAGCTCGGGTTCGCGCTCGGCGCCTATGCGATTCCGATCCTGTTCGTCTCGCTCCCGTTCGGCCGCCTCGCCGACTCCCTCGGCCGGCGGCCGCTCCTGCTGGTCGGCATGTTGCTCACCGCGGCCGGCTCGACGCTGATCGCGCTGTCGAGCTCGCTCGAGCCGCTGATCGTGGGACGTGCGATCCAGGGGGTCGGTGCCGCCGCGAGCTGGATCGCGGCTCTCGCAGTAGTTGCCGACCTGGCCCCGCCCGAGCGCAAGGGGGAGTCGATCGGCTATGCGCTGGCCGCAAACAGCGTCGGAGCGATCGCCGGGCCCGCCCTCGGTGGCATCGCCGGCGACGCTTTCGGCTTCGAGTTCCCGTTCCTGTTGGTCGCCGGCGCCGCGGTGGTCATCGCGGGCCTCGGCTTCTTTCTTCTGCCACGTGGCCGTCCCTCCCCGCCCGAGGGGGAACCACGTCGGTTCCGCGATCTGCTTGCAATCGCCGTCTCTCCCCGAGTGCTACCGGGAACCCTGATCGTGGTCGTCGGCGCCACGGCTCTCGGGCTGGTCGAGGTGGTAGCCCCCCTTGATGCCGATGAGCGCCTGGGGCTCTCGGCGGCGGCGATCGGCGGCGTGTTCGCCGCCACCATCGCCCTCGACGCGGTCGCGGCTCCGATTGCCGGGGCTGCCGGGGACCGTAGGGGCAGGGTGCCCGTGGTCGGGTTCGGGCTGCTGCTGCTGGCGCTCTCGGCGGTGCTGCTGGCGACGCTCGGGGGCATCGCCGGACTGCTGATCGGTCTCGGGATCTTCGGGATCTCCTCGAGCACGATCTTCGCGGCGGCCGTTCCATGGCTCGACGACGCATTCGGCGACCTCGCGCGCGGCTTCGGGTACGGCTTCCTCAACCTGATCTACTCGATCGGGTACACGATCGGGCCGGTCGCCGCCGGTCTCGCCCTGGATCTCGGCGGCCCGTCGCTTGCCTACCTCGCTCTCGCCGGCGTCACCCTCGCTGTCACCAGCACCCTGCTGCGACTGCGTCCCTAGCGCTGAGGGACGCTCGCCTCCGGGGACTCGGCGCCCGGCAGCGTGAGCGTCATCCGTGCTCCACCGAGCGGGCTCTCGGTGGCCCTCGCCGAACCTCCGTGCGACTCCGCTACCTGCTTGACGATCGCGAGTCCCAGCCCTGAGCCGGGGCTGCCGCGGGCGGCGGCCGACCGGTAGAAGCGGTCGAAGACGCGTGCTCGTTCCTGCTCGGGGATGCCGGAGCCGCTGTCGTCGACGGTTAGGGTCGTGCCTTCGAGAGTGACGGCGATCGTGCCGCCGCCAGGGGTCCACTTGAGCGCGTTGTCGAGCAGGTTGCCGACGGCGCGGTCGAGCCGCTCGGGGCGGCCGACGATGACCACCGGCTCCAGCTCGGCCGAGATGCCGACTCCGTCGGCCCGACGCTCGGCCCGCTCGATGCATGCGGCGACGATCCGGTCGAGGCGCATCTCGCTCGGCTCGGAATCGTCGGCGCCATCGCGCGCGAGGTCGACGATGTCATCGACGAGGCGGCCGAGCTCCGCCAGCTCGCTCTCGAGGTCGGCGAGCAGGCGGCCGCGGTCGCCGTCGGGCATGTCGGGCCGCCGGGCGAGCGTCTCGATGTTGGTCCGCAGGCTCGTCAGCGGGGTGCGGAGCTCATGGGAGGCGTCGGCGACCAGCTGCTTTTGGGCACCGACCGAGCGCTCGAGGCTCTCCATCATCGAGTTGAAACTCTCACCGAGCCTGGCCAGCTCGTCGTCGCCCTCGACCTCTATCCGCCGACTCAGGTCCTCGGTCCGCGCAACCTCCTCGGCGGTTGACGAGAGGCGAGCGACCGGGGCCAGCGCCGTGCGGGCGACCACCAGTCCGAGCCCCGCCGCCGCGCCAACTCCGGCGAGCGCGATCAACGCCATGATCAGTGCGAGCCGGGAGAGCGTGCTCTCGACCTCGGCGAGTGAGCGCGCTGTCTGGATCGCGAACTCATCGCCGGGGGCGATCGTCAGCACCCGCAGCGACTCGCCGTCCACCGACGCATCGGAGAACACCGGCCCCGGATCGCCCGACTCCAACAGCCGCTCGGCCGGGCCGACCGGCAGGATCACCCCGGCCGGCAGGCCTCGACGGACCAGGACCTCCCCCGCCGGCCCGACCACCTGAGCGACGACCTCGGGGCCCCCAAGCCGATCGGGGAGGCGCAGCGACCCGGGCGGGTCCTGGCCGAGATCGGCGGGCGGTTGCGGGCTGCCGGGTGGAGCGCCCCGGCCCGGGCCGAAGGGCGCACCGTCGACGGATCCGGTGGCGGCGTTGGCGCGCTCGAGCAGCGATCCGTCGATCTGATCGCGCAGCTCGGAGCGGACGAGCAGATAGGCGACGACTGCCGCGACGGCGATCGAGATCGCGACGGCCGCTGCCGAATAGAGGGTCAGACGCCTGCGGAAGCTCATCGCGCCTTCAGCGAGTAGCCGACGCCGCGCGCCGTCTGCAGGAGCCGCGGCTCGCCCTCGGCCTCGGTCTTCCGCCGCAGGTAGCCGACGTAGACCTCGAGCGCGTTCGAGCTGGGGCCGAAGTCGTAGTCCCAGACCGACTCGAAGATCTGGGTCCGGGTCAGTACCTGGCGCGGGTGGCGCATGAACAGGTGCAGGAGCTCGAACTCGGTCTTGGTCAGTTCGATAGACCTCTCGCCGCGCCTCACTTCGCGCGTGGCCGGGTCGAGCGCCAGATCCTCGAAGCGGAGCGGGGAGGACGCCCGGCCCTCTGCGGCGGGTTCCGCCCGCCGCAGCAGCGCCCGCAAGCGTGCCAGCAGCTCCTCCAGCGCGAACGGCTTGACCAGGTAGTCGTCGGCGCCGGCGTCGAGTCCGTCGACCCGATCGGAGACGGCGTCTCGCGCGGTCAGCATCAGCACCGGCGTGCGGTCGCCGGCTCCACGCAGTCGGCGGCAAACCTCGAGTCCGTCGACCTCCGGCATCAGCACGTCGAGCACGATCGCGTCGGGAGGGGAGACCGCGATCTCCCGCAGAGCCAGCGCCCCGTCGGCGGCGGTGCTGACCGCGTACCCCTCGAGCTTCAGCGCCCGCTCGACCGCCTCCCGCACCGCGGGCTCATCATCGACCACCATCACCCGCTCGCCGGAATCGTTCACCATCCACGCAGTCTCGCGCCTGACCCTGAAAGATTCCTGAGAACGGGCCGGCCTGGATGCCCATCCGCCAACTCGACCGGAAGTGCCGACCTATAATCGGCCCCTGCGCGGGCGAGGTGTTACCGGTTGCACGTGAGCCTTCCAAGCTCGAAGAACGGGTTCGAGTCCCGTCGCCCGCTTCGAACCTCCACCGCGCCCACTCTGGCGTACACTGGCCGCTCGTCACGGGGCGTGGCGCAGTTTGGTAGCGCATTCGACTGGGGGTCGAAAGGTCGCTGGTTCAAATCCAGTCGCCCCGATGGGGACCACGGCACGGGATTCGAGCTCAGGCAAGCCCGTGAGGTAGGCTGCGCTTCGTGCCTCGGGCCCGGCTCAAAGCCATGGTCGCCCTCTCCCTTGCTGCGGGTCTGATCACGGTCGGATCCGCGGCTCCGGTCGCCGCCGCCGACCGGGTCGAGTTGCGGGGATCGGTCCCGGCCTACGCCGACCCGACGGAGGAGACCGGTCGGGTGCCCGCGGGCGAGCGACTCAACTTCCAAGTGGTGCTTGGGCTCCGGGACCGACGCGGAGCCAGGGCGCTCGCAAAGCGGGTCTCGGATCCGCGCAGCGACTCCTACCGTGAGTTCGTCTCCGCGGCAGAGTTCCGGCGGCGGTACTCGTGGCGGCGGTCTGAGATCGTCCCGGTGAAGCGATGGCTGCGGAGACGGGGCCTCAGCGTCGGCGCTCCGACCCCGAACGGCGTGCTGCTCCCGGCCGCCGGCACGGCGGCAGACTTCGAGCGCGCGTTCGGGACGCGGCCGCGGGCCTACCGTGCCGCCGGACAGGAGCTGGTGGCGCCGAGCGGCCCGCTCAGCGTCCCGCGCAGGATCTCGCACGTCGTTCGCGGCACGATCGGGGTGCCCGAGGCCCCCCTCCGCCCGCACCTGTTTGGAGCCGGGGGCGCAGTGGGCGACACGCCCAGGGCCCGGGCGGCGCCGAGCGCCGATCCGGGCCCGCCCCTGCTCGGCTCGCTCGGCGGGGTCGTGTCCGAGCAGCCACGGCCGTTCTGTTCCCGGTACTGGGGACAGACGATCGACGAGGGCCTGCCGAACGCCTACGGCCAGCACCCGCTGCTCTCGATCTGCGGCTACAAGGCCAGGCAGATCCGCTCGGCTTACGGGGCGAAGCGGCTCCACCGCAGGGGCATCGACGGCTCGGGGGTCGACATCGGGATCGTCACGGGCTATCTGTCGCCGACGCTGCAGTCCGATCTCAACGCCTACTCGGACGAGAACGGGATCCCGCGCACCCGCCTGCGGATCCGCACTCCTTCCAGGGGCTACAGGCCGCAGTCTGCGGACTACGTCTGGGACTTCTACACCGAGCAGACGCTCGACGTGCAGGTGTCCCACGGAGTGGCCTCGGGGGCGCGGATCCACTACTCGGGCCCGGACGCGGGCCCCAACGACAGCTCGGCGTTGATCGTCGCCGACAGCGAGATGGTCGACCGCAACCGGGTCGACGTGATCTCAAACTCCTGGGGTCTGCCCGAGTTCCTGACCACGCGGGCCTTCTTCCGCGCCGGTGAGGACGTTTTCACGCAGGCTGCGGCGCAGGGGATCACGATGCTCTACTCCTCCGGCGACACCGGCGACAACATCGCGGAGGACGGGATCAGGACCGTCCAGTATCCGGCCTCGAGCCGCAGAGTGACCGCGGTCGGGGGGACGACCCTGAGCGTGGGGCCGACGGGAGCGCGGGTCTGGGAGCAGGGCTGGGGGGAGTCGGCTGCCGATCTCAACGGCTCCGGCACGGCCTGGGATCCGCAGCCGCCGGGCAACTACATCGCCGGCAGCACCGGTGGCACCAGCCGCGCCTTTCCGCAGCCGCGCTACCAGCGCGCCAGAGTCCCGAAGCGGCTCGCGGGCTACTTCGGCGGCCGGGCCCGGGTGGTCCCCGACGTCGGACTGATTGCGGACATCATGAGTGGTCCCGGGCTGGTGCAGACAGCGGTCGACTCCTCCGGGCAGCGGCACGTGACGCGCCACAGCGTCGGCGGCACCTCGGTCGCCTCCCCGGTCCTCGCCGGGCTGGTCGCCGTGATGGCGGACCGCAACGGCGGCCGGCTCGGGTTCCTCAATCCGTCGCTCTATCGAGTCCGGGGCCGGGCCGTGCGGCGTGTGGGCCCTGCGCGCAATCCGGCCGTCTCGGCGGCGGCCGCCTTCAACAACTTCCTCAACGCCGAAGACGGCATCAGCTACCAGCTGCTGAGCGGCGGTCAGTACGGAACCCTGCGCGTCCGCAAGGGCTACGACGACGTGACCGGGCTCGGCTCGCCCTCGGCCCGGAAGCTCGCCAAGCGCCTTCGGCGGATGTCGCGCTAAACCGACGCTCCAGCCGGACGATTGGCACGAATGCGCGGGGTGGTCGGCACTTGTGCAGGCCGCCGGCGAGGCACCGCCGTGGTACCGACTGATGAGTCCGATCCGTCCAGGAAATCCATGCCCCGGTGGCGCACGGGACGCGGGCGACGCGTACGGACACATCGACACTCCTATCTCGTCGACTGGGGGTCGAAAGGTCGCTGGTTCAAATCCAGTCGCCCCGATTCCCGGCACCGAGGGCGGATCGCCGGGGGGCGGTAGTCTCGCCATGCGATGCGAGTGATCGTCGTCGGAGCCGGAGTGGCGGGGCTGATCGCAGCGGACGCTGCGCGCTGTGCGGGTGCCGTCGTCACAGTCCTCGAGGCGCGCGATCGGATTGGAGGCCGAACCTGGACCGCGCCGCTCGGCGCCGGCTCGGTCGACCTCGGGGCAGCCTGGGTGCACGGCCCGGTCGGCAACCCGCTCGCCGAGGCCCTCGCCGGTGCCGGGATCGACACCCGCAACGACGGAGCGTTCGGCTCGGGGATGGCGGTCTGGGATGACGGCTGGGCCGACGCGCCGGAGGCGACCGCGATCCCCCTCGCCCTCGAGGCAGGTTGGGACCCGGCGGAGGTGCCCGACGCCGTTGCGGAAAGCGACAGCTTCGTGGACGGGGTGGAGTGGTTCATGGCCGATCGGGGGTTCGACGGCAGGGCAGGCGAGTTGGTCCGGTTCGCGCTTGTCTGGGTGGCCGGCGCCGGCTTCATCTCGGGCGCGCCCAATCGGATATCCCTCGCCGGTGCCGCCGCCTACGCGGAGGGAGGGGGAGGAAACCTCGTCCCGACCGGCGGCTATCGGGTTCTGGTCGATCGGCTGGCGTCCGGCCTCGACGTTCGGCTCGATACGCCGGCCACGGTCATCGAGCACGGTGGTACCGGCGTTGTCGTCCGGTCCGCCGACGATGTCTACGAGGCCGACCGAGCCGTAGTGACGGTGCCACTCGGGGTGCTTCAGGCTGGAGGCATCACCTTCGATCCCCCGCTGGCCGGCTCCCATGCAGCGGCGGTGGAGCGGCTGGCCATGGGGACGCTCGAGAAGGTCGTCTTCCGATTCCAGGACCGCTTCTGGCCGGAATCCCTCCGCTGGATCACGCACGTCGCCGACGATCGCGCCTTCCCGCAGTGGGTCGACCTCAGTAGACACACCGGGTCACCTACCCTCGCGGCCCTCTACAACGCGACCTACACGCCCCCTCTTGCCGCGACCCCGGCGGACCTGCGGGCCGAACTCGCGCTTGAGGTTCTGCGCAAGATGTTCGGCAGGGTGCCCGATCCGGAGGAGACGCTGGTGACCGACTGGACGGCGGATCCTTGGTCGCGGGGTTCCTACAGCTACGTGCCTGTCGGCGCCACACCCGAAGACATGGCACTTCTTGCCGAGCCGGTCTCCGAGCGCCTGGTACTCGCGGGGGAGGCCACCGTGCCGGAGTCCTACGGCACCGTTCACGCGGCCTTCGGCTCGGGTCTACGGGCGGCGGCCCATGTACTTGGGGAGCGGCCCGAGCGGATCTCGCTCGGCGCTGTTGCCAAGTCCTGGCTCGACTAGGGCTGACGAGCACCGTCACTCAGGCTGGCGGTGGCGTTGGCGCTGGTGGTACCGCCGTGGTACCGACTGATGCGTCCTATCCGTCCAGGGAGTCCACGACCCGGGACGGAATGGACACATCGGATGCTCCGGGACGCATCCACACTCCCAACCCGTCGACTGGGGGTCGAAAGGTCGCTGGTTCAAATCCAGTCGCCCCGATAACCGTCAGAACCCGCGACAGATCGCGTCAACGGGCGTCAGAACTCACCGACCGATCGGCTTGCAAGCATCGGATCGTGCCCACGATCAGCGCCTTCTATGGCATCCTCATTCGCATGTATTTCGGCGACCATCCTCCGCCTCATTTCCATGTTCGCTACGGGGAGCACAAGGCGCGTTTCTCGATTGCCGATGGTCAGCGGATCGACGGCGATCTGCCGGCGCGTGCGACGCGTCTCGTCAGCGAATGGGCGGCCCTTCACCGGGATGAGTTGGAAGAGAACTGGCGTCGCTGCGAGGAGCGATTGCCGCTCGAGCCCGTGGAGCCGCTGCAATGATGGCTCCCGACGTCAAGGCGGCGATTCCACTCGACCCCTACGTCGTTCGAGTCGTCTTCTCCGATGGCGAGGTCAGGGACGTCGACATCGAGCCGCTGCTCTCGGGCCCGGTCTTTGAGCCCTTGCGCGACCCGGCGACGTTTGCAAGCGTCACCGTCCATGAGTCCGGCGAAACGATCGTCTGGCCCAATGGCGCGGACCTCGATCCCGATGTCATCTATGGCTCGAGTCCGGCCGGCTGGGAGCCGCCGGTCCGGGTAACGACGCCAGAGCGGGCATCGACGCGGTAGCGAGTTCGCGTTGGCTACCAGCGGTCGCCTGTCCCGCTCTTCGACGAATCGGTAGACGGAGCGGTAACTGGGTCCCGGCTCGTGGCTTGTTCAAGCCATGTGGCGCGGATTTCCGCCCAGTCGCCCCGATAGTAGAAGCGTCCCGGTTTCTAGCTGAGGCAGAACCACAAGCGAAACCGGTCAGCTTCGTCCAGGCGCTACCGCAACCTCGAGGACGGCCTCGAGCGCCGGGTTCTCGATCTCGGCGGCAATCACGCGGGCACCGTCGAGCGCGCTCGTCTCTCCCATCTCGAACCTATACAGGTAGGCCTTCGCGGCCATCTCGCGCATACCGGTGCGGGCGGCGAGCGACCGCAGATCCTCGACCCATTCCGCGGCGCGGCTGGACCCCGCCCGGATCGCAACGCTCGCCAGTGCTTCAAGGGCGTAGGCCTCGACCCAGCTGTAGCAGTCGGTTGTCCGGGCCGCACATATGCGCGCCTCCTCCAGGCGGCGCAACGCGCCCGGCACGTTTCCCTCGCGCTCTTCGACGAGGCCGAGGCCACGCCCGGCGATGCCCTCCCAACAAGGGTCGCGGAACTCGTAGGCGAGTGCGAAAGCGCGCTCGACTCTCACGCGAGCGCCCTCGATGTCGCCCTCGAGCAATTGGACTTCGGCGAGCCACGCCTCGGGCCAGGGCGCGAAAGCGAGCCAGTCGGTCTCGCCGACGATCGTAAGCGAGCGTTCGAGACTCGAGCGGGCCGCTTCCAGGTCTCGCCTGAGCAGGTGGGAGCGTCCGGCGAACGAGAGAGAGAAGGCCATTCGCTGGAGATCGCCACCGCGTTCGGCAAGCTCCGTGGACTTGGCTGCGTGCTCGAGGGACTTGCAGTGGGCACCGCGATCCCCGGCCGCCATCGCCCGGACGGATTCCACGGCTGCGAGCTCCCGATCCGAGGCCGACAACGAGCCTGCTTCGAGGAGGCGCCGCTCGCACCGGGAGTAACGTCCAGCGAGCGCGTCGATATAGCTGAGTTCCCGCACTGCCGACAGCTGCAGCTCCTGCATCCCACTCTGCTCGGCAAGCGCGGCCGCGCGCCGCAGGATCGAGGATCCCTCCTCGTCCCGCCCGCGAATGCCATGGACCAGGACGGAGCCGAGCGCGAACAGCGCCCGGGCCTCAACCTCGCTCTCGTCGGTGTCGCGGGCGACGTCTACCGCACGCCTGAGGCTCGGGATCGCGGCGTCGGTGGCCCCGGCGGCCGCGGCAGCCTCGCCGGCCTCGAGCAGGACGCTTGCGGCCTGCTGGACGCTGAGACGGATCGGTGGCGAGTCCTCGGAGCCCTCGCGGGATTCCTCGGCCGCTCTGACCAGGCCCTCCTTCGGCTCGCTGGCCAGCTCGCGCCGAAATAGGTCTTGGCAGGCACGAAGCTGCTCGGCGGCAGCCCGCCTGTCGCCTCCCTGCGCGTAGCTTCGAATCAGCAGCTCCTGGAAGTTCTCGTCATAGGGGTCGAGTTCGACCAGCCGCCGCGCTAGGGGCGTCGCCTCGGCCGGCCTCCGTGCTGCGAGTCGGTCGAGGGCCGCCTCGCGCAGGGCCGCAGCAGCCGCTCCCATGAGCCGACCCCGCTCGAGCAAGAGCCACGTCTCAAAGGCCGGCGAGCCCTCGAACTCGATGCCCTCCAGCAACTCCCGGCCCAGGCCCTGCAGCGAGAGGGCTTCCTGGGGCGTGCCGCGGGTAAGCACGTCGACGTCGATCAGGCCGTCGGCGGGTAGGACGAACGCGGCCGAGCCCGGCGGCAACGCCTCCGGCCCGACCGCACGCCGCAGCTCCGAGAGGTTCCAGCGCAGCGCACCGAGGGGGTCGGCCGCGCCCGCAAACAGGAGCTCAGCCAGATGCTCGCGGGGCGGCTGCCGGATCTCGCTCAAGGCGAGGTATGCGAGCAGCCCCCATGCCTTCTGTCCGCGTAGCGAAGCCGGACCGGAATCATCCATTCTGATTTCGGGCGCCCCGAGTAGTTGGATGGTGAGCATGGTCCGGCCTTCCCAGTATCTCGCACTCAAACGCCGGTAATCGCCAAGCCGGGCCCTGCGGCGCCCTGCTTGTTCCGGATCCTGGGACGCCGGCGGGGTGCCTCTACCGGGGGTCCGGCCAGGTCGAGGCGTCGCATCGACAGCAGCAAGGCGATTTCGGCCGTCCGTCGGAAGGGGTTGGCTATAACCGAGCCGCTCCCGAGCTCAATGGCGGCAACGGCCTCGTTTTCGCACTCGGCGAGGAGAACCTGACCGGTGAGCAAAGGAGCCGAGTCAAGTTGGGCGAGCCGCTTGACCGCCGCTGCGTCTGCCGCTGCGGCCGGACGGATCGTGATCGCTTGGTTGGCCGCTTCTCGGTCCTGCATCTGTTGCGTCTGTCTCATTGCGCTGCCTCCTTGGTTGTTGCTCGTCTTCGTGGGGCGAACACTGCAGCCACGGCGTGTGACCGAGCGTGTGACGGCTTTCGGCGCCGGATTGAACGTCGAGACGATCGCCAAGACCTGAGGGTGACGGTGGCCGGGTCGCATGCTGGTACCACCGTGGTACCGACTGATACGTCTTATGTGTCCAGCGAGTACTCGACCCGGTACAGGATGGACGCATGCGACGCTCCAGGACGCATCTACACCTCCGTCGCGTCGACTGGGGGTCGAAAGGTCGCTGGTTCAAATCCAGTCGCCCCGATTGGCGGGCAATCCCCGCACCACCCCGCATAGGCACCAATCATGCGGGGTAGTCCCGGAGATGCGGCGCCTTGCGGGGCCGTTCGCGGGCAGTCTCCGACGCAGTTCCGACGCACCGGGGGACGGTGCGCCGGAGATCGTCTCCGGGAGCCCGATGGCCTGACCTCCCGCGCACGCCCGGTAGCCCGGTTGGAAACGCGCTGAGGACTGACTCCATGGCTGCGGCTCTGGTAGCTTTCGCCGCCGGGAGAAGTCGATTGGGTCGAGCGAAGTGAAACGCGGCGGCAGGGCTCGAGGATTGGGCCGGCGTCAGGGAGCAGCAAAGGCCCCTCGGGAACGTGCCGCGGTAGCGACGTGAAGTCGTCCAGAAGCATGCTCGCCGCGCGAGCATCTGATGGCCGCGTTCCTGTATCGACTCGGCCTGCTCACGGCCCGGTATCGGTGGGTCGTCCTCGGCGCCTGGGTGTTGGCGCTGGCCGTGGTTGGCGTTGTTGTCCTATCGCTCGGCGCCGAGACCTCCGACAACCTCGACCTCCCCGGCACCGACAGCCAGGCGGCGTCTGACCTGCTGGCTGAGCGCTTTCCCCCTCAGCAGAACGGCGCCAACCCGCTCGTCTTCAAGATCGAGGACGGCAAGGTGACCGATGATCGCTATGAGCAGGCGATCAAGGAGTCGAGGTCGAAGCTTCTCGAGCTTCCTTACGTCGACAGCGCGCCGAGCCCCTACGGCCAGAAGGGAGCGTCACAGGTCAGCGACAACAAGGCGACGGCGTTCATCCCGGTGTTGCTCTCGATCCCCAACACCGAGATCACCGAAGAGAAGGCGCAGGCGGTGCTCGACGCGGGTCAGCCGGCGCGCGCCGCTGGGATGAAGGTCGCAGCCGGCGGCCAGGTCGGGAGCGACCTCTCGCAGCCGTCGACGGAGTCGAGTGAGGTGATCGGCTTGGCGGCGGCGACGGTGATCCTCGCCTTCACCTTCGGAACGCTGGTCGCCATGGGGTTGCCGATCGTCTCGGCGGTGTTCGGTCTCCTGATCGGGCTCTCGCTGATCGGGTTGCTGGGCCACCTCGCGCCCATACCCGACATCGCGCCCACCCTTGCGACGATGATCGGCCTCGGGGTGGGGATCGATTACGCGCTGTTCCTGGTAACCCGCTACCGCTCCGAGCTCGACGCCGGAAAACCCACGGCGGAGGCCGTCGCCACCGCGGTCGCGACCTCGGGCAGCGCGATCGTGTTTGCCGGCTCGACCGTAGTGCTCGCCCTGATCACCCTGCTCGTAGCCGGGATCCCGCTTGTCACCTCGCTGGGCTACGCGGCCGCGATCGCGGTCGTCACCGCGGTCGCCGCCTCTCTCACCCTGCTTCCCGCGGTCCTGGCCGTGCTGGGGCTGCGCATCAATCGCCTGCGCCTCCCCTGGGTGGGACGCGGGAAGGCCGACGCCTCCGACTCTGAGGACCCGGCCAGTCTGGCGACGGCGGGCATGTGGGGCCGGTGGGCGACGTTCGTCACCGCCCATCCCGGGCGCGCCGTGCTGCTCTCCCTCGTTTTCCTGCTGCCGCCGCTGATCCCCTTCGCCGCCCTGAATCTGGGTCAGGAAGACATCGGAGCGACGCCGAAGTCGACGACCGAGCGCCAGGCCTACGACCTGATCGCCTCCGGCTTCGGCCCCGGCTACAACGGCCCCCTGCAGGTAGCGGTGGAGCTTGGCAGCCCGGCGAAGCCGAGCAAGATGTTCCTCTCCCAAAAGAGCCAGGCCGAGGAGCTGCAGTCTGAGCTCGAGCAGGAACAGGCCTCAGGGCAGGCCGAGGCCGCGTCTCTCTCCCAGCAAGCGGCGGGGTTGACTGAGGAGCAAGCCCAGCTCGAAGGCGAGGGGGCCGCGCTCGAGGCGCAGAAATCGGGCCTGCAAGCGGAGGGCTCGCGCCTGCAGACCGAACGCGACAATCTCGAATCGCAGCAGAATCTCAGGGAGCAGCTGGACGCGCTGGCGGCACAGGTGCGAGAGGTGTCCGCCGAGGGCGCCCGGCTGGCGGTCGAGGAGGCTGGGCTCCGCGCCCGCCGGGCCGCGATCATCTCCGAGCAGCAGCGGGTCGAGGCGAAGCTCGCGGGCCAGCTCTCGTCCGCCCGCCGGGCCGAGCTCGAGGCTCGGCTGAAGCGGTTGAAGTCGCGCGAGGCCGCGGTCGACGATGAGATCGCCGCGGTCAGCGCCGAGCGGGCCGCCAACAAACGGAAGGCGGACGCGCTCGCCCGAAGCGCCGCGGATCTGCGGGCGCAGGCGGCAGCGCTCGGCGGGGCGGCGGCGGCGCTCGGAGAGCAGGCCATCGGGTTGGCAGAGCAAGTGGCCGGCCTGGCCGTACAGGGGGAGCAACTCCAGCAGGCATCGACCCAGGCGCAGGTCGAGGCGGCGAACCTGCGCGCCGACCAGGCGCAGCTGGAGGCCCAGCAGACGGTGGCCAAGGAGCAGCAGAATCAGGCGAAACAGCTGCAGAAGGAGCTGACCAAGGAGCTCACTGCCGCCGGCGGCGACGAGCGCGGGACCGACGAGCGCCTGGTCAAGCTCCAGAACGGGCTCGAGAAGGCCGTCAGTGTTGACGTCGTCTCGCCGCCCCAGATCAACAAGAGCGGCAACGCGGCTCTGTTCAACGTGATCGCGACGACCGATCCGGCAGCGCCGGAGACGGCCGACCTCGTTGGCGCGATCAGGGCCTTCGTGATTCCGTCACGCACGCAGGGGGAGGACGTTGAGGCCCACGTCGGCGGGCAGACCGCCAGCTATGTCGACCTCGCCGATGGGATCAGCGCGCGGCTGCCGCTGGTGATCCTGGCCGTGATCGCACTGGGCTTCCTCGTGCTGATGATGGCGTTCCGCTCGATCCTCATCCCCGCCCAGGCCGCGCTGATCAACGCGCTCGCCGTCTGCGCGGCGTTCGGCGTCGTCGTCGCCTGCTTCCAGTGGGGCTGGGGCCTCAGTCTCGTTGGCGTCGACACCACATCGGGGACCGATCCGATCGCAAGCTTCGTGCCCCTGATCATGTTCGCCGTCCTCTTCGGCCTGTCGATGGACTATCAGGTCTTCCTGTTGAGCCAGATCGAGCAGCATCGCGCCACAGCGTCCAGCGAGCGGGAGGCGATCGCCGCCGGATTGGCCACCGGCGCCCGGGTCATCTCTGCGGCCGCCCTGATCATGATCGCGGTGTTCGCGAGCTTCATCCTCAACGGCGATCCGACCGTGAAGCAGTTCGGCGTCGGACTCTCGGTCGGAGTCGCCCTGGCGGCGATGTCGGTGCTACTGCTCGCCCCCGCCTTTCTCGTGCTCGTCGGCCAAGGGATCCGGTGGCTCCCGGATTGGGCGGAGCGGAGGCTCCCCCACATCGACATCGAGGGAGCCGGGGCCGGGGCCGGGCCGGAGGAAGAGGCAGCCGAGGCGCAATAGGTCGCGGTCGGCTACAGGACGCTTGCCCGCGGTCGCCGCCGAGGGTAGGCGCCGTCTGCGCTTCGCCGTTCGCACCCCACCACGCCCGTGAGCCCGCCGGCCGGGTCACGACCCCCGGCCTCTGGCCCGTTCCGGATGGGCTGCCGTCGAGCGCGAGGTCGCCCCGGTGCCGGCGCTTGCGTCTCGATAGCGGTTGCCGGCGGCTCCGACTTCGGACCTAGGACGGCTCGCCTTTCGGTTGGCGTGATGGGCGTTCAGGCTTCGCCGCAAGCTGCGCAGTGGTCGGTACCTACGCGCCTAGGTTCGTGACAGCGCGAGCCAACGCCGCCTCATAACCCGGAGGTCGCAGGTTCGAATCCCGGCCCCGCTATGTTTGTTGCTACGACGCTCAAGCCCTCCGCCGGGAGGGTTTCTGCATTCTGGAAGGCCTCAGCGACAGCCTCCGACACCGTCGCCAAGAGCTCCACGCACCCTCCGTGCATTCGGCGACCCACGAAATCGTCGGTCCGGATCGATATCCGGTCAAGTCGCGGCTGTTGGCGCCAAGCACACGGACGGGCGCGGACCCTCCGGCCCGCGCCCGTCGCGTGGTGGATCCGCGACGTGGCCTAGTTCTGCACCGGCGCCACCTGTGCCTCGTGCTTGACCTCTGGCAGCCAGCAGAGCGAGCTCGGCAGGTACCAGTTCCAGCGGCCGAGCAGCTTCATCGACGCGGGCAGCAGCACGGCGCGAACGATCGTCGCGTCGATCAGCACGGCGACCGCGAGGCCGACGCCCATCTGCTTCATCTCGATGATGCTCAGGGTCGCGAAGACCGCGAAGACCGCGACCATCACGAATGCGGCACTCGTCACCGTGCCTGCCGTCGATCGGATGCCGTGCCTGACCGCGTCCTCGGTGTCCATTCCGCCGTCAACCGCCTCGCGGATCCGGCTGAGGATGAACACGTGGTAGTCCATCGACAGGCCGAACAGGATCACGAACAGGAACAGCGGTAGCCAGGCCGTGATCGAGCCGGGCGTATCGAACCCGAGCAGATCGCTTCCGAGCCCGTGCTGGAAGACCAGCACCAGCACCCCGTAGGCGGCGCCCACTGAGAGCAGATTGAGCACGATCGCCTTCAGCGGGATCACGATCGATCGGAACGTGACCAGCATCAGCACGAACGCCAGGCCGAGCACGAAGGCGAATACCAGCGGCAGTCGCTTCGTCATCTGCTCGTTGAAGTCAACCGATCCGGCGGTCTGGCCGGTGACGTTGACCTCGGCTCCGTCGACGCCCTCGAACGCTGCGGGAATCAGCTGTTCCCGGACGCCGGCGAGCGCATGCTCGGACTGCTCGTCGTTGCCGTTGCCCGCGATCGGGATCGCGATCCGCGCCGTGCTTCCGTCCCGGCTGTAGTCGACATCGACGGGTCCGACGACGCCGTTCGCGGTCCGGGACTCGGCGACCAGTGCCTCGATCGCGCCGCCGACCTCGCCGCCGCGTACGTCGTCGGCCTCTACCACCGCGATCGCGGGGATGTTCTCCCCTGGGAACGCATCCTGGATGCGGTCGTACGTCTGCACCACGGGGATCTCACGGGGCAGCGTGTCGATCCCGCCGACCTTCGTGTCCATGTTGAGCGCAGGGACGGCGAGCGCGACGAGTGCCCCGCCCGCCAGAGCAGCCGACAGCGCCGGGCGCCGCAAGACGCGATCGACGATCGCCGCCCAGACACCGCCACGATTCCCGCGCCGCTTCGTGATCCTCGACGCGAACGGGATCCGGCCCTTCTCGACGCGATCACCGAGTGCGCCGAGAACCGCCGGCAGGACCGTGACCGACGCCGCCATCGCAACTCCGACGACGAGCATCGTGCCGATCCCGAAGGAGATGAAGGTGCCGTCGCCGCTGAGCAGCATTCCAGCCATCGCTGTCATCACCGTCAGGCCGGAGACCAGCACCGCCCTCCCCGAGGTCGCCGAGGCGATCGAGAGCGCCTCGCTAGGGCTGCGGCCGGCCCGCCGCTCCTCGCGCTCGCGGCGCAGGTAGAACAGGGCGTAGTCGACCCCGACGGCGAGCCCGATCAGCAGGATCACCGAGGAGATGCTCTGGTCGACCGGGAAGAGCTGACTCGGAAGCGCGACCAGGCCGAAGGTTGCCATCACCGCAGAGATCCCGAGCAGCAGCGGGATCCCTGCCGCGACGAGGGAGCCGAAGGCGACGACGAGGATGACCAGAGTGATCGGCAGGGACAGGGTCTCGGCCTTGCGCAGATCGTCGGCGAGGACCTCGTTCACCCCGTCGGTGGCACTGGCCTCGCCGAACTGCTCGATCCTCAGCTCCGGATGCCGCTCGGCCGTAGCCGACACCGACTCGGTGATCGGGCCGAGCCGCTCGGCCGCGGTCTCGGGATCACCCTTGATCTCGAACTGGACCAGGGCTGAGTGGCCGTCGGCCGAGACCGCTCCGCCGCCCTCGCTGGGCGAGGCGAGCCGGCGCACGACGCCGACCTGCCCGAGGCCGGCGGTTGCGTCCTCGATCGCGGCGCTGAACTCGTCGTCATCGACGGTCAGGCGGTCGCTTTGGATCAGGATCTGCTCGGTCGCGGGTGCGAGGCCGGAGTCGACCAGCGCCTGCTCAGCCTCGCCGGCCTCGCCGGCCGTGCTCTCGGCGTTGGTCAGCTCCTGTGTCCCGATCGAGCCGCCGAGCATCAGCGCGGCGACGACGAAGGCGATCCATCCGAGGATCGTCGTCTTGCGATGGGCGGCGCTCCAGGCCCCGACTTTCTCGGCGATTCCCTTGCGATTCGTACTCATGGTGTCCTCCGTTGGTTGGCTCGGACTCGACGCAACGGAGATTGCCCGGAGCGGGGGGCCGTTCCAATGCGGCTGGCAGGCGTCGTCGGAGGCGGCCGACCGCCCCCCGGCGTACGGGTAGCCGCACTTGCGGCTGCGATCACATCGAGGACAATTCCCGGGATGGGCCAGACCGTCCTCATAGTCGATGACCATGCCGGGTTCCGGAGCAGCGCCAAGCGCATGCTCGAGGCGGACGGCTTCGAGGTTCTGGGGGAGGCCGGCGACGGTGAGCGGGGGATCGCCGCCGCGCGTGAGCTCGCCCCCGATGTGGTGCTGCTCGACCTTCAGCTCCCCGGGATCGACGGTCTCGAGGTAGCGGCGAGGCTGACGGCCGGGAACCGGACACCAGCGGTCGTGCTCACTTCGACCCGCGACGGTGTGGAGCTCGGTTCACTCGTGAGCCGCTCCGGCGCCCGCGGCTTCATTCCCAAGCAAGAACTCTCGGGATCGGCGATCGCGGAGCTGCTCGAGTGAGCGGGTCCGCGACACAGGCGCCGCTCGCAGCCGTCACGACGCCACGCCGGGATCTGCGCCCTACCTTGATCGCCCTTGGCTTCGCCGGCCTACTGGCGGGCGCCGGCGGCGCCGCCCTGCTCCTCACCGGGGACAGATTCGACAATGGCGTTGCCTTCGCGGTGCTGGCGGCGGTGATCACCTGGTCGTTCATCGGCGCTGGAGTTTTCGCCTGGTGGCATCGGCCTGAGAGCCGGACTGGGGCGCTGATGGTCGGCGTCGGCTTCGCCTGGGTCCTGAACGCGCTCACCGGCTCCGACGCTCCCGGTGTCTTCATCGTCGGTGCGCTGCTCGGCAGCATCTGGATCCTCCTGCTCTACCAGTTGCTGCTGACCTTTCCGAGCGGCTGCCTGCAGACCCGCGGTGAGCGCCTGCTCCTCGCCGGCGCCTGGATTGCGGGCCTGGTGCTGCAGGTTCCGCCCTACCTCTTTCAGAAGCTCCCGGATGCGGATGTCTGTTCGGACTGTCCTGAGAATGCGATCCTGATCAGCGATGATCGCACCCTAGCCTCCGTCTTTTGGCTGCTTCAGTCCGCGGCCGCGATTGCGGTGGTGTTGGGGCTGCTCGTGTTGCTGGTTCGCCGCTGGCGAGGTGCCTCGCCGGCGCAGCGCGGAGCCTTTACGCCGGTGTTGTGGGCGGGAGGGATCACGTTCGCGCTGATGGTCGCGCAGCTCGCAACGCAATCGGCCGGTGGCTCCGATGGCGTTGTCGATGCGCTCTTTCTGGTGCTGCTCGTGGCATTCCTGGCGGTGCCGTGGGCCTTTCTCATCGGCATCCTGCGCACCCATCTGGGCCGCGAGTCAGCCGTCTCGCGGCTGCTCGAGCGTCTGCGCGATCTCCCCGTTCGCGGCGGCGGACTGCGCGAGGCAATAGCCGAGGCGCTTTCTGACCCCACGGTCGAGCTCGCCTACTGGCTGCCGGCGGCGGGGCGATACGGAGATCCCGACGGCGCTCCCGTCGAGCTGCCGACCGCCGACCCCGGGCGCCTGGTCAGAGTCGTCGAGCGCGATGGCCGCCGCATCGGCGCGCTGGTCTGCGATGCGGCGCTCGCGGAGCAGACCCGACTCGTCGACGCGGTCGGCGCGGCGGCTGCCCTGGCGCTGGACAACCAGCGTCTCGAAGCGGCGTTGCGTGCCCGCGTCGAGGAGCTGCGTACCTCGCGCGCCAGGCTCGTGCAGGCGGGCGACGCGGAGCGCCGGCGCCTGGAGCGCGATCTGCACGACGGCGCTCAGCAGCGGCTGGTCTCTCTCGCGCTCAGCCTGCGCCTCGCGCGCGGGCGGGTCGAGGAGGATCCGGCGGAAGCGGGGGAGCTGCTCGATGAGGCGATGGCCGAGCTCGAGCAGGCGACAGCGGAGTTGCGCGAGTTGGCGCGCGGAATCCACCCCGCCGTGCTCAGCGATCGGGGCCTGCGGGCGGCAGTCGAGGCGCTGGCCGGCCGCTCCCCGGTCCCGGTCGAGCTCGCTGCTTTGCCCGAGGAGCGACTTCCCGCAGAGGTCGAGGCGGCGGCCTACTTCGTCGTCGCCGAGGGCCTGACCAACGTCGCCCGCTACGCCGAGGCCGATCGCGCCTCGGTCGCAATCGCTCGCCAAAACGGAGCCCTCGACGTTGAGGTCCGCGACGACGGACGCGGTGGCGCCGACATGGACGGCGGCTCCGGCCTGCGCGGGCTCGCGGACAGGGTCGCGGTCCTCGACGGCGCGCTCGAGGTCGATAGCCCCCCCGGCGCCGGGACCAGGCTCGCGGCGAGGATCCCATGCGAATAGTTGTGGCGGAGGATTCGGTCCTGCTCCGCGAGGGCGTCGTCCGGATCCTCACCGATGCCGGCCACGAGGTGGTCGCTCAGGCGGGCGATGGCGAGGATCTGCTGCGGAAGGTCCGGGCGCACAAACCGGACCTCGCGCTGATCGACATCCGGATGCCACCGAGCCACACCGACGAGGGGCTCGCCGCGGCGCGCGTGATCCGCGCCGAGCTCCCCGACATCGGCCTGCTGGTCCTCTCCCAGTACGTGGAGGAGGACTACGCCATGGACCTTCTGTCCGAGAGCGCGGAGGGCGTCGGCTACCTGCTCAAGGACCGCGTCGCCGACATCGATCGCTTTCTCGAGGCGGTGTCGCGGGTGGGGGAGGGCGGCTCGGCGCTCGACCCCGAGGTCGTCTCGGGAATGCTCGGCCGCCGACGCAGCGACGGGCCCCTGGAGCGACTGACCCCGAGGGAGCGTGAGACCCTTGCCCTGATGGCCGAGGGTCGCAGTAACCAGGCGATCGCGGCGGAGCTCGTGATCACCGAGCGTGCGATCGAGAAGCACGTGACCTCGATCTTCTCCAAGCTCGATCTGACCGCGAGCGCCGAGGACCACCGACGAGTCTTGGCCGTCCGGGCGTACCTGAGCGCAGGCTGAGGTCTACGGCTCATCGGTCCGATTCACGGCTCCACGATCCGCGGGTGGTAGCGAGAAACGAATCGGGCCCCCGCTATAGGCAAGACCGCGTGATCAAGCGCCCACCGGAGACGGGGGCATTCAGCGACCGGCTGAGCTCACCTGTGAGGTCTTCTGTGCCAGCGGTTCTTGGGGATTGAGGCGATTGGCCACGGGTTCAGGCGGCCTCGCTGACCTTCACCTCAGCCCTGCGCGCGGGCGATGATCGGCGCCAGTAGCTCTTCGAGTGGCGGGCCGCCCGTCTGGCGAAGCTCGTAGCTCGCATGACGAATCGGGTGCCGTGAGTCGACGATGCGGCCTAGGTTGATCGGCGTCCCGGTGACCACTACGTCGCAGTCTGTCGCGTTGATCGTCGCTTCGAGGTCGTCCAGCTGGGCGTCGGAGTAGCCCATTGCGGGGAGCACCGGGCCGATGTGGCCGAAACGCTCGAAGGTCTCGCGGATCGACCCGACGGCGTGCGGACGGGGATCGACCAGCGTCGCGCCGGCCGCGCGGGCCGCCACCGTGCCAGCGCCGAAGGCCATCTCACCGTGGGTGATCGATGGGCCGTCCTCCACGACAAGCACCTCGCTGCCCTCCAGCGACGGCCCCTGCTCGAGCGTGACGGGGGACTCCGCTTCGAGGACCGGGGCATCGGGATTGAGCGCCGTCACGTCGACCAGAACGCGCTGAAGCTGCTCCGGGGTGGCGCTGTCGAGCTTGTTCAGCAGGACGACGTCGGCAAGGCGGAGGTTCGCCTCTCCCGGGTGGTAGCTCAACTCGTCCCCGGGTCGCAGCGGGTCGGCGACGACGATCAGCAGGTCGGATCGAAGAAAGGGGAGATCGTTGTTGCCCCCGTCCCAGATGATCACGTCGGTCTCGCCTGCGGCCAGCGCGACGATCTCGGCGTAGTCGACCCCGGCGTAGACCAGCATCCCTGCCTCGACCGGGCGCTCGTACTCTTCGCGCTCCTCGATCGTCGGGTTGGCGTCATCGATCTCGGCGAGCGTCTGGAAGCGTTGGACTTCCATTGCCGCGAGGTCGCCGTAGGGCATCGGGTGGCGGATCAACCCCACGCGGAGGCCGGCCTCGAGCAGCGCGCGGCCGATCGCCAGGCTCGTCTGGCTCTTGCCGCTGCCGGTGCGCACCGAGCAAACGGCGACGACCGGACCGGAACTGTCGATCATCGTCGCGCGCGGGCCCAGCAGAGTGAAGTCGGCGCCGGCGGCGAGCGCGATCGAGGCCTTGTGCATCACATGCTCGTAGGAGACGTCGGAGTACGCGAAGACGACCTCGTCGATCGCCTCGTTCGAGACGAGGTCGGCGAGCTTGTCTTCGGCCAGGATCGGGATTCCCTGCCGATAATGCGGCCCGGCGAGCGAGGGCGGGTAGGTCCGGTCGGCGATCCCGGGGATCTGGGCCGCCGTGAAGGCGACGACCTCGACCCCGGGGTCGTCGCGGTAGACCACATTGAAGTTGTGGAAGTCCCTTCCGCCGGCTCCCATCACCACGACTCTTCGCATCGCGGCTCAGCCTAGGGCCCACGCGACCCGAGCAGCTAGTAGAAACCCCTCATGCTGGTCGTAGCTGCGCTCGGAGGCAACGCACTGCTTCGCCGCGGTGAGCCGGCCGACGTCGCCAGCCAACGTCGCAACGCCCAGCTCGCTGCCCGGACGATCGCCGAGCTGGCGGCCGACCACGACGTCGTGATCACCCACGGGAACGGGCCTCAGGTCGGCCTGCTGGCACTACAGGGCGAGGCCTACGATGGGGTCGAGAGCTATCCGCTCGACGTGCTCGGCGCCGAGGCCGAGGGCATGATCGGCTACCTGCTCGAGCAGGAGCTGATCAACGAGCTGGGCGAGGTCCCGATCGCGACGCTGCTGACCCAGGTCGTCGTCGAGGCCGACGATCCGGCGTTCGGGCATCCGACCAAACCGATCGGCCCGGTCTTCGATAGCGAGGCCGCGGCACGGCTGGCAGCCGAGCGCGGCTGGACGCTGGCGCCGGACGCCGACGGCGAGCGCCGCGTCGTCGCCTCGCCGGAGCCTGCCTCGATCGTCGAGCTGCCGACGATCCGCCTGCTCGTCGAGGCCGGGGTGATCGTCGTCTGCGTCGGCGGCGGCGGCATCCCCGTGGTGCGAGACGCCACCGGCCGGCTCCGAGGCGCGGAGGCCGTGATCGACAAGGACCTCGCCGCGGCGCTGCTCGCCCGCAGCCTGGGGGCCGGCGCCCTGCTCCTGCTCACGGACGTTCCGGCCGTCGAGGCGGATTGGAGCACGCCCAACGCCAGGCCACTCGGCGAGGTGTCGGTCGCTGAGCTGCGGGCGACCGACTACGAAGCCGGCTCGATGGGCCCCAAGGTCGAGGCCGCATGCCGATTTGTCGAGGCAACGGGCGGGTCGGCCGGGATCGGGGGCCTAGGCGATGCCGTCGCCGTCCTGCGCGGCGAGCGCGGGACCCGCGTCATCGCCGACTGAGCGGCTCAACAGGGAGGTGAGCCATCCCCGCCGTCAGCGGCGGAGCTTCGCCAACATCGTTGCGGGTCGGCGCCGCCGCGCGGCCTTGCCGACGATCTGGGCGCAGTTGTGGCCGGGCACGCCCATGACACCTCCGCCGGGGTGGGTTCCGCCGCCGCAGAGAAAGAGCCCGTCGATCGGTGTGGTGTGGTCGGCGTATCCGAGGATCGGGCGCAGGAAGAAGCTCTGGTCGGGAGTCATCTCACCCTGCATGATGTTCCCGCCAAGCAGTCCGAAACGGCGCTCGATGTCCGGCGGCGACAGCACCTCGAGCTGCTCGACCGCGTCCTCGATGTCCGGCAGGTACTCGCCGAGCGTCTCGATCACGCGGCGGCCGAACGCATCTCGCTCGTCGTCCCAGCTGCCGTCGGCAAGCTCGTAGGGGCCGTACTGGACGAAGGCGAGCATCAGGTGCGTTCCCTCCGGCGCGAGCCCCGGCTCGTGAACGGTCGGGAACACCGCCTCGACGTAGGGGTTGCGCGACGGGCGGCCGTACTTGGCATCGTCCCAGGCGCGCTCCAGGTATTCGATCGAGGGAGCGATCGCGACCAGCCCCCGGTGCGGATCGCCGGGGACCTCGCCCTTCCACGCAGTTGGCGTCGGCAGCTTCGAGAGCGCAGCGTTGACCTTGACCGAGCCGGAGCGGGTGCGGAAGCGGCGGATGTCGCGGACCACGTCCTCCGGCAGGTGCCGCTCACCGATCAGCTCGCGGTAGGTCGTGATCGGGTGGGCGTTCGAGATCACCTGCCGCGCCTCGATCGTCTCGCCGTTCTCCAGCTCGACCCCGACCGCGCGACCGCCGCGGATTACGACGTGGTCAACCGGGCTGTCGACGCGGATCTCGGCCCCCGCCGCTGTGGCCGAGGCGGCGAGCGCGTCGCTGATTCCTCCCATCCCACCGTGGACCCATCCCCAGGCACCCGGGTGGCCGTCGACCTCCCCGATCCAGTGGTGCATCAGCACGTATGCGGATCCGGGGCTCATCGGGCCGCCCCAGGCGCCGACCATCGCCTGAGTCGCCAGCGCCCCCTTCACCCGCTCGTCCTCGAACCACTCGTCGAGGAAGTCGGCGGCCGAGAGCGTGAACAGGCGGATGATCTCGGCGACGTCGCGCCCGGTCCAGTGGCGCATGCCCGCGCCCAGCTTCAGCCACTTCGGCAGCTCGCCCAGGGTCAGGTTGGGCGGGACGATGAAGAGCAACTCTCGGAGCAGGTTCGCGATCCGTTCGAAGTAGACGTCGAACTCGACGTAGGCCTCGGCGTCGGCGGTCGACAAGCGTGCGATCGCCTCGGCGTCGCGCGCCACGTCTCCCCAGAGGGTTAGCGCGGTCCCATCGGCGTAGGGGACGTAGTAGTCGGGCGAGATGATCGATACCCGGTAGCCGTGGCGGTGGAGCTCGAGCTCGCGCTCGATCCGCGGTGGGACCAGGCTGACCACGTAGGAGGCGCTCGAGACCCGGTGGCCCGGCCACGGCTCCTCGGTTGCCGCGGCGCCGCCGACCAGCCCGCGCCGCTCGAGCACGAGCACGTCGAGGCCCGCACGCGCAAGGTAGGCCGCGCAGACCAGCCCGTTGTGGCCACCACCGATGATCACCGCGTCTCTCATCGCCTGGTTCAGCCTATTCCGCGACACGAATCGGCACAAGCCTGCGCCAGGTCCGATGGCCGAGCAGGGGTGAGGACTATTAGGGCGCCCTAACCTGTTAGGGTGCCCTAACTCTGGAGCCTCAGAATGCATCACAGACCGCCGGTATCCCGCGTCTCGCGTGGTGGTTGCTCGGTCTCGGAGTCGTCTCCGGCCTCGTCTACCTGATGGCTACCGCGAGCACCGGTCCCACCGACCCGACCGGGATAGCCGCTCCGCAGAGCCACGGAACGGTGGTCTTCAACTCGAGCATGATCGTCTTTCGCGAGGGCCTCGAGGCGGTCCTGATCTTCGCCGCGATCACGGCCAGCTTCGTCGGTGCGAACCGGTCGAAGCGGCGCCCGGTGGCGGTCGGCGCCGCGATCTCGTTCGCCGCCGCGGTTGGGACCTGGTTCGTGGTGCAGGCGATCCTCGACGTCGCGTCGCCGCTCGGGCCGAAGCTCGAGGCGATCACCGGCTTCCTCGCGATCGTCGTCCTGCTGCTTGTCCTCAACTGGTTCATCCACAACGTGTACTGGTCCCAGTGGATCGGCAAGCACCATCGCCAACGACGCAAGCTTCTCGCCCGGAGCGGTATCTCGGCCACGATCGGTCTCGTCGCCCTCGGTTTCACGGCTGTTTACCGCGAGGGGTTCGAGGTGGTCCTGTTTCTCCAGAACCTGCAGCTGCAGCAGGGGTCGGCGACGGTGATGGAGGGCGTAGCGATCGGGCTCGCGGCCACGGTCGCAGTCGGCGTCGTCACCTTCTGGCTCCATCGCAAGCTCCCCTACCGGAAGATGCTGATCGTGACCGGCGTCCTGGTCGGCTTCGTCCTCGTGGTGATGGTCGGTGGCACGGCGCTCACCTTCTCGGAGCTCGGCTGGATTCCCCAGCATCCGACGCCCTTCTCGGTGCCGGAGTGGCTCGGCTCATGGTTCGAGATCTATCCCTACTGGGAGACCCTGGCTGCGCAGGTGCTCGCCGCCGGCTTCGCGGTCGGCTCGTACTTCCTGGCGGAGGAGCTGAAGTCGCGGCGGCCACGTCGCCAGGGCCGCGAGCCGGTCGCCGTCCCCGCGGTCGAAGCACCGCAGGTCTGAAACCCGCGAGTCCCGGCCTCAGCGCCGCGCCTTCCCGGGGGCCAGGTGGGTCCCCAGGTCGGACATCATCGCCTCGAGCCGTCCGGCGAGGCGATCGCGCAGCGCCCGGTCGCCTGCGGCCAGGGGCTGGCCCGTACGGTGGTTGACGAGGTTCTCGGCCTCGAGCGGATCGCGCTCGAGGTCGTAGAGCTCGTACTCGGGCGCCCTGCGGCCGTTGGGGTCGCGGTAGACGGCGTACTTGGCGCCCTGCTCGCGGATCGCGCGGACCTGGTTCGGCTGCCCGGGGGCGTTGGTCAACGCCGTCCCCGCCTGGTGGTCGTCGTAGGTGAAGTGGATCGCATCCTGGACGCCGCTTGCCGGCGAGGGGTGGGAGGCGAGGGCCCCGAGGTCGACGCCGGCGCGGTCGAGCGCCTCGCCCGCCGGCCTGGCGTGGTTGGCGAGTACCGGGGAGAGGTCGCGGCCCTGCAGGTCGGGATCGGCCTCGATCCCCGCCAGCGAGGCCAGGGTCGGGGTGACGTCGGCAAGGGTGGCGAGCGCGTCGGTGCTCACGGCCTCGGGGAAGAGGACCGGGTTGCTGACGATCATCGGCACCCTGATCGTCTCCTCGTAGGCGTTGAATGCCTTCTGGCGCAGGCCGCCGTGCGCGAGGCCCATCTCGCCGTGGTCCGCGCATCGAACCACCACGGTCCGCGAGCGCAGCGACGAGGGGTCGCCCGCGTCGCCGAGGGCCGCGACGACGCGGGCGACCTTCTCGTCTACGAGCTTGTGGAGGTAGGCGTAGAAGTTGACGTAGTCGAGGCGCTGGCGATCGTTGCGCAGGGGTCCGAGGTAGGCGGTCATCCCGAGCCGCATCAGCTCATGGACGGCCGGCTTGTTGGCGAGGTTCTCGTTCAGCGTCGCGGGCAGCTCGACGCCGAGATCACGGAACTCCTCGTTCCGGTAGCCGCCCTTTTCGTAGGAGCTCGGGTAGCCGAGGACGTCATGGGGGTTGACCAGCGAGACGATCAGGCAGAACGGTTCCGGCAGCGTCTCGCGACCGAGCCAGCGCTCGACCTGGGAGGTGTAGTCCTCGTCCCAGCCCTCGCCCGAGTTGCCGGCTGTGCCACCGCCGAAGTTCTCCGCCTTGGCGTTCTCGCCGGCGTCGGGTGGCTCCCACTCGGCGAAGCCGAAGTCGCGCTCGATCCGCTCGCTGTCTGCCGCGCTCCAGCCGTCACCGAGGGGCTGGGTCAGATGCCACTTGCCCTTGTAGGCAACGTTGTAGCCGGCGGCGCGGAGCCGGGTGCCGAGGGTCGGTAGCCCGGGCCGCAGCTCGGGCTCGTTTCCCGCGTTCGGGTCGCGGCCGATCGCACCGCGAACGAACTGGCGGGCGACCCGCACTCGTGGTGAGTTCCCGGCGGCGAGCATCCCCGCGACGTCGCTCATCACGGCAGGGAAGTTGCGGGGATCGGGTCGCAGGTCGGCGGCGGTCAGGGTCAGGCCGACTCCGTGCCGGGAGGGCCAGGTCCCGGTCAGCAGGCTTGCCCGGCTCGGCGAGCACATGCAGCTGACGCAGAACGCCCGCTCGAAGCTCAGCCCGGTCCGCGCCAGCTCATGGTCGGCCGGGGTCAGCGAGCGCAGCCAATCGGGGTCGTCGGGCCAGTGCTGCGGAGCCCGTTGCTGGTCGGTAATCACCAGCAGCAGGTTCGGCGGCTTCGATTCGTCGGCGGCTTCGGGCACGGTACTGCGTCAGTATCCACAACGCCCGGCCGGCCAGCGTCGCGGTGCGTGCTTTGGTCGCGGGGGAAAGGAGTAGCGTCACCGCATCATCGCGACGCCCGCGGGTTAACTGGGAAGGAAGGCGATGAGCACATCCGGAGTGGGACACCTGATCAGCGCGCGCAAGCTCACCGCCGCGCTCGTGGCGCTGCTCGCTCTCGGCTTCGCGCTGCTCGCCGCCGAGGAGGCCGCCGCTACGCAGAAGCGGCCGAACATCGTCGTCATCCAGGCCGACGATGCGGTGATCAGCGATCTCGAGTTCATGCCGAACGTGCAGAAGCATCTGATCGCGCGAGGTACCGAGTTCGAGAAGTTCTTCAACTCCTATCCGCTGTGCTGCCCAGCCCGCACCACGCTGCTCACCGGTCAGTTCTCGCACAACCACGGAGTGCTGAGCAACTTCGAGTCCAACGACGGTGGCTACTACACGTTCAAGTCGCTCCCCGGCGAGCTCAACCAGCGCAACTCGCTGGCGCCCTGGCTCGACGCTGCCGGCTACCGGACGGCGATGGTCGGCAAGTACCTGAACGAGTACGGAGCCCGGGGCCGGCGCGAGGTGCCGCCCGGCTGGGACCGCTGGGCCGCGCTGCTCGACAACTCGACCTACGACTACTTCAACTACGCGATGAACCTGGACGGCAAGGTCCGTTACTGGGGCGACCGCAGGTATGCGAAGCAGCAGCTCAAGCTGGCCCGCCTGGCGAACGAGAAGCCACCCGAGAGCTTCGGCGAGCTCCTGGGCCTCTTCGCCGAGGCGTTCGTCCCCTACGACAGCTTCGGCAGCCAGCGCCCACGCGACTACACCATGGACACCAACGGCCGCTTCGCCGCGACCTTCGTCGAGCGCTCGGCGAAGTCGAAGCAGCCGTTCTTCCTCTACTACTCGCCACCGGGCCCCCACGCCGAGGACACCAACCACGCTCAGGGACTGCGCCCCGGCGCGCCCGAGCCCGACCCCCGACCGCCGGCTCGCTACCGCAACACCTTCGACGACGTCCCCCTGCCGATGCCGCCGTCATTCAACGAGGCCGACGTCTCCGACAAGGCCGCCAACATCCGCGACCTTCCCGAGCTCACGCCCGAACAGATCGAGGAGATCACCGACAACTACCGCGGGCGGCTGGGGGCGGTGAAGTCGGTTGACGATCAGGTCGGCAAGATCATCCGCGAGCTGCGTAAGGCGAAGGAGTTGCGGCGGACCTACATCATCTTCAACTCAGACAACGGCTACCTGCAGGGCGAGCACCGTCTGCGCAGCTCCAAGTTCCTCCCCTTCGAGGGCGCGATCCGGGTGCCGACCATCATCCGCGGACCCGGTGTCAAGCGCGGGAAGAGCATCCGCGAGCACGCGATCGACGTCGACCTGGCGCCGACGATCCTCGATATCGCCGACGTCGAGGCGGGCCGGGTGATGGACGGGATGTCGGTCCTGCCTGCGGCTCGCGGCAAGCGTGAGCTCCCCGACCGCGATGTCCCGCTGGAGGCGCTGCGACCCCTGTTCCGCTTCTACACGCCGATCACGGCCTTCGACCTCCCCTACTACGGGGTCAGGACCGGTCGCTACAAGTACATCCGCTGGTCTTTCGAGGAGAGCGAGCTCTACGACCTCCTCAACGACCCCTACGAACTGGAGAACCTGGCAAACGACCCGGAAAGGGCCGGGCTCGTCGCCCGGCTGGAAGCGAAGGCGTCCCGCCTGCAGGAGTGCAGCGGGCGAGAGTGCCGCTAGCCGGTCCGCCTGCGGTTCGGCGGGTCTGGGCGCGCGGCCGAGCAGCTCCTCCAGACACGGCCGCGATGCCGACGGAGGTGGGCAGGCGACTCTCCGGTCCGGCCAAGAATCGCACAGAGCCCATGGGGAGCGGATGCTCCCGGCCTGCAAGCGGAGTTGCAGGGGCCGCAAGTGGTTTGCTAATCCAACGCTAATAGTTCGCTAGCGTTGGTGCCTATGGGAATCCCGCAGCACAGGCCGATGCCGGCTGCATCACGCTTCGTCACGGCGACCGCGGCGCTGATCGCCTTCGCGCTGACGCCAGCGGCTCGCCGCCTGCCGCGGCCCAGAGCGTCTCCGACCTCAGCGCCAAGGCTGATCAGGCCCGCGGGCAGGCCGAGGCCCTGGCCGGCGTGATCGAGTCGCAGACCGGCGCTCTGATCACAAGGCGCCAGGAGGCGGATTCCGCCTCTTCCCGCGAGGCGGAGCTGTCATCCACCCTGCAGCAGGGCCAGCAGCGGGCGGCGGAGCTGACCGCCGAGGTCGACGAGGCGCGCGAGCGCCTTCAGCGGACCCGCCGGGAGCTGCGGCGTTCGGTGACCATGCTGGCCGACCGCCTGGTCGCGATCTACAAGGACGGCGGGGCCGACGCTCTCCAGCTACTGCTCAACTCCGACGGCTACGACGACCTCGCCTCGCGCGCCGAGTACGTCGAGCGGATCCGGGAGGCCGACGAGGCCCTCGTCGACCGCGCCCGCGAACTGAGGGCTCGGATGCGTGAGGATCTCGCCACGGTCGGCCAGGCCCGCGAGCGGCAGCGGGCCCACAACGCCGAGATCGCGGAGGCTCGCGATCAGATCGCCGCCGTTCGCGCGCAGGCTCAGGCGCGCGCTGCGGCACTGCTTACCGCCCGCAGCGCCCGCGAGGATGCGCTCGCGCAGCTTCGCGGTCAGATCGATCGCTGGGAGCGCGAGGTGCAGAGGGCGCAACGGATCTCCGCCGCGGAGGCCGAGCAACAGGTCGCCGATCAGATCGGCGAGTGGGCGATCCCTGAGCAGATCGTGCTCTGCGAATCAGGCGGCGACTTCGGTGCGCTGAACCCGACATCCGGCGCCGGCGGCGCTTACCAGATCCTGCCCTCGACCTGGAAGGCCTACGGCGGCAAGGGCCTGCCGCACGAGGCATCACCGGAGGAGCAAGCGCGGATCGCAGCCCTGATCTGGGCCGACTCGGGCGGCTCGGCCTGGGTCTGCGCGGGCTGAGCTCCCGCGGCCGTTTCCGCTAGCCGGGGGCCACGGGTTCGCGCTCGGTGGCGGGGGGCTCTGTCGGCTCGCCGCCCGCGTCGAGCTCTATCAGCAGCGCGCCCTCGCCGGTGACATAGGCCTCCTCGCCGTGTTGGCTGATGTCCATGCCGACCGACTGCTCCGCCGCCGTCGCCCTCGACCGCATCAGCGCGCCGACAAGCCGGAGAATGACGTAGGTCGCGGCAAACGCGTAGGCCGGTGCGGCCAGCACGGCCAGCAGCTGTGAGCCGAGCTGGCCGGCGTCCCCGTAGACGAGCCCATTCGCTACCCCGTTCCAGCCGATCTGAGCGAAGAAGCCGATGAATACGATGCCGACGATGCCTGCGATGCCGTGAGCTGCGAGCACGTCGAGGGTCTCGTCGACCCGCGTCCGCGGACGCCAGACGATGACCGCGTAGCAGGGGAGCGCGACCAGGGCTCCCAGAACCATCGCCCAGATTGGGCTGATGAAGCCGGCCGCCGGGGTGATGCCCACGCAGCCGACGATCACGGCCGTTCCCGCGCCGACCGCCGTGATCTTGCCGCCGCGGGCGAGGTCGAGCAGGAACCACACCGCGAGAGTGCATGCGGGCGTCAGGACCGTGTTGGTGAGGGCCAGGACGCTCGACTCGTTCGCGCCCAGGCCGCTGCCACCATTGAACCCGAACCAGCCGAACCAGAGCAGCCCGGCGCCGAGCAGGATGAACATCGAGTTGTGCGGGAGCATCGCCTGGCGTCCGTAGTCCCTGCGCGCGCCGATCACCAGGGCAGCCGCCAGCGCGGAGAATCCGGAGTTCATCTCAACCGGCACACCGCCTGCGAAGTCGAGCGTTCCCTCGATCGCGAGCCAGCCATCGGGTGAGAACACCCAGTGGGCCATCACCGGGTAGACCAACACCGACCAGATCGCGATGAAGAACAGGTAGGCCCCAAACCGCATGCGCTCGACGATCGCGCCGGAGACCAGGGCCGCGGTGAGGATGCAGAAGGTGCCCTGGAACATCATGAACAGCAGGTGTGGGATCGAGTCGCCCTCACGCGGCTCGAGTCCGACACCGTTGAGCGCGGCGAAGTCGAGATCGCCGATGAAGCCGTTGCCCTCCCCGAAGGCCAGCGAGTAGCCGATCAACGGCCAGGTGATCCCGACGATCGCCAGAGCGGCGATGCACATCATGAACGTGTTCAGGGTGTTCTTCGAGCGCACCAGCCCGGCATAGAAGAGGCCGAGTGCGGGGGTCATCAGGACCACGAGCGCGGTCGAGGCGAGCATCCAGGCCGTGTCACCGGGATCGATTGCGAGCTCCTCGACCTGCGCGATCAGTGGCAGCAGTGAGAGGTCCATTACGAGCGCACCGAGGACGTTCTCACCGGCGTCACCGCGAGATCGTCGCTCTCGCCAGTCCGGATCCGGACCGCCCGCTCGAGCGGCACGACGAAGACCTTTCCGTCTCCGACCTCGCCGGTGCGGGCGGCGTTGCAGACGACCTCGACCGTCTTGTCGACGAACTCCTCCGACACCGCGATCTCGAAGCGAACCTTCTCGGCCAGTCCCATCCGAACGGTGGTTCCACGATAGGTCTCGACCCGGTCCAACTCACCGCCGTGGCCCTGCACGCGAGACATCGACACCCCCCGGACGTCGGCGCGATAGAGGGCTTCGAGAACGTCGTTCGCCTTCTCCGGGCGCACGATTCCGATTACGAGTCTCACTGGTCCCCCCCGGGGTCGGATGTCGGATGTACGGCTTCGGCGCGGCCGAAGCCAGGCAATCCGGGTGCGAGCCTACGCGACCTCAGTCGGAGGTGTCGCACCGGCCGGCGCGACCCTCAGTCGATCAGCTTCTGCACCCGGTAGTTCTTGGTGCCGCCGGGCGTCTCGACGGCGACCTCTTCCCCGACAGCGGTATCGCGGAGCGCTCGCCCGACCGGCGATTCGGCCGAGATCCGCCCGGAGGCGATGTCGGCCTCGGTCGATCCGACCAGCTTCCAGCTGTAGGTCGTCCCGCTCTCCCGGTCGACCACCTCGGCGGTGCGCCCGAAGGCAAAGCTCTGCTCGTCCCCGTCGACCTCGACCACATCGGCGACCACCAGCCGCGCTCGCAGGCGCTTGATCCTCGTCTCGAGGTGCGCCTGGTCGTCCTTGGCGATGTGGTACTCGGCGTTCTCCTTGAGGTCGCCGAGCTCGCGTGCGGCCTTGATCCGCTCGGCCATCTCCCGTCGCGCCGGCCCTTCGAGCTCCTCGATCTCGGCCTTCAGCTCCTTCAGACCCTCGGGGGTTATCGCCTCGCCGCTGTGTTCGCTTTCGCTTGCGCTCATCCGCCCACACGCTGGCAGATGTGGGGCCGCGGCGACGCGCCGCGGCCCCGGAGATCTCGCTCCCCACCCCTGAGCCGCTCGCACGTTCGTCCAGTGTGCCGCCGGGCGTTTAGGGCAAGGGTCACCGGGCCGATCAATCGAGAGGCAGAGGAATCTCTACGAAAGGACTGGAATGGCTGGCCTGAGCGCCGTGGGGCGGACGGTCGTAGGTTTGCTGGTAGCGGCCGTTCTGTTGCTCGTACCCTCGGCGGCCGGTGCTCAGGACTACGAGTTGATCCGGGCCTTCGGAGGCACCGGCTCGGGGGCAGGTGAATTCAGCTTCCCGCTCGGCGTGACCGCTGGGCAGGACGGCACCGTCTACGTCGCCGACACTTTCAACCACCGGATCCAGAGCTTCGACGGAGAGGGCAACCGGCTCGGCGGCTTCGGAACCGAGGGATCGGGCCCGGGTGAGTACAGCCGCCCCTTCGACGTCGAGCTCGACGAGGGCGGCAATCTGCTGGTCGCCGACGCCGGCAACGGCAGGATCCAGCGAATCGATACGGCCGACGGCTCGTTCCTCGGCTCCTTCGGCGAGCCCGGCACCGAACGGCAGCAGCTCGCCACGCCGACCGGCGTCGCTCCCGACGGCTCCGGCGGCGCCTTCGTCGTCGACAGCGAGAGCGAGCACGTCCACCACTACGGGGCCGACGGGTCGTTGCTCGATGTCTGGGGGGACAGCGGCACCGGCCCGGGCCAGCTCAGCCTTCCCTTCGACATCACCCTCGGTCCCGAGGGCGTCTACATCGCCGACTCGGCCAACAACCGGATCCAGCGCTTCAGCGAGAGCGGTGAGTTCCTCGGCGAATGGGGTGGCCTCGATGCCCCACAGGGCATCGATCGCGATCCCTCCGGCCGGATCTTCGTCGCCGACAGCGGCAACGATCGGGTCCGCTTCTTCGACGCCTTCGGCGATCCGCTCGGAATGTGGGGAGTGACCGGCTCCGAGCAGGGCCAGTTCAGGCTGCCGCGTGGCATCGCCGCCGACTGCGCCGGCCGCGTCTACGTCACCGACGTCTTCAACGACCGGGTCCAGGTCTTCGCCGACCTCGACGCCGAGCCCGATCCCGGAGCCTGCGGGTTGACGCTCGGCGAGCTGATCGAGCGCGCGCAGGCGCTCGACCTCAGACGCGGCGGGGTCCGCTTCGTCGTCTTCAAGCTCCGTCTCGCCGAGCGGATGCTCGATCGTGGCGAGACCGAGCGCGCTTGCCGCTTCCTCGGGCACGCATCCCGACTCCTCTGGTTCATGGGGCGTGGGCCCTGGGGCTCGCAGGACGCCGAGCTACTGCGTGCCGACCTCGACCGGTTCATGCTCCAGCTCGGCTGTCGCTCCGACGATCGCGGCCGTCGCGGTCACAGCCGGATCGGCAAGCTGCTCCGGTTTGTGTCTCACCTCCATCGGCATCACGGCTAGAGCCCCCGGCCGCTCCGATCAGTAGGCGATCTCGAGTCTCCGCGCCACGGCAGCGGCGATCGAACCGGCGATCGGGCCGGCCGGGTAGCCGGCGATAGTGCCGCCCCCCGAGGCGATTGTCAGCAGGCCCTCCTCGCTCTCGAGCTCTACCTCGACCGCGATCGGGAAGCTGCGTCCGCCCAGTGGCGCCTGGCGGGCGAGCGAGACGAGCAGCGAGCTCCCGGTCACGCCGAGCGTCTCGCCGCCGAAGTCGACAAGCTCGGCGCCGCTGGTGGTCGCCTCCGATCGCATCAGGTAGGGGCCTTCACCCTCGCGACTGAGCTCGAAGGAGGAGACGCGGAAGGGCCCGGTGGTGAAGTCGGCGAGGACGATGTCGACCTGCTCGAAGCCATCCAGTGCCGACAGCCCACCGCCCTCCTTCGACATCCCGATGGCCAACCGGCGGCCGCGAACGGTGATCCGCTCCCCCCGGCGATGCAGGAGCTTGGTGGCGGGGAGGGCGTCGAGGGCAACGAACGCCTCGCCACCGAACTCCGACAGGCGTCGCTGGATCCGCTGCTCGCCGATCCGGGGTATCAGTACCTGGACGACGATCACGACGATCAGCAGGGTGGCGGCGAGGAGGAGCGGCACGCTCATTAGCGATAGCTTGCCAGCGGCTTGATCGACACAGTAGGCGTAGATGTGGGCGGCACCAAGGTGTCGGTGGCCGCGCTCGAAGACGGCCGGCTTGGCGAGCCGTCGATCCGTCCCACCGAGCGCCGCGACGCCGAGGCTCTGATCGACGAGATCGCCGCCGATGTCGAGCGCGCCAGGACCGAGAGCACCAGGGCGGTCGGCCTCGGGGTGCCCTCGGTGGTCGACTTCGCTACCGGCCGGCTGCGAAGTAGCGTCAATGTGCCCTTCCAGGACGTGCCGCTGCGCGAGGTCCTGACCGAACGGCTCGAGCTGCCGGTGTTCGTCGACAACGACGCCACGGTCGCCGCCCTCGCCGACGCCTGGGACGGGGAGCGGATCGCGATCCAGAACCTGGTGATGTTCACCGTCGGCACCGGCGTTGGCGGGGGCCTGGTCCTCGGGGGGCGCGTGTATCGGGGCGCGACCGGAGCCGCCGCCGAGGTCGGCCACACGCTGATCGGGCTCGACCTGAGTGACGGCGCCCCCGATGCCTCCGAGCACGGGCCGCCGCAGCCGGGGACGTTGGAGGCGCTTGCGGCCGGTAGTGAACTCGACCGCCTCGCCCTCGCAGCGGCGCAGCGGGCGCCCGACTCGGCTCTCGGCCGGCTTCTCGCCGGGGGTGAGGAGATCAGCGGCGAGGACGCGGTGAGGACCGCTCGCGCCGGCGACGCCGAGGCGATCGGGGCGATCCGGATTCTCGGTGAGCGGCTCGGGATCGGAATCGCGAACGCGATCAACCTGCTCGACCCCAACGTGGTCGCAATCGGTGGTGGGGTCAGCTCGGCGGGCGATCTCCTCCTCGAGCCGGCGGAGCGCACGGCGCGCGCCTATGTCCTGCCGGGCGTCGGAACCGAGACCGAGATCCGGCTCGCCCGTCGTGGCCCTGAGGCAGGGGTTCTCGGCGCCGCACTGCTTGCAGCATCAGAGTACGGGGAAGGCTGATCCCGACCCAGCGGGGGCCGATGCGCCCGGCGGGATCGCATCGGGGATGACCGAGCGGACCGCGTCGCTACCCTGAGAGGGCATGTCAACCAGGCGCCTTGCACTAGGCGGGGCCGCAGCACTGGCGTTGGCGGCGGTAATGGCAGGTCTCATCGTCCTGCTCGGATCCGGCGGCGACGACAGCGGACCCGCGCCCAGCGACGTTGCTGACGAGGAGGTGGAAGCCCTCCAGGCGGGAGCCTGCCCGCCGCGATACGAGGTACTGAGGGCGGGATCCCACACCGACGAGGAGATCGCGAGGGCCAGGCGCGGGCGTTTCACCCTCAACGACCAGGACGTGACCCTGCAGTCGCCCCTGGAGTGGACGGTGAATCCGCAGAACTCGCGCGCCTTTGCCCACACCCTCTTCAAGTTCCAGTGGGTTGACCCGCTGCTCTACGCCTATCGCCAGCAGGGAGATATCGCGGCGCTGGAGCAGGCCACCGCTCTGGCGCTCGACTTCGCCCGCGCCAATCCCCCCGATGGCGATCCGGTCGATCCCGACGTCTGGGACGACAAGCGGACCGGCGACCGCGGCCCCTATCTCGCCTACGTCCTCCGTGCCGCCGATTGCGAGGGTCTGCTCGAGCCCGATCAGCGACGGCTGTTGCTGGCACTGATGGACCGACACGCGGAGGTCCTGACCGACCCCGACACCTACAAGCCGACCAACCACGGGCTGTTCGTCGACCTCGGCCTCACCCTGCTGGCCCGCCAGCTCGACAGCCATCCCGACGCCGAGGAGTGGGCCGAGCTCGGCCGCGAGCGGTTCGCCGGGACGCTGAACGATCGCGTCGTCGCCGATGAGGGCTTCTGGCTGGAGCACTCGTCCGGATACCAACTGCTGATCAGCCGCACGCTGGCCCGCTTCCTCGAGGTGCCCGGGAACGAGACGCCGGAGCTCGTCGATCTGTTGCGGCGGATGCAGGACGTGGTCGGCTGGCTCGGCGCCCCCGACGGCGCGCTGACCCAGTTCGGCGACTCCGACCTCAAGCAGCTTCCGAAGTTCGCACAGGTGCGGGCGGCGAACGACAGCGGCGTGCTCGAGCTCGACGAGTCCGGTCTCGCGATCGTCAAGAGCGAGGGTGGCTTCCTCGCAGTGATGGCGAGCTACTTCTCCGACGCCCACAAGCACTCCGATGCGCTCACCTTCGACCTCTTCGATCGGCGCCGGCGCCTGATCACCGACACCGGCCTCTACCACAAGGACAAGGACGAGAACTTCGCCTTCGCCCACTCCGAGCGGGCCCACTCGGTCCTCACCGTCGACGGCGAGGAGTTCCCGCGCGACGGCTCAGGTACCTACGGGAGCGGGATCATCCAGACCGGCAAGGGCCACGGCTACTCGGCGATCCTCGGCGCCAACCCGGCGGTGGAGAAGCAGGGGGTGAACCACCGGCGCCTGTTCGTGTACAAGCCGGGCAGGGCGCTGGTGATCGTCGACCGGGTGCGCTCCACCGACGGCAAGCCCCACCGCTACGCGCGGCTGCTGCAGTTCGCGCCCGAGGTCCGGGTGAGCGAGGAGAGGGCCGGGCTCGCGCTCGAGGCTCCCGGCCTCGACGGGGCCGTGCGTACGAACCGGCGCGGCAACGAGCGCATCGAGCTCGCCCGCGGCGAGCGCGATCCGCTGCGCGGGCTGACCTCGCCGTCCTTCCGTCGCTGGGTGCCGCGGACCACCGCGCGCTTGCGCAGCAAGGGCCGGGACCTCGACCTGATCACGACGATCACCGTCGACGGCCCACCCCTGAGCGCGAAGGTTCCGCGCTGGGACTCCGACGCGATCAGACTCGATCTCTTCCTTCCGGACGGCAGCGTCGAGCAGCGGCTCGAGCTGACCGAGGTCGACGGCGATTTCGAGATCGGCATCGTCCGCCGCGCAGATCGCTGATCGATGAGTTCCGGCCATCAGCGAAGGCTGATCGCCCCGATCCACGGTTGACCGCGGCGCGGCAGCTAGGCTGTTTACATGGCCGAGCAGCCCACGACCGCGGCGACCGATCGGTTGCGCGACGCCCACGGCCGCACGATCGACGACCTGCGGGTATCGGTCACCGATCGCTGCAACTTCCGCTGCCAGTACTGCATGCCCGCCGACGGCCTGCCCTGGCTCGAGCGGGACGAGATCCTCAGCTTCGAGGAGATCACCCGGCTCGTCGGCCTGCTCGTGAGGCTCGGCATCCGCGACGTCCGCCTCACCGGCGGGGAGCCGTTGGTGCGACGGGACTTCCCGCGGCTGGTCTCGATGCTCTCCGGGATCGAGGCGCTGGCGGACCTCTCGCTGACCACCAACGGATACCTGCTCTCCCGCGACAGCGCGGCGCTGGTCGCGGCGGGGATCAAGCGGGTGAACGTCTCGATCGACTCGCTGGCCCGCGATCGTTTCTTCCAGATCACTCGCCGGGATGCGCTGCCACAGGTGCTCGACGGACTCGAGGCGATCGCCGCTCACCCTGAGGTGCGACCGATCAAGGTCAACGCCGTCGCCATGCGCGACTTCACCGAGGAAGAGGTCCTGCGCTTTGCCGAGTTCGCCCGCAGCAGCGACTACCAGGTGCGCTTCATCGAGTTCATGCCGCTTGACGGCGAAGGCGCCTGGGAGCCCGACTCGGTGCTGACCGGCGCCGAGGTAAGGGCGCTGATCGAGCAGGAGCACGAGCTGATTGAGCTCGAGCGCGAGCCCTCGGCCACGGCCCGCGTCTACCGGTTCGCCGACGGACGCGGCGAGATCGGCTTCATCAACCCGGTCTCCGAGCCCTTCTGCGCCGATTGCAACCGCCTCCGCCTCACCGCCGAGGGCAAGCTCCGGACCTGCTTGTTCAGCGTCCACGAGACCGATCTCCGCGAGCCCCTGCGAGCCGGCGCGACGGATGCCGATCTGGAGCGGATCGTTCGCGACGCGGTCTGGCGCAAGGAGCTCAAGCACCGCGTCGGCGAGCCCGGCTTTCGCCCCCCGCCCCGGACGATGAGCGCGATCGGCGGCTGATAGCCGGCTCGGTTCACCTATGCGATGCTGGGGCAATGGGCAAGGATCTCACCCTCGGTGACGCCGCCAAGCAGCTCGGCGTGAGCGTCGACACTCTGCGGCGCTGGGATCGGAGCGGAAAGCTGAAGACCTCGAGGGACGACTCCAATCGCCGGCGGGTGCCGGTGGTCGAGGTTGAGCGGCTGCGGGATGCACCGGAGCGACACCGGACCGGAACCGCCGCCTCGCCGCGGAACCGCTTCTCGGGGACGGTCGTCTCAGTCGAGAGGGACGGGGTGATGGCACTGGTGGAGATCGAGTCGGGTCCGCACCGGATCACGGCGGCGATCACCCGCGATTCGGTCGAGGAGCTCGGGCTCGTCGAAGGCGTTGAGGCGATTGCGTTCGTGAAGGCGACCTCGGTGATGGTCGAGCGGGGCTCCTGAGCTCCGGGCCCCCCGCCGAAAGCAGGGACCGGGCCGCGGAATAGCATCCGCGACAACGACAGTGGACGCCGATCAAGACACCCGGGCCGACGAGCATCCGCCGGTCGACCCGCGGACCATCCGGGCGCTGATCATGCTGACGATGGTCGCCGGGATGATCGATGCGGTCACCTTCGTCGGATTGGAGCAGGTATTCGCCGCCAACATGACGGGAAACCTGATCGTCCTCGGCCTCGCGATCGGCGGCGCCCCGACCCTCTCGATCGCCGGTCCCGCCGTCGCCCTCGCCGCCTTCCTGATCGGGGCGGCGTTGATCGGGCGGGTCGAGCGCCACGACCAGACGCGCCACTACTACGTCGTCCGGCTCGTCAGGGTCGAGCTCTTCGTGTTGGCCGGCGCCACCCTGGTGGCGATCGGCTTCGATCCCGACGACGAGTTCCGGCGCCTGTTGATCATCGCCGTGCTCGCGGGGCTGATGGGAATGCGCAACGAGTCGATCCGCAGGATCAACATGCCGGAGCTGCGGACCACGGTGATGACGCTTGCGATCGCCGGCTTCGCGGCGCACGAAGCCGAACGTCGGAGGGGCTGGAGCGACCGGCTGCGCTTGATCGGCATCGTCGCAATGGTCGTTGGCGCGGTGATCAGCGCCCTCCTCGTCCTCAACACGGACCTGATCTGGGCCCTGCTCGCGATCACGCTCGCCGAGGCGCTCACCCTGGCGATGCTGGGCCGCGAGACCGCGACCGATGAGCGCGCTACGGTCAGAGCATGAACGCTGAGGAGTGGATCGCGATCTTCTCTACGGCGACAGGCGCCGAGCCGCCGCCGCCGGAGGAAATCGAGAAGATGCTGCAGCTCGCCTCCGAGGCGGCGCACAACTCCGAGCGCAAGGCGGCGCCGGTGGCCTGCTGGATTGCCGGTCGCGCCGGCCTCGACCTCGACGAAGCACGGGAGATCGCCGCGGATATCGGGGGGATCAGGGGCAGCGAGGAGGCCGGCGAGGGTGACTGACGCCAGGCCGCGGATGATCGGCATCAACCACGTCGCTCTCGAGGTTGCCGATCTCGAGCGGGCGCTCGAGTTCTACGGCTCCGTCTTCTCCTTCGAGCTCCGGGGCCGCGTTCCCGGGATGGCCTTCCTCGACATGGGCGACCAGTTCCTGGCGCTCTCGGAGGGTCGCTCCCAACAGACCGACACCGATCGTCACTTCGGCTTGGTCGTCGACGACCTCGAGGCCACCCGGGACGCCCTGCTGCGAGCCGGGGTCGAGATCGTCCCCAGCCGGGGGCTCGACTTCCTCGACGACTCCGGTAACCACATCCAGGTCGTCGACTACCGGGAGATCCAGTTCAGCAAAGCCGAGGGCGTGAGGCGCGGCATGGGCCTGGAGGGACTCGACAAGCACGAGTCCGCTCTGCGGGAGCTGCGCGACTCCGGCCTCGCCTGAGCCGGCTCGCGGGCCGCGCTCGCCGACGCGGGCAATGCGACACAATCAGATCGTCCAGCCGAGGATGGGGGCGGAGCGAGAGGAGTGCCGATGGCAACGGAGGAGCGAGTCACCTACTGCCGGATCTGCGAGCCGCTCTGCGGGATGGTCGCGACCGTCACCGACGGGGAGCTGACCAAGCTCCGGCCCGACCGCCAACACCCGCTCTCGAAGGGGTTCGCATGCCCCAAGGGGATCGCGATGACCGAGATCCAGAACGATCCCGATCGGGTCACGCAGCCGCTCAAGCGCCGGCCCGACGGCGGCTTCGAGCGGATCAGCTGGGAGAAGGCCCTGGATGAGATCGGCGATCGGCTCGGCACGATCATGGCCGAGCATGGAGGAAAGTCGGTCGGCTGGTACATGGGCAACCCCGGCGCCTTCAGCTACTCGCACCCGCTCTGGGTGAAGGGGTTCATCGATGGTCTCGGCTCCCAGCACTACTACACCGCCTCCTCCCAGGACGTCTCCAATCGATTCGCCGCCTCCTCGCTGCTCTACGGCTCGCCCTTCGTGCTCCCGATCCCCGATCTCGAGCGCTGCGAGATGCTCCTGATCGTGGGCGCGAACCCGCTGGTCAGCCACGGCAGCGTGATGAGCGCGCCGAGAATCAAGGACCAGCTGCACGCGATCACGGCGCGCGGCGGGCGGGTCGTCGTCGCTGATCCCCGCCGCTCGGAGACCGCGAGGGAGTTCGAGCACGTCTCGCTCCACCCCGACTCGGACGCGTGGATGCTGCTCTCGATCCTGCAGGTGATTTTTTCGGAGTCGCTGCAGGACGCCGGATCGGCCGCGTTCGAGGCGAGCGGCGTCGAGGCGCTGGCCGATCTGGTCGCCGAGTTCACTCCTGAGCGGACGGAGCCGGAGACCGGGATCGCTGCCGCCGACCTCCGCGAGCTGGCGAGGGACGTCGCCGCCGCCGAGGGGTGCGCGATCTATGGGCGCACGGGTTCCTGTCTCGGCCGCAGCGGGACCCTGGTCAGCTTCCTGCTCGACGCGCTGGCCCTGGTGACCGGCAACCTCGACCGAGAGGGCGGCAGCCTGTTCGGCGATCCGGCTATCCCCTTCGACCGGGTCGCCGAGCTGATCGGGGCGGGGACGTACGGCAAGTTGCGCTCGCGGGTGGGTGGCTTTCCCGAGGTGTTGGGCGCGATGCCGGCCTCGCTGATCGCGAAGGAGATCACCACCCTGGGCTCGGGGCAGATGAAGGCGCTGTTCGTCTCCGCGGGCAACCCCGTGCTCAGCGTTCCCAACGGGCCGGAGCTGGAGGAGGCGATGGAGGAACTCGAGCTCTGCGTGGCGGTGGATCTCTACGTCACCGAGACCTCCAAGCACGCCGATTACGTGCTGCCGGCAACGACGTTCCTCGAGCGGGAGGATCTACCGCTTCCGTTCCTCTCCCTGTTTACGACCCCCTTCATCCAGATGACGGAGCCCGTGCTCGAGGCGCGCGGCGAGGCGCGTCAGGAGTGGGAGATCATCGAGGAGATCGCCTCCCGGGTCGGCGTGGTGCCCTCGTCGGTACTCGGGCTGCGAATGCTCGGCAGGGTCGGGATCAAGGTCTCACCGAAGCGGCTGGTCGAGATGCTCCTGCGGATCGGCCCCGAAGGCGATCGCTTCGGGATCAAGCCGGGCGGCCTCAACTTCAAGAAGCTGGGGGAGAGCCCGCACGGGATCGTGCTGGCGCCCAACTGGGAGGAGGGAAACCTCCCAGGCAAGCTGCGCCACGACGACAAGCTCGTCCACCTCGACCCACCCGAGATCCGCGCCGAGGTCGCGAGGTTGCGAACGCTGGACGGCGCATCCGCCGAGTTCCCGCTGCGCCTGATCGGTCTGCGTGAGCTGCGCTCCCACAACTCGTGGATGCACAACTCCGAGAAGCTGATGAAGGGGGATCGCAGCCATCGCGCTCGGCTTCACCCCGACGACGCTGCCGATTGCGGGGTCGAGGACGGGGCCCGGTGCCGGATCACCTCACCTCACGGGCAGGTGGAGATCGAAGCCGCACTGACCGATGAGGTCAAGCGCGGGACCGTCGCCGTGCCGCACGGGTGGGGCCATTCCGGTGGCTGGGAGACGGCCAACGCCGCCGGCGGCTCGAACGTCAACGAACTCGCCTCCTCCGATCCGGCCGACCTCGAACGGCTCGCCGGGATGGCCCACCTCAACGGGATTCCGATCAGGATCGAGCCGGTCGTGCCCGAACCCGCCGACGACCGGGAGCAGGTTGCGGCGGCCGGTTGATCCGGCCCGAGCCGATCTGGCGTAGAACAGAGCAGTGCTCGACCTGGACATACAGCTACTGACCCTGGCCGCGGGCGGCGCGGTGATGGTCTTCGCCTGGCTCGTGAGCCTGGCGATCAAGGATGCCTCGGTCGCCGACATCGCCTGGGGGTTGGTGTTCGTGGCGATCGCCTGGACTGCCTACCTGGCGAGCGACGACGCGCCCGAGCGCAGCCTGCTGATCGCGATCCTGGTGACGATCTGGGGGCTCCGCCTCTCGAGCTACATCTGGTGGCGCCACGACGGAGAGGACAAGCGGTATCAGGCGATGCGGGAGAAACAGGGCGCCGAGCGGTTCGCCTTGCGCAGCCTGTTCACCGTGTTCCTCCTCCAGAGCCTGATCGCCTGGGTGGTCTCAGCCCCGGTTCAGGTCGCGGCCGTCGATGCGACCCCCAGTGGGCTCGGCGCGATCGCGATCGTCGGCGCGATCGTGACGCTGTTCGGGATCGTCTTCGAGGCCACCGCCGACATCCAGCTCGCGCGCTTTCTCGCCCACAAGGACGAGAGCGGCAAGGCGGTGATGGACGAGGGCCTGTGGCGCTACTCCCGGCACCCGAACTACTTCGGCAACGCCACCCTGTGGTTCGGGATCTGGCTGATCGCGCTCGAGTCGGGATCGGCATGGTGGACGATCATCGGTCCGATAGTCATGACCGTGTTCCTGCTCAAGGTCTCCGGAGTCGCGCTGACGGAGAAGAACGTGAGGAAGTCGCGGCCCGGATACCAGGAGTACATCGAGCGGACGAGCGCCTTCATCCCGATGCCTCCGAAGAGCGCCGGCGAGTGAGCTCTCTACGCCAGCCTTGATCGGCGCTACGCTCCGAGCAATCGAGTCGAGGAGGGGCAGTGGATGAGTTGACAGCTGCAGAGGTGAAAGCCGCAGCCCGTCAAGGCTGGGCGGCGGGGAACTTCGACGAGGTCGCCGAGCTGATCTGGGAAGTCGGCAGCGGACTTGTCGCACGTGTCGGGATCGCCGAGGGTGAACGGGTCCTCGATATCGGCGCGGGCACGGGCAATGCCGCGATCGCAGCCGCGGGGCGGGGCGCAGAGGTCATCGCCTCCGACCTGACGCCGGAGCTGTTCGAGGCCGGCCGGGCTCGCGCCAGGGAGGTGCGGGCCGATCTCGAGTGGGTCGAGGCCGACGCCGAGGATCTTCCGTTCGACAGCGCGAGCTTCGACGTCGTCCTCTCGACCTTCGGGATCATGTTCGCGCCCCGCCACCGTGTCGCCGCCGCCGAGGCAGCTCGCGTGCTCGCGCCAGGCGGGCGCATGGGGCTCTCCTCGTGGAGCCCCGACGGTCGGATCGGCGAGTTCTTCGGCGTCATCGGCGCCCACGTTCCGCCACCCGAGGGCTCCGAGCCGCCGCCGCTGTGGGGCCACCGCGAGTATCTGGGCTCGCTGTTTGCCTCCGAGGGCTTCGAGTTCGAGTTCTTCGACGAGGTGATCGTCTTCGATTTCCCCTCCGCGGCGGCGGCGGTGGACTTCTACTCGCGCAAGTTCGGGCCGCTGGTAATGGCCAGGGAGAGGCTCAGCAGCGAGGGTCGCTGGGAGGCGCTCGAAGGCGACCTGATCAGCCATTTCTCGGAGGAGGCCGATGAGTCCGGGGAGGTCCGCGCCCGGGGTGAGTACCTGACCGCGATCGGTCGCCGGACCGGCTGAGACGGCCGGCGTTCACCCCCCGTCTACATCCGGGACCCGGGCTGTGAAAAGCTGAGGCCTCAGCGAGGCGGACGATGGAATGCCGCCTCTGGAGGAGAGGAGCATCAGTTGCAGCTCGGGATGATCGGATTGGGTCGGATGGGGGCCAACATGGTCCGGCGCCTGATGCGCGATGGACATGAATGCGTCGTCTACGACGTCGACGCCGGTGCGATCAAGGAACTGGCCGGCGAGGGCGCAACTGCGGCGGATTCGCTGGAGGATCTCGTGGCCAAGCTCGAGAAGCCGCGCAACGTCTGGATCATGGTCCCGGCCGGATACGTGCAGGGAACGGTCGACGACCTCACCGCCCTGATGGACGAGGACGACGCGATCATCGACGGCGGCAACTCCTACTATCGCGACGACGTCGACCGCTCGAAGGCGCTGCAGCCGAAGGGCATCCACTACCTCGACGTCGGCACCAGCGGCGGCGTCTGGGGGCTCGACCGCGGCTACTGCCTGATGATCGGCGGTCCGGACGAGGCCGTGGAGCGGCTCGATTCGGTCTTCGCCACGATCGCTCCCGGCATCGATGGGGCACCGGAGCGGACCCCCGGACGGCAGGGCGACGCCTCCGCGTCGGAGAACGGCTATCTGCACTGCGGGCCTTCGGGGGCAGGGCACTTCGTGAAGATGGTCCACAACGGCATCGAGTACGGGGTGATGGCGGCCTATGCCGAGGGTCTCAACATCCTCAAGCACGCCAACGCCGGCTCCGACGACGCCGAGATCGACGCCGAGACCGCGCCGCTTCAGGACCCCGAGTACTACCAATACGACCTCGATCTCAAGGAGGTCGCGGAGGTCTGGCGCCGTGGCTCTGTGATCGGCTCCTGGCTGCTCGATCTGACCGCGGCCGCCCTGAATGACTCCCCCGACCTCGATGAGTTCGGCGGACGGGTTTCCGACTCCGGCGAGGGACGTTGGACCCAGCGGGCCGCGATCGACGAGGGTGTGCCCTCTCCGGTCTTGGCGAGTGCTCTGTTCGAGCGCTTTGCCTCGCGCAACGAGGACGAGTTCGCGAACAAGCTGCTGTCGGCGATGCGCAAGCAGTTCGGCGGCCATGACGAGAAGCCGGCGGCCGGATCAGGCTCGTGAGCGGACTGGCCAAGACCGAGCTCCCCGATCCCGCCGCCGGCGGGGCGGGGGCGGGCCACGGGGCAGATCGCCCCGATCCCCATGTGATCGTCCTCTTCGGGGCGGGCGGCGACCTCGCCGCGCGGAAGCTGATTCCGGGCTTCTTCCATCTGCAGAACGCTGGGCTGCTGCCGGAGGAGTGGCGCCTGGTTGGTACCGCCGAGCAGGACTACGACGACCAGGGCTTCCGCGAACACGCCCGTGAGGTGATCGAGCAGTTCGGCCGGGACGGCATCGCCGAAGGGGACTTCGAGGGCTTCGACGAGCGCCTCAGCTACGTCCCGGTCAGCGCCGGCGCCGAGGCGCTGGGCGAAAAGGTCGCCGACGCACGCAAGCAGCTCGACGGCTCCAGCCGCCTGCTCCACTACCTGGCCGTACCTCCGCCTGCGTTCGGCGCGATCACCGAGACGCTCGGCAGCCTCGAGCTGACCGGTCCCGAGGCGCGGGTGATCATGGAGAAGCCCTTCGGGCACGATTACGAGTCGGCCTGCGAGCTCAACGGCCTCCTGCACGGTGTCTTCGACGAGAGCCAGATCTTCCGGATCGATCACTTTCTCGGCAAGGAAGCGGTTCAGAACGTCCTCGCTCTGAGGTTCGCAAACGGGCTCTACGAGCCGATCTGGAACCGCAACAACGTCGACTATGTCCAGATCGACGTGCCCGAGACGCTCTCGATCGGCAGTCGCGCCGGTTTCTACGAGGGCACCGGCGCCTATCGCGACATGATCGTCACCCACCTGCTCCAGCTGCTCAGCTTCGTCGCGATGGAGCCGCCCGCGAGCCTCAACTCCGAGCATCTCGTGATCGAGAAGCTCAAGGTCTTCGAGGCGATCCGTGACATCCAGCCCGACGACGTTGTCCGGGGGCAGTACCGGGGCTACAGGGACGAGGACGGCGTCGCAGCCGACTCCGACACCGAGACCTTCGCCGCGGTCAGGGTCGAGATCGACAACTGGCGCTGGGCGGGGGTGCCGTTCTATCTGCGCACCGGCAAGTGCCTGGCGCAGTCGCGCCATCTCGTAGCGCTCGATTTCCGCGAGCCGCCGATGCGGATGTTTCCCGGCAGCGTCGAGCATCAGGGCGCCAATCAGCTCGCCTTCGAATTCTCCGAACCCGGCGAGATCACCGCCAACTTCCAGGCGAAGCGGCCCGGTCCGACGATGGAGCTGGGACCGGCACGGATGACCTTCCGCTATGAGGACTCCTTCTGCGCTGACAACCAGCTCGAGGCCTACGAGCGCCTGATCCACGATGCGATGCTCGGCGACGCCACCCTGTTCACCCGAGCTGACGGGATCGAGCGCCTCTGGCAGGTCAGCACGTCGGCGCTCGAGAATCCGAACCCTGTCCTCCCCTACGAGCAGGGGTCGTGGGGTCCGGAGGCGGCGCAGGAGCTGGTCGACCCCAACCGGTGGCGACTGCCCGACTGAGACCTATCGTCAGACCCCGATCAGGAGCGTGAGATGAACCCCAACCAGACACTGCACGAGGCCGGCCAGAGCCTCTGGCTCGATTCGATCACCAGGGAGCTGATGGCGAGCGGCACGCTCCAGCGCTACATCGACGAGCTCGCCGTCACCGGATTGACGTCGAACCCGTCGATCTTCGATCAGGCGCTCTCCGGCAGCGACGACTACGACGGCCAGATCCGGGAGCTACTCGGGGCCGGCATGAGCGGTGAGGATCTCTTCTTCGACCTTGCGATCACCGATCTGCAGAACGCCGCCGACCTCTTCGCGCCGGTCCATCACCGCACCGAAGGCGTCGATGGCTGGGTCTCGCTCGAGGTCTCGCCGCTGCTCGCCTACGACACGGGTTCGACGATCGAGGCCGCTTCATCACTGCACGCGAAGGCAGATCGCGAGAACCTGTTCATCAAGATCCCAGGTACCAAGGAGGGGGCCGATGCGATCACGGAGTCGATCTCCTCGGGCATCCCGGTCAACGTCACGCTTCTGTTCAGCACCGCGCAGTACCGGGCCGCGGCCGAGGCGTTCATGTCCGGGATCGAGCGGCGCGTCGAGGCGGGCGAGGACCCCGCGGTCGGCTCGGTCGCCTCGATCTTCGTCTCCCGCTGGGACGCCGCGGTGACGGGCGAGGTGCCCGACGACCTCAAGGACCGGCTCGGGATCGCGGTCTGCAAGCAGGCCTACGCCGCCTACCGCGAGATCTATCAGAGCGACCGATGGCTGCGGCTCGAGAACGAGGGTGCGCGCAAGCAGCGCCTGCTCTTCGCCTCGACCTCGACCAAGGACCCGGAACTGGAGGACACGACCTACGTCAGAGGGCTCGCGGCTCCCGACACGGTCAACACGATGCCCGAGAAGACGCTGCTCGCCTTCGCCGACCACGGCGAGGTCGGGGAGATGCTGCCCGCCGACGGCGGTGATGCGGAGGAGGTGCTGGCGGAGTTCGAGCAGGCCGGCATCGGCGTCGATGATCTCGCGGCGCGCCTTCAGGCAGAGGGCGCTCAGAAGTTCGACGACAGCTGGAACGATCTGCTCGCCTGCATCGAGTCCAAGAGCGAGAAGCTGGCGGCCGCTTGATGGCCGCGGCGGGGGAGGCCGGATACCAGGGGCTGGACGCCTACGGACATCTCGCCGACCTCTACGAGGCGACCGAGGCGGTACACCTGCGGGACCTGTTCGCCGACGACGCCCAGCGGGGCGAACGGATGGTCGCCGAGGCCGAGGGCCTGCGGCTCGACTACTCGAAGAACCGGGTCACCCCCGAGATCGTCTCGCGGCTGGTGGAGCTCGCCGACCAGGCCGGGGTTGCCGGGCGGCGGGATGCGATGTTCGCCGGCGAGCACATCAACTCGACCGAGGATCGCGCCGTCCTCCACGTCGCCCTGCGGATGCCGAAGAGCGCGTCGCTGATCGTCGACGGCAACGACGTCGTCGCCGGGGTCCACGAGGTGCTCGACCGGATGGCATCGTTTGCGAGCAGGATCCGCTCGCGCGAGTGGCTCGGACACACCGGCAGGCCGATCGTCAACATCGTCAACATCGGAATCGGCGGCTCAGACCTCGGGCCGGTGATGGCGTACCGGGCCCTGCGTCACTACTCCGATCGCGGACTGTGTGTGCGTTTCGTCTCCAACGTCGACGGCACCGACCTCGCTGAGAAGACCCGGGATCTGGATCCCGAGGAGACGATGTTCCTGGTCGCCTCGAAGACCTTCACGACGCTGGAGACGATGACCAACGCCCACTCCGCGCGACAGTGGCTGCTGGACGGGGTAGGCGGTGAGGAGGCCGCTATCGCCAAGCACTTCGCGGCGCTCTCGACCAACGCGGATCAGGTTGCGGATTTCGGGATCGACCTCGACAACATGTTCGGCTTCTGGGACTGGGTCGGGGGCCGGTACTCGATGGACTCGGCGATCGGGCTGTCGACGATGGTCGCGATCGGGCCCGAGGCGTTCGCGGAGATGCTGGCCGGCTTCCACTCGATCGATGAGCACTTCCGCAGCGCCCCGCCGGAGTCGAATCTGCCGCTACTGATGGGACTGCTGGCGGTCTGGTACGCGGAGTTCTACGAGGCCGAGACGGTCGCGGTCCTGCCCTACGACCAGTACCTGGAGCGCTTCCCGGCCTACCTGCAGCAGCTGACGATGGAGTCGAACGGCAAGCACGTGCGAATCGACGGCACCCGAGTGGTCGGCCCCACCGGCCAGGTCTTCTGGGGCGAGCCCGGGACCAACGGCCAGCACAGCTTCTACCAGCTGATCCACCAGGGCACGCACCTGATTCCATGCGACTTCATCACCTTCGCCCAGAGCCTGAACCCGCTCGGCGACCACCAGGACAAGCTCGTCTCCAACGTCTTCGCCCAGGCGGAAGCCCTGGCCTTCGGAAAGACCGAGGCCGAGGTCCGCGCCGAAGGCGTCGAGGAGGCCCTGGTCCCGCACAAGGAGTTCGACGGCAACCGACCCTCGAACGTGATCCTGGCCGAGCGCCTCGACCCCGCAACGCTCGGCAAGCTCGTAGCGCTGTACGAGCATTCGGTCTTCACCCAGGGAGCGATCTGGGGGATCAACTCCTTCGATCAGTGGGGCGTGGAGCTCGGCAAGGTCCTGGCCAAGCGGATCATCCCTGAGCTGCAGGGCGACGGCGAGCTCTCACATGACAGCTCCACCAACGCATTGATCGGCTGGTATCGAGAGCGACGCCGACGCTGATCCTCGGCCACCGCGAGGTGACTTCGGACGATCGTTCTGGCTCGGCCCTCAGCTGACGGTCATCGCAGAGCGCTGCCCCTCACTGCACACCGGGCCTCATCCGTCCCCGACCGCGATCGAAAAGCTCGCCCGGAAACGGTCGCTGACCAGCGGGGGCGTGGACGAGGTGAGCGCGTCGGTTGGAGCCGTCATCGGCTCCAACGCGATCAGCTGCTGCCCCGGCGGGGCGTAGATCTGCGCGTAGGCGTAGGAGGGGCCCATGGTCATCGCGATCCGCCGGCCGCCGCCTGATACGGAGAGAGCCTCGCCCGGTGGCGGGGCCTCGAAGAGGTCGTCGAAGCCGCGATCGCCGAGCCGGCCGCTCTCGGGCTCGATCGCATGTCGGCTCCCGGTGGGTATTCCCCCGGGGTCGAGCTCCAGCTGCTGGGCGAGCGGCAGTTCCAGGTGCCATCGGGAGCGGTCGAGGCCGGGAAGAGCGAGATACGGATGGAACCCGAACGCGATCGGTACAGCGGCGCCTGCCTGCGGCTCGACGACTACGGCGATCTCGAGACCGGAAACGCTGATCGCAGCCTCGAGCGAGAGTCTGTGCGGGAAGGGGAACAGCGCGCGGAGCTGGGGATCCCGCTCCCATTCCAGCGTGGCGGTCAGCAGCCCTCCGCCGTCGCCGGCGTAGTGTCGCGCCACCTCCCAGCCCTCGAGTGCCGCGACGAGCCCGTGGATCGGTAGCCCGTTCTGGTCCCTCTTGAGACGATCGTGGTTGCCGCTGAGGTCGACTGCGACCCCGTCGATATCGAAGCGATCACGGCTGAGCCGGTTCGCCCACGGGTACAGCAGAGGTATGCCCATCGTCGACTTGCGCTCGACGTAGGCCGATAGCCCATTGCGCTGGCCGAGGATCTCCTCGCCGCGGTGGCGCAGCGAGCAGCAGACCATCCCAGCCTTCGGGACGAAAGCCGCCTCCAGCTCGCCGTCGGCGGAGGCGATCGTCAGGGCTCGATAGCCCTCGATATCGCGCTGGCCGATCGGATCCACTCTCGGAAGCGCTCAGGCGACGAGCAGCGCCGCGCCGACCGCGCCGCCGAGGTCGCCCAGCTTGGCGAGGTGGAAATCAGGTGGGTTGTCGGAGTTGAAGAGGCTCTTGTGCATGCGCTTGCGGATCCGCTCGCCGTAGCGGTCGCCGAAGCGGACCCCGAGCCCACCGCCGAGGATCACGGCCTCGACGTCGAGCAGGTTGACGGCCGAGGCGATGCCGGCTCCCAGTGCCTTGATCGCCTTGTCGATCAGCTCGGTCGCAAGGTCATCGTCGTGCTTGACCGCCTTCTCCCAGACGCTCGATGTGAGCCGGTCCTTCCCCTTGTCCTCCATCAGCTCAAAGAGCTCCGTCTTCCGGCCCTTTCCGGCCAGCTTGCGAGCCCGGGCCTCCATCGCCGCGCGGCCCGCGTAGGCCTCCATGCATCCGCGGTTCCCGCAGGGGCAGCGCCTGCCGCCGCGCTTGATCACCATGTGCCCGATCTCGCCGGCGGCGCCGCGGCCGAGCCAGTCTGAGCCGTCGAGGACGATGCCGCCTCCGACCCCGGTCCCCCAGAAGACCCCGAGTACGGACTGATAGGGCTTGCCCGCGCCGAGCTCGAACTCCCCGGTCGTCGCCACCTGGACGTCGTTGCCGATCGCGACGTCGGTCCCGAGCGCACCCTCGAGCTCGGGCGCCAGCGCGAAGCTCCCGTTCCAGCCGTCGAGGTTGCGGGCGCCGGTGATCGTGCCGGCTGCGGTGTCGACTTCGCCGGGGGATCCGACCCCGATGCCGGTCAGGTCGGAGCTCTCGTAACCGGCCTCGGCGGCGGCCTCCTTCAGGCATTCCGCCATCGCCGCCGCGATTGCCTTGGGCCCTCCTCCAGAGCGCGGCGTCTGCCTCCGCGCCTGGCCCATGACCTCGTGCTTGCGGTCGACCACCACGGTCTGGATCTTGGTCCCGCCGAGGTCGATCCCGCCGCGTGCCTTCTTGCGAGTCGGGCTCATGCGCCCACCCGTCGGCTGAGGTCGTCGGCCGAGTCGGCGAGCAGGACGCGCGACGGAGCCCCATCGGTGCCGATCAGCCGGAGCGGAAGGGCGAGCAGTACGTAGGGGCCAGGATCGATCTGCCTCAGATCGAGGCCCTCGAGCGCGACGATCGGTTCTCCGAGCAGGGCCCGGTGGGCGTCGCCGTCGCCGATCGACAGGTAGTCGATTCCGATCAGACGGATCTCCCGCTCGAGCACGTACTCGGCCCCGGAGCCGTCGAGCCGGATGAAATCGTGGGTGAACTCGTCCCGCTCCCACAGGCGCGAGTTGGTCGTCTTCAGGAGCACGCGTTCGACGCCGTCGGGGATCGTGGCGGCTTCCAGAGCGGCCCTGTCGATCGGCTCCAGTCCGCGGTCAGCGATCTCGACAACCGCGCAGGGTCCGACCAACGCAGCGACGGCGAGCGTCTCGGTGCCCGCGGCGCCGTCGAAGAAGTGGGAGGGCCCGTCGACATGGGTTCCCGTGTGCGCGCCGATCTCGAGCGCGGTGACGTTTGCCGTGGCTCCCTCGGCGATGGCGCTGTCGAGCCGCTTCGAGTAGCCGGGGTTGTCGTGGTAGATCGGCATCGCGGGCCGGATCGGAACCGATACGTCGTGCAGCGCCATCGAGGCGAGGGTATCCGACCTGGGCCACGGACGGGGTCGGAGTGCCGGCTTGCATAGAGTGCGTCGGCGTCTCTAACCACAAGGAGCCCCCAGTGTCCCGAAGCGACCTCGACACCCTCGCCGTCAACACGATCCGCACCCTGTCGATCGACGCAGTGGAGAAGGCGAACTCGGGGCACCCCGGCGCCCCGATGGGCCTCGCCCCGCTCGGGTACGTGCTCTACACGCGGATCATGCGCCACAACCCGGCGAATCCGGATTGGCCCAACCGGGACCGTTTCGTCCTTTCCAACGGGCACGCCTCGATGCTGCAGTACTCGTTGCTCCACCTCTGCGGCTACGACCTCTCGCTCGACGACCTCAAGTCGTTCCGCCAGTGGGGCAGCAAGTGCCCCGGGCACCCCGAGTACGGCGACACGCCGGGGGTCGAGGTGACCACGGGTCCACTCGGCCAGGGGTTCGCCAACGCCGTCGGATTCGCGCTTGCTGAGGCGCTCTACGCGGAGCGTTTCAACCGCGGCAGCCACGAGATCGTCGACCATCACACCTACGTCGTCATGGGCGACGGCGACATGGAGGAGGGGATCGCCTCCGAGGCCGCTTCGTTGGCGGGCAACTTCGGTCTCGGCAAGCTGATCGCGATCTACGACGACAACGCGGTCCAGCTCTCGGGGCCGACCGACGTCTCCTTCAGCGAGAAGGTGCCTGAGCGTTTCGAGGCCTACGGCTGGTCGGTGCACGAGCTCGATCGCGAGTCGACGCTGGAGGAGATCGAGCTCGCGATCACCGAGGCCGAGGGGATCACCGACCGTCCGTCTCTGATCCAGCTTCCCACCCATATCGGATACGGCTCTCCCAACAAGCAGGACAAGTCCGCGGCCCACGGATCGCCCCTCGGCGATGAGGAGGTGAAGCTGACCAAGGAGAACCTCGGCTGGCCTACGCAGGAGCCGTTCTTCGTTCCCGACGAGGTCCGGGAGCTGTTCGGCGGAGTACTGGCGCGCGGCAGCGCGGCCAACGCGGAGTGGGCCGAGCTCTACGAGGAGTACGCGCGGGAGAACCCCGAGCTGGCGGCCGAGTTCGAGCGCACCCGCGGCCGCCACGCGCCGGATCTGCCTCCGGTTCCCGAGATGCCCTCCTTCGGCCCCGGCGACGGGCCGATCGCGACCCGGGCTGCCTCCGGCAAGGCGCTGAACTGGCTTGCGCCGCGGGTCCCCGAGCTGCTGGGCGGCGCCGCCGACACCGGACCTTCGAACGCCACCTACCTCGAGGACGAGCCGGCTGTCCGCCGTCACCAGTTCCGGGGCCGCAATCTCGATTTCGGGGTCCGAGAGCACGCGATGGGGGCGATAATCAACGCCCTCACGATCGAGGGCATGCGCGCCTACGGGGCGACCTTCTTCTGCTTCTCCGACTACATGAGGGGGGCGGTCAGGCTCGCCGCGGTGATGGAGATCCCCTCGATATTCATCTGGACCCATGACTCCTTCCTGCTCGGTGAGGACGGGACCACCCACCAGCCGGTCGAGCAGCTTGCCTCGCTTCGGGCGATGCCGGTGCTGGAGGTGATCCGTCCCGCCGACATCCGCGAGACGTTCCTCGCCTGGCATTGGCTCCTCGAGCGCTGTCACGCTCCGACGGCGCTGGTCCTAAGCAGGCAGAAGCTGCCGATCCTCGCGGCGGATCAGATTCCCGACGACGCGGTGGACCGCGGCGCCTATGTGTATCGCGACGCCGGCGAGGCCGAGCCCGAGGTGATCCTGATCGGCACCGGCTCGGAGGTCTCGCTCTGCCTCGAGGCGGCGGAGATCCTCGCCGGGGACGGCCTCGGCGTCCGGGTGGTCTCGATGCCCTGCGTCGAGCGCTTCGCAGCCCAGCCACAGGAGTACCGGGATCAGGTCCTGCCACCGTCGGTCACGGCGCGGGTCTCGGTCGAGGCGGGCTCGCCGATGGGGTGGCACCGCTGGGTTGGCGCAGGGGGTGCGAGCGTAGCCCTCGATCACTTCGGCGCCTCCGCTCCGGCCGAGGTCCTCGCCGAGGAGTTCGGCTTCACTCCGGAGAGCGTGGCGACGAAGGCCCGCGCGGTGCTCGGCTGATGTACGGCAACGACTCCTTCCCGAATATCGGCGATTGCGCCTTTCTCTCGGACTGCCACACGGGAGCGCTGGTGGCCCCCGACGGCGGGATCGAGTGGCTCTGCCTGCCCCGCTTCGACTCGCCGAGCGTGTTCGGAGCCCTGCTCGATCGCGACGGGGGCCGCTTCCGGATCGGCCCGGAATACCGGGTGCCGATCGGCCGTCGCTACCTACCGGGGACCAACGTCCTGGAGACCAACTGGGCCACCGATCAGGGCTGGCTGATCGTCCGCGACGCGCTCGCGATCGGTCCTTGGCGTGAGGATCGGATCGATGAGCACAAGCGCGCGCCGAACGACATGGACGCGCGCCACATGCTGATCCGACACGTCGAGTGCATCGGCGGCGAGATCGAGGTCTCGATGCTCTGCAACCTGATGGACGACTACGGTCGCGAGCGGGCCGAGTGGAGCATCACCGGCGCCCGCACCTCGGCCGATTGCGAGCTCGCCAACGGGCTACGCCTGCGGATCATCAGCGACATGAACATGGGGATCGATCAGGGCGTCGTGGCCTCGCGCCACTGGCTCAAGGAGGGCGAGTCCTGCTTTGCGGCCTTGAGCTGGGAGGAGCCCCTGGAGGACCCGGAGAGCGCCGATCAGGCGCTCGAGCAGCTGCGGACCACGGAGCGATTCTGGCGCCGGTGGATCTCGCGTGGCGACTTCCCCGACCACCCATGGCGGGTCCACCTCCAGCGCTCCGCGCTCGTTCTGAAAGGCCTCACCTACATGCCCAGCGGCGCGACGGTCGCGGCCCTGACCACCTCGTTGCCGGAGACGATCGGCGGTGAGCGCAACTGGGACTACCGCTACACCTGGATCCGAGACGCGACCTTCACTCTCTGGAGCATGCACATCCTTGGCTTCGACTCCGAGGCGCGCGACTTCATGTCGTTCATCGGCGACATCTGCAGGGCCGAGGGCCCGGAGCTGCAGATCATGTACGGGATCCGCGGAGAGAAGGATCTGACCGAGTCGACCCTCGACCACCTCACCGGATACGAGCACTCGAAGCCGGTCAGGATCGGGAACGGTGCATTCAGCCAGAAGCAGAACGACGTCTTCGGCGCCCTGCTCGACTCCGTGTACATCCACACCAAGGCCCGCGAACATGTGCCGGCCGAGCTCTGGGAGGTGGTCTCCGACCAGGTCGAGGGCGCTGTCGGCGTCTGGGAGAAACCCGACCAGGGGATCTGGGAGGCACGCGGTGAGCCCAAGCACTACGTCTCCTCGAAGCTGATGTGCTGGGTCGCTGTCGATCGCGGCGCCCGGCTGGCCGACGGGCGCGGCGAGCAGGAGCTCGCGACGGGGTGGCGCGAGATCGCCGGCGAGATCCGCGCCGACATCCTCTCCAACGGCGTCAGCGAAGAGGGGCTGTTCCGCCAGCACTACGAGACCGACGCGCTCGATGCCTCGACCCTGTTGATCCCGCTGGTCCGCTTCCTCCCGCCCGATGACGAGCGCCTTCGGAGCACGGTGCTGGCGATCGACCGGGACGTATCGGAGGGTGGCCTGACAAGCAACGGGCTCGTGCTGCGCTACGTGGTCGACGAGACCGATGACGGCCTGGAGGGCGAGGAGGGGACCTTCTCCATCTGCTCGTTCTGGCTCGCCGCAGCTCTCTCGGAGATCGGCGAGCGGAGCCGCGCGCATGATCTCACCGAGCGCCTGCTGAACATGAGCGGAGCCCTGGGCCTCTACGCCGAGGAGATCGAGCCGCGCTCCGGCCGCCAGCTCGGGAACTTCCCGCAGGCTTTCACCCACCTCGCGCTGATCAACGCCGTCAACCACGTGATCGCCGACGAGACTGCATCCGACTCGCGCGACGGCCAGACCGCCGTCTTCACCGAGATGCGCAGTAGGCGATGAGGATCGCCTGCGGCTTCGACCACGGCGGCTTCCCGCTGCGGGAGACGATCTTCGATGCGATCCGCGCCGGGGGCCATGAGCCCCTCGACCTCGGGGCGTGCGAGCTCGACCCCGCCGACGACTACCCGGACTTCGCTCTCGCCGTCTGCGGTGCGATCCGCTCCGGCGAGGCCGAGCGCGGAGTCCTGGTCTGCGGCTCCGGCGCCGGCGTCGCGGTCGCAGCGACCAAGGTCGAGGGAATCCGAGCGGCGATGGCGCACGACACCTACACGGCTGCCCAATGCGTCGAGCACGACTCGGTAAACGTGCTCGCTCTCGGCGCCCGGGTGATCGGGCCGGTGATCGCCGAAGAGCTGGTCGCGGCCTTCATCGGCGCCGAGTTCACCGCTGAGGAGCGTCACGCCCGTCGCCTGGCGAAGGTCGAGGAGATCGAGCGGGACGGGCTCGCGGCCGAGCTCGACTGAGGGAGGGCCGACCCGCCAGATCCAGAGCTTCCGAGTCGCGACGGCTTGGGGTGAAGGCGGAGCGGGAGTTCGCGCGAGGTCCCGCCACGCCCGGGCGCGCGGTCAGCGGATGACGCGCTGGGCGCCCGCGTAGACGTTCACGCGCCCGGCCCGGGCGAAGCCACAGAGGGTCATCCGGCGCTCGGCGGCGAGCGAGATCGCCAGCGAGCTCGGGGCCCCGACCCCGACCAGGATCGGACAGCCCGCGACGGCGGCCTTCTGGACCAGCTCGAAGGAGAGGCGGCCGCTGACGCAGAGGATCGAACCGCCGATCGGGATCCGGTCTTCCAGCAGCGCACGGCCGACGACCTTGTCCATCGCGTTGTGGCGGCCGACGTCCTCACGCTCGATCAATCTCTCTCCGGAGGAGTCGAACAGGCCCGTGGCGTGCAGTCCGCCGGTCAGCTCGAAGGCGGGCTGAGCGAGTCGCTCCGGAAGCGAGGCGAGCATTGAGCGCTCCACCTCGGGTCCGGCCGCCAGCGAAGCCGAGTCCACGGCCACCTGCTCGATCGCCCCCTTGCCGCAGACCCCGCAGGAGGAGGTCGCGTAGAAGCTGCGATCGCCCGGATCGCGGAGCAGCGGGCCGGTCACGTCGACCACATTGGCCTCGAGATCGGCGCCCAGCGTCACCGAGTGCGCCCGGTCGATCAGGCCCTCACCGTGCAGGAAACCGAGGGCGAGCTCGTCGTCGTGACCAGGGGTGCGCATGGTCACCGCCAACGCCATTCCATCAACCCGGATCTCCATCGGCTCCTCGACGGCGACCTCGTCGGCGCCGGAGTCATGGGTGACGCGTTTGTGTAGGCGCGGGTCGCTCATGCCTGACATCGTCCCATCGCCGCGCCTGCGGCGATACTGCACCCGTGAGCAGCGCCCGTAAGCCGATCGCAGCGGTCACCGCCGTGGCGCTCCTCGTGCTCGCCGGCGTGCTCGTCCTCGGGCGGGCCGACACGGGTCGCGGTGGGCCGGTGGAGGCCCCGCGATCAGGGTCGGCACCGCCGGCCGCGGGGACGATCCCGCTGCTTGGCGGGATCCAGTGCCCGGCCCGCTACGAGGTTGCCAAGGATCGCTCTCACTCACGAGCCGAGCTGCGCGCCGCCCGCGATGGCATCTTCGAGGTCGACGGCGCGCGCACCCGCCTCCGGGCCCCGGTCGATTGGGGCCTGAACACCGGGAGGTCGCGGTCGTTCAGGCACCAGCTGCACAAGATGAAGTGGTCCGACGTGCTGCTGGGCGCCCATGCGGCCGACGGCGATCGCGCCGCGTTGCGGCAGGCGCGGGACCTGTTCGCCGATTGGATCGAGGCGAACCCGATCCGCCGCCCGGGGACGCCGGCGGCCGCCTGGGCCGACAAGCGGACCGGCGATCGCGCCCCGTACATGGCCTACCTGCTGCTCGCGGGAACCTGTGAGGGAATCATCGATCGACCCCTGCAGCGCGATCTAATCCGCTCCCTCCGCGTCCACGTCGCCGAGCTGATCGATCCCGGCAAGTACAAGCCCACCAACCACGGGCTCTTCCAGGACCTCGGTCTGGCGCTACTTGCGAATCAGCTCTCGTTCGATCCCGGGGCCGAGCGGTGGCGAGGGCTGGCGATCCGGCGATTCGAGCGGACGCTGCTCCGCCGCCTCGATCGCCTTGAGGGCTTCTGGCTCGAGCACTCCAGCAGCTACCAGGTGCTCGTCGCCAAGCTCGTCCGTCGGTTCGTCGCAGTCCAGGGAATCGATGCCCCGGGCCTGGAGCGGATCGCCGAGCGGATGGAGGAGGTGACCGCATGGCTGACGATGCCCGACGGGCGGCTGGTGCAGTTCGGCGACTCCGATCGTGACTCCGCTCCGGCGTTCGCCGAGCCGCTGCTCGACGGCGCCGACGGGATGCTCGCCCTCTACCGCGCGGGCCTCGCGGTCGTGCGAGGTGAGGATCACTACCTGGCGCTGATCGCGAGCTTCCATAACTCGACCCACAAGCACTCGGACGAGCTCAGCTTCGACCTCTACGACCGAGGCACCCGGATCGTGGCCGACACCGGCCTCTACCACAAGGATCTCGACGACAACTACGAGTTCGCCGCCTCCGCCGCGGCGCACAGCAGTCTCGTGATCGACGAGGTCGAACCTCCGCGCGATGAGGGGAGCGCCTACGGCAGCGGCCTGCTGGCCTCTGGGGAGGGGTCCGGTTGGTCGGCGATCCTCGCCCGCAACCCGCTGACCGAGGAACTGGGAGTGCGGCACCGCCGGTTGCTCCTGTACCGGCCGTCGGAGTCACTCCTCGTGATCGACTCCCTGCGTTCGGGGCAACCGCACACCTACACCCGCCGCTTCCAGCTCGGTGAGGAGGTCGGGGCCGAGCGCACCGGCGCCAGCCTCACGCTGGCCGCCCCCGGCCTCGAGGGCGAGCTGGTCGCGAGCGGGCCCGATGGCAGGCCGATCCCCGCCAGGACCAGGTTCGGCGCGAGCGATCCGCGGGCGGGGTTTCTCTCGCCGGAGTTCCGCCGCTGGCTGCCGCGGGTCGAGGCGTCATATTCGGCGCTCGCCACCGATGCGGACCTGACCGCGGTCTTCTCGCTCGACGGCCCCGCTCGGCGGTTGGATGTGGCCGAGGTGGCCCCGGATCGTTGGTCGCTTCGTCTCGGCGATCGGTCGATCGTGGTGAGCAGGGAAGGCCGGCGACTGAGGGTCAGGTCATAGGATCGGGCGATGTCCCTCCGCAAGCCGACGAAGCTCCCGACTCCCTCGAACTGGGCGAGCCTGAAGCCGTTCGGGATCGGCGAGCAGCGTCCGAACAACTACGCGGAGGTCCTCCGGGCGGTGCGGGAGAACGTCGACAACGCCGGCTACGCCTGGCGGATCCTCCGCGACGGCGTCTGCGATGGCTGCGCGCTGGGAACCAAGGGCCTCCACGACTGGACGATCGAGGGCATCCACCTCTGCAATGTCCGGTTGCGCCTGCTTCGACTGAACACGATGGGGGCGCTCGAGGGGGCCGTGCTCGCCGATCCGGCGGCGCTCCGGGGCCTGCGTGGGGAGCAGCTCCGACGTCTCGGCCGGCTGCCGCACCCGATGGTGCGCGAGGCGGGCGAGGCCGGCTTCAGGCGGATCGGCTGGGAGCGGGCGCTGGACCTGGTCGCGGATCGGATCCGCGCCTCGGGGCCAAAGCGGGCGGGCTTCTACCTGACCAGTCGCGGGATGGCCAACGAGAACTACTACGCGGCGCAGAAGGCGGTCCGGGCAATCGGCACCAACTCGATCGACAACGCCGCCCGCGTCTGCCATTCGCCGAGCACCTACGCACTCAGGGAGGCGCTCGGGGTCGGAGCCACGACCTGCTCCTACAGCGACTGGATCGGGACCGACCTGGTCGTCTTCATCGGCTCGAACGTGGCCAACAACCAGCCGGTATCGACCAAGTACCTGCACGTCGCCAAGAAGGCCGGAACCCGCGTTGCCACCGTCGGTCCCTACCGGGAGCCCGGCATGGAGCGCTATTGGGTTCCCTCCAAGGCTGAGAGCGCGCTGTTCGGGACGAAGATCTCGGACCGCTTCTTCCAGATCTCGACCGGGGGCGACGTCGGCTTTCTGACCGGGGTGCTCAAGCACCTGATCGAGCGCGGCTGGACCGCCGAGGAGTTCATCGCATCGCGGACCGCCGGATTCGAGCAGCTCGCCGAGATCACCGCCCGTGCGAGCTGGGGGGAGCTGGAGCGGCTGGCCGGGGCCTCGCGAGGGGAGATGCTCGACCTGGCCCGGATGCTGGCCGATGCCGATCGCGGCGTCCTTGTTTGGAGCATGGGCGTGACCCAGCACGCCGGCGGAGAGGACGGGGTGAGGGCGATCGTCAACCTCGGCCTCGCCCGCGGCTGGATCGGTCGCGAGGGTTGTGGGCTGATGCCTATCCGCGGGCACTCCGGCGTCCAGGGCGGCGCCGAGATGGGTTGCTACTCGACCGCGTTCCCCGGCGGGATCCCGATTACCGCGGCCTCGGCCGGCGCGCTCGCCGAGGTCTGGGGGTTCGAGCCGCCCGCCGAGGCGGGTCTGACGGCGCCGGAGATGTTCGACGCCGCGGCGCGCGGAGATCTCGATCTCCTCTTCGCCGCCGGCGGCAACTTCGTCGACGTGCTGCCCGATCCCGAGTCGATCCGCCGGACGCTGGCGGCGATCCCGTTGCGGGTGCACATGGACATCACCCTGTCGTCGCAGATGCTGGTCGACCCCGAGGCCGGCTCCACCGTGCTTCTGCTTCCGGCTACGACGCGCTACGAGGTTCCCGAGGGCCTGACCGAAACCTCCACCGAGCGCAGGGTGATCCTCAGTCCCGAGATTCCCGGCCCGCGGATCGGGGAGGCGCGCCCCGAGTGGGAGGTGTTCGGCGATCTCGCGGCCAGGGTCCGACCGGATCTGGCCGATCGGGTCGGTTTCTCCGGTCCTGCGGCGATCCGCGCCGAGATCGCGACCGTGGTCCCCGGCTACGAGCCCATCTCCGACCTGAGGGAGGGAGGGGACTCCTTCCAGTACGGGGGCGCCCGGCTCGGGGAGGGCGAGCGATTCGAGACTCCTGACGGCCATGCCCGGTTCGCCCTGGTCGAGCCGCCGGAGCCGGCGCCCGAGGACGGGCGATTCCGGCTCTCGACCCGCCGCGGCAAGCAGTTCAACTCGATGGTCCAGGAGCAGATCGACGGGATCAACGGGGTCGGTCGCGACGCGGTCCTGATCGCGCCATCCGACCTCGATCGGCTCGAGCTCAGGGCTGGCGATCCGGTCCGATTACGGAGCGAGCATGGCGAGATGGCGGCGATCGCGGTCGCGGCTCCGATCGCCCCTGGAAACCTCCAGGTCCACTGGCCCGAGGGCAATGTCCTGATCGGCCCACGACGCAGTGCCGAGTCTGGGATACCCGACTACAACGCACGGGTCGAGGTGCTCACCGGCTGAGCGGGGTCCGGTCGGGGCTCAACCGGTCCCGCCGGCCAGGTAGCGCTCCAACCTGGAGATGTCCGCGAGCGTGTTGACGTTGGCGAGCGCGACCGCCGGGTCGACGCCGGGAGCCAGGTCGGCGAACTCGAGCTCGCTCGCGCCGACCGCCGCAGCCGTCGCCGTCACCGGCTCTCCGGTGAGCGCGGCCCGGGCCAATGCCTCGGCGGCCGATGGGGAGAACCGGCCCAGCAACGGATGCACCCTCCCCGCCGCGACCACCACCGTCTGCCCGGTGCTGATCGAAGCGAGTCCTCGCAGTAGCTCCGGTGGGACGAGGGGGAGATCGCATGGGCAGCAGACGATTGGCTCTCCGAGGTGCTCGAGTGCGGCGGCGAGACCGTTGAGGGGATGCTGCGACTCGGCCGGCTCGCGCAGGACGGCGGCGTCGATGCCTGTCAGGGCCGTCTCGGGCTTGGCGACGAGCAGGGGCTCCAGCTCCGCGGCGCGCGCGGCGTCGACCACGTATCGAGCCAGCGGTCTGCCGGCGAGCTCGACCGCCGCCTTGTCGCCGCCGAGGCGCCGGCCCGCCCCTCCGGCGAGGATCGCGCAGTGCCGCGCTGGGGGGTGATCGGTGGGTCCGCAAGGCACGGGCGCAGTCTGGCAGCGATGATGGCGGTCGATGGCGGCGGAGCTGACCGATATCGAGACGGCGCGGGAGCTGGTGCTCGAGCGAGCGAGGCCGCTGGTGGCTGAGCCGGTCCCGCTTGCGGAGGCGCGCGGGCGGACGCTGGCGGAGCCGGTCTCGGCCTCCGAGCGGGTCCCGGGCTTCGATAACTCGGCGATGGACGGCTTCGCCGTCAGGTCCTCCGACGTGGCCGCGGCGGGTCGCGAGGATGCGGTCCGGCTCCGTCTGGTGGCCGAGTCCCGGGCCGGCGCCCCGTCAAGCCGGGGCATCGGTCCGGGAGAGACGATCTCGATCTCTACGGGAGCGAAGCTGCCCGAAGGCGCCGACGCGGTGGTCAGGGTCGAGGACACCCGAGGGGAGGAGGGCTCCGTGGCGATCGCGGCGTCCGTCGAGCCGGGGCAGAACGTGCGTCGGGCCGGCGAGGACATCGAGCCCGGAGCCGAGCTGCTGGGTGCGGGGGCGCGGCTCTCGGCGGCCGAGCTCGGGGTGCTGGCGTCGGTCGGCGTCGCGACACCCGCCTGCCGGCGGCGGCCGACGGTCGCGCTGGTGAGCACCGGCGATGAGCTGATCGGGGCGGGGGATCCGTTGCGGGCCGGGGCAGTACGCAACTCCAACAGCCACGCCCTCGCCGCGCTCGCTCGTGACTGCGGCGCCGAGCCGCTGGCGCCGATGACCGTGGGCGATCAGCCGGAGGCGACCCGCGAGGCGGTGCGCTCGGGCCTGGAGGCCGACGCGCTGGTTGTCTGCGGCGGCATCTCGGTTGGCGAGCACGATCACGTCAGGGCGGCGTTCGGCGAGCTCGGGGTGGAGGAGGTCTTCTGGCGCCTGTCGCTGAAGCCCGGGAAGCCCGCCTACTTCGGAACCGGACCCCATGGTCTCGTCTTCGGCCTGCCGGGCAATCCGGTCTCTGCTTTCGTCACCTTCATCCTCCTCGTCCGGCCTGCGCTGCTGGCTCAGCAGGGCGCCGAGCCGAGCCGCACCCGCTTGCGGGCCGAGCTCAGCGAGCGCTACCGCAAGCCGGCCGATCGCGCCCATGCGATTCGCTGCCGGCTCGAGCGCGGCCCCGGCGGCTGGCTGGCCACCGCCGCGCCGCGCCAGGGTTCGCACGTGATGACCTCGCTGCTCGGAGCCGACGGGCTCGCCCTGATCCCCGAGGAGACCACCGTGGTTGAGGCCGGAGAGCCGGTCACGGTCGAACTGCTCGAGCCGGCGGCGTAGCATCAGCTCCTGAATGCCGGAGACACTGACGATCGAGGTCAAGCTGTTCGCGATGCTTCGCCAGCGCGCCGGCCGCGACCATCTCGAGGTGGAGCTCACGGAGGGCGCGACGGTCGAGGACCTGCTCGCTGAGCTCAGCGATCTCGTCGGCGCCCTCCCGGTCCGCGCCGCGGTCAACCGCGAGTACTCCGACCCGACGGCCCGGCTCAGCGCGGGCGACGAGGTCGCCCTGATCCCGCCGGTGAGCGGCGGGGAGGGTGAAGTCCACTCGCGTGTCGCGGAGGGCCCGCTCTCGCTGGACGAACTCGCTCGCGCCGTGGTCCGGCCCGGCGCCGGCGCCGTGGTCACCTTCCAGGGGATGACGCGCGAGGTCGAGCGCCTCGACTACGAGGCCTACGTCGAGATGGCCGAGGAGCGGATCGCCGAGATAGCGGCCGACTGCCGAGCCAGGCACGGTCTGGAGGCGATCGCCGCCGAGCACCGGATCGGGTCGGTTCCACTGGGGGAGGCGAGCGTGATCGTGGCGGCATCGGCCGCGCATCGGCCGGAGGCCTTCGCCGGAGCGCGCGAGGCGATCGACAGGATCAAGGCCGAGGTGCCGATCTGGAAGCGGGAGATCGAAGGAGAGGAGGGGCGATGGGTGCCGGGGACGACTCCGACGAGCCGAAGCTGAGCCACGTCGGCGCGGACGGCACGGCGCGGATGGTCGACGTCGGCGCCAAGGCAACCACCGAGCGGCGCGCGATCGCGGAGGCACGGCTGCGGGTATTGCCGGCGACGGCGGCCGCGCTCGCCGAGGGCGACGGTCCGAAGGGCGACGTGGTCGGCACAGCCCGTCTCGCGGGGATCTCGGCCGCCAAGCGCACCGGTGAGCTGATCCCGCTCGCTCATCCGCTTCCGCTCAGCTTCGTCGACGTCGATGTCTCGATCGATGCCGAGGCCGGCTCGGTCACGCTGAAGGCCGAGGCCCGATGCATGGGGCGAACCGGCGTGGAGATGGAGGCGATGACCGCTGCCTCGGTTGCGGCGCTGACGATCTACGACATGGCGAAGGCCCTCGAGCGCGGGATCGAGATCGAGCGCGTGGTCCTGATCCACAAGAGCGGTGGCAGGAGCGGGGTCTGGGAGCGAGAGACGGATGCCGGCTGAGACCTCGGCCGCCGTGATCACGGTCAGCACCTCGAGGTCCGCCGGCGAGGCGGACGACGAGGGCGGCCCCGCCCTGCAGGACTTCGCCCGCTCGATTGGGCTGGAGGTGGTGGCCACAGAGACGATCACCGACGATCGCCGACTGATCGCCGCCAGACTCCGCGAGCTCGCCGACGGGGGCGCCGTGGCTTTGATCCTGACCACCGGCGGCACCGGCTTCAGCCCCTCCGACCAGACCCCCGAGGCGACCCTGGAGGCGATCGAGCGCCAGGCTCCGGGAATCGCCGAGGCGATGCGCGCCGCCTCCCGCGAGCACACTCCGCACTGGATGCTCTCCCGCGCGGTCGCCGGGACCCGTGGCCACTCCCTGATCATCAACTTCCCCGGCAATCCGAAGGCGATCGCCGAGTGCGGCGAGGCGATCGCCCCGGCGCTACCGCATGCGCTACGGCTGCTGGCCGGCCAAGACGACGCTCACTAGACGGCGTTCGTCGACGCCCGCGGCTCGAAGAGGTAGTGACTGACAATCCAGTCTTCGCCGCGGTTATGGCCCCAGATCTCGACGCAGGCAATCAAGAAGAGCCGCCAGTTGGCGAGCGCGATCTTCGCCCGGCGGCGGTCGCCGTAGTGGCCCAGCAGCACATCGAAGGCGGCGCGTCGGTTGTCGTCGAGGCGCTCGAGCCAGGCGGCGAGGGTCTTCGAGTAATGGACGCCGTTGATCGCCCAGCGCCGGCGGAGGATCATGTCGCGCTGGAAGCTGAGCAGCAGGTCGTGGGAGGGCATCACCCCGGCGGTGAAGAAGCGCTCGGCACCCCAGGTGTCCTCGTACAGGTAGCCGATGGTGCGATGGCTGAAGACGTGGAGGAAGAGCAGCCCCTCGGGCTTGACCCAGGTCGAGATCCGGCGCAGGATCTCGGCCCAGTTGTTGAGGTGCTCGAACATCTCGATCGAGACGATCCGGTCGAACTCGTGCTCCGGCAGCTCGAGGTCGGTGACGTCGGCCGTGATCACCTCGACGCGCTGCGACAGGCCGCGACGCTCGGCGGCGTCTTCGATCCAGCGGCGCTGCGGAGCCGAGTTGCTGACCGCGGTGATCCTGCAAGCCGGGAACTTTTCCGCGATCCATAGGGTCATCGACCCCCAGCCGCAGCCGAGGTCGAGCACACGCTGGCCGTCGGCGATGCCCGCCCGCTCGCAGGTGAGGCGGAGGCTCTCCTCCTCGGCTCGCTCGATCGTCTCGGTGCCGGGGGGCCAGAGGCAGCCGCTGTACTTGCGGCGGGCGCCGAGGAAGAGGTCGAAGAACGCGGGTGGGATCTCGTAGTGCTGCTCGTTGGCCGCGTCGGTCGCGATCGCGATCGGGCCCGCACTCTTGCGCGCGACAAGGTCGGTGAGCCGTCGCTGCTCGGCCTCGACGCCGCCCTCGTGCTCGCGACGGAGCACCTTGCGGACGCCGTACCGTGCGCCGGCCCGGAGCGCGAGGTCGGGAACCAGGCCGCGCCCCAGCAACTGGTCCATGGCGGCGTAGCGCAGACGTGTCGGCTGGTAGCTCAATCGGGACGATCCATACGCAGCATCCACCGCGGATCCTCAGCGCGCTTCCGTCAGCTGCTGCAGCTCACGACCGGGCACGTCGCCGAGGATCTCGATCGCCTCGGGCGGTCCGCTGTCGCCGACGACGATCATCCGGCCGGGCCAGAACGGGCTGTCCGCCGACGACCTTCCAAGCATCGCCTCGACGTAGAGCCAGCAGCCGGTGTTGTGGAGCTGGGTGCCGCGCCGTTCCCAGGGCGGGTCGGTCGCGCCGCGGCCGTCCTCTCCCGAAAGCGGTCCGCGACGGTGGATGTGGCCGAAGATGACGTGTTCTGCGTCGATCTCGAGGCGCTCGACCACGACCTGCATCGCCTCGACGCCTGAGCGGCCGATCTCGGCCAGGGAGAAATCACCCCCGAACGAGCCAATCCCCGCTCGCTCGAGGCCTCGCAGCGCCGCGGGTACGACGGCTGAGCTGAGCAGCTTCCCGCGCCAGTTCCGAGCCCGGCCCGAAGCGCCGCCGAGCATCTCCCACAGCCGCATCGAAGGTGGCTTGCCGTCATCGCCGCGCCCGTGGGAGTGCGGGCGTCGCACGCCTTGGGCGAGATCGAAGAGGAGGTCGTAGACGGGCGCGTGCACGACCTCGTAGTCGTGCGGCTGGGCGCGCCGCCCGGTCTCTCCGCCGCCGATTCGATCGACGGTCGCGACCGAGAGCCGCTCGAGTGTCGGCAGGGTTATGTGGCTGTCCAGGTAGTGACCATGGGTCGCGTAGACGTCGTCGCGGATCCACACGCCCGGGTAGCGCATCGTCAGCTTCGTCTCTCCGAGCCATTGCGCGAGCAGCGACTGGTAGGCGTGCGGCGTGTCGACCTCCTCATCGAGACGGAACTCATCTCCCTGATCGGCCCGCATCCGCTCCAGCCACAGCCCGAGCAGGCGGTGATCGTGGTTACCGGGAACGAGCACCACCTCACCGCCCGCGAACTCCCTCCCGATCCGCTCGAAGAATGGACGGGCCATCTCCATCGCCTCCTCGATCGGGCGGTCCCGGAGCTCGATCGTGTCGCCCAGCAGGACCAGGCGATCGCAGTCGGAGCTTGCCTCCGCAAAGCGGTCGATCATCACCTCTCGGCGCAGGAGGTCCCCCTGACTCTCGGCGCCGAGGTGCAGGTCGGAGATCAAAGCGGTCTTCATCACCTCAATGCTAGGCGTCGACGCTCGTGCGCCATCCGCGGCACGCGCCCACGAACCGCTCCGGATAGACTCGCTCCGGATGGAGAGTGCGACCGGAACCGAGCGTGAGGGGATGGCGCCGGACGCCCCCGCCTCCAGCTCGAACGGAGGCGGCATCCCGGTTGAAAACCCCGCCTCCGGCGAGACGATCGCCACGGTCCCCTCTCTCGGCGCCTCTGAGATCGAGGCGATGGCGTCCCGTGCGCGGGCCGTCGGCCCCGAATGGGCGGCGATCGGGTTCGAGCGCCGCGCGGAGCTGCTGATGGCCGCCCGCGGCTGGCTGGTCGCCAACGGCGCGCGCGTGATCGAGACGATCTGCGGGGAGACGGGCAGGCCGGCCGACGAGGTGCAGTTCACCGATCTCGGCTACGGGGTCTCAGCGCTCGAATTCTGGGCGAAGGCCGCGCCGGACTACCTCGCGGACGAGATCGTCGAGACCGCTTCCCCGTCCGTCCGCGGCGGTCGCCGGCTCAAGGTCCGCTACGCGCCGGTCGGGCTTGTCGGCGTGATCGGCCCTTGGAACTTCCCCCTGACCAATTCCTTCGGCGACTGCATCCCGGCGCTGGCAGCGGGCAACACCGTGATCCTGAAGCCGTCGGAGGTAACGCCGCTGACCTCGCTTCTGATGGGTGAGATGCTCGCCGAGGTGGGGGTGCCCGAGGGCGTCTTCTCGGTTGCGACCGGCGCGGGAGAGGCCGGCGCCGCCCTTGTCGATGCGGCCGACTACGTGATGTTCACCGGTTCGGCCGAGACCGGCAAGAAGGTGATGGCCCAGGCTGCCCAGACGCTGACCCCGGTCAGCCTCGAGCTCGGCGGCAAGGACCCGATGATCGTCCTCGCCGACGCCGACATCGAGCGCGCGGCGAACGCAGCGGTCAGCTTCGGGCTCAACAACTCCGGCCAGGTGTGCATCTCGGTCGAGCGGATCTACGTCGATCGGACGGTCCACGACGAGTTCGTGGAGCGGGTGGTCGAGAAGGTCGAGGCGGTCAGGCAGGGCCCCCCGGGTGAGCTCGGTTCGGTCGACGTCGGGGCGATCATCTTTCCGCCGCAGCTCGATCTGATCGAGGCGCACGTCGCCGACGCGGTCGAGCGCGGGGCGGAGGTCGCTGTCGGCGGGAGGCGAGCGGACGGGCCGGGCCGCTTCTATGAGCCGACCGTGCTCACCGGCGTCGATCACTCGATGCGATGCATGCGCGAGGAGACCTTCGGCCCGACGCTGCCGGTGATGGCCGTCGACGGCGTCGAGCAGGCGGTCGAGCTCGCCAACGACTCACCGTACGGGCTGCAGGCATCGGTCTGGACGCGAGACGTCGAGCGCGGCGAGGAGATCGCCTCGATGCTGGAGTCGGGCGTCGCCTGCGTCAACGACGCGCAACTCAACTACGCAGCGCTGGAGTTGCCGATGGGGGGCTGGAAGGAGTCGGGACTGGGCTCGCGCCATGGCGCCGACGGGATTCGCAAGTACACGAAGCGCCAGTCGCTGATGCTGACCCCCGCCCACGCGCCCCCGCGAGAGCTGCACATGCTGCCCTACTCGGCCGAGGTCTCGGCGACCGCAGGTGAGAGCCTGGCGGCGCTGGCGCTGTCGGAGCTCTTCAACGACGCACAGCGCCGGACGCTGACCGCCTTCTGCGAGACCCTGATCCCATCGCTGAAACCACCCGAGGAGGGCGCCGACGCGGACCCGACCGGATTCTGGACGCGCTCGGCCCGCGACATGGCGATCGCCGAGGCGGTCGAGATCGGTCTGCTGCAGGCCGATCTCGAGATCGAGCAGATCGACGGGCTGCGCGGGCTGCTCGACGCTCTGGCGGAGCAGGGGATGGCGACGGCGGTCCCGCAGGCCGATCGGGAGGCTCTGCTGCACGCCTTCAGCGATTCCAGCCCCGAGGCGCTCGCCGGGATCACGACGCTCCGCGGTCTCGCCATCAGCCTGTTCTACGCGCTGCCGGATCTCGGCACCGGGATCAATCCGAACTGGCCGGCGATCGGTTACCCGGGGCCGCAGGCCCTCCCGAAGCCGACCGGGAAACCGATCCCCACCCGGCGTCCCGAGGACGGCAAGCTCAGCCTCGAGGCCGACGTGGTCGTGATCGGTTCCGGCGCGGGCGGCGGCGTGATCGCCGGCGAGCTGGCCGCGGCGGGCAAGCAGGTCTGCGTGCTCGAGATGGGCGGCTACTACGACGAATCTGATTTTCTCGGCTACGAGCTGAGCGGCTACCAGCAGCTCTATCTCAACGGCGGCCCATTCCCGACGGCTGACGGCCAGGTCTCGCTGCAGGCCGGATCCGCCCTGGGCGGCGGCACGGTGCTCAACTGGACCAACTGCCTCCGGACCCACGATTGGGTGCGGTCGGAGTGGGCGAGTGAGCATGGGCTCGAGGGTCTGGACGGATCCGGCTATGACGCCCACCTCGATGCCGTGCTGGAGCGTCTCGGTGCCACCGACTCCTGCTCCGACCTCAACGGGCCCCACCAGCGCCTCAAGCAGGGGTGTGAGGCGCGAGGTCACGATTTCGCACTCACCGTCCGCAACACCGATCCCGAGAGCTATGACCCCGTGACGGCGGGATATATGGGCTTCGGCGAGCAGTCGGGCTCGAAGCGCTCGACCGAGAAGACCTATCTCTCCGACGCTGCCGAGCGGGGCGCCGACTTCGTCGTCAACTGCCGGGTCGAGAAGATCCTCTTGGAGAACGGACGGGCCGCCGGCGTAATCGGTGTCTTCAGCGACGAGGAGGGCACCCGCGCCGAGGTTGTCGTCCGCGCTCCGCAGGTCGTCGTCGCCTGCGGCTCGATCGAGTCGCCGGCGTTGTTGCTCCGCTCGGGAATCGGCGGTCCCGCCGCCGGGGACTATCTGCGCCTGCACCCGACGACCGCGATCTTCGGCGTCTACGAGGACGACCAGGATCCCTGGTGGGGCCCGCCGCAGGCGGGTATCTCCCATGCCTTCGAGGACATCGAGGATGGCTACGGCTTCCTGCTCGAGTGCGCCCACCACACCACCGGCCTGTACGCCGGCGCGGTGCCCTGGCGCTCCGGTGAGCAGCACAAGTCGGAGATGCTGAAGTTCCGCCGCGGCGCCGCCTTCATCAACCTCACGCGCGATCGTGGTCACGGCCGGGTGGGTCTGGACGGTCGAGGGCTCGCCCGGGCCTCCTACCCGCTCGATGACGAGCTCGACATCGCCAACCTCAGGGTCGGCCTCGAGGAGATGAGCCGCCTGCACGAGGCAGCCGGCGCGGTGGAGATGACCGCGCTCGGCCGCAAGACGCCGACATGGACCCGGGGCGACGACCTCGAGGCATTCATCTCAGCGGTCCGCTCTGCCCCGACGGCACCGCGTGAGATGGGGATCTTCAGCGCCCACCAGATGGGCAGTTGCCGGATGGGCAGCGATCCGGAGACGAGCGTCGCCGGTCCGTTCGGCGAGCTGCACGATGTCTCCGGGGTCTGGATCGGCGATGCCAGCGCGTTTCCGACGGCATCCGGAACGAACCCGATGCTGACGATAATGGCGCTCGCGCGCCGAACCGCCCAAGCCATCGCCGCTGTCTGAGCCCGCTCCGATAGGTTCCCGCCCGTGACCGGTCCTCTCTATCGGCTCGGGGGGTGGGCTGCGGCCCACGGGGCGCGAGTTGTCGCGATCTGGGTGGTGATTGCGGTCGCACCGATCTTGTCGGTCAGGTCACGAGCGCTACTACGACCTGAAGGACAATCACGAGGGGAGGAGTTCTTCGACGAGCTGGACCATCCGCCGGGGGAAGCCGAACGAGAGGAGGACGATGATGGCTGACGATGCGGGCGGCTCGGCCGCCAAGAAGCTGAAGGTCGCTGTGACCGGCCCGACCGGCGACATCGGCATCGCGACGCTCCGGGCGCTGGATGCCAGCGAGCGGGTCGGCGAGGTGGTCGGCATGGCCCGACGCCCCTTCGATCCGGCCGAGCATGGGTTCGAGAAGGTGACCTATCAACGGGGCGACGTGCTCGATCGCGACGCGGTCGACGCGGCGGTCGAGGGGGCCGATGTGGTCATGCACCTCGCCTTCATCATCTTCGGCGATCCCGGGGAGGCGCAGCCGATCAACGTCGAGGGCTCGAGGAACGTCTTCGAGGCGGCCGTCGCCGCAGGGGCCAGGAGGCTGGTCTACACCTCCTCGGTGGCGGCCTACGGCTTCCATCCCGACAACCCCCAGCCTCTGACCGAGGAGATCGACCCCCGGGGGACGGATGGGTTCTATTACTCGGCCCACAAGGCGGAGCTCGAGGGCCTGCTCGCCGAGATCGTCGCCGGCTCCGGGATCGACACCTATGTCTTCCGCCCCTCGATCGTCGCGGGTCCTGACGCCTACACCTTCGTCGAGACCACGGTTGAGCTGCTGCCCGTGTACGGGCAGTTGCCCTCGCTACGGCGAATCATCGGCGAGGTGCCGTTCCTGGCGCCGGTCCTTCCCGACCCCGGCGTTCCCTTCCAGCTCGTCCATCACGACGATGTCGCCGCCGCTTTGGTCGCGGCGACCGAGGGGAGGGGGGAACCCGGTGTCTACAACCTCTCCGGACCGGGAACGCTCACGGTCGCCGACCTCGCCAGGGCACTCGGCTGGTGGTCAGTGCCGCTGCCCTCGAACCTGATCGGGCCGCTCGACGACATCCTCAAGCGCCTTCCCGGCCTGCCCGCGGAGTTCGCCTGGCTGACCGCCTTCCGGACCCCGGTGGTGATGGACTCGACCAGGGCTCGCGAGAAGCTCGGCTGGGAGCCCGAGCACGACGCCGCAGCGACCCTCGCCGGGATGATCCGGGGTGCCCGCGAGCAGGACGTGCTCTGATCGCGATGAACAGGCAGGCGGAGAAGCTGCGGACCTCGGTCAGCGAGCGCCTCGGGGTCGACCTCGATCAACTGGTGCTCTGTTTCGCCGGGCCGAGCTACTGGCTATGGGTCGCCGGCGCGGCCATCTTCGGCGTCCTGCTCTACGCGGTGATCGGCCTCGGCGGAGCGGTCGGCGGCGCCCTGATCGGCCTCGTGCTCGGCAGCTGGTTTCTGGTCGTCACGCCATTCGTGGTCGGCACCACCGACTCCGAGCTGGTCATGGTCGAGATGACCCAGCCGTTCTTCGGCACCCAGAAGGCCGAGAGCATCAGCCATCGCGAGCCGCTCGCGGAGGCGAGCTTCCAGAAGCAGGGGCGAGCTCTCGTGTTCGCCGGGCGGAGGCTGCAGATCCTTCCCTTCTGGGGAGGACGGGCCGAGGCGGTCAGCTCCGCGATCACCTCCTGAGCCTGCGACGGGCGACGCCGCCCCGAGTACGAGCCCGACCCGCGTTTTCGCTCCGCTCAGACCCCGACCGAGCCGGACTCGCGTCCGCAAACGGGGCAGTGATCGCCGCTCGGCAGCTCCCGCTCGGAGCAGTAAGGGCACTTCTCTATCCGCTCGAGCACCCCGAGGAGCTCTCCGACCCGGCAAACGAGCAGGCGCTCCTCGTCGACATCGACCCAGCTCCCGGCAGAGGCGGGAAAGACGACGTGATCACCCGCGACCACCGGCATCTTCACCCCGGCGGAGTCCCACCAGTCCAGCCCCGGGCCGACCGCGAGCACGATCCCCTGCTGGGGAGGATCCTCGCGCGACCCCGGCGGCACGACCAGACCCGACTGACGCACCCGATCGGGCTCAAGTTCCTTGATGATCACGCGGTCGAACAGCGGCCGCAGCAGATTGCGCATGTAGGGGATGGTAGGCGATGACCTCGGTGTTTCCGTGGCGTCGCTTCACGCTAGAGTCCCATCCCTCTGCGGCTGTGGCGGAACTGGTAGACGCGCAGCGTTCAGGTCGCTGTGTCCGCAAGGACGTGGGGGTTCGACTCCCTCCAGCCGCACTGATTCCGGGGATCTGAGCTGGTCCTGCGGCCCGAACCCCTGTTGCTAAGATCGCCGACCGCGCCGCTATCGTCTAGGGGACTAGGACGCCGCCCTCTCACGGCGGAAACCGGGGTTCGAATCCCCGTAGCGGTATGGCCTAGATCCGCATCATCAGCGGGTTTCCGGCTTTCAGGGGATTCCCGTGGGAAGCCCCACGGGAAAAGCGTGCAGGGGTGCCGCATGTGAGCGCCGCGCATGGCCGGTAGCCCGACCCCACTCTGCGACGAGGCCCGCAGCGGGGCGGCTCCGAGAGGAAGGACCGGGAGGTCCAGATCCGGCGGCGACCCAGCGTAGCCCTAAACCGACGCCCATACCCGTCGCAGTTGTGGGTCGGGTCTCACCAGAGGCCCGTCCCGCTACGCCTGCCCGATCCCGCCCCATCGCAGGGAGGGAGCCGGGTCGAAGGCCACCACGGAGATCGACAGCAAACCCGACCTCAAGTGAGGAGCAGCAATGAGAACAAGAACCGAGAAGCAGCGCAAGAACTGGCGCAAGATCCAAGCGAGGCGCCGACCCGAGGATCAGCGCCGGGAGTGGCGCAAGCTGCCGGCGACCCCCGAGCAGTTAAAGGCGCTCAGAGCGACGGCGCAGCGAACTGGCACGACCTTCACGGCCGACATCACCCGAGGCGCCGCCTGGAAACGCATCCGCCGGACGAAGTCACTGCCGCCCTCGCTGTGGATGGCCTGCGCCCCACCGTGGGCGAGGCATCGTCGCCCGCGGGCCCCAAGAGCGCCCTCCGTTGTTCGGCTACCCGATCAGGGGATCTGGTCGGACTCGAGTCTGATCGCTGCGGCGCCAAGCTCGAACCCAACGCGTGGGGTCCGAACCTGCGGCTGGACGTTGCGGAGAACTACCCAACTGCCAACGCCGAAGACCACGGTTATCACTACTCCCCCGAGGACCTAGCGTCACAGTCTGAGAGTTCGTCCGTGGCCAGGGCCGACCTCGCCGCCATTCCACCGAGGCTCCGAGTAAGGGGGGCAACCGCATGACCCACACCAAGCCGATTCTCATCGCAGCCACGACCGTTCTCGCCGCTGCGCTCGCTCTGACCCTCGTCGCCAGCGACCAGCCAGCGGGAGCGGCCTTCCCGGGCAAGAACGGCGACATCGTCTTCGATCGCTTCACCATGGGTGGCTCCGAGATCTGGACGATGAGTTCGGACGGCACACAGCAGCGCATGCTGACCAATGACGGCTTCGACCCCGCCTTCTCTCCGAACGGTAAGAAGATCGTCTTCGGCCGGGACAGCAACCTCTACACGATGAGGGCGAACGGCAAGCAGCAGAAGCGGCTGACCAACAGCGAAGTCGAGGACGGTGATCCCGCCTGGTCAGGGAATGGAAAGAACGTCGTCTTCGTCCGCAACAGCGACGTCTACACGGTCAAGTCCAACGGCAAGGGCCAGAAGCGGCTGACCAAGAACAAGATGGCCGAGCGCTACCCCGCTTGGTCGCCGAACGGCAAGAAGATCGTCTGGTCGAAGGAGAACAAGGCCGGCGACCTCGACATCTACACGATGAAGTCGAACGGCAAGAAGCAGAAGCGGCTGACCAAGGGCAGCCGGGGGGATTTCTTCCCCAGCTGGGCCCCGGACGGAAAGAGGATCCTGTACTTGAGCGTGACGGCCACCAGCGGCGGCCTCTACACGATCAAGCCGAACGGCAAGCAGCGGCGCATGATCAAGATGGGCAGCCTCGGTGCTGACGCCCCGGCCTTCTCTCCGGACGGAAAGAGGATCGTATTCACCGGAGTCGATTCAACCGGCTATCTGGGCATCCACACGATGAAGGCCAACGGCAAGCAGCAGCGCGAGTTGACGACCGACGGTTTCAACGCCGACTGGCAGTCGCGCTAGGCGAGTACCGAAGGCGGCGTCAAAGGCGCGAATGACTCAGATACGCAAGCTCACTCGCTATGCGCTGGCGGTCGGCATGCTCGGCCTTGGTCTCATGTACTACAGGGTGCCGACCGAAACCCCCCGATCCCCCGGCCCTGCTTGACACTTAGCTCTCTCGGTCAGGTGGAGGGGTGGCGAAGGCGGGGCCTCGATGGCACAGAGGTTGCGAGTCGATGGTCGGTAGCACGACCATAGATGCAGTCGACCGTTGTCCGCCGGTCAGCTGTCCTGGGGCCCGGCCGCGCCCACCCGGCGCGAGGTCACCCCCGGGGCGAGCCGCTCCACGTCCTCACGGCTCCCGGTCCCGAGCCCACGACGGGTGGCGTTGAGGGCGCCTGCGGCCACGCCCATTCGTACCGCTCGTTGGAGCGAATCGCCGCCGGCCAAGCACACCGCGATCGCAGCCACCATCGAGTCGCCCGGCCCGCGGGGCTCGCGGGGCTCGAACCTGGGGCCGGTGAACTCGTACATACCGCTGTCGAGGAGCACCAGGGCGGAGTCGGGGCCACGCGTGAGAACCACCTGCTGAGCGCCCGCTTCGCGCAGCCGCTCGAGCGCTGGGCGGATCTCGGAGGGCGCGGCCCCCCGGCGTGGGCCTACGTCGCCCTCACGCTCGCCCAGCTCACGCTCGCTGAGGTGCAGCAGGTCGATTCCGCCGGCGAGCGCCGACTCCAGCGGGGCGCCGGAAAGATCCGCGATCACGGTGCGGTCGTTCTTCCCGAAATCATTCGCGAGGCGCTCGTAGAAGTCGGAATCGAGGATGCCGTCTCCTCTCGGACCGGTCAGGACCGCCAGATCGGCTTCGAGTGAGGCGCTGAGCATCGTCCCGTAGAGGGCGTCGACCTCGTGACGCGCGAGCCTTGGGCTGGCGGTCTCGCCCACGTCCGAGACGATGTCGTCGCGACGGTCGCGGACGTAGGCACCGTTACAGCCTGCCGTCCGCACCGGGCATACCTCGAAGCCCTCGCGCTCGGCCAGGGATCGCAGCACCGCGCCGACCTCCCCTCCGAAGGGAGCACACAGGGCGACCGTGGCCCCGAGCTCCAGTGCCATCCGCGCCACCCAGAATCCCTGGCCCCCGGGGTGCAGGTGGAGCTCCGGGTCCGAGACACCGTGTTCGAGGGTGACGGTCAGGATCGGCGACGGAGCGAGGACGGCGACGCGGACGCGGTCGGAGCCTCTGGGCAGGGGCGCCACGGTCTCTCAGCCGTCGGCGCGATCGCGAGCGGCGGCGAGGACGGAGACCAGCGTCTCTCGGCGGATCGGTCCAGTGGCAAGCGTTGCACCCGCCGAGAGCCTGTGTGGGCCGCCCGACCCGTCGAAGACCTCACCGCCCGCTTCTCGCACGATCACCACCCCCGCGCCCACGTCCCACGGGCGGTTCGAGAGCGCGATCGTCGCCGACATCCGGCCCGCCGCCAGCCAGGCGAGATCGAGCGCCACCGACCCGTGGATCCGGAGTCTCATCGAACGTGCGACGAGCTCCTCGATCATTGCGAGCCGCAGGCGGTTGCTGGGACGGTGCTTGCGGCCGAATGCGAAGTCCGAGAGTGCGACGAGCGGGTCACCCACCTCACGGGGAGCGACCCGGATTGGAACGCCGTTGCGGAACGCACCACCGCCGCTCACGGCAACGAAGCGTTCGCCGAGAAACGGCGCCGTAACGATCCCGAGGACGGGCTGACCCTCGCGGATCAGCGCGAGCGAGATCGCGCAGAGCGGGCTACCGTCGGCGTAGTTGGCGGTGCCATCGATCGGGTCGAGCACCCAGGCCGCCTCCGACTCCAGGCTGGCACCCCCGGCCTCCTCACCAAGTAGCGGGACCTCCGGTGTCTCCTGCCCGAGTTGGACGCGTACCAGTCGCTCGATCTCGACATCGGTGACGGTTGCGAAGCCGTAGTCGCCCTTGTCGATCAGTGTCTGGACGTGCGATCGGCCGGCGATAAAGGCGGCCGCCGCCGTATCTACGGCCCTCTGAGCCGCGAAAAGCTCCCGCGAGAGATCACCCGGTCGGGCCTGCTGGCTGGTGCTCACTTGGGCATCTTCACCCTCGTGAGGATACTCGCAGGATCCGTGTTCGTGGGTGCCGTGGCCCGCGCGCCCGCGATGGAGGCCGAGTGATCGGTAAGCCGGCGCCAGGGCAGGGACAGCGATAACGAGCCGGGCGCCCGGAGCTACCAGGCCCCTCCGCCACCGCCGCCGGAGGCGCCCCCACCGCCGCCGGAGAACCCGCCCCCACCGCTCGACTCCGGCGCGACGTGGCTGGAGAAGCCGGAGGCGAAGCCGTCGAAGGAAGAGGTGAACGAGCTGGTCATTCCGCTGTCGCCCGAATACAGCAGCCAGAGGCTGCCAGCCTGCGCCTCGCTCACCACCGGCGCGGGGATCCGCCCGGATTCGATCACGCGGTCCGCTGTGCCCATCGCCACCGAGTAGACGAGGATCCGCCGCCACAACTTCAGGGTCGCCGGTGGGTCATCCTCGAGTCGTGGGAAGTCGCGGGTCCAGCGCGCGAAGGAGGCCCAGCGTGCGCTGCGCTCGCGGCTGGAGGGATCGAGTCGCTTCAGGTATCGCGCCGGCAGCAGGTAGATCACGACCATCCCGACGACCAGGAAGGCAAGGGGGAGCAGGAGGTAGTGGGTGCGGACGAAGTAGCCAACGATCAGCACCGCGTAGCCGGCTAAGGCGATCACGGCGAGGAGGAAGCGGGCTCCGACCAGGTCGCGGTCCCAGCCGATCTCGCCCTCCTCGGCGCGGTCGAGGCTCGAGTTCAGCTTCTGCCAGCGCTCGCGCCAGGAGGAGGAGTGCTCGGGAACCCGGTCCTTGAGCTGACCGATCTCGCCCGGGCCCTCCTCGAGCAGTCGGTCGAAGAAATCGAGCGTCCTCTCCTCGTAGTCGGTCAGCTCCCCTTCGGGCCGCTCGCCCTCCGGCTCGCTGAGGACCAGATCGAGGTCCTTGCCCTCGCTCGGCGTGGTCTCGTAATAGCCACGATCGACCAGGTCGAGCAGCGTTGCGAGCACGAGGCGATCCTCGTAAGCACCCTCGTGTGCGATGGCGAAGGCGAGGGCGGGGGGGATGTCCTCCGGAGGCTCCGGGAGGTGACGCGGCACCGCGGCCGGGCGTTCCCGCGCGCGCCAGTACAGGGCGCCCGCGGCCAGGGCCATGAGGAGGGTCCAGCCGATGCCCAGGGGGACGATGTGATCGGCGATCCGCCCAGCCAGCTTCGCCACGGAGCGGCCGGATTCCGCCTCGTCCCGCTCGGCGCGGATCTTCTCCAGGCCGTCGCCCCTCTCGACCCGCGCTCCCGACACTGAGGCGAAGGATTCGCGTGGGAAGGTCGCCTCCAGCACCACCTGCTCACCCGCCGGCACCCGGTCGACCTCCGCGGCGGCCGAGCCGGGCCCGAGCTCGGGACTGACCCGCAGCGTGGGCGGATCGAGGGATGCCTGGACGGGCTCGGCATCACCTGCCGCCAGCGAGATCCCCGCGTCGAGCTCGTCGAGCCAGAACTCCCACTGGCTCCCCCATACGGCCCAGGGAACCTGCACGACGTCGTCGTAGGCGATCGCCGCGCCCTCGATGTCGTAGCGGAGCACGAAGGTGCGGTCCTCGTCGCTTGCGCGGTAGTGCCAGACGACCCTGAAGCCGGCCGTGGGGCCACCGTCCTCGTCCACGATCCGGATCTGCTCGGCGCCGAAGCGCCCGGGCTGGTCGAAGGAGCCGATCCTCGTGTTTCCACCCGGGGCGTAGCGGAGGTCGCGATCGGGCTCGGAGACGCTGATGTTGCGGGCGGTGACGCCGGCTGCGATCGGGATGTCGCGGTAGGCGCCGAAGAAGTCGCCGTTGAAGTCGAACCGGAGCCGTTCGGTGACCTGGAGGGAGGCGTCGGGGCGGACCTCGACACCCACCCGCGCGCGCTCGATCCGGAAGCTCTTGCCCTCCGAGGAGGTGAACTCGATCTTCGAGATCCCGTACATCGCCGCAAGCACGGCCACCACGATCACGAGCCTGAGCAGGATTCCCCTCTTCGGTGAGCTCATCGGACGAGCCCCAGGGAAACCGCCGGCACGGCCTCGGCCGCGACCGGTGCATCGAAGAACTCCCTTCCGTCGAAGCCGAAGGCGCGGGCGACGAGAACCTGGGGGAATACCGCGATCGCGGTGTTGTAGGTCTCTGCCGTGTCGTTGTAGACGCGACGGGCGATCGAGATCCGCTCCTCGACATCCGCGAGCTCCCGCTGGAGCTTTCCGAAGTTCTCGGTCGCGAGCAGCTCGGGGTAGGCCTCGGCGATCAGGATCGCGTTGCTGATCCTGCCGCCCAGCGCGGCCTCGGCCGCCCCGCGGATTCGCGGCGGCGAGTCGTCGGCGGCGATGGCCTCGGCTCGCTTTCTCGCAATCTCCTCGAAGGTCCCTCGCTCGTGCTCGGCGTAACCTGCGACCGTCTCGGCGAGTTGTGGGACGAGATCGTGGCGGAGCTTGAGCGCGACGTCGATCTGTGACCAGGAGCTGGCGCAGGCGAAACGCTTCGCGACCAGCCGGTTGTAGGTGACGACGACGAAGAGCCCGATTGCGGCCACGGAGACAGCGGCGATCGCGGCGGCGAGCATGACCCAACCGTATTGGGAACCGCGGTCGTGCGGCGATCCGGGCGGCGATCAATAGGATCGGAGCGTGATCACGCCAGAGCAGGCGATCGACCGGATCTCGGTCCGCTTCGGGGTGCACCCTGGGGCGCGTGCGCTTCACGCCAAGGGGGTGATCTGCTCCGGCCGCTTCGTCCCGACGCTTGAGGCGGCGGAGTTGACCGGGGCCGCGCACATGCGGGAGGAGGTCTCGGTCCTCGCCCGCCTTTCCAATGGCAGCGGCGACCCCGGCGAGCCGGACTACGCGCCCGATGTCCGTGGCCTCGGGGTCAGCTTCGAGCTCCCCGGCGGGGCGCGCACCGACATCGTCGCCCAGAGCGCCCCGAACTTCCCGGTGAAGTCACCGGATGCGTTCGTCGCCCTGATCGAGGCAACCGAGCGCCGGCCCGCGATGGCATGGAAGCTACCCCTCTTCCTCGCGCGCAACCCATCGGCGATCGGCGCCCTGAGGGCCAACGCAGCGGCGCTCAAGCCGCCGTCGAGCTTTGCCGAGTTGAGCTTCTACGCGGTGCACGCATTTCGCTGGCAGAGCGAGGACGGCGAGATTAACTGGGTCCGCTATCGGTGGCTCCCCGACCTGGGCTCGGAGCTCGGCTCTCGCGGACGGGGGCGGGGGCGGGACTACCTGCTCGAGGAGCTCGATGAGCGCCTCGAGCATGGCTCCGTCCGGTTCACGCTGGAGCTACAGCTGGCTGGGCCGGGGGACGATCCCCACGATCCCACCTCGAGATGGGACGCCGACGGCCGGCGGGTCGATGCCGGCTCGCTCGAGCTCAACGCCGTTGCGGAGGGACACGACGGAATCATCTTCGACCCGCTCCGCCTCAGCGACGGAATCGAGCCGTCCGAAGACCCGATCCTGCACTTCCGGCCGCGGGCCTACGCGGTCAGCTACGACCGCCGCACCGGGGCCACCAACATCCGCCCTCCCTGGGCCCGCTAGGCCCCGCAATCAGCAGCTTCAGGAGGCGATGAACGCCGCTACGAAGGTGTCGCCGAGCAGGCGGCCCGCGTCCTCGAGACTGAGCTGTCCGGCATGGACCTGGTCCATCGTGGCCATCGCCGTCGACTGCATCAGCGACTGCATCCAGCCGATCGGCGCATCGGCGCGGATGCTCCCGCGTTCCTGCCCCTCGACCAGGAGCATGCGCACCGGATCGTCGGCGATCTCAATGCTGTCGGCGAGGGCCGCCGCACCGATCTCGATGTGGGAGTGAAGGAAGCGAAACCGCTCCCCGATCTCGACCATCGCCGGGCCGAGCGCGCGCAGGGTCGTCGCCGTGTCGTCGCCGGACTCGATCACCGAACCCGTCGCCTGCCGGGCTTCCGCAACCACCCGCTGGAACAGCTCTCCGATCAGTTCCTCCCGCGTGTCGAAGTGACGGTAGACGGTCGTGCGGCCTACTCCTGCGGCCTCGGCGATGTCGGCCATCGAGGCGTTGGGGTCGGCCGCCAGCGCCACGATCGCCGCTTCGACCACGGCCTCGCGGTTACGGCGCGCGTCCGACCGGACGGCCTCGGCCGCCGACCGATGCTGCTCGATTTCCGATGTCTTCACACCCATGGTGAATCTCCGATGCCCTCACACCCATGGTAATGTGGGTGGAAGTGGGATAGTACTGTCCCACCTACAGGTGTCCGGCGTCCCTCCCCCTGACGCCGGGCACCCCTTCTTACGCCGCCCCCCGTCCGAGCCCGTTCTCCGCGGCCAGCCCGATGAAGTGATCGAGGGCCCCTGGGTTGGCCAGCGACTCGCGGCTCACCGCCCTCTCCGGCTCGGTGCCGGTGAGGATCCGCTTCACCGGGATCTCCAGCGCCTTGCCGGAGAGCGTCCGGGGGACCTCGGCGATCTGGCGCACCTCGTTTGGGACGTGGCGCGGCGAGCAGTCGTCCCGGACCCGGGTCGCGATCCGCTTGATCAGCTCCTCGTCGAGCGATGCTCCCTCGCGCAGGACCACGAACAGAGGCATCCAGCTCTCCTCGCCCTCGCGGGGGAGGTCGACCACCAGCGCGTCGGTGATCTCCTCGATGGCGAGCACCGCGCTGTAGATCTCGCTGGTCCCCATCCGGACGCCGCCGCGGTTGATGGTCGAGTCGCTGCGGCCGTAGATGATCGCGGTCCCCCGCTCGGTGAGCTCGATCCAGTCCCCGTGCCGCCAGACGCCCGGGTAGTGGTCGAAGTAGGCCTCGCGCAGCTTCGCGCCATCCTCATCGCCCCAGAAGAAGATCGGCATCGAGGGCATCGGCTCGGTCAGCACCAGCTCCCCGACCTCGCCGATATGGGGCTTGCCGTTCTCATCCCAGCTCTCCAGCGCGGCCCCCAACGAGCGGGCCTGCAGCTCCCCCTCATAGACCGGCAGGGTGGGGACCCCGCCGACGAAGGCGGTGCAGACGTCGGTGCCGCCGCTGGTCGAGAACAGCCAGGTCTCGGAGCCGAGCTGCTCGTAGATCCAGGCAAAGCCCTCGGGGGACAGCGGCGAGCCGGTCGATCCGATCGCCTCGAGCCGGCCGAGGTCACGCCCGGCGGCGGGCTCGACCCCGCCCTTCATACAGGATGCGATGAAGGATGCGCTGGTCCCGAAGGTGGTGATCCCGGCCTCCTCCGCCGAGGCCAGCCTCCAGAGGCGATCGAGACCCGGATAGCCGGGATGGCCGTCGAAGAGGACGATCGAGGCCTTCGTCAGCAGGACCCCGACGAGGAAGTTCCACATCATCCAGCCGGTCGTCGTGAACCAGAAGATCCGATCTCCCCGCTGGGCATCCAGGTGCAGGTGCATCTTCTTCAGGTGCTCGAGGAGGATGCCGCCCTGGGAGTGGACGATCGCCTTCGGTAGGCCGGTCGTGCCCGATGAGTAAAGGACCCAGAGCGGGTGGTCGAACGGGAGGGGCTCGAAAGAGAGCTCCGATCCCTCGGGCCCCAGGAAGCCGGCCTGCCAGCCGGTGCCGTCGAGATAGCCGAGGGTGACGACCGACTCCAGCGAGGGAACCTCGGCGGCGATCGCCTCAACGATCTCGCCGCGGTTGAAGTCCTTGCCTCCGTATCTGTAGCCATCGACGGCCAGCATCACCTTCGGCTCGATCTGAGCGAAGCGGTCGATCACGCTGCGGGCCCCGAACTCCGGCGCCGCCGAGGACCAGACCGCTCCCAGCGACGCGCAGGCGAGAAACGCAGCGATCGTCTCGGGGATGTTGGGCAGGTACGCCACCACCCGGTCGCCACGCCCGACGCCGAGCTCGGCCAGGCCGGCTCGGATCCGCGCTGTCTGCGACCGGAGCTCCCCCCAACTCACCTCGCCCAGCTCGCGTCGCTCTGAGGCGTGGCGGATCGCCACCTCGCCGTCCTCGCGGCCGCGGAAGATGTGGGCGGCATAGCTGAGCTCGGCGCCCGGGAACCACTCGGTCCCGGGCATGTCTCGCGAGCCGAGGGCCCGCTCATAGACGCCCTCGACCCCGAAGTAGTCCCAGACGTGGGTCCAGAAGCGCTCGACGTCGGCCACCGACCAACGCCAGAGGTCGTGGTAGTCGCCCTCGACACCGGCCGCCTTCGCAAACCGGCTCACCTCGGCTCGCTCGACCCGCTCGGCCGAGGGCGTCCAGAGGGGAGTGGGGTGATCGGCCATCGCGGAGGGATTGGTAGCAGCCCGCACCGGCCCAGGGCGCCGGACCGAGCGTCACCGACGCACCTATCCGGCCCGATCGCCCTCCGCCCCGCGTGCCGGACCAGCCTCGTCGATCAGCGCTTCGACCGCGGTCAGCTGAGCGTCGGCGTCGAGCTCGGTGGCGATCGCGGCCACGCGACCCTCCTCGGCGGCGATCCGCTCGAAGGTCCCGAGCTGTGCGCGCACCACCTCCTCGTCAGCGTCGGAGATCCGCGCCGGATCCCGGCTGCGCTCGCGCGCCCGGGCCAGCAGAACCCCGTCCGGCGCCTGACAGATCGCGAACAGCACGGGTCCCCCGATCCGCCCGAGTCCCTCGCGGAAGGCATCGCGATCGGTCTGCCTGCGGGCGGTTGCATCGACGATCACGGCGCTGCCACGGTCCAGCTCCGCGCGCGCCGCCACCCCGAGCTCCCGGTAGGTCCGCTCGCCGACCTCCGGGCTGTAGTGATCGGATGAGGCGCGCTCGGTCGGCTCGAGCCCGACCAGGCGCTTGCGGGTGGTGTCGGCGTCAATCACGGGCAGGCCGCTGATCTCACCGAGGGCGGCCGCGAGCGTGCTCTTCCCGCTGGCGGCCAGCCCGCAGACGAACAACACCAGCGGCGGCCGGGCCCGCCAGGCGAAGCGGTGCCCAAGATCGAGTAGCTCCCGTGCTGGGGCCGCGATCGCAAGTCCCGATCCCGCTCCGAGCAACGCGACCTTGGATCGGACCCAGGCCCGGTAGGAGCAGAAGAAGGCGAGCAGGCGCCGATCGACTTCGGGACCTCCGGCCTCGCGGTAGGCGGCGAGTACCCGCTCGGCGAGTTCGCGATCGCCGAGGCGCTCCAGGTCCATCAGCAGGAAGGCGAGATCTGCCGCGACGTCAACGATGCGCAAGCCGGGATCGAACTCGACGCAGTCATAGATCCGGATCGGCTCAGCGACGATCACGTGCTCGGCGCGGAGGTCGCCGTGGCCATCGCGGACCATGCCGCCGGCGGCCCTGCGCTCGAGCTCCGCTCGTCCGCCGTCGGTTAGGTAGGCCCGGCTGAACCGGGTGGCGGCCTCCAGCCTCGGCGCCGAGATCAGGCCCGCGCCGTGCGCCTCGAGGGTCCGGTGGTTCTCCTCGATCGCCTCGACCTGCCTGCTCACGGCGCGGTCGGGATCCCGAGCCGGCTCGGCGTCGCGATGGAACGCGGCTATCCGGGAGCCGATCGCTGTGATCTCGGACGGAGTGATGCTCTCGCTGGCGGTCAGCCGGTCGAGCGTCCGTTCCGGGTCGATCGTACGCATCTCGACCGCGTGCTCGACCGCGCGCGGGTCGTCATCCGCCCCCAGCGCCAGACGCTCATCTGTCGCGGAGCCATCGACGGGGACGATCGCCCGCACGCCCAGGTAGAGGTCGGGGGCGAGTCGCCGGTTGAGCCTGACCTCCTCGTGGCACATCAGGCGGCGGCGAGCGAGGCTGCCGTAGTCGAGAAAGGGGAGGTGCAGGGCCTTCTTGACCTTGTACGCAAAGGGGCCCGCGACGAAGACCCACGAGATGTGGGTCTCGTGCAGCCGTACGACCTCGGGCCGGTGCTCGTAGAAGCCCGGCTGCATCATCGCCTCGACCAGTGCGGCGGGGTTCGCGTCGTCTGTCGGCACGCCCAGCGAGCCTAGGCTCATCGCTGGGTTCGCCAACCGGGGAGTACCCGGTCGCGGAACCGTGGCTCCTACGTACCCTCAGCCGGCCGGTTCGGCAACAATCAGCAACGCATGGATGTCGATGTCAGCACCAGGGGCGATGTAGGCGAGTCCGCGGTGGAGCGTGCGGCCGAGAAGATCGGCGCCCTCGACCGCTACGTCAACGCGCACCTTCTGAATTCCCGTGTGGTTCTCCATCAGGAGGCCAATCCGCGGATCGAGCGCCCCTCGCGCGCCGAGGCCAATGTCGATCTAGATGGCACCATGATCCGCGCTCAGGTCAGCGAGCACTCGATGGATGTCGCCGTCGATCAACTCGCCCAGCGTCTCGAGCGGCAGCTGCGCGGCTTCGTCGAGCGGCGCGTCACCGAGCGCGGGCGCGGCCCATCCAGCGGCTCCGGCGAGTGGCGCCACGGTGACTACGTGCCGCCGCGGCCCAGCTACTACCCGCGTCCCTCCGAGGAGAGGGAGCTGATCCGGAACAAGAGCTTCGCGGTCGTCGCGATGACCCCGGTCGAGGCGGCCGAGGAGATGTCGATCCTCGACCACCACTTCTACCTCTTCCGCGAGGCCGAGGCCGACGTTGACGCCGTCGTCTACGAGCGTGACGACGGGCGCGTCGGAGTCATCGGGCCGATCTCCACGGAGTGGTCGGGGGTCGACGCCGACGGGATCGTCCGCGAGGCCAGCCGTGGTCCCGAGCCGCGCAGCCTCGACGACGTGATCGCCGAAATGGGCGAGCTGAACCATCGTTTCCTCTTCTTCATCGATGCCTCGTCGAGTCGCGGCCGGGTGATCTACCTTCGCTACGACGGCCACTACGGCCTGATCGAACCCCGCGATCCGGAGCCCGCCCCGTAGCGTCCCGACGCGATCCGGACGCGGCCAAGACGCGGCTCAGATGTCTTCCGGCACCATCTCGATCGCCCCACAGGGGCACTCGGCCACGCAGATCCCGCAGCCCTTGCAGAAGTCGAGGTCGATCTCGTAGCCGTTCTCGACCCCTTCCAGCTTCAGCACCGCGTTGTCGGGACAGAGACCGAAGCAGTTGTCGCAGCCGAAGCAGTTGCCGCAGGACAGGCATCGTCGCGCCTCGAAGAGCGCGTTCGACTCATCCAGACCGCCGACGACCTCCTCGAAGGTGGATCGGCGACGGGCGATCTCCAGCTCGGGCTGCTCCGTGCGCGGGGCATCGGCGTAGTACCAGGTGTTCAGCGTGTCGAAGCCCGCGAGCTGTCGCTCCGGCGCTGCCTCGTGCGGGACCCCCCGCAGCCAGCGATCGATGTTCCGGGCCGCCCGCTTGCCGTGGCCGACCGCAACGGTGACCGTGCGCTCGGCCGGGACCATGTCACCGCCGGCGAAGATCCCGTCGTGCCCGGTCATCATGTTCGCCTCGACCTCGACGACGCCGTCGTCTACGGCGATCCCAGGGACGCCCTCGAGTAGCGAGAGGTCAGCCTCCTGGCCCAGGGCGAGGACGACCGAGTCGGCCTCGAGCTCCTCGAGCTCTCCGGTCGGCTGTGGGAATCCATCCTCGTCGAGCTCCATCCGCTCGATCGTCACCCGGCCTTCCTCGGCCCGCTTGATCGTCGACAGCCAGCGCATCAGAACGCCTTCCTCGCTTGCCTCTTCGACCTCGAAATCATGCGCCGGCATCCTCTCGCGAGTACGGCGGTAGACGACCACCGCGTCGGTCGCTCCGAGCCGCTTCGCGGTGCGCGCCGCGTCCATCGCCGTATCGCCGCCGCCGTAGACGACGACCCGCCGACCCAGCTGCGGAGGCGCCTCACCCTCCATGCTCCGCAGCATGCTGACCGCGTCGACGATGTGGGCGGCCTCACCGGCCGGGACGTAGGCCCGTTTGCCGATGTGGGCGCCGACGGCCAAGAAGGCGGCGTCGAAGCCTCCCTCGCGCATGCTCTCCAGCACGTTCTCGCAGCGGCGCTCGAGCTCGAGCTCGACCCCGAGGGCGAGGATCCGCTCGGCCTCGGCGTCGAGCACTTCCCGGGGCAGCCGGTACTTCGGGATCCCGAAGCGCATCATCCCGCCGACCGCCGTGCCGGCGTCGTGAATGGTCACCTCGTGACCGAGCAGGCGCAGGTGGTAGGCGGCGCTCAACCCCGACGGCCCGGCGCCGATGATCAGGACCCGCTTTCCTGAGGACTTCGCCGGAGGCTCGATCTTCCAGTCCCGCTCGATCGCCTCGTCACCGAGGAACCGCTCGACCGAGTTGATCCCGACCGCCTCGTCGAGCTGCGCCCGGTTGCAGGCGGTCTCGCACGGGTGGTAGCAGACCCTTCCCATGATCGCGGGGAACGGGTTGTCCTCCATGATCTTTCGCCAGGCCCGCTCGTAGCCGTCGCCACCCGACTCGCCCTCGTACAGCCAGGCCTGGATGTCCTCGCCGGCGGGGCAGGCGTCGCTGCACGGGGGCAGGCGCTCGACGTAGACCGCGCGTTCGGTGCGCCAGTTGCCGGTCTTGTTGGCCAATGAAGAGCCGACCTCGAGCGTGATGGCGAACGGCTTCTCCATCACTGGGCTCCGTGGTCGGCGTCGGCAAGCGCCGCGAGCAGGTCGGGGTGCTCGGCGCTCTCGTCACCGTCGAGCAGCCCGAAGCGACGGATGTTGCGGTCGGCCGCGGCCTGCAGCCTCCCGATCACCTCCGTCTCCGGGGGGTCCCCGAAGAGGTGGGCGTATCGCCGCTGGGGTCGCAGGTACTCCTCGATCGGCACCTTGCGGCGGATCTTCGAGACGCCGACCACGTCGCCGTTCTCGGCCTCGAAGACCGGGAAGGAGCCGCTCTCCTTGGCGAGGCGCGCGATCCGGATCGTGTCCTCCGCGGCGGACCCCCAGCCGAGCGGGCAGGGGACGAAGACGTGCAGGTAGCGCGCCCCCTCGAACCGCATCGCGCGCTCGACCTTGTACTCGAGGTCGTGCAGCTCGGCGACGGTCGCCGTAGCCACGTAGGGGATCTCGTGCGCCATCGCGATCAGGGGAGCGTTCTTGCCCTGCCCGAAGACGTTGCCGGGCTCCGGCCCGACCGGTTTGGTCGTCGCGGTCCGCGCAGCCGGGGGCGTGGCCCCCGAGCGCTGGACGCCGGTGTTCATGTAGGCCTCGTTGTCGTAACAGACGAACAGCACGTCGTCGTTGCGCTCGAACATCCCCGAGAGGCAGCCGAAGCCGATGTCGAGGGTGCCGCCGTCACCGCCCTGTCCGATCACGCGTGTATCGGTGTTGCCCTTGGCGCGCAGCGCGGCCGCGACCCCGGTCGCGATCGCCGGGGCATTGCCGAACAGGGAGTGGATCCACGGGAGCTGCCAGGACGATTCCGGGTAGGGGGTGGAGAAGACCTCCAGGCATCCGGTCGCGTTCGCGGCGATCAGCCGGTTGTCGGTCGCCCGCATCGCCGCGTCGAGCACGTAGCGGGCTCCGAGAGCCTCCCCGCAACCCTGGCAGGCGCGATGCCCTGAGGTGAGGGAGTTCGAGCGGTCCAGGCGTGCCTGTACGGTCCGGTCCTCGGGGTCGAGCAACCGGTTCCCAACCGCGTAGGTACCGGTCTGGTACATCTTCAGCTCCTGGTAGGGCAACCTTCCACCTCCTCTTCAGTGCGACCGGGCACCGACGATTCCGATCTCCCGCAGCATGTTCTCGGCGTGCGCGCCGGTCCCGTCGCCGATTCCGCTGCGCTCCAGCTCCCGCTGCACCAGCTCGGCGTCCATGTCGAGGAAGCTCAGCTGGGCGAGCTCGCCCTTGTCGGCCTGCTCGAACAGGCCGCGGAGCGATGCCTTCGTGATCGGCCTTCCGCCAAGGCCGGCGATCACCGTATGGCCCTCCAGCTCGATCCCCGAGAGCGCCATCCGGACGTTGGCGGAAACGATGCCGCCGATTCCCACCGCCAGGGACTTCTCGAGGACGATCACGCGCCGGGCGCCGGCCAGCGCCTCGCGCACCTCATCCATCGGGAAGGGCCGGAAGGACTTGATCGCGAGCACGCCGAGGCTGTGGCCCTGATCCCTGAGTTCGTCGACCGTGTCCTCGATCGTCCCCAGGACCGAGCCGAGCGCGACCACGATCGTTTCCGCGTCGTCGGCGCGATAGCGACGGATCAGGCCTCCCGAGCTACGGCCGAAGCTCCGCTCGAAGTCGGCGGCGATCTCGGGGATCCGGTCCAGCGCCTGCATCTGCTTGGCGTGGGCGAGGTACTTGACCTCGAAGAAGGCCTCCGGCCCGACCATCGCTCCGATCGTGATCGGTTCGGCTGGATCGAGTACCTGCCGCGGCTCGAACGCAGGCAGGAACGCGTCGACCTGCTCGGCGGACGGGCAGTCGACCTGCTCGACCGCGTGGGTGAGGATGAAGCCGTCCATACAGACCATCACCGGCAGCGATAGCTCCTCCGCCAGCCGGTAGGCCTGGATGTGCATGTCGGCGGCTTCCTGGTTGGTCTCGGCGTAGAGCTGGATCCAGCCGCAGTCGCGCTGCGACATCGAGTCGCTGTGGTCGTTCCAGATGTTGATCGGGGCGCCGATCGCCCGGTTGGCGACCGTCATCACGATCGGCAGGCCGAGGCCAGAGGCGTTGTAGAGGGCCTCTGCCATGAAGAGGAGACCCTGACTCGCGGTCGCCGTATAGGCACGCCCGCCGGCCGCGGTCGCCCCGATTGCGACCGACATCGCCGCAAACTCGGACTCCACCGAGACGTACTCGCAGGGACTGAGATCGCCGGTCCGGACCAAGTCGGAAAGATGCTCGACGATGTGCGTCTGAGGCGAGATCGGATAGGCGCAAATCACCTCCGGACGGCATCGAGCCACGGTCTCGGCGACGGCCTTGGAGCCCTCGATCTGTCTAAGCATGGCTGGCGACCCCCAGCTCGGCGCGCACGTGCTCGAACGCCGCCTCGGCTGCCGCGGCATTGCCCTCGTTCGCCTTGCCGGAGAACCGCTCTGCGATCGCCGCTTTCACCGACTCCAGGGTGATTGCGTCCGTCAACGCGGCGAGACCCCCGATCAGTGCGATGTTCGGCATCGGACGGCCGAGATGGTGGCGGGCCAGGTCGGTGGCGGGCACGGTCAGCACCGTCGCCCGCGGATGGCTCACGGCCAGCTCGCCGAGCCCGAGCCCCTCGGGGTCACGATTGGAGTTGACCAGCACGCTGCCCTCGGGGGCGAGCCCCGAGAAGACGTCCACCTGGTGCAGGAGGGTCGGATCCTGGACGATCAGAGCATCGGGCTCGGAAATCGGCTCGCGCACCCTGATCGGCTCGCTGTCGATACGGCAGAACGCGACCACCGGCGCGCCGGTGCGCTCGGATCCGAAGCTGGGGAAGGCCTGGGCGTGGCGACCGCAGTCGAAGGCCGCGACCGAGAGCAATTCCGCCGCCGTCACGGCGCCCTGGCCGCCTCGACCGTGGATGCGAATCTGGGTGCCCACGCCCGGATCCTTGTCTCAGTCGGCGCAGATGTCGGCGACGATCGGCTCCATGACCTTCATCAGGGCGCCGGGGGGAAAGCTGACTGCGTGACGATGATCGCCGGCGCTGCAGAGGATCCGCTGGTGCTCGAGCAGGCCGCGGTCGATCACCTCGGTCGCCGGAACGTCTGGGCCCAGTATCGGAAGGGCTCCAAGCTCCAACTCCGGGCTGAGGACCGCAAGCTCGGACTCCGTAGCCAAACGCACGCCCGCGCGCCCGATCAGCTCACGCGTCTTTTCGAGATCGAGGCGGCTCGATGCGGGAACCACCGCCAGCAGGTACTCGTCGGCCTCGGCCAGCAGTACCGCCTTCGCCATCTCCGCGGCCGGCACGTGTGCCTCCCTGGCCTCCGACCTCGCGGTCATCGTCTCGGGGTGCTCGATCAGCTCGTGCTCGATCCCGTGTTCGGAGAGGTAGCTGCTGAGCCTCGCGGCTGGGCCCTCGACCAGCTCGGCGCCCCGGTCTTCCTTCTCAGTGCTCGACATCGTCATCGCCTCCTCGGCCGGACCTACCTCGAGGCCCCGCGTAGTCGCTTCAACTCTGCCCGCGCGCGCTTGGCCTCGGTCCGCAGGGCCGTGCTCCGGCGCCGCTCGGCCGCAAGCTCTTCGCTGAGCCGGACCAGCGCCCCGCTCAGCCGCTCCAGGCGTCGCTTCGCCTCCGGTCCGTTCGGATCGCGCTCGCTCGCCGAGACGGCGTACTCGCTTGACCGCAGGGCATCCGCTGTCATCCGTGAATCTCGATCCTTCGCTCGGGTTTGGCCCGCAGGCGGGCGTAGTTGAATCAGGCTGGAGATCGGCCCGTTCTGGAGATCGGCCCGTTCAACGACGTCCCAGCTCTGAATACCGGGGTGATCGCGGTGGAGGGGACCCTCCACCCGGTCAGGACGATCGTAATCGCCACCCGCCGCCATGCATCCGGGGAATCTACGGAGCACCCGCGGGCCGATCCCCCGGGAGTCGGCTCAGCCCGGGGTCGGGATCCCGAGCATCTCCCGCGCTTCGCTCACCGTCGCCGGGCGGCGTCCGACATCCTCGGTCATCTGGCGGGCCTTTGCGATCAGCTCCCCGTTGCTGGTGGCCATCTCCCCGTCGGGGAGGTAGAGGTTGTCCTCGAGACCGACCCTGACCGAGCCCCCGAGGGTCAGGGCCGCGGCGACGAGCATCCACTGCTGCCGTGAGATCCCGATCACGCCCCAGTGGGCGCCACCGGGGACGTTGTCGGCCATCGCCGCGAGGTTGCGGGCGGTAGGGGCGACCCCGCCGACCACGCCCATCACGAAGTCGACGTGAGGACGCCCCTGCAGCACCCCCATGTCGATCAGCGGCTCCAGGGTGGAGACGTGGCCGGTATCGAAGCACTCGTGCTCGGGTTTGATCCCGAGTCGGTTCAGGTGTTCGAGGATCTCGATGATCTCGTCGAGCGAGTTCTCGAACACGGCCTTGAAGACGAACTCCTTGCGCCGCTTCGAGTACTTCGCGTAGTTCATCGAGCCCATGTTCAACGCCGCCACCTCGGGACGCACGGCCTCGAGGTATGCCACTCGCTTCTCGACCGAGACGCCGATCGTGCCGGTTGAGAAGTTGATGATCGCGTCGGTCCCGACCTCGGCCCGAATTGCGTCCTTGATCGCCGCGAAGTCCGCGATCTCATAGGACGGCGTCCCGTCGGGGGTTCGGGCGTGGATGTGGATGTGGGTGCCGCCCTCGTCGACGATGCGGCGCGCCTCGGCCGCGTACTCCTCCGGTGTATATGGGATCGCCGGGCACTGATCTCGGTTGGCTATCGCGCCGGAGATGGCGCAGCAGATGATCACCGGGTCTTCGAGGCTCAAGGGGATGGACTCCGTCGTTCGTAGATAGCGTTGATCCCGCACCCTATCCCGAGGAGACCGAAACAGATGGCGAACACGCTCGAGGGCAGGACGATTCTGATGTCGGGCGGCAGCCGTGGGATCGGTCTCTCGATCGCCGTTCGCGCGGCCGGCGACGGCGCCAACGTCGCGATCATGGCGAAGACCGACGAGCCCCATCCGAAGCTCCCCGGGACCGTCCACACCGCCGTGGAGGAGATCGACAACGCCGGAGGCAGGGGCCTGGCGATCGTCGGTGACGTCCGCATCGACGCGGACATCGACCGCGCGGTGAGCGAGACGGTCGAGGCGTTCGGCGGGATCGACATCTGCGTCAACAACGCCTCCGCGATCAACCTCGCCAAGACCCCCGACCTCGAGCCCAAGCGCTACGACCTGATGCAGGACATCAACACCCGCGGGACCTTCATGCTCTCGCGCGCCTGCATCCCGCACCTCGAGGCGAGCGACAACGCCCACATCCTGACGCTGTCGCCGCCGATCAACCTCGATCCGAAGTGGGCCGGCGGCCAGCTCGGCTACACGATCGCCAAGTACGGGATGAGTCTCTGCACGCTGGGTCTGGCCTCCGAGCTCGCGGACCGGCCGATCGCCGCCAACTCGCTCTGGCCACGGACCCTGATAGCCACCGCCGCGGTCCAGAACCTGCTCGGCGGGGAGCAGGCGATGAACCAGGCCCGCACCCCCGAGATCGTCGCCGACGCCGCCCACGCGATCCTCGTCCGGCCCGCCGCCGAGTGCAGCGGCAACTTCTTCATCGACGACGAGGTTCTCGCCGAGGAGGGGATCACCGATCTGTCGGCGTACCAGTCCGGCGAGGGCGAGCCTCTGGTCGACCTCTTCCTCGACTCCTAGGGGCGATCGCAGGAGGCGGTACGTCGCCGCGACAGGTGGCACCGCCGCCCTGAATCCTCCGCGGCCGGAGGGAGACGCAGTCCGCCGGCTCGCTTGGCGGTCAGGGCAGCCGAAGCTGGAGCCTCGTGCCTCCATAGCCGTTGGCGAGGTCGCGCCCCTCGATCTGAACGACCCCGACCGATTCGTCGATCTCGACCCCTGTCTGCACGCGCGTGAAGGGCTGCTCGGAGGCGTGGTCGTGCAGCAGCTCATGCTCGGCTATCACCTCACCGTCTCCCCTGATAACCCGCCATCCGTTCGCATAGCGCGCGGGGCTGTCGTAGGGCGAGCTGATCGTGACCGCGATGTCGTAGGTGCCGTCCCCGGCCTGCGTGGCCTCGGCCGAGAGCAGCTCCGGGAACTTCGCCCCCGAGGCCGCCGCCTCGGCTGATCCCGCTCCCCCCTCCGGCGGGCCGCTCCCCTCATCGCCGCATGCGGACGCGCTGAGGACCGCAGCCACAACTATCAGGAGGGCGGTGAGCCGAGCCATCGATCCCACCGTAGCGAGCCGGCGTACCCGCTGATTCGATCCAGCCGCGGGGACGGTGGCGGTGAGATCTCTCACAGTGGTGGCCGGGTCGGCCAAATCCCCGGCCGGATCGGGTAGGTTCAGTGATGTCTCAACCCGGAGGAGTACGAATTGGATTCCAGCCAGCTCAAGAGGTTCTCGCTTTTCGAGGGCGTCGAGGATGACAAGCTGAAGAAGATCGCCGCCTTCACACAGCTCGTCGAGTTCCCCGAGGAGAAGGTGATCATTCGCGAGGGCGGCTTCAGCAACGACTTCTACGCGATCGAGGAGGGCGAGGTGCGGGTCGAGAAGGACGGCGAGAAGGTCGCCACTCTCGGCGCCGGCGATGTCTTCGGCGAGCAGGGCCTGCTCGAGCAGGAGTCCCGTTCCGCCTCGGTGATCGCGAACACGGTGGTTCGGGCGCTGAAGATCGAGCACTGGGAGCTGGCGCGCATGCGCAAGTCGATGCCCGAGGTCGTTCAGAGCCTCGCCAAGGTGGTCGAGGAGCGCAACTAGCCGACGTTCACGCGTTCGGGCCCTCTGCACTAGAGTGGCCCGCCATACGGTCGGTGTTCAGGGAAGTCCGGTGAGATTCCGGCACGGTCCCGCCACTGTGACCGGGTGAGGCGTCGCACGGCGCTGGGCCACGGGCCCGGGTCGTACCAGCCACTGGAGCCAGACGATGGCTCTGGGAAGGCGCGGCGTCAGTCCCGCAAGTCAGGAGACCTAGCTCCGGCCGCGCCAACGCAAACCCTCGAGGAAAGGGTGGCCATGTCCACACACCTCTCACGCCTGCGCCGGGCCATGGCGGCTCCCTGCGTAGCTGTGCTGACCTGCTTCGTAGCCGCCGGCGCCGCCGAGGCGGCCAACAGGGACGGGGCCGACCTCCGGGTCATCGCCGACGGTGTCTCGCTGGTCGACCAACGCCAGTACACCGGTCCGACGAAGGTCAGGACCTCGCCGAGGGCCGATTGCTTCGGCGAGGGCACCGGGGGCTCCGGTCGCAAGGCCAAGCTCGGCGACTCGAACGCGCTCGGGATCATCAAGCATGCCCAGCTCACCAATCGAAGCCTGCGGCCGCTCGATATCACCGATGCCTTCGACTTCGGCCTCGGACTCTGCGGAATCGGCGGCTTCCGGGCGCCCTCCACCGGCTACTGGTACGTGAAGCGCAACCACATTGGCTCGCAGACCGGCGGCGACGGTACCCCGGTCGAGCACGGCGACGACATCCTCTGGTTCCTGATCGAGGACTTCACCCAGCCGACTCCGGCGGAGCTCGAGATAGCGGCCCCGGCACGCGTGCCTGCGGGCGAGACCTTGACCGTCGAGGCCACCGAGTACGGGGACGACGGCACCGCCTCGCCCGCAGCCGGTGTACGCATCAAGGGCACCGGGAGGGTGACCGGCGCCGACGGCACCGCTGAGGTCAAGGCCTCCGCGCCGATCACCCGCCTCCGCGGCGTCCGCGATGGGGCGATCCCGTCGAACCTGGTCAAGATCTGCTCGCTACCCGAGTGCCCTCCCGGTCAGCTGACCAAGCACGTCGGGACGAACCGGCCCGATCGTGTCAAGGCAACCCGCGGACAGAACAAGATCACCACCCTGGCGGGTGGCGACCGCATCGACGTCCGCCGCGCCGGCGGTTCGGCTCCGATCATCCGCTGCGGCGGCGGCCGGGACGAGGTGGTCGCGCGCGAGGGCCAGAAGCTGATCGTGCGCGGCAGCTGCGAGAAGGTCAAGCGGCGCTGACCCCCCGGGCTGCCATCCGCGCCGTCGTGACGGTGGTGGCGAGCGCGATCGTCGCCACAGCCACCGGTTGCGGGGTGGGCGCGGGGGAGCGCGATCAGGGCTTCGCAGCGTTGACGGTGACTCGCGATCACGGCTCCGAGCGCCTGCTCGACGCCACCCTGACCGACCCGGCCGAATCCGACTCCGTGGTCCGCTTCCTCGATGCCGAGGCCGAGATCGAGACCTCCTACGGCGGCAACTTCGTCGACTCGATCGAGGGCATCGAGGGAACGGTCGAGGCGGGTCGCCAGCGGGACTGGTTCTTCTACGTGAACGGATACTGGTCGCCGGTCGGTGCCGGCGAGGCCCGCGTCAGAGCGGGCGACGAGGTCTGGTGGGACTACCGGGACTGGACCAACGCCTACCGGGTCCCGGCTGTGGTCGGCTCCTACCCCGAGCCGTTCGTCAATGGATTCGACGGTGAGCGGTTTCCGACCGAGGTGATCTGCTTCGCGGCCGGCGCCAGTTGCGATGAGGTCGCCGATCGCCTCGCCGAGGCCGGGGTGCAGGCCCCCGTCCTGGAGTCCACGGATGCCGCCCAGGCTGCCGAGGAAACGCTGCGGGTGCTGGTCGGCGAGTGGGGGCGGGTACGCGAGGACGATGATGCGGCGACGCTCGCGAGGGGTCCGGGAGCCAGCGGCGTCTACGCGGTCCCTGAGCGATGCGGAGCCGGTTGGGTGCTGTCGGCTCGCGACGAGCGCGACCGTGAGCTCGCGAGGCTGGGCGAGGTCGGTTGGGTTGCGGCGGTCCGCAGAGGCGAGGATCAGCCGACCTGGATCGTGTCGGCGACCTCGGCCGACTCGCTGCCGGCAGCCGTCGCCCTGCTCGACGAGGAGCTGCTGACCGATCGCTACGCGGCGATCTCAGCCGCACCCGGCGCGGCACCGGCCTCGCTTCCCGTCGGTCAGGGCGTCGATATCCCCGTTCAGGAGAGCGCGGACTGCTGATGCGAACGGCGCTCGCCTACTCGCCACGTCCCGGCCCTCTCGGCTCAGCCCGCCCCTGGGTCGCGGCTCTCTACCTCGGCCCCCTGGCCCTCGCAGCGTTTGCCTTCTCGAGTCCGTTGATCATCGCCGTCGCGGCCCTGGCGGCCCTGGCGGCCGCGCGTCTGTCAGCCGCGCTGGGATCGGCGCTTGCACCGCTCCGGTTCGGGCTCACGCTCGCCGTGACCGTGATCGTCGTCAACGCGCTCGCCAGCCAGCGTGGCGAGACCATTCTCCTCCGCGGCTGGGAGCTGCCGGTGCTCGGGCAGATAGACGTCTCCGCCGAGGCACTGGCCGAGGGGGGAGTGCTGGCGCTCCGGATCCTTGCCGCGCTCGTCATCTTCGCCACCTGGTCGGCCTGCGTGGATCCCGATCGGATTCTCCGGGGCCTGCGGCCATGGGCGGGCCGATCGGCGCTCACCGCGACCCTGGTATCCCGGCTGGTACCGCTCGCGGTGGCCGACGCCTCGCGGCTCGGTGAGGCCTCCTCGCTGCGCGGGCCCGCCGCCGCTCAGGTGAGCCGCGGGTCGATGGCGAGACGGCTGATCGCCGGGTCCCTCGACCGCTCCCTCGACGTCGCCGCCACCCTCGAGCTGCGCGGCTACGGTCTCGCAGGCCGCTTGCCGCGGGTCAGGCACCGGAGGCGACCGGGGGAGGTGCCGCTGGCGCTCGTCGGGGCCACACTCCTGGCCCTGATCATCACCTCGCTCCTCACCGGTGTCGGGGACTTCGACTCCTACCCGACGGTCACCCTCGCCCTCGACGGACCGACGCTCGCGCTGGCGATCGCCATTCCGGCCCTGGCGACGCTGCCGTTCGCCGGCCCGGCGGCGCGACGCCGCCGCCGCGCCCGAGCCGGATCGGGGGCCCCGGGTGGCTGACCAGCGCCTGCTCCGCATCCAGGGAGCGACGTACTCCTACCCGAACTCGCCGGCCCCGGCCCTGCGGGACCTCGACCTCGAGATCGCGGCCGGTGAGTTCGTCGTCGTCGCGGGCCGATCCGGCTCCGGCAAGTCGACCCTGCTGCGCGCGGCCAGCGGTCTCGTCCCGCATTTCCACGGCGGTGAGTTCAGAGGCGATGTCGAGATCGACGGTCGATCCACCCGTGACGTGGGACCCGCTGAGCTCGCCTCCTCGGTGGGATTCGTCGCCCAGGAGCCCGAGACGCAGGTCGTCTCCACGACCGTCGGGGCCGAGCTCGGGCTGCCGCTCGAGCTTCGCGGCCGGGAGCCGGGGCAGAGCGCCCGCGCGGTCGAGGAGGTCGCCCTCGCCCTGGCGATCGAGCCGCTCCTGGAGCGCACCACCGATGCCCTATCCGGTGGTGAGCTGCAGCGGGTGGCGATCGCAGCGGCTCTCGTCACCCGGCCGCCACTGCTGCTGCTGGACGAGCCGACGTCGCAGCTCGACCCCGTCGCCGGCGACGAGCTGCTCTCCCTGCTGCGGCGCCTCAACGACGAGTGGGGCGTCACGATCCTGCTCGGCGAGCACCGGCTCGAGCGCTGTCTCGCCGGGGCCGACCGGATCGTCGCACTCGAAGGGGGTGAACTCGTCTACGACGGTGACCCGGAACGGTTTGGGCGCTTCGCCTGTGAGCGCGCTCCTTGGCTCAGGACACCGGCTTCGCGCCTGTTCGAACTCGCCGGACTCCCGGATCGCCCGGTCAGCGTGAAGGCGGCCCGGGCGGCCCTTCCCCACCTCCCCGAGACCGGCCCGACGGCCGCTGACGGCAACGGGCCGCCACGGGTTGACCCGGGCGCCCGACCCGATGCCCTGGTGGCGGCCGGGCTCAGGGTCGAGCTCGACGCCGGCCTCGCCCGGCGCGAGGTGCTGCACGGGGTCGATCTACGCGTCGGCGCTGGAGAGACCGTCACGGTGATCGGGCCCAACGGCGCCGGCAAGAGCACCCTGCTGCGCGCCGCCGCGGGCATCGTCAAGCCCGCTGCCGGCTCGATCGAGGCGGCGGGCGGATGCGCATTGCTCACCCAGCGACCCGACGACTTCTTCGTCCACGAGCGGGTCTCGGAGGAGCTGCCGGGGCTGGACGGGGAGGTGGCTCTCGCCGCGGCCGGCCTGCAGATCGACACCGACCGCGACCCCCGCGATCTCTCCGGCGGCGAGCGTCAGCGCCTCGCCTTGGCGATCGCATTCGCCGGCCGCGGCGCCGGCGGCCATGGGCCGGGCCTGGTCTGTCTCGACGAGCCGACCCGCGGGCTCGATCCTGAGCGAAAGGGCGAGCTGGCCCGCTGGCTGGGCGAGCTCGCCGCCACCGGCTGCGGCGTCGTCGTCGCCACCCATGACGTCGAGCTCGCCGCGGCGATCAGCGACCGGGTGGTTCTCCTCGCCCGCGGGGAGGTCCTCGCCGAGGCGCCCGCGGAGGAGCTGCTGGCCGGCGGCTGGTACTTCACGACCGAGACGGCCCGCATCACCTCCGGCCGGGCGATAACCCCCGAGGCCGGTGCGGCGCTGCTGGCCCGGTCCGCGCTCCGCCTGGCGGGAGGCGAAGGCCGTTGAGCTGGCAGCCGTCGGTCCTGCTCATCCTGGCGCTGGTCCTTGTCAGCGGGCTGGTCTGGTTCGAGCGCTCGCGACCGACGGCGCGGATCATCGCCGCGGTCGCGGCCATGGCTGCGCTGGGAGTGGCCGGCAGGGTGATGCTCGCCCCGCTTCCGAACGTGGTCGCGACCACCGACGTCGCCCTTCTCGCCGGCTACACCCTCGGCGGGCCCCCGGGGTTCGCGGTCGGCGCTCTGTCGGCGCTGATCTCGAACTTCTGGCTCGGGCAGGGCCCCTGGACACCCTGGCAGATGGCGGGCTGGGGCCTGGTCGGGGTTGGTGGGGCCGCTCTCGCCCTATTCACGGGGCGACGCCTTGGCCGCTGGGGCCTCGCGGCGGCGGCGGCCCTCGCCGGGCTGCTCTACGGGGCGCTGCTCGATCTCTCGGCGATGGTCAACTTCGGCGGTGAGCAGTCGCTCGATCGATACCTGGCCTTGTCAGCCAGGGGAATTCCGTTCAACATCCTTCACGCGATGGGAAACGCAGCGATCATGCTCGCCGCTGGTCCGGCACTGGTGCGGATGCTCCAGCGATACCGCGAGCGCTTCGAGGTGCGCTGGCGACCCGACGCCGCCGCGACCGGGGCCGTCTGCCTGCTGCTGGCGCTGGCCGTGGCCGCGACGGCTCTGGCGCCGGATCGTGCGCAGGCGGGATCCGGCGACGGCGCAGCCTGGTTGCGCAAGGCCCAGAACTCCGATGGCGGCTTCGGGACCGGCCGCGACGCCTCCTCCAGTCCCGGCATGACCCAGTGGGCGATCCTCGGACTCGAAGCGGCGGGCCGCAACCCGCGCGACGTCCGCCGCCGCGGGCGCTCTCCGCTCGACTACCTGCGAGCCAACGTCGATGAGATCACCACCACCGGCGACCTCGAACTGACGATCATCGGCCTCCGGGGGGCCGGGTTATCTCCAAAGCGCTTCGGCGGCCGCAACCTGATCGGTGAACTCCGCGACCGCGAGGGCAGCAAGGGCTCCTACGAGAAACAGGTCAATCTCACCGCTTACGCGATCCTCGCCAGGGCTGCGGCGGGGGAGAGCGCCGACGGGCTGGAGAGCTCTGCCAGGTGGCTGCGGCGGGTCCAGAATCGCGATGGCGGCTGGGGTTCGACCAAGCGCGGTCCGAGCGAGCCGGACTCCACCGGGGCGGCGCTGCAGGCACTCGCCGTCGCCGGCCGGGGCTCGCTGGACCGTGCCGGGGCGGTCGCCTGGCTGCGTCAGGCCCAGCGCCGTGACGGCGGGTGGCCGCTGGACGAGGGGCGGTCTTCCAACTCCCAATCCACCGCCTGGGCGCTGCAGGGGTTGATCGCCGCCGGCGCTGAGCCCAAGCGGGTCCGCAGCGGCCCCAACAACGGCTTTGCCTACCTGCGAAAGCGCCAACGCTCCGACGGCCACTATGCATACAGCCGCGCCAGCGACCAGACCCCGGTCTGGGTCACCGCCCAGGCTCTCACCGCGCTCGAGCGCGAGGCCTTCCCGATCAAGGAGGTGCCGCGGAAGAAGACCTCGGCGGGCAACGGCTCCGGGGGCTCGGGAGGCGCCGGAGGAGGCTCGGGCTCGAGCGGCGGGACGGGAGTCGGCGGCGGATTCGGGCTTGGCGGTTCGGGGGGCTTCGGCTCCGGAGCCGGCGGTTTCGGAAGGGCCGGATCGGGAGTGGGCGGATCGGGCTCAGGCAAGGGCGGCGGCGGGCGACCCAAGAGCGAGGTCAAGGGGGTGCAGGCCAAAGGCGACTCGAGCGGAGCCGGCGCCCTCAAGGGTGTGCCGGTGGCAGTCGACGACGGTCCGTTCATTCCCGGCGGCGGCGACAACGAGACACCCTCAACGCCGGTGCTGCTCGCAGTCCTCGCCACGATCGCGGCCGCGCTCGGTGGCGGCTGGCTCTACTACCGCCGGGATCTCCCCTAGGCCCTGCCGCCCCGAGCCTGGCAATCCGGCTTCGATCGATACGCAGGCCAGGGTGGGGTGAGACGTTGAAACGTGACCGCCCGGCGAGTGGGGGGTGAGTCGCCCGACAACCGCGGCAATACTGTGGTCTGCATGGACCTCGAAGAGGCGATTCGAACGCGGCGTACACACAAGGCCTACCGGCCGGAGCCGGTCGAGTCGGAGGTGGTCGCCGAGCTGCTCGAACTGGCCCGCTGGGCTCCCAACCACCATCTGACCAACCCCTGGCGCTTCCGGGTCGTGGGCCCGAGAGCCCTCGCGCGGCTGCAGGATGCGAGCGGCCCCGAGGGCGCCGGGAAGCTCGAGCGGGCGCCGACGCTGGTCGTCTGCACGGCGGTGACAGGGGACGATCCGCTGGAGGCAGAGGAGGATCTGCACGCCACGGCCTGCGCTGTCTACGCGGTGCTGCTCGGTGCTCACGCTCGTGGTCTGGCGGCCTACTGGCGCACCCCGGCCGTGCTGCGCGACCCCGCCGGCCTCGAAGCGGTCGGAGTCGGACCCGAAGAGCGCTTCGTCGCCCTGATCTACCTCGGCCGCCCGGTGCAGGACCCGCGTCCGCTCGAGCGGGAAGCTCCCAGCTCCTACGTGAGCTGGCTCGACTGAGGTCCCGGTCACATTGCCGGCGGGGGTGGGTCGATACGGTGATGTTCGAGAAGCGACGACCGCGATACGGAGGTCGGGATGATCGATCGAGATAGGGCGCTGAAGGAACTCGAGTCCGAGGAGTTCGACGTGGTCGTGATCGGCGGCGGGGTGACCGGCGTCGGCGTCGCGCTCGATGCGGCGTCGCGGGGCTACTCGACCGCGATAGTCGAGCGCAGAGACTGGGCCTTCGGGACCTCCAGCAGGAGCTCGAAGATGGTCCACGGCGGGCTTCGCTATCTGCAGAACTTCGACCTCGGCCTGGTTCGCGAGGCGCTGCTCGAGCGCCAGTTGATGGTTCAACTCGCCCCGCATCTCGTCTACCCGACCCCCTATCTCGTGCCCACCCTCGGCGATGATCGCCGCGATGTGAAGATCGGCATCGGCCTCAACATGTACGACGTGATGGCGACCACGCGGGTTGGCCAGGGACGTCGCCAGCGAGGCCGGGGGGAGGAGGGCGAAGCCGGTTGGGCCCCTGATCGGCATCGGACGATCTCGGCCGAGGAGACGGTCGGGTACCTGCCCGCGCTCGAGCCGCGGGATCCGAAGGGCGCCTACCTCTTCTACGACTGCCAGACCGACGACGTGCGTCTGGTCCTGACGATCCTCGGCGAGGCGGAGCGCTTCGGAGCGGTCGCGGCGAACCGGCTGGAGGTCACATCGCTGCTCGAGCGTGGCGGCAGGGCGGAGGGCGTGCGGTGTGTGTGCGGCGAGAGCGGCGATGAGGTCGAGATCCGCGCCGCGAACGTGATCAACGCGACCGGGGTATGGGCCGATCGGGTCCGTCCGGGCGAGATCCTCGACGAGACCGAGGTGCCCAGGATCGCGCCGAGCCGCGGGACGCACGTGACTCTCCCGCTGGAGCTGCTTCCGCTCAACGATGCCGCCTGCATCGTGCCCGCGGGGTCGGGGCGGACGATCTTCGTCCTGCCGTGGTATGGGCGGGCGCTGGTCGGGACCACCGACAACGACTACGACGGCGACATCGACGAGGTACGGCCGGGCTCGGACGACATCGAGTACCTGCTTCACGCCGTCAACGACTATTTCGGCACCAGCATCGGCCGCGAGGACCTGACGGGCGCCTACGCCGGGGTCAGGCCGCTGATCTCGACCGGCGACCCGAAGAAGTCGGTGGACATCTCCCGCAAGGCCGAGCTCTACGAGACCTCGTCGGGGATGCTGACGATCACCGGCGGCAAGCTGACCACCTGGCGGCGGATGGCCAAGGAAGCCGTCGATCGGGTCGCTGAACGCGAAGGCCGCGATTTGCCTTGCCGCACCGCCGACATCCCACTGGGCATGGAGGCGCAGCCGGGCGACCTCGATCCCCCCGACGGGCTCGAGCCCGGCCTGCTTCCGGAGAAGGCGGTCGGCCAGCTCGGCTTCCGTTACGGCCATGCCGGCCGCAACGTGCTTTCCGTCGCCTCCGAGACCCCCGAACTCGCCCGCCCGATCGTCCCCGGTCACCCCGACCTGCTGGCGGAGGCGGTCGTCGCGGCGCGACTCGAGCAGGCGCGGAGCGTCGGCGACGTACTGCTGCGGCGGACCCGGCTCGGGCTGCTCGCCGCGCCCCGGCTGCGCACCGCCGAATCCGTTCTCCCCGTCTCGGAGGCGATCGGCGCCGAGCTCGGCTGGGACCGCGACCGGGTCCGTGACGAGGCCGAGGCCTGGGTCGCGGAGCTCGCCGCCGAGGGGTGTGACCCCGCCGGCGCGGCCGGCTGAAGCTCGCTTTGCGCGCAGATGTCCGAGGGCGGGGTTTCACCGCAGTTCTCTAAGGTGCGCGAAATGCCTACGCCTTCGCTCAACAACATGCACCTTGCCGAACTCCACCGACTCGCAGCCAAGGAGGGCGTCGAGGGTTTCCGGATGCTCACCCGTCAGGAATTGATCGAGGCCCTCGGCGGCGAGGCCTCCGAGCCGGAATCCGACGATCGATCCGGCGACAGCGGCCGCGGTCAGCGCGACGGGCGTCGCGGCAGAGGCCGAGGCGGTCGCGGTGGTCGCGACAGGGGCAGGGACTCCGGCCGCGACCGCGACGAGGTGGACGATGATGACGATCACGGGGAGCCGATCGAGGGCGTACTCGAGATCACCTCAAGAGGCCATGGCTTCATCAGCCCCGAGGGACCCGACGCCGGCGATGAGGACATCTACGTATCGCCCTCGCAGATCCGCCGCTGCGAGCTCGAGGCCGGCGACGTCGTCGCCGGGCCCGCTCGCAAGCCGCGTCGCGGCGAGCGGCATCCGGCGCTCGTCCACGTTGACAAGGTCAACGGCGCCGACCCCGGCGCCGAGCGGACCAAGTTCGAGGAACTCGAGGCCGTCGCCCCGAACCGGCGCCTGTCGCTGGCCGGAGAGAAGGCCAGCGATGAGGACAAGCTCCTGCTGCGGTCGATCGATCTGCTCACTCCGCTCGCCCGCGGACAGCGGGTGCTGGTCAATGCCACCCGCGGGTCTGGCCGCACGACCCTGCTGAGGGCCCTCGCGGCCGAGCTCGGGAAGGTCGAAGACCTCGAGGTGATCGTCGCCCTGATCGACGAGCGGCCCGAGGAGGAGACGAGCTGGCGCGAGCTCGCCTCCGGCACCGAGCTCGAGATCGCCGGCGCCGACATGCGACCGGGGGAGCAGCTGCGGGTTATCGAGCTGGCGGTCGCCAAGGCCAAGCGCAAGGCGGAGAGCGGCGCCGATGTCGCCCTGATCATCGATTCGCTCTCCCGCCTCGCTGTCGCCGCCGACGACCCCGGCGCGGCGAAGCCGATCTTCGGTGCGGGTCGCGAGACCGACGGCGATGAGTCCGGCTCGCTGACGGTGATCGCGACCGCGCTTACCGGCGAGGATGACGGCGGAGTGGCACGGGCGCTGGCGACGACCGAGAACTCCCTGATCACCCTCGACGGGGATCTGTCCGCGGCCGGCGTCTATCCGGCGATCGTCGTAGCGGAGTGCCGCGTGACCGGCGAGGAGAAGCTGCGCTCGGAGGCCGAGTTGACAGCCGCCCGCGCGCTGCGCTCCAAACTCGCCGAGCTCTCGCCTCGCGAGGCGGCCGAGCATCTGGCGGAGCGGATCGCCGCGACGCCCGACAACGAGGCGTTGCTCAGCTCCCAGGACGGGTAGGACGCCGCGCCGATGGCGCTGGTGGTGGGCTTCATCGCCTTCATCGTCCTCGACTCACCGTGGGGGTTGGCCGCGTTGCTGGCCGGCCTGGTGATCGAGGTCGGGGAGCTGATCTTCTGGAACAGGTTCCTGCGCCGCTACCGGGTCCAGACCGGAGCCGAGGGTATGGTCGGCAAGCGCGGGGTGGTGATCGAGGCCTGCGAGCCCGAAGGTAGCGTCCGCGTCCACGGGGAGCTCTGGCGGGCGCGAGCTGAAGGTGGCGCCGACGCAGGCGCCGAGGTCGAGGTTCTCGCGGTCGAGGGTCTCGGACTGGTGGTAGAGCGGACCGGGCGTCAGGGCCTGTAGGCGAGTCCCGACCAGGATGGCTCGCGGGAGAGCTCGATTGGCTCGGAGTCCCTTTCGGGCTGCACGTAGCCGAAGGCGTTGGTGACCGGGTCGAAGACGACATCGAGCTCACCCTCCTTGACCCGCTGGTCGAGCCAGGCGCCGCGAAAGACGAGCCGGCGGAGCCAGTGCACCAGGCTCCGGCTAGATCCGTCGACCAGCTCGCCCCAGTTCTCGTTCACGTGCTCGCCGAGCTGGGAAGCGGCCTCGCGGATCTCGCCGTTGACGGCGAGCTCGACCAGGTCATGGAGCTCGGAGTGGGTGAGGCCGGAGTGGGTGAAGTCGAGCTTGACCGCAGCCTGCTCGACTCGTTGCGCAAAGTCGCGCTCGTTGAACGAGAAGCGGAGCTCGCCGTACTCCAATACGTAGTCGGAACCCGACTCGTAGTTGCCTCTTCGTGTCGCTTTCTCCATAGATCTCCCGCCGCCGGCCCCCCTCGGCGCGGGCCGCGAATGTTTCACGACACCCCTCCAGCTCGCAGGTTTGACCGGCCGGGTGGATGGTCGCTTGCACCCATCCGGCGCCGCTGCGACGCGGGTAGCGGCAACGGTGGCTAGGAGCCGGCCCGGGGGCACTTCTGGGCGGCCCGGGATTGAGGGGTCATGCCGGACCAGCACGGATCGCCTCCCCGCCTCGCCCGCCGCCTCGCCGTCCTGCCCCGGGCGCGGGCCGGCGGTATCGAGGTCCCGGTCGCGACCAGCTACCTCGCTCGGCTGCTCGGGCTCGCCTTCCTCCGGCGAGAACGGGCCGGGGCTGGGCTGCTGCTACCGGACTGCAGAGGCATCCACACGCTCGGAATGCGGTTCCGTCTTGACGTGGTCTTCCTCGACTCCGAGGGGGACGAGCTGCGTCGGGCCCGCTCGGTCGAGCCGGGTCTCTTCGTCTCCTCTCGAGGCGCGGTCGCGATCCTGGAGCTTCCCGCTGCGGGCGATGCCGGCGCGGCCAGCCCGAGCGATCGGGGAGAAGATGCTCGCTGAGCTCGAGCCGCGTGGCCGGATCGTGGTCTGCGAGGACGACAGGGTCACTCTCGATCTCCTCGTGGAGAACCTCGAGGCGGATCGCTACCACGCGATCGCGGCCCCCACCGCGGCCGATGCGCTGCGGCTCTGCCGCTACCAGGCGCCCGACGCGCTCCTGCTCGACCTCGGCCTGCCCGACGCTGCAGGCCTCGACGTACTACGACGGATCCGGGCCTCCGACGGAGGCGCCGCGGAGTTCGATCGCACCCTGCCGATACTGATCCTCAGCGGCCGTGGGACCGACGCCGACAGAGTGCGCGGCCTCAACCAGGGCGCGGACGACTATCTGGTCAAGCCATTCCACTATGCCGAGCTCCTGGTTCGCATCAGCAACCTGATCGAGCGCCGCAGCGGCACCCGATCAGGCCCGATGCGCGTCGGGCCGCTCAGCGTCGATCCCGCCAGCCGCGAGGTAAAGGTCGGGGAGAGGCGGGTGCAACTCGCCAACAAGGAGTACGACCTGCTCCGCACCCTCATCGCCGAGCCGAGCAGGGTCTTCACCAAGCAGGAGCTGCTCGAGGGGGTCTGGGGTTACCAGGCGGCGAGCCGCACCAGGACGCTCGACTCCCACGCGAGCCGGGTTCGTCGCAAGCTCGATCCCGAGGGTGGGCGCTTCGTCGTCAACTGCTGGGGCGTCGGCTACCGGCTGGTTGAGCCCGGTTGAGGCCGACGGTCCGGGATCTGCTCACGGGAGTGCTGATCTCCTACCTCGGGGTCGATCGGCTTCGGCGACGACGACGGATGAATGAGGCTCTGCATGAGCTGCGCCGACCGTTGCAGGGGGTATCGGTGGCGGCAGCCCACCCGCCCGGGGCCGATCGAGAGGCCGCGATCCGTCAGTGCCTCGATGCGGCCGCCGACGCACTCGGCGACCTCGACGCGCAGGTCAACGGCCGTGAGCAGCCGTTCAGCCGGCGGGCGATACCTCTCGGCCGGCTTCTCGGCGAGCTCGAGCAACGCTGGCGCCCGCGAGGCCGCGTGACGGTCGGGGTGCTGCCGGCGGTAACCGTGAGCGGCGACCCTCACCAGCTCGCCGCCGCGCTGGACAACCTGGTCGCCAACGGACTCGCGCACGGCGGTGGAGCGGTGCGGATTGCCGCTGCCGTGAACGGAGCGGTTCTGCGGCTGCAGGTTCGAAACGCCGGATCGGGCGGGAGGCCGTCCCCGGTTCCGTCCGACCCGCGGCGCGGCCATGGCCTGCGCATCGCCTCACGCGTGGCCGAACGGCATCGGGGAGCGATCCTTGGTCCCAGCGCCGATGGGGACGGCGTACTCACCGAGCTCGAGCTCCCGGTCGCCCGGACCGGGCCGGGCCGATCATGAGCCGGCGAGCCAGGGCGGCCGGCTTCCTCGCACTCGCGGTGGTCTGTGCCCTCGCCTCCGCAGCCCTCGCCTCGCGCTACCGGGGCCAGGTCGAGGAGGGGTACGGGGTACAAAGGGATGTAGTCGTGGTCGAGCGGTCCCTCGAGTCGGGCTCTCCACTGCGGGCGGAGGACGTCGAGCGCAGGCTGGGGCGTGGACAGGCGCCTGAGCGCTTCGTTCCCCCCGATGCGCTCACCGCGCCCGCCGAGGCGATCGGTGCGGAGCCCGTCTCCGCCGTCCCGGCCGGTTCCTATTTGCTCGCATCGCACCTCCACGAGCCCGAGGGCGGGTTGCGGGGACTGAGAGGAGGGCGGCGCGCGCTCGAGGTGCGGGTCGCCGCCGCCGGCCCGCTGGCCCGCGGAGGGGCGGAGGTGAGCCGCGTCGACGTGGTCGCCGCGGAGGAGCCGGGGCTCGGGGGCAGACCGCGTGTGGCGGTTCTCGCGCGCGGGGTGCCGCTGCTGGCTCTGCGTCGGGCCGGCGCCAACGGCGGGTGGATCGCGACCCTCGGGCTGGCGCGCCGCGAGTCGCTGACCGTGATCGAAGCAGAGAACTTCTCGCGCGAGCTCCGTCTCCTGCCGCTGTAGCCAGGGACGATCGAGCGTGTCTGCAGTTGATCCGGTGCGAGGCTCGGCCTCGGAGCGCCGTGCAGAGGAGCTGGCCGGAGAGATCCGAGAGGAGCTGATCGAGCGGCACCGTCTGGCAGCGACGGAGGCTGACGACGACCTCTCACTCGAGTCGAGGCTGCGGCAGCTGGTCGGCGAACGGGCCGGCATCCTCTCCGAAGCAGCCCGCGAGGAGCTGGTCGGGCGGGTGCTCAGGGATACCGTCGGACTCGGCCCACTCGAGCGGCTGCTCGCGGACCCCGAGGTCGATGAGGTGCTCGTCAACGGCCACGAGGAGGTCTGGGTCGAGCGTCGCGGACGCCTCGAGCGCACGCCCTCCGGGTTCGAGAGCGACACGCATCTGCGCGACGTGATCGAGCGAATCCTCGGCCCGATCGGCCGTCGGGTCGACGAGCTGGAGCCGATGGCCGATGGCCGCCTGGGCGACGGTTCCCGGGTCAACGTCGTGATCCCGCCGTTGGCGGTCGATGGGCCGGCGCTGTCGATCCGGCGCTTCAGCGGGCTGCGGCCCGGCCCGGAGGAGCTCGAGCGGCGCGGGGCGATACCGGCGGCGCTGATGGCGATCCTCGGTGAGGCGGTTCGGAATCGACGCAGCCTGCTGATCAGCGGCGGCACCGGGTCCGGGAAGACGACCGTCCTCAACGCCCTCTCTTCGTTCATCGCCTCGAGCGAGCGCCTGATCACGATCGAGGACGCGGCCGAGCTGCGTCTGCAGCAACCGCACGTGGTCAGGCTCGAGACCCGGCCCGCGAGCGTCGAGGGCAGCGGCGGGGTCGGGATTCGTGATCTGGTCAGGAACGCCCTGAGGATGCGACCTGATCGGCTCATCGTGGGTGAGGTCCGTGGCCCCGAGGCGATGGACCTGCTGGTCGCTCTCAACACCGGCCACAGCGGCGCGCTCTCCACCGTTCATGCCAATTCTCCGGCCGAGGCGCTGCGACGGGTGGAGATGCTGGCCCTGATGGCCGGCCTCGAGGTGCCGCACGACGTCGTCCGCGAGCAGCTCGCGAACGCGCTCGATCTGGTCCTCCATCTCGAGCGAACTCCGAGCGGAACCCGGCGGGCGCTGGCGCTGGCCGAGCTGAAGCCGCGGTCCGGCGGCATCGGCCTCCGCGAGGTGTGGAGCCGGGCCGCATCACAGAGCGTGGGTGAGGACGCTGTCTGACGCCCTTCCGATCCTGTTGGCAGGCCTCGGCGGAGGCCTGCTCGCCCTGGCGCTGCGCGACGGCGCCCGCGGCCTCGGGCCGGGCGCGGCCGATTACGTCCGCTCGGCCGTCGATGCGCTGCGACGAGCGGGTCGCGAGGGCCGGCTGCCGAGCGTGCTGGAGCGCCGCCGGCTCGGGGTGGTCGCTGGTGTCGCGCTCGGATCGGGCGCGGTGCTCGTGGCGGGCCCCGGCGCACCGGCTCTGCTCGCCGGGTTCGGGCCGGCGCTGGCGGGTTGGGCGATCGCTCGCCGGCACCGTCGCTACCGCGCCGCGGTCGAGGCCGAGCTGCCCGTGATCGCCGCCGGCCTCGCCGACGCGCTCGCCGCCGGCACCTCGGTCAGGGGCGCGATCGCGGATCTCGCCCCGACTCTCGACGGCGCCGCGCGGATCGAGATCGCGCGGGTCAACGCCGACATCGCGATCGGCGTCTCCCCGCGTCGGAGCCTCGAGGGCTTTGCCGGGAGGATGGGGTCCGAGCCGGTGGCGGCCCTGATCGCGGCCGTCCTCTCCCTGCAACGCTCTGGCGGCGATCTCGCCTCCCTCCTGCGCCGGTACGCCGAGACCGAGGCTGGGCGGCAGCGTTCGCTCGCGGAGGCTCGCTCGGAAACCGCGCAGGCGCGTCTGACCGGCGGCATGGTGGCGGCGATGCCGGTCGGAGCGATGATCCTCGTCGAGCTCGTTGACCCGGGCTTCGTCGCCTCGATGCTCGCTGACCCCGCGGCTCTGGTCCTGCTCGGGCTCGCGGCGATCCTGCAGCTGATCGCCTTCGGCGTCATCCAGCGATTCGGGGCGGTGCGCCGGTGAGCGCGGTGCTGGCCGCCGTCGCCGCCTTGGCGCTCGTGGCGGCGGCCCGCGAGCTCTGGGCGATCCACGGTGAGGCGATGCTCGCCTCAAGCCGCCGTGTCTGGACTCGCCGGCTCGGACCATCGGGTAGCCATGGCGGCGGATACAGGCGCGGCAGAGCCGCGATGCTGCGCCGAATCGAGGCCGCGGGCCTTGGCGGTCGGGTCGATCCGCTGCTCATCGTCGGCGCCCGGCTGATCGTCGGCCTCGTCACGGTGCCGATCGCCCTCGGCGTAGCGCCGGTGCTGCCGGCCCGCCTCGGGGCGGTCGTGGTGTTAGCGGCGCCGCTGGCCCTCAGCGCGGCGCCCGACATCTACCTCGAGCGTCGCTCGCGCCGGAGACGACGAGCGGTGGCGGCCGCTCTTCCCGATGCGCTCGAGCTGATGGCCGTCGGCGCCGCGTCGGGCCGCGGACCGGTTGCTCTTCTGGGCGAGGCGGCCGGCCTGGCGCGGGGGCCGCTGCGAGACGAGCTCGCTCGCGCCGTCGCCGAGCTCGAGTCGGGCCGCTCGGTAGAGGCAACGCTGGGTCGGATGGCGCGGGAGTCGGTCGAACTCGCCGCCGTCGCGGTGCTGATCGAGCGCAGCCGCCGCCTCGGCTCGCCCCTGGCCGAGGGTCTGCGGGACCGGTCGGCGGCGCTGCGCGGGGAGCTCGGGCGGCTCACCCGCGAGCAGGCCGCACGGGCGGCGCCGAAGATCCAGCTGACCGTCGCCCTGCTGCTGGTGCCCTCGGTCCTGCTGATCCTCGCCGCGGCGATCCTGGCCAACTCGGAGGCGCTGCTCAGCGGCCTGTAGCCCGATCGCCGGCATCGGGTCCGGAGGTGGGGCAGGGCTACTCGGCGGCCTCGTCGGCGAGGCGCCCGGCGACGAGGGCCGCCGACTCGCAGAGCTGGTCGAGCTCGGCGGCGTTGTCATGGTGCCCCTTGACGCTGACGCAGAGCCCGCCGGCCGAGAACTCGAAGGCGAAGTCGCGCGGGGCCTCCTCGGCGAGCCAGACGATGAAGCTGGGCGAGAAGAGCTGCTTCATCCAGTTCTCGTCGTCGCCGGCGCCGAAGAAGATCTCATAGCGCTTGTCGAGCGTCTCGCTCTCGAGCTCGAGCCGCTGCATCCTGCGGAAGACATCCTCGGCGGAGTCGAGGAATCGGAAGCCGGAGCGGCGCTGGCAGTGGACGTCGGAGACCGCTTCGGCGACGCTGGGGATATCGTGCATCACGACCGTGAAGCGGTACTTGGTTTCGTCGTGGGTGCCGTCGGAGTCGGTCGTGTGCTCCTCGTATGTGTAGAGGGCGAGGGCGCCCGGCAGGCCTCCCGGCAGGGTGCCGTTCATGATCTGGTCGGCGTAGCGCTTATCGCCCTTGCGGAGCAGGGGGGTTGTCGGTGGTAGTCGCCCGTCGGGGCGGCGCTGGAGGCCGCGGGCGCTCGCGTAATGCTCGAAGAAGTCCTCCTCGGCTCGGCTCGAGGCGACCGCATAGACGATCACCGCGGCGATCAGGGCCACTCCCACCGCCGCGGCAGCGCCGATCGATGCGCCGGCCTGCGTGGTTCCGATCACGAAAGCGGCGATCATCGCCGTCGCCCCGATGCTGAGCGTCAGAGGTGCGCGGGCGAGCGCTCCGAAGTGGGTGCCGAGCATGTCGTCGGTGTCCTGGGGGACCGCCGCCGCCGTCGTGGAGGCTTGCTCGCTCCCGCGCAGCTCGGTCGCTCCCGCTCCCGGGGGCGGGACGCTCCCGGGAGCCCTATCCGGATCCTCGTTCACGCCCTCAAACCTATCGCCGCGCCGGCCGGAAACGGGGCGGAGGATCGTGTCGTGTCGAGGGCCGGGTGCAACTCGGGTTGCAGAACGGGGTGTGGCAGTCGATCGGTTGGGCGGGCGCCCCACCTCCTGTAACCCGCTTGATCATGCGGATTGGGAGCGATCTCGGCCCGGCTAGCAGTTCCGTCCGACGGACTCTGTGTAGTGCCGAGGCAGATTTGTGTCGCGTTGTGTCGATAAGTGGGGTACTGTGTCGGACCGAATGTGATCACCAGGGCCGGGGTGGAGCGATTCCTCCCATCTCTCCACCCCGGCCCCTAACTCTTCCAGCCGGAGTTCGGCGCACACCCACCCAGGACCTCCCTGAATCCCATGCCACTCTCGTTCCGCGGTCAGCACGAACACAACATCGACGCCAAGGACCGGATCACGGTCCCGGCGGCCTACCGCGCGGCGCTTTCAGAGGGGATCGTCGTGATGGAGGGCGTCGAACGCTGCGTCGAGGTCTGGCCCCAGCAGGCGGCCGAGCAGATGGAATCGGTCTGGATCAACCCGCTGAGCCCGATGGGAGCCGACGGCCGCCGTATCCGGCGCCGCGTCTTCGGCACCTCCGAGCAGGCCGATCTCGACTCCGCCGGGCGCGTGCGGCTTCCCCAGCACCTGATCAAGCACGCCGGCCTCGAGGGGCCCTCACTGGTCGTCGGTGTCGGCGATCACCTCGAGATCTGGAACACCGAGGCCTGGCGGAGCGAGAGCGAGGAGTTCGAGGCGCAGGCGACCGAGCTGACCGAGCGCCTCGCCGCCCAGGGGCCGAGCCCGGCCGAGACGAGCGGTTGAGACAAAGCGACAGATGGCCACACTGACCTACATGCCCACCGATCACGTCCCAGTCCTGGCCGCCGAGTTGATCCGCTTCAGCGATCCCGCGCCGGGCGATGTGGTCGTCGACTGCACCTTCGGAGCCGGCGGCCACGCCCGCCTTCTCGCCGAGCGGATCGGCGCCGAGGGGACGCTGATCTGCGTCGACCGTGATCCGGTCGCCGAGGAGCGCTACCAGGCGTTCGCCGCCGAGGCGAGCTGCGAGACGCGCTTCATGGGCTCGCGCTTCGACCTCGCCCTGGCGGAGTTGGCCGACGAGGGACTGGTCGCCGATCTCGTCTACTTCGACCTCGGCGTCTCCTCGATGCAGATCGACGCTTGGGAGCGCGGTTTCTCCTACTCCTTCGATGCGCCGCTCGACATGCGTATGGACACGCGTTCGGAGCTTACGGCCGGGCAGATAGTCAACGAGTGGCCGCAGGCCCGGCTCGCGGAGGTGATCCGCAGCTACGGCGATGAGCGCCGCGCCAGGGCGATCGCCGCCGAGATCGTCTCCCGCAGGCCGATCGAGCGCACCTCCGAGCTCGCCGACGCCGTCCGCACCGCCCTGCCGCCGGCCGCCAGGTTCGGCCGCGGCCATCCCGCCAAGCGCACCTTCCAGGCGATCCGGATCGCGGTCAACGCCGAGCTCGAGGCGCTGGACGCGGCGCTTCCGGCCGCCTGGGACCTGCTCGCGATCGGCGGCCGGCTGGCCGCGATCAGCTTCCATTCCCACGAGGACCGCCGCGTCAAGAGATTCATCGCCGACCGTGCCCGCAGCTGCATCTGCCCACCCGAGCTTCCGGTCTGCCGTTGCGGCGATCAGCCCGAGGCAGAGCCGCTGACCAAGGGAGGCCTTTCCCCCTCGGCCGGCGAAATAGCCGACAACCCACGATCGAGCTCGGCCCACCTCCGGGTTGCGCGCAAGCTCACCGAGGGACGACCAGGAGGAGAGGACTGATGGGAGCGCCAGCGACGATCACCCCGAATCGCCCCGCGCCGAAGCGCGCGCAACGGTCGACCCGCAGCTCCTCCCGCTCGCCGGCCGGACGCGTCTCCACGCCCTCGCGGCGGACACAGGCGCGGTCCGCCTCCTCGCCCGCTCGCCGCGCCTCGGCCCGATCGGCGTCCGGCACCGCCCGGCGCTCGAGGATCACACCGCCGGGCGGCGTGGCGATGATCCCTGTGCATGCGGTCGGCGGGGCCGCCGGCGCGGTCGGCGGCATCGCCGATTCGGGCCTCGTCGTGAGGATGACCAGAGGCCGCATCTGGATCGCGGTGCTCGGCGTCCTGCTCGGCGGCATCGTCGCTCTCAACGTCTGGGGCCTGGGGGTCAGCGCCTCAACCAGTGGGATCGCGTCGAAGATCGACGAGCTCGAGCGCAAGAACAGCGTCCTCGCGGCGACCAGCGCCAAGCGGGAATCCGGCGATCGGATCCAGAAGGCCGCCGGCCGGCTCGGCCTGATCACGCCGACGCCGAAGGCAATCAGCTTCGTCAAGGCCCGCGACGCCGACGCCGCCAAGGCCGCCGAGCGCCTGGCAGCTGGCGAGGTCTCCGTCCTCGCCGGCCTGGTGGCCCCAGAGTTCGCCGCCCTTGCCGACGCCGCGATCGCGCCGGCCGAGGCCGCCGTTCCGGTCGACCCGGCCGCGGTCGCTCCCCTGCCCGCTGAGCCGGTCGCGCCCGATCCATACGCACCGGCCCCGGCGGAGGCCGCTCCCGCTCCAGCGCCCGAGACCGTCACCGCGCCACCCACGACAGCCACCGCTCCGCCCGAAGCCGGTGGGGGAATCACGCCCTAGGACGGCGGGGGCTGGCTCGTGAAGCTGATCGAACGCCGGGTCGGGCTCCTCTTCGCCGTCTTCATGCTCGCCTTCTGCATGGTCATGGTCCGCGCCGCCTACCTGCAGGCGGTCAAGGGCGGGGAACTGAGCGCCGACGCCCGCAGTCAGCAGACCGGGACCGTCGCGGTTCCCGGCACGCGTGGCAGCATCCTCGACCGCCGCGGCAAGGAGCTCGCCGTGAGCGAGGACGCCGCGACGGTGTTCGCCACCCCGTATCAGGTGGAGAACCCGCAAAGGACCGCGGCAAAGCTGTCCAAGCATCTCGAGATCTCGCCCGAGGAGCTGCTCGAGCCACTGACCGCGGAGACCGGATTCGAGTACATCGCCCGCAAGGTCGATCTGCTCGACGCGGAGAGGATTCGCAAGCAGGAGCTGCCGGGGATCGGCATTCTCCCCGACTCACGGCGCGTCTATCCACAGGGGGAGATCGGCGCGCGGCTGATCGGCGGTGTCGGCACCGACGGCGACGGCCTGTTCGGGATCGAGGCCTCTCAGGAGGGCGCCCTCGAGGGCACCGACGGCGAGCTCTCCGTGACCCGGGATGCCCTTGGCGATGAGATCGAGCGCGACACGATCGAAGGGGCGAGCAGGGGCGGCGACGTAGCCCTGACGATCGACGCCAAGATCCAGGCGGAGACCGAGAGCGTGCTCGCCGACGTGGGCCAGACCTACTCACCCCAGGGAGCGACGGCGATCGCGGTCAACCCGCAGAGCGGCGACGTGCTGGCGATGGCCAGCTGGCCTCCGGTCGATGCGGCCGACCTCAGCGGCGTCGATCCCAACGATCTCTCCAACATGGCGACCGGCTTCACGTATGAGCCCGGCTCGACTTTCAAGGCGTTCACGGTTGCCGGCGCGCTCGAGGACGGGGCCGTCGAGCCCGAGACGATCTTCGACCTGCCCCCGACGATCCAGGTTGCCGACCGGGTGATCGAGGAGTCGCATCCCCGCGGCCCCCAGGCGATGTCGGTCTCGGAGATCATCAAGGTCTCCTCCAACGTCGGCGCGGTCAGCGTCGGCCTCGAGCTCAACGACGGTGACAACTTCGGCAAGCGCTTCGATCGCTGGGTGCGCCGCTTCGGGTTCTCCGAGCCGACCGGGATCGACTATCCGGGTGAGGAGCAGGGGATCGTGCCCTCGCCCGCGGACTACTCGGGCTCGACGATGGGCAACCTGCCGATCGGCCAGGGGCTCTCGGTGACCCCGTTGCAGATGATCGCCGGCTACTCGGCGATTGCCAATGGCGGGGTCCTTCGCGCTCCCCGTCTGATCGAGTCGGTCGACGGGGCTCCGATCGAGCAGGATCCGGGCAAGCGCATCATCTCCAGGGGGACCTCCCGCGAGCTCCGCCAGATGCTGGAGGGGGTGCTCGAGGCCGGCGGCACCGCCTCGGCGATCGAGATCCCAGGCTACGTGCTCGGCGGCAAGACCGGTACCTCACAAAAGGTGGTTGACGGCGCCTACTCCGAAACCCAGTTCGTCGCCTCCTTCGTCGGCTTCGCGCCGGCCCGCAAGCCCGAGTTCCTGGTCGCCGTCGTGGTCGACGACCCCAAGGGCGACTACTACGGAGGCAGCGTCGCGGCCCCTGCCTTCGGCGAGATCGCCAGCTTCGCGCTTCCTTACCTCGGCATCAACCCCGACTGAGTCCGACCGCGTGCGGAGCCGGGGTTCGCGGGTTCGCCCGCCGCCGCCTCACCCCGACCTAGAATCGCGGCGATGAAGCTCGCCCAACTCTGCGACGGGCTCGACGCTGCGGAGCTCCGGGGCGACGCCGACGTCGAGATCACCGATCTCGCCTACGACAGCCGCCGCGTGCTCCCGGGCGGGCTCTTCATCTGCGTCCGCGGCCGCTCCTCGGACGGCCATGACTTCGCCCGGGTCGCGGTCGAGGCGGGCGCCGCCGCACTCGTTGTCGAGCGGCCGTTGGATCTCGGCGTACCCGAGGTCGAGGTTGCTGACGCGCGGGATTCGATGGCCCCGCTTGCGCGTCGGTTCTTCGCCGATCCCACCGCCGAGCTCCGCCTGGCTGCGGTGACCGGGACCAACGGCAAGACGACCACCGCCTTCCTCGTTCGTTCGGTCCTCGAGGGCGCCGGGATCGGCTGTGGCCTGCTCGGGACGATCCACCGGATCGTCGGCGGCGAGGTAAGCGAGGCGGTCCGGACCACTCCCGAGGCGATCGACCTGCAGCGGACCTTCCGCGAGATGCTGAGCGGGGGAGACCGGGCCTGCTCGATGGAGATCTCCTCCCACGCTCTGGTGCTCGGCAGAGCCGACGCGATCGCGGTCGAGGTCGCCGCTTTCACGAACCTGACCCAGGACCACCTCGACTTCCACGCCGACATGGAGGACTACTTCGCCGCCAAACGCCTTCTCTTCACCGGCGTCGAGGGCCGGCGCCGGCCCCCTGCGGTCTCGGCGGTCAACATCGACGACCGGCACGGTAGGCGGCTCGCCGCCGAGCTGGAGGGAGTCGAGACCCGGCTGCTGACCTTCTCGCCCAGCGGGGGCGAGGCGGATCTTGCCGCCCATGAGGTCTCCTTCGATGCCGGCGGCACCCGGTTCGGGCTCAGCTTCGGCGGTCGCGAGCACGCGGTCGAGCTGCCGCTCGTCGGTCATTTCAACGTCGAGAACGCTCTCGCGGCGCTGGCGATGACGATCGGGATGGAGATCGATCCCGAGGTCGCCGTCGCCGCTCTGGCGGGTGCCGAGCCGGTGCCCGGCCGGATGGAGCCGATCGACGAGGGGCAGGCGTTCGGCGTCGTCGTCGACTACGCCCACACCCCCGACTCGCTCGAAAACGTGCTCGCCGCCGCGCGCGAGCTGACCGGCGGGCGCCTGATCTCGATCGTCGGCTGCGGCGGTGATCGGGATCGCAGCAAGCGCCCGCTGATGGGCCGCGCCGGGGCCGAGCTGTCCGACCTGGTTGTCGTCACCTCCGACAACCCTCGCTCCGAGTCCCCCGGCGAGATCATCGACGAGGTGCTGGCGGGAATCGAGGATCGCTCCTCCGCACTCGTCGAGGAGGACCGCCGGCAGGCGATCGCGCTCGCGCTCGGGCAGGCTGGGGACGGCGATCTGGTCGTGATCGCGGGCAAGGGGCACGAGCAGGGCCAGGAGTTCGCCGACGGGCGGAAGATCCCCTTCGACGACCGCGAGGTCGCGCGTGAGGAGCTGCGAGCGATCGGGGCCCGGGCATGATCGATCTGCCGGTCGATCGGATCGCCGCCGCTGCCGGGGCCGAGATCGCGTCAGCAGGCGCGGAGGGGTATCCCGAGCGCGCTGTGGTCGATTCGCGCCAAGTCGGCGCCGGCGATCTCTTCTTCGGGATTCCCGGCGCGGAGACAGACGGTGGTCGGTTCGCGGCCGACGCGGTGGCTGCAGGTTGCTGGGGCGTGGTCGTTGGTCCGCAGCACGCTGTGGCCGCGTCGGAAGCAGGGTCGGCAGCGTGGGTGCTCTCATCGGCCAACCCCGAGCGCTCGCTCCAGGACCTCGCTCGCTCCTGGCGGCGGGAGCTCGGCTGCCCCCTGGTGGGGATCACCGGTTCGACCGGTAAGACCTCGGTCAAGGACATCACCAAGGCCCTGCTCCCGGTTCGCGTGCACGCCTCGCCGCAGAACTACAACACCGAGATCGGGCTGCCGCTGGCGCTGCTGGCGGCGCCGAGAGAGACCGAGGTCCTGGTGATGGAGATGGCGATGCGCGGGCTCGGCCAGATCGAGCACCTCTGCGAGATCGCCGAGCCGGACGTGGCGGCGATCACCAACATCGGACCGGTCCACCTCGAGCTGCTCGGGACCCTCGAGGCGATCGCAGCGGCCAAAGCCGAGATCCTGCAGGGGCTCGGCGCTCGCGGCCGAGCGGTGATCCCTGAGGATGCCGAGGCACTCAGCCCGCATCTGCATGATCAGCTCATCACCCTCAGCTTCGGAGCGGGCGGCGACGTCTTCGTCGAGAGGAGCACCGAGACGCCCGAGGGCATCTCCGCGACGATCGGGACCCCCCATGGCGAGGCGTCCTTCGAGCTGCCGTTCGAGGAGAGCTACAACCTCACCAACACGCTGTGCGCGGTCGCGATCGGAGTCGCCCTCGGCTTCGAGCCGGCGCGAATGGCCGAGCGGACTTCGCGGATAGAGTTCTCGCGCCTGCGCGGTGAGAAGGTTCGCCTGCGCGAGGGGATCGTCCTGCTCAACGACTGCTACAACGCCAACCCGACCTCGATGCGAGCCGCGATCGATCATCTCGGCGGCCTCGCGACCGCCGGCAGGAAGATCGCGGTGCTCGGTGGCATGGCCGAGCTCGGCCCAGAATGGGCCGCCTACCATCACGAGGTCGCCGCTCGGCTGCGCGAGCTGGGGATCGGGCCGTTGATCGGGGTCGGAGAGCTGGCCCGCGAGTACTCGCCCGACTCATGGGTCGCCGAGCCGGCCAAGGCCGCCGAGCTCCTCGTCCGCGAGCTCTCGACGGGCGACGTCGCCTTGATCAAGGGCTCGCGCGCGGTCGGTCTCGAGCTGATCGCCGACGAGCTCCGGCTTGCGCTCGGCGAGGAGGAGCGTTGACTCACCTGGTGGCGCAGATCGGCGGTGACATCGGCTCCTCGGTGATCGACCGCGGCGAGGTGCTGATCGCCGGCATGGCGGCGATGCTGATCACGATCTTCCTCGGCCCGCGCTTCATCGACGTGCTCAGCAAGCGTGAGTTCGGCCAGCAGATCCGCGAGGAGGGCCCGCAGGGCCACCATGAGAAGGCCGGCACGCCGACGATGGGCGGGCTGATCTTCTTCACCGCGATCGCGATTCCCTACCTGGTTCTCTCCGACCGCGACACCGAGAGCCTCGCCGTCTTCGTGGTCGCCCTCGGCAGCGCCGGCCTCGGCTTCGCCGACGACTGGATCAAGATCGTCAAGCGCCGGTCGCTGGGCCTCGCGGCTCGTTACAAGATCGTGATTCAGATCGCGCTCGCCGTGTTGCTGTGGTGGTTCGCGATCGAGGCCGTCGGGCTCGATCCGACCCTGCAGGTCCGGACCTGGGACTACGAGATCTATCTCGGGCCGGCGGTCTATCTGATCCTCACCTTTCTGGTGCTCGCCGGCGCCAGTAACGGGGTCAACCTCACCGACGGCCTCGACGGTCTCGCCGCCGGGTCCTGCGCGATCGTCTTTTTGGCCTACACCGCGATCACGATCACGACCGGCCAGGAGGGGCTCGCCCTGCTCAGCGCCTGCCTGGTCGGAGCCACGGTCGGCTTTCTGTGGTTCAACGCTCACCCGGCGACGATCTTCATGGGCGACACCGGTTCGCTCGGCCTGGGCGGGGCGATCGGTGCGCTCGCGATCATGACCCAGACCGAGATCCTGCTGCTGGTTCTGGGCGGCATCTTCGTGATCGAGGCGCTCTCGGTCGCGATCCAGGTGATGACCTTCAAGCTGGTCCGGCGCCGGGTCTTCCTGATGGCGCCGATCCACCATCACTTCGAGATGCTCGCCTGGTCGGAGACGAAGATCATGCTCCGCTTCTGGATCATCGCCGCCGTATTCGCCGGGATCGGGTACACGCTGTTCCAGAACTCGATCGGAGTCTGAGCTGTTCTTTCGGCCATCCGGGTGGACTGGTCGCCCTCCGATCGGTAGGTTCCTCGCATGGAGACGAGCGGAGGTTCAGAGCAGGTTCCCGCCGGCTGGTACGACGATCCCAACGGCGGCGGTCAGCTCCGCTACTGGGACGGCGCAGCCTGGACCGAGCACACCCATCCGTCCCCGGCTGCGGTCGGGGAGGTGCAGGCGGCCACATCCTCGGCCCCCGTCGCCTCCACCCAGCGCGACGGCCCCAGCACCAGCGAGTGGATCCTCTCGGTGCTGCTTCCGATCATCCCCCTGCTCGGACTGATCTGGGGTGTCTTCCTGATCCGCAAGCACGACGGTCGCGAGACCGCCGGCAACGTCGCCGTGATCCTCTCGCTGGCCGTGATCCTGCTCGGGGTCCTCTCCCTGCGACTCTGAGGCCGGAGGGCGGCCCCCAGGGCGCATGCCTCGGAGGGGGGGAGCCGCGTCTCCGGCGGCGAAGAGAGGCCCGTGGACACCGACCCGGTCATGCGCCCGCCGCCACCGCCCGGCCCCTATCTGGTCGTCGGGCTCGCTCGCTCGGGCCAGGCCATCGCCCGGGCCCTGACCGAGCGGGGCGAGCGGGTCGTCGGGATCGATTCGGGAAATCCTCCCGGGGTTGAAGGATTGCGGGATCTCGGCGTCGAAGTCCTTCTGGATGACGATGGATTGGAGCTGCCCGCAGACATGAAGACCGTCGTCAAGAGCCCGGGCGTTCCCTCCGGCGCGGCGCCGATCGTTGCCGCCCGCGAGGCGGATCTGGAGGTAGTCAGCGAGCTCGAGGTCGCCTGGAGGCTGATCGGCAACCCCTTCGTGGCGGTGACAGGCACCAACGGGAAGACCACCGTCGCCGAGTGGCTCGGCCACGTCTGGCGCGAGGCCGGACGGCCCGTGGAAGTTGCGGGCAACGTCGGTACGCCCGTCTCCTCGCTGATCGGCTCGATCGACGAGGAGGCCGTGGTGATCTGCGAGTGCTCCTCCTTCCAGCTCGAGGACAGCCGCGGCTTTGCCCCCGAGATCGCGGTCCTGCTCAATCTCACCCCCGATCACCTCGACCGGCACGGGAGCCTCGAGGCCTACCGGGACGCGAAGCTCGAGATCTTCGCCCGGCAGAGTCCCGATGACTTCGCGATCTTCGACGCCGACCTCGTCCCGTTCGCCGCCTCCGGCCGGCCCGGTCGCGGCGCCACGATCGCCTACGGCGCCTCCGCCTGCTCGGAGGGGCGCGGCTGCCTGGTGCGGCGCAGGGGCGACCGGATCGAGGTCGACGGCGAGCCGCTGATCGCGCTCGCCGACCTCGCGCTGGCCGGGGAGCACAACGTCCGCAACGCGATGGCGGTCGCGGCGGCGGCGCTGTGCGCGAAGATCCCGCGTGAGGCGATCGTCAGGGCGCTCGGGAACTTCCCGGGCGTCCCCCACCGGCTCGAGCCGGTGGCCAAGACCGACGGCGTCTGCTACGTCAACGACTCGAAAGCGACCAACGTCGCCGCCGCCGACGCGGCCCTTCGGGCCTACGAGGCCCCTGTTCGCGCGATCCTCGGTGGGAGCCTCAAGGGCGGCGGCTTCGAGGAGCTGGCCGAGCCTGTCTCCGAGTGCGCCGCGAGCGTCTATCTGGTCGGTGAGGCGGCCGGGGCGCTGCGGGAGGCGCTCTGGGGCGCGGGCGTGCCGATCACCGAGTCGGGCACGCTCGAGCAGGCGGTCGCCGACGCCTCCTCCGACGCCGAGCCGGGTGACGTCGTCCTGCTCGCGCCCGCATGCGCCAGCTTCGATGCCTTCAGCGACTACGAGGAGCGCGGCGAGCGCTTCCGTGAGCTCGTCAGGGGACTGGGATGAGTTCTGCCGTCGCGGCCGTCAGGAGCCTCGGCAGCGGGATCCGGATCGGCCCCCGCAAGCGGACCAAGCGTGGCGCCCAGCCGATCGAGCACTCGCTGCTGCTGACCGCGACGATGTGCCTGCTCGCCTTCGGCGTGGTGATGGTCTTCAGCGCCAGCTCCACCGCCTCGCTGCTGGGTGAGAGCGGCGACGGGGCCTTCTTCCTCAAGCGCACGCTGATGTTCGGCGTGATCGGGGTCGTCGCCCTGAAGCTGCTCTCGTCCGGCGGCCTCGGCCTGGTCAGGCGCTTCACCCCGGTTCTTCTGGCGATCTCCTTCGGTCTGCTGCTACTCACCCTCGTGCCCGGGATCGGTAGCTCGGCCAACGGCGCCCAGCGCTGGATCGCAGCCGGGCCGATCCAGATCCAGGCCTCCGAGATCGCCAAGATCGCGCTGGTCCTCTACGGCGCCCATCTGATCGCGGCCCGTCCGGGCCTGACCAGGGACCTGAGATCGATGTCTCCCTACCTGGCCGTCTGCGGGGCGGCCTGCCTGCTGATCGTGATCGAGCCCGACCTCGGCACCGCGATGATCGTCGCCTTCAGCGTCGCCGCCCTGCTGATCGCGGCCGGCGCCCAGCTACGCCACCTCGGCCTGATCGCCGCGGTGATCGGCTTCTTCGTCCTCGTCGCGGTCCTGATCGAGCCGTACCGCATGGAGCGGTTGACCAGCTTCATCAGCCCCGCCGCCGACGCGGAGGGGGCGGGGTTCCAGGGCGCCCAGGCTGCGATCGCGCTGGGCTCCGGAGGGCTGTTCGGTACCGGTCTGGGGGAGAGCGTCCAGAAGGCCTTCTACCTGCCCGAGGCGCACACCGACATGATCGCTGCCGTGATCGGCGAGGAGATCGGCCTGCTCGGCGTCTCGATTCTCGTCGGCCTGTACATGCTCTTCGGCTACGCCGGGTTCCGAACGGCGCAGCGCGCAAAGGACCGATACGGGCGCCTGCTCGCCGCCGGACTGACCGCGATGATCCTGATTCAGGCCACAATCAACCTCTACGCGGTGATGGGGATGGCCCCCCTGACCGGAGTAACCCTTCCATTCGTCTCCTACGGCAACAGCAGCTTGATCGTCACCCTGGCCTCCGTCGGCCTGCTCCTCAACGTCGCCTCCGGTGGGACGGCGGCGATGCGGGGCGACGGCCGCAAGGTGCCGAAGCGGTCGAGGAAACCGAGGCGCGCAGGGCTCAGGCTCCTCGATGGCGGGGCGGGGCGCCCGCGTGCCTCGACCGCCTCACGCCGCTCGAGTGGAGGGACCCGTGCCCGAACCACGCGTAGTGATAGCCGCCGGCGGCACGGCCGGACACGTGGTTCCGGCGCTCGCCGTCGCCGAAGCGCTCGCTGAGCGCGGCGCCACGGTCAGCTTCATCGGCACCCGGGAGCGGGCGGAGGCCGAACTCGTCCCCGCCGCCGGTTACGAAATCGATTTCCTCGACGTGCGCGGGCTCGACCGCCGGAACCCGGTCCGTGCCGCACGTGCGGCGATCAAGGCCGGCCGGGCGGTCGGCGCCGCCAAGGGACTGCTGCGCGATCGCCGCGCCGATGCCGTCATGGGCGGCGGTGGGTACGTCGCGGGGCCCGCCGGCCTCGCTGCCTCGCGGCTCGGCCTGCCGCTGGTCCTGACCGAGGCCGACAGCCACCTCGGCCTGACCAACCGCCTCCTCGCCCGCCGCGCGCGGCGGGTCTGCCTCGCCTTCGAGATTCCCGGGCGTGAGGGCGACCTCTATCTCCACACCGGCCGCCCGGTGCCGCGGGCCATCGTCGAGGCCGACCGCACCGCTGCGCGCGAGCGCTTCGGGATCTCCGCTGAGCGCATCTGCCTGCTTGTTTTCGGCGGCAGTCTCGGCTCCCGTTCGATCAACGAGGCGGTCGCGTTCGCCTTCGGCGCCGCCTCCGGCCGGGAGCGCGACTTCCACGTTCTCCACATCAGCGGCGCCCGTGACTACGAATCGATCGCCGCGCTCGTCGCCGGTGCCCCCGACTACACCCTGATCGAGTACCTTCCCGACCTCGGCGATGCCCTCGCCGCCAGTGATCTCGCGCTCGCCCGATCGGGCGGCTCGGTCTTCGAGCTGACCGCCGCCGGGCGGCCGGCACTGCTGGTGCCGTACCCCCACGCATCCGCCGATCACCAGCGGACCAACGCACGCTGGATGGCCGATGCCGGAGCGGCGGTTGTGATCGACGACGATGACCTCAGCGCCGACCGAGTCGCCGAACAGGTCGACGGCCTGCTCTCGGATCCCGCTCGGCTGGCGCGGATGGCGGCCGCCTCCCGGGCGATCGCCAGGCCCGACGCCGCGGCCCGGATCGCGGCTGAGATCCTTTCGCAGACGTGACCGACTCAACCACCCCAGACATCGGCTCGGAGTTCGGCGGTCGCGCCCTCCACTTCATCGCGATCGGCGGCGCGGGAATGAGCGGTCTCGCGCTCATCTGCCACAGCCTCGGCGCCCGCGTCAGCGGTAGCGATCGAGCGGAATCGACCTACCTCGAGAGGCTCCGGACCGCGGGACTGGAGCCGCGGGTCGGACATCACGCCGAGCTCGTGCCGGAGGACGCCGACGTCGTCGTCTCGACCGCGATCGGGGAGGACAACGTCGAGCTCGTCCGCGCCCGCGAACGCGGTCAGCGGATCCTCCACCGGGGGGAGCTGCTGGCGGAGCTGACCCGCGCCGGCCGGCTGATCGCCGTCGCCGGGGCACATGGCAAGACCACCACCTCGGGGATGATCGCTCACAGCCTCCGGGTCGCCGGGGTGGATCCGGCCTTCATCCTCGGCGGCGAGCTGCCCGGCGGCGGACCCCAGGGTGGAGCGGCGAACGCCGGCTGGGGCGAGGGCGGGGTGATCGTCGCCGAGGCCGACGAGAGCGACGGCAGCTTCCTGCGGTTGAGTCCCGAGGTGGCGCTGATCACCAACGTGGAGCTCGACCATCACTCCCACTGGGGTGGGGAGAAGGAGCTGTGGGAGGCGTTCCGTCGGTTCTGCGAGGGCTCCGAGAGGGTGGTGGCGCCGGTCGCCGACCTCGGCCGGCTTGGCGGAGGTAACGGCTTCGCGCTCGAGGACGGCCCCGCCGGAGCAGCCTCCGGCCGCGCCCAGCTGCTGGCCACGAACATCGTGCCCGCGGAGGGTGGCAGCAGCTTCGAGGTCGAGGTCGACGGGCGCTCGGCGCCCCTCAGGGTGCGGCTGGCCGTTCCGGGCCACCACAACGTCGCCAACGCCGTTGCAGCGCTCGGTGCGATGCAGGCGGCCGGGGCGGGCTCCTCGCTACCCGATCTCGATCGGCTCGCCGCAGGGCTCGCCAGCTTTCCGGGGATGGCGCGCCGCCTCGAGCGCAAGGGTGGGCGCGGTGGAGCCCTGATCTACGACGACTACGCGCATCACCCGACAGAGGTCGCGGCCTGCCTCGCCGCGGCAAGGGAGCTACCCCACAAGCGGCTGATCGCCGTCTTTCAGCCGCATCTGTACTCGCGAACCAAGGCACTGGCCTCCCGGTTCGGCCGGGCGCTGGCCGCGGCAGACGTGATCGGCGTCCTCGACGTCTACGCGGCGAGGGAGGAGCCGGCAGGCGACCTTGCCGGGGTCAGCGGTCTCGATGTCGCACGCGCCGCGGCGACGTCCGCCGCCGGCCGGCCGGTGCTCTGGCTGGAGACGATCGAGACCGCTGAGCGCCTTCTGGGTCCGCAGCTCGGGCCCGGGGATGTGCTGGTGACGATCGGGGCAGGCGACGTGTACAGGCTTGGCGAGAGCCTCGTCGAGACGGGCGTCGGGGACTGAGCGGAGGTGCCGGGCCGACGGCACGGCGGCACGGCGGCAAAGCGGGCGCCGGTAGGAGTGAGGCTGCCGCCGTCGAACCCATCACCGACGGATGGGCACCCGAGGACTCGACATCGACCGCGGACCAGCTTCCGGCGAGAGGCCGGGCATCTGATGGGGGCGGTCGCGCGACCCAGCCTGCCCGGACTCCGGAGCATTCCCCCGTGGCCGGTGTTGCGCCGGCGGCTGCTGCTGGCCGCCCTGCTTGCGGTCGCGCTCGCGGCCGGTTACCACTTCTGGTTGCGTGACTCCTCCCTGGTCGCCGTCGAGCAGGTCACGGTTGTCGGTGCCGAGCAGAGCCCCGAGATCGACGCCAAGCTCCGCTCGGCCGGCCTCGAGCAGACAACACTCCACGTTGACCTCTCGGCCCTGCGCGAGGCGGTGGCCGCCGATCCGGCCGTGCGGTCCGTTAGCGCGACCTCCGACTTCCCCCACGGCCTGACGATCGAGGTCGGCCTGCGACGCCCGGCCGGATACCTCCGCTCCGAGGGCCTCGTGGTTGCGGGAGACGGTGTCGTTCTCGAGCGCACCGGCAAGACCCCCGACGGTGTCCCGGCGATCCAGGTGAAGGGCGACGGCAAGGCAGCGGCGGGTGCTGTCACCGGCGAGGCGCTCAACATCGCCCGGGTCCTCGGGGCGGCCCCCGCTCCCCTCGTCCCCCTGGTCGCCGCGGCGACGGTCGAGGAGACGATCGGCGTCGTGGTCGAGCTCAGCGCCGGGCTCGAGCTGCGGTTCGGCGGAGTGGGCGACGCCGACCTCAAGTGGCGCGCGGCCGCCGCGGTTCTCGCCGACCCGAGCTTCGTCACCGCCTCCTATCTCGACCTCAGCGTCCCCGACCGCCCGGTTGCGGGGGGAGTACCCGATGTGGCGGAGGAGGCCGCGGCTATCGATCCAGCCGCAGCGGAGGCGGCGAGCGAGGTGGCTGCACCTGAGGCTGTGCCGGCGCCGGAGGCGGTCGGGACCGCCCCCGAGGTGGCTTCGGGAGAGCCGGCTCCCGGCCCTGCGGATCCCCTCGAGTAGTACTTGAGGGTTGTCAAACCCTCAGGTAGCGGTTGAGAAAGCGATCTTGCAGGGACTGGTAGGGAGCGTTGACATCGGCCAGGCTGTGCCTTAGTTTTCAAGCAGTTTGCGGGGGAGTTGACCGCAAACCCTCAACTATGAGTCCAGTTCCGGACGGAACTCAGAAAGGCGCGTGAAGCTGAGATGGAGGCTTCCAGTTACCTGGCGGTGATCAAGGTGGTCGGCGCGGGCGGCGGTGGAACAAACGCCGTTTCCCGCATGGTCGATGCCGGTCTCAAGGGCGTTGAGTTCCTCGCCGTCAACACCGATGCGCAGGCCTTGCGCGCCTCCGAGGCCGACGTCAAGCTGGCAATCGGCCAGGAGCTGACCCGCGGGCTCGGGGCGGGTGGCAACCCGGAGGTCGGGGCAGGAGCCGCCTCGGAGAGCCGCGATGACATCAAGGAGGCGCTGAAGGGCGCCGACATGGTCTTCGTCACGGCCGGCGAGGGCGGTGGCACCGGAACGGGCGCCGCGCCCGTGATCGCCGAGATCGCCAAGCAGGAGATCGGTGCGCTCACGGTCGGCGTCGTCACCAAGCCTTTCGAGTTCGAGGGTTCGCGCCGGATGCAGCAGGCGCTCGACGGGATCGAGCGCCTCCGCGCCGAGGTCGACACCCTGATCATCGTTCCGAACGAGAAGTTGCTCGGTATCGTCGAGCGCCGCGAGCCGATCAGCGAGGCCTTCCGCAAGGCCGACGACATCCTCCGCCAGGGCGTGCAGGGCATAACCGACCTGATCACGGTCCCCGGCCTGATCAACCTCGACTTCGCCGACGTGCGGGCGATCATGGCCGACGCCGGCTCGGCGCTGATGGGCGTGGGCACCGGCAGCGGCGAGACGCGCGCCGCCGACGCCGCCAAGGAGGCGATCTCATCGCCGCTGCTCGAGTCGGCGATCGACGGGGCCACGGGGATGCTCCTCAACATCACCGGCGGCGACGACATGGGCCTGTTCGAGGTCAACGAGGCGGCCGATGTTGTCGTCGAGACCGCCGACAAGGGTGCGAACATCATCTTCGGATCGGTGGTCGACAACGCGATGGGCGACGACCTCCGCGTGACCGTGATCGCGACCGGCTTCGAGGGCTTCGAGATGCTCGCCCGCCAGCCGGCAGAGGTACGCCGCCGCAGTCGCGAGCGCTCCGGAATCAGGCGCTCCGATCGCGAGATGCGGTCGCTTGAGGTCTCCGACGACGAGATCGAAATCCCACCCTTCCTGCGCGACCGGTAGTCGGGGGCTCCGGCCCCTCTGACCGTCGGGGGCGCCACAGGTGGCGATGGCGGGTGCTGCCGCGGTGACCACCCGCTGCCTTAGCCTCCGGGCCGATGGCTTCCGAGGCGCTCGCCCGCACACCGCTCGATGACCGCCACAGGGGCGCCGGCGCGAAACTGGTTCCTTTCGCCGGCTGGGAGATGCCGGTGCAGTACGAGGGGGTCAAGGAGGAGCACCTCGCCGTGCGCGAGCATGCCGGTGTCTTCGACGTCTCCCACATGGGACAGATCGAGACCTCGGGTCCGAGGGCCCTCGAGTTCCTGCAGCTGGCACTGAGCAACGACGTCGCCGCTATCGAGGTCGGTGGCGCGCAGTACTCCTGCCTCTGCGCCTCCGACGGGGGCATCCTCGACGATCTCTTCACCTATCGGCTTGGCGAGGACCGCTACCTGACGGTCTCCAACGCGGCAAACCACGCCGGCGACATGGCCCGCTTGCTCGACCTCGCGGCGTCCTTCGACGGCGTCGAGGTCGAGGACGTCGCGACGGCCTACGCGATGCTCGCTGTCCAGGGGCCGGAGGCCCGCGGGATCGTCGGCTCGCTCGCTGACGGGGAGCTGCCGTCGAGGATGCGGGTCGCGGAGCTCACCGTGGCCGGAGTCCGGATGCTGGTCGCCGGTACCGGCTATACCGGCGAGGCCGGCGTCGAGCTGATGATCCCGCCGGCCGATGCGGCCGGCGTCTGGGACCGGCTGATCGCGGCGGGCGTGACCCCGGCCGGGCTCGGTGCCCGCGACACACTCCGTCTCGAGGTCTGCTTCCACCTGCACGGAAACGAGATCAGCCCAGAGCGCAATCCGATCGAGGCCGGGCTCGGCTGGTGCTGCAAGGAGGAGACCGGATTCGAGGGCTCCGATGCGATTGCCGCGGTCCGCGAGGCCGGGCCCGCGCAGAGGCTCGTTGCCTTCCTCTTGACCGAGCCTGGGATCCCGCGTGGCGGCAATCCGCTACTCGTCGACGGCGAGCGGGTCGGCGAGGTGACCAGCGGCACCTTCGCTCCCTCACTTCAGGTCGGGGCCGGAATGGGATACGTTCGGGCCGATCTCGCCGAGCCGGGCACCACCCTCGAGGTGGATGTTCGCGGCAAGGTCCGGGCCGCCGAGATCAGGCCGATGCCGCTGTACGAGAAGAGCAACTGAGCAGGACCCACCCGAAAGGAGGCGGCGTTGGCCGCTGAAGAGAGCTACCCCGAGGATCTCCGCTATCACCCTGAGCATGACTGGGCTCGCATCGAAGGCGAGGAGGCGACCTTCGGCGTCACCTGGTTCGCCCAGGAGGCTCTTGGCGAGGTGGTCTTCTTCGAGCCACCCGAGGTCGGAGCAAGTGTGAGCAAGGACGAAGCCTACGCCGAGGTCGAATCGGTGAAGGCCGTGTCGGACGTCTTCGCGCCTCTGTCGGGGGAGGTGATCGCGGTCAACGAGGCCGCCGGCGAGAGCCCCGAGCTGATCAACGACGATCCCTACGGCGAAGGATGGATGGTCAGGGTCAAGCTCACCGAGCCCACCGAGGTCGAGTCCCTTCTCGACGTCGAGGCGTACAAGGAACTGCTCGCCGAGGAGGGCTGAGGCCGCTCACGTGGGCCGGGCGCGGGCTGCCGGAGGGTGATCGGCGTTTGGCCCACCGGTCGTCCATCTAGCATTCAGTGTCCGCTCCCAGTGCGGACCACGAGATGAGTCGCTACACCTCAGCCACCGAGAACGACCGCGAGCAGATGCTGGCCGCGGTCGGCGTTGACGCGATCGGGGACCTGTTCATCGACGTTCCCGAGGAGCTGCGGCTCTCGGCCCCGCTCGATCTCCCGGACGGTCTCTCCGAGCAGGAGGTCCACGCAAGGCTCGCCGAGTTGGCCGGGCGCAACGCCGATGCGGAGTCGACGCTGTGTTTCCTGGGCGGCGGTATGTACGACCACTATGCGCCGGCGATCATCGACGCGATCACCTCGCGCTCGGAGTTCCTGACCCCCTACACGCCCTACCAGCCCGAGATTTCCCAGGGTGGACTGCAGGCGATGTTCGAGTTCCAGACCGCGATGTCGGAGCTGACCGCGATGCCGGTCGCATCGGCGGGGCTGTACGAGGGGCCGTCGAGCGTGGCCTCCGCCGGGTACATGGCGATTGCCGCGACCAAGCGCCGGCGGTTCGTGGTCTCCGAGGGCACGCACCCGCACTCGCGACGCGCGCTCGCGACCTACTCCAGGGGCTATCCGGCGGAGGTCGTTGGGGTGCCGCTCGCCGGCGGCGTCACCGACCTCGATGCGATGGCCGCCGCCATTGATGACGAGACCGCTGCGGTCTTCGTTCAGAACCCCAACTACCTCGGCGCGATCGAGGAGCTCGAGCCGCTCGCCGATGCCGCTCACGCCGCGGGGGCGTTGCTGGTCGTCGCCTGCGATCCGATCTCCCTCGGCGTCCTCAAGCCCCCTGGCGAATGCGGCGCCGATGTCGCCGTTGGCGAGGGCCAGCCGCTGGGAGGCAGGCTCGACTTCGGCGGGCCGTCGTTCGGCTTCTTCTGCGCCGGCGCCGAGCACATGCGACGAATGCCGGGCCGGATCGCCGGCGAGACCACCGACGTCGATGGCCGCCGTGGATTCGTCCTCGCGCTGCAGACCCGCGAACAGCACATCCGACGCGAGAAGGCGACCCACAACATCTGCACGTCCCAGGCGCTCAACGCGCTCGGCGGGATGATCTACCTTAGCTGGCTCGGACGCCGGGGTCTGGTCGAGCTCGGCGAGCTGCTCGCCCAGCGAACGGCCTACGCGCGCAAGCGGATCGCCGCCGTCGCGGGCGTCGAGCCGCTGCACGATGCGCCCGTCCTGCGCGAGTTCGCGGTCACGCTCGAGGCGTCTGTGGAGGACGTGCTCAGCTACTGCGCCGATCGTGGAGTTGCGGCCGGTATCCCGCTCGGGCCCGATTACCCCGCCCACGAGCGCGGCCTGCTGATCGCGATCACCGAGCAGCGCTCGATCGCGGACATCGACCGCCTCGCCCTCGTGCTCGAGGACGCGGTGGCAGCCTGCGCGCAGATCAGCGTCGAGGGTCCCGCCAAGGAGGCCGCGGCCCGATGAGGGGCGCACTGCCCCAGAGCGGAACTGCGAGCCCGCCGTCGGGTTCCTGCACCGAGGCACCAATGCAGCGCGAGCGCGCGGTGACGATCTACGAGCGCTCGGTCGAGGGCCGCCGCGCCGCCGAGTTGCCCGAGAGCGGGGTGGAGGGCGAGCCCCTGGAGGACCTGATCCCCGCCCACCTGCTTCGCGACGGGCCCGCGCGCCTGCCCGAGGTCTCCGAGCCGGAGATCGTTCGCCACTACAACCGGATCTCGCGTCGGAACTTCGATCTTGATTCCGGCTTTTACCCGCTCGGCTCCTGCACGATGAAGCACAACCCCCGGATCAACGAGCGCGTCGCCGCTCTCCCGGGCCACGCACGCCTGCATCCGGCCACTCCCGCCGCGGGCGCCCAGGGCGCTCTGGAGCTGATGTGGGAGCTGGAGCGCGCCCTGGCCGAGATCTGCGGCCTGCCACACGTCAGCCTGCAGCCGTCGGCCGGCTCCCACGGCGAGCTCGCGGGCCTGCTGCTCACCCGCGCCTTCCACGCCGCCCGCGGTGAGGAGGATCAGCGGGTCGAGGTCCTGACTCCCGATACCGCCCACGGCACCAATCCCGCCTCGGTGACGATGGCCGGCTACGAGGTGGTCAAGGTCGCAACCGCGCCCGACGGCGGAGTCGACCTCGACGACCTCCGCGACAAGGCCGGCGATCGGACCGCGTCGCTGATGATCACCAACCCCAACACCCTTGGCCTGTTCGATTCCAACATCGCCGAGATCACCCGGATCGTCCGCGACGCCGGCGGCACCCTCTACTACGACGGCGCCAACCTGAACGCGATCATGGGCAAGGTCCGCCCCGGCGACATGGGCTTCGACATCGTCCACGTCAACCTGCACAAGTCCTTCAGCCAGCCGCACGGCGGCGGCGGACCCGGCGCCGGCCCGATCGCCGTCTCCGACCGGATCGAGCCCTATCTCCCGGTGCCGCGGATCGAGCGGATCGAGGTAGAGGGCGGCACGGAGAAGCGCTTTGAGCTCCGCTCCGATCATCCCGATACGATCGGCCGCCTACGCGGCTTCCAGGGCAACTTCGGCGTCTTCGTCCGCTCCTACGCCTACATCCTCAGCCTCGGCGGCGACGGCCTTACCGAGGCCTCCGAGACGGCGGTGCTCAACGCCAACTACCTGCTCGCCCGCATGCGAGAGGGGCGGGTCGGCGAGAGCCTCCCACTCGCATTCGAGCGAACGCCGATGCACGAATTCGTCCTCTCCGGCAAGCCGGCGAAGAAGCAGCTCGGGACCAAGGTCCTCGACATCGCCAAGCGCCTGCTCGACCACGGCATGCACCCGCCGACGATCTATTTCCCCCTGCTGGTCGACGAGGCGATGATGATCGAGCCGACCGAGACCGAGACCCGCGAGTCGCTGGACGGTTTCGCCGACGCCGTCGAGTCGATTCTCTCAGAGGCCGAGGAGGATCCCGAGATCCTCGCCGATGCCCCCTACACGACCCCGGTCCGCCGCCTCGACGAGGTCGGCGCCACCCGCAACCCGGTCCTCACGCAGCCGCTCGACTGACCCCGGTTGTCTACCGCCGCCTCTGCCCTCGGCGGCGCCGCAGACCGGGGATCCGTCGCTTGATCATGGCGTGGGAGGGCAGTTCGACCAGGTAGTAGGTGAGTGCCGCCAGCGGAATCGTCAGGGCGAACGTCATCACCAGGACGATCCAGAAGCCCCCTTCGCCTCCGCCGACGCCGAGGCGGTAGGCGATCGTTACGTGCCAGAGGTAGATCCCGTACGAGAGAGCCCCCAGCCACAGGGCCCAGGGACGGGCCATCAGCCGACGAGGCCACCCCAGGTTGGGGTTCCCCAGCAGCACGGGGATCATCGCCAGCAGGCAGATCAGCGCGAACCCGAGGTGCGAGAGCAGATACTCCGGTGTGCTCTCGTTCGCGACGATGAACGGCACCGGTTCCAGCGAGAGCGCGAGGGCTGCGTAGACGGCCCCGGCGGCAAGCCAGGCCAACCCGGGTCGCCCGGCGAGGGCCCCGATCGCCCTGAACGGGGCCCTCGCCAGGCCGCTTACGCTGCCGAGGGCGAGAACGAGGCCGACCGCGAACCACAGCGCCGAGCCGAAGAAGGTGAAGCGCCAGACCGGCTCATCCCGCATCCCGAGGCTCGACAGCGCCACCACGGTGCCGACGATGGCGAAGATCAGGATCAGTTCGTTGCGGACCCAGACCGCGGTCGTCCTGCCGCGCGCGAGGCGGTTGGTCAGGGCCGCGAAGGCCGGCAGCAGCGCGTAGAAGGTGATCTCGGCGACCAGGCTCCAGGTTTGGGGGAGCCCACAGCTGAACTCCTCGCCGACGCACTCGGAAGCCGAGTAGGTAGGCTCCGCGCTGGCGATCAGCGTGTAGAAGCGCCACCACTCGTCGCTGAACACGCCGGCGAGCCCGGGAACGATCGCCAGCACCGTGAGGACAACCCAGTAGAGCGGATAGATCCGTAGGAAGCGGCCGCGCCCGAAGCGCGCGAGGCTCGGCGCCGGCGGACCTCCGCCACGGTGGGCGATGAGAGGCCGGTAGAGCAGGAACGCCGAGAGTGCAAAGAACAACGGCAGCACCACGTCGAGCCTGATCACGAGCCGGTCGACGAGTGAGTCGCCGCCGGCGCCGCCGGTGAAGACGTGGACGTGAACCACCACGATCGCGATCGCGGCCAGCCCCCGCAGCCCGTCGGCCAAGGGGAAGTGGGGGTGCCGAGGAGGGGGCTGGAGCGTAGGTGAGGCGGGAGCCCGCGAGATGCCGCGCGCCACGGGCTACTGCAGCGCGTCGGTGAGGACGTCGACGGAGCATTCGTCGAAGCCCACCGCCGCGGCGGCCTGGTTCTGCTCGTCGGCGAGATTGACCATCAGCGTCTCGAGCTCGAGGGAGCGCTCGAGGTCGTTGTCGCGGCCCGCTTCCAGCCGTTGGACGATCAACTCCTCCAGGGGCGGAAAGAGGTCGAGATACGTCCGGAGCTCCGGTGGGGCGTCGGCGGGGACCTCGAGAGCCTCGAGCTTACGGCGCTGATTGCGGCGTGACTTCAGACCCGGGGCAATCAGGAGCTCGGTCGTGAACTCGAGCCCATCGCTTCCCGCATCCCCGGCGTCGAGCGCTCTGCGGGAGATCTGCCTCGACTCCCGCAACGCCTGGGCGCAGATCCGGTCGGCTCGTGCAATGTACTCCGGGAGCCCTGAGCTCGCGCCGGCCCCCGTCGAGGGATCTCCCGGCTGCGCGGGCTGGGTTTCTCCGTTGCCCCCGCCGCAGCCGCCCACCAGCGCCACCGCGAGCACCGCCACGGTGGCCACGCCCGCTATACGCCGTGCCCGGATACGGCCCCCAAGCAGGGTGAGCGCCCGCTCGATGGCAACCGCGGCAAGCATCAGCATGAACGGATCCGCGGGCACCCTGTACCGCGGAAGACCGGCGACGGGGAGCGCCACAGCCACCAGCAGAATCGGAATCAACCACATGAAGAGCGGCCCGCGCGGACGCCGGACCTCGCCCGCGGGGGTCTGCACCCGTCCCTTCATCAGCACGAGTATGCCGATCCCCGCCAGGGGGATGACGAGCAGCAACGAGACGCGCTCGATTCCGCTCGATCCGCTACCGATTCCGCGATCGGCGACCTCGGTACCGCCGTCGACCACTGAATCCTCCTCTATCAGCAGCATTCGCCGCAGGTTCGCGCCGATCACCTCGAAGACGTAGGCGGGGTGATCGGAAGCGTGATCAAGAGCTTCGCTGCGGAGCTCGGCGTCGAGAGTTCCCTCGTCGACCCCCGGCGCCTGAAAGACCGCCTCGAAGTCGGGGATCCGATTCGGCGCTCGCCACGAGCTCGGGAACTCGGGATCGGTGCGGCTGGTCTCGTTGTAGGTCCCGGCGAGCCCGAAGCCGGTGGCCGTTGCGATCGGGATGAAGCGACCGAACTCGGTCGCGTTGCGAATCGTCCACGGAGCGATCACGACCGCGGCAACGAGAAAGACGACTCCCGGCCCCATGAGCGCTCGGAGGGTCAGACGGCGCTCCCCCACCCACGCTCCGAGCATGATCGGCACGATCAGGACGATGCCCGGGTTCCGGGTCAGCGCAGCGAGTCCGCAGACCGCGCCCGCCAACGCCGCCCAGCGCAGACGTCGCCCCCCGTGAGCGCGGTACTCGAGTGTCGTGAGGACAGCCGCGAGTACGAGGCTGGCGAACACCGTCTCCGAGAAGAGCTCACGGCTGAGCAGCACGAGCGGGGGAAAGAGGGCAGTCAGCGCCCCGGCGATGATGCCCGTGCGCCGGCCCCAGATCCTGCTCGCGACCAGGAAGCAGAGCAGCGCGAGCAGCGCCCCCGCCACAGCCCCAAGCAGACGGCCCCCGTCGGCGTCGACCCCTGTTACCGCGTAGGTCGCTGCGAGCAGGTACGGGTATCCGGGCGAGCGCAGGGCGCTTTCGCCACCACCCGGTGCGTAGCCGGAGACGGGGAAGCCCTCACCGGCTGCGATCGAATCAGCGTGCCGGTCGTAGTCGAACGCGTCGTGCTGAGGGACGTAGCCCGGGTCGGCGGCGATCACGACGATCCGCACCGCCAGCGCGAGGACGAAGATCAGGACGGCTGCGCGCCCGCCTCCACCGAGGCCGGAGAGATATGAAGCCGCCCGGCCCTGATCGGGCCGAGCGGCTTCGGAACTCGTTTGGGTCTCTGCTACGGGATCAGTCGATGCAGTTGACCGAGACCGTCAGGTTCCAGGTTGAGGCGGTTCCCCCTGGGATCTCCTGGGCGAGGACGAGCCAGCCGCTGCCGTACTGCTGGTTGATCGCCGTGGTGATCGCATCGTTGCCGGCCCCGCCGATCGTGTACCCGCCGCCGGTCACCTCATAGCCGCTGTCGCAGGCCGCGCTGGCGAGCCTGGTCGGACTCGAGTCCGTGGGGCTGGTCGTGCCGCTGTTGAAATCGACGTCGCTGTAGGCGGCATCTGCGGTGCTCTGTGCCGAGTTGGCCGCAGACTGGGCGCCGTCAGCGGTGGCCTGTGCCGCATCAGCGGAGGCCTGAGCACCTTCGGCTGCGGTCTGAGCGCCGTTGGCGGTCGACTGAGCGCTGTTCGCGGAGCTCTGAGCGCTGTTCGCGGAGGCCTGGGCGGCCTTGGCCGCCTTGTTCGCCTGCTTGGCCTTCTTCTTGGCCTTCTTGGCGATCTTCTTCGCGCTGGCGGCGCCTTCGGCGACCGGGTTGCTCGGTCCGCCAAGCGCGGGAACCGCGAGCGCTACCGCCAGAAGACTTGCCATACCCAAGATCGCGTAGCGACGTTTCATTTCCGTGTGACCTCCCTTGGCCAGTCCTGCTAGCTGATATCCAGCACTGATTCGATCACATCGGGCGGCGGGATGCAACCTCAATGGACAACGGGCTAGGGGGCAGGAGGCGAATCGTCGGGGGCCAAGCGCACACCGAGGGCGTCGCAGTCGCTCAAACCGAGGTCGGCGACCGTCTGCTCCAGCACGCCGGTGGAGGCATCGACATCGGCCGCGGCGGACTCGACCCGCTCGCCGTCGCCGCTGCGTCCGGCTTCCGCCAGGGCGGCAAAGGCAGAGCTCACGCCGAGTAGATCGGCGGAGAGCTGCTCCGCCGCAGCCGCGCGATCGGGGGGCGGCGCGATCGCATTGAACTCAGAGCGCCAGACGAGCAACTGCTCGGAGAGGGCGCTCGCGTAGTCCTCGACGCTCGTCCCGCGGGCGCCCAGCCGCCCGGCGCGCGCCGCGACGGCTTCCTTGGCCGCCACGCACTGCGCGTCGGCGGCGAGCGTGTAGGGGTCGTCGAGCGGCTCCTCCTCGCCTGTATCGAGCGCGAAAAACGCGACCACGGCGACGAGGATCGCAACTACCGTGCCGGCGGTGACCAGACGCTCTCTGCGGGTGCTGCCGAGCAACATCGGCAGGCGCGAGCCGGGCCCCCCCGCCTTCGTCTCCCGCCCGGGCTCCCGCAGCGCCGCGAGGTCAACCCCGCAGCTGGTGCAGAACCGGTTGCTGTCGGGGTTCTCGTGTCCGCAGGCGGGGCAGTACATCGGGGTTGCAAGCTATTACAACGCGCGCGCTAAAACGTGCGCGCGCTGGCGGGCGCCTCCGGCGGCGATTCAGGCTTGCACCGACGCCCTGTTGTGCGATCCTGCAGCGATGGAGTCGAGACGGATCTGGTTCGTGTCAGCGGCGTCGCTTGCGCTCATCGTGGCCGCCGCGCTGCTGATCATCGGCGGCCGAGACGCCGATGGCGGGGTCTCGACCGTGGCCGTGGAGGAGGGCGCTGCAAGCGAGGGCAGCTCTGGAGATCCGCCGCCGTCAGGGCGGGAGGGCGCGGCGCAGTCGGAGGGTACGGCCGGCAACGGCGGCGGAAAGGGCGGCTCGCGCGGCGACGCCTCCGGTGGATCGGGGTCGGGATCCGGCTCGTCCCGGGAATCCGGCAAGAGCGGTAGCTCGGTGCCCGAGGGCTGCCCGGAGGCGCTGACAAGCAGCCAATGTCGGGCGCTGGCCAAATCGCTGAAGCAGCCGAGCACCACGGTCGGCAAGAGGGATTGTCCGCCGGTATTCACGAGCGCCCAGTGCCGGGAGTTCGGCAAGCTCCTCGAGCAGGCCGGCCGGGGCGGCCCAACCAGCCCCGCCTGTCCCTCCGCGCTGAGCAAGGCGCAGTGCCGGGAGCTGGGCCGCGAGCTCGGTGGCTGAGCCCCGGGCCCGGCCTTCGTGCCGACCACGTACAGGTGGGGGTTCGAGTGTGGTCGACGGTCAGACCTGCGGCTGGTGCGGCGCGAGCCTCGATGGACCGCTGGTCGGCGAGCGCCTGCGCCGGTGCGAGCGTTGCGGCGTGCTGAGCACGGACCCGGCTCCGAGCGTGGCCGAGCTGGACCAGGCCTACACCGGCTGGTACCGGCCCGCCGGGGGGCGCTTCTCCGGTCCGCTCGAGCCGCTGCTGCGGAGACTGCGTGGGCGGCTCGCAAGCCGGATCGACCGGATCGCCTCGCCCGGCCCCGTGCTCGACATCGGCTCGGGGGAGGGCTGGCTGCTCGAGGCCTTGGGGCGGCGTGGCAGGGATGGCCAGGGCAGCGAGCGCAATCCCGGTTCCGACAGACTCGAGCTGCCCCCGCGGCCGCCACAAGGCTGGGCCGCGATCGTCCTCTGGCACAGCCTCGAGCATCTGCGAGAGCCAGGGCGGCTGCTCGCGGAGCTTCCGGCGCTGCTCAGCGCCGACGGCGTCGTCGTGGTTGCGATGCCGAACCCCGCCAGCGTCCAAGCACGGGTGTTCGGGCCGCGCTGGTTCGCCCTGGATCTGCCGCGCCACCTCATCCATGTTCCCGCGCCCGCGTTGCTGAGAGCCCTGCGAGAAGCGGGCCTGCGGCCCGCGCGGACGAGTGGCCTGCGCGGTGGCCAATCGGTCTTCGGCTGGCTTCAAGGCATGCTCGGAGCGCTCCCAGGATCACCGGATCTCTACGACGCGATCAGGACGCCGCCGGCGCAACGACGACGTCGAGGCGGGCCGGCGCGTGCAGCGACCCTGCTCGGCGCGGCGCTGCTGCTCCCGGTTGCGAGCGGGGCCGCCGTCGCGGAGGCGGCGATCGGGCGCGGCGGCAGCATCTATGTCGAGGCCAGGCGTGTCTGAGCGGGCGGGAAGGAAGGTGAGCGTGGTGATGCCCGCGCTCAACGCCGCGCGCACGATCGAGGCGACGATCGAGGCGATCCCGCGGGATTGGATCGACGAGGTGCTCGTCGTCGACGACGGCTCCACCGACAGGACGCTGGAGATTGCGAGGGAGCTCGGCGTCCGCGTCATCTGGCATCCGCACAACGCCGGCTACGGCGTCAACCAGAAGACCTGCTACCTCGATGTGCTGCAGCGCGACGCCGAGATCGTGGTCATGCTCCATCCGGACGGTCAGTACGACCCCTCGTTGATCCCGCAGTTGATCGCCCCCGTCCTCGCGGACGAGGCCGACCTTGTCCTCGGCTCGCGCATGCTGGTTCCCGGGACGGCCCGAAGCGACGGCATGCCCTTTTACAAGCGAGTGGCGAACAGGGTGCTGACGGCGGCCGAGAATCGGGTCCTTGGAACTCAGTCGACCGACCTTCACACCGGCTACCGTGCATATTCGAGACGACTGCTGCTCGGCGTCCCGTTCCTCAGGAATGCGTCGGACTTCAGCTTCGACTCCGAGTTGTTGCTGCAGGCGTCTCACTACGGCTTCCGGATCACCGAGGTGCCCGCCCGCAGTCGCTATTTCAGCGGTGCCTCCTCGATCGGCCCGGCGGCGGCCACGCGTTACGGGTTGCAAACCCTGCTCGCATGCGGGCGCCTCGTCCTGCACCGGCGCGGATTGCTGCGTTCGCGCCGATTCAGCTGATGGGCTCCACCGTCACCGGGGAGCGCGTCGGCACCAATGCGGGCGGGTTCAATCCGACCTTCCAGCGGCACGCGGCGGCCTACGCCCTCTGCGGCGACCTGCTCCCGTCGGGCCGCCTGCTCGACCTCGGCTGCGGCACCGGCCACAGCTACGAACTGCTCGGCGAGCGGGAGACCGTCGGGGTCGATCTGCACGCTGCCTCACTAGCCGGTCAGAGACGGGAGACGGTGGTCGCCGACATGCGCGATCTGCCCTTTGGCGATGCAGCGTTCGACGCCGTCGTGGCGGTGCACTCGCTCGAGCACGTACCGGATCCCGGGGTGGTCTTGGCCGAGGTGGCTCGCCTGCTGCGACCGGGAGGAAAGGCCGCCTTCGTGACCCCGAATCGGTTCACGTTCGGGTTGGCCGACGAGATCGTCGACCCCTACCACGAGGTCGAGTTCTCAGCCGCCGAGCTCAGCGCGCTCTGTCGGGCCCATTTCGACCTGGTCGAGGTGACGGGGATATTCGGCTCTCCCGCCTACCTGCGGCTGATCGAACGCGAGCGCCGAATCCTCCGCTGGGCTGTCCGGGTCGACCCGCTCTCGCTTCGTAGGCGACTCCCGCTGGGCCTTCGCAGGCGGCTCTACGATCTTTCCCTGCGCCGGCTCCGGTCCAGGCCGGACCCGGCCGCGGAATCGATCGCGATCGACGACTTCCGGCCGGGCCGTGACGGAATCGGGGAGGCCCTGGATCTCGTCGCGCTCTGCGGCTGATGCCGATCGGCATCAGCCCTTCAGCCAAGGTCGGCGGGCAGCCGCTGCTGAAGCGCGAGCACGGACGCGAACAGATCGCCCTCGGTCTCCACTCGCCGGAGCACATCGGCCGCCTCGAAGCTCAGCTCGCCGCTGCCCTCGGCGCCGGCCTCCACCTCCTCCCAGCGAAGGGGGGTGGAGGTGGTCGGGTGGACCCTCGCCCGCAGGGAGTACACGGCGATCGTCGTCTTCGATGCCGTGTTCTGGCTCCAATCGACGAAGACCTTGCCTTCCCGCAGCTCCTTGGTCATCCGCGAGACGACGAGATCGGGGTGGGCCCGCTCGAGCGCCTGCGCCACCGCCCGGGCGAACGGTTTGGTCGTCTCGTAGGTGACCGGCGTATTCAGCGGCACGTACACCTGCATGCCCTTTGACCCCGAGGTCTTCGGGAAGCACTGCAGACCCAGTTCCCCGAACAGCTCCCGGACCACAAGCGCCACCTGGCAGCACTCGAGGATCGTCGCCGGCTCGCCCGGGTCGAGGTCGAACACGAGCACCGTGGGCCTCTCGACCGCTTCGAGAAGCGAGAGCGAGGGGTGGAGCTCCAGGGCGGCGAGCTGGGCGAGCCAGATCAGGGTCGGGCGGCCGTCGCAGATGCAGAAATCGATCTCGCCGGCGCGGTTGCCGGCCCAGACCCGCTCGGTCCTGACCCAGTCCGGCCGATGCGCCGGGCAGCGCTTCTCGAAGAAGAACTTCCCGTCGACCCCGTCGGGCCAGCGGGTGACGGTAAGGGCGCGACCATCGAGGTGGGGGATCAGGACCGGGGCGATCCGGGCGTAGTAGTCGATCACCTCGCCCTTGGTGAACCCCGTCTCCGGGTACAGGACCTTGTCGAGGTTCGTGACCGACAGGCGCCGGCCGTCGACCTCTACTTCGCTGCCTTGGCCCGCGACTTCGGCTTCGCTCTCGACTTCGGGGTGGACTTCGTCTTTGCCGCCGGCTTCGGCTTCGACTTCGCCTTCGGCCGGGTGGTCGACTTCGATTCCTCCGATTTGACCGCGGCGAGGCTCTCCTCGAGCGCGGCCATCAGATCCGGGGCCTTGGTCGGCTTCGGCGCCTCTGCGTCTACCGAGACCACGTCCTCACCGCGCGCCTTGCGCTCGATCAGGGAGAGAAGCTCCTCGCGGTACTCGTCCTTGTAGCCGCTGGGGTCGAAGTCGGAGGCGAGGGAGTCGATCAGGGCCTTGGCCATCTCGATCTCCTTCTTGTTCGGCTCGACCTCGTCGGCTTCCCCGAGAAGTCCCTCGAGCTCCTCGGGCGGGACGACCTCGTCGGCGAATCGCATCGTCGCCAGCGTCAGCACCTCCCCGGTGGCCCGGATCGCCGCCAGGCTCTCCTTGTTGCGCATCACGAAGCGTGCGATCGCCACCTTGCGCTGAGACGCCATCGCCTTGACCAGCAGGGCGTACGCGCGCTCGGCGCCCATCTGGGGGCCGAGGTAGTAAGGCCGATCGAAGTAGATCGGATCGATCTCGTCGAGATCGACAAAGTCCTCGATCTGGATCGCCTTCGTCTTCTTCGGGGCCAGATCCTCGAGCTCGGATCGGCTCAGGATCACGTACTGCTCGGGAGCGATCTCATACCCCTTGACGATTTCCTCGTAGGGCACCTCCTCGCCGTCCTCCTCGGCGATTCGCCGATGACGGATCCGCGACTTGTCCTTCTCCCGCAGCTCCCGGAAGCTGACCGAGCGGCTCGATACCGCTGAATAGAGCTTGACCGGGACGTTGAGGAGCCCGAAGCTGATCGATCCTGTCCAGATTGCGCGTGCCATCGCCGTACCAGGTGAGTTTCACGAGGTTAGCGCCGCCTCCTTGTAATCAGCTGGCGCGCGAACGCGATCTTGCGTCCGCCTCGGCCTCGCGGACCACCTCCGAGGCGTCGACGTCGTCGCGCAGTCCCTTGAACGACGGCTGTCGCAGGGTGTCCTCCCGGGTCCACTCGCTGAACTCGACCGAGCAGACGAGCCGCGGCTCGCAGAAGACCGGGTCGGGGCGCTTGGGGCCGATCCCGATCTCGAACGGACTGCGGTCGATCCGCAGCGGCTCGAGCAGTTCTCCGAGCAGCTCGATCGTGCGGTCCGACAGCCCGCTGCCGACCCCGCCGGCGAAGACGAGCCGTTGCGACTCGCCCTGATCGCCGGCCTCCGCCGGCCCCAGGTTCCAGACGCCGACCAGCAGCGAGCCGATCCGGCCGCTGCGACCGCCGTCGCCTCGCATCCAGCCTCCGATCAGGAAGTCCTGCCGCAGCTTGAGACGGACCTTGATCCACTCCCGTCCACGATGCCCGGGCCGGTAGACGGAGTCCAGGCGCTTGGCGAGGACCCCCTCGAGCCCCTCGCGGTGGGCGGCCTCGAGCAGCGCCGCTCCATCACCCGTGTGGTGCCGCGGGCTCTGCCAGTTGGGGCCGTTGAGGTCGAGCTCGGCGAGCAGCTCGCGCCTGCGTTCATAGGGGAGCCCGAGCGTCGACCGACCGTCGAGTTCGAGCAGGTCGAAGCAGATGTAGGTGACCGGGGTCTCGGCCGCCCGGCGCCGGATCGTCAGCGGCGAGGTCACGCCCATACGGCATTGCAGCAGTTGGAAGCTGGGTTTCCCCCGTTCGTCGAGGGCGACGATCTCGCCGTCGAGCACCATCTTTCGCCCACCGACGGCCCCTGCCAGCGGAGCGAGCTCCGGGTATCGGCCGCTGATCTCCTCCCCGCGGCGACTGAACAAGCGGAGCCCCCGGTCTATGACCGCCCCGGCCCGCACCCCGTCCCACTTGATCTCGTATCCCCAGCCGTCGCCCCTCGGCAGTCGCTTGGCGTCAGCCGCCAGCATCGGCTCGATCCGGCCGGGGCTCGGGGGGCGGGGCGGGCTCACTCGGGCGAGGCTATCGCCGTGGCCGGGCTCCGGGCCGGATAATCAGCCGGTGCTGTTCGAGATCGAGGATGTCACCCTTACCCGCGGCGAGGCTCTCGTCCTCGACCGTTTCAGCGCCCGGATCGGAGACGGAGCGACCGCGATCGTCGGTCCCTCCGGTGTCGGCAAGTCAAGCCTACTGCGCCTGCTCAATCGCCTTGCGGACCCGGACTCGGGCAGGATCTCCTATCGCGGAACTCCGCTCGCGGAGCTCGACGTGCTCGCCCTGCGCCGCGAGGTGATGCTGGTTCCTCAGCTTCCCGCCCTGATCTCGGGGACCGTCGGCGACAACCTCGACTACGCGCAACGGCTCTCGGGGGTTGAGCGAATCGATCGCGAGGGCGCGCTCCGCTCAGCCGGGCTCGACCCCTCATTCGCGGATCGTGACTCGGGTCGGCTGTCGGTCGGCGAGCAACAGCGGGTGATGCTCGCCCGCGCCCTCGCGCTCAAGCCGGCGGTCCTGTTGCTCGATGAGCCGACCTCGGCCCTCGACGCGAGGGCGACAGCCGCGGTCGAGGAGGCGCTGCAGCGGCTGCGACGACAGGGAGGGTTATCGATCGTGCTGGTCACTCATGATCCCCGCCAGGCGCAGCGCCTCGCCTCGGCCCGGATCGAGCTCGAGCCGACCGCGGCCTTGCAGCGATCGGGAGCGAGCGCTTGAGCCCCGGGATCGACATCAGCCTCACGGAGGTCGGAGCCGCGCTGGCCCTGGTCGCGGTCGCGGTGATCGTCGCCCGCTGGCGCCAGACCGACCTCGAGCGAGACATCGGGATCGCCGTGGTCCGCAGCTTCGTCCAGCTGACCGCGATGGGCTACGTGATCCAGCTGATCTTCGACGAGGACAGCCTCCTCTTCGTCGCCGTCCTGATCGCCGTCATGGTCGGCTTCGGCGCCTTCACCGCGCGCTCTCGCGCGCAGCGCGTACCCGGCGCGATGCTGCCCCTGGTGCTTGGTCTCTCGATCGCGGCGGTCGCGACGCTCGGCCTCGTCGTTGCGCTCGGGATCTTCGAGCCCCAGGCCCGCTATCTGGTCCCGGTCGGTGGCATGGTCGTCGGCAACGCGATGACGGCCTCGGCGGTGGCCTTGAACCGCCTCGGCGACGAGTTCGGCGATTCCACCGCTCGGATCGAGGCCGCTCTCGCCCTCGGCGCGACCTCGGGCGAGGCGGCGCTGCCCAGCCTGCGGCGAGCGCTTCGCTCGGGAACGATCACCCTGATCGACTCGACGAAGACGACCGGCCTGATCTTCTTTCCGGGAACCATGGTCGGGATGCTGCTCGCCGGGGCCGATCCGGTCGACGCGGTTCGCCTGCAGCTGATCCTGCTCTACGTCCTGCTCGGAAGCGTCACGATCTCGGCCCTGGTCTCGACCACGCTGGCCTACCGTAACTTCTTCACGCCCGAGCACCAGCTGCGGGAGCTTCCCGAGGACTAGGTCCCGGGGTGTGGGAGGGGCACACCTTGGGTCGGTGGTAGGCGGAGTGCGGCTGCTCGATGGTGGTTGCAGCAAGCAGCCAGCCACTTCGAGGAGGAAGACATGAACAGCAAGCTGACAACCCTGATCCTGACCCTGGCGATCGGCTCCGCCGCCGCTCCTGCCGCGGGCGCCAGCGGCGAGGCGGAAGCCCCTACCTGCAACGGCAAGCCGGCGACCTACGTCGGCACCGACGGTAAGGACCGCGTCAGCGACGAGGACCTCGCCGACAAGAACCCCGTCCTCGTCCTGGGCGACGGCGATGACCGCGTCGCCCTCGCGGGCTACGAGGGGGTGTTCGGTGAGCTGACCGTCTGCGCCGGCCCCGGAGACGACAAGGTGGAGCTCTTCGACGGCTCGCTCTCGAAGCCGGCGTGGATCGACGGCGGCGAGGGCAGGGATCGACTCGGCAACGCCGATGACCCTGACTACTCCGATCTGCCCAAGCTCGAGATCTACGGCGGATCTGGTCGCGACGTGCTGCGAGGCGCCGACCGCGAAGACCTCCTCCACGGAGGAAACGGCCGCGACAAGGCCTACGGGCTCGCCAGCAACGACGAGATGCGCGGCGGTCGCGGTAACGACATGCTGCGCGGCCTCGGCTCGAGTGATCGCCTCTACGGCGGCCCGGGCGACGATCGTCTCAAGGGAGACGATCGCTACTACACCGGCGGTGACGACTTCGCCGACGGCGGCATGGGGGACGACCGCTGCCGTGCCGAGACGAAGCGCCGCTGCGAGCGCTGAGCGGCCCCGATCGCGAGCGCGGCCTGGGGCCGGCCGGACTCGATCCGGCCGGCCCCTTCTGCCTGCAGCATGCCCGCGGGCGCGCCTTTAGTCGGATAGGTTGACCGCAATGCGAGCTCTCCCCGCCTTGGTAATCGCGATCGCTCTGGGGCTCTCCGCGGCCACCGCCGAGGCGGCCTCGCCGGTCGAATCCGCCTGGGTCGAGTACGGGCCCCATAAGAGCGCCACCGCCCGAGCGATCACCACCGCGGAGGAGTGCCCCGGCCTCGAGGTCGGGGGCGTCCGGATGAGGGCGATGAAGCCTCGCGTCCTCCCGGACCCGCCCGCCTATCCAAACCTCGTCTGCCAGCTCCGGGTCGGCGAGAACGCCGCCTCACTCACCGTCGGGGACTTCGACCTGCCCGTGCCCCAGCGCCGCTCGCAGCGGATCGTGATCGTCGGCGATACGGGCTGCCGCATGGAGGGCACCGATCTGCAGGCCTGCCGCGATCCCGCGCAGTGGCCCTTCGCCGAGGTCGCGGGCAGCATCGCTGAGTGGGGCCCCGATGCGATCGTCCACGTCGGTGACTACCACTACCGGGAGACGAAGTGCCTGCCCAACAACAGCGGCTGCGAGGGCAGTCCGTTCGGATTCAACTGGGTCAGCTGGGATGCCGACTTCTTCACCCCCGCGGCTCCCGCGCTCGAGGCGGCGCCCTGGGTCTTCACCCGCGGCAATCACGAGGAGTGCGGTCGGGCCGGAGTCGGCTGGTTCCGCTACCTGTATCAGCGCTCAGCGCCTGCGACCTGCCAGGACTACACATCGCCGCTGGCAGTACCCCTTGGCCGCCTGCAGATCAACCTGCTCGATTCCTCCGAGGCCAACGACGATCCTGCCCAGGACCCAGGGCCCTACGTCCCACAGTTCGCGAAGATCGCGGACAACGCCCGCGCCGGCAGCTGGTTCGTCACCCATCGGCCGTTGTGGGGGGTGGCGCCCGACAAGAAGGGCACCGAGTTCGACGCCCTCAACGACACACTCCAGGCAGCCTCCGGAAACGCCCTTCCGGACGCGGTCGATCTCTCGATCAGCGGCCATGTGCACCTCGCCGAGGTCCTCGACTACGCGAGCAGGCCCTCGCAGCTGATCGTCGGCAACGGCGGCACCGAGCTCGACGACGACATCACCGCCCCGCTGGTCGGAGCCGAGGTCGCGGGCGAGGCCGTCGAGGCCGCGACGGTCAACTCGATCTTCGGCTTCGTCACCATGCGTCGCATCGACAGCGGCTGGCGGATGCGAATCCGTGCCGTCGACGGTACCGTTCTCAACCGCTGCCGGACCGTCGGCCGCGACGCGGTCTGCTCGGGTCCGGCCTGATTGACCGGCCGCCGGATCAGGTACAGCGATGATGCCGAGGAGGCAGTCATGCAGGTAGCGATTCCGATCTATGAGGGGTTCACCGCGCTGGACGCGATCGGCCCCTACGACGTCCTCCAGAGCCTCCCGGGCACCGAGGTCGTCTTCTGCGCCCCCGAGGAGGGGATCTACCGGACCGAGTCCAGTGCACTCGGGGTCAGCGCCGACCGGTCGTTCGCCGACGTCGGCTCACCCGAGATCGTCGTCGTCCCCGGCGGCCTCGGCAACCGTCGCTTGCTGGACGGGCCCAACCCCTACACGGAGTGGCTCGCCGCCGTCCATCCCGGGACCCGATGGACGACCTCGGTCTGCACCGGGTCGCTGTTGCTCGCGGCTGCCGGGTTGCTGGAGGACACCGACGCCGCCACCCATTGGGCTGCACGTGACGCACTGGCGGGACTGGGCGCCAACCCCGTCGCCGAGCGGGTTGTCGAGCGAGGCAAGGTGATCACCGCCGCGGGCGTCTCATCGGGAATCGACATGGCCCTCAGGTTGGTCGAGGTGATCGCCGGGGAGACCGCCGCGCAGGCGGTCCAGCTGGCGATCGAGTACGACCCCGACCCACCGCACGACACCGGCTCGCTCGAGAAAGCGCCGGCCGAGCTCGTGAAGCTGGTGCGGGCGGGCATGGAGGCCCAGGATGCCCAGGTCGCCGAGCGCCTCGGGATCGCAACAGGCGATCCGCCCGTCAGGCGGTCCGGCGGCGGAGGGTGAGTGCGGCCAGCGCCAGCGATGCGAGGGTGACGGCAATCACCACTCCGACCTCGACCGCACCCTCGGTCCCCAGCTCGCCGCCGGTCGAGACCCGGTTGAGGGCGCTGTAGGCGTAGGTCATCGGCAGCGCCCATGACGCGGCATCGAGCGCCGGAGCCATCTGGTCGCGTGGGACCAGCAGGCCGCAGAGCAGCAGCTGGGGGAGGATGAAGGCGGGCATGAACTGGACCGCCTGGAACTCCGTCCTGGCGAATGCACTGGCGAGCAGGCCGAGAGCCATGCCGAGCAGGGCGTTGAGCACCGCCAGCGCAACGACGGCCAGCTCCGATCCCGCCACGTCGAGGCCGAGGAGCAGGAACGAGATGCCGGCGACGATCGCACCCTGGATCGTCGCCATCACCGCGAAGGCGAGTCCGTAGCCGGCCAGCAGGTCGAGCTTGCTCAACGGCAGCGTCATCAGTCGTTCGAGGGTGCCGGTGACGCGCTCGCGCAGCATCGTGATCGAGGTGACGAGGAACATCGAGATCAGCGGGAATACCCCGACAAGCGGTCCACCGATCCGATCGAAGGTCTGCGGCTGGCCGTCGAAGACCCATTTGAGCAGCGCGATCAGGACCAGGGGTACGACGATCACCAGCGCGACCGTCCGCGGGTCGCGACGGAGTTGAAGCAGCACACGGTCAGCCGTTGCAAGTGTCCCGGAGGCGCTCAAGCGCTCGCCTCGGCCGCCTCGATCAGCCGCAGGAAGGCGGTCTCGAGGTCCTCGCATCCTGTCTGCTCGCGGAGGCCGCCCGGGGTTCCGCCGTAGGCGATCAGGCCCTCCCGCAGGAGCAGGAGCCGGTCGCAGTGCGCGGCCTCGTCCATCACGTGGCTGGAGACGAGCAGCGTGGTCCCCGCGGCCGCGAGCCGCTCAAAGGTGGCCCACAGCGACGCCCGCAGAACCGGGTCGAGGCCGACCGTGGGCTCGTCGAGCAGGAGGATCTCGGGGTGGTTGAGAAGCGCCGTGGCCAACGACGCCCGGCTGAGCTGGCCTCCGGAGAGCGTCCTGACGACCTGGTCCCGCTCCTCCTCCAGCCCGACCAGCTCGACCACTTCCTCGCTCCTCGCCTCGTCGGTACCGAGGATGCGGCCGAAATAGCGCAGGTTCTCCCGCACGGTCAGGTCCGCGTAGATGGACGGGGCCTGGGTCACATAGCCGACGCGGGACCGCAGCCCGACGCTGCCGGCGGGCTGCCCGAGCACGGTTACCTCGCCCGCGGCGACGATCTGCACGCCTGCGACCGCCCTGATCAGCGTTGTCTTGCCGGAGCCGCTGGGGCCGAGCAGTCCAGTGACCCGGCCGCTCGGAACCTCGAGCGAGATCCCCGGAAGCACCCGCTTCTCGCCGCGAACGACCTCGAGCCCGGCGACCGTGATCGCTGCTTTCGGCTCCGGCACGGCCCGAATCCTAGATGCCGGGCGGTCGGGGCCGGCTGCGATCACGGCCGGCGGGCCGTTGGTGATCTAGGGTGCCGGGGGCCGTGAGCGAGCAGCGAATCTTCAGCGGGATCCAGCCGACCGGCCGTAAGCACCTCGGCAACTACATCGGCGCGATCAGCCAGTATGTCGCCGGCCAGGACCGGGTCGAGGCCGGCGAGGCGATCTACTGCATCGTCGACCTGCACGCGATCACGGTCGACTATGACCCGGCTGAGCTCCGCGAACGGGTCTACGACACGACCGCGATCCTCCTCGCCGCAGGGCTCGAGCCCGAGCGCTGCATCCTCTTTCGCCAGGGCGACGTTCGCGAGCACACCGAGCTCAGCTGGCTGCTCGGCGCCGTCACCGCCTGGGGCGACCTCAACCGGATGCACCAGTGGAAGGCGAAGCGCGAGCTGCTCGAGGACCGCCAGGGCGCCTTCGTCTCTGCCGGGTTGTTCAACTACCCGGTCCTGCAGGCGGCTGACGTGCTCGCCTATCGGGCGACCGAGGTCCCGGTCGGCGACGATCAGCGCCAGCACATCGAGCTGATGCGGGAGATCGCGCGCCGCTTCAATGAGCGCTTCGCGACTCCGGGGCAGGAGATCCTGGTCGAGCCCGATCATCGGATCCCCGGGGTAGGGGCGCGGATCATGGACCTCCAGGACCCAACGGTGAAGATGTCGACCACGGGCGGGTCCGAGCAGGGGACCGTCTTCGTGCTCGATGAGGAGACGGTGATCGTGAAGAAGATCAGGAGCGCCGTAACCGACTCTGGGCGCGAGATCGTCCGCGGTGAGGGCAAGCAGGGCGTCGAGAATCTGATCGAGATCCTCGGGGTCGTGACCGGCAGCTCCGCGGCACAGATCGAGGCCGACTTCGCGGGCAGGGGCTACGGCGATTTCAAGGCCGCGGTGGCCGAAGCGGTGGTTGGCTATCTCGCTCCGATCCGCGAGCGCTACGCCGAGCTGCGAGGGGACGAGGCGGCGCTGGAGGCGGCGCTCGCGTCTGGGGCCGAGAAGGCTCGCGCGATCGCCGCCGACACGCTCGCTGATGTGCGCGAGGCGATGGGGGTCGCCGAGCCCCGGCACTGATGAGGAAGCGCGGCGATCGCCGCGCTCCGCTCTACGCTGGCGGTCTCCCGCGGAGACCTCCGCCGCCCCGTTTACGCTTGCGTCAATGCGCTCAGCCGATCTCGAGCTGGACCTCGACGTTTTCGCGGGGCCCTTCGATCTGCTCCTCGCCGTCGTCCTGCGGGAGGAGATCAGCCTGCTCGAGGTGGAGCTGGGTGCGGTCGTGGTCGCCTACATCGAGCGTCTCGAGGAGACCGGCGAGCTCGAGCTCGAGGCCGCGACCGAGTTCCTGGTGCTGATCGCGGCGCTGCTCGAGCTCAAGTCGCGCCTGATGCTTCCCACCGAGGAGGATCTCGAGCTCGATCTGGGCCCACAGGAGGCGGCCGAGGAGCTGCTTGCCCGCATGCTCGAGTACCGTCGCTACAGGTCGGCGGGCGCCGAGCTGGCCGCCCGCTTCGGGCGGGAGCGCCCCTTTCTATATCGCTCGGCGCCGCTGCCTGCCCGGCTCCGGCGGGTCTCGGCCGACGCGGCCCGTCCCGTCTACGAGGCAGACAGCCTCGGCTCGGCGCTCGGCGGCCTGCTGCGGATGCCACCGAAGCTCGACACCAGCCACATTCGCCCCACGGTCTCGCTCGAGCGTCGGCTCGACGTCCTCCGTGACCTGCTCGGACAGCGCTCCAGGGTGGACTTCGACAAGGTCTTCGGCTCCGAGGATCGTCTCACCCAGGCGGTGACGATCTTCGCCCTGCTCGAGATGCACAAGATGGGTGAGGCAACCTGGCTGCAGGGCGAGAACTTCGGGCCGATCGAGATCGTTGCCGGCTCCGCTCCCGCCGGCGCCCGGGAGGCCGGGGAGGCGGGCTCGGGTTGAGCAGCGCCGCGGATCTCGCCCGCACCCTCGAGGCTCTGCTCTTTCTCTCGCCCGAGCCGGTCAGCGTCGAGCAGCTCGTCGAGGCGTGCGAGGTCGGCGAGGTCCAGGTCCGCAATGCGCTCGATCTGCTGACCGAGGAGCTCGCTCCCGGACGGCGCGGGCTGGTGCTCAAGGAGGTCTCCGGCGGGTTGACGCTGGCGACCGAACCTGCGGCGGAAGCCGCCGCGCGGCGGCTGCTCTCGCGGCCGAAGACACCACCGCTGACGCAGGCCCAGTCGGAGACCCTCGCGATCGTCGCCTACCTGCAGCCGGTCTCGCGCCCCGAGATCGCCCGGATCCGAGGCGTCAGCTCCGAGTCGGCTGTGCAGACCCTCGGCGAGCGCGGCCTGATCGAGGAGTCGGGACGCTCCCGCTTCGGAGCCACTATCTACCGGACCACCGAGCTGTTCGAGCGGCTGTTCGGTCTCGGCGGCCTCGACGAACTGCCCGATGTGGCCCGCTTCGATCCCACGCCCGAGGATGCCGCCGAGCTGCGAGAGCGCCTGCTCAAGGCCGGCGAGCAGCGAAGCGAGAGCTAGGCGGCGGCCGCCACAAATGGGGCGAGCCTCACCCGGGCACGAGCTCGAGCTGCTGCCGGCGCCGCACGCGATCTGCCGCCTGAATCCGGGCGAGGAAGTCCCGGTGTGGGCCCGTGGGTCGGCCGGCGCGATGCTCTCGGTTACCAGGACCGACCGCGAGCTCTCGATCGTCTGCGAGAGCGGGCTGCCGCCGGCCGCCGTCCAGCGAAGCGGCCCCTGGAGGGCGCTGCGGATTGCGGGATCGCTGGACCACTCGCTGGTCGGCATCCTCTCGGCGCTATTGGCCCCACTGGCGGAGGCCGAGATCCCGATCTTCGCGATCTCGACCTTCGACACCGACTACCTGTTGGTCGGGGCGAGCACGCTGGCGATCGCGACCGAGGCGCTCACGGCGGCAGGTCACGAGATCATCCCGCCGGAGTGATTCCGCGCACCGAATCGCCGCCCGACGCTACGGTGCGGCGATGCGCCTGGTGAAGTACCTCGCCCACAGCGGCATCGCCTCCCGTCGAGCCGCCGAGCGGATCATCTCCTCCGGGCGGGTCCGCGTCGGGGGCGAGCTCGTGACCGATCCCGCCCGAGACGTCGATGCGGGCAGTGGGGTCGAGGTCGACGGTGCGCCGGTTGCGCCCGAGCCGCGCGAGGTCTGGATGCTGAACAAGCCTGCGAACGTGGTCTCGACCGCGTCCGAGCCCGGCCGCCGCCGCTCGGTGATCGACCTCGTCGCCTCCCGGCGGCGCCTCTACCCCGTCGGGCGACTGGACGCCGACTCGACGGGGCTGATCCTGATCGCCAACGACGGTGAGCTGGCCAACCGCCTCACCCATCCGCGTTTCGAGGTCCCCAAGACCTATCGGGCGATTCTGAAGGCGCCTCCTGCCCGGAGTCAGCTCCGCAGGCTGCGCGAGGGTGTGACCCTCGACGATGGTCCCACCCAGCCCGCCCGGGCGCGGCAGATTGATCAGCGAGAGATCGAGATCGTGATCACCGAGGGGCGCAACCGTCAGGTGCGCCGGATGGTCTCGAAGGTGGGCAACGAGGTTGTCGGACTGCGGCGGATCGGCTTCGGCCCGCTCGAGCTCGGCTCGCTCGCCGAGGGCGAGAGCCGCAGGCTCAGCCGCTCGGAGCTGCGCAGGCTCTGGAAGGATGCGGGCGCAATGGATCCAGCGGCAGCGAATGCGAAGCGAGGGCGGAGGTGAGTGGCGACGAGCGCGTGTTCGCCGTGCGTGGTGCGGCGCAGGCCGAGCGCAACGACCGCGACTCGATCCTCGCCGCGGCCGATGGGCTTCTGCGCGAGCTGATGGAGCGCAACAGCCTCGACCCGGCGCGGATGATCAGCTGCATCCTCACCTGTACCGATGATCTCGACGCCGAGTTCCCCGCCGTCGCCGCCCGGCGCATCGGGCTCGACACGGTGCCGCTGCTCTGCACCCGCGAGATGGTGGTGCCCGGCTCGATGGAGCGCGTGATCAGAGCGATGGTCCACTACTACGCCGACCCCGACCACGAGCCCGCCCACACCTACCTCGGCGCAGCAATGGCGCTACGCAGCGATCTGCACTCGGCGCAGTAAGGGGGGCTGCGATGACGATCCGCTACGCGAAGAAGCTCGAGCAGCTACCCCACTACGAGGGCGGCATGGACCTGCAGCGGGCGCGGGAGACCTACGAGACCGACGAGGTGATCAAGCTCGCCTCGAACGAGTCGCCCTGGGGCCCGCACGAGGCGGTGATCGAGGCGGTGGCGGAGGCCGCCGCCGGCGCCAACCGCTATCCCGACCAGTACGCGGCCCTGCTCCGTCAGCGGATCGCCGAGCGCCACGACGTCGACCCGGCTGGGATCGCGGTCTCCAACGGCTCCTGCGAGATCCTGCTCGCCGCCGCTCTGGCGCTGTGTGAAGAGGGGGCGGAGCTGATCTACGGCTGGCCTGCGTTCTCGATGTATCCCCAGCTCGCGCCGCTCTGCGGTGCGCGTGAGGTCAGGGTGCCGCTCACCGATACCTACGAGCACGACCTCGATGCGATGGGCACCGAGATCACCGCTGCCACTCAGCTCGTCCTGGTCTGCAATCCCAACAACCCGACCGGCACCTACCTTCCGGCCAAGCGGATAGCCGGCTTCCTGGAGTCCGTGCCCGATCACGTCACCGTGATCCTCGACGAGGCCTACATCGAGTTGCAGACGATCGACGATCCCTTCGCGACGGTGGACCTGCAGCGCCGTCACCCGAACCTCGTTCTGCTGCGGACCTTCAGCAAGGTCTACGGGCTGGCCGGGCTCCGTTGCGGGTATGCGATCGGCTCGGCACGCTTCCGCGCCGCGGTCGACGCGGTGCGGCAGCCGTTCAGCGTCAATCTCCTCGCCCAGGTGGCGGGCGCCGAGGCGATCAAGCACCAGGACGATGTCGAGCGACGGGTGGTGGCGACGGTGGGCGAACGGCTCGAGGTGGAGGAGGGGCTGCAGGCCCTCGGCCTCCGCACCGCTGAGACCCAGACCAACTTCTCCTGGATCGACCTCGGCGGCCGCGACGAGTCCGAGATCGTCGAGGGTCTCGGCAAGGCGGGCGTGATCGTCCGCGCCGGGACCCCGCTCGGCGGGCCCGGTCATATCCGCGTCACCTACGGGACCGAGGCCGAGAATCGGAGATTCCTCGAGGCGCTCGGGGGTCTGCTCTGAGCGATCCGGTGTTGCGCTCGCGCCGCACCCGTGGTACAAACTCGCGCAATGAACCGCCTGCCGAATCCGACCGCGCGAGCCCATCGGGCCGCCCTTCGGCATGCGTATTCTTGGTATTGGCGATTTAGCTAGGCGTCCGGCCGGGGCAGTTCTTGCCCTCCAACTCACAGTCAACGCTCCCTGAGACACACCGGACGCCGCCCGATCCCACGGCCTGACCCGAGGCCAACGCAAGAGGAACGGATCTGGCCGCGGCAGTCGATGCCCGCGGCCCGGATGAACCGAAAGGCAACGAATTCCAATGATGATCGTGATGAAACCCGAGGCCAACGAGGAGCAGATCGAGGCGGTCGTCGAGCGCGTCGGATCCGTCGGCTGCTCGGCCCATGTATCGAGGGGCGAGGAATTGACGGTGATCGGCGCGATCGGCGATCGCGACAGCGTGCAGTCCCTCGGCCTGGCCGGCGCCGGTGGGGTCGACCACCTGGTGCCGATCCTGAAGCCGTACAAGCTCGCCTCATCCCAGTTCCGCAAGGGCGAGCGGTCCGTGTTCGAGATCGGCGGCTGCAAGGTCGGCGGCGATCACTTCGCTCTGATCGCGGGTCCCTGCACCGTGGAGGGCCGCGAGCAGACGCTCGAGGTGGCGCGATGCGTGATGGAGGGTGGAGCCGGGATGCTCCGCGGCGGTGCATACAAGCCGCGGACCTCGCCGTACTCGTTCCAGGGCCTCGGCATCGAGGGGCTGAAGCTGCTCCAGGAGGCCTCGGAGGTGACCGGACTCCCGGTCGTCACCGAGCTGATGGACGTTCGCGACGTCGAGGACGTCGCCGAGGTCGCGGATGTGATCCAGGTCGGTGCTCGGAACATGCAGAACTACAACCTGCTGACCGAGATCGGCCGCACCGATCGCGCGGTGCTGCTCAAGCGCGGCCTCGCCGCGACGCTCGAGGAGCTGCTGATGGCGGCCGAGTACATCCTCAAGGAGGGGAACGAGCGGGTGATGCTCTGCGAGCGCGGGATCCGCACGCACGAGAACGCCTACCGGTTCACCCTCGACATGCTCGCCGTCCCGGCCCTGAGGGAGATGACCCACCTACCGGTGATCATCGATCCATCGCATGCAGCCGGCCGCCGCGACTGGGTCAAGCCAATGTCGCTCGCGGCTGCCGCGGCCGGTGCCGACGGGATCATGGTCGAGGTGCACAACGAGCCCGAGCAGGCGATCTGCGACGGACCGCAGGCCCTGCCGACCGAGCAGTTCGCCGACTACGCAGCACAGCTCCGAACCGTCGCCGAGGTCGCCGGCAAGCGGACCGCGACCACGGCCTGAGGTCAAGGGAGCTGAGCGGATGAAGCTGGCCGTCCTCGGCGTCGGGCTGATCGGTGGCTCGATCGGGCGAGCGGCTCGCGAGCGGCTCGACGCCGAGGTCGCCGGCTTCGACCCCGATCCGGCGACCCTCGATCGGGCGGCGGAGGCGGGGGCGGTGAGCTCCCCCGCCGGGTCGGTCGCCGAGGCGGTCTCGGGGGCGGAGTGCGTCTTTTGCGCCGGGCCCGTCAGCACGCTGCCGGAGCTGGTCCGCTCGGCGCTCACCGCCTCCGGCGAAGGCTGCGTGGTCACCGACGTCGGCTCGACCAAGCGTGGGATCGGCGAGGCGGTCGCCGGCTCGCCTGGAGGCGAGCGCTTTATCGGCGGTCATCCCCTCGCGGGCGCGGAGACGGCGGGCGTGGAGAACTCCCGGTCGGATCTGTTCGAGGGCGCGCTCTGGTACCTGACGCCGACCCGGGGCTCGGAGGGCGCCTCCTTCGAGCGGCTGCGCCGGATCGTCGCCGGGCTCGGCGCCAGACCGGTTGCGATCGACCCCGCCGAGCACGACCGGGTGATGGCGACGATCAGCCACCTGCCCCACGTGCTCGCCAACGTGCTCGTCAGCCAGGCGGCCGAGAGCCTGAGCGGCAGTGACCGCAAGCCCGAGGTCGGACGCAGCTTCCGCGATACGACCCGCGTTGCCGGGGCCAACCCGGACATCTGGGGCGACATCTTCAGCTCGAACGCCGATGCGGTTGCCGACGAGATCGACGCCGTCGTCGCGCGTCTGACCGAGGCCTCGTCGCTGCTCCGCGGGGGCGACGCCGCGAAGGTCCACGACTGGCAGACGAAGGCGCGCTCGGAGCGTCGCACCCTGCTCGACGAGCGCCTCGCCGGCGGCCCGCAGCGCGAGCTGCGTATCGCGGTCGAGAACCGGCCCGGGACCGTGGCCGAGATCGCGCTGGCGCTGGGAAGAGCCGGGGTCAACATCGAGGATATGAGCCTCTTCCCCTCGAGCGACCGCCGCAGTGGTGCGATCTCGCTCTGGGTGGCGGGCGACGAGCAGGCGGTTCGGGCTGCCGGGGTCGTCAGCGAGCTCGGCCACCGGGTATCGGTCGTCTCGGGAGGGGACTGATCATGGCAACGGCCACCTTCATGCCGGGCGGGCGACTCGCCGGCACGATCCGCGCTCCGGCCGACAAGTCGATCTCCCATCGCGCGGCTCTGCTCGCCGCGATGGGGGAGGGGGAGTGTCGGATCTCCGGCTACCTCGACGCAGCTGACACCCGCGGCACGCTGGCCGCGATCGCGGCGCTCGGAGCCGAGGTCTCGATCGATAGACGACAGGACGGGCTCGAGGTCTCCGTGCGTGGTGTCGGTCTGCGGGGAGCGCGAGGCGGGGTCGAAGTCGACGTCGGAAACGCCGGAACACTGATCAGGCTCCTCAGCGGATGGCTCGCCGGACAGGAGGGGAAGGGGTTCACCCTCGACGGGGATCCCTCGATCCGGCGGCGCCCGATGGGTCGGGTGGCCGAACCGCTGCGCCTGATGGGGGCGAAGATCGAAGCGGAGGGCGACCTGCCCCCGCTGCGGATCGCGGGCGCCGGCCTGCGGGGAATCGAGTACCGGATGCCGGTCGCTTCCGCCCAGGTCAAGTCCTGCCTGCTGCTGGCCGGCCTGCTTGCCGAGGGTAAGACAACCGTCCATGAACCGGAGCGGACGAGGGACCACACGGAGCGGATGCTTTTGGCTGCCGGTGCCGAGCTGACCAGCAGTCCCAGAACGGCACTGCCCACGACCCTCTCACCGGAGACGATCGTGATCAGACCGTGCGACCACCTCGAACCGCCCGACCTGCGGGTGCCCGGCGACCTCTCTTCTGCCGCATTCGGTCTGGTTGCCGCGGTACTGGTTCCCGGCAGCGTGGTCCGTCTCGAGGGGGTGGGTCTGAATCCGACCCGGGTCGGGATCCTCGGAATCCTCAATCGGATGGGGGCCGCGATCGAGGTCGAGGAGAGCGGCCACCAGGGAGGCGAGCCGGTCGGGTCGATCACCGCCCGCCACAGCGGGCTGCGCGGCACCAGGGTGCCGGCGGCGGAGGTCCCTCTGGCGATCGACGAGCTGCCGCTGGTCGGCCTGCTGGGCTGCTTTGCCGGAGGCGAGACAGTCGTCAGCGGCGCCGAGGATCTGCGCCACAAGGAATCGGACCGGATCGCCACCGTCGTCGACGGCCTCCGGGGCCTGGGGGCCGAGATCGAGGCTCGGGACGACGGCTTCGCGGTCCAGGGGTCATCCGGTCTCGCCGGTGGAGCGATCGACGCGGCCGGCGATCACCGGATCGCGATGCTCGGTGCCGTCGCTGGGCTAGCGGCCCGGGACGGCGTCGAGGTGCGTGGCATCGAGGCGGCCGGGGTCAGCTACCCGTCCTTCGAGGCGGACCTCGAGTCTCTCCGCGGCTGAGCAGCCGATCAGCTCGCGAGAGCGCCCGCGTACACCTGCCATGCCAGGGCCGACTTCGCGGTAAGGCTGAGCACGATGTAGGCGCGCTCGCCGAAGAGGTAGTCGCGCCATGGCCCGACCTGGCGGTACTGCAGGTACATGTTGACCGCGAACAGCGAGAACAGGACCAGCAGCGAGAAGAAGATCCCGATCACGAAGCCGGGGACTCCGGCCTCGGAGTTCGCCCGCAGGAGTTGAGCCGAGATCACTATCCACGGCACCGTGCCGAGGATCGAGCCGACCCAGAAGGGGAGCCAGTCGGCTCGCTCGCCAGGTGGGCCGGCACGCTCCATCAGAAGGCCGGCGAGGATCATTCCGGCGTTGACGCCGAATAACGCGATCAGCCCCGTCAGCTCCCAGATTCCGGCCAGCATCGCGATCAGGACGATCATCAGCGACGCGCTGAGTGAGTACTCGATCCAGCGGGCGTAGTTGATCGAGCGGGCCAGGTTGCGTTCGTACCACCCGCGCAGGGGTCCACCGACGAGCAGGTGGTCGAGCGCCGCCAGGTAGAGGAAGGTGGCGGTGGCAATCGCGAATGGCAGGTCGAAGAGCGGATCTCCGAGGTTGAGCTGGGCCGATCCGGGCGGCCCGTCGATCCAGCTCGCGAATACGGGGAGCGAGGCGTCTGAGGCGATCAGAAGCAGGACCGTGGCCTGCACCGCGAGGATCAGCCCTACGCCAACGTTCCAGCGCCGCAGTCGCCCGCCCTCGGCGGGGTCGATCCGGACCTCGCCGGTCACCGGGTCGGTCCGCTCACCCGTGTGTGTCTGCCGATCACGCCGTCGATCGTAGAGGAGAGAGTGGGGGCGGACCGCGATCGCGGCTACTCTGACGCCGCCATGGTGATCGCGGTCGACGGCCCGGCGGGGGCCGGCAAATCAACTGTCTCGAGGGCGCTCGCTGAGCGGCTCGGCTTTACCTACCTCGATTCGGGCGCGATGTACCGGGCCGTGGCCCTGGCGACCTTGCGGGTGGGGGCCGATCCCGAGGACGGCAGGTCGGTCGAGCCGATCGCCCGCGCCGCGAGGATCGAGCTTGGGCCTGACCGCGTCGAGCTCGACGGCGAGGATGTGACCAGCCTGATCCGAACCCGGCAGGTCAGCGCCGCCGCCTCGCTGGTATCGGTCCACAGGGGAGTGCGAGATGCGATGGTCGAGAGGCAGCGGGCGCTGGTCGAGCGAGCCGACTGGGTGGCCGAGGGCCGAGACATCGGCACCGTGGTCTGCCCGGAAGCCCCGCTGAAGGTTTACCTGACCGCCAGCGAGGAGGAGCGGGCGCGAAGGCGGGCCGCCGAGCACGGCGACGACCCCGACAGCGTGCTGGCCGAGCAGCGTCAGCGCGACAGGCGCGACCGCGACCGTGACCACGGCGCCCTGCGGGCCGCCTCCGACTCGATCGAGGTCGAGACCACCGGACTCGAGATCGACGAGGTCGTCGAGCGGATCGCCGCGCTGGCAGCTGAGCGGGGCCTGACGTGAGGGCGGCAGTCGTCGGCTATCCCAACGCCGGCAAGAGCACCCTCGTAAACCGGCTGGCCGGCAACCGCGAGACCGTCACCCACTCCGAGCCCGGCGCCACCAGGGACCGCAAGGAGGTGGCGTGCGAGTGGAACGGTCGCTCGATCACCCTGATCGACACCGGTGGTGTCGATCTGGCCGCCGGTGATTCGCTCTCGCGCGCCGTCCAGAGCCAGGCGCGCGAGGCGATCGCCGACGCCGACGTGATCCTGCACGTGATCGACGCCCGCGCCGGCCTCGGCCCCGGGGACGCTGAGGTCGCCGCCCTCCTTCGCGCTGCGCCGGCGCCGGTGATCGTCGTCGCCAACAAGATCGACGGGCCCCAGAGCGAGCACCTGATCGCGGAGCTGCACGGGCTCGGGCTCGGGGAGCCCCTGGTCGTCAGCGCCACCCACGGCCTCGGAACGGGAGATCTCCTCGACCGGATCGTCGAGCTGGCGCCCGGCGAGGCGGAGGACGAGGCGGAGGATCAGCGGCCGCGGATCGCGATCCTCGGCCGCCCCAACGTCGGCAAGTCCGCCCTGCTCAACGCCCTGCTGGGCGTCGAGCGGGTGATAGTCAGCGACCAGGCCGGCACCACCCGCGACTCGATCGACACCGAGATCGAGGTCGACGGCGAGAAGGTGATGCTGATCGACACCGCCGGGATCCGCCGCCGCAGCAAGATCGCCGGAAGCGTCGATTACTACGCGCAGCTGCGCTCAGAGCGCGCGGCTTCGCGGGCCGACGTCGCGCTGCTGCTCTGCGACGCCTCCGAGGGGGTCACCTCCGAGGACCTCCGGATCGGTGAGCTGGCGATGAAGAGCGGGTGCGCGACGCTGGTCGGCCTGAACAAGTGGGACATCGTCGAGATCGATCTCGACGACGCCAAGGCGCGGCTGCACCAGAGGCTCAGGCAGCGACCGCCGGTGATCACATGTTCGGCGACCCGCGGCCGCAACCTGTCGAAGCTGCTGCCGGTGGGTATCGAGCTCGCGAGGCGCCGCGCCAGCCGCATCCGGACCTCGGACCTGAACCGCACACTGAGCGATGCGATGGCCCGGAACCCGCCCCCCGCGAAGCGGGGTCGCCGACTGAAGGCCTATTACATCGCCCAGGTCGGCGAGGCGCCTCCGCGCTTCGCCGTCCAGGTCAACGACCGCCAGCTGATCAACCGCGACTGGGCCTTCTACCTCGAGAACTTCGTTCGTGAGGCGCACTCGCTCGAGGGCGTCCCCGTGGTGATCGACTTCGTCCCCCGGCAGCGTTCGCGCAGGGCGCGGCCCTAGCCGGCATGCCGGCGCTTTCCCGCCCCCTGAGGTCGCGGACCGGGACATCGCCGGCAGGGTAGGCACTAAGGTTTCCCGCTTCGCAGGCAACTCAGAAGCGAGGAAGCAAGCAGAAATGGGCGAGACGATCGAACTCTCAGAGAACGAGTACCTGTTCACCTCCGAGTCGGTGACCGAGGGCCACCCCGACAAGATGTGCGATCAGATCTCCGACGGCGTCCTCGACGCGGTGATGGAGGACGACCCCGAGGGGCGCGTCGCCTGCGAGACCCTCGTCAACACCGGCCTCGTCGTCGTCTCGGGCGAGATCTCGACAAAGACCTATGTGGACATCCCGAAGATCGTCCGCGGGACGATTCGCAGGATCGGCTACGACGACGGCGCGATGGGCTTCGACGCCGACGCCTGCGCGGTGATCTCGGCGATCGACGAGCAGTCTCCGGACATCGCCCAGGGTGTCGATCGTGCCTACGAGTCACGGACCGATCCCAATGACGACGACGAACTCGACATCGCCGGCGCGGGCGACCAGGGAATGATGTTCGGCTACGCGACCCGGGAGACCAAGACCCTGATGCCGATGCCGATCCAGATCGCTCACACGCTCGCCCGCCGACTGGCCGAGGTGCGAAAGTCGGGCGTCATCCCCTACCTCCGCCCGGACGGCAAGACCCAGGTCACGATCCGCTACGAGAACGGGATCCCGGTCGAGGTCGTCAAGGTCCTGATCTCGACCCAGCACGGCCCCGACGTCGACACCGACTCGATGATTCGCCCCGACCTATGGGAGCACGTGGTCGAGCCGGTCCTCCACGAGGACTACCGAGAGCTGTTCACCGAGAACGAGCTCCAGGCCAACTTCCTCGTCAATCCGACCGGGAACTTCGAGATCGGGGGGCCGGTGGGCGACGCCGGCCTCACCGGTCGCAAGATCATCGTCGACACCTATGGTGGAGCCGCTCGTCACGGCGGCGGCGCCTTCAGCGGCAAGGATCCGTCGAAGGTCGATCGCAGCGCCGCCTATGCGGCCCGCTACGTCGCCAAGAACGTCGTTGCGGCCGAGCTCGCCGATCGCTGCGAGGTCCAGCTCGCCTATGCGATCGGCGTCGCCCACCCGGTCTCGATCATGGTCGAGACCTTCGGTACCGGCAAGCTCCCCGACCACAAGCTGACGGGCGCTGTCAACGAGGTGTTCGACCTCCGCCCGGGCGCCTTTCGCCGCTACCTGGACCTGCACCGGCCGATCTTCCAGAAGACCGCGGCCTACGGGCACTTCGGGCGCACCGACCACGACTTCACCTGGGAGCGCACCGACCGCGTTGACGCCCTCCGCAGTGCTGCCGGTCTCGAAGCCAAGGCCGAGGTCGGCTAGGGGATCGCTGCCCGCTGCCGCGGGCCCCGGCCTCAGCCGGCTTCGTCGTCGAGGCCGCTGCCGCTGTCTCGTTCGCTGGCCTCGTGGACCTTCTGGACGACCACGTCGGGGTTGGCGACGCCGATGAAGACGAAGCTGGTGTCGTCGGCCGAGGCCGTGTCGAAGTCGATGTCGCCGATCTGCAGCAGTCGCTGCAGCAGCGACTGCGAGTAGCTCACGTCCTGGACCCGGGTCAGGCGCGTCTCCTGGACCTCGCGGGAGACGATTCCCCGTTTGATGTGCAGCCGGGTGTTGGTGATCGTGTAGCGGGTCGAGACCCTCAGGAGGAACCCGGCCAGCGCGGTGATCGCGGCGCCGGCGATCAGCACCACCGTGATCCAGAAGCCGCTGACGCCGTCGCCGATCGTCTTGCCGAAGAGCCAGATCAAAGCGAGCAGCACCGCGGTTACCGCGATCCCCTTGATGTAGAAATCGAGGATCGCCCGCCAGGAGGGGTGACCCTCGAAGACCGTCTGCTCGCCGGGGCGGAGGTTGAACGACACGCGGGCAATATATGACTGTCCGCGGATCCGCGTACTTTGACTCACGCCGTGCCCGCCGCGAAATCGATAGCCAAGGTCGAGCCGATCACCACCGCGCGGACCCTGCGCGGCCCGTTCGATTACCGGATTCCCAGCGGTGGGGACCGGATCGACGTCGGCAGCCTTCTGGTGGTTCCGTTCGCCCGGCGGAAGATTCTCGGCGTGGTGGTCGGGATGGCCTCCGGGAGTGAGCTCCCCGACGAGCGGCTGGCGGAGCCGCTGGAGGTGCTCGAGCCGGCGACGACGGCGGAGCTGATTGAGCTCGGGGAGTGGGTGGGCGAGCGTTACTGCTCGACCCGCTCTCGAGGTATCGCCCTGGCTCTGCCTCCCGGCGCCGGCACCGGTAGGCGCCCGCGCTCGGCGCGGCCCCGGATCGAGCGGCGGGCGGAGATCACCACCGAGGGGCTCGGGGCGCTCAGCGACGGCACCCGCCTCGGGGATCGGCAGCGCGCCACGCTCGAGCTGCTGGGCGGCCCCGAGGGCGAGGATCCCCGCGAGCTGAGCACCGCGGAGATCGCCGCCGGGGCCGGGGCGGACAGCTCGGTGCTCGCGAGATTGCGCGAGCGCGGATGGGTGAGCCTGCGTGAGGAGCGGGTCCGCCGCCGCCCGGCGCTCGCCCTCGTCGGCGAGGCATCCGATCCCGAGGTCGAGCTCTCGCCGGCACAGCGCAGGGCCGCGGCCGCGATCATCGCCTCGCTCGAGGAGCCCGATGCGCGGGAGTGGCTGCTTTGGGGGGTGACCGGGTCGGGAAAGACCGAGGTCTACCTGGAGGCCATCGCCGCGACGCTGCAGGCCGGGCGTTCGGCGATCCTGCTGGTCCCCGAGATCGGTTTGACGCCGCAGACGATGGGCAGGGTGGCCGCACGCTTCGGGGACGCGGTCGCCGTCCTGCACTCGGCCCTCTCGGAGGGAGAGCGATACGACGAGTGGCAGCGGCTCGCCTCGGGTGAGGCGAAGGTCTGCGTTGGGCCACGCTCGGCGATCTTCGCGCCGGTCCGCGACCTCGGCCTGATCGTGGTCGACGAGGAACATGACGGCTCCTACAAGCAGGAGGGTGACCCGCGCTACGACGCCCGGGCCGTGGCCCGCAAGCGGGCCCGGATCGCGGGCGCCGTCTATCTCGCCGGCAGCGCGACCCCGCGGCCCGAGAGCTGGCGCGCCCTCGAGCGCCTGGAGCTGCCAGAGCGCGTCGATCAGCGCCCGATGCCCGCCGTGAGCCTGCTCGATATGCGCGAGGTCTCGCCCCGGTCGGGTCCCCTGCACCCGATCACGCGCGATGCGCTCAGCTCGCTGGGCGAGCGGGAGAAGGCGATCGTGATGCTCAATCGCCGCGGCTTCGCCCCGCATCTGTCCTGCAGCTCCTGCGGGCACTCGATCGGCTGCCCGCACTGCGATGTCTCGCTGGTCATGCACCGCTCCGGCGGGCGCATGAGCTGTCACCACTGCGGCTACGGCGAGCCCGTGCCGCGCAGCTGCCCGGAGTGCGACTCGGTCGCGATCGCCCGTCTCGGGGCCGGGACCGAGCGGATCGAGTCGATCGTCCGTGAGCTGGTCGATCCGCACCCGGTCTTCCGTCTCGACGCCGATACGGCCTCCGCCCGCGGCGCCCACGGTGAGCTGCTCGAAAGCTTCGGCGCAGGCGTCGGAGGGGTGCTTGTCGGAACTCAGATGGTGGCCAAGGGGCATGACTTCGCCGACGTGGTGCTCAGCGTCCTGCTCGATGCCGATTCCACCCTGCGCTACCCGGACTTCCGAGCCGAGGAGCGCACCTTCGCCCTGGTCTCGCAACTCGCGGGGCGCAGCGGCCGTGGAACACGGGCGGGGCGCGTCCTCGTCCAGACTCTCGCGCCCGAAGCCAAACCGATCGCGGCTGCCCAGGCCCATGACGCTCCCGGCTTCCTGGCGGGTGAACTCGAGCGCCGGCAGCGTTTCGGCTACCCGCCCTACGCGTCGTTGATCGCGATCGAGCTCGCCGGCGAGGCGGAGCCGCGCCTGGCCGAGGCGGCCGAGCGGGTCGCCGCCGCCGTCACGCCCGGGCTCCCGCCGGGCAGCGAACTGCTCGGCCCGGCACCACGCTTTCGCCGGCGGGGCCGCTTTCGCCGGCGAATCCTGATCAAGACGGATGACGCACCGGCGGTCCGGGAAGTGGTCGCCGAGGTCGTGGAGGGTCTCGCGGCTGAGCGCTATCTCAACGGTCTCGCGCTGGCCGTCGATGTCGATCCGCAGTAGCGGCCGGGGGGCGACGGCTCCTAGACTCCGACGCCCATGAGCGAGACGGAGAAGCGATCAGTCGACAGAACCGGCCGCGCCGAGCGCGAGGCCGAGGCGGCCGAGCTCGAGGCCGAGCTGGCAGAGCGCCGCCGCGAGGCACTGGCAGAGGTACGCAAGTTCGGCGACCCGGTGCTGAAGTCGCCGGCCTCCGAGATCACTGAGTTCGGCTCCGACCTCGAGCTCGAGGGGCGACGGATGATCGCGCTGATGACGGACGCCCTGGGGATCGGTCTCGCCGCGACCCAGCTCGGAGTCATGCGGCGGCTGCTCGTCTTCCAGGCCGGCCGCGACGCGCCGCCCCGAGCGATCGTCAACCCCCGGGTCGAGTGGACCTCCGAGGATCTCGTCACCGCGGAGGAGGGCTGTCTTTCGATCCCGGGCGTGGTCGTCGATGTCGAGCGACCGCTGTTCGCGCGGGTCAAGGCGACCGACACCGACGGGAACCCGATCTCGCTCGAGGCTTCAGGTCTCGAAGCGCGCGTGCTGCAGCACGAGATCGATCATCTCGACGGTGTCCTCATCCTCGACCGCACAGCCCGAGACCAACGGCGGGCCGCCATGCGCGCGCTCCGCGAGGGCGAGACCTTCAGCCCCGAGATGCTTCTCGAGCCGGATGACGGGGGCGAGGCGGCCGCGGGTGAGGTAGCCGCCGACTCCGGCCTTGACGGTGAGGAGGGGGCGTCGGCCGAGGTGGAGACCGGCGCCGAGGGCACAGGGCGTTGAGCGGGGTCGCCAACGTCTACATGGGGACCTCCGAATTCGCCGCCGAGGTCCTCACGATCCTCGCCGGGAGCCCCCACCGCCCATCGCTCGTCGTCACCCCGCCCGATCGCAAACAGGGGCGGGGGCGGAAGCTGAGCCCACCGCCGACGGCGATCAGGGCGCGCGAGCTCGGGCTCGATCTCCACCAAACGCAGAGCGTCAACCGACCCGACTCGCTCGAGCTCCTCCGCGACACCGAGGCTGAGTGGGGCTGCGTCTGCGCCTTCGGTCAGCTGATCAAGGAGCCGCTGCTGAGCGATCTGCCGATGCTGAACGTCCACCCCTCGCTCCTCCCGCGCTGGCGCGGAGCGGCGCCGATCGAGCGGGCGATGATGGCCGGCGACGCCGAGACCGGCGTCTGCGTCATGCGCCTAACCGAGGGGCTCGACTCGGGGCCCGTCGCGCTCCGGGAGCGGGTGGCGATCGGGCCGGAGGCCGACTTCGGGTCGCTCTCCGGGGAGCTGGCGCGGACCGGGGGCGAGCTGCTGGTCAGGGCACTGGACCTCAGCTCGGAGGGAGCTCTCGAGTTCGTCGAACAGCCGGAGGGCGGCGTCACCTACGCGGAGAAGATCAGCGCCGGTGATCGCCGGCTCGACCCCGCCCGCCCGGCTCCGGAGCTGGCACGCGTCGTTGCCGCCCTCACTCCGCACATCGGCGCCTTCCTGATGCTCGACGGGGAGGAGCGTCTCGGCGTCCGCGCCGCCAGGGCACGGCACGCGGGTCCTGACGCGGGTGTCCTGGAAATCGACGGCGAGGGCGAGCGCCTGATCGTCGGCTGCGGGGAGGGGTCGCTGGAGATCGAGCGTCTGCAGCCCGCCGGCAAGCGCGAGATGACGGCTTCGGCCTGGTTGCGTGGCCGCCGTCCGCCGCTGCGGATCCCGGTCGGTTGAGCGCTCCGACGCCTGCCCGGCGCGTGGCCTACGAGGTCCTGCGCCGCGTCTTCGAGCACGACTCCTACGCCGACCGCGCTCTTCGCTCCGCAGCCCGGCGGGCGGGGCTCGAGGGCCGCGAGCGCGCCCAGGCCCAGCGGCTCGCCTACGGAGCGGTGCAGAGGCGGGGAACCAGCGACCGGATCGCCGGCAAGCTCGCACGCCGGCCGGCGAGCAAGATCGACCCGCCGCTGCTGGCCGCGCTGCGACTTGGTCTCTTCGAGCTCCTCTATGACGACGCGGTCGCCGAGCACGCCGCGGTCGATCAGGCCGTGGCCCTGGCGAAAGGCGAGGCGACGGGCGCGGGCCGGGATCCGCGGCGGGAACGTGGCGCCGGCCTGGTCAATGCGGTCCTCAGGCGCGCCGCGGAGCAGCGAGAGAAGCTGCTTGCCTCCCAGAGCGAGGAAACCGTCAAGGGCGCCGCCGCGATGCACTCGATCCCGAGATGGATCGCGGAGCTGTGGTGGAAGGAGCGTGGCCCCGAGTCGGCGCGTGCGCTGATGGCCGCATCGAACCGGGCCCCGAAGCGGACCGTGCGCGTCAGCGAGCGGCGCCGCGAACGCTCACAACTGGAAGCGGCGCTGCGCGATGCCGGGGTCGAGCTAGGGGCGATCGAGACGGACCTGCCTGGCGCCGACCGGTTGCTCGAGGTGAGCGGCGGCCTGTGGGATCCGGTCGAGGCGGCGATCGGGGCGGGGGAGCTGATCCCCCAGTCCGCCGGGTCCGCCGCCGCCGCGGCGCTGGTCGGAGCCGGGCCGGGCCAGCGAATCCTGGACCTCTGCGCAGCGCCGGGGATCAAGACAACGCAGCTCGCCGAGGACGTTGGTCCCTCGGGCGCGGTGGTCGCGATCGAGCGCGACAGCAGGCGCGCGGCCGAGCTCGAGCGCCTCTGCGAGAGGGTCGGGGTCGACAACGTCGAGGTGCGGGTCGGCGACGGGACTCGCCTCGACCTCGGATCGGGTTACGATCGCGTCCTCGTGGACGCTCCCTGCTCAGGCCTCGGCACCCTCGCCTCCCGCCCCGATCTCCGCTGGCGGAGGAGCCCGCAGCAGATCGGCGAGCTGATCGAGCTGCAAGCCGGCCTGATCGAGGCCGGAGCCGGCGCGCTCGCCCCCGGTGGAGCGCTCACCTACTCGATCTGCACGATCTCGCGCGCCGAGGGAGAGGGGGTGGTCGCGCGATCGGGACACTCAGACCTCGGGGTCGATCCGCTCGGCCCCGATCACCCCGGGTTTGCGGCCGACCCGGATGGGCGGTTCCTTCAGCTGCTCCCAGACCGCGACGACACCGATGGATTCTTCATCGCCCGCCTGCGACGCGGGGCTGAGGCATGACCACGATCGAGGAGACCGTGCTCGAGCGGCCGACCTGTCCCGGCTGCCGCGAGCCGTGGCTGCGCCCGACCCAGCTACCGGGCCGGTTCCGCTGCGTCAACTGCCTGCAGCGCTACGAGCTCGTCTCCGGCTGTCCCGGCTGCGGCGAGCACCAGACGATCGTCCGGATGAAGACCGAGCACGACCTTCGCTGCGCCGGCTGTGGCGGCTCGATGCTGAGGCCGGTGTGAGCGGCGCGGACCGCTCAGCCTTCGAGGGCATGAGGATCGCGCCGTCGATCCTCTCCTCCGACTTCGCCCGACTCGGCTCCCAGGTCGAGGAGGTGATGTCCGCGGGCGCCCGCGTGATCCACGTCGACGTCATGGACGGCAGCTTCGTTCCCCCGATCACGATCGGGCCCCTGATCGTCTCCGCCCTCGCCGATCAGGTCCATGAGGCGGGCGGGGTCCTTGACTGCCATCTGATGATCGATAACCCCGAGCGGCAGCTCGCGGAGTTCGCCAGGGCCGGAGCGGATTCGATCACCTTCCACGCAGAGGCGACCCCCCACGCGCATCGGCTGCTCTCGGCCGTCGAGGAGGAGGGCTGTCTCGCCGGGGTGGCGGTCAACCCCGGTACGCCGGCGAGCGCGGTTGCCGAGATCGCCCACCTCGCTGACATCCTGCTCTGCATGAGCGTCAACCCCGGCTGGGGCGGCCAGCGCTTCATTCCCGAGTCCCCCGCCAAGGTGAGAAGGCTTCGCGAGCTGAGCGATCGTCCCATGATCGAGATCGACGGCGGCATCGATTCCGACACGGCCCCCGCGGCGGCGGAGGCCGGCACCGACCTCTTCGTCGCCGGCTCGGCGATCTTCTCCCAGCCCGATCCGGCCGCCGCCTACGCGGCGATTGCCGCGGCCGCCGGGGCCCGGTAGCCGGGCCCACTCTCAGCGCAGCGCCGGCGCGTTGAGCACTCCGACCGCCTCCTGCCACCAGGCGCGCTCCTGGGGCCGGATCCCGTGGCGCTCAGCCCGATCCACGCACCAGCGCGCCAGGACCCTGCGGCCTCCGAGCGCGATCAGATCGGGCGTGGTCGCCGCGAATCGACCGTCCATCAGTGCGACCACGGCCGAGGTGCGGTTGGCGCTGGTCCGCAGCACCCGCGCGACCTCGACCCCGGCGACCTGGGTGGGAGCGCCGGTATCGCCGTCAGCAGGCGAGGTGGGGCGGACGGAAAAGATCTGCGGCGACCCGCGCACCCCGAGATCCCTGAGTGGCTCCTCGCCGAGCGGGCCGTCCTTCCAGCGTTCGGTCAGCTCGCCGACCCGGCGGCGAGCCTCGCGGCGGATCAGCAGATGCAGCTCATCGCCGGCCTCGATCGTCGTCGAGCCACGCGGCGGCAGCGCCGCGCCGTCGCGGACGATCAGGTTGACCAGCGCGTCGCGGGGCAGCCCGAGCTCCTTGACCATGCGCCCGGCCGCCGCGTCGGAGTCGTCAACCCGATAGGCGAAGACATCGCCACCCAGCTCCTGGATGATCCCGGTCTCGACCAGGGGCCTCGGCAGCGCCGGTTCGTTGGTGGTGAGACCGAGGCGGTCGGCCAGCGGCTCGAAGCTGATCCCCTGGATCAGGGTCGACAGCACGACTACGAAGAAGACGACGTCGAAGACGAACGCGCTCTCGTTGATCCCCGCGATCACCGGGAAGGTGGCGAGCCAGATCGGGATCGCACCCCGCATTCCGGCCCAGCTCAGCATCAGCCGCTCGCGGAACAGGAAGGGGGAGACCTGGGTCGCGAGCACGGTCGCCACAGGCCGGGCGATGAGCATCACCACCAGCGCCAGCGCGATGCCCTCCAGCGCGACGTCCCCGAGCTCGCTCGGGACGACCAACAGGCCGAGCAAGAAGAACAGCGAGATCTGGGCGACCCAGGAGACGCCCTGGTGGAAGGCGGTGATCGTTCGGCGCGCGGGCAGGATGCCGGTTCCGAGCACCAGCCCGGTGAGGTAGACGGCTAGGAAGCCGGAGCCGTGGGCGAGCTCCGCGGAGCCGTAGGAGAGACCGACCGCCGCGATCGAGGCGACCGGGTACAGGCCCGGGGTGGGGAAATCGAGCGCGCGGAAGGCGGAGCGGACGCCGATCCCGATCCCGATCCCGACCGCCGCTCCCAGCGCCAGCTCGAGGACGAACTCGCCTGCCATGTCGGGCAGGCCGTAGCCGGGCTCCTGGATCCAGGTGATGAACCCGGTGACGAGCAGCAGCGCTACCGGGTCGTTCATCCCGGACTCGCCCTCGAGCGACCGCGCCAGGCGCTTGCGCAGCGTCGATCCTCGCAGTACGGCAAAGATCGCGGCGCTGTCGGTGGCGGCGACCGCGGAGCCGATGATCAGCGCTTCGAGCGTGGCGAGGTCGAACAGCCACTTCGCCGCCATGCCCGCGATCACGGCGGTCGCCAGAGTGCCGATGATCGCCAGCGACATCGCCGTCCCGATGACCGGCCGGATCTCCTTCCAGCCGGCCGTCAGGCCACCCTCGAAGAGGATCAGCACCAGACCGATGGTTCCCAGGGTCCGGGTCAACTCGACGTCGTTGAACTCGACCCCGCCGATGCCCTCGCTCCCGATCAGCATGCCGAGGCCGAGGAACAGAATCAGGCCCGGGACCCGGACCCGGTCGGCGACCATCGCGGCGCCGATGCCGACCGCGAGCAGCAGCCCGCCGACGAGGATCAGTTCAGCGTCTGACATCAGCGGAGCGCGGGATCGCCGTCAAAGCGAGCGCGGCTGTGGTCAGCCGCCGGCGGCCCAGGGCGAGACACCGCCCGGCATCATCCCCGGGCCGTGGTCGTGCAGCGGCTCCCGCTCGGGTGAGGAGGTGGTGGCGGGGGCGCTCCCGGGCGGGACGGCCACCTTCGCGACCTTCCACTCGCCGTCCTGCTCGCTGAGAATGAAGCTGTGCGTGGCCCGGTCGGGGTGCTCGGTCGCCAGCCTGTCGCGCAGTTGCTCTGCTTGCGAACGATCCATGCGGGAAGAATACGAGGCCGGGGGGCGGCTGACAGTGCAGGGCCTTCCGGGCGTCAACCGGGGCGGCGTGGATCGGGCTTGCCGGGGCCGGTAGAATCATTGACTGACCAGTCAATCAACCGGGTTTTGCGTCTCGATATCCGGCTGGAAAGGCAGCGACGCCAGATGCAGACAACCGTCGCCACCGACAACGATCGCAAGCACATGCGCCGCGCCCTCGAGCTGGCCGAGAGGGGCCGGGGCCGGGTCAGCCCCAACCCACCGGTCGGGGCCGTGATCGTCGCCGACGACAGGACGCTCGGCGAGGGCTGGCACGACCGGCTCGGCGGGCTCCACGCGGAGGCCGCCGCGATCGCCGATGCCCGCGAGCGCGGCTCCGAGGTCGCGGGCGCGACGATGTACGTCTCGCTCGAGCCGTGTGCACATCAAGGCCGGCAGCCGCCGTGCGCCAACGCGATCGTCGACGCCGGCATCAGCAGCGTGGTGATCGGTTGCGAGGACCCGAGCGAGAAGGCGAGCGGGCGCGGGCCGGGGATCCTCCGCGACGACGGGATCGAGGTCGCCTTCATCGATGGTGCGGAGGCGACCCAGGCACGGTCCATGATTCAGCCATTCCGAAAGCACGCCCGCACGGGCCTACCCCTGGTGATCCTCAAATCGGCGATGACGCTCGACGGGCGCACCGCGACGGGGGCCGGCGAGTCGAAGTGGATCTCGGGCGAGCGCAGTCGCGAGCGCGTCCACCGCTGGCGCGCGGACAGCGACGCGGTGGCGGTCGGGATCGGCACAGCCCTCGCCGACGACCCAACTCTGACGGCTCGCGGCGTTGAGGTGAGCAAGCAGCCGACGCGCGTCGTCTTCGATTCCCAGCTACGCCTGCCCCGGGAGAGCCGTCTTCTGCGCACCGCCACCGAGGCGCCGGTACTCCTCTTCGCCGGACCCCAGGCGCCTCCCGCTCGGCTCGACGCGCTGACCAACGCCGGGGTCGAGGTCGTGGTCTGCCGCGGCGAGGGGGCCGAGCGGATCTCTGCGGCTCTCGCCGAGCTCGGCCATCGCCAGATCACCAGCATGGTCCTCGAGGGAGGGCCGACCCTGGCCGGTGCGTTCCGTGATGCCGGGGCGATCGACGAACTGCGCCTGTTCATCGCCCCGGCGCTGCTCGGGGGCGCCGACTCGCGTCCGCTGCTCGGCGGCGCGGGCGCCGACTCCCTCCGGGACGCCGAGCGGGCGCTCTCGCTCCGCTGCGAGCCCTCGGGCGACGACCTGTTGTTGACCGCCAGGATGCGGGAGTGGTGATGTTCACCGGGCTCGTGGCCGACATCGGCAGGATCGATGCGCTGCGGCGCGGGCCGGAGGGCGCGCTGATCCGGATCTCGACCGGCCTTGCCGCCGAGCTCGAGGAAGGCGATTCGATCGCGGTCAACGGATGCTGCCTGACGGCGGCTGCGCTCGAGCCCGGACACTTCGAGGCCGAGGTGATGAACCAGACCCTCGAGGTCACATCCCTGGGGTCGCTCGAGCAGGGCCGCCGGGTCAATCTCGAGCCGGCCCTGCGCGCCTCCGATCGCCTCGGGGGACATATCGTTCAAGGTCACGTCGACGGGGTCGCCGAGGTCAGCTCGGTGCGGACCGACGGCTTCGCGCGCCGGGTGCGGATCGTGCTGCCCGAGAGCCTGCGGCGGTATGTGATCGAACAGGGATCGGTCGCGCTGGAGGGCATCAGCCTCACGGTCACGACCCTGACCGAGGACGGCTTCGAGGTCTCACTGATCCCGGAGACGCTGGAGCGCACGACGCTCGGAGAGGTCGCGGAGGGTGACCGGATGAACGTCGAGGTCGACGTCCTGGCTCGCTACACCGAGCGACTCCTGCAAGGCTTCAACGGGAGGAAGACGGTTTGAAGATGTCCGAATCAGACACCCAGCACAGCTCAGAGCCGAAATCCGGCAGCTCCGACTCACCCTTCGCCCCGATCGAGGAGGCGATCGAGGAGATCCGTCGCGGCCGGATGGTCGTCGTCTGCGATGGGGAGGACCGTGAGAACGAGGGCGACCTCGTGATGGCGGCCCAGTTCGCCACTCCCGAGGCGGTCAACTTCATGGCCACCCATGGGCGCGGGCTGATCTGCCTCGCGCTCAGCTCCGAGCGCTGCGATGAGCTCGGCCTCAACCTGATGACGGCGAAGAACGAGGCGCCGCTGCAGACGGCGTTCACGATCTCGATCGAGGCAGCCGAGGGCGTGACCACCGGGATCTCGGCCCACGATCGCGCCCGCACCGTGCAGGTTGCGATCGACCCCCATTCGGGTCCCGAGGATCTCGTCCAGCCGGGCCACATCTTCCCGCTCAAGGCCAAGGGCGGAGGGGTGCTCGAGCGGACCGGCCACACCGAGGCCAGCATCGATCTCGCCCGCCTCGCGGGGCTGATCCCGGCCGGCGTGATCTGCGAGATCATGAACCCCGACGGAACCATGGCGAGGGTTCCGGACCTCGAGGCCTACTGCGCCGAGCACGACCTGAAGATGGTGACCGTGGCCGAGCTGATCTCCTACCGGCGCCGGACCGAGAAGCTGGTCGAGCGGATCGTCTCGACCGGCCTGCCGACCGCGATGGGCGACTTCACCGCCGTCGGCTACCGCTCCCTCGTCGACGACAAGCACCACGTGGCAATGGTCAAGGGCGAGGTCTCCGGCAGCGAGGACGTGCTCGTCCGTGTCCACAGCGAGTGCCTGACCGGCGACGTCTTCCACAGCCTCCGCTGCGACTGCGGCGATCAGCTCGAGGCGGCTCTGGCCCAGATCGAGGCCGAGGGCAAGGGCGTTCTGCTCTACCTCTCCCAGGAGGGCCGCGGGATCGGGCTGCTGAACAAGCTCCGTGCGTACCGCCTCCAAGAGGAGGGTCTCGACACCGTCGACGCGAACCTCAAGCTCGGTCTTCCCGCGGACCTGCGCGACTACGGTATCGGCGCCCAGATCCTCAAGGATCTCGGATTGTCCAGCATCCGGATCCTGACCAACAACCCGAAGAAGATCATCGGCATGGAGGGCTATGGGCTCTCGGTCACCGAGCAGGTGCCGATCCACGCCCAGGCGAACCTTCACAACGAGGCCTACCTGAAGACCAAGCGGGAGAAGATGGGCCACACCCTCCACCACCAGGCGCTGGGCCTCGACGAGGAGATGATCCACGACGAGCAGGAGCGTGACGCCGACCGCGAGGGCGGGGCATCGAGCGAGGCCTCGGGGACCGAGGCCCCCTAGCGCGGTGGGCGAGGGAGCCGATCTCGAGCTGAGCGGGGCCGAGCGCGAGAGTGCCGCATCGCAGCGCTGGGCGGTCTGTGTAGCGACCTTCTACCGCGACCTTGCCGACCGCCTGATCGCCGGCGCTCACGAGGGCTTCGCCGAGGCCGGTGTGGGGGAGGCCGCCGTCGACGTCCATCAGGTTCCCGGCGCCTTCGAGCTCCCGCTCGCCGCCAAGCTCTGCGCCGAGAGCGGCGAGTACGCCGGCGTCGCCTGTCTCGGCGTGGTGATCCGCGGCGAGACCGACCACTACGACTTCGTCTGCGGCGAGGCCGCCCGCGGTATCCAGGACGTCGCCCTCAGCAGTGGCGTGCCCGCCGCATTCGGCGTGATCACCTGTGAGACGCGCGAGCAGGCCGAGGCCCGAGCGGGCGGCGGCAAGCGGGATCAGGGCCGCAACGCTGCGATCGCGGTGGTCACGATGCACCTGATGTCGGAGCGCCTCGGCCACGAATAGAGCTGGGGATCAGTTGGCGAAGCGACGGGCGAGATCGAGAAGCTCGAGGTCGACACGCTTGACGCCATCGACCTCGGCGAGCGGGACCGAGGTGATCACGTCGCCGTGCACCGCCGCCATCCGGCCGAACTCGCCGGCCTTCGCCATCTCGAACGCCTTCACGCCGTAGCGGGTCGCCAGCACGCGATCACGGGCCGTCGGGGTCCCGCCACGTTGCAGGTGTCCGAGGACGACGGACCGCGTCTCGTAGCCGGTCAGCTGCTCGAGCTCCCTCGCCATCGCCGGGCCGATGCCGCCGAGCCGCGGGTATCCGTACTCGTCCTTCTTGGTCGAGACGTTGACCTGTCGCGGCATATCGCCCTCGAAGCAGAGCTTGGCGCCCTCGGCGACCACCACGATCGAGAAGTCCTTACCGCGGTCGTGGCGGCGGACCATCGCCGCGGCGAGCTCCTCAACCGGGGTATCGACCTCGGGGATCACGATCGCATCGGCTCCACCGGCGATCCCCCCGTGCAGGGCGATCCAGCCGACGTTGCGTCCCATCACCTCGACCACCATCACGCGGTCGTGTGACTGGGCGGTCGTGTGGAGGCGGTCGATCGCCTCCATCACGACGTGGACGGCGGTGTCGAAGCCGAACGTGTAATCGGTCCCGACGACGTCGTTGTCGATCGTCTTCGGAACTCCGATCACAGGCATCCCATGGTGGTCGTGTAGCTCGCCGGTGATCCACATCGTGTGCTCGCCGCCGACCGCGATCACCGCGTCGAGGGAGTCGGCCTCAATCGTGCTCTGGAGCCGCTCGATCGCGTGCTCACGCACCGGCTCAAAGCTCGAGGTGCCGAGGATCGTGCCGCCGAGTGGCAGGATGCCCGAGACCGCGTCCATGTCGAGCGGAATGAAGTCGCGCTCGGCGAGCCCCTCGTACCCGCGCAGGATCCCGATCGCCTCATCGCCGGCGGCGAGCGCCGACCTGGTGATCGCCCTAATCACCGCGTTGAGTCCGGGGCAATCCCCGCCGGCTGTCAGCACACCGATGCGCATTCGAAGCGGAGCCTATCGACGCGAGGCGCCGGGTCGCGATAATCCCCCTGTGGCCACCGGTCCAGACCATGCCGTTCTCTATGACGCCGACTGCGGTTTCTGCACCCGCATGCTCGATCGGATCATGCGCTGGGACAGGGATGGACGTCTGCATGCCGAGGCGATTCAATCCGAGTCCGGGCAGCGGTTGCTGGCCGAGATCCCACCTGAGAAGCGGCTGGACTCCTGGCATCTTGTCGACGCCTCCGGCCGGGTGCGCTCCGCGGGAGCCGCCGCTCCGCCGCTCTTCCGCCTGCTGCCCGGAGGGTTCGTCCTCGCGGCCGCGCTGGCCGCGGTGCCCGCGTTGACCGAGCTCGGCTACCGCTGGGTGGCGGCCAACCGCGAGTTGCTCGGACGGTTCTTCTCGATCGCGCTGGCCCTGCTGATGGTTGGCTGCGGCAGCACGGTGCAGGCCGACTCACAGCTCACCGTCCACGCGAGCCTGCCGCTCGAGGGCGCTGAAGCGCCGGAGGGTCGGGACGCACTCGCCGGCGCCAAGCTCGCCCTCGAGCAGAGCGGGGGAGAGGCCGGCGGTGCGGCGGTCGTCCTCGATGTCGCCAGCGATGTCGCCGGGTCCGGTCCCGGTGCCGGATGGACTCAGGCTCAGATCGCCGCCAATGCCCGCGACGCTACCGAGGACTCGACCACGATCGCCTATCTGGGCGAGCTCAGCTCGAATGCGACCAGGATCTCGGTCCCGATCACCAACGATGCGGAGGTCCCGCAGATCTCGCCGGGCCCTGTCTCAGAGCTCCTCCTGCGCGCACCCGGGAGCAACGACCCGCCGGAGCAGTTCCAGACGACGGGCGAGCGGACGCTGATCGCGTTCCGCGAACGCGGCGCCGCCGCGTTCGCCCCAAGCGAGCAGTTCGTCGCCGACTACGAGGCAGCGACCGGGCGCGAGGCGAACGAGTCCGCCGCGCTCGGCTACGAGTCGATGGCGCTCACCCTCGACGCGATCAATCGTGCCGATGACCCGCTCGACCGCTCGTCCGTGCTCGGCGCCCTGCTGGCAACCGAGAACCGCGATTCGATCCTCGGCACGTACTCGATCAGCGCCGACGGCCTCGCGACCTTGCCCTAGAGCGCGCTGCGAGCGCTACGCCAGCGCCGAGGCGAGACCCGTCTCGATGTTGGGGTGCTTGAACTCGTAGCCGGCGTCCCGGGCGCGGCGGGGTAGGGCCCGCTGACCGCCGGTGGCGACCTCGCCGAGCTCGGCGCCAAGGCGGAGCTTGACCGCGAACTTCGGCACCGGCATCACCGCGGGGCGACCGAGCGCCTTGCCGAGGGCCTTGGAGAAGTCTCTGTTGGTGACCGGCTCGGGGGCGGTCGCGTTGTACACGCCCTCGGCGCTGTCGGTGTCGAGGGCCCAGATCAGGAGGCCGACCTCGTCCTCGAGACTGATCCACGGCATGTAGTTCTCACCGCCTGCGACCGGGCCGCCGACCCCCAGCTTGAACGGGACCAGGAGCTCGCTGAGCAGGCCCGAGTCCTTGTCGAGTACCAGCCCGGTACGCATTATCGCCAGTCGCACCCCGCTTCCCTCGACCTCGCGTGCGGCCGCCTCCCAGGCGACGCAGACCCTGGCGTCGAAGCTCTCGCCGGCCCCGGTGTCCTCATCGACTATCGCCTCACCCCGATTGCCGTAGTAGCCGACCGCGGACTGGCTGATCAGGACCCGCGGCCTCGGCTCGCTGGAGACGATCGCCTGCACGAGGTTGTGGGTCGCGGTCTCGCGCGAGACCAGGATCCGCTTCTTTGCCTCATCCGTCCAGCGCTGGTTGATCGGCTCGCCGACCAGATTGATCACACCGTCGACTCCCTCGAGCGACTCGGCCGGGGGCCGCTCCAGCGCCGGATCCCAGGGATGCCAGGTGACGGTCGGGTTCGTCTCGCGGGCGCGGTCGGGATTCCGGGTCAATCCGACTACCTCGTCGCCACGCGCGAGCAGCGCGTCGCAGACTCCCTGCCCGATCGTTCCCGCTGCCCCCGTGACTAGAACCCGCATCTTCGCCATGCCTCCTGAAGTTTGAACGGAGCGGAACCCTACAGGCCGACCTGCGGCGGCCGACCGTGCCACGCGCCACCCGGCCGCAGAGACCGGTGACGGCCCTAGATCGTCGAGAAGGTGCCGGTCTCGTCGCTGATCCGGGCCAGGCCGGCTGCCTTGGCCTCGTCGACGACCGCTCTGGCGACCTCGGGAGCGACTTCGCGGTTGAAGACGGAGGGGATGATGTAGTCCTCGTTCAGATCGTCGTCGGTGACGACCGCCGCGATCCCCTTCGCTGCCGCGAGCTTCATCTCCTCGGTGATCGAGGGGGCGCCGGCGTCGAGTGCACCGCGGAAGATCCCGGGAAAGCAGAGCACGTTGTTGATCTGGTTCGGGTAGTCGGAGCGGCCGGTGGCCATGATCCGCACGTAGGGCGCGGCGTCCTCCGGCATCACCTCGGGCGTCGGGTTCGCCATCGCGAAGACGATCGGGTCTTGGGCCATCCTCCCCAGCGACTCGGCCTCTATCAGGCCCGGTCCGGAGAGGCCGATGAACAGGTCGGCTCCCTCCAGCACCTCGTTCGGCCCACCCCCGAGCTTGTCGGGGTTGGAGATCTCGGCGAACCACTTCTTGATCGGCGACATCCCGCCGGAGGCGTAGTCGTCGCGCTCGGTCGAGACCGCGCCGCGCCGATCGCAGCCGACGATCTCGGTCACGCCGCAGGCCAGCATCATCTTCGTGCAGGCGATGCCGGCGGCGCCGAGCCCGACCATCACCACCCTCAGGTCCTCGATCGGCTTGCCGACGATCTTCAGCGCGTTGAAGAGAGCCGCCATCATCACCACCGCGGTGCCGTGCTGGTCGTCGTGGAAGACGGGGATGTCCAGCGAGTCGCGCAGACGGTCCTCGATCTCGAAGCAACGGGGGGCGGAGATGTCCTCGAGGTTGATTCCACCGAAGGTCGGGGCCATCAACTCGACCGTCTGGACGATCCTGTCTGGGTCCTGTGTGTTGAGGCAGATCGGGAAGGCGTCGACGTCGGCGAACTCCTTGAACAGCATCGCCTTACCCTCCATCACCGGCATCGCGGCCTCGGGGCCGATATCGCCCAGGCCGAGCACGGCGCTGCCGTCGGAGACGACGGCGACGGTGTTCTTCTTGATCGTGAACTCGAAGGCCTTGGAACGATCGCGGTTGATCTCGGTGCAGACCCGGGCGACTCCGGGCGTGTAGGCCATCGAGAGGTCGTCTCTGGTCTTCAGCGGGTACTTGTTGGCCTGCTCGATCTTTCCTCCGCGGTGCATGGCGAAGGTGCGGTCGGTGTACTCGAGTACCTTGGCGCGCTTGGTCGAGCCGATCCCGCGAAGGATCTGCTCCCAGTGCTCGGGGTCGCGGGCGTCGATCGTGAACTCGCGAACGCGTTTGCCCTCGCCTCCGGCGCCGGGTACCAGGTCGACTGACTGCAGAGCGCCGCCGGACTCCGCGATCGACGTCGTGATCTGCCCCAGGGGTTCGTTGCGCGCGTCGAGCTCGACGCGGACGGTGACTGAGAACTGCGCGCTGACGCCGGCCATCGGGTCGCGGATCATAGTTGTGGTCCGGTGACGCAGGCGCTGGACCCGGCCCCCGCAGGCCCGCGACCGCCGACGCGAGCCCGCCGCGGATCAGACGGACTCGACTGAGAAGGTGTCGCAGGTGGCCGGTGCGCCTGACTCGAACCCGGCCTCGAACCAGCGCCGCCGCTGCTCGGAGCTGCCGTGAGTGAAGCTGTCCGGGTTGACCGAACCTCCGCTGCGGACGCCGATCCGGTCGTCGCCGACGGCCTCCGCGGCCCCGAAGGCCTCTTCCAGGTCACCCTCCTCGAGCTCACCCGCGGAGAAGACGGTCGCCGCCCAGACTCCCGCGTAGCAGTCCGCCTGGAGCTCCTGACGGACCGAAAGCTGGTTCGCTGCCCCGGGGTCTTGCGAAGCGAGGCGGTCGACAGCCGTCGAAGTGCCGGTGACTCGCTGGACGTGATGGCCCAGTTCGTGCGCGATCACGTAGGCCCACGCGAAGTCGCCCGCCGCTCCCAGCTGTCTCCTCATGTCCTCGTAGAAGGTGAGGTCCAGGTACACGCGCTGGTCGGCCGGGCAGTAGAAGGGGCCGACCGCCGAGGTCGCGCTCCCACAGCCGTCCGTGCGCACCGCGTCGGAGTAGAGCACCAGCGCGGCCCGCCGGTAGGACCCACCGTCTTCCCCGAGGGTGCGCGACCAGGTCTGCTGGGCATCGGTGAACACGTAAGAGGAGAAATCCTTGAGGTCTCGCTGCGGGTCCTCGGAGGGCGGGATTGGCGAGGGGTTCCCGGCCCCGGGCGCACCGGTGCCGGAGCCAAACGCGTTCTGGAGCTCGAAGCCGCCGCTGCCGCTGAATGCGTTGATGGCGATGATCGCGACGATCACCAGCAACCCGGCCCCGCCCCCGAGGCCGGCGATCCCGGTTGGGATCGGGATCGAGCTGCGGCGCCCGCTCGGAGCCGAGCCGCCTGAGGCGCCCCGGATATCGATCACATCACGGCTCCTGCCGCGCCTCCACTTCATCGGCGCAGGCTACCCGGGCCTTCATACCTATGATCCCGCCCCGTGCCGGAGGCCCCCGACAATCAGGCGAGCGAGGAGGAAGGGGAGCTCTTCCTGATTGACGGCAACAGCCTCGCCTACCGTGCCTTCTTCGCCCTGCCCGAGTCGATGGCGACCTCCGCCGGGCGGCCGACCAACGCGATCTACGGGCTCGCCTTGATGATGGTCAAGGTGCTCACCGAGCACCGGCCGGCCGCCGTCATCGTCGCCTGGGACGCCGGCATGTCCGGTCGCGAGAAGACCTACGGCGACTACAAGGCCCAGCGCCCGCCGCGACCCGACCTGCTCAAGGAGCAGTGGCCGCATCTGATGCCCCTGGCTGAGGCATTCGGCTTCACCAATGTGAAGGTCGATGGCTGGGAGGCGGACGACGTGATCGCTTCGCTGACCCGCGTCGCCCGCGCCCGCGGCATAGAGGTGATGGTCGTCACCGGCGATCGCGACGCCTATCAGCTCGTTGATGACGGAATCAGGGTGATGGCCACCTCGCGCGGTGTCACCGATACCAAGATCTACGATCGCGAGGGCGTGATCGAGCGCTGGGGCGTTCCCCCGGAAGCGGTCGCCGATCTGATCGGCCTCAAGGGGGACAGCTCCGACAACATCCCGGGCGTCCCAGGGATAGGCGAGAAGACCGCGGCCCAGCTCCTCGGCGAGTACGGGACGCTCGAGGAGGTCCTCGAGAACGTCGACGCGATCTCGGGCAAGAAGCGCAAGGAGAACCTCACCAATCACGCCGACGACGCCCGGATCTCGAAGCAGCTGGCGACGCTCCACTTCGACATCGAGACCGACGTCGACATCGACGAGGTGCTCAGCAGCGAACCCGATCTCAGCCGCCTCCGGGAGTTCGCCGCGGAGTTCGAGATGCGGCAGGTGATCCAGCGCCTCGAGGACGACTGGGACGAGGAGGTCCCGGAGCGCCCCGGGGAGCAGACCGTGCTCGTCGAGGCCGAGGACGGCGCCCCGGCTGAGCTGGCGGAGGGTGAGATCTCGATCGGATTCCAGGCGGGTCGCTGGGGCGGCTACGACGGCTCGCGCCTGCTTGAGACGGAGATCGAAGCCGCCGAGCTGGCGAGCGCCATCGCGGGCAGGCCCCTGATTGCGCACGACGTCAAGGCCCTCGGTGGTGGTGGGCCGAACGGCCTGGTCGCGAGCGCCGAGCCCGGGTCCTTGGAGATCGCCCACGACACGATCGTCGGCGCCTACCTGATCGATCCGGCGCGAAGGACCCATGTACTGCGTGAACTCGCGGCCGACGAGGGAATCGCGATCGGCGACGCCGACGAGGTCGATGACGGGCAGCTCTCTCTCGACGGCGAGGAGCGCGGACCCGACGTCGCCGAGCATGCCCGGCTCGCCTGGGAGCTGTCGAGAGCCCAGCGCCCCAAGCTCGCCGACCTCGGCCTCGAGCGCGTCTTCGAGGAGGTCGAGCTGCCTCTGATCGAGGTGCTCGCGGCGATGGAGCGAGAGGGCCTGAAGCTGGACACGGCGCGGCTCGCCGCGATCTCCGACAGCCTCGCGGGCGAGGCCGAGAGCCTGCAGGCCGAGATCTGGGAGCTCGCCGGCCACGAGTTCACGATCGGCTCTCCTCAGCAGCTGGGGCAGGTCCTCTTCGAGGAGCTCGGGCTGACCCGGAAACGCCGTGGCAAGACCGGCTACTCGACAGATGCCCGTGTGCTCGGCCAGATCCGCGACGAGCACGAGATCGTCGCCAAGGTCGAGCGCTGGCGCGAGGTGACCAAGCTGAAGAACACCTACCTCGATTCGCTGCCGTCGCTGATCAATGAGACGACCGGGCGGATCCATACGACCTTCAGCCAGGTTCGCGCCGCCACCGGGCGGCTCTCCAGCACCAACCCGAACCTGCAGAACATTCCGATCCGCTCCGAGCTCGGGCGCCCGATCCGCGGCTGCTTCGTCGCCGATGAGGGACATGCGCTCGTCTCGTGCGACTACAACCAGGTCGAGCTCCGGGTCCTCGCCCACATCTCCGAGGACGAGGCGCTGCGCGAGATCTTCGCCTCCGGCGAGGACGTCCACGCGGCGACCGCGGCTGGGATCATCGGGGCGGATCCGGAGGCGATCTCGGCCGGGGAG
>CAVQIX010000004.1:0-568756 GCA_963712765.1 uncultured Solirubrobacterales bacterium | reverse complement strand
GGATCTCAGTCAGCCGCCGGAGCGGGTCGGGCTCGCTCACCGGCGCAGGGATCGTGAAGAAGGAATCGCGGTTGGCCACCGCATCGCCCTCGTGATGGAGGCTGACCGGCACTCGCAGCCGGAGCGAGCTCAGATCCTCGGTGGTGGGCTCGGAGCCAGCTCCCCAGCGCTCCGGCGACGAGACTCAGGACGGCGTCGTTTACGGTCGCTCCGCCGACCCGCCGTGCGGCGTCGTGGAGCGGGCCGAGGGGCACGTCGGCGAAGGCCACCGCGCGGCGCCGCCCGATCTCACCGTCGAACGGCGAGGCGTGAAGGCTCTCTGCGAACTCGCGCTCGATCATGGCGCCGAGGTGCCCGTGCCGTCGCCTCTCGGCCGAGTCCAAGGCCGAGTCCGAGGTCTTGGGGTGGAGGGCGCCGCGGTCGTCGCGCCCTGACGAGCAACGGGCTCCCGAGCACCAGCGAGCCGAGCCGCATCGCGGCCGTGCCGTCGGCGAGCGCGTGGTGGATGCGCCACACGAGCGCAGCCCGCTGCTCGGGAAGCCCGATCAGATCGAGCCGCCAGAGTGGGCGCTCCCGATCGAGGTGCGCGGCAAACAGGTCGGCAACCCCCTCGCACAGCTCATCCTCGCTGGCCGCGGATCCGGCGGCGACCACGTGGTGAGCGACGTCGAATCGATCGTCGTCGACCCAGGCCGGCGGATCGCCCGCATCAGGATCCAGCCTGCGCCGCAGCTCCCGGGCCGGGCCGAGCCGGGCGTCGATCCAATCCCGCAGAGCCTCGAGCGAGGGTGTACTGCGGAGCCCGATCACCTTGCAGGTGTGGCCAACGATCGTCGGCCCCTCGAGGTCGAGGATGGCACGGTCCTCCTCTGCCAGCGGGTGCGTCTCCACGGGGTCGATCCTCCCAAAGGCACGCGGGCCACGACGGGAGGTCGGGGGCTTCGCGGGCTCGCTTTCGTCATCGATCCATGTAACAATGGAGGATGCATGCCAGCAAGTCTCGACAGCCCTAGCGAGGCGCAGGCCGTTGCGCCCGGACTCATCGGCGAGGCTCCCGCCTCGCCCGCCGGCCCGATCGGGGAATCGGAGTTCGCCGGCATGCCGTCCCCACCGCTCGTCACCGGCCCCAAGGCGCTGCAGATCCTCCGCTTCAGCCAGCGCCAGATCGAGTTCGTCTTCCGGGGCGCGGCGCGAGCTCGGCGAGGTCTTCCGGATGCGGGGCGTGATCCGCGGCGGAGCCACCGTGACCTCTATCTGACTCATGTCAAGTCGCTGTTCTCTGCGAAGCCGGAGGAGGTGCCCTCGCTGACGGCGGAGTCACCACGGCTGATCGTCGGCCCGAACTCGGTCCTGACCGCCAACGGGCCCCGCCACATGCGACAACGCAAGCTTCTGCTGCCTCCGTTCCACGGCGAGGCGATCGCCCGCTACAACGCGATGATCGAGGAGGCGACCGAGCGGGAGATCGACGGGTGGCCGACCGGCGAGGTCTTCGAGCTCGCTCCGCGCATGCAGGCGATCACCCTCGACGTGATCATGGCGGGCATCTTCGGCGTCGAGGGAGCTCGAGCCGGGCAGCACCGAGCACCGGCTACGGAGCGTGATCAAGGCCCTCGTCACCGCCTCCACCCTGCCCACGGCTCAGCTCGCCGAGCTGATGAACATCGGGCGCGACGAACCCGTCGGGCTGACCAGGGTGGGGATCGCGATCCTCGACCGCCCGACCTACGCGCTGATCGCCGAGCGCAGGCGTGAGGCGGGGCTCGCCGAGCGCCAGGACATCATGTCACTGCTCATGGCGGCCGAGACCGAGGCGGGCCAGCGGCTCAGCGACCGGGAGCTGCGCGATGAGCTGCTGACGCTGGTCCTCGCCGGACACGAGACCACCGCCAACTCGCTCGCGTGGACCTGGAGCGCCTGCTGCGTACGCCCGAGGCCCGGACCGCCCTCCTCGACGCCGTCCGCACCGGATCCGAAGAGGAGCGGGAGACGGCGGTAGAGGCCGTGATCCGCGAAGCGATGCGATCGCGGCCGGTCATCCCGATCATCGGCCGGCGGGTGACGCGACCCTGGCGCCTGGGCGAGTACGCGGTGCCGGCGGGGACGCCGATCTCGATCAGCATCCTCCTCGTCCACCACCGCCCCGACCTCTACCCCGACCCCTTCGCCTTCCGCCCCGAACGCTGGCACGACCACAAGCCCGGGACCTACGAGTGGATCCCCTTCGGCGGCGGCACCCGGCGTTGCCTCGGCGCAGCGCTGGCGATGGCCGAACAGAGGGTCGTGATCGAAGCGATGGCCCGGCGTGTGGACCTCGAGGCCGACAGACCCCAGCCGGAGCGGGTAAGGCATCGCAACGTGACGATGATCCCCGGCCGCGGAGCCCGCGCGATCTTGCGGGCACGGCGCGACTGATCTCTGCCCGTTCCGCGCGGGCGCAGGATAGGCTCGGCGGCATCTGCTTCGTCGTCCTGCTCTCGCTGCTCTCCCCGCGGCTGGCGCTGTTCGCGATCTGGATCTTCTCCGACCTGCTCAGCCGGGCGTTCGAGAGCTGGTTCGTGCCCTTCCTCGGCTTCTTCCTGCTGCCCTGGACGACCCTCGCCTACGCCGTCATGTACGCCTCCTCCAACAGCGTCGATGGCTTCGAGTGGTTCATCGTGATCCTCGCCTTCCTAGTCGATCTGGGCTCCTACGCGGCTCAGTCCAGGACCGCCACCACCGGTCGGTAGGGAGGCCCACCGCCCGGGTCGGCAGGCTCAGGCGAAGCGGCGGTCGAGCGCGTCGCTGTAGCTCGCCAGCGGGTCGTCGGTTCTGGAAACCGTGAAGCGGCAGGCGTCGTCACCGAGCGAGAGCAGCGAGCTTCGCTCCGAGGTGAGCCCGCTGACGGCGGGATCGAGCGCCTGCATCCAGACCGCGTCCCAGGAGCAGAGGACCGTGGTGACGATCAGCGCGTCGTGGCGGGCGAAGAAGTCGCGGAAGAAGCAGCGCTCGATCCGCATCTCGACCGTGTCCGGATCTGGGCGCTCGAACTCGAAGTGGAAGTAGGAGCCGTACATGCCCGAGCTCTTGCGGAGCGCCTTCTCGATCGTGTCCATCGGCTCCCCCATCAGATGCCAGCGCCTCGATCATGATCTCCATCGACCGCTTCAGGACCTCGCCGAAGATGTGCTGGAGGAAGAGGATCGTCCTGGCGCCGTCGTCGTCGAGCTCGGGCCGCAGCTTCTCGTAGCCGGCGAGCACGACCGCCGACATCGCGAGCATGCCCTTGGCGGCGCCGTCGACCGCTAGCTCGGCGTCCTCGGAGACCAGCTCGGAGGCACGCTCGCCGATCGCCCTGGTCAGCTCCTCCTCCCTGCCGGGCACGATCAGGCGCAGATGGGTGCCGATCTTCTCGAGGATCTCGTGCGGGATCACGCGCCCCATCAGCCAGCGGCCCTCGAGGGCCATGACTCGGTCCGAGACGCTCACCGTCGCAGCCTTTCACTCCTGGCGCCGAATCGCAAGAGCCCTGGATCGATCGCCGGCCGTCGACACTCCGCCCGCGGCACCGAGCTGGATCGTCGTCGCTGCCGCGGCCGAAAAGGCGCGCCCGGCATCTATGGAGGCGGTGGGAATCGAACCCACGTCCACGGTCGCGTGTCGCGTGACGTCTACAGGCATAGCCGGCGCTGAATCTCGCCCAGGGGGTCCGCTACCGACAGGTTGATCCTCTGGGCCAGCCTCCTTGAATGTCCCCGGTCGGCGAAGGCGGACCTTCCGGGCTAGCCCGTTGATGACACCGGAACCCTTCCCCACGGGCCGAGGGAAGGCCGATGCTCATTACTTAGCTTCAACTAAGCAGCGAGGGCGAACTCATGGTCCGCACTTCTTGTTTGGTCCCGGGGTTTTACGAGGCCTCCGGGAACCTCGACCTGCAATCAAACGCACGGAACAACCATGTCGAAGCCTGTCGCCCCCGTGCTATGTAGAAGTGATGATAGTCGCGGCAACAAGCCCCGCCTAGCCCCGGGCCACGTTCCGCTCTGTAATGAGTGCGGTGGGACGGGCGCCGCCCGGGCGCCGGCTACAGCCCTGGAATCCAGCGATCGACGTGGGCGGCGATCGTCTCGTGGACGAAGCGCCGCTCCCCGGCGCCGGCCATCCGGTAGCGGCCGATCAGCAGCTTCTGGTCGTCGAGCGGCACCCCGGCGATCCCCAGCTCACGACCAGGCGCTCGAAGAGCATCTCCTCGCGCCGCTTCCAGGCGTCGTCGAGCGTCACCGCATCGCCCGCCTCCTCGCTGGGGGCCTCGCCGATCTTCGCGATCGACGCCGGGCTCAGCGCCTTTCGCAACGTCAGCGAGTTCCCCTCCGCATCGGTGTAGGTCTCGGTCTCGACCCGCTTCCGCGGCCGCTGCTTGGCCTGCCTGCGGCGCCGCCTCGACATCAATCCCGCTTCCAGGGCCGGATCAACGCCAGCTGGCGTGACTGGGCGATCAGACGGCCGTCGGCGGACCAGAGTTCGCCGTCCTCCTCGATGAAGCCCTCGGAGGCGGTTGAGGTGATGAAGCGGCCGAGCACCTGCTCGTGATCACCGTCGGGAGGGACGCCCCGGAAGTGGATCGTCAGGTCGAGAGTCGGAGCGAGAACCGGGCCGTCGAGCCGCGGGAAGGCCGCCGGCCACCAGCAATCGGTGTACATGGCAACCAGCTCGGGCTCGAGCGGCGCCGGGCGGCTCGTCCGGATCCAGCCACCGGCCAGCCCCTCCTCGGCGCCCGTGAACGGGACCGCACCGAAGACCATCCGCATCTCGAGCTGGTCGAAGATCCGCGGCGGCAGGAAGCTCGTGTCCATCGGCTCGATCGTCTCCGGCCTCGGCACCTCGGGCACCGGGGCCGGCCACTCGGCAGCGGCGTCGAAGTCGGTGCTGAGCACGGCAATCGCATTGCACATCGTCTCGCCGCCCTGCAACAGGCGCGCCGAGCAGTTGGTGGCACTGCGGCCGGAGCGCTCGACGGCGACGACTATCTCGACCTCCCCGTCCCGGGGAGGACGCATGTAGTGAATCGTCAAGGAGCGCGGGCGCCGCTCGGGCGAGTCCACCTCGGCCCTGATGGCCCGCAGGATCAGGGCTGCCACGTAGCCGCCGTTGGGGCCCGGCGGCCCCGACCAATCCTCGGTGATCGCCGCGCCCCAGCGCCCGGGCTCGATCGGCTCGACGGCGGTATCGGTGCGGAAATCAGCGGTGGACATGACGGCGCCATGATCGCAAGCCGGGACACCACCGGGACCCCAGACGTCACGGCCGCTTTAGGTCGATAGCCGAGAATTCAGGAATGACCGAAACGAACTGGCAGAGCTGGAACGAGCCCGAACCGGTCGCCGAGGTGGCCGGTTCGCCGATCGCCGACGGCCCGAATCGAGCCCGGTTCGGGGCGCGGCGAGCGCGCCTCCTTCTGGAAGCGGTTCAGCGGGCCGCTCGCCGCTCTGGGTCTGCTTGCGGCCAAGGCGAAGACGGTGCTTCTGATCCTCCCGAAGCTGAAGGTCTTCACGACCTCGGCGTCGATGCTGGTCTCGGTGGTGGCCTACCAGCTGATCTTCGGCTGGGCCTTCGCGGTCGGGTTCGTGCTCCTGCTCCTCCTGCACGAACTCGGTCACGTGATCCAGCTGCGGCGCGAGGGGATCGATGCCTCGGCGCCAATGTTCATCCCCTTCCTCGGAGCCGTGATCTCGGCCAAGTCGATGGGCGACGATGCCGCCGCCGAGGCCCGCGTCGGCCTTGCCGGCCCGATCCTCGGCTCGCTCGCCGCGCTGATACCGCTCGCCCTCTGGCTCGCGACCGGTGAGGATTTCTGGCGGGCGCTCGCCTACATCGGCTTCCTGCTCAACCTCTTCAACCTGATTCCCGTCGTACCTCTCGACGGTGGCCGCGCGATGGCCGCGCTCAGCCCCTGGGTCTGGTTCGCCGGCTTCGCCGGACTGGTGGCGATGACGATCGCCTTCCCCAACCCGATCCTGCTGCTGATCCTGTTGTTCGGAGGCATGGAGAGCTGGCGTCGCTGGAAGCAGCGCAAGTGCCCCGAGTCGCGTGCCTTCCACGACATCCCGACCCGGACCAGGGTCCTGGTCGGGGTCGTCTACCTCGGACTGATCGCCGCGCTCGCTGTCGGGGTTACCGAGACCTACTTCGAACGCACCCTCTCCGACGTCTGAGCCGCAGTCCCGGGGAGGCCGGAGTCCGTAGCATCCCGCCGCATGGGTGAGGAGGCGATTGCGCGACGAATCCTTCTGTCCTCGGCCCGGTCGAAGGTGAAGCAAGAGCGAGATGGGGAGAGGCCTGACCGATGAGCGAGAAGACCGAGTTCGATGCGATCGTGATCGGCGCCGGCCCGGCCGGCGAGGTCTGCGCGGGACGCCTCGCCCAGGGTGGCCTCGATGTCGCGATCATCGAGAACGACCTGGTCGGTGGCGAGTGCAGCTTCTATGCGTGCATGCCCTCGAAGGCGCTCCTGCGGCCGGCCGAGGTACTCGCCGAGATCAAGCGCGTCCCCGGTGCCGCGGAGGCGGTCGCCGGCGGCATCGACGCTGAGGCCGCGCTGGCGCGAAGGGACGAGGTGATCCACGACCTCGACGACTCCGCGCAGCTCCCCTGGCTCGAGGACCTCGGCATCGAGCTCTTCCGCGGCCAGGGCCGGCTCACCGGCGAGCTCGAGGTCGAGGTCGAGGGCCACCAGCTGACCGCCCGCGGGGCCGTGGTGCTCTCACCGGGCAGCGGCGCCGCGATGCCGCCGATCGACGGTCTCGACGAGGTCGCGGCCTGGTCGAACCGGGAGGTCACGACCGCGAAGAAGCCGCCCAAGACTCTGATCGTCCTCGGCGGCGGCGCGGTCGGCTGCGAGATGGCGCAGGCGTGGGCGACGCTCGGCTCAGAGGTCGCGATCGTCGAGGCCGAGGACCGCCTGCTGCCGACCGAGGAACCGTTCGCCGGCGAGGAGCTCGCGGAGGCGATGAAGGAGGACGGGGTCGACGTTCACGTCGGGCAGAGTGCCGTCGGGGCTAGGCGGGACGGAAAGGTGAAGCTCCAGCTCGCGGACGGAACGGTCCTCGAGGGCGAACAGATCCTGGTCGCGGTCGGCCGCAGGCCACACACCGGCGATCTCGGGCTCGAGACCGTCGGTCTCGAGCCCGGCGGATTCATCGAGGTCGACGACCAGATGCGGGTCGGCGGTCGCGACTGGCTCTACGCGGTCGGTGATGTCAACGGGCGCTCCCTGCTCACCCACATGGGCAAGTATCAGGGCCGGCTCGCGGGAGATCACATCCTCGGAGTCGAGGGGGTCGAGGTCGGCGCCGACGGCGGCGGCTCCCCGCGGGTCGTCTTCACCGACCCCCAGGTCGCCGCGGTCGGCACCACCCTCGCCGACGCCGAGAAGGAGGGCATCAGCGCCAGGGCGGTAGATGTCAAGACCTCGGCCACCGCCGGAGCCTCCTTCTACGGTCGGAACACCCGGGGCACGACGCGGATGGTGGTCGACACCGACCGCGAGGTGGTGATCGGAATGACCTTCGTCGGCTTCGCGACCGCGGACTTCATCCACGCCGCAACGATCGCGATCGTCGGCGAGGTGCCGCTCGACCGCCTCTGGCACGCTGTCCCGCCATTCCCGACCCGCAGCGAGATCTGGCTCAAGCTGATGGAGTCCTACGGCCTCTGAGGCCGGAACCGCTCGACGGCGCCCACGTCCGGGGAGCGGACGCAGATCGATCGGTCAGGGAACCAGCCGGTCCTTGACCGAGTCGAGGAACTCCTGCGGGAATCCCGGAATCCCGTCGAGGTCGGAGATCGAGGTGAAACCGCCTGAGTGTTCACGGTAGGCGAGCACGCGCCCGGTCTGCGTGACCGAGAGACCGACCTCGCGCAGCTCCTCGAAGGTGGCGCTGTTGAGACTCACGGTTCCGGCGGCCCGGCCGGCCTCGGCGGCGGTCGGCGGCGTCGATTGGTCCTCCCCCTTCGCGGCAGTTGACGGCGCCTCGCCGGCAGCATCGGCGTCCTCGGCGTCCGGCGAGCTCGGCGGCACCGGATCGGCGGCCGAACCGCCGGCGCCGGCGATGTCGGCTCCTGCGTCAGCGTCGGGGGTCGTGCCCTCGCTCTCGGCGGCGGGCGAATCGGGTTCCGGGGGAGCCTCGAGGCCAACCGCCTCGGGCGCCTCGTCGGAGAGCAGGCTCGCGATCGGAGCCGGATCCGGCTCCGGCGGTAGCGGCTTGGGAAGCTCCGGCGCCGTCTCGGGACGGGCGACCTCGACCACCGCTTCGCGCGCCTTGCGCTCGGCCTCCCGCGCTCGCCGCTCCGCATCGTTGATCTGCTCCAGCATCTCCTGCAGACGGCGTTCCCGATCGGCCTCCTGCCTCTTGAGCTCGGCCAGACGCTCGGCCCTTGCCGCCCTCTCCTCGGCCTCGCCCGCCTGGCCCTCGATCCGCTCCAGCCGCCGCTGGGCCTCGGCCAGGGCCTCCTCGGTGCGCTCCCTGGACCTGCCGATCGCGGTCTCGGTCCGGTCGAGCTGTTCGAGCATCTCCCGATCCCGCTGCTGGCGCCTCTGGATGTGCTCCTCGGTCGCTCGCATCTCGGCCTCGAACGGGTTCACCGTCGCCGCCGCTTCGGGGGCCAGCTGCTGGGCCTCGAGCTCAACATCGGCGGCTCGCTGCTCGGCCGCGCGCTGAATCTGCTCCACCTCGCGGACCCGGCGCTCGGCCTGGGCGGCCGCGCCCTCGGCCTCGGCGGTCACGAGGGCGTCCTCCTCACGGTTTTGGGCTTCGGTCAGTCTCTGCAGAGCCGCCTGCTCGGCATCCTCAGGAGCGCCGGGTGCAGCGGGCGCTGCCGCTGCTGCTGCTCCGGCCGCAGCCGCAGCGGCGCCAGCGGCCGCCGCCGCAGGGATTCCGCCTTCAGGCCCGGGAGCCACCGGTTCGGCCGGCTGAGCCTGCGGCTGCTCCTGGCCCTTCTTCGCCTTCTTCTGCTTCTTGTCGGCCGCCTGCTGCTGCCGCCTGCGCGCGACCGCGGCGCGGCGCTCCGCCCGCGCCTTCTCGCGCTCCGCCTTCGCTCTCGCCTTCGCCTCCGCCTTCTGGCGCTTCTTCAGCTCACGCTTCTCCTTGCGGCCGAGCTTGCGTCCCGGATCCGCGGGAGGTACGGGGGTCGGGGCTACCGCCGGGGCGTTCGGCGTCTGCGCTTTCTCATCCCCGGGCTTGGCGGGCTGGCCGGCGGCGGGCGGCGCCGGCAGGTCGGCGGCCTCGCCCGAGGGAGGCGGCGGGGGCATCGCTGCCGCTGCCTCGGACGCGGGTGCGCCCGACTGCGTCGGGTCGGTTCCTACCGCCTCGGCGGCGGGCGAAGGCTGTGGCGACTGCCCGGCCGGCGCCGCCGCGGTGGCCTCGGCTGACTGCGGCGCGGGAGCAGCCTTCTTCCGGCGTCGCTCGTCGGCCTTGCGAGCCTTCGCATCCGCGCGCTCCTGACGCTTGCGCTTCTTGGCCTCGGCGCGGGCCTGGCGCCGCTGCACACGCGCCTGGCGGCGGGCCTCCTTGGGGTCCTGGGAAGGGGCAACCGGCTGAGAAAGCGGGGTCTGAGCTGCCCCGGCGCCGGGCGGCGCTGCGATCGGCGGCGGGACACTGGCTGCCTGGGCCGGATCCGGCGCGCCCCCGGCAGGGGGCTGCGGCGCAGCGGGGGTCGGGGGCGGGGGTGGCTGGGGGCCCGGCTCGGCGGCTGCCTCCACCGGGGGCGGGGGCGCTGCGGCGGCAGGTTCCTGGCCGACCGGGGGTGGAGGGGCGCCCTCGGACGGCGGCTGATCGGGTGGAGGCGGTGGCGGAGGGGTTGCGTCCGGCCTCTGCTGGTCAGGATCCGATGGAGCCTCGGTCGCCGGCTCCGAAGGCAGCTCCACGCTCGGAGGCTCGCCGAGCTTCCCGGAATCGACGGCGCCCTCCATCGAGACGACTACCTCCCGGGGTGGCGGCTCATCACCCTGAGCGGTGCCCTCGCCGTAGGCCTCGGGGTCGCTTTCGGCACCGTCAGAATCCGGTCTCTGTTGCCGCTCGTTCTCGTCGCTCTCACTCATCGCACAAACCCTCCGAACACATTGAACCAATCGCCGAGCGATGAGGCGGCGACGGCAGGGCGTCGCTGAATCGGCGCGTTCACCGCGCCACCCCCGAGCTGCACCTCAACGGTTGCGGTCCTTGAGCTCCCGTTCCACATCCCGGGCAACGTCGCGATCGCGGATCTCGCGGCGCTTGTCGCGGTGGTCCTTGCCCCGGGCCAGCGCCAGCTCGACCTTGGCCCGTGGGCCCTTGAAGTAGATCCGCGTCGGGATCAAGGTCAGACCCTTGCGGTTCATCCGCCCGATCAGACGCTCGATCTCCCACTGGTGCAGGAGCAGCTTGCGCGGGCGCTCGGGCTCGTGGTTCTCGCGGGCGGCCGGCGCGTAGTGGGGAATGTGAGCGCCGCGCAGCATCACCTCGCCCTCCTCGATCGCGGCATATGAATCCTGCAGGCGCGCCTTGCCCTCGCGCAGCGCCTTGACCTCCGTTCCCCGCAGCTGGATCCCGGCCTCCATCGTCTCCACCAGCACATACCTGTGGCGCGCGGCGCGGTTGGTGGCAACGTCCGGACCTCGTTCGTCTGTCGGCTTGGTGCCGGCGTCCTTCTTGCTCATCCGCGGCTCTTCCGCCCGGTCGGGGTCTGCCCGCTCCTGCCGCCGCGTTGGCCGGTCCGAGCCGTCCCCTTCCGATCACCCTTGCCCTTGCCTTTCCCGCCCGCGCCCTGTTTGCCCTTCCCACCGTTGGCTCCCCTGCCTTCGCCCTTCTTGCCGGTCTTGCCCCTGCTCGCCGCGCTCGCCTGCTTGGCCTTCTTGCCCTTGCGACCCTGATTGGACCTCGCCCGCTCCGGCTTCCCCTTGTCCTTGTTCTTCTTCCCCTTCTTCTTGCCGTGCTTGCCGGCCTCGACCGCGCTCCTGGCGCCGCCGCCCTGACCTCCCTGTCGGCGGCCCCCGTCCCGGCCGCCCTTGGTCCCGTCGCGCCGATTGCCGTCAGCGAGCAGCAGATCAACGCGACCGCGGGCCGGCTCGACGGACTCGACCCGGATCTTGATCGGGTCGCCGAAGCCGAGGCGGCGTCCGGTGCGGGAGCCGACCAGCGCCGATTCGGTCTCGTTCAGGTCGTAGTGGTCGCCGCGCAGCTTGCGCATCGGAATGAAGCCCTCGTAGGCGTCCGCCATCTCCCCCGCGAAGCGTATGAATGCTCCGCCACCGATCACACCCGAGACCTCGCCTTCGAACTCCTGATCCCACCCGCGCTGGAAGAGCTCGCTCTGGAGCAGGAAGCCGAGGCAGATGTCATCGCCCTTGCGTTCGGTCTTCATCGAGTCACGCTCGGTGTCCGAGCAATGGAGGGCGATCTCGTCGAGCTCATGCCGGTTCGGCCTCGCCTCGCCCTCCCCGACCAGGGCCAGCAGGGCACGGTGGGCGACGAGATCGGGGTAGCGACGGATCGGTGAGGTGAAGTGGGAGTATGCGGGGCTCGCCAGCCCGGCGTGGCCGATGTTGGCGTCGCTGTAGCGGGCGGGCTTGAGGCTCCTCAGGACCAGTGAGGAGAGGCTTGCGGCGCCGTGGCCGCGGCGCTTCGCCTCCTCGGACACCAGCACGCTGGCCTCGGCCGCGAGCTCGCCGGCCTCGGTCGGGCCGATCTGCTCCGGCAGCGGTGGCGTCGGCACATCCAGATCGCCGAGCTGCTCGAACAGCAGCTCTATCCGGGCGGGATCCGGCTGCTCGTGCACGCGATAAAGCGCCGGTGCGCCCTTCCGCTCAAGCAGGGTCGCGACCTGCTCGTTGGTGAGGATCATCAGCTTCTCGATCAGGCGGTGGGCCTCGGTCTCCGGCATGATGTGGGAGGCGGAGACATGGCCCTCGTCGTCGAACTCGAAGTCGGGCTCGGACGAGTGGACGGTGAGAGCCTGGCCGCGGGCGTTGTCGGCCAGCGCGGCGGCGGCGACGCGCGCCACGGCGATCGGCTCGGAGACGGAATCGGGGGCGCGCTCGGCTCCGGAGAAGATCCGGTCGAGCTCGTCGTAGTCGAGCCGAACGTCGGAACGGATCCGGGAGCGATAGAAGGACGCTGAGCGGACCTCGGCACGTGGGCCGAGCTCGATCTCGGAGGTGACGGCGAGCCGCTCGACGCCGGGGTTGAGGGAGCAGGCCTCATTGCTGAGCGCCTTCGGCAGCATCGGCGAGACGATTCCGGGCGCATAGGTGGAGTTCGCACGCTTCCGTGCCTCACGGTCGAGACCCCCTTCCGGCTTGACGTGGGCAGCGACGTCGGCGATGTGGATCCAGAGGCGAAAGCCGTCGCCCTCGCGCCGCGCGGAGACCGCGTCGTCGAAGTCGCGGGCGCTGGCCGGATCGACGGTGAAGGTCGGCTCCGAGATCAGGTCGCGTCGCGGGCCGGCGTCCCGCTCCAGCCGCTCGATCGCTTCGCGGGCCTCATCCTCGAGACGCCTGGAGAAGCCCGGCCGCAGGCCGCGTTCGGCCAGCAGCGCCGCTACGACGTCGCGGGCCCGGTCGGCGCGACCCAGCGAACGGATCGGCTGTCCGCCACGGCGATCGACCTTGCAGAGGGCCATCTCCCCCTCCTCGACCTTGACTCGGCCGCGGGCCAGCGGAACCTGCTCGCCGCGGCTGAAGAGCGGCTCCCCGACGAGCTGACGGCCACGCCGGGCGGCGACCAGCACGACCTCGGCCCTCTCGTGGCGATCCCCCGGGCGCGACGCCATCAGCCCGCGTCGATCTGGGAGGAGACCTCGTCAAGACCCCGCCGCAGCTGACGATCCGGACCGGAGTCCTTCGCGCCGACCCGGACATCGGGCTGAACGCCCTGACCGAGGATGGAGGTTCCGTCGGCGGTCAGGTACTCACCGACGGTGAGATCGAGCGCCGCCCCGCCGTCGAGCTCGATCACCTCCTGGAAAGTGCCCTTGCCGAAGGTAGTGGTGCCGAGGAGGGTGGCGATGCCGTTCTGCTGCAGCGCGGCCGCGACGATCTCGGAGGCCGAGGCCGTATCGCCGTTGGTGAGCACTACCATCGGCTTCGGCTGCAACGCGTTGCCGGTCACATCGAGGGTCTCGCGGGGGCGGGTCCTGCCCTCGGTGATCACCACCGGTCCCTCCTCCTGGAAGATCGAGGTCACCAGGACCGCCTCCTGGAGCAGCCCGCCGCCGTTACCGCGGAGATCGAGGATGAGGCCCTCGGCGCCCTGACGGTAGAGCTTCTCGATCTCGGATCGGAGCTCGCCGTGCGCACCCTGACTGAAGGTGGCGAGCTGAACGTAGGCGACCTCGGTGTCGCCGACCGAGCGTATCTCTCCCTCGACCGCCGGGATCCGAACCTCGGCCCGCTCCAGCGTAAGGTCCCGCCGCTCCCCGGTCTCACCGTCGACGACTGTGATCTCGACCTCGGTCCCGCGCGGCCCCTTGATCTTCGCGGCGACCGCGGTCGAGCCTTCGCCGGCGATCGGCTCGCCCTCGACGGCGACGATCAGGTCGCCCTCCTCGATCCCCGCCTCCTCGGCGGGCGTGTTCTCGAACACGCGGGCGACGCGGAGGCCGCGCCTGACCTCGCTGACAGTGGTCCCGATGCCGCTGAACTCACCCGCGGTCGAGGACTCGAAGCGCTCGTAGGTCTCGGCGTCGAAGTAGTGGGAGAAGCGATCCTCGTTCTGCCGCCGGAGCTTGCGGACCATGCCCTCCACCGACGCGTCCCCCAGCTCGGATGAATCGGTCTCGCGGAAGTAGGAGCTCTCGATGATCTCCTGCGCCTCGGTGGCGCGGTTTGGGCTCGCATCCGGGAGGACGGCCTCCCGCAGCGGCGCGATCGCCGACAGGAGCAGGAAGACGCCGATCGCGCCCGCTATCAGGCCGCGGGCGAAGCCCGCGCCGCTGCCGTTGTCGGGGGAGCTCAAATCTGGAGGAATCGGCGCAACGTAATTCCGCTGCCAAGCGCCGCGACCACCATCGCGCTACCGATCAGAAGAACGATCAGTGGCCCGAAGGCGATTGTGTTGAGATTCTCGACCAAAGCGAATTTGTCAGACAGCGGGTCAACGATGGTCACCTTGCCGAGAAACAGTATGCCGACTGCGATCGCTGCGCCGAACACGCCGACGAAGATTCCCTCGATCACGAAGGGCCAGCGGATGAACCAACTGGTCGCTCCGACGAGTCTCATCACCTCGACCTCACGGCGTCGAGCGTAGATCGAGAGACGGATCGTGTTGGCGACGAGGAAGAGCGAGGCGACTCCGAGCAGGATCGCGATCACCGCAAGCAGGATCTTGACCGCCGCCGTGACCTCGCGGATCTGATTGGTCTGCTCGGCGGTCTTGACCTCCTCGATCGCGGCACTGATCGGCTGCGGGCTCCCGGACGGGTCCGGGGGGGAGATCGCGGCCATCACCGATTCGAGGTTGTCAGGATCGTCGAGGCGGACGTTGAAGGAGGGGGGCAGCGGGTTCCGGTTCTGCAGGGCCGAGAGCAGGTCCTTCTCCTCGAGATCCTTCTCGAGCGTCCTCAGGGCCTGCTTGGAGGAGACGTACTCGACCTCGCTCACGTGCGTAATCGCCTCGAGCTCCTTGCCCAGGGACGGGATCTCGGACTTCTCGGCGCTCTTGAAGAGGAAGACCTTGAGCGAGATCTGATCGCGGACGTCGTCGGTCTTCGACCCGCTCGCGTCGAGCACAGGGACGAGCACGCCGATCAGCAGCACGGTGATCGCGATCGTGACGATCGCCGCGACCGAGGGCGCAGCGTTGCGGCGAAGGGCCCTGTAGGCCTCACTGAAGAAGAACGGGATCCGGGTCATCGACTACCAGTGTTCCCCGGTCCCGGGATCGGCGGGGTCGACCGCCTCGGAGGGCTCGTCGACCCCCATCTCGGCGCGGAGACGCATGCCGAACTCGGTCGTGTCCTCCTCGGAGGCATACATGCCCGCGGCCTGATCGCGGATCACGCGGCCTTCGTGAAGTTGGACGACGCGTCGCTTCATCTTGTCGACCATCTCGCGATCGTGGGTGACGACGATCATCGTCGTGCCCGAGCGGTTGATCCGATAGAGCAGCTGCATGATTCCGATCGAGGTCTCGGGGTCGAGGTTCCCGGTCGGCTCGTCGGCAAGCAGCAGCGGCGGGTGGTTGACGAAGGCGCGGGCGATCGAGACTCGTTGCTGCTCGCCGCCGGAGAGCTGATCGGGATAGTTGTGGATCTTGGTCCCGAGCCCGACCATCCGAAGGATCTCGGGGACCTGGCGCTTGATCGCGGAGCGTTTCGCCCCGGTGACCTGCAGGGCGTAGGCGACGTTGTCGTAGACGGTCCGATTAGGGAGCAGCTTGAAGTCCTGGAAGACGGTGCCGATCCGGCGGCGCAGCTGGGGCACCTTGCCGCGCGGCATGTCGTTGATGTCGCGTCCGGCCACCAGCACCTTGCCGCTTGCCGGCTCGAGCTCGCGGATCAGGAGCTTGATCAGAGTCGACTTGCCGCAGCCGGTGGAGCCGACGATGAAGAGGAACTCGCCGCGATCGACCGAGAGCGAGACCCGCTCGAGCCCGACGTGGCCACCCGGATAGACGACCGTCGAGTCACGAAGCTGGACGATCGGCGGTCGGGCCCCGCGGGCGTGCGTCTCCGGCGAGGCGTCCATCCTCGATCGGCGTAGGCGTTTGCTCGTGCGTCGTCTTGCGGTTGCCATCGTCGGCGTCTTTCTGCGGGGCGGCGCTCGTTCCTGCGCGGCTCTCGCGAGAGGTACCCCTGGTTCGGTTCGTGCAGTGTAAAGAATTGCTCACGGAATGCTATGCAAGAGAAAACAGTGGGAAGACCGCTGCACGGGGTCCTACGATCTAGCAATGGTCCACCTTCGGATCGTCGCTCCCTCGCATCAGTCAGAGCACGTCCTCGATCTGCTCGAGGAGAGCGCCGGCGTCTCGAACCTGGTCCAGCTCGAGCGGGCCGCCCGAAAGCCCGAGGGCGACCTGATCCTCTGCGACGTCCTCCGGGGCGAGGTGAGCGTGATCGTCGCCGACCTGCGCGAGCTCGACATCGATGTCGAGGGGTCGATCTCGATCGAGGAGATCGACAGCCAGATCTCCGCCGCGGCCTCGGCCGCAGCCGGGCTGGAGAGGTGGCGAGGAAGCGATCCAGTCGTCTGGGAGGAGGTCACCGCGCGTACCTCCGAGAACGTCGAGCTGACCAACACCTTCCTGATCTACATGGTCCTGGCGATGCTGATCGCGGCGGTCGGGATCTACCTCGACCAGCCGATCCTGATCGTCGGCGCGATGGTGGTCGGTCCCGAGTTCGGACCGATCGCCGGGGCGTGCGTGGCGATCGTCAACCGCCGTCATGAGCCGCTGCGGCGATCGGTGCGGGCGCTGGCGATCGGCTTCCCGATCGGGATCGCGGTGACGATCGTCGTCACCTGGGTGCTCGAGGCGACAAATCTGATCCCGGGGGAGATCGACTTCCAGACCCACACATTGACCCGCTTCATCACCGAGCCCAACTTCTTCTCCGCCTACGTCGCGCTGATGGCGGGCGTCGTCGGAATGCTCAGCCTCACCTCGGCGAAGTCGAGCGCGTTGGTCGGGGTGCTGATCTCGGTCGCCACCATCCCGGCCGCCTCCAACATGGGCGTCGCGATCGCCTACGGCGAATGGACGGTCCTCGGCCAGGCGAGCGCGCAGCTGGGGATCAACCTCGTCGCGATCTTCCTCGGAGGCCTCGCCACGCTCTACATCCAGCGACTCCTGTACATGCGCCGCAGGCGACGCCACCTGAGCGTGGGGGCCAGGGCCCGCGCCGGCCTGCCGATCGGAACGAGTCGACGCGCCCGCGCCAACCGGGAGTCGGAGCCCGATGCGCTCTGAGCTGTATCTACTCAGGCACGCGAAGTCGAGCTGGGACGATCCCGGACTCGCCGACATCGACCGGCCTTTGGCCAAGCGGGGCCGCAAGGCCGGGAAGCTGATCGCCGCGCACATGCGGCGGGCGAGGATCGCACCCGACGCGCTCGTCTGCTCGCCGGCGATGCGTACCGAGCAGACGCTGGAGCTGATCCGGCCCTCGCTGCCGGGCCGGACCGCTGTCTGGCGCGACGGCCGGATCTATGGGGCCTCCTGGGAGGAACTGATCGGCATCGTCGGCGAGCTGCCCGAGGACATGACCTCCGCGATGCTGATAGGCCACAACCCCGGGATCGGGACCCTCGCCGGAATCGTCGCCGACGAGGGTGAGGATCTCGACCGCGTTCGCCGCAAGTACCCCACGGGTGCGCTTGCCACGCTCAGCTTCGAAGGTGGCTGGCAACAGCTCCGGCCCGGGGTCGCCAGGCTCGAAGCATTCGTGCGGCCCAAGCAGCTACGAGGCTGAGAGCCCTTCATCGGTGCGGCCGTGCTCGGCGAGCGCCCGGTTCTCATAGGCGCGCTCGCCGGTGACCTCCGGGCCGACCCAATCGGGTGGATCCAGCTGGCCGGAGTCCTTCTCAGAGGCGAACTCGATCTCGGCGACGACCAGACCCGAGAGCTCGCCCTGATAGACATCGACCTCCCAGGTGCCCTCCTCGCGCTCGGCGAGATGGCGGCGCTTGCTCACCCGACGACCCTCGGTCAGGGGCCAGAGTGGCTCGGCCTGTTCGCGTGAGAGCTCGATCTCCGTCTCGGCCCGGATACGGCCGTGGCCGTGCTTGACGGTGAGGGTGGGAGGCCGATCCTCAACCAGCCGCACCCTGACCTCGGCCTCCTCCTCCAGCGCCAGATAGCCCTGCTCGATCAGATGGGACGGGCACGAGGAGAGCCATCCGGGGAGCACCTCGACGAGGAACTTGCGCTCGATCTCGACGCCCATACGCGAGACCTCGCAGCTCAGCTCAGGTCCACTCCGGGCCGTGCAGGGGCGGGTGGCTGACGATCGGCTTCAAGACGAGGGCCTCGCGGGCACGGTCGGCGATGCCACGGCTGGTGAGTCCGAAGTGCTCCATGCAGGCCTCGCCCGTCCCCGACACGCCGAACTCGTCACCCATGCCGACAGCGAAGACGGGGACGGGATGCTGCTCGGCGGCGACGCCTCGGATCGCGTCGGCGAGACCGCCGACCGTGCGGTGCTCCTCGGCGGTGACCGCGACGCCGGTCTTCGCCAGCGATTCGATCACGACCTGCGAGTCGATCGGCTTGATGATCGCCACGTTGAGAACCTCAGCCTCGATCCCGTCCTCTCGCTCCAGCGCCTCGGCGGCCTCGAGCGCCCGCCAGACCATGTGGCCGGTGGCTATCAGGGTGATGTCCTTGCCCTCGCGAAGGACGTCGACGGAGCGCAGCTCCTCGGGAATCTCCTCATAGACGACCGGGGTCGCCGGCCGGCCGAAGCGCAGATACATCGGCTCGTCGTGCTCGTAGGAGTGGAGCACCGCGCGGTAGGCCTGGTTGTAGTCGGCGGGGACGATGACCTGCATCCGCGGCATCGCCCGCATCAGGGCGATGTCCTCGATCATCTGGTGAGAGGCGCCGTCCTCGCCGAGCGAGACGCCACCGTGTGAGGCGCCGATCCGCACCTTGAGCTCGTTGTGGGCGATCCCGAGCCGGACCTGATCGTAGGCACGCCCGGAGGCGAAGATCGCGAAGGTCGAGCAGTAGGGCACCTTGCCGGTCGCGGCGAGCCCGCAGGCCATCGACATCATGTTCGCCTCTGCGGCGCCGACGTTGAAGAAACGCTCCGGGTACTCCTTGCCGAACTTGGCCGCCTGGGTCGAGACAGAGAGGTCGGCGTCAAGCGCGACCACCTCGGGGTGTTCGGCGCCGAGCTCGACAAGAGCGGCGCCATAGGCCTGGCGGGTGGCTGTGGGCTCGGCGACCGCGGCTGCCGTCATGATCCGCCTCCGTCGCCGCCGGGCCGCGAAGGCTCCCGGATCGCCTCGAAGTCCGCGGTGGCCTTCTCCAGCGCCTCCGTCTGGCGGTCGAAGAGCTCCTCGAGCTCGGTCAGGGCCTCCTCGGCCTGCTCAGGGCTCGGCGGCTTGCCGTGGAATCCGAACCGCCCCTCCATCGAGGAAACCCCTCGTCCCTTCTTGGTCTGGCAGACGATCGCCGCGGGCCGGTCGAGATCGCGGCTGCGCTCGAGCGCCTCGACGACCGCGAGCATGTCGTGGCCGTCGATCTCGACCGCATCCCAGCCGAAGCTCTCGAACTTGGCCCGCATCTCGAAGATGTCCATGACCTCCTCGGTGGTCCCGTCGGTTTGAAGATGGTTGTAGTCGACGATCGCCGTGACCCCGGCGCCACCACGATCGGCGAAATGGGGGGTCGCGGTGGCAGCCTCCCAGGTCTGGCCCTCCTGGCAGTCGCCGTCGGAGAGCAGGCAGTAGACCTGGGCGCCGGCGATACCATCGAGGTGGAGCGCCAACGCGATGCCCAGCGACATCGACAGGCCCTGACCGAGGGAGCCGGTCGACACCTCGACTCCGGGTGTGCGGTTCATGTCCGGATGGCCCTGGAGCTGGGCGCCGATCTTGCGCAGGCCCATGAGATCCTCGAGCGGGAAGTAGCCGAAACGGGCGAGAGCCGCGTACTGGATCGGCGCAGCGTGACCCTTGGAGAGCACGAAGCGGTCGCGCTCGGGCCATTCCGGCCTCGCCGGGTCGTGGCGGAGGACCCGGTGGTAGAGGGCGGTGACGATGTCGGCGGCGGAGAGCGAGCTGTCGAGGTGACCGGACTTGGCCACCGCCAGCATCCGGACGCAGTCCATCCGGAGCACGGTCGCCCAGCGCTCCAGCTGTCGGATCGACGGCAGATCTCCCTCGATCGGGATACTCGGCGGCTGCGGATCTGGGACCGGTCGCAGGTGGTGCACGGGCCGCAGGTTAGAGGCCGATGCCGGATCCGTCTCGCCCGAATGGGCCGGTAGCGCCATGGGAGGAAATCTAGGTCCGCCCGAGGACGGACCCGACGGCGTCTATGGTTCGGAAAATGCGAGGTTCCTGGCTGATCATCGGTGCGGCGACGGTGCTCGTCTGCTCGCTGATCCTGTTTCTGATTTTCGATGATCGGCTCGGGGGAGACCGATCGCAGAGCTCTCCCACCACCTCCGAGCCGATCCCCGTCGAGCCAGACGGCGGTGTCGGGGACGGGGCAGGTCCGCCCGGCGGTCCCGAGGGCGGCGGCAGGCCCAAGGCCGGCAATTAGCCGGCGGCCGGGCTCTCCTCCGGCGCCTCGATCACTTCCTCGACCCGACCGGACTGCATCGTCACCAAAGCGACCACGAAGGCCAGGGCCATCACCCCAGCCATGACGTAGAACACGGTCCTCGTCGCCATCGCGTAATCGAGCTGGACCGCTTCGAAGATCTCGCGCGCCTTCTCGCCGGTGCGCTCACCGAAGCTCCCCGAGCCGCCCCCGCCGGCCTGGCTCAGCGCGGAGGCGATCTGATCCGCCCTCTCGGCCGGGATGCCGAATCCGGACAGGGAGTCCTCGATATTGGACCTGTTCTGCAGGATCAGGATCGTCCCGAGAATCGCCAGACCTATGCTCGAGCCGAAGTTGCGAACCGTCTGGGTGATGCCGGTGACCTCGCCGTAGGTGACACGCGGGGCCCGATTGATCGCGTCGGTGTTGGCGGGGCCGAGGATCAGGCCGACGCCCGCGCCGGTCAGAACGATCAGATACCACTGGCTGTTGTAGTCGAGCCCGGTCAGCTCACGACCCCAGAGGAAGAAGCCGACCGCCGAGAGCGCACAGCCGACGACCACGGCCGGCTTCGCTCCGCGCGTGTCGAGGATGCGGCCCCCGATCTGCGCCGCGGCGGCGAACCCGGCGAAGAAGGTGAGCAGGTAGATCCCTGCCTGAGAAGCATCGTCGCCGAGGGAGATCTGGGAGTAGGTACTGGCGAAGAAGAAGAGGGGGATGAAGGTGATCATCAACAGGAAGAGCACCGCATTGTCCGCCGCAAACGCCCTGTTGGCGAAGATCCGCACACGGAGCAGGGGGTCCTTTGCACCGAGCTGGTAGCGGGCGAAGACCGCGATCAGGCCGAGGCCGACGACGATGCAGCCCCAGGTGGCCGCACTGCCCCAGCCCCACGTCGAGGCCTGTTGCAGACCGAGAACCGCCACGCCCATCCCGCCGGAGATAAGGACCACGCCGCGGTAGTCGATCGGCGCCGGATGCTTCTCGTTGGGCGGCTTGGCGATCGCGGTGAGGACCAGGGCGATCGCGGCGATCGGAAGGTTCACCCAGAAGATCGCGCGCCAGTCGATCTCGGTCAGGTATCCGCCGGCGATCGGTCCGACCGCCGTAAGGCCGCCGGTGATCCCGAAGAAGATCGCCATCGCCTGCCCCCGCTCCCGGAGCGGGAAGGAGTCGATCACGATCGCCAGTGCGGCCGGGAACATGAGTGCAGCGCCGGCGCCCTGGACCACCCGGAAGAAGATGATCCAGGCCTCGGAGATCTCGCCGACGGGAGTCGCGCCGCACATCGCCGAGGAGCCGGCGAAGACGATCACGCCGATCACGACCATCGAGCGATGGCCGAAGATGTCGCCGAGCCGTCCACCGAAGGCGAACAGGGCCGCGAGCGAGAGCAGGTAACCGTTGATGATCCACTGCACCCCGGTAGCGGAGAGCCCGAGGTCCTTCTGCAGCTCGGGGACCGCGATCGCGACAATCGTCTGGTCGATGAAGGTCATTGCGACGGCGAAGATCATCGCCCCCAGGATGAGCTTCTTGTTGGCCGCGCCTCCCACCTTGGCCCGATCGTATACGCGCGGGTCCTAGGCCACCATGAACAGTGCCGTCGCGAGAGCGAGGTTGCGAACGATGGCGAGCGGGCTCACGATCGCGCCCCCGCCGAAGCAGGCGCAGGGCTCGCCGGCCTTTCCCGCCATCAACGCCGAGCCAAGGGTCGCGGCAAAGAGGAGCATCAGGCCGGCGGCGGCCCAGGCAGCGGTCTGCGAGCCCGCGCCCACCCCGACCGCGAGGATGATCTCGGCTGCGACTACGAACAGCCAAGCCGCCCACTGCTGCGCTCCCGGGCTGAAACCGTAGGTGGCCAACGCGGCTCGGCTGTGGCTCGGCCGTCTGAGCTTCGTTGCCGCTGCGAGCGCCAGAATCGCGGCGAGGATCAGCCGCGCGGCCGTCTCGATCATGGCGCCAAGCTAGCAACGGCCTCCGCGCCCCGCGGCTCGGTCAGAGGTGGCGGAGTTGCGCCCGACCGTAGCGACGATGCGCCCGGTGTCCGGAGTCGGAAAGGCGGCGGAGCGTCCCCTCGATCAGGGTCCAGCGGGGTCGAAATCCCTGCCGGGCGCGATCCCGCGCGTAGGAGACGGCGGCCTGCGAGCGACGAGCGTGGTTACAGGTGCGGCAGGCGACCAGCAGGTTCTCCGCGTCGGAGCTCCCGCTGCGGGAGCGCGGGCAGACGTGCTCAATGGTCAGGTCGCTGCGCCAGAGCTCCCGCCCACACCAGACGCAGCCGCTCCCGTCACGCTCGATCAGGGCCTCGACCGAAGCCATCTGTGAGCCGATCCGCGCGCCGGTCCCTAGCCGATCGCGACCATGCGCTCGATCGGGATCCTCGCCCGCTCGGCGATCGTCGGATCGACCTTCACCTCGGGACTGAGGTCACGGAGGCAGTCGCGCAGCTTCGGCAGGGTGATCATCTTCATGTACCTGCAGAACGCCATCCGGTTGGCGGGGATCAGCTCAGCCTCGGGCGCCGCCTCCTGCAGCGGATAGAGCATTCCGGTCTCGGTCGCGACGATGAACTCGCCGGTCGGGTTGGCCTCGACCTGCCTCAGCATCCCCGAGGTCGAGAGCATGTGCACGTCCTCGGAGGCGACGTCGCCGGAAGCGACGAACTCCATCGCCTGGGTGGAGCAACCGCACTCAGGGTGGATCAGGAACTCGGCCTTGGGGTGCTCCACCCGCATCTCGTTGATGTCGTCGGGCCGGATTCCGGCATGTACGTGGCACTCGCCATCCCAGATATGGAAGTGGGCGCGGCGCTCGGGATCCTCGTGCAGTCCGGCCTCGCGCTCGACGAAGGCCCCGAGCCACATATCGGGGCCGAAGAGGATCTCCTGATCGGCGCCGTGCTCCGACCAGATGTGCTCGACGACCTGAACCGCGTTGGAGGAGGTGCAGCAGTAGTCGGTCTCGGCCTTGACCTCGGCCGAGGTGTTGACGTACATGACCACCAGCGCGCCGGGGTGCTCCGACTTCCAGGTGCGGAGCTGATCGGCGGTGATCGAGTCGGAGAGCGAGCAGCCGGCGTCGGTGTCGGGGATCAGCACCTTCTTCTCGGGCGAGAGCACCGATGCGGTCTCGGCCATGAAGTGCACTCCGCAGAAGGCGATCACCGATGCATCCGAGGAGGCGGCGGCACGGGAGAGCCCGAGCGAGTCGCCGACGTAGTCGGCGATGTCCTGCAGCTCGGGGAACTGGTAATTGTGAGCGAGGATGACCGCGTCACGGTCGGCGGCGAGCGCCTTCGTCTCCTCGCTGAGCTCGGCAATCTCGGCTGCTGAGAGGCCGGATACCGGAGGCGCCTGGATTGTCGGGAGCTCCTGCATGACTAGCTCCATTTCCCCCTCCCGATGGTGACGGGAGAGTCGACTTCGTATGTTCGCCAGCCGAACTCGGACGGGCGAATGAACTGGTTTGCAGTTTAGCGCTCTCCGGTGACTACTCTCAGCTGCGATGCCGGAACTGCCCGAGGTCGAGATCACCGCCAGGCGACTGGACGAGGCTCTGCGAGGAGCGGTCGTGGAGTCGACGATGGCGCCGGGAATGGTGGCGCTGAAGAGCGTCAAGCCGCCGCTGGAGGCGATCACGGGGGCGAAGGTGACCGGGGTGCGACGGATCGCAAAGATGCCGATCGTCGAGTTCGACAAGGGCGCCGAGCGGCTCTCTCTGCTGGTCCACATGATGTCGGCGGGCCGGCTGCAGCTCTTCGACAAGCGGGCGTCCCTGCGCGACAAGCGCTCCCGGATCCTGATCCGGATCGATGGTGAGCGCGAGCTGCGGCTGCGCGAGTTCGGGACCAAGCAGCGCGCTTGGGTGAAGCTGATGGAGCCGGAGCAGATCGACGAGGAGGAGATGGTCGCGACGCTCGGCCCGGCGGCATGGCCGGCGCCGGGCGAGAGGGTCCTGGCCGAGGCGCTCGATCAGCCCCGCCACCTGCACCCGATGCTGCGTGACCAGCGCACGATCTCCGGCATCGGTCGCTCCTGGGTGGACGAGGTGCTCTGGGAGGCGAGGCTCTCACCGTTCAAGAAGGGCTCCGAGCTCGACCCCGGCCAGGTCACCCGCCTGCACGCAGCCCTCTCCGTGCTCGATTCGGCGATCGACCACTACGAGGAGGTCATCGGCGAGTCGATCCCCGACAAGATGCCGATGCCCCTGCAGGTCCACCGCCGCGAGGGTGAAGCCTGCCCGCGCTGCGGCGATGAGATCGCCGCGATCCACTACTCCGAGCACATCACCTGCTATTGCCCGGCCGAGCAGAACGGCGGCAAGCGCTTCGCCGATCGGCGGCTGTCGCGGCTGCTGAAGTAGGCCCCGGTTACAGGTTCTTGACCGTCTCGCAGCCGGGCTTCTTGCCCTTCAGCTTGTCCTTGCCGCCCTGCCCATCGCAGGTGTCCTTCTTGCCCTTGCCGCCCTTGAGCTTGTCGGCGCCGCCCCCGCCCTTCAGCTTGTCCTTCTTGCCGCTGCCTCCATCGAGGGTGTCGGCGCCGCCGCCGCCCTTCAGGGTGTCCTTGCCGCCGCCGCCCTTCAGGGTGTCCTTGCCGCCGTTCCCCTTCAGGGTGTCCTTGCCGCCGTTCCCCTTCAGGGTGTCCTTGCCGCCGTTCCCCTTCAGGGTGTCCTTGCCGCCGTTCCCCTTCAGGGTGTCCTTGCCGCGCCCGCCCTTCACCGTGTCCTTGCCGGCGCCGCCTTCGGCCGTGTCACCACCACCGCCGCCGTCGAGCGTGTCCTTGCCGCCGCCGCCGAACGCCGAGTCGCCACCACCCTTGCCGTTGACGGTGTCGGCACCTCCCTCGCCATAGGCCTCGTCGGCGCCGCCACCGGCCTCGATCACGTCGTCGCCCCCGCCCGCGCAGATCAGATCATCCCCACCCTGGGCGTCTATCTCATCGTCGCCGTCCCCCGCAACGATCACATCGGGTCCCGGAGTTCCGGTCAGGGTCTCCGAGCGCTCGGTGCCGACGACCGTCGCCTTCTCGCCCTGGCACGTGAGGTCGTCGCCCGGGTCCGGGTCTGGATTCGGGTCCGGGTCGGGGTCGGGGTCGGGGTCGGGGTCGGGCGCCGGGGGACCACCCGGCGAGCCGGCGGGTGGGTTGGTGACGGTCTCACAGTTGGTTGCCGAATCCTGGACATCGACGGCGGCGGCGTCGGCACCGCTCCCGCAATCGTTCACATCGGCGACGCCTCCGTCCTGGGAGTCATGGGTGTCGGAGTCCGCTCCACCCTGGAGCGTGTCGGAGCCGAGACCGCCGTCGAGCACATCGTCTCCATCCCCTCCGCTCAGGACATTGGCCGCGCCGTCACCCGTCAGAGTGTCCCCGAGAGCGGTTCCGAGCAGGTTCTCGACCCCGGCGATCTGGTCGGTGGAGGCGTTGAGAACCTGACCCGCGCCAAGGTCGGCGTCGATCCCGACGGCGATGTCCGAGTAATCGCCGAGATCGATGCCGGCGCCGCCGGTGAGGGTGTCGTCGTCGGCGCCGCCCTGCAACGTGTCATCGGCGCCCTCGCCGTCGAGGTCGTCGGCTCCACCGAGACCAGACAGCGAATCGCCGCCTCCGGCGCCGGCGAAGGCGTTCGGGGATCCGTTGCCCGTCAGGGTGTCGGCGGCAGCGGTGCCGGCAGCGTTCTCGATCGCCGTCAGCGAGTCCGTCTCCCCGCCTGCCGTGGCGGTCCCGGCGCCGAGGTCGAGGTCGAGTGGGCCGGCGGCGTCGGAGTGGTCCGAGGTATCCGATTCACTGCCACCGTCGAGGTCGTCCTCGCCTCCGCCGCCCTGCAGCGTGTCGTCCCCGGCTTCGCCCTCGATCAGGTCCCCTGCCGGCGAACCTAGCAGCGAGTCGGCCGCGCCTGCCCCGTCGAGGCTGACCGGCCCGGCCGTCCAGTCACTCGCAACGAGCGTGTTGGCCGAGGCCCCACCGGTCAGCGAGACCTCCTCGATCCCGCTGAGGCTGTCGGTCCCCTGGCCCGTGAGCGAATCGTCGGTGAGAGTCAGGTCCGCGTCGGCGGTCTGGACGAGTCGATCGGTGCCCTCGTCGTCGCCGATCAGCTCGTCGGAGCCGGCCTCCCCGCTCAGCGTGTCGTCACCGGGGCTCGCTGCGATGTCGTCGGTCTCGAGGGTGTCGCTTCCGCCCCCGCCGGAGATCAGGTCCGAACTCGAACCGCCCTCGAGCGAATTCGCTTGGCCGTCACCGGTCAGCGTGTCGTCGCCGCTCGTACCGACAGCGTGTGTGATCGAAGCGAGGGTGGTCGTACCCGTGCTACCGGTGGTTGCGTTACCCGCCGCGAGGTCGATGTCCCAGCTCGGGGTCGCCTGCGCGAAGCGGATCGTGTTGGTGCCGCCCTGCCCATCGACCGAATCACCGGGAGTCGGCAGATTGCCGAAGTTACCCGGGTCGAGCGTGTCGGCTCCGGCGCCGCCGAGCAGAGTGTCGTTGCCCGAGCTGGCGCGGATCTCATCGGCCTGGGGCGAGCCGATCAGCGAGTCGTCCATTCCGGCGCCGACGAGCGTGGTCGGGCCGGCCGTGAACCCGCTTGAGTCGAGCGTGCGGCCCGAACCACCGACCTCGACCGAGAGCATCGCCGCGTCGAAGCCCGCGATCGTGTCGGTCCCGTCGCCGGTTGCCAGGGTGTCGGTCAGCGTCTGGTCGGCGTCGACCTCCTGGTCGAACTGGTCGAGGTCGGCTCCGGCGTCGAGCAGGTCGTTCCCGGCGGCGCTGCGGAGGGTGTCGGAGCCGGCGCCGCCAGAGAGGGTGACCCGACCGCTGAACTGCTTTGCGTCGAGAACGTTGTCGAGGCTGTCGCCGACGATCGAGGCGCGCTCCAGGCCGGCGATCGTGTCGTTGCCCGCGCCGAGTCCGGTCATCGCGGTGTCGGTCAGGATGCGACCACCGGGGTTGCCGCCCCCGGACGGCGTGGTCTGGTCGCGCAGCTCATCGGACCCGCCGCCTCCCAGATCGAAGGTCTGGTTGAACCCGGACCCGGTCGTCGGCTTGACGGTGACCGTATCGTCGCCGACCCCGCCGAGCGCCGATCCCGAGAGGGAGACGTCGATCAGGTCGCCTCCGCCCCCGCCCTCGATCGAATCCGCGCCGTTGCCGCCGGTGGTCGTCTGAGCGTTGATCGTGTCGGGTCCGCCGTTGCCCCTCAGGGTCTCCTGCGTGGTCGCTCCGTCGATCGTGTCGGCCTGCGCCGTACCCTCGAGGATCTCCAGCCCAGCGATGGTGTCGGTGCCTTCCCCGATGACCAAGCCCGCGCCGAGGTCGGCGTCAATGGCGCTGCCGACCGCCGAATAGTCGGCGGCATCGTCGTCGCCCTCGCCGTCGATGTCGTCGTTGCCGGACCCCCCGAGAAGGGTGTCGTCTCCGTTCCCGCCGAGCAGGTCGTCGTCGTTGCCGGCGCCGACCAGCGAGTCGCCGTCAGCGCCGCCGACGATCGAATCGCTGCCGGCTCCACCGTCGATCGTGTCAACGCCGCCGTCCCCGTTCATGGTCTCGGCACCGGTCGAGCCCGTGATCGAATCGCCGCCGTCACCACCATCGATCCGAGAGGCCGCCGCAGAGTCGATCGTGTCGCCGAAGGCCGAGCCGGTGACGTGCTCCACCAAACTGATCAGGTCGGTGCCGTCCCCGCCTGTAGCAGCGCCCGGAACGCTGCTGATATCGACGTCGACCCCCGCCGGCGCGTTCGCGTAGTCGACGGTGTCGTCTCCAAAGCCGCCGTTGATCGTGTCGTCGTCGGCCGCCCCCCTGACGGTGTCGTCGCCGCCGTTGCCGGCGACCGAGTCCTCGCCCGCGGCTCCGGTGGCCGAGTCCTCGAGCTGACTGCCGAAGACGTGGTCGTCGCCGCCCCCACCACGAAGGGAGATGATGCTGGTCAGATTCGTGAATGCGACCGGTTCGACGTCAGTCACATCGAGAGTGTCGGCACCACCCTGCCCGTTCACGTCGAGCTTGAGCGGCTCGAGGCAGTTGACATCCATGTCGAAGCCATCCTCGATCGTCGCGTTGCCGCCCGCGAGGACCACGCCGTTGACTCGGACCTTGCCGGTCGGGTCGGCCGTGTTGCAGTCCAGGGTTATCCCGTCACCGGCGCCGTCCGACTCGACCGTGAGCTGGCCGGTGGCCGTATCGTAGCCCGAGCTGACCACCGCGCCCGCCGGCGAGGCGATCAGTCCGAACGAGAGCGTGAAGGCGACGCTCGCGGCGAAAGCGGCAATCCCTGCGCGGGCGCGACGGGACAGCGACCCACTGTGGCGACGACCACGACGACGAAGACCGCGCTCGATCCGGCGCGCCAGCAGACGGCGCTCGCGATGCGAGAGAGCCGGATTGGGCGGGATGCTGAGGTGCTCGGCGAGGAAGTCGGCGACGAGGTCGCTGCCCGGCTGCGCCTGCGCCGGAAGCTCGAGGGTCGGGACGAGGGTGACCGTCTCGGGCGCAATCGGCTCACCCGCAAGCAGGAGCGCGCCGACCGGCCGGCCGGGCTCGCGGCTCAGCGCCATCGCCTCGGCTCGGGCGGAGCCCGAGGCAGCGAGCGCAACCGGCAGGCCGCGCGCCTCCGGCAGGCGAGAGAGCCAATTGCGCGCGGCGCGTAGCGCGGGCCCGTCGGAGCTCGCGGACGAAAGCCTCAGGACCGCATAGCGGTCTGGAGCCAGAGCGGGGACACGCCCGCCCTCGTCGGCGACTATGACGAAGCCGACCGGGCGTCTCGGGACCATCAGCTCCCCGTCGAAATCCCTGCGCCTTATCGGGAGACGGCTCCCATCGGTGGTAGCCAGCGGGAGGGCGTCGGCTGAGAGCCCCGGAGCCGGCGCAACCCCGATCGGCCCCCGACGGCGGTAGGAGTGAAGCCTGCGCTGGGTCGGCCTCACGACGCACCTCGCGAACCGCCGACGAACTCTGTCACTCCTTCGAACCCCACCGCCACACCAGCCTACCCAACCCGATGCTCTCGCGCTCATCTTCGTCGGGCCGCCATAGGATCAGCCCTGTGCACGTCCTCTTCGTCCACAAGAACTTCCCGGCCCAGTTCGGCCACATCGGCGCCCGTGGGGTCGAAGAGAGAGACTGGACGGCAACCTTCGTCAGCGAGAAGCCGCCCGGTACCGCCGGCGGGGTGAACAACATCCAGTACCGACCGCGAGGGGCCGCGACCGAGAAGACCCACTACCTCGCCCGGACTTTCGAGAACGGAGTCTGGCACGCCGCCGGCGTCTACGAGGCGCTGAAGCCCGTATCCGCCGCAGTCAAGCCGGACCTGATCGTCGGCCACTCCGGCTGGGGCTCAACTCTCTTCCTGCGGGAGCTGTACCCGGATGCGAAGGTGATCAACTATTTCGAGTACTTCTACCGCCCGCGCGACTCCGATCTCGACTTCCGGCCGGAGATCCCGGTCAGCGAGATCGACCGCCTCCGCAGCCCGGCTCGCAACGCGATGATTCTGCTCGACCTCGAGTACTGCGATGCCGGATACAACCCGACCGACTACCAGCACGAGCTGATGCCGGAGGCCTATCGGGGCAAGCTGCGGGTGATCCATGACGGGATCGACACAGATATCTGGCGGCCCCGGGAGGTGCCCGATCGCCGCATCGGGAACCTCCAGCTCGCCGAGGGTGAGCGCCTGGTCACCTACGTTTCGCGGGGGCTCGAGATGATGCGGGGCTTCGACGTCTTCATGAAGGCGGTGAAGCGGATCTGCGACGCCCGCGACGATGTCCGATTCGTCGTCGTCGGCTCCGACCGGGTCGCCTACGGCGGCGATCTCCGCCACACCGGCGGCAAGAGCTTCAAGGATCACGTGCTCAGCCAGGACGACTACGACCTGGACCGGATCCACTTCGTCGGCAACGTCGCTCCGCAGCAACTCTCGAAGCTGCTCAGCCTCAGCGACCTGCACTTCTATCTGACCGTGCCGTTCGTGCTCAGTTGGTCCTGCCTCAACGCGATGGCGTGCGGCGCCACGATGCTCGGCTCCGACACCGAGCCGGTGCGCGAGGTGATCAGCGACGGGGAGACCGGCTACCTGATCGACTTCTTCGACCATGTGGGATTCGCCGAGAAGGCCCTCGAGGTGCTCGAGGATCCGAGTCGACACCGGGAGACCGTCGGGCGAGCTGGAATGGAGGCCGTGCATGGGCGATATGCGCTTGAGGTCACCTTCCCGCGCATGGCTGACTTCTACGAGGGCGTTGCAAATGGGAACGGATCGGCCTGATGTGGCCGTTCTGGGAGCACGCGATCGCGCCGCTGCTGGACGCAGCCGATGCCCGGCGGGTGGTCGAGGTCGGCTCCGAGCAGGGCCGGACCACCCGCCTCCTGCTCGAACGGGCCGCTCGGGTCGGGGGCGTGGTCGAAGCGATCGACCCCGAGCCCCGCTTCGACGCCGGTCGCTGGGAGCTCGAGCACAGCGGGCGCTTCCGTTTTCATCGCGACCGAAGCGTGAACGTGCTCGGCCGGCTCGGGGAACTCGACGCGGCCCTTATCGACGGCGACCACAACTGGCACACCGTCCATGCCGAGCTCGGTCTCCTCGCGGGGCGGGCCCGGGCCGATCGGGCGCCGATGCCGCTGGTGATCGCCCACGATGTCGGATGGCCCTACGGGCGGCGCGACATGTACTACGACCCCGGGTCGCTCCCGAAGGAAGCCAGACATGATGCGGCCCGCGCAGGGGTCCTGCCAGGCAGGGCCAGGCTCGGTGCGCCGGGGGTAAACGCCTCAAATTGGAACGCGACCCGCGAGGGCGGCCCCCGCAACGGTGTGCTGACCGCGATAGAGGACTTCTCGGCCGAGGCCGGAGAGGGAGCGGCGCTCGTCATGGTGCCCGGATGGCACGGACTGGCCGCGCTCGCGACGGCGGCCCGCCTCGAGACCTCCCCCTCCTTGCGACTCGCCATGGAGCACCTCGAGTCCGCGGAGTTCCTGCGCGAGCAACTCGAACGGATCGAGAGGGCGCGGGTTCTCCTCGCGATGCGCAGCCCTCGCGAGGCGGTCGTCCGAGAACAGCGAGCGGTCCGCGACTACGGACTCCTGGATGAGCCCGAGACGAGCGACTGAGGTCGCGTCTACCCTCGCCGTCATGGCTCACCCGAACCCCACGGCAGCGCAGTCGGCGGTCGAGCTCAAGGCCCAGATCGAGGCCGAGGGCGCGGGGACGCCGTTCCTGGTCTGGCGACACACCGACGGCGAGCAGCGCCTGCTCGCCCTCGATGCCGACCGCCTCACGATCGGCCGTGGCGAGGCGGTCGACATCGACCTCGAGGGTGATCCCGACGTCTCGCGGGTCCACGCCGAGCTCGTTAGGGTCGGGGATTCCTGGGTGATCGCCGACGACGGGCTCTCGACCAATGGGACCTTCGTGGAGGGGGAGCGGGTAAGCTCGCGGCGACGGCTGGGCGACCGGGATCTGATCACGATCGGCGGCACGGGACTCCTGTTCCGCCAGCCCCGGTCGGAGGGGTCGGAGCGGCCCGAGCCGACGCGGATGTCCGGCGGCGCGACTTCGGCCCGAGAGCTGACCGAGACCCAGCGCAAGGTGCTGGTCGAGCTCTGCCGTCCGTTCGGCGGCGGCGAGTCCTTCGCCACGCCCGCGACCAACAGGGAGATCGGTGAGCGGCTGTTCCTCTCGGTCGACGCCGTCAAGGGCCACATGCGCGTGCTGTTCGAGAAGTTCGGGGTCGGCGACCTGCCGCAGAACCAGAAGCGGGTCAAGCTCGCCGAGGAGGCGCTCGCCGCCGGGGCCGTCCGCCCCAGCGACCTCTGATCAGGCGGCCCGAATGGACTCCCGGGGACCCTTAGGGGTCGATGCGGCTGATGCTGCCGCCTGCGTCGTTGGCGGTCCAGACCGCGCTGAAGCCAGTGTCGATGTCGGCCGGCTCCCTGCCGACCTTGTGGATCTGACCGACCTGCTCACCGCTGCGGGGGTCGAACTCCCAGACGGTGTTGTCCTCGCCGTTCGCGACCCAGACCGAGCCGAAGCCGACGGCGACGCCGCGCGGACGTGAGCCGGTCCCGATCGGGTCCCCCACGACGGCATCGGAGCTGGGATCGATCCGCAGCAGCTCCGAGTTGGTGACATCGGTGACCCAGACCGAGCCCGCACCAACCGCGATGTTGGTCGGCCGGGACCCGGCGGGGATCGGCCGCCCGACGGGCGTGACGTCACCGGGATCGACCCGCGTCACGGTGGCCGCTTCGGCATTGGCGACCCAGACCGAGCCCGCGCCCGTCGCGACCGCCCGGGGATCGGCGCCGACAGGCGCATCGCCTGAGCGCGAGTTGGTACTGGGATCCACCCGCACGAGTTCGCCCGCTGCAGCGCCCGGCGCGGCCGCCTGCGTCACCCAGACCCACGCATCGTCGGTCGCGACATCGACGGCGTCCGTGATACCCGGCACCGTCAGCCGGCTGCCGCCCTCCGCGGGGTCGAGGCGAACCAGCAGCCCGTCGGCCACCACCCAGATCGCATCGTGTCCGGTTGCGATGGCCGAGGCGCCGGCGAGTGGGAGCGGTCCGATCGCGATCCCCTCGGAATCGGGCGCGATTCCCGAGATTCGTCCGTCGTCGCGGCTCGCCGCCCAGACCTCGAGCTTCCCGGCCGAGACTCCGAGCGTCGCCGCGCCGGTCGGGATCGTCGCCACGGCCTTGACCCGCTCGAGCTGAACCGGGGCCGGGCCGGGTGCACCGCCGGTGGTCGACGCTGTCGGCCCGTCGTCTCCGCCGAGTACTAACGCCGCAACAGCAGCGGCGGCCACCAACGCCAGGAGCCCCGCCAGAGCCAGACGGCCGCGACTCCAAGCACGGTCGGCAGGCGCTCCGGCGCCCGTCGCCGGCGCCCCGGTCGGCTGAGCGCGGAAGTCGGCGGGGACCACGCCCCCGATGGCGTCGGCCATCCGAGCAACGAACGCGGCGGCTGTCGCGGGCCGATCAGCCGGGTCGATAGCCATCCCCTCGGCGAGGACGCGATCGACCTCCGGCGGCAGATCGCCACGCAGCCCGGACGCGGAGGGCCGCTCGGCCCGGGCGTGGGCCATCATCGTCGCGATCTGGGTCTCGCGCCGGAAGGGTGGCTCGCCGGTGAGCGCGTGGAAGGCGACACAGGCCAGGGCGTAGGTGTCGGCGGCTCCGGTCAGCTGCTTGCCCTCGATCTGCTCGGGGCTGATGTAGTCGGTCGTTCCGAGCACGGCGCCGGTGCTCGTCAGGGCGGCCTCCGTCGCAGCCTCGGCATCGGTTGCGACGGCGAGCTTGCTGATCCCGAAGTCGGTCAGGAACGCTACCTCGCCCTCGCCGGGCCGCTCGCCGATCAGGATGTTGGCCGGCTTGACGTCGCGATGGATCAGCCCGTGCGCGTGAGCTGCGTCGAGCGCGTCACCCACCCCGCCCACCATCGCCCCGACCCGTGCCGGATCGACCGGCCCAGCTTCGATGACCCGGTGCAGATCGGTGCCCTCGATGTAGCTCATCGCCAGATACAGGCGGCCCCGCTCCTCGCCGGCGTGGTGGATCGTGACCACGTTCGGATGTTCGATCGCGGCGGCGAGCCTGGATTCGCGCCGGAACCGCTCGGCGAAGGTGCGGTCGGCTGAGAGCTCGGGGGCGAGGACCTTGAGCGCTCGCAGCCGATCCAGGGCGAGATGGCGGGCGAGGTAGACCACGCCCATACCGCCGCGGCCGAGCTCGGCGTCGATCCGATGGCCGGCGAACTCGGAGCCCGGACCGAGGTCGCCCTGGCTCACGCCGGCTCCAGGAGCATCGACAGGTCGAGCGCCGGGGCAGAATGCGTCACGGCCCCGATCGAGATCAGGTCGACGCCCGTGGCGGCGATCTCAGCGACAGTCTCGAGGCTGACCCCGCCGGAGGCCTCGAGCTTCGCGGCAGACCCGCCGCCGTCTCGGGCCGAGACAGCGACCCTCAGGGCGGCTGAGTCCATGTTGTCGAGCAGGAGTCTGTCCGCCCCGGCCTCCAGCGCCGCATCGACCTCGGCGAGGTCGCGGCACTCGACCTCGATCGGTAGCTCCGGCTGGGCCTCGCGGGCCGCGGCCACCGCCGGGCCGAGCCCGCCACCGAGGGCGATGTGGTTCTCCTTGATCAGGATCGCGTCATAGAGACCCATGCGATGGTTGCGACCACCGCCCGCCCTGACTGCCGCCTTCTCCATGGCGCGAAGGCCGGGGGTCGTCTTGCGGGTGTCGAGAATCGAGACGGAGGGTGAGCCGGCGCGGGCGGCCTCGACAAAGCGGGCCGTCAGCGTGGCAACCCCGCTCAGGTGGCCGAGCAGGTTCAGGGCCACTCGCTCGGCCCCGAGTAGCGCCCGCGCCGGGCCACTGACGAACGCAACCTCCGCGGGAACGGCGTTACGCCATTGACCCTCGATCATCAACATCTCCAGATCTCCTGCCCCGGTCTGGCGGAAGACCTCGCGAGCCGCCTCGAAGCCGAAGACGACGCCCGGCTCTTTCTGGAGGATGCGAGCCCGTGCGCGAGCCACGGCCGGAACCGTCGCCTCCGCGGTGAGGTCGCCGTCGCCGAGATCCTCGGCCAGCGCTCGGGCGACGAGTGCTCCGAGCTCGTTCGGATCGCTCATGGAAGCAGGGTATTCGCTCCGGCGGTGGCTCAGAGCGCCCGAGCGGACCCCTCAGCCCGCGAACACGGCAAGGGTTGCGGTGAACCCGTGGAGGAAGTTGCGACCGCCGACGGGGCCGATCTCACCGGCGCAGAAGAACCCGCCTGCCGGAGCGTCGAGAGCGTCGTCGACCGCCTCGGCGTCGTGGTCGGAGACGCCGAACATCCCGCGGCCGCGGCCGTTGCAGGTGAAGATCAGCGCGCCGGCGGCCTCCCGCCCTCCAAGGGCCCCGCTCTGGAGCGAGAGCGCCTCCCGGAGATCGGCGTCGGCGGAGGCCGCGTCGCGAACGTGGAGGCGGAGGGTCTGACCGACGCGGATGTCCTCGCCGATCACGATCGCGCCGGAATCGCGGTCGGCGCCGGCGATCGGGCGGACCAGGAAGTCGCCGCGTTCGTGCTCGGGCTGGTTCTCGTCAATCACGATTCCGAGCAGCAGACCGCCCGAAGCCTGCTCGCGCTGCTCGGAGTCGAGCCCGCCGATGACCTCTCCGAGGCGCTCGAGCGCGGGCTTGGAGGCGAGCTCGCGGATCACGTTGCCACCTCCCTCGGTGATCGTCATCTCCGGGCCGACGGGGGTCGCCCCCTGGGAGACGCAGGGGGTCAGATCGACGCCGCTGAGTGAGCAGCCGACCGCTCCGGCCCCCGTGGCGTTGCCGTTGCGGAGCAGGACGGCGCTGCCGTCGACAGCGGCGCTGGCCAGCCCGCCGAGAACCGGCGTGCCGGGCCACCCTTCGTTGAACCTGCTCAGAACCGAGTCCGGCGCCGAGCGGCCAGGATCGCAGAGCAGTAGGAGGGCGTCGGTGGCCGATCCCGGCTCCGGGAGACCGGTGAGCAGATCCGGGTCGGTGCCGGGGCCCCCATCGATCTCGAAGGTCTCGATCGAGGCGCCCGGCAGCTCGGCGGCCCAGACGACCGCGCCGGGGCCGGACTCGACCTCCCGGCGCGAGCCGATCACGCCGGCCGCTCCGCAGCCGATCAGGGCGCCCGGGTCGATTCGATCGCCGATCTCGGCCAGCGCAACGTCGAGCTCGGGCAGGTGGTGGGCGCCGACGAAAGCGACGCAGAGATCGGCGCCTCCTCCGAGACCGGAGCGCGCCAGCTCGGCCGCCTCTGCGAATGCCTCGGCCGTGTTCGCCGTGTCCGAGAGCCCGACCGCGATTCGCTGCGCCATGAGTGAACGGTAGTGACCGGCGGACCCGATGCCGAACCGCCGCCGCTGATCCCCTAGCTCGCGGCGGCCTGCAGCAGGTAGGTGCGGATGAACTCGTCGAGGTCCCCGTCGAGTACCCGTTGGGCGTCACCGACCTCGTGGTTGGTGCGGTGGTCCTTGACCCGGGTCGAGGGATGCAGCGTGTAGCTGCGGATCTGCGAGCCCCACTCGGCGGGCTTCTGCTCGCCCCGCTCGACTGCCAGCTCCTCGGCCCTCCTGCGCTCCTCCTCCGCCAGCAGGCGCGATCGCAGCATCTGCATCGCCGTGTGCTTGTTCTGGGTCTGAGAGCGCTCGTTCTGGCACTGGACCACGATCCCGGTCGGCTCGTGGGTGAGCCGGACAGCGGAGTCGGTCTTGTTGACGTGCTGGCCGCCTGCGCCGGAGGCCCGGTAGGTATCGACCCGGATGTCGGCCTCATCGAGCTCGACGTCGACCTCATCGGAGACCAGCGGGGCTACGTCGAGTTGCGCGAATGCGGTGTGGCGGCGCGACTGGGAGTCGAAAGGTGAGATCCGCACCAGCCGGTGCACACCGCGCTCGGCCCCGAACAGGCCGTAGGCGTTCTCGCCGTGGGCGAGCATCGTCGCCGACTTGATCCCCGCCTCCTCACCCTCGGAGGCCTCCTTCATCTCGACCTCGAAGCCTCGGCCCTCGGCCCAGCGCAGGTACATCCGCAGCAGCATCTCGGCCCAGTCCTGGGAGTCGGTGCCGCCGGCGCCGGCGCGGATCGTGACCACCGCGTCACCGGAGTCGAAGTCGCCGGTGAACAGGCGCTCCTCCTCGAGCTCGGCGAGGCGGTTACCGATCGAGTCGAGCTGCGTCTCGAGCTCCGCCGCCATCTCATCGTCCTCGGCTGCCATCTCCTCAAGCTCGCCGAGGTCGTCGCCATCGGCGGAGATTCCCTCCCAGAGCTCGAGCTTACGCTTGGCGCGGGTATGGGAGGCGGAGATCCTGGCGGCGGACTCCTGGTCATCCCAGAAGCCGGGGGCCTGCATCTCCGCCTCGAGCCGCTCGATCTCGGTCTTCAGCTGCTCGGGGTCAAAGGTAGTCCCGGAGCAGCGTCAACTGCTCGCGGACCTCCGCGATGCGGGCGCCGGTATCTGGTGCCTCTGCCATCGGGCAGGGAGGCTACCGGGCGCGGGCGGCAGCTCGGGCTCAGCGGCGTGCGAGCAGGCCGCCGTCGCGAACCATCCGCGTGCCCTTGCCGAAGGGCGCCCGTCGATCTGGGTCGTGACCGGAGCTGAGCTTCTCGACCCGCCAGAGGGGAACCCAGCAACCATTGGCCTTGAGCAGGTGCTCGGCCCGCTCGCGGTCGGCCGGGGTCAGTCGCCGGAAGCGCATCCGAAGCTGCTCGAGGGCCCAGACCCGGTAGGCGCTGGTCGGTACGTCGCGGTAGGTGGTGGCCTGGACGCGGAAGTCGTGGCGCGCCTCGCCGGCGTTGTGCGCCTCGGCATTGGCGGCGAGCATCTCGAGGTGGGTCTCGCCGGCCTCCCGCAGCAGGGGGCCAAGATCCTCGGGAACGCCCTCGAGCAGCTCGGCCGACCCGATCAGGCTCGCCCGCGCGGCCCAGACCCTGGCTACCCACTCCCAGACGGAGGGCGCGCGATCGCGCATGATCCGGGCCGGGGTCGGGTCGATGGCGAAGTGGCGGAACATCGAGCCGAAGAGGCCGAGGTCGGCGACGGTCGGGCGACCGCCGAGCAGGAAGGGCCGGGAGGAGAGGATCGGCTCGAGCCGATCGAGCGTGCGGGTGTAGGCGGCGTCCATGTGGTCGCGGGTGCTGCGATCGACCCCGTCACCGCGCACGAACAGGTGAGTCTGGCGCCAGGCGAGCCAGCGGCGGCGCAGCGCCAGCGGAATCGGCAGGCGGACCAGCTCGCTCGCCAGCCGGCGGCCCATCAGCTCGCGGTCCGCGGCGTAGTCCCAGCGGTAGTGCATCGCCGGCCGCCAGAGCCACTCGTCGCCGAAGTCCTCGATCAGGAGCGCGAAGAAGGCCTGCACGGGATCCGGCGGGATCACCGGCGGGGTCGGGTGCTGCTGCTCGAGCCAGGCGATCATCGGCGTCGTGTCGGTCATCCAGCGCCCGCCCGGCAGCTCGACCGTCGGCAGCTGGGCGACCCCGACCTTGCGCGGGATCCTCCACAGGTACTGCCGCACCGACATCGGCCGCCGCTCGTAGGGAATCTCCTTGAAGCGGAGGTAGGCCTCGAACTTGCCGGTGAAGTAGGAGTATTCGGAGCCGTAGACGATCACGCGGAGTCGAGGCTATCCGCTCGGCTTGAGGGAGCTAGCGCTTGAGCTTGACCTTCTTGGTCCGCTTGTAGGTGTTGCCGGCCCCGTCGGTCAGCTTCAGGGTGAGCTTCGCCTTGACCTTCTTGCCGCGCTTGAGCAGCTTGCGGATCTTTCTGTCGTCCTTCTTCCTCTTCAGCTTCAGCTTGTACGTCTTGCGCTTGCCCGCCGACGAGGACTTCTTGACCTTCTTCAGCTTGTAGCGCTTGACCTTGCCGGTGGCAACGCCCTTGACGGCCTCGTCCGCACCGCCCTTGATCTTGAGCTTGATCCGGCCCCGAGCCTTCTGCTTGCGCTTGGCGCTGATCTTGGCGCCGGTGACCTCGGTGTCGGGGGGCGCGGCGGCGACGGTGACCTGCTCGGTGGTGGTCGCGACGACGCTGCCGTTACAGGAGACGATCCGGCTGCTGTAGACGCGCTCGGTCGAGCAGCCCTCGTTGTCGGTCAGGGTGAGTCTCACGGTGTAGGTGCCGGGGGCCGAGTAGGTGTGGCTGATCGTCGGGTTCGACCGGACCGCGAGCGTGCCGTCACCGAAGTTCCAGGCGTAGCCGGCGATCGTGCCGTCCGGATCGGCCGAGCCGGAGGCATCGAAGTTGACCGGCTTGCCGACCGTCGCCGAGGTGGCGCGCGCCGCCGTCGCCGCGGCGATCGAGGCCGTCGGCGGCTGGTTGGGCGTGATCGCCAGCGGCTGGAAGTTCGGGAAGGTGCCGCCCGACGCCGTCGGCGCCCCGATCGAGCTCAGCGATCCGTTACCGCCGATCGTGTAGGCCGAGATGTTGCTCGAGGTCGTGTTGGCGGCGTAAAGCCGCTTGCCGTCGGGGGTGACGGCGAGCCCGGTCGGGAACGTCGCGGCCGCCGCGGGGGGTGCCAGGGTCGTCAGCTTTCCGTCGACGCCTATCGAATAGCGAAGGATCTGGTCGTCCGCGGAGCCACTCACGTACAGGTAGCTGCCGTCGGGGGTGATCGCGACGCCTCCGAACGGCTCCCCCGGGCTGGAGAAGGGTGAGTCGGGGAGCTCGGTGAGCTTGCCGTCGGCCCCGATCGAGTAGGCGCTCACGGTCTCCGAGCTGGCATTGACCACATAGAGGTACTTGCCGTCGGGGGTGATCGAGACCACCTGCGGCAACAGGCCGGTACTGAACGGGGAGTCGGCCAGCGCGCTGAGCGAGCCTCCCGCTCCGATCGAGTAGGCCGAGACCCCATTGGCGTCGGCATTGGCGACGTACAGGTACTTGCCGTCGGGTGTGATTGCGATACCCCGCGGGGAGGACGAGGTAGGGGTGTCGGTTCCGAGATCGGTGAGGTTCCCGTTGCCTCCGATCGAGAAGCGCGAGATCGTGTCCGGGGTGCCCTCGTTGCTGACGAACAGGTAGCTGCCGTCAGGGGTGATCGCGCTGCCGAAGGGCTTGTTGCCAGCCGGGTAGGGCCCACTCCCGAGCGTCTGCAGAGCGCCGGTGGCGGAATTGACCTGGTAGCCGGTCAGGTTGCCGCCGTCGAGGTTCGGCACGTAGAGATAGGAGCCGTCCGGCGTGATCGCCGGTGAGTTCGGGTTGCTCCCGGTGCTGAACGGTGAGCCGGTGATCGGTGACAGCTGACCGCCCGCGGCGATGTCGAAAGCCCCGATGTTCATCGAGGAAAGATTGGTGCTGTAGAGGTTCCGCTTCGCGTCGGCCGGAGCCGGCACCGTCAGCGCGACAACCGCGACCCAGGCGAGGACACCCGCAAGGACCAACGCCAATCGCGCCGGCGAGACGCCAACCCTCCACTCGATCGATCGGTAACCCACGAAGGCGACCCTACTCCCATTCCCGCAACGATCCCCGCTTCCGCCCGCTTAGACGTCCTCCGACCAAGCATGAGCGCGCACGCGAGGGGCGCAGTGTGCGCCAGCACATGAGCCCCGAGCGGGTGCGCTCAGGCGCCGGTCAGAGGGCGTCTAAGCCCCGTGGCACTTCTTGAATTTCTTCCCCGAGCCGCACCAGCAGGGATCGTTGCGACCGATCTTCTCCTTCTCGGACTTGACCACGGTCTCGGGGTTCTCGGGGGTGCCGTTGCCGCCCTCGTCGGGGCCGCCCCCGATCGCTGCCGAGGCGGCGGCATCGGCGGCGGCGACGCCACCGGCGCCGGCCGCGGCCTGTCGCAGCGCTGACGGCTGGTCGGCGGCGGTGCCGCCCGAGTAGTCGACGTCGTCGGGGACGTCCTCGTCGGGGCCGAACTGCTCCTCGATCTGGTTCTGCTCGAGCTCGACGTTGACATGGAAGATCAGGCGCGTGTACTCCTCCCAGATCGAGTCCATCAGCGACTCGAACATGATGAATCCCTCGTTCTTGTAGGCGACGAGGGGATCGATCTGGGCGAACCCGCGGAGGTGGATGCCCTCGCGCAGGTAGTCCATCTCGTGCAGGTGCTCCTTCCAGCGCGTGTCGATGATCTGCAGGAGGATGTGGCGCTCGAGCGCGCGCATCAGCTCCTCGCCGAACTCCTCCTCACGCTCTTCGTAGGCGCCCAGGGCATCATCGATCAGCAGGTCGCCGACGGTCTCGCGGCTCGAGTCCCCCGGCTGCACCTCCTCGAGGTCCTCCGCCAGGGGCCACATCGTTGCGAGCAGGGTCTGCAGACCGGCGAGGTCCCATTCCTCGAAGACGTCGGACTGGGTGTACTCGTTGACCTTGTTGCGGATCATGCCCTCGATCTGCTCGCGGGCTACGTCACCCATGTCGCGACCCTCGAGGATCTCGCGCCGGTACTTGTAGACGACACGACGCTGCTCGTTCATCACGTCGTCGTACTCGAGCACCCGCTTACGGGTGAGGAAGTTCTGCTCCTCGACCTTCTTCTGCGCCGACTCGATCTGCTTGGTCAGCATCTTCGCCTCGAGCGGATACTCCTCGCCGTCATCGCCGACGGGGCCGAGGCGGTCGAGGATCTTGTAGATCCGATCGCCGGCGAAGAGGCGGACGAGATCGTCCTCGGCACTGAGGAAGAACCGGGTGGCGCCAGGGTCGCCCTGGCGGCCGGCGCGGCCGCGGAGCTGGTTGTCGATACGGCGGGACTCGTGCCGCTCGGTGCCGCAGATGTAGAGGCCGCCGAGCTCCTTGACCCTCGTTCCCTCCTCCTTGCAGCGTGGCGTCAGGCCCTCGACGAGGGCCTCGTACTCCTGCTGCCAGCTCTCGTCTTCCTCCGAGATGCCGAGCTTGCGCAGCTCGTGAATCGCCATCTGCTCGGGGTCGCCTCCGAGCTTGATGTCGACGCCACGACCGGCCATGTTGGTCGCGATCGTGACCGATCCGGGACGCCCGGCCTGAGCGACCGTCTCGCCCTCCTTCTGGGCGTGCTCGGGCTTGGCGTTGAGCACCACGTGCCTGATCCCGCGCCGCTTCAGCTGCTCGGAGAGCATCTCCGAAACCTCGACCGAGACGGTGCCGACGAGGATCGGTTGGCCGCTCTCGTTACGCTCGGCGATCTCGTTTACGACCGCCTTCCACTTGCCGTCCTTGGTCTTGTAGATCTGGTCGTTCTGGTCGTCGCGCACCATGTCGCGGTTGGTCGGGATCTCAACCACCGGCATCTCGTAGATCTTCATGAACTCGGTCGCCTCGGTCAGCGCTGTGCCGGTCATCCCGCTGAGCTTGTCGTAGAAGCGGAAGTAGTTCTGCAGGGTGATCGTCGCCAGCGTCTGGTTCTCCTCCTTTGGCGCGACGCCCTCCTTCGCCTCGACCGCCTGATGGAGGCCGTCGGACCAGCGCCGGCCCTCGAGGATGCGACCGGTGAACTCGTCGATGATCATCACCTCGCCATCGACGACCGCGTAGTCCTTGTCCTTGCGGTACAGCGACTCGGCTTTGAGCGACTGGACGAGGTGGTTGACGAGCGTCCCGTGCTCGGACAGGTAGAGGTTGTCGACGCCGAGGAACTTCTCCGCCGTCTCGACGCCACGCTCGGTCGGAGCCACGGTCTTGTGCTTGGGGTCGTACTCGTAGTCGTAGTCGGCCTCGGATGTGTCCTTGCTCTCACCGAGGGCCTTCAGCTTCGGCTTCGACTCGACCCCCTCCAATTGCTTGGCCAGACGCGCGAACGTGTGGTATAGCTCGGCAGCCTGCTCGGGGGCGCCGGAGATGATCAGCGGGGTTCGGGCCTCGTCGATCAGGATGTTGTCGACCTCGTCGACGATCGCGAAGTTGTGATCGCGCTGGAAGCAGGTCTCCAGTGAGGACGCCATGTTGTCGCGCAGGTAGTCGAAGCCGAACTCGGAGTTGGTGCCGTAGGTGACATCGGCCGCGTAGGAGGCGTGACGGCGGTCGCCGTGGTCGGGGAGGTCCGTGTCCTGGATCACACCGACCGTCACTCCGAGCGCGTTGTAGATCGGTTTCATCCACTCAGCGTCGCGGCGGGCCAGGTAGTCGTTGACGGTGACGACGTGGACGCTCTTGCCCGCCAGCGTGTTGAGGAACACCGCCAGGGTCGCGGTCAGCGTCTTGCCCTCGCCGGTCTTCATCTCGGCGATCGCCCCCGAGTGCAGGACCATGCCACCGATCAACTGCACGTCGTAATGGCGCTGACCGAGCGTGCGCTTGCCTGCCTCGCGACAGAGCGCGAACGCCTCGGGGAGCAGGTCGTCGAGCGACTCCCCGTCCTTCGCCCGCCCGCGCAGCTTGTCCGCCTCGGCGCGAAGCTCGGCGTCGTCAAGCAACTCCATCTCGGGCTCGTAGCGATTGATCTCCTCGACCCGTTTGTGGTGCTCGCGGAACTGCCGGCTCTCGCCCATTCGCAGGGCGCGATCTATCAGGCCTAGTCCCTTCGCCATGGGTTCAGCGTACTAAGGGCCCGGCATGGGTTGCGACTCCCCCGCAACGCGGGCGGGGATTCCGTCAGACCGCCGGCGGCGGCGCCCCGGGGCTCTCCGGCGCCTGGCGCATCTGGCTGACCGGCCGCCGGGTCCGCGAGCGCCTGCGGCGAAGCTCGCGATGGCGCTTGACCTGTCGCTGGATGTCGTCGGAGAGCGCCCGGATCGCTGTCAGCATCCGCGGCGAGGACTCCTTCGCGTGGAGGGTCTTGCCCTTCAGATACAGCGTCGCCTCGGCAACCCGGCTCTCGGTGATCGCCGGGTTCGCCTCCTCGCGGAGAACGACCTCGAGGCGGGCGTGCTCCGATACCTGCCGCGCCGTCCTCACGAACCGTTTGTGGATCTGCTCCCGGAAGTCGTTGGTCACCTCGACGTTGCGCCCGACCACCTCGATCTTCACCAGCTCCTCCTCAGTCGCTTGTGCAGCTGGTCGCATCCTACGCCCCGGGGGCGTTGGGTCAAGGGGCTCGATCCGGAGGCTGCGCGGCCGCCAGAGTCAGGGCCTCGACCGACCACGAGCCCGCCCCGCGGAGCGCCGCCGAGCACGCGCTCAGGGTCGCCCCGGTCGTGGTCACGTCATCGATCAGCAACGCCCGCCCGGGCGCGGGACCGACGGCCACCACACGCGGTGGATCCGCCAGCCGGAGATGGCGCGGGCGACCCCGCTGCCGGCGCATGTCGCGGCGCGCGAGAACGTCACGGACGGGGCAGCCGAGACGGGATGCGAGCGCTCGGGTAAGCGCCAAGGCCGGATCGTCGCCGCGCCGGAGCATCCGCCACCGGCTCGCCGGGACCGGAACGAGCTCGGTGCCTGGCTCCGGGATCGCGATCCGCTCGGCGCAGAGCTCGGCGGCGGTCTCCGCGGCCGCCGGTATCGCCCCCGCCTTCAGCGCTGCGACGAGCCCGATCGCCGCCCCCGCGTAGGGAGTTACCGCCGAGGCCCGATCGATACCGGCGATCTTGTCGGGTTCCGCCGGTGTGGCGAGCGCCTGCCGGCATCGGGAACAGAGCCGCTGGTCGTGGCCGCGACCGCTCAGTCTCCGGCAGGCCAGGCACCGGGGCGACGCCGCCCCGGCCTCGATCAGCTCTCGTATCTGGTCAACGGAAGGCGGGCGCACGGCTCGATCCTGACGCCGAGCGGGTCACGGTTGGGAGGCCGGGCGTCCCCGATCTGTGGCGGGATCGAGCCGGTTCAGTGACCGATCGAGCGGTCCCGCCCGGCCTGCTTGGCTTCGTAGAGGGCCGCATCCGCCCGACCGACCAGCTCGGCCGCGCTCTCGTGACCATCCCAGGTGGCAATTCCCGCCGAGCAGGACTCGCCCTGCGGGGTGACCCCCCGAAGCCGCTCGATCAGCCCGAGCGCCTCGGCGCGGACGCAGTCCGGGAGCGCGATCGCGAACTCCTCCCCTCCATAGCGAGTCAGCAGATCGCTGTCGCGGAGAGCCGAGCGCCAGGCGACGGCGGCCTCCTTGAGCAGCCGGTCTCCTGCCTGATGGCCGCGGCTGTCGTTGTAGTCCTTGAAGAAGTCAAGATCGATCATCGCCACGCTCAGGGCGCGCTGACGCCGGTCGGCGCGCGACATCTCGCGCGCGAGCTCCGCGTCCCAGGCGCGACGGTTCGGCAACCCGGTGAGCTCGTCGGTCCGGGCCATGCGTTCGAGACGCTCGAGCAGCCGCGAGCGCTCGATAGCCACTGCCGCCTCGGCAGCGGTCAGCTGGATCGTCCGGCGCAGACGATCGGAGATCTCGGTGACCGGCTCGCGCCAAGCGACAGCGACGACACCGATCGCTGTCTCGTCGATCTCCACCGGGACCCAGAGCGCCGAGCGGGTGTGGCTCCACTCCACGATCGACTGCAGAACCCGGGGATCGTCCTCCTTCTCCGGCGAGAAGGCCGGCTGGCGCGTCAAGAAAGCCCGCACCGCGCCCGAGGGCTGACCGTTGAAGGGCAGCACCCTCGCACCGAGATCCTCACCGCTGACGCCATGTGCCGCGGTCAGATGGAGGCCCTTGCCGTCGATCGTTGGCTCCAGCAGGAGCGCAACCTCAGACCAGGCGATCTTGCTCGCCGCCACACAGATCGCCTCCCGCGCCTGCTGCGCGGTGGTGCTACGGGCGAGCTCGGCGGTGGCGTCGGCCAGCGCCTCAAGGTCGGCGGCATGCGCCTCGAGCGCCTGGCGATCGCGGCGGCGCCGGGTGATGTCGTGCATGAAGGTGTGCAGCGTGACCCCGCCCTCGTGATGGATCGTGGTCGCCGCCAGCTCGATCGGGAAGGTATGGCCGTCCCGGTGCAGGCCGGTCCGTTCGAGCCTGAGATCCAGCTCACCGTCGGCGCGCTCCCCGGTCGTGAAGCGCTCGAGCAGCCACCACAAGTCGTCGCGGTCAGCCGGAGGGACGATCAATTCGAAGGCCCGCGACCCGAGCGCCTCCTCACGGGAGTAGCCGAAGATCTTGGTCGCACGATCGTTCCAGTCGCTGACCCGGCCATCGGCATCGATCACCACATAGGCTTCGTTGATCGCGTCGATGATTCGTCGACGACGGGTCTCCGACAGATCCCGCCGCCGCTCGGCCTCCCGGCGGCCGGAGATGTCGAGGGCGATCGCGAGCCCGCCCTTGATCCTGCCCGGCTCGCCGATCGGGACCACCCGCAACCAGTGGTCCGTGCCGTCAACCGGCGAGGGGAACTCGAGGGAGGTCTCCCTACCCTCCAGGGCCTGTTCGCAGGGGGGAAGAAGGACCTCGGCCTCTCCGGGGCTGAGCAGGTCGGTCAGCAGCCTGCCCTCTACGTCGGAGGGGCTAAGCCCGCGCGATTCGAGGATCTGTCCGCGCACGAGCTTGAAGCGGAGCTCACGGTCGAAGAGCCCGACTGCGGTCTGGGGAAGCTTCTCGAGCAGCATCTCGTAACGCGCCTCACGCCGTCGGGAGCGCAGGAGCGCATGCGCGACCAGCACGAGCGCGACCAGAGAGATCCCTAGTGACAGTCCTACCGTCACCAATGTTCGAACTACCCCCTATGCGGAGAGGCGGATTGGCTCTACCCCTATCGGCAGCCGGGACGGATGGTTTAAGGAACCTCGGCTTGGTCAGCCGGTCAGGATCGTTCCCGCACCCTGATCCTTGGCGCGGTACAAGGCGACGTCGGCTCGGGAGAGGAGCGCATCGAACCCCTCCTCGCCATCCCACTGCACCACGCCGGCACAGAAGCTGCCCCATCCGCGGGTGGCGGCCTGCAGGCGCCTGAGGGTCGGGAGGGCGGTCTGCACATCGCATATGGGGAGGGCCAGGGCGAACTCGTCGCCGCCATGGCGTGCCAGCACGTCGGTGGCCCTGAGCTCGGCCGTCCAGCTCCTCGAGAGCTCCTCGAGCACGCGATCCCCGGCGGGATGACCCCGCGAATCGTTGAAGGTCTTGAACTCGTCGAGGTCGAGTACGGCCACCGAAAGGGGGGTCCGCTGGCGGCCGGACCGCGCCATCTCCCGCCGCAGCTCCTCCTCCCAGGCGCGCCGGTTGCCGAGGCCGGTCAGCGGATCGGATCGGGCCATCGCGACGAGCCGCCCGAAGGCCGAGCCGCGATCTATCGCCACGGCACCCTCGACGGCGATGAACTCCAGCAAGCGGGCGGCGCGCTCGTGGACAGCCGAGATCCGCGAAGTCCAGCCGATGCAGAGGACCGCCCGGACGGTGCGGCCCCGCGAGACGGGCTGCCAGAGGACCGACTCCAATCCGGCCTCGCGAAGGAAGGCGGCCGCGGCCGGCGACTCGCCCGCGGGATCGGCCAGGAACTGCGGAACGTTTGTGCGCAGAGCCATCGCCGCACCGGAGCTCTCGTTCAGCGGCAGCGCCGCGCCGTTCGCGTCCAGCCCCCGGGAGGCCGTCGCGAGAAGGCGAAAAGCGCCCTCATCGGGCTCAAGAAGGACGACCACCTCGGCTCCGCAGACCGATTGCGCGGCTTCGCAGATCGTCGCCCGGGCCTCGTCGCTGTGGGTCGACCGCGCCAGCTCCCGGGCCGCGGTCGAGATCAGCTCCAGTTCCTCGGCCCGCTCCCGCTCCCTGCTGTCGCCGACGGCGCGCTCGGGTCCATCGAGGACCAGCGCCAACCCGTATCCGGGCCGACCGGGATGCGGAGCCAGATTGACGACCAGCTCAGCCGCAGTCCCCTCGAGCGCGCAGGAGATGGTCGTTGTGCGCCCCTCCAACGCGCTCCACGCCGCGCGCTGAAGGGCCGGCAGATCGGCGGTCCCGATCGCCTCGCCGAGGGGCATGCCGAGGAGATGGTCGTGGCGACCCTGCACCCTCCCGGTGACCTCGATCACGCGCAGCCCGGAGTCGAATCCGGCGATCACGGCGCCCGCGGGCAACGGTAGCCCGGCCGGCCTCCCGAGTCCGTGGCCGCCGTAGCCGGAATCGGCTCTGGGATCGTTCCCCGTCATCCCCGTGTCGTCTTCGCTGTCATGGTCGCTCTCCACCATCGTCGCCCGGTCCTGGTGCGTTCCCGGGGGATCCAGAGGAGCATCTGCCTCTGCGGAGCGCGGCCCGAATGCTAGGCCCTCGGCGGACAGCGGGTCAATCGGAGTCGAAGACAAGGCGTTCGACCGCGGCCGTTGATGCCTCCGCACCGATCACCGCGGGCGCCTTACCGAGCGCGGTGTCAGGGTCCTTGAGACCATGTCCGGTGAGCACGCAGACCACGCTGCCCGGCGGCGAGCTCCCCTCCGTGACGGGCAGACCGTGGACGAGCAGGCCGGCCACCGACGCGGCGGACGCAGGCTCGCAGAAGACCCCCTCCTCAGCCGCCACGAAACGGTAGGCATCGAGGATCTGCTCGTCGCTGACAGCGGCGACACGGCCACGCGAGGAGGTGAAGGCCTCCATCGCCTCCTCCCAGCGCGCCGGATTGCCGATCCGGATTGCGGAGGCGATCGTCTCGGGGGCCGCCACCGGCTCCCCCAGCACCAGCGGCGCTGCCCCTTCGGCCTGGAAGCCGTAGAGGATCGGGGCGGTCCCGTACTCGTCGAATCCCTTTCTCCAGGCGGTGACGTTGCCGGCGTTGCCGACCGGGATCGCGAGCGCGTCGGGTGCGCCGCCGAGCTCATCGCAGACCTCGAAGGCCGCCGTCTTCTGACCCTCGATCCGGTAGGGGTTGACCGAGTTGACGAGCTCGATTGGGTGGTGGGCGGCGAGCTCGCGAACGATCCGCAGGGCATCGTCGAAGTTGCCCCGCAGGGCGATCACACGGGCGCCGTGGATCAACGCCTGGGCGAGCTTGCCGATCGCGATCTTGCCCTCGGGAACGATCACCGCGCCGCGGAGTCCGGCGCGAGCCGCGTAGGCCGCGGCGCTGGCCGCCGTGTTCCCCGTCGATGCGCAGATCACGGCTTCGGCGCCCGAGGCGACCGCGCGTGAGACGGCGACCGTCATGCCCCGGTCCTTGAAGGAGCCGGTCGGGTTCGCCCCCTCGAACTTGATGTAGGCCTCGGTGCCGATCCGCTCGCTGAGGCGGGGCGCGGGAACCAGCGGGGTCGACCCCTCCCCAAGCGAGACGACTGTGTCTCCGAGCTCAGCGGGAAGGCGGTCTCGGTATCGGTCGATCAGCGGCTGCGGCATGGGCTTCGGTCGCGGATCAAGGCGACGACCTACAGGTACTCCTTCTCGATCACCCGGATCGCCCGCGGCGCCGAGCGCATGAATTCGAGCTCTGAGATCTCCCCGACGGCGCGGTTGAACTGCGATTCGGGGGCGCGGTGAACGACCATCACCAGCCGCGCCTCCGCCCCGAGCCCGCGCTGGACGACGCTCTTGACCGAAAGCCCGTTGCGCCCGAGCACGTCGGCGACCGAGGCGAGCACGCCGGGGCGGTCGGCGACCTCCAGATGCAGGTAGTAGGAGGACTCGAGATCGCGTCGGACCTCCAGCGTCTCCCCCGGGGCGTGGACCGGCGCCTCACCCGCCAGGATGGAGACGACGTCGCCGAGCACGGCCGAAGCGGTCTCGATGCCGCCGGCCCCGGGCCCCGACATCGTGATCTCGGTGATCGAGGGCGCCTCGACGGTGACCGCGTTGAAGGCGCCCTCGACCGGGGCCAACGGATGCCCGCGGTACAGGAAGCAGGGGAAGACGCGGACGCTGATCGCCTCCTCGTGGCGCTCGGCGACGCCGAGCAGCTTCAGGGTCAGCCCGAGCTCCTTCGCGTAGGCGATGTCCTCGGGTCGTAGGTCCTCGATGCCTTTGTAGGAGACATCGGAGAGATCAACCGCGGTATCGAAGACGAGCCTGGCGAGGATCGCCATCTTCGCCGCCGCATCGGCGCCGCTGACGTCCTCGGCCGGGTCGGCCTCCGCGTAGCCGAGCTCCTGAGCGCGGGCGAGGGCCTCGCCGTAGTCGGCGCCCGAGGCGGCCATCTCGCTGAGGATGAAGTTGGTCGTCCCGTTGACGATCCCCGAGACCCGCTCGATCTCGAGCGCCCCGAGGCTCTCCTGGACGACCCGGATCACCGGGATCGCACCGGCGACCGCGGCCTCGAAGCGGAGCTGGACCCCCGATGCGCGCGCCGCCTCGAACAGCTCATCGCCGTGTTGGGCGACCAGCTGCTTGTTGGCGGTGACCACCGGCTTTCCGGCCTGCAACGCGGCGAGCACGTACCTGCGCGCCGGCTCGATGCCGCCGATCAGCTCGACGATCAGATCCGAGTCGGCGAGGATCCCCTCGAAGTCACCCTGCTCGCGCCGCAGCACGCCGGAGATCTCGGCCCGCCGGCCCGCCGCCAGCTCGATCGCGCCGGCGCGCTCGGCGAGCAGCTCGGCGAAGGCACCACCGACGGTTCCGCGCCCGAGCAGGCCGATCTGGGCCGCAGCCCCTTCCCCGCGCTCAGACATCGCGACTCACCAGGTCCTCCCAGCTCTCGCGACGGACGACGACCTCGGCGCTGCCGCCGCTGCAGAAGACCACCGGCGGGCGCGGGACGCCGTTGTAGTTGTTCGCCATCGCATGACCATAGGCTCCTGTCGCGGGGGTGACAATCAGATCGCCGGGGGCGGGGTCGGCGAGCATCACGTCGCGAACCAGCACATCGCCGGACTCGCAGTGCATGCCGGCGATCGTCGCCTCGCGGTCGGGTACCGCCGCGGCCCTGTTGGCGATCAGTGCCTCGTAGCGCGAGTCGTAGAGCATCGGGCGCAGGTTGTCGGACATGCCGCCGTCAACGGCCACGTAGGTACGGACGCCCGGGATCTCCTTGACGGTCCCGACCGTGTAGAGGGTCAGGCCCGCGTTGCCCACCAGGGAGCGGCCGGGCTCGATCAGGATTCGCGGCAACGGGTCGAACAGCCGCCTGATCCCCTCGACCTTGACCTCGACATAGCGCTCGATCTTGGGCGGCTCGTCACTTGCCAGGTAGGCGATGCCGAGCCCACCGCCGACGTTGATGATCTCGGGCTCCAGATCCCGCGCGAAGTCGGCCAGCACCTCGATCGCCTTGACGTAGGGCTCGAGCTCGAAGATCTGGGACCCGATGTGGGCATGGAGCCCGACCAGCTCCAGGTTGCGCGAGGACTGGATCGCCGCGACCGCCCGCTCGGCGAGGCCGTCCGCGAGGCCGAAGCCGAACTTCGAGTCGAGCTGGCCGGTCTGGACGTAGCTGTGTGTCGAGGGCTTGATTCCCGGCGTGAGCCGGATCAGGACTCGCTGCGGACCCGGCGCGAGCCGGTCGGCCCGGTGGATCTCATCCAGGGAATCGAGCACCACGCAGGCGACGCCCGACTCGAAGGCGTAGCTGAGCTCCGCCTCGCTCTTGTTGTTGCCGTGCATGTAGATCCGGCCCGGATCGAACCCGGCGCCGAGCGCCATGTGCAGCTCGCCGCCGGAGGCGACGTCGACGGAGAGGCCGGCGTCGCGACAGAGCGCGTAGATCGCGGTCACCGGAGCCGCCTTGCTCGCGAACAGGACCTCGAAGTCGTCGCAGCGTGAGGCGAAGGCGCTGATGTAGGCCTGCGCTCGCGCCCTGATGTCGTCCGGGCAATAGATATAGGCGGGGGTCCCGTACTCGCGAGCGAGCTCGGCGACATCGCAGCCGCCGACCTCGAGACGGCCGGCCTCGTTGATCCTGCTCCCGGCCGGGTAGACCGGCGAGGCCGCGATCGGGTCAATCCGGCGGTCGCCGTCGGGCCCGGCCGCTGTCTGGGTCTCGCTCATTGCCGCCATTCTCACAGGCCCTCACGCGCTCGCGCACCCACGTCGGCTACCGTCGTGGCGAGGATGCGCCTGCGCACACCGAAGCAGCCGGACGAGCGCGGAGTGCACGAGGGACGTCCGTACTGGCTCTGGCTACCGGACACCCAGCCGCCATGGCCGGCGATGTTGATCCTCCATGGGGCGGGATCGGCGAAGGAGAACCACGCCGATTTCGCCCGCCTGTGCGCGGCCAGCGGCTGGGTCGCGTTGACCTACGACCAGCGCGGTCACGGGGCGAGCGAGGACGAGATGAGCCCGGCCGCGCTCAGCGACGTCGGCCGGATGGCGTCGATGCTGGCGCGCCGCGAGGGTGTCGACCAGCGTTGGATCTGTGCCAGGGGCTCGAGCATGGGCGGTTTCCTCGCGATCGCGGCGGCGGCGAGCAGCGACCTGATCGGCGGGGTGATCGCGATCTGCCCGGCCACCGCCGACGGACTGCGACGGGGGCTGCGAAGCGGCGAGCTCGAAATGCGGGCCGACACCGACTCCCTCGACGCCTGGCTCGGGGAGCACGACCTCGCCCAATCCGTCGCCGAGCTCGCCGGTAAGCCGCTGATCATCCTCCACGCCCGCGGCGACGAGCGCGTTCCCTACCTCGAGTCCGAACGCCTCTACGCAGCGGCCGCCGAGCCGCGCAAGCTGATCGTCCTCCCCGGCGGACACCACCGCTCCGTCCAGCACGACTCCGAACTGCAGGGCGTCGCGCTGCGCTGGATCGAGCGGGCGTTGCGCTCGCTCTGAGGCCCCGAGCTCCGCTCAGGGAAGCTCGAGCAGAACCGGGGATGCTGTGAGGCCTACAGGTACCCCATCGGATCGACGGGATTGCCGCCGACCCTGATCTCGAAGTGGAGGTGGTCTCCGAAGCAGCTTCCCGTGCAGCCTACGTAGCCGATCACGTCGCCCTGCGAGACGCTGCCAGAGGTGATCGCAAAGCTCGATTGGTGGGCGTAGCAGGAGGAGAGCCCGCCGCCATGGTTGATGCAGGTGTAGTTGCCGTACCCGCCGTATGGGGCGGCAAGGGCCACCACCCCGCTCTTGACGGCGCGGATCGGCGTCCCCGAGGGGACCGCGATATCGATGCCGGCGTGGAGCCGGCCCCAGCGCTGGCCGAAGGGGGAGACGACCGGGCCGTTGACCGGCCAGATCATGTCGCCGGAACCGCCGCGAACGGGGCCGGCGGGAAGGGTGCCGGGCGCCTCGGCGCTGCTCGCCTGCGCCTCCGCGGCGGCTGCGAGCTGGGCCTGGATCTGGCCCTCGAGGTCGGCGATGTCGCCCTCGAGCTTGTCGATATGGCCCTCGACGCCCCCGAGGGCCTGGCGGCTGTCGGTGCGGGCGGAGGCGAGCTGGGACTCGCGGTCCTGGAGATCGACCCGGGTCCGTTCGAGCTCGGCCCGCTTGGCGGCGATCGCATCGCGCACCTCGGTGATGCGGTTGACCGTCGCGCGGGTCTGGTCGCGCAGATCGCGTACGCGGCCGACGATGTTGGAGTCCTGCGACTGGATCCGCTCCAGGTACTCGTACTGCTCGAGCACGGCGTCGAAGCCGTCGGACTCGAGCACGACGGTGAGCGCGTCGGGCTGCTCGCTCTTGTAGATCGCAACCAGCCGCTTGCGGAGGATCTTGACCGAGCGTTCAAGGCGTTCGCGGAGGATCTGGAGGTTCTCCTGCTCGGTCTTGAGCCGGGCCTCGGCCTCGTCGAGCTCGGCCTGCACCTTCGCCTCGCGATTGCGGAGCGCGGCGACCTGGCCCGTGAGCTTGTCGATCCTGTCGCTGTAGGCGCTGATCTCGGTAGTGAGGACGCCGCGCTCGTCCTTGGCGCTGTCGAGAGCCTGGCGCTTCTCGCTGACCTTGCCCTGGAGATCCTGGGCCGGCGCGGAGACGCTGGCGGCGAGCACGGTCAGCGCCGCGAGGGCGAGAAGCGCGCCCAGCAGCAGACGACGCGAGGGCGCGAAGGCATAAGAGATGTCCGGGCGTGGAGAACGCATGAGGGGCGACGGAGTCGGCGCAGAGTAGCACCCGGCATCTCAATTGCAAGCATTTACTAACAGAGATTTCCGCTCCTGCACGCGAATATGCAGGGAAAAGTGCGTGGCTCTGCCCGCTGCAAGCCCGATTGCAAGGATCGCGCAAGCGCCGCCTCCCGGCGCGGATTGGGATATCGGCGGAGGTCTCCCGGGGGGGTGCGGTCAGCCGGCCTGAGCGACCGGCGGGCCCTCGGAGGGCTGGACCAGGACCCACCCCTGGCCGCTGTAGGCGACCTGGATGCTCTCCCCCGAGCCCATCCCGATCAGGCTCTTGGCCTGCATGTCGGTCTTCAGACTCGTCGTCACCGAGCCCGACCAGGCGATCGCCGCCTGGGGATCGGCGAAGGTCGGAGGCCCGGCGACGTCGAGCAGCACCGGCTCGCCCTCGCTGACGAGCGCGACCTGACCGGTGCCCTCGAGGTGGACGTTGAAGAGCCCGCCGGCGAGCATCCCCGCCGCGCCGCCCTTGACCTTCTTGATGTCCCACTCGATCCCGGTTTCGAAGGCGAGCACGTTTCGGCCGTTGGCGGTGATCGAGTCATCCTTGAGATTGATCACGTGGACGAGCATCGCGCGGTTGGCGAGAAAGACCTCCCCGGTCCCGCTCGCCTTCATCAACCTCAGGCTCTCCCCCGTGGCCGCCTTCTTCAGCAGGCGCCCCATGCCGCCGCCCTGGTGCTCGAAGCTGACGTCCCCCTGGTAGGCGACCATCGCGCCGTTCCTGGCCATCACGGTCGCTTCGGCGAGCTCGATCTTGAGCAACCTCGGGTTCTGGATCGTGAAGGCCTCCCCCGTCTCCACCTCTCTGAACTGCCCCAGCGTGCCCGCGATGTCGGCCATCTCAACTCCGTCGATCAGGTTACAGGTTGGTACGCGACTAGGGGATGCACCCGGGACCGCGCTGTGCGCAAGACTGACCTGATGGCGAGACGTTTCAAGCTGCCGAGTCTGCGACTGGGGCGCCACCGCGAGCAGGCGGATGCGGAGGCCCAGCCCGAGGCCCAGACCGAGGCCACTCCGAGGACCGGTCCGCTTGCAGCCCCCGAGGCCGACGACCCGGCCGAGCCGGGTGAGGCCGGCTCCGATTGGCCGGTCGCGAAGCAGCCGCTGCTGATCGGGCTGGGTCTGCTCGTCGCCATCGGCGCCGGCGTGGGTATCGGCTATGCGCTGTTCGACGAACCGGACCAGCGCGTCTCGCTCCCGGCCGTGGCGCCGACCGTCGTGATCGAGGAGGCGCCCAGGCCCGAGGCCGCCGAGCAGATCGGCTTCCCGGCCTTCGCCACGCGGAACACGACCCGCGTCGGGGGTGTCGATTCGACCTCTGTCGCGGCGGGAGTAGCCCTCGCCTCCTATCCCGCCGTCGGTGGAGTCGGGGGGCCTCGCATGGTCGTCCTCGCACCGCAGGACTCCTGGCAGGCATCGCTGGTCGCGACCTCGCTGGTGGCGAGCCCGATCGGAGCTCCGATCCTTCTTGGCTCCGAAGGCGAGATCCCGGGTTTCAGCGCCGAGGCGCTGGCCGGGTTGAGCCCGACCGGACTGAAGCGCGGTGACGGAATCCAGCTGCTCGGGATCAACGGAGTCGCGACACCTGACGGCCTGGTGACGTCGAAGGTCAGCGCCGGCGACCCCGCGGTGCTGGCGAAGGAGATCGATCGCCAGCGGATCCGGCTCAGCGGCCGCGACGAACCCGACCACATCCTCGTCGTCTCCTCCGAGGACCCGGCCCTGGCGATGCCCGCGGCCGCGTGGGCCGCTCGCTCGGGTGATCCGATCGTCTTCGCCGCAGGTGACGAGGTGCCGCGGGCGACGCTCGACGTGCTCGAACGCCACCCCGAGGCCCCGGTCTACGTGCTCGGGCCCGAGGAGGCGATCAGCGATAGGGCGCTCAAGGAGCTTCGCAAGGTGAGCGGCCCGGCGGTCCGGATCGGCGATTCGGATCCCGTCGTCAACGCGATCGATTTCGCCCGGTTCGTCGACGGCAGCTTCGGCTGGAACATCAACGACCCCGGCCACGGCTTCACGATCGCCAACACCTCCCGCCCCGCCGACGCGGCGGCTGCGGCCCCGCTGGCGGCCGGTGGCAAGCCCGGGCCGCTGCTCCTCACCGATTCGGCAACCGAGCTTCCCCGGGCGCTGCAGGGGTTCCTGCTCGACACCAAGCCGGGATTCGCCGAGGATCCGGCCCGCGCCGTCTACAACCACATCTGGCTGATCGGGGATACGAGCGCGATATCGGTGGCGATGCAGGCGCGGATCGATGCCCTCACGCAGCTCGAGCAGGTCACAGAGGGAAGCGGCTTGCCGAACTTCGGAGCCGGCTCCAGCTCCCCCGAGGACGAGCCCGCCCCGAAAAGACCCTGATCCGGGGCGGGTGGATAGGCTCCCTGCAGATGAGCGAAGCCGAGAGCGCCCACCGACTGGATCCCTCCCGAGCCGTGACCGTCGAGGACATCCGAGCCCTGACTGGCCCGGCGACACCCCACTTCGCGCTGCAGATCCGCAATCGGATCGAGCGACTGATCGAGGGGCTGCCGGAGAACGACCCTGCGAGGGTCGAGGGCGAGCGCGAGGTCAGGAGGCTGACCGAGCTCGCCGACAACACCGGCGAGCCGCGGGGACCGGGTCCCGGGAGCCCTCTTTGAGCGCTCAGGACCAGCGTGTCCTGGGTCTGATGACAGATGCCGCGCGGCGGCGGGCCGAGGCTACCGAGGAGGGTTACTGGGACCTGCTCGGCGAGGATCTGCAAAGCACCGGCCCCAGCCAGGACCTGATGCTGACCAGCCTCGTCCCGGCGATCTACGAGCGCTGGTGGCGGCCCGCGCTGGGGCGGCTGTTCAAGGGCGCCACTGGGCCCGGCATGGATGAGGAGATCCGCATCGCCCGGCTGCTGCTCGGACTTCAGACGGGCCACCGGGTTCTCGACGTCGCCTGCGGGCCCGCCACCTTCACGCGCGCCTTCGCCGGCGCGATCGGTTCTGAGGGACTCGCGGTCGGAGTCGATGCCTCCGAGACGATGCTCGCCAAGGGATGCCGCGACAACGAGCGGGCGGAGCTGGAGAACGTCGCCCTCGTCCGCGCCGACGCCACCGGCCTGCCCTTCGCGGACGGCTGCTTCGACGCGGTCTGCTGTTTCGCAGCGCTCCACCTCTTCGCGGAACCTCACGACGCGATCGCGGAGATGACCCGCGTGCTTGCTCCCGGCGGTCGCCTCGCTCTGATGACCTCAATCCGCCGGCAGGTCACCCTTCCCCCCCTGAAGCCGGTGATCGAGCGCGCCAGCGGCCTGCGGGTCTTCGAGCGGGAGGAGGTCGTCGCGGCGCTGCAGATGCACGACTACGGCGAGATCCACCAGCGGGTCTCGGGCCTGGTCCAGTTCGTCGGAGCAAGGCTGGCCTCGTGAGGCAGCTCGCCCCAGGCGTCTGGAAGCTCCGCGGCTTCAACAACGCGATCAACGTCTACATGATCGGCGACGTCCTGATCGACGCCGCTACGCGGTTCGCTCGCCGCCGGATCCTCGGCCAGATCGAGGATCGGCCGCTCTCGCTGGTGGCGCTCACCCACGTCCACCCCGACCACCAGGGTGTGGCGAAGGCGGTGTGTGAGGCGCGCGGGGTGCCGCTCGCCTGCCACGCAGCGGACGTCGACGCGATGGAGGGCCGGGCGCCGGTGCAGCGGGCCCACCCCGACAACCTCCTGAACCGCCTGATCGGCGGCGCCTGGGAAGGACCGCCCCATCCGGTCGGGCGGGTCCTCGAGGAAGGGGACGAGGTCGCGGGCTTCGAGGTCATCCACGCTCCCGGGCACGCCCCAGGGGAGGTGATCTACTTCCGCCGCTCCGACCGGGTCGCGATCTGCGGCGACGTGATCAACAACGTCGACTTCCTCACCGGACGCAGGCGCATAGGCGAGCCGCCGGGCATGTTCACCCTCGACCCCGATGAGAACCGCCGCTCGATCCGGACGCTGGCCGAGCTCGAGCCGGCTCTGATGTGCCCTGGGCACGGGCCCCCGACCTCGGATCTTGCGCAGCTGCAGGAGCTCGTCGCCTCCTTCTGAACGGATCGAGTTGTGACCAGGTCCGCCTCCGGGGAGCCGAGCTCAAGCGCATACGGCGAGGAGAGGACGAGACTGGCGCGCCGGATCGGCGGCCCGCTGCTGCTGCTCTTCATCGTCGGAGACATGCTCGGCGGCGGCATCTATGCCCTCGTCGGTGAGGTTGGAAACGAGGTCGGTGGCGCGATCTGGGCCTCCTTCCTCGCCGCTTTCCTCCTCGCCACGCTGACTGCGTTCGCCTACGCCGAGCTCGTCTCGAAGTACCCGCGGGCCGCGGGAGCGGCCCTCTACGTCAACAAGGCGTACAGGCGCCCCTTCCTCACCTTCATGGTCGCCTTCGCGGTGATGGCATCGGGGATCACCTCGGCCGCTGCGCTTGCACGGGCGTTCTCGGGCGACCCGCTCGCGGAGTTCGTCAGCGTCCCTGTGATCCCGGTCGCGATCCTGTTCATGGTCGTGATCGGCGCGATCAACCTGCGCGGGATCTCGGAATCGATGACCCTGAACGCGCTGTTCACGCTGATCGAGATCCTCGGACTGCTCCTGATCGTGGTGATCGGCATCGCGGCCTTCGGGGACGGCACTGCCGAGCCATCCCGGAACCTCGAGTTCAAGGAGGGCACTTCCGTCTTCTTCGCGGTCCTCTCGGGAGCGGGGCTGGCGTTCTATGCGCTGATCGGATTCGAGGACTCCGTCAACGTCGCAGAGGAGGTCAAGCGACCCAGCGTCACCTACCCGAAGGCGCTGTTCACGGCGCTCGCGATCGCGGGCATGATCTATCTGGCGGTCACCTTCATGGCCTCGGCGGTCGTCCCGACCGGGGACCTGGGCCGATCCAGCGCCCCCCTGCTCGAGGTGGTCAAGCAGGGCCCGCTGGGGATCCCCAGCAAGCTGTTCGCGGTGATCACTCTCTTCGCGCTGGCGAACGGCGCCCTGATCAACATGATCATGGCCTCGCGACTCGTCTACGGGATGTCGGAGCAGGGCATCGTGCCGAAGGCCTTCGGGCACGTCCTCAGCGGGCGGCGCACCCCGTGGACGGCGATCTTGTTCACGACGATCCTCGCCATGATCCTCGTCTCGACCGGCGAACTGGGCTCACTCGCCGACACCACGGTGATGTTGCTGCTCGCTGTCTTTGCGATCGTCAACGTCTCCGTCCTCGTTCTCAGGGGCGACGAGGTCGATCACGAGCACTTCCGCGCCCCGACCGTGCTCCCAGCCCTGGGGGCGATCGTCTCGATCGCCCTGATCGTCGACAATGAGGCCGAGATCTTCCTCCGCGCCTGCCTCCTGCTCCTGCTCGGGGTCGCGATCTGGGGGATCAACTATCTGCTCGGCCACCGAGCCGGAGAGCTGGAGGCCGAGGCGCTGAAGCCGGACTGACCGGGAGCTAGACGCGTTCGATCAGGGTGCCGGTCCCGAGCCCGCCCCCGCAGCACATCGTCACCAGACCGGTCTGCTTGTCGTCGCGCTCCATCTCGTGCAGCAGAGTCGTCATCAGTCGCGCCCCGGTCGAGCCGAGCGGATGGCCGAGGGCGATCGCGCCGCCGTTGACGTTGACTCGGTCCATGTCCGGCTCGTGCTCCCGGTACCAGGCGGCGAGAACCGAGGCGAACGCCTCGTTGACCTCGAAGAGATCGATGTCGTCGATCTGCATCCCGTTGCGAGCGAGGATCTTCTCGGTCGCGGGGATCGGCCCGGTCAGCATGATCACCGGATCGACTCCGACCGTCGTCTGATCGACGATCCGCGCCCGCGGCGTGAGGCCGAGCTCGCCGGCCTTCTCGGCGCTCATCAGCAGCACCGCCGCCGCGCCGTCGGAGATCTGCGAGGAGTTGCCGGCGGTGACCTTGCCGTCCTCCTTGAAGGCCGGCTTGAGCTCGCTCAGCTTCTCCAGGGTCGTCCCCGGGCGGATCCCCTGATCGGTGGCGAAGGTGTCGCCGTTGACCTGCATCGGCACGATCTCGCGCTCGAAGCGGCCCTCCTCGGTCGCACGCTGGGCGCGCTCGTGGGAGCGGACGCCGAGCTCGTCTAGCTCGGACCGGGGGATCTCCCACCTGTCGGCGATCATCTCGGCGCTCAGGCCCTGCGGAATCAGGTCGTAGCGGTCGTTGAGCGGCTCGGAGAAGGGCATCCCGTGCTCCTCCATGACCTTGAAGCCGTCGCCGAAGGAGATGTGGCCCATGTGCTCGACCCCTCCGCCGATCGCGACGTCGTGGACGCCGGAAGCGATCAGCGCGGCCGCAAAATTGATGCCCTGCTGGGCCGATCCACACTGTCGATCGACCGTGGTCGCCGCGGTCTCGATCGGCAGCCCGGCCTCGAGCCAGGCGTTGCGGGTGATGTTCATCCCCTGCTCGCCGAACTGCTGCACGCAGCCACCGACCACGTCTTCCACCTCGGAGGCGTCGATTCCGGCGCGGTCGATGAGCTCGGCGAAGACGGTCGCCAGCAGCGTCGAGGGGTGGATGTCCTTGTAATAGCCCTTCTCCTCGTGGCCCCGGCCCACGGGCGTCCGGACCGCCTCGACGATCACGACCTCGCGACCGCCGAACTTGCCATCACTCATTCGTAACCCTCCTGCTTCCGCGGGACAGATGCCTTCGATCCGACCATAGCCGATTGACTGGCCTGTCAGCCAGACTCGACCTCCACGCAGATGCCGGCGATCACCGACTCGCGACGAACTGATAGACCGCAGGCTTCGTGACCGTAGAGAACGGATATCTCAGCCCCGGCGTGGCCGGAAGCGGCACGATCGCCTGCGGCCTGGCCGCGAGCGCGACCGCCCTGGGCGAGGTCCGCCTGCTGGCCCGGAGCGACGGCTCGGCCTGGCGGGCCGAGGAGAACGTCGAGAAGCTCTGCCGGAAGGTCGACGGGGCGGACGCCGGCCGGCTCCGGGTGACGACCGACGTCGCGGACCTGGTGGGATGCGATCTGATTGTCGAAGCGGTCACCGAGGACCCCGAGATCAAGGCCCGCGTCCACTCCGAGCTCGCCGCCGCCTGCGCCGACGCGGACCTGGCGACCACGACCTCATCGCTGATGATCGCCGAGCTTGCGGGGCGGATCGGCGCACCGGAGCGTTTCTACGGGATGCATGTCTTCAATCCCGTGCATCGGATGGAGTTGGTGGAGCTCTGCCTCCCGGACGCACTCGCCGATGGCGCGCCGCAGCGAGCCCGAGCGTTCTGTAAGGCGCTGGGCAAACGGGCGGTCGAGGTCCCTGACGAGCCGGGCTTCGTCGTCAACAGGCTGCTCTTTCCCTTCCTCTTCGACGCCGTCAGGCTGCTGGAGAGGACCGGCATGGACCCCGAGGAGGTCGACGCCTGCATGACACTGGGAGCTGGTCAGCCGATGGGCCCGCTGCGTCTGCTCGATTTCGTCGGCCTCGACGTCGCCGTGGCGATCGGCGAGAGCCTCTACGCCGACAGCGGCGACGCCGCGCACGGGTCCCCGGGAAGGCTGATCCAGATGATCGGCGACGGCCACCTCGGCCGCAAGAGCGGCCGCGGCTTCTACGAGTACTAGGCAGCGGGTGCGTGGGTCCTAGGTAGCGGGTGCGTGGGTCCGTCTGGAGGACGCAGAAACCAGGTCATCCAGCGCCTTGGTCTGGATCTGGTGACCTATACGATCACCAATTCCCGACGAAGCTCCGGTGTGCAGTGATGCCGCGCTACTTCGAGGCGGTGCGGCGAGCGCGCTTGCCCTGCCGGCGGGCCTCGGGCGCCTGGTGTCGCGCCCGCTTTCCACAGAGGTCCCAGACTACGTCGGCCTCGGAGACCCCCTGCGCAGCCGCCTCCTGGGTCACGTCGGGCCACGGCAGCTCGGCCTCGGGAAGCTCGTCCCAGCGGGCGAACTCGAGCGATTCGAGCGATCTCGACAGCGCCGGCCCGAGGTGCTCCTGCTCGGCGAGCAGCGCCTTCAATACCTCAAGCTGCTTATCCGACAAACGCACCGTCCACATCGGGACCTCCTCACTCTCCCGCGTATGTGCCGCACGCTACGAGCGCCGACGGACGGAAGCGGCCCCCGAATCCGCAAACTGCGAGGACTTGTGAGAGCGATCGGGCCCGCCGCGCTCAGTCGTCGGCGGGGTCGCCCTCGGGCTCAGGGTCGGGGCTGTGGTGGGAGTGGATCCGGAGCGCGACGATCCGGTTGTCGCGAACCGACTCGACCCGGATCCGGTAGCCGTCGGCGTCGATCGCGTCGCCGCGCTTGGGGCGTCGGCCGAGCTCGCTGAAGACATAGCCGCCGACCGAGTTGAAGGCGCCGGTCTCGACCGGGAGCTCGATGCCGGCGTCCTCGAGGTCGCCGAGCGAGACGTGCCCGCGGACGTACCAGTCGCCGTCGGTGAGCTTGCGGACCGAGTCGGCCCGCGGGTCGGTCTCGTCCTCGATCTCGCCGACGACCTCCTCGAGGATATCCTCGACCGTCGCGATGCCGACCGTGCGTCCGTACTCGTCGACGACCACGGCCATCGAGCTGCGTTGACGCTGCAGCTCGGCAAGCAGGTCGTCGAGCGGCTTGGTCTCTGGAACTACCGGCGCGTCTCGGATCGCGGGCTCGATCGAGGCGTCGGCTCCGGCGTTCATGTAGAGGCGGGCGATCGAGTTGTTGTGGATCAGGCCGCGGACCCGATCGCGATTGTCGTCCTCGATCACGACCAGGCGGGTGTGCCCCGAGGAGACGCAGCGCTGCAGCGCCGCCTCGACGGTATCGGATGAATCGACCGTGACCACCGCGGGGATCGGGGTCATCACCTCGCGGGCCTCCTGCTCGTGGAGGTGGAAGACACCTGAGAGCATCGTCGCCTCGTTCTCCTCGATATCGCCCTGGCTGCCGGAGGCCTGGATCAGGGAGCGCAGGTCGTCGACATCATGATGCTCCTCGATCCGCTCGGGATCGACGCCGAACATTCGCACCATCTTGTTGGAGGCGACCGATAGGGCCCAGGTGAAGGGAGCCGAGATCAGCCGGAAAGCTCGCAGCGGCCGAGCGATGATCCGCGACGCGCTCTCGGCCCGATTGATCGCGACCATCTTCGGAACCTGCTCGCCGACGGTGATGTGGAGAGCGGTCGCGATCGTGAACGCGAGACCGATGGCGATCGCGGCTGCGGCTCCTTCGCCGACCGGGCCCTCGATCGCCGGCTCGATCAGGGCGGCGATCGCGGGCTCGCCGAGGAAGCCGATTCCCAGCGAGGCCATCGTGATTCCAAGCTGGCATGCGGCCAGGTATCGGTCGATCTGGTCGAGCTGCTCGATCACCTGGCCGGCCCCGCGCGCGCCCGCGGCGGCCAGCGCCTCGATCCGCCCCCTGCGGACCCGGACCAGGGCGAACTCGGCCGCGACGAAGAACCCGTTGACGAGAACGAGGACAACCAGGGCGACGAGCGCGAGCGATGTCATCGCCTACACGCTCGGCGCGCCGAGCCGGTTACGGACGGCAGCGGCCGGGCGTAGGCCCCCCGGCTCCCAGAGGGGGCATGGCGGCCGATACTTCGAGGGAGGTCGTCGTCTTGCATCTGCGTCGACGGCCGGAGGCTAGCAGCGGAGCTGGGCTCCGGCGGGATCTCGGACGAGGAGGAGTAAGTTGGCGTCGTGGATCAGACCGAGACGCCCTACCTCGACGCACTGCTCAAGCGGGCCCACAGCAATCCCGGTCGGTTCCACATCCCCGGGCACAAGGGCGGAGCGGGCGCGGACCCCCGGCTCCTAGAGGCGATCGGTCGCGATGCCCTGCTGCTCGACCTGCCCGCCGGACTCGAGGGGATTGACATCGGGCCCGATCCACTGCAGACGCCGTTCCATCAGGCCCAGAGACTGGCGGCCGAGGCCTGGGGGGCTCGCCGCAGCTGGTTCCTGGCGAACGGCGCCTCCGGCGGCAACCACGCGATCTGCATTGCGCTCGCCCATCTCGGGGATAGCGCCGTGATCCAGCGCAACGTCCACTCCTCGGTCATCGACGGCCTCGTGCTCTCGGGCATCTCTCCCACCTTCGTCTCGCCCGAGCTCGACGCCGAGATGGGGATTGCGCACTGCCTCGACCCCGCGACGCTGCGGGAGGCCCTCGACGAGGCGCCCGAGGCGGTGGGGGTGATGGCCGTCTCGCCGACCTACTTCGGCGCGGTGGCCGACGTCGCCTCGCTCGCGAAGGTCGCACACTCCCGGGGGGTGCCGCTGGTCGTCGACGAGTCGTGGGGAGCGCACCTCGCCTTCTCGCCCCAGCTCCCCGAGCACGCCCTCTCCCAGGGCGCGGACATCGTCCTCAACTCGGTCCACAAGCTGGGCGGAAGCATCACGCAGTCGGCGATCCTGCACCAGGGCTCCGAACGGGTAGACGAGCGGATCCTCGACCGCGCCGTGACCCTGGTCGAGTCGACCAGCCCCAGCGGCCTGCTGACCGCCTCCCTCGACGCGGCGCGATCCCAGAACGCGGTCGATGGCGAGGAGCTGCTTGCCGAGACGATCGCCTCCCTCGACGCGCTCCGCGACGAGGTCCGGGCGATCGATGGGCTGGACGTCCTCGACGAGGGAATCGCCGAGCATCCCAGCGTTCACGCCTGGGATCCGTTGCGGCTAACCGTCGACGTCCGCGGCACGGGAGCGACCGGCCATGCGATTGCCGAGGTGCTCCAGGGAGAGCACAATGTCTGGCCCGAGCTCTACGCCGAGAACGTCGTCGTCGCGGTGTTCGGGATTGGCGAGGCGGTCGGTGAGAGCGGGGCCAGACTGCTCGACGCCCTCCGCGACGCCGCCGAACGGGTCCGGCGCGACGACGCCCTCCGGGAGAAGCCGTTCGCACCGCCACCGCCGTGGGGGCCTCCGGAGATGACTCCGCGCCAGGCCTTCCTCGGCCCCCAGGACGTGGTCGGTTTCGATCAGGCCGAGGGACGGATCGCCTCCGAGTCGCTCGCCGCATACCCTCCCGGCGTGCCCAACGTCCTGCCCGGCGAGCGCCTCACCCGCGCCACCCTCGACTACATCGCCGACTCCCTCGCCCACGGCGGACAGGTACGCGGCGCCAGCGACCGGTCGCTGAAGACGATCAGGGTCGCGCGGGAGCAGGGCTAGGGCACCGAGATGGCGGATCCTGCCGAGGCCACTCCCCGAATCAGCGGCATCCGCACCTTCGCGCGGAAGCCCCACAGCCGCGACCTCGACGGCGTCGATGCGGCGATCGCGGGTGTCCCGTTCGACACCGGCGCGAGCTACCGGACCGGGGCGAGGTTCGGACCGGAGGCGATCCGCTCGGCCTCGGTCCTGCTCCGCGAGTGGGACCCGGTGCTCGAGGTCGCGACGCTTGAGGAGCTCTCGATCGTCGATTGGGGCGACGTCGGCCTCAGTCCAGGCGACGCCGAACGCGCGGTAGCCCAGATTGCCGAGCAACTGGAGCCGATCGCCGCCGCCGGCGTAGCGCCCCTCGTGCTCGGCGGGGATCACCTCGTCGCCCTCGGCGAGCTGCGCGCCCTGGCGGCGACCCACGGGCCGCTGGCCCTGGTCCTGCTCGACTCCCACGCCGACACTTGGGACTCCTACATGGGTCAGCGCTACTTTCACGGCACGCCGTTCAAGCGCGCCGTAGAGGAGGGCCTGATCGATCCGGCCCGCTCGCTTCTGGCCGGCATGCGGGGGCCCGGCTATTCAGCACGCGACCTGGGGGATGCGCGCGAGCTCGGCTTCGAGGTCGTGCCATGGCCGCAGCTCGCAGTGCTGGGGCCGCGGGCATACGGCGAGCGAGTCAGGGAGCGGGTCGGCGGGTCGGCAGCCTTTCTCAGCTTCGACATCGACTTCGTCGACCCCGCCTTCGCCCCGGCAACCGGCACCCCCGAGGTCGGCGGGCCGACCAGCGCCGAGGCCCTGGGGTTCGTGCGGGAGCTGGTGGGGATCGACTTCCGTGGCTTCGATGTCGTCGAGGTCTCGCCCCCCTACGACAGCCCCGGTCAGGTGACCTCGCTGCTGGCGGCCAACCTCGCCCATGCGATGTTGGGCTTGCTCGCCCTCCGCCGCCGCGGCTGACCGCGGCTGCCGGCTCAGAGCCTCACGCCCCGGAATCCTGACCCGCCGGCTCTCCCCCCGAGGGGTCGGGCCGGCCGGCGTCCTCATCGCCGAACAGTACCGAGATCGTGATCCCGACGGCGAAGATCGCGGCCACGATCGCGAGTGAGAGAACGGGGTCCACCTCGACGACGTGGGCCTCCTCGAGGATCAGCTTCAGCCCGATCGCGCCGAGCACCACCGCGATCGTCTGGTCGAGGTACTGGAACTTCTCGATCAGGCGATCGACGAGCACGATCAGCGCCCGCAGACCGAGCAGCGCGAAGACGTTGGCGGACCAGATGATGAAGCTGTCTCTGGTGATCGCGAAGGCGGCCGGGATCGAGTCGATCGCGAAGACGATGTCGGTGAAGACGAGGCCGACGAAGCAGAGGAAGATCGGCGTCGTGTGGAGGCGGCCCTCGTGGCGGACGAACCAGCTCCCATCGTGGCGCTCGGTGTCGACGGGGAAGATCCGGCGTGCGGTGCGGATCATCAGGTTGCGCTCGACGTCGATGCCGTCGTCCAGGCCCCTGAAGATGCGGATTGCGAGGACCAGCAGGCCCGCGGCGAGGACGTAGATGAGGAAGTCGAATCGATCGAGCAGCTCGATGCCGCCGACGATCGCGAGGCCGCGCAGGATCAGCGCGAAGACGATCCCGATGATGATCAGCCGCGGGCGGTGGCGAGGCTCGATCGCGAAGTAGCTGAACAGCAGCAGGAAGACGAAGACGTTGTCGATCGAGAGCGAGCGCTCGATCAGGTAGACGGTGGTGAACAGGATCGCGTCGTCGCTGCCGCGCTCGGCCCAGAGAACGAGCGCGGCGACGCCCGCGACCGCGAGCCAGCCGACCGACCACCACGCGGCTTCGCGGAAGCTCGGCTCGCCCTTGCGACCGAACAGCCTGAGATCGACGAACGAGGCGACCGCGATAACCGCCACGAGCGACACGATCTCGATCGTGGTGGAATCGAGCTCCATGGGCGGTCGAGCCTAGATGCTTTTCGTCGAATACATTGGACCGATGAACCTCTATGAGCAACTTGCCGAGCTGCCCATCCAGATCGACTCTTACGAGCTGAAGGCACTCGACAGGACGTTCGAATCGGGATTCACACGCCCCTCGACCCTGGTGACGCTGCACGGCGACGCTGAGAGCGGGGCCGGGGAGGACGTCGTTTACGACGACCTCGACCACATCGCCCACCGCGACGTCGGGCCGATCCACGACCTCAGCGGCCCGGGCACGCTGGGGGAGCTCTGCGAGCTGGTGGCGGGGCTCGACCTCTTTCCCGGAGCTCCTCCGATCCGCGACTTCTCTCGCCTCTACCGGCGCTGGGCGTTCGAGAGCGCCGCCCTCGATCTCGCCCTCCGACAGGCCGGTCGCTCGCTCACGGACGCGGTGGGGCGCGAGCTGCGACCGCTCAACTTCGTCGCCTCGGTGCGCGCGAACCCGGCCGAGGAGGGCGACGCCGACCACGTCCTGGCGCCGATCCGCTCCCGCCTCGATGCCTACCCGGGCCTCCGCTTCAAGCTCGATCCCCAGCCCGACTGGAGCGACGAGGTGATCGGGTGGCTGGTCGAGAGCGGCTCGGTGGATTCCCTCGACCTCAAGGGCTGTTACGAGGACACCCCGGTCGACGTCGAGGCGAGCGCCGAGTTCTACACGCGCTTCGCACAGGCCTTCCCCGACGCCTGGCTCGAGGACCCGGAGCTCAACGACGAGACCCGCCCGGCGCTTGAGCCGTACATCGATCGCGTCACCTGGGACGCCCCGATCCACTCGGTCGCCGACATCGAGAACCTCTCCCACAAGCCGCGCATAGTCAACGTCAAGCCGTCCCGGATCGGCAGCCTGCAGGAGTTGTTCGGCGCCTACGAGTACTGCGAGCGGGAGGGCATCGGGGCCTACGGCGGCGGCCAGACCGAGCTCGGGGTCGGGCGCGACCACATCCAGCTGCTCGCCGCGTTGATGCACCCCGAGACCCCCAACGACGTCGCCCCGCGCGGCTACAACGAGACGAATCCGCCCGCGGGTCTGCCGATCAGCCCGATGGAGCTGGAGGCGGCCGCGAGCGGGTTTCGGTTCGCCTAACCGATCAGGACGGCCGGCCTAATTCCGGATCTTCGCTAGCTTCGTCGGAGCCCTTCCGCAACCCGCAAGGAGCGCCCACAGATGTCAGAGAAGTCTTTCCCGGAACTGCTCAACGAGCAGGTCGCGCACGAGTTCGCGGCCCACCAGCAGTACGTCGCGATCGCGGTCTACTTCGACGGCGAGACGCTTCCCCGGCTCGCCTCCTTCTACTACCGCCAAGCGCTCGAAGAGCGCAACCACGCGATGATGATCGTCCAGTACCTGCTCGACGCCGACCACCCCGCCGTGATCCCCGCCGTCGAGGGGCCGAAGACCTCGTTCTCCGACATCGTCGAGCCGGTCGAGCTTGCTCTCGCGCAGGAGAAGCGGGTCAGCGAGCAGATCAACGCGCTCGCCGCGAGCGCCCGCGGAGACGGCGACTACCAGGGCGAGCAGTTCATGCAGTGGTTCATCAAGGAGCAGGTCGAGGAGGTCTCGACGGCCTCCGACCTGCTCAAGGTGGTCGAGCGCGCCAGGGACAATCCGCTGATGGCCGAGGAGTACCTCGCCCGCGAGACCCTCGGCGAGGAGGGCGGCGATCCGACGGCCCCCGGCGCTGCCGGGGGAGGGGTCTGAAGGTCGAGCTGCCCGACCGGGCGCTCGCCCGCCGGAAGGCGTCCGGCGGGCGTGACCGCTCCCAGGCCGGTTACTCGGCCTCGGCCTCACTCAACTTGATCACGCTGAACATCGCGCCGGCTGGATCCTGCAGGCCCGCCATCCGCCCGACGGGGATATCCATCGGCGGTGACGACGACGGTTCCGCCGAGCTCCTCGCACTTCGCCGCTATCGCGTCAGCATCGGCGACCGCGAAGTTGACGTCCCAATGCGGCGGCACCTCATCCGGAATGTCGAAGCCGGCCATATCGACCATTCCGCCCTTGCCGTTCTCGGGCGCATCGCCACCAACCGTCCAGATCGTGTAGCCGTCCATCTGCTCGGACTGCATGTCCTCCCAGCCGAAGACGTCCGCGTAGAAGGACTTCGCGCCCTCGGTGTCCCGCGTCTGAAGCTCATTCCAGACGAGCGAGTTGGGCTCGTTGACCAGCTCCGATCCGATGTGATCCTGAGCCTGCCAAACCGCGAATGCGGCGCCCGCCGGATCGGCGAAGATTGCCATCCTCCCGGCCGTCATCACGTCCATCGGCTCGGCGATGGTCGCTCCACCGGCCTGCTTGACCTTCTCCGCCACCGCGTCGGCATCATCGACGGTGACGTAGCTGAGCCAGGACGCCGGTTGTCCCTCCTGCTGGATCGGGCCGGCGCCGGCGACGGCCTTGCCGTCCTGCATCAGCATCCGGTACCCACCGGTCTCGGCCGGGTCCCCGGGCTCGGATGCTTCCCAGCCGAAGAGCTTCTCGTAGAAATCGACCGCGGCATCGACATCGGGGCTGGACACGTCGACCCAGGACGGGGTCCCGTGGTCGTAGCTGGTCATCTCGGGCATCAGGCCTCCTCGGGCGGATTGATCGAAACGTGTAAGCCGATCCTTTCATATTCGCGCCCGGTTGTGTAACCGGTTGGTGACGGCGACCGCACTCCCGGCGGCCCTCGGACCGGACCCGGCCCGCCGAGCGATGAACTCCGTCCGGCCCGCTGTCGTTTCTCATCGCTCACCCGTTTGCGCGGGGTGCCGAGTCGGTTCGCCGGTGGGAATCTCGGGCAGGGAGGAACGGGAGCGACGGGACTCGAACCCGCGGCCTCCGGCGTGACAGGCCGGCGCTCTAACCAACTGAGCTACGCCCCCAAGGTGGGCTTGGGTCTCGGGCCTGGCGGCCCGGGGTCGGCGATTATGGCACGGTCGGATGGATAGGCTCAGAGCGTGAAGCTGGTCACCTACGCCTCGCCGAGAGGAGCTCGCGCCGGCGCCGTTCGCGACGGGGAGATCGTCGACCTGTGGGACGCCCTCGACCGGGAGTACAGACCGCCGGGCCGAGGTCGCGGTCCCGCTTCCCCGGCGGGACTCCGCGCCCTGCTGGAGACGGTCGGCTCCGATCGGGCCGCAGCCGCAGCCGAGGGTGCCCCGTCCGCCGGGCCGGCGGAGGAGCTCGAGTTGCTGCCGCCGATCACCGACCCGCAGAAGATCGTCTGCATCGGCCTCAACTACCGGGCCCACGCCGCCGAGGCCGGGCTCGAGCCGCCCGACTCGCCGACCTTCTTCGCGAAGTTCGCCAACGCCCTGGTCCCGGACGGTGCGACCGTCACCCTTCCCGCCGCGAGCGGGAAGGTCGACTACGAAGCGGAGGTCGCCTTCGTGATCGGCCGCCGGGCGAAGGAGGTTGCCGGCGCCGTCGCGCTCGACCACGTCGCCGGATACACCCTGCTCAACGACCTCTCCGCCCGTGATCTGCAGTTCGCCACCCCGCAGTGGATCCCCGGAAAGGTCTTCGACGGCTCAGCCCCCTGCGGGCCGTGGCTGGTGACGCCGGAGGAGGCGGGCCCGCCGGACTCGATCGGGATCGCGCTCGATCTCAACGGCGAGCGGATGCAGGCATCCGACACCGGGGATCTGGTCTTCGGTGTCGCCGAGCTCGTCTCCCACCTCTCGACGCTGATGACGCTCGAGCCCGGCGACATCGTCTCGACCGGGACGCCGGCGGGGGTCGGGGGCACGCGCAAGCCGCAGGTCTGGCTCGCCGACGGCGACGAGGTCACGGTCAGCTCGCCGACGCTCGGGGAGCTGCGGACGACGATCGCCCGCTGAGCGGCCTCAGGCGCTCGGGGCCGAGGCCTCCCGTGTGATCCGGCGCTGGGTCGCGAAGGCGTTGACGAGCACCAGCGGCGTCCACCAGAGGATGAAGAAGTAGAACCAGTGGGTCGAGCCCACCTGGGTGGCGATCAGCAGCGCCGCGCCGAGCGCCGCGATCTGGACTTCGGTGCGCTGCCGCGGCAGGAAGAAGAGGCCGATCCCGAACACGATCGGGAACGCGCGCGCGATCTCCTGCAGCCACTCGAGCGAGGGCTCGAGTCCCCAGACGCTGAACGGCGACCCGCGCGAGGCCTGGTAGCCGAAGCTGCGGTCGTAGAACTCGCGCAGGCCGCCGTCGGGGAGCAACGGGATCAGAACCACGAACCAGACCACGGCGAAGGCGAGCGCGAAGGGGATCAGCGCGCGACCGCGGTTGAGGCCGCGCCCCGCGGCGAACAGCGGCGCCAGCGCCAGCGGCCCGAACTTGGCGGCGCCGCCGGCCGCGATCAGGGCGCCGCGGAGCGGCGCCGAGCCGAGCGCGAGCAAGGCGGCGAGGACCGCCGCCGCCACGACCGCATCGTTGCCGTTGGCGTTGAGCGCATACAGCGTGTAGGGGTAGGCGAGCCAGGCGAAGGCGAGCGCGACGCCGAGCGCCCGGCCCTCGGCCCCGCCACGGAGCTTGCGTCCGACGGCCACCAGCAGTCCGACCACGACCAGGTCGAAGAAGATCGAGAAGGCGTGGGCGGCCGGCAGCGGCTCGAGCCCCCCGCCGTAGGGGAAGATCGCCTCGAACGGCACGTACAGCAGGTAGTTGAGCGGGCCGTAGGAGTCGCCGCGATCGATCAAGGGGCTGAACTGCCCGTCGTAGATCCCCTCGCCGGAGGAGATCCGATCGGCCCCGACCACCCCGGCGAAGCCGATGTCGATCACCTGCGAGTCGACGATGTTGAGGCCGACCCTGAACAGGGCCAGGGCGACGGCCGCGTAGGCGAGCCAGCGGATCGGGACGTACGGCACCAGCGCTCCGCCCCGCAGCCGCGGCCAGACCCCGGCAACCAGCATCCGCACGAACAGGTAGGCGAGGACCGGATAGACGAGCGGGACCGAGGTGACGATCTCGCCCTTGTTGAAGAAGAACTGCGAGAGGCTGAAGGAGAGCAGGACCAGCAGGTCGAGGTGCAGGAGCCGGAACGGCCTGCGTGGGTCGAAGAAGGGGAGGAAGAACAGCAGGCAAAGCGGGATCCAGATCCAGGCCTCGTTGACGTTGCCGGCGACGGCGTTCTCGTAGCCGCGGGCGAGCTTGACCTCGACCTGCTGGTCGCGCCACGCCTCGATCACCTGATCGCTGCGGTCGTCGACGATCGCCTGCGCGACCTCGTTCCCGTCGGGATCGAAGTAGCTGATCTGCCAGCGGTCCGGCCCGCGCGTAAAAGCCGTCGGGCGCATCCGCGGGCTCTCCTCGAGCTCGGCCGCGATCACCTCGCTCTCGTCGGCGAGGCGGATCGCGCGGGCGGCGCTGAGGCGGAAGCCCGGGGGGACCGTCGCGGTATCCGGCACCTCGCGCAGATCGGCAAGCGGCTCGGCGCCGAAGGGTGGCTGCCCGGCGGGGTTCTCGCTGGCTGGGGCGGGGCTCGCGAGGGCCAGACCGGCCAGCAGAGCCAGCATGGTCAGGAGGGTCGCGAGCACCGGCGGCACCGTCAGACGGACAGCTCTCACAGCTTCAAGCTAATGGAACGGCCACCGGAAACCGCAGGGCCGGAGCCGACGGGTATGGATAATCCGCCCATGCAGATCGACCACCAGCGGACGTGGCTCGGGCGAGCCCCTGGTCCTCATTCACGGCCTAGGCGCAACCAGACTGGTCTGGAAGCCGCAGCTCGAGACGCTGTCCGCCCACCGCGACGTGATCGCGCTCGACATGCCCGGCTTCGGGGGATCCCCGGCGCTCTCCGACGGCACACCACCTACCGCGGCTGCGATGGGCAAGGCGATCTCTCGCTTTCTCTCGGACGATCTCGGGATCGACAAGCCTCACGTCGCCGGCAACTCGCTCGGCGGCTGGGTCGCGCTCGAGATGGCGAAGGACGATCGCGCCGCCTCGGCCTGCCTGCTCTCCCCGGCCGGGCTTTGGCAGAACCCACTCGGGCCGCGCTCGGTCAACACTCGCGGCATCGCCAAGGCGCTGAAACCGCTGATTCTGCTGTCCGCCCGCGAACGGCGGCTACGGGAGGGGATGCTGCAGACGGTCGTTGGGCGACCGGAGAACGTCCCGATCGCTGATGCCCTGCAGATCATCCGCGACTGGATCGGGGCCCATGGCTACGCCGACTCGAACGCCGAGATGAGGCGCCACGTCTTCGAGGATCCGCACCTGGTCGAGGTACCGGTAACGATCGCCTGGGGCGAGCTCGATCGCCTGGTGGCACCCCCGAAGGCGCACCGCCGCCCGCCCGGTGCGGAGTTCATCGTGCTCGAGGGCTGCGGGCACACACCCAACTGGGACAACCCGGAGCTGGTGACCCGGGTCCTGCTGGAGGCGAGCTCGGGGGTCGAGACCACCGAGGCCGTGGCCTAGGCGACCCGCTCAGAGGTCGCGGGCGCTGATCAGCCCGCTCTGCATCGCGCGCTGGACCAGCGTCACCCGCTTCTGGTTCTGCGGCACCTCGCCGAGCTCGAACTTCTCGAACAACGCCCGCAGGTGGGTCTTGACCGCATCGACCGAGAGGTGGAGCTCGGCGGCGATCTCCTGATTGCCGGCGGGCGTTGCGAAGGCCGCCCCGTCCTTGAACGGGCGGCAGAGCTCCACCAGCACCCGCCTCTGCGCCGGCGATACGCCGGCCGCGCTGATCGCGTCGGTCGAGATCACGGTCGACTCCCCGACCGCGCCGGGGGCCCGGAAGAGGATCCTGCTGCGGCCGACCCGGACGATGTCGCCGTCGGAGAGCCGGCGGCGGCCGGAGACCCGCTCCTCGTTGACGTAGGAGCCGTTGGTCGAGAGCCCATCGTCGACGAGGGTGCACTCCTCGCCCACGAACTCGAGCTGAGCGTGGAGGTTGGAGACCTCCCGGTCCCACTCGAGGGTGATGTCGGCCGATTGCGCGCGGCCGATCCAGATCTCGGTGCGGTCGGCGGCGACGGGGAGGATCCGCTGCTCGGCCGCCTCGTCCCGGAAGACGAGGAAGGGGCGCCCCTCGCGCTCGGCCTCGATCTGGGCCTTGAGCTCGGAACCGGTGACGGCCTTCGGTCCGGGTGGCTCCTCGCTCACGGCTTGACGAGGACCTTGATCGAGTCGCGCTCGGCCATCGCCCGGTAACCGTCCGGAACCCGATCGAGGCCGATCTCGCTGTCGAAGACGCGGCCGGGCTCGAACTTCCCGGCGAGCACCTCGGGCAACAGCTCGGGGATGTAGGCCCGTGCGGGGGCGACCCCGCCGCTGACGGTGATGTTGTTGAAGAAGCTGGGAGCCCCGCCCGGGAGGCTGTCGAACTGCGGCACGCCGACCCGGCCGACAGCGCCGCCGGGACGGGCGACCCGCATCGCGGTCTTGAACGCATCCTCCATCCCGACGCATTCGAGCACCGAGTGGCAGCCCACGCCTCCGGTCAGCTGCCTGACCTGCTCGACGGCCTCCGTTCCGCGTTCGGCGACGACGTCGGTGGCGCCGAACTCCCCGGCGAGGTCGGTGCGGTCACGGTGACGGCCGAGAATGATGATCCGCTCGGCGCCGAGCCGGCGGGCGGCGATCACCCCGCAGAGACCGACGGCACCATCACCGACGACCGCGACCGTGTCGCCCTCGCCCACGCGGGCGCTGACGGCGGCGTGATGGCCGGTCGCGAAGACGTCGGAGAGGGTCAGCAGGGAGGGCATCAGCGCGTCGTCGACCTCGACGGGCAGCTTCACGAGCGTGCCGTCGGCGTAGGGCACGCAGACCGCCTCGGCCTGGCCGCCGTCGGCCCCCTCCCGGCCCCAGATGCCGCCGTTGACGCAGGAGGTGTGCAGTCCCTCGGCACAGAAATCGCAGCTGCCGTCGGAGTAGACGAAGGGAGCGACGACGACATCGCCACGCTCGACCGTCTCGACCTCGGAGCCGACGTCCTCGACGACGCCGATGAACTCGTGGCCCATCGGGGCCCCCTGGGGGTCGGGCTCCATCTGCTTGTACGGCCACAGGTCACTGCCGCAGATGCAGGCGCGGGTGACCCGGAGCAGCGCGTCGGTGGGCTCCGAGATCGAGGCGTCCGGCACCTCCTCGACGCGGACATCACCGGCCTCGTACATCAGGGTCGCACGCATGAGCTCAATCTACCCCTCGGCGGAGGCCGGGGCGGTGATAGCCCGGTTCCGCGGAGCGGCTCAGCCCGCCAGCGGCAGCTGCAGCTGCAAGCCGCGCGAGCGCCGGCGCTCGATCGCCGCTGCGTAGGCGCCGTGGACGGTACCTCGCCTCGCAACCCCCCCGACGCCGTAGGCCTCCGCCATCGCCGCCGCCAGCGTCGCCTTGAACGCGGGTCCGTGCCAGGCGTGAGCTCCGGGCTGCCGTCCGAGGTGGAGGTGGACCAACTCGTGCAGCAGTGTCTCCAGCGCATCGCCGGACCGGATGCCGGGATAGGCCGTCACCGAGAGCCGGAACTGGGAGGGCACGGCAAAGCCGAGCCGATTCGGCATCCGGCGGGCACGTCGCACCTTCAGCGAGGGTTCCGCCGCGGCCAGGGGGCCGTCGGCGAAGACCCCGAGACCACGGAGACGGCGCATCTCCAACCGCAGGTCGATGCCGGCCACGCGGTAGTAGGAGGGTGGGCGACTCACCCCGGGCAAGCTAGGGCTCCACTCGGCGGCCGGCTTCAGGCCGGGACGGGCTCGGCCTGGTCGTCACGGCTGACCAGATCCTGCATCTGAGGCGACTATATGCGAATCTCAAGCCTTGTCCCGCCGCTCCATCGACGCACTCTTCGCGGGGGTCCCGCGGCTCACGACGGCCCGTCTGCTGTTGCGTGGCTGGACCGAAGCCGACGTCGCTCCCTACGCCCGGATCCTCGCCGATCGCGAGGTGATGGCGGGGCTGGGCTCCAACCGCCGTTATCGGAGCAAGCGCCTGCTGGCCTCCGCGATCGCGTCGATCTCGCCGATCGAGGCCCGGGTCGCGATCAGAAGGAATCTCAGGCACTGGCAGCGGCAGCGGCACGGACTCTGGGCGGTCGAGGAGCGATCGTCGGGTGAGCTGGCCGGCTACGTCGGTCTCCTTCACCATCCCGACTGGACCGCGGAGGAGACGCAGCTCGAGGTCGGCTGGCTACTCAGGCGCAGCAGCTGGGGAAAGGGCCTGGCGACCGAGGGCGGCCGGGCCAGTCTCGAGTACGCGTTCGGTCCGCTCGGCGCCGGGCGGGTCGTGAGCATCACCGGGTCCCAAAACGCCCGATCCCAGAGGGTGATGGAGCGGCTCGGGATGCACTTCGCCGGACGTACTCGCTGGAAGCGCCAATCGGTCGTCTGGTACGGCCTCGATGCGGGCGAGGGTCCCGCCCCGACGCCGGGTCTAGCGACGGATGGTCGCGTACATGCGTGAGGAGCCGCTCGTCTTCGGCCGGCCCGTGATCGAGGAGGCCGAGATCGCCGAGGTGGTCGAGACCCTGCGCTCGGGCTGGATCGGCACCGGACCGCGCGTCGCACGATTCGAGGAGATGTTCGCCGAGAGCGCGGGGACCGAACACGCGGTCGCGCTCAGCTCCTGCACCGCAGCGCTACACCTCACGATGGTCGCCGCCGGGATTGGAGCCGGCGATGAGGTGATCACCACCCCAATGACCTTCTGCGCAACAGCGAACGCGATCGTTCACGCCGGCGCCAGGCCCGTCTTCGCCGACGTCGAGGCCGACGCGGGGACGATCGACCCCGCCGCGATCGAAGCCGCGATCGGACCGGGCACGGCAGCGATCATCGCCGTCCATTTCGGCGGCCGGCCCTGCCGGATGGACGAGATCTCGGCAATCGCCGAGCGCCACGGCCTGCTCCTGATCGAGGACGCGGCGCACGCGGTCGGAGCCACCCACGGCGGCCGCCCGGCGGGGTCGATCGGCGACGCCGGCTGCTTCAGCTTTTACGCGACGAAGGCCGTGTGTACGGCCGAGGGCGGGATGGTGACCACCGACGACGCCGAGCTGGCGGCCAAGGTCCGCACCCTGGCGCTGCATGGACTCAGCCGCAACGCCTGGGAGCGGTTCTCACTCGATGCCTCCAGCCACTACGAAGTGGTGACGCCGGGCTTCAAGGCGAACATGACCGATATCCAGGCTGCGCTCGGGATCCACCAGCTGGCCCGCGTCGGCACGGTCCGCGAACGTCTCGAGCAGATCTGGGGCCGCTACGACGACGAGCTCGCCCGGCTCGAGGTCACCACTCCCCTTTCGGCGGAACCCGACACCGTCCACGCCCGCCACCTGTACTCGATCCTGATCGATGGCGATCGCGCCGGGATCTCGCGCGACGAGCTGGCGACGGCGCTGCTCGAGCGGCGGATCGGGACCGGCATCCACTACACGCCGATCCACCTGCAGCCCTACTACCGGGAGGCCCTGGGCCACCAGCCGGGCGAGTTCCCTGAGGCGGAGCGGATCGGAGAGCAGACGCTGTCGCTGCCGCTCTCGGCCGGGCTCGATGACTCCGACGTGGACGACGTGACCAGCGCGCTCGCCGCCTGCCTGGCGGAAGTGGCGTGAGTGTCGAGACCGAGCCGGCGGCGGTCGGCGGCCCGGCCGAGGAGCCGACCGTTGCCCACCTCAACTACTCGTTCTTCCACTCGACCCAATCGTTCATCTACTTCTATCTGCGGGCGCTCGAAGGGGTGCGCTCGATCTGCCTGACCCGGGCGCCCGAGTCGCCGGTGATCGAGACCGAGGTGCCGCCGGAGTTGCGGGGCAACCTGTTCACCTATCCCGATGCCGACACCCGGCCGCGTCTGGCCGAGCAGCTGGTGCGCGGCGGCATCGCCCTGAGGCGTTTCCTCGCTGCCCGCTCGCCACGGCTCGCCGAGCCGGCGCTGGCGCTGCTCAACGGCCGCGTCGTCCCCCGCCTCCGCGGCGACGCTGATCCCGCCCGTTTCCTCGCCTGGGCGGAGGCAATCATGTGGCGTACGAACACCCGGCTGATCCACGCCTACTTCGGCCCGATCGGCTGGCGAGCGCTTGAGTTGAAGCGCAGGCTCGGCGTACCGCTGGTCGTCACCTTTCTCGGCGATGAGGTCGCGCCATCGGTGGCACCGTGGTGGGACTGGTGGATCAGCTCCGGCGAGAGGCATCCCGATTGGCCGCGACGCCTCGGGGAGCTGTTCGCCGACGCCGACCTGCTGCTGGCCGAGGGTCCATACCTCCGCGAGCACCTGATCGAGCTCGGCTGCCCGCCCGAGAAGGTCGAGGTGCAGCGAATCGCGATCCCGGTCTCCGAGCTCCCCTTCCAACCCCGCCCGCGAAACCCTGGGGCGCCACCGGTGATCGTCTTCGCGGGCCGGTTCTGCGAGCAGAAGGGGGTCCTCTACGCTCTCGAGGCCGTGCGCCGGCTGCACGGGGCGGGAGAGGACTTCGAGTTCCGGATGATCGGCGACGACACCCTCACCGACGGCAGCTACGCCGCCCAGGTCGGCGCCTTCGTCCGCGACCACGACCTCGGCGATTGCGTGCGGATGCTCGGCTTCCTCAACCACCGCGACTACCTGGCAGAGCTCGAGCGGGGAGACATCTTCCTCCACCCCAGCGTGGTCGACAGCGAGGGCCGGAGCGAGGGCGGGGCGCCGACGACGATCATCGAGGCACAGGCGCTCGGGATGCCGATCGTCGCGACCGAGCACTGCGACATCCCGCACGTGACCGTGCCCGGGGAAAGCGCGGTCCTCGTGCCGGAGCGGGACAGCACCGCGCTCACCGAAGCCCTGCGCAGCCTGCTCTCGATGCCCGGGCGCTGGGAGGCGATGGGCCGGGCGGGCCGCCGGTTCGTCGAGGCCAACCACGACATTGCGCTCGAGGCCCCTCGGCTCGGGCAGCGCTACGCGAAGCTGGTCGGAGCGGGAGCCGGCTCGCCGCCGCCGGCCAGATCAGCGAGGGGATGATCGACGCCGTCGAGAGCTGGATGCTGCTGCGCTCCCTCCGATCCGGAGCGCGCAGGCCCGTCGCCGAGCTCGAGCGCTCGAGGGATGGGCTGCTGCGGGCGGCGGTTGAGCATGCCTACAAGCGGATCCCGCTCTACCGGCGCCTGTGGAATCAGACCGATCTCGATCCGACGACGATCGCCTCGCTCGACGATCTCTCCCGCCTTCCGGTGCTTGGGGCGGCCGAGGCTCGCGAGGCGGCCGAGCTGGGCGATCTCCTCGATCGCAAGGCCGACGTCCGCGCCTACCCGAGCTACCGCACGAGCGCCTCATCCGGGCAGTCGCTCGCGATTCCCCGGGGACCGGTGGAGCGGCGATTGTGGCGGGTTGGAGCGCTGCGGATCTGGTTTGAGCACGGCTACCGCTGGAGCGATCTCACCGCCCATCTCGATCCCCAGGCGGGACCGCCGCACCCGCTGCAGAGGCTCGGCGTCTCACGCAGCGTTTGGATCACCGCGAGCGGGGTCGGCGAGCAACTCGACGCACTTCGAGAGGCTCGCGCGGACGTCCTCACCGGAACCCCGACCGTGCTGCGACGGCTCGCGACGAAGGCGCTCACCGACCGAGGCGCTCATCTGCGACCACGGATCGTCTTCTGCCAGGGAGAGGTCCTCGACGACGCGACCCGGGATCTGATCGGCCGCGGCTTCCGGGCGGACCCGGTCGATCTCTACGGGGCGACCGAGGTCGGCTACCTGGCCTGGCAGTGTGAGCTGCGTGGCGACCTCCACATCAACGCCGAGCTGGTCGCGGTCGAGATCCTCCGCGACAGCCAGCCGGCCGAGCCCGGCGAGCTCGGCAGCGTCGTCGTCACCGACCTGCGCGGTCGTCTCACCCCGCGGATCCGCTGGGATACGGGCGACCTGGCCCGAGCCGCGGCAGCGCCCTGCGCCTGCGGCAGGACCCTGCCGACCATCGGGACGCCCGAGGGCCGCGCAAAGGAGGCGCTCTCCACACCCGACGGACGCAGAGTCACTCAGCGTGGGATCGCGGACGCCCTCGCCGAACTGGTGGCACCCCAGCTCTATCGGCTCGAACCGCTCGCCGGTGGGCCGCTGCGGCTTCACCTCGACTCGAGCGCCCGAGACCGGGCCGAGCCGGTTCGCCGCCGGCTGGCAAGGCTGCTCAACGGGCACGAGGCCGAGATCGTGATCGTGCCGATCTCGAGCGCAGGGCCGAAGACGCCGCTGCGGGCTGCGGGACCTGCGGCGCCGAGCTAGAGCCGACCCGCCTCGTGCTCGTCGGCGAGGTGCTCACAAGCCCGGTCGGCCAGCGCCATGATCGTCAGGGTCACGTTCTGCCAGCAGCCGGATGGGAACACGGCACCATCGGCTACGAAGACGTTGTCAGCGTCCCAGCAGCGCCCGAACCGGTTCGCGACCGAGGCCGCCGGATCGGCCCCCATCGGCGCGCCGCCGATCTCGTGGGCGGCGCTGCCGGGGAGGAAGGCGCCGGTTCCGGTCAGCAACTTCCGGCGCCAGAGGCGGAACGCGATCGATCCCAGCGCGCCCCCCGAAGGCGGCCTGCGGGTCCGCAGGCCGGCGGCGGCCGCGGTCTCCAGCAGGGTCCGGCACTGATCGGCGGACATGGCCCGCTCGTTGTTGGAGTGGCTGCAGCTGATCTGGGCGAGCGGCACTCCCCAGGCATCACGCCTGGCGGGATCGAGGCGAACGCCGTTCTCGGGCCGGCTCAGCATCTCCCCATGGGCCAGCATGTACCAGCCCGCTCCACGCCCGATCCCCCCCTGGAGGCCGTAGCCGCGCAGGAACGGAGCGCGATCGGAGCCGAGGTTCTGGAAGCGGGGGATCTGGAAGCCGGTCACCGCGCCGCGATCCGATCCGGCTTCCGCCGCGTCGCTCCCAGAATCGGCGAGCGGGCCGCCGACACCGGTGAGGACGTGGTCCATCAGGCCCCGCCCGAGCAGCCCCGAGCCATTGCCGAGGCCGTCGGGGTGGGCGCCGGAGCCCGAGTTGAGCATCAGGCGCACCGTCTCGATCGCGCTGGCGGCAAGGACGACGGCCTTGGCGGGCGCCAGCTCCTCACGGCGGGACTCCCGGTCGATGAACCGGACGCCGGCCGCTCGGCCGCCGGAATCCGTCTCGATCACCGTCGCTACGGCGTCGGGACGCAACGAGAGCCGTCCGGAGCTCCGCGCGTCCAGCAGCGAGGCGGGCAGTGGTCCCGAATCGGGTTCGGCGACTCGGGCGCTGACGACCGGGCGAGCAGGCCAGCGGGCGCGGATCGTCTCCCGGAAGCGACCCTCAGCGGCGGTCAGCTGGCGACGACCGGTGAAGATCCCATCGGGCATCGTCGCGAGACCGTCGGTCTCGCCACGTACGCCGAGGAACCTCTCCAGCCGCTCGTAATGAGGGGCGAGCTCCCGATAGCTGAGCGGCCACGGGGGGCCGTGGCCGTCGCTGCCGGCCGCCTCCAGCTCGAGCTCGGACAGGCGCGGCACCAACCTCGCCCACAGGTGCAGACGCCCGCCGACCTGGCGACCGCGGAACCAGTTGAAGGGCTGTCTCGCGGGGGTCGTGTAGGGGTTGTCGCGGTCGTTGACGAACAGCGAGCGGCTTGTGGCGTCGTAGGCCGGGCAGCGCAGCTGCACCGACTGCCCGGCGAGCAGCGCCCCAAGCCGGGTGACCAGCGGGTGCCCGGTGCCTGGATCGCGACCACCGCTGCGGTCCAGAGCCGGCCCGGCGTCGAGCAGGAGCACCTCCAGCCCGCGCTCGCAGAGCACCTTTGCCGCCCAGCAACCTGCGGCCCCGGCGCCAACGACGACGACATCGTGCGCTACCGCCGATGAGCCCGCGGTCGCGGTCACGCCCGCCCGCGAGATCCGACGAACCCGAGGACCGCGTCACCGATGCCGTCGACCTGATCGAAGGTCAGATCGGGGCTGACGTCGATGTGGATCGCCCGCCGGAGCAGACCCATGGTCCGGGGCAGATCGCCGGGCTCGTAGGTGACCTCACGCGGGTGCGATCGCCAGGGCCCACCGCGCTCCGACCAGGTTCGACGCTCGAGGATCGGCGAGAAGGCCGGATAGGCATGGAGGTCGATGAAGTCGTAGGGGAGCTCCCGCTGCTCCTGGTAGAGCCTGCTCGCCGGGACGTTCTCATCGGCGAGGGTCTCGACGGCCGCGGAGGCGGTCTGCGGATCGGGGGCGTAGAGGATCAGGGCAAGGCCCGTGTCGCCCTCTGGATCGTGCCCGGCGCGCAAGCCGAACCCACTGCCATCCAGACTCCCGGCGATCCTCAACCGCAGCCTCCGCTGCCGTTCCCGCATGTCGGCGAGCAGACCGTCGAGGCGGTCGAGCTGGACCCCGAGCACCGCGGCCTGAAGCTCCGAGAGCCTGAGGTTGATCCCGGGCAGCCACTCCTCGGCGGCGACCCCCATGTGCGGTGGCGCCGCCGCATCGTGATACATCGCCGCCCGCCGATGGACCTCGGGACGAGATGTGACCAGCATCCCTCCCTCCCCGGCGGTGATCACCTTGTGCATCCCGAAGCTGAAGATCCCGGCGTCACCGATGCTGCCCAATGGCCTGGCTCCGAAGCTGCCGCCGTTGGCCTGAGCGACGTCCTCGATCAGGCTCAGTCCGCGCTCGTCGGCGAGGTCGCTGAGCGCATCCATCGCGGCGGGAGCGCCGCGCATGTGAACGGCGATGATCGCGGTCGTCTGATCGCTGATCCGCGCCCGAGCGCTCCCCGGATCGAGCGTCAGCGAATCGTCCACCTCGGCGAAGACGGGGACCGCCCCGACCGCGAGCACGGCGGAGGCGGTCGAGAACCAGGTGTAGCCGGGGACGATCACCTCCTCGCCGGCCCCGATCCCCAGGCCGCGCATGGCGCAGACCAGCGCGCTGGTGCCGGAGTTGACCGCGAGCGCGTGATCGCTGCCGGTCCGTACGGCGAAGGCCCGCTCGAGCTTCGCGACCTGAGTGCGACCCCGGCCGAGCGGGCCGCCGCCGAAGCGATACAGGCGCCTGGAACGGATCACCTCACGCGCGGCCTCGGCGGCCGCGTCCTCCTCGGCGCGATCGAGGCGCATCGCCCCCGGCAGCATCGGGGGGACCTTCCCCCTGACGCGCGGCGAGTGCACGAGCCGGCGAAGCCGGCGGCGGGTGATCAATAGGCCTTTGCGAATCCGGGGGTCCAAGCCGGCCAAGCATCACGGAACCGGTCCGGACGCGCAAGCCGGGGGCCGGGGGAGGTGGTGGGATACTGCGCCAATGGTGAACGAGGGTGCGCGGTGCGCGATCGTGACCGGCGGGGGCAGCGGCATCGGCCTCGCCGTCGCCCACAGGCTGGCGGCAGACGGCTTCGGGGTACTCGTCGCCGGGCGGAGGGCCGAACCCTGCGAGGCAGCGGCGTCGGAGTTGCGCGAGGCGGGCCATGAGGCGATCGCGGTCGGGGCCGACGTCGGGGATCCCAAGGACGCGGAGCGGGTGGTGTCAGCGGCCGTCGAGAGGTTCGCAGGCGTGGATGTCTTGGTGGGCAACGCCGGCATCGGCGACACCGGCGCGGTGCTCGACGAGACGCTGGAGGGCTGGGAGGCGGTACTGAGAACGAACCTGACCGGGGCCTTCCTGATGTCGCGTGCGGCGCTTCCCTCGCTGATCGAGCGGCGGGGGTGCGTGGTCAACGTCTCCTCGGTCAACGGGTACCGGGCCGGGCCCGGCTGGGCCGCGTACTGCACCTCGAAGGCCGGACTGATCATGCTGACCCGGACGATCGCCAACGACTACGGACCCCGGGGAGTGCGCGCCAACTGCGTCTGCCCGGGCTGGATCCGGACGCCGATGGGGGACGAGGACATGGATGAAGTGGCCCGCGCGCACGGCACCGATCGCGACGGCGCCTACCAGCTCACCCACGAAGACAACCCGCTTCGCCGGCCCGGGCGGCCCGGGGAGGTCGCAGCGGCGGTCTCGTTCCTGGCGGGCCCGGACGCCGGCTACGTGAGCGGCGTCGCCCTGCCGGTCGACGGCGGCACCAGCGTCGTGGACCCGACCGCGGCGGGGCAGTTCAGGACGCCGACAGAAGAGTAGAGTCGAGCAGGGACATCAAGCCCCGAGGAGGCTCCGATGAGCGACGTCAAGCCGATCCCGGACAACTACCCCCGGATCACCCCCTACCTCTGCGTCGCCGATGGCGAACGAGCGATCGAGTTCTACTCGGAGGTCTTCGGCGCCAAGGAGAGGGTTCGCCTGCCGATGCCCGGTGGAGAGGGAGTGGGCCACGCCGAGCTCGAGATCGGCGATGCGCTGATCATGCTCTCCGACGAGGCCCCCGAGATGGGGATACGCGGACCGGCCTCCCTCGGCGGCGCCCCGGTCACCATCAATCTCTACGTGGAGGATGTCGACGCCGTCTACGCCACCGCGCTCGATGCTGGGGCGAAGGAGATCCGCGCCGTTGACAATCAGTTCTACGGTGACCGCGCCGGGCAATTCGAGGACCCCTTCGGGCACCGCTGGGGCGTCGCGACCCACGTCGAGGACATCCCGCCGGATGAGCTCGGCGAGCGGGCGGCGCAGGCGTTCGGTGAGTAGGGGCAGGCGGCTCGTAACGCTCGTGATCGACGGGGTTCGTCGACCGACCTGAATCAGTTCGCCGACTTGTGCGTATCCGGAGTGACCGGCTCCCGAAGCGCGCTGGGCGGTAGTGGGCTCGAACCAGTGATCCCCTGCTTGTAAGGGACTATGGGGTCGAAGGCATGGGCAACCACGGGCACCGGAGTCGCTTGTTGAATCGGTTCGGCGATGAGCCAATATCCGGCGCTGCCCGTCGGTGGTGGGGTTGCTGTACCCGTTTCGTACCTCCCAGCGCCCTAGTGACGGCTCCCCGATTCACGCTAGAGCGGGAGCCGGGATGAGCCGCGACCATCTCACGGGAGCCTTCTAGCGCGCGGAAGGTCCCAGCCGGACGCTGCCGGAGGGGGCGCCGTCCGGGGCCGGCTCCTTGAGCTCGACGAACAGTGCGTGCGTATCCGTTTCGCCGATGTTCTCGCCGTGATGCTCCTGAGCCGCAAGCCAGGCAGCCGTTCCCTTCTCCATCCGGACGTCGGTCTCCCGATTGCCGTGAACCAAACGTCGCTCGAAAGAACTCAGCGTGTACATGAGGCTGTCGGGGTGATGGTGCGGCGATGTGCGGTCGCCTGGCCTGTCCTTGTACTCGAGCACCCGCACGCGCTCGTTCTCGAATACGACCTTGTATTTGTCGGGATCGGTCACCGTCGGATCTTGGCCCATGCCTCAAGCCTATACCTGGGGCTGCCCCGTCGGATCGTCGGCTTTGCGGGCGCTGACAACTCCCGACCGTCACTGGTCGATCGGCCCATCAGCCGCGGTTGCCCCGGCGCCGCGCTCGCTCCCCCTTCGCGCGAAACGGAGCAGCGAGTGGCCCCGCTGCCCCTTGCCATGCAAGGGAGCCGCGGGCGCCGTTCGGTTCCGGCCCCCGGTCAGGCGCTCGGCCGGCCGCAGGGCGCTATCCGCCCGGCGAGCACGCCGGTCTAGTGCCCGCGCTTCGCCTATGCCCAGGGCCGCACCTGGCTAGCGGGCGCAAGCTCCTGGGCACGCGCCGTCAGGCGCTGGCTTGCGCCGGCGTTCGCCGAGCGCTGGGTTGCGTACGGGATCCTCGCCCTGGTCGTGATCGTTCTGTTCCTGATCGCGGCGGCGGAGGGCAGCGCCCGCCTGCTGCCGTCGCTGCTCCTGATCTTGTTACTGATCGCCGGCTTCGAGGCGCTGCGCCGCCAGACTCTGCGCGAATATCCGGACGTGAGCTGGGACGACGTCACCGCACGCTGGCGCGAGCGGTTCGGCGGCAGGGACGACGATTCCGCTGGAGTCCGGATCAGCCTCGGCTCGGCGACGGTGGCGCAGCTCGAGCAGATCAAGGGCATCGGTCCCGCGACAGCGACGGAGATCGTCGAGTTCCACGATCAGCACGGTGGGGACGTCTCCCTAGATGACCTCACCCAGGTGAGCGGAATCGGCCCCGATACGGTCGAGCAGCTTCGCGAACACCTGACGTCGTAATCGCGTCGCGGGTTCGGCGAGGATCGCGGGCTCGATCACCTGGTCTTCAGCGCCAGGCTTGAGGCCTGAATGGGCGGTACTGGGCTCGAACCAGTGACCCCCTGCTTGTAAGGCAGGTGCTCTCCCAACTGAGCTAACCGCCCGGGCGGGGTGTGAAGGTAGCGGAGGCGGTCAGTCGGCGCCCTGACAATAGCCGTACCGCTCGAGTACGTCGCCGAGGCTGGCGTGGAGCCGTGCGATCGTTGCGGCATCGAGCAGTGATCGGAAGTTGCGAGGTCGCTTGCGCCAGAAGAAGCGCCCGCCGTCCTCGGTGGTGCTCGCTGCGGCGGCCATCGCCCTGGTGACGCTGGAGGGATCGGTGCCCAGCAGCTCCGCCAGTTGCCGGGCGAATCGGTCAGGCTGGTCGTGGATGTCCTCGTAGCGACAGACGACCGACTCCGGGTTGCCGGCCGCGACTCGCTGCCAGGCGGCGACGTTCTCCGGCCAGGTGCCGGCCATCCGCCTCCAGATCTCGAAGGTCAGCCCGGCGTCGATGAAGTCGTCGATGTAGGGCGTCAGCAGGCCTTGGCGGCTGAGCGTCTCGACCGAGGCGGGCTCGGAGTGACGGAAGAACCGGGCCGTCTGCGTGCGATCGTCCTTCCCGTAGTAGCGGCTCGCGATCAGGTACTGGTAGTTGATTCCCGAGAGGGCGACGTCGAGCGGATGGCGGTAGACGTAGACCACGCCGCGGGTTTCGAATCGGAGATCGGCGCTGTTGCGGTCGGCGCGGGGCAACAGCTCGGCGAACGAGGCGGGCGGGCCCACCGAATGGGTCTTGACGAGCGCCGCAGCCCCGCCGCGGAGGGCGACGCGCGGGGCGTCCTCGAGCAGTGACGGCGGCGCCTGGTAGACGTCGGGTACGACCGCGGTGACGCCGGTTCCGGCGTGCAGACCGAGCCTCGTAAGCGACTCCACCATCCTGCGTCCGTACTCGCTCGCGTAGTCGGTGCCCCGTCCGTCGGACGGGGCCGTCAGGTGGCTGAGGATGTGCCGAATCCAGGTGTTCCCCGACTTCGGGTAGCTCGCGAGCCAGAGGACCGGAACGGGCTCGCCGGGCTCGCGGGGGGCCGGCGAGCTCAACGCAACGGCCGGCTGCCGATCAGCTTCGGGTGAGTCCAACGCGATCACTATCGCAGTCGCCCAGATGCGGGTGTAGGCTCGGTCGCTGAGCCGTAGACGTGGAAGGAGCCGGGATGGATCTGGGAATCAAGGGACGCACGGCGCTGGTGATGGGGGCGAGCCGGGGCATCGGGCGAGGGATCGCAGGCGCCCTTGCGGGCGAGGGCGCTCGGCTCGCGTTGGCCGCGCGGACCCGAGTCGACCTCGAGGCGGTCGCGGCCGAGCTTGACACCGAAACCGCGATCTTCGAGATCGACAGCGGCGAGATCGAAGCTATGCGAGACCTTCCCGGACGGGTCGCCGATGCGCTCGGCTCGATCGAGATCCTCGTCGTCAACACCGGTGGGCCGCCTCCGGGCGGGGCTCTCGACCACGGTGAGGAGGAGTGGCGGGCCGCCTACCGCGAGCTCGTGCTCGGCCCGAAGGCACTGATCGAGGCAACGATCCCCGCGATGCGTGAGGCGGGCTGGGGTCGGATCGTCAACGTCGCCTCCTCCTCGGTCCGGGAGCCGATCGCGGGGCTGGCGCTCTCCAATGCCCACCGGATGGCGACGGTGGGCCTGTTCAAGACGCTCGCGACCGAGATCGCCGGCGACGGCGTCACGGTCAACACCATCGCCACCGGCAAGTTCGCGACCGACCGCCTCGCGGCGATGTACGGCTCCCTCGACGCCGCGGCCGAGCACGCCTCAAAGGAGGTCCCGGCGGGCCGGCTCGGCACGCCGGACGAGTACGGCGACCTGGTCGCGTTCATCTGCTCAGAGCGGGCGAGCTATCTGACCGGGACCGTGATCCCGCTCGACGGCGGCCTGCTGCGCTCGGCCTGAGCGGGCGCGAAGGCTCAGGCAGGGGCGGGGGTCGGCCCGCGGCCGCCGGTCTCGCGGTACTTGAGGGCGAACCAGATCCCGCCGCCGAGGATCATCGCGAGGCTGATCAGCTGCGCCTGGGTCATTCCGAGCGCGAGGTCGTCATTGCGGCGAACGAACTCGACCATGAACCGCTCGAGCCCGGCGAGGAACAGATAGAGGGCGAAGAGCATTCCCGGCTGGAAGCGGTCGCGGAGCCTCCAGAGCACGATCGCGACGATCCCCATCGTCACCGTCTCGTAGATCGGGGTCGGGTGGACCGGAACGTCGGTGGCGACCGTTCCGTCCGGATAGGCCATTGCCCAGGGGCCGTCCCAGGCCCTCCCGTAGTCGCCGTCGCCGGAGAGCTGGCAACCGACCCGCCCGATCGCGTAACCGATCGCGAGCGGTGCCGCGCAGAGGTCGAGAAGCCGCAGGTTGAACATCCCCCGCCAGCGGGCCCACAGCAGCACCCCGATCGCACCGCCGATCACCCCGCCGAGCCAGACGAGTCCGGTCCCGGAGAAGAAGCTCCCCAGCAGGTCGTCGCCGGTGCTATCCCAGTTCTGGATGATGAAGTCGATCCGAGCGCCGAGGAGGCCACCGATCATCGCCGCGAACGCCATCTCGTAGGCCCAGTCGACCGGCTTCTTCCATTCGAGAAGCCGACGCGCGATCAGCGCTCCGGCGGCGATGAAGCCGAGACCGAAACAGAGCCCGAAGGTCTGCAGGGTCAGCGGTCCGATGTTGATCTCAGGGAACACGAATGGAGGTCGGCGGCGGCGGCGCCGCTGCGGGTCATTTCATCAGACCCGCGATCGGAGGACGGGATTCGGACATCGAGGCGAACTCCCCGCCGGGGCTCCGTACACTTCCCGCCAATCGCGGCCCCGTCGTCTAGTGGTCAAGACGCCGGGTTTTCATCCCGGAAACAGGAGTTCGATTCTCCTCGGGGCTATCCGATGGCGGGGGGTTCGGTTTCCTCCAACCGTCCTCAGCCCGCCAGCAACTCCAGTAGCGCCTTCTGGACGTGGAGGCGGTTCTCGGCCTGGTCCCAGACGGCGGAGCGCTCACCGTAGAGGACGTCGGAGGTGATCTCCTCGCCCGGATGGGCGGGCAGGCAGTGGAGGACGACCGCACGGTCGGCGGCCGCGGCCACCAGGTCGGCGTCGACGCGGTAGGGCGAAAGCGCGGCTCGCCGCCGCATCGGCGGTCTCCTCGTCCCCCATGCTGACCCAGACGTCGGTGTAGATCGCGTCGCATCCGGCGACGGCCTCGGCCGGGTCGGAGATCAACTCGGCTGCCCTCGCATCGGCCAGCTCGTAGCCCTGAGGCGAGGAGACGACGACCTCGACCCCGGCGATGCCGCCGACGATCGCGAGTGAGCGGGCGACGTTGTTGCCGTCCCCGACGTAGGCGACCCGCAGGCCCCCGAGATCACCGAAGCGCTCGCGCAAAGTGAGCAGATCGGCGAGAGCCTGGCAGGGATGGTGAAGCGGGGTGAGCGCGTTGATGACCGGCACCTCAGAGGCCTCCGCGAGTGCTGCGACAGCCTCATCAGAGCCGGAGCGGATCGCGATCGCGTGTAGGTATCGGGAGAGCACGCGGCCGGTGTCGCCGACCGACTCCCCGCGCGAAAGCTGGAGCTCGTCGCCCCTGAGCACGACCGGATGCGCCCCGAGCTCGGCGGCCCCAACCTCGAAGGAGACCCGCGTCCGGGTCGAGGGCTTCTCGAAGACCAGCCCGACCGACCGACCCGCCAGCGCCCCGGCGCCCACCCCCGGCCGCGATGCCTTCATCTCCGCAGCCCTGTCGAGCAGCGAGGCGAGCTCCGCCGGGGAGAGCTCTTCGCCGGTGAGGAAGTGCCGTGCCATCGGAAGCGGGGCATGCTACGACACACCGGCTTCTCGATTGGGGCATGCCGCCGTACGCGGACGGATACTCCATCCATGCGCTGTCGGGTCCTGACCTGGAATCTCTTTCATGGGAGGGACCGCGCTCCGCACAGCTCCCTGCACTCCTGGCGCTCGCGACTGATCGGCACCAGCGAGCGCGACCGCACCCACTCCCAGGTCAATCGCGATCTCTTCGACGAGTTCGCCGGCGTCCTCGCCGGCGCCGAATGGGAGGTGGCGCTGCTGCAGGAGGTACCCCCACGCTGGGCTGAGGATCTCGCCATTGCCTGCGCTGCCGAGCCCCATCTCGTCCTCACCTCTCGCAACCTCCCGGGTCCCCTCGGCCGGGCGCAGGCGGCGGTCGCTCGCTTCAACCCCGACCTGATCGCATCCTGGGAGGGCGGCTCCAACCTCACCCTGGTCCGCGGCAGGGCCCGGGTCGCCAGGCGCTCGGAGGAGACGCTGGCACGAGTCCCCGAGATGCGGAGAATGGTCTTCACCGAGCTCGGCTCCGGCCTCTGCATCGCCAACCTCCACGCCAGCGAAGAGCGCGCGGCAGCCGAGCTCGACGTCGCCCACGCGGCCCAGACGGCGGCCGCCTGGGCCGGTGAGCGACCGCTGGTATTCGGTGGTGATCTCAACCTCCGTCCCGCCTCCAGCCAAGAGCTGTTCGCAGCGCTCGGAAGCGAATACGGGCTCAGCGGCGAGACCGCACCCGACGCGATAGACCACCTTCTCAGCCGTGGCGTCGAGCGCCTCGAGCCAGCCTTCCGCTGGCCGCCCGACCGACGTGAGGTACCCGACCGGGATGACACCCGGGGCCGGGCGATCCGCCTCTCCGACCATGCGCCGGTGGAGCTCATCGTCGAGGCGCCCGGCTCCGGCGCTTGAACCTCCGACCTCTCGCAAACCCGAGCCCACCACCCAGGGCGGACGGTGTCAAGATCGCGATCGCGGGTAGGTTTCCAAGCGGGCAGACCTAAAGCCCCACACCAACACCCGAGGAGTTGTTCGAGATGGCTACCAAGACAACGAAGAAGAGCGGCGGCAAGACGACGAAGAAGAGCGGCGGCAAGAAGGCCGCGGCAAAGAAGAAGACCACCCCGAAGCAGGCCCGCGCGCGTGCGGCCAAGCGTGCCGACAAGTCGGTCGAGGAGTTCCGCGAGACACTGGAGCGGAGCGTGACCCTGTCCCGCGAGCGCATCCAGGAGGTCGTCGACGACGCGGTCAAGCGCGGCCGCATGACCCGTACCGACGCCAACGATCTCGTCACCAAGCTGGTCACCAAGGGACGCAAGCAGACCGACGACCTGCTCAAGGACCTCGAGAAGGCGCTCGATCAGGCCCGCAAGGAGGTCGAGGCGCGAGCGAAGAAGGCCCGCAAGGAGATCGAGGCGCGGACGGGCAAGGCGCGCAGGCAGGCCAAGAGGCAGGCTACCCATGCGACGAAGGTCGCCCGCGATGCTGCCGACGAGCCGCTGAAGCAGGCCGACAAGCTGCGCTCGAAGGCGGGTGCACCAGGGTTCCCGATCACCGCCTACGATGAGCTCACCGCCGCCCAGATCAATAGCCGGATCAAGGACCTGACCAAGGCGGACGCCCGAAAGGTCCGGACCTACGAGAAGAACAACAAGGCTCGCAAGAGCATCCTCAGCGAGATCGATAAGCGCCTCGCCTAAGGACCCGCGGTAGCGCCCTAGCAAGCGAACGGCGTCTTCAGGACCGGCCGGGCCCGGCGAGCGGGATGCTTGGCGCGGCCCGGCCGGATCGGTGGCCTGGTACCGGCCGCGACCGCCGCTGCTAACGATGGTCGGGTGCAGCCCGGCGCCGGACAGTCCCAGCAGGAGAGCAAGCGCAGCCGCCCCCGAAGGGGCGAGGAGCTCGAGCTCGACGTCACCTCCCTGGCCCAGGGAGGCCGCGGCGTCGCCCGGACCGAGACCGGGTTCGTGGTCTTCGTCGCCGGCGGCCTGCCCGGTGACAGGGTGCGCGCCCGGGTGGGCAGGTCGAAGAAGTCGCACGCCGAGGCGACCGCCGTCGAGCTGCTCGAGCCGGCGGCGGAGCGAATCCCCGACACCTGCGTCCACGGCTCCGAGACCTGCCCCGGCTCCCCATGGCAAGGCCTCCCCTACGAGCTCCAGCTCGAGCACAAGGCGACTGCGATCCGCGAGGCGCTGGAGCGGATCGGCGGCTTCGAGGACGTCCTCACCGAGCCGCTCGTTCCCGCGGTGCAGCAATGGCGCTACCGCAACAAGGCCGAGTACTCCTTCGGCGCCGACCGTGACCTACCAGGCGGGATCGCACTCGGCTTCCACGCCCGCGGCCGCTGGGACCGCGTGGTCGACGTCGATGACTGCCGGCTTCTCTCGGAGGCCAACAACGTCGCCCGCAACGAGATCCGCCAGTGGGCCCGCGAGCACGTGATCCCCGCCTACGACCGCTCCTCCCGGATCGGCGTCCTGCGGAACCTGATCGTGCGCGAGGGCCGCCGCACCGGGCAGATCCACACCCGCCTGGTGACCGGGCCGGCCTCGATCCCCGAGCCACCCACCGACCTGCACACGATCGTCACCGGGAACAGCGGCGGCACCAGCGGGCCGACCGGCGCGCTCGGATCCGAGCGCTTGCGTGAACGCCTCTGCGGGCTCGATCTCGACGTCTCCGCGACCGCCTTCATGCAGACCAACACCGAGACCGCCGAGCTCCTCTACGGCGTGGCGCGGGACTACGCGGGGCTGTCGGGATCGGAGCGGCTGTTCGATCTCTTCTGCGGGGTCGGCACGATCGGCCTCTCGATGGCCGCCGACGCCGGTGAGGTCTGGGGAATCGAGTCGGTCGGGGACGCGGTCGCCGACGCCGAGTCCAACGCCGAGGCCAACGGCATCACCAACGCGCACTTCCGCACCGCCGACGCCCGCGTCGGGATCCGCCCTCTCGTCGAGGAGGCCGGAAAGCCCGACGTGGTCGTGATCGATCCACCCCGCGCGGGCCTCTCGCAGAAGATCGTCCGCCGCGTCCTCGAGTGCGAGGCGAAGCGGATCGTCTACGTCAGCTGCAACCCGACGACGCTGGCTCCCAACGCCCGCCAGATGGTCGACGACGGTGGATATAGGCTGCGCTCAGTCCGAGGTGTCGACATGTTCCCCCAGACACCACACATCGAATGCGTCGCTCTGCTGGAGCGAGAAGGGAGCTGATGATGAGCGATCACAAGCGCGGCTTCGGCGTCGCCGCCGGCCTCGACCCCGAGGTCGCGACGCCGCTGGCGGCGGAGTGCGCCGAACTCGGCTTCGCCTCGATGTGGTCGAACGACCACCCCGCTGCCAGCGGCCTGGAGACCCTCGCCGACTTCGCCAAGGGCTCCGGCGGTGTCGACCTCGGGGTCGGTGTCCTCGCCCTCGACCGCAACCCGCCCGCCGAGATCAACGCCAAGATCGATAGGTGCGGGCTCGATCGCCGCCGCCTCTGGATCGGGGTTGGCGCCGGGTTCTCGAAGAAGCCGCTGACGAAGATGCGCGAGTCGCTGCCGGAGCTGCGCGAGGCGATCCCGGACGTGCGACTGGTGCTCGCGGCGATGGGGCCGAAGATGTGCGAGCTCGGCGGCTCGGCGTACGACGGGGTCTTCTTCAACTGGATGACTCCCGATTTCGCTGCCGAGGCCCGCGCCAGGGTCGAGGCTGGGGCCCGGGGCGCCGGGCGCGAGACGCCGCCGGTGTTCGGTTACGTCCGCACGGCCGTCGGCGCCGACGCCGAGACCCGCCTCGCCAAGGAGGAGGGTTTCTACCGCGACCTGCACGACGGCTACCGCAATCACTTCGATCGCCTCGGCGAGCCGCCCGGCACGGTCGGGGTCCAATCCGAGCAGGCCTCCGAGATCGGTCCGGCCCTGTCCCGCTACGAGGCGCTCGACACGATCGTCGTCCGTGGCCTCGCCAGCGCCAAGCTCGAGGCGATGACGCGAGTCGCGGAGGCCGCAGCCCCCCCGCACCGGTAGGCCGTCTCGCCTACTGGTTGGGCAAACCCCCGCCCTCGGCAAGGAAGAGGAACCAGACCCAGGCAGCGGCGGTCACGATCATCGTTGTGACCACGAAGACACGCTCGATCGCGGTCATCCCCGACCGCTGGGTGCTGCGCACGTTGCGGGTATCGGTCATCCCCCGCATCCACGGTTCGCGCGCCGTGCTCTTCTGCTTCTTGTCCGGCGGGCCCTGGGTCCTGGTCATCAACCAGCCCGCGACGTAGAGCACGACCACGTAGCTGGCGATGATCCCGAACAGAATCGCCATCGCCACCGTCCAGCTCAGCGTTGTCGCCCCCGAGCTCCCCTGCAGCTGCGAGCCGATCCACACCCACAGCAGCGGGATGCCGAAACCGATCAGCGCCGCGGCGATCCCGGTGGCGATAAGGACGAGGAGCTCACTGAGGGGACGACGCATCGCGCCCCAATCTACTCCCCACCGCCGATCGGAGCGCTCAGTAGGGCGGCAGGTCGTCGTACCAGCTGCCGAGCGCGCGGAAGGCCTTCCAGAAATCCCTCTTCGGCTCCTCGGAGTCGAGCGAGGCGTCGACGTCGGGGGTGAAGATGACGTCGATCGAGGGGGTCAGGGCCTGGACCTCGCCGGCCCTCGGCTCGACCGGCCGCGAGAGCGGGATCTGCAGATCGGTGAGGGTCTCGAGCGCCGGATCGCCCATCACCACGATGCAACGGGGCTCGACGATCGCGACCTCCTCGACCACCCGGGCGATACAGGTCGGGGATGCCATCGACGGGTCGGCGAGTGGGCACTTGACGCAGACGGTCCCGTAGACGGCGAGCGGATCGATGCCGAGCCGCTTCAGGCTCTTCATGATCGCGTTGCCGGAGCGGCCGTAGAAGGCGACGCCCTCCTCGATCTCGGAGGGGGCCGGGGCGTGCTTGAGCAGCATCACGTCGGCCTGGGGATGTCCGGAGCCGAGCACCGGCATCAGGTTCCCCCGAGGGCACTCCTCGCACTCCTGGAGGCGATGGGTGAGCTGATTCAGCTCACGGATCGCCCGCTCGAGGTACTTCTCCTTGATCTGGTCTTCGGTGGTCGGCACAGCGGGGGATGGTTTTGACGGGGGCTGGTCGTCTCCTTTGGGTGGCACTGCGTTATCCCTCCGTGAATCAACTCTTGCCACGGGCTCGCGACCGCGCCCGTCGCTCCTCGGCCCTCCGGCCCCCCTGGACCGGACGCGGGTTGTCGACCTGCTTGCGGCCCCCCGCCTGCCCACTGGCGGCCTGCATCCACTTCAGAGCCTGGACGTAGACGAGGTTCTTGTGCTTTCGGACGATGTCGGCCGACCGCATCGCCTCGAGGAACTCCTCGGGCCCATTGAAGTCGTGGAGTCGAATGCGGACGCTGCCGAGCGCCTGGGCGACATGGCCGTCGGAGCCGGCGCCGGGAACGATCCGGTACTTGGCCGCGAAGCGCTCCGCCTCCTCGTTGAAGGCGCTGAATGCGACCCGCGGGTTGAAGACCTCGAGGATGTCGATGTCCTCGACGATGTCGAGCAGGTGCTCGTAGTCGGGGACCGAGTGGAGGCGGTCGAAGGGATGCGGCACATAGACCAGCCCGCCCTGCCGACGGATCTCGTCGATCGTCTCGCGCATCGTCATCCCCCGCTCGATCTTCTCCTCGATGAAGAGGCCGATCACCTCGCCCTGCTCGGCGGTCTTGACCTCCTCGCCGACGATCACCTTGATGCCGCCGTCGCGCTCGGCGGCCTCGCGGGCCGCGAGCGCCCCGGAGACCTCGTTGTGGTCGGTCACCGCTATCGCTCCCATGCCGCGATCCTTTGCCGTCTCGAGCAGGACCTCGACCGGAGTCGCGCAGTCGTTGGAGTGGTCGGTGTGCATGTGGAGATCGCAGTCGATCGTCGCCCGCTTGGCGAGCCGCTCGCGGACCGCCGGCCTGCCGCTGTCGTCGTGTCGCCGGGAGCAGAGGCGGCCGTAGATCGCCTCGAGGTCGTCGGCCACCGCATCCCAGTCACGAGCACGGCCGGCAGCGGCCCTGGCGAGCTCTGCCCTCAGCTCGGGCGTCGCCGCCAGGCGCTCGAGCTGCCCGACGAGGGTGATCTCGTCCCCGGCCGGGAACATCAGTCCGCTCTCATCCTCCCCGACCAGCTCAGCGTAGGGGTCGATCTGTGAGGCAACGGGGATCGTCCCTGCCGCGAAGGACTGGTAGATCAGCCCGGTGGCCGGCTTCGGGCCACCGGAGGCGAGGATCGCAACGTCGGCACCGGCGATCAGCTCGGCGGCGTCGAGCGTGTCGGCCCGCACGAAGCTGACCCTCCTGGCCAGCTCGCGATTGATCCTCGGAGTCGGGATCGAGTCGTCCCCGATCCAGATCGCGGCCTCCCAGGAGAGGTCGGGGGAAAGCTTGCGAAGCGCCCGCAGCGCCAGCCGCAACGCACCGCGCTCCTCCCGGGCGCAGTAGGCGATCCGCAGCGGGCCGCCGCCGGTGTTGGGCGGACTCTCGGTCGGCCAGCTGGGCTCGACCGGTCCCGCTCCGCCGGGAACCTGCTCGTAGCCGCCCGGAAAAAAGCGCTCCATCAGCTCCCGGGTCGCGCCCCCGACCACGGTGCGGGCGTCGAGGCGGCCGAGGAAGATCTCGACCAGCGGCCGGGCAACCTGGGTGGAGAGGATCCGCTCGGTCGGCTCGTGAAAGCTGCCGACGTTGAGCGCGCGCGAGTGGCGGAGCGCCGCCGATGAGGCCGAGGGTGCGAACGGGTCGTGGACGTGGACGATGTCGAAGGGGACCGCGGTGAGCAGCTCCTCCAAAGACCCGGCGACGTCGAGGGGGAACGGAGCCGCCCGCGGCTTCTGTCCCTTCGGCATCGGGATCCCCTGACCGATCGCGATCACCGGCGGGCCGTCGCGGCCGACCCGCTCCCCGCTCCAGCCCGAGCCGAAGATGCCCGAGTCATCCTCCCGGGCCGCCTTCACGGCCGAGGTCGAAGCGCGGACGCCGCTGCGGGCGCCGCCCGGAGCGGCGACCAGCACCCGGTGGCCGCGATCGCCCAGGGCCGCGGAGGTCCTGGCGACGAACCGGTTGACGTTGTCGTGCGAGCCCCACGTATACGGGGTGACGTGAGCGATGGTGAGGCTGCGGGCGGTCAAGTGTCGGAGGATAGTTGCCCCGCTCCAGACAGCTCCGCTTGGCCGATGGCCATCCCTCCATAGGGTGCGGAGCCTGTGGGAGGCGGCGAGCGCGGAGGCCGCGACCGAGGAAGCCGACCGGGCCGTGTATAAGCAGAGGCCGAATCGCAACGAGGAGAGGAAGAGGGACGAATGAGCAGCTATGACTACGTGATCGTCGGCGCGGGGTCGGCCGGGTGCCTTCTCGCTAACCGCCTCAGCGAGGATCGCTCGCGGAGCGTCCTTCTGATCGAGGCCGGCGGTAAGGACCGCTCCCCGAAGATCAAGATCCCCGCAGCCTTCGCGCAGCAGTTCAAGACCAAGCTCGACTGGCACTACGAGACCGAGCCCGAGCCCGGCTGTGACGATCGCCGCATATACATCCCCCGCGGCAAGAGCCTGGGCGGATCGAGCTCGATGAACGCGATGCTCTACGTACGCGGCTGCGCGGCCGACTACGACGACTGGGCTGCCGACGGCTGCACGGGCTGGGGCTGGGAGGAGGTACTCCCCTACTTCAAGCGCTCCGAGCACCGCGAGGGCGAGGTAGGTGACAACCACGGCACCTCGGGAACCCTGAACGTCGCCGACGCCACCGACCCAAGGGAGCTGACGCAGCTGATGATCGACGCGGCCCGCGCCAATGACTTCCCGCTCGATCCCGACTACAACGACGGCGAGCCGAACGGCATCTGCCGGGTGCAGACGACGCAGAAGCGGGGCCGCCGATGGAGCTCGGCGGACGCCTTCCTGCGGCCCGCGAGATCGCGGCCGAACCTGACCGTGATGACCGGCGCCCACGTGCTCGGGCTGAACATCGACGGGGAGCGGGCGAGCGGTGTACGCCTGTCCAGGAAGGGCAAGACCGCGACGGTCACCGCGAACTCGGAGGTGATCCTCTGCGCCGGCGCGATCGGATCGCCTCAGCTTCTGATGCTCTCGGGGATCGGCCCCGTCGCCGACCTCGAGGCGCTTGGAGTCAGGCCCACGGTGGGGCTGGAGGGTGTCGGCGAGAACCTCCAGGACCACCCCTATGTGGTCGGGATCTGGGAGTCGACGATCGGCCAGTCCCTGCTTGATGCGGAGAAGCCTCGAGCGATGGTGGATTTCCTCTTCAAGCAGAAGGGCCCCCTGACCTCGACCGTCGCCGAGGCGTTCCTGTGGGCGCGCGCCGACCAGGAGGCGACAGCGCCGGATCTCCAATTCCATCTCGCGCCCGCGTACTTCTCGGACAACGGCTTCGAGGAGTCCGACGAACACGCCTTCACGATGGGCCCGGTGCTGATCGCTCCCGACTCACGCGGTCGAATCAAGCTGCGCTCGGCCGATCCGACCGCGAAGCCATCGATCCTCGGCAACCACCTGACCGAGCAGTCCGACGTCGACCGACTCGTCTACGGGATCAAGCTGGCCCGTGAGATCGTCGCGACCGAGCCGCTCGCGGCGGCGACCGGGCGCGAGTTCTACCCCGGCTCACAGACGCAGAGCGACGAGGAGCTCGCCGCCGACGCCCGCCGCCGGGTCCAGCTGCTCTACCACCCGGTGGGCACCTGCAAGATGGGGACCGGTGAGGACGCCGTGGTCGATCCCGAGCTGCGGGTCCGTGGAGTTGACGGCCTGCGCGTGATCGACGCTTCGATCATGCCGACGATCACCCGCGGCAACACCAACGCCCCGACCTACATGATCGCCGAGAAGGGCGCCGACCTGATCAAGGCCGCCTAGGGCAGGGCTGAGCCTAGGACTTCGGCGGCTCCTGCGTGATCAGCGCCACCGGGACGCCGAGGCCGGCCCTCTCGCTGATCGTCGCGATCCGGCGCCCGGGCTGGATCGCGTCCCGGATCGTCCCGACCCGCTCACCGAGGTCGGTGGTGGCGAGGTCGAGGTCGGCGACGGTCACGGTCAGGCCCCAGAAGCGCGAGGTACCCTCGGGGCCGGCCTGATCCTCGGGCACCTCGACGACCTCGCAGATCACCTCGCCGAAGCGGAAGAACGCCTGCCGCAGGAGCCGGTCGGGTGGACCGACCTCCCGCACCCGCCTGCAGCGGACCCCGCTCGCCTCGAAACCGCCGATCGTCCGCTCGAGCTCAGGGGTGAAGACGACCACATGGTCGATCGAGAGGGTGGTGTTGGGATGGTCGGGGCGATCGACGTCCCCGGCGCCGGACGGTCCGAGCTCGGTGTCCAGGCCGTCGAAGTCGGTGCTCTCGGTCCCCGAGAGGGTCCAGCCGCTGATCCCCCGGCCCGCGCCCTCGGGCTCGAACCGAACCGGGGTCGAGCCAAGCACGGTGAGGTCTCCCTCGACCGCGAAACCGCACCGGCTCCAGGCCTCGGGGTCGGCCTCGATCCGCAGCTCCGCTATGCGGGTGGTCTCCGAGCTCATCGACGGACCGATCCTAGATGCGCGCCGAAATAGAAGAGGGGCGCGGCCCGCAGGCCGCGCCCCTCAACGAGATCCGGCTGTCTCGCCTCTAGCTCAGACCTTGGCGTCTTCGGCCTCGGTCTTCTGCGAGTCGAGGTCCTCCTTGGCGCGGGAGGCGGCGGCCTTCCGGGCGTAGGTCTCGATGAACTCCTCGGTGTGGTCGCGCGCGTCGGCGTCGGGACGCTGCGTGTGCGGGGACTTCATCAGGTACGAGGACGGGCCGTCGAGCTGGCCCGCGATGCCGTTGTTGAGCGCCAGCTTGATCATGCGCACAGCGTCGATAACGACTCCGGCCGAGTTCGGGGAGTCCCAGACCTCGAGCTTGAGCTCGACGTTGAGCGGCACGTCGCCGAAGGACTTGCCCTCGAGGCGGATGTGCGCCCACTTGCGGTCGGTCAGCCACGGCACGTAGTCGGAGGGACCGACGTGGACGTCGTCCTCGGGCAGCTCCATGCCCATCACCGAGGTGACGGCGTTGGTCTTGGAGATCTTCTTGGAGTCAAGACGCTCGCGCTCGAGCATGTTGAAGAAATCCATGTTGCCGCCGACGTTGAGCTGAGAGGTGTGAGTCATCTCGACGCCACGCTCGTGGAAGAGCCTGGCAAGCTGACGGTGGACGATCGTCGCTCCGACCTGGGACTTGATGTCGTCGCCGATGATCGGCAGGCCGGCATCCTGGAAGCGCTTGTCCCAGTAGTCCTCGCGGGCGATGAAGACAGGCAGGCAGTTGACGAAGCCGACCCCGGCCGCGAGCGCCTGCTCGACGTACCACTTGGTCGCCTCCTCGGATCCGACGGGCAGGTAGCAGACCAGAACATCCGCCTGGCTCTCCTTGAGGATGCCGACGACGTCGGCGGTCTCGCCCGGAGCCTTGGTGATCTTCTGCTTCAGGTACTTGCCGAGGCCGTCCTTGGTCATTCCGCGCTCGACGTTGACGCCGCTGTGAGGGACCTCGGCGAACTTGATCGTGTCGTTCTGACCCGACCAGATCGCCTCGGAGAGATCCTTGCCAACCTTCTCGGAGTCGATGTCGAAGGCAGCGACGAACTCGATGTCGCTGACGTGGTAGCCACCGAGGTCGACGTGCATCAGGCCGGGTACGGCCTCGTTGGCGTCTGCGTTCTTGTAGTACTCGACGCCCTGGATGAAGGCGTTGGCGCAGTTGCCGGTGCCGACGATCGCGACGCGAACCTTGCCGTCGTCGCTCCGGGTCGGGGTGGCGCTGCCGCCGTTGGGCGTGCTCTTGGTTCCGTTCTCAGTCATGGGTATGCGGGAGCCTCCTATGGTGGATGGCGAGTTGATGTGCCGGATCTGGGTGCTGGCGTCCAGCGCGGTCTCGGGGAGTAGTCGGGCAAACCCCGAGGGCGCGCGCGATCGCCGGATCGGCCACAAATGACACCACAGCAGCAGATTGGTTACAAGTGCCGGGCGATCCTCCGCCAGGCGATTCCCGCGGGCTCGAGCCGGCCAGGAAGTGATTCAGTCGGTGTCGAGCGCCTTCAGCTCGCCGCGGACGTGCCACACCCGCTGCAGCGTGGTGAACGCGGTCAGGGCGGCGACCAGGTAGATCGACGCCGGCAGCAGGTTGACGTCGGAGATCAGCTCGCCCTCCGCGAACAGCAGGCCCGCGGCGAGGATCACCACCCGCACGGGACGTGTCGCGATGCCGACCTTGCACTCCACCCCGAGCGCCTCGGCCCGCGCCCGGGTGTAGCTGACCATCAGCGAGCCGAGCACGGCGACCACGCAGGCGGCGGCGGCGACGCTCTCGCCGCTGTCGGCGAAGTGCCAGGCGATCGCGGCGATCACCACTCCCTCCTCGATGCGATCAAGGGTCGAGTCGAGGAAGGCGCCGAACAGGGACCCCTTGCCCGACATGCGCGAGTAGCGGCCGTCGAGCGTGTCCATGATCGAGCCGACTATGAAGGCGAGCGCGCCGAGGACGAAGTGGCGCTCGAGGACCAGGACGGCAGCCGCGAGGTTCAGCACCAACCCGGTCATCGAGATCCCGTTCGGCGTCAGCCGGGACTCGATCAGCCGGTTGCGCGCATAGCTGCGGAACTCCTGGGTGCGGACGCCGCGCCGCTCGCCGCCGGGGCCGGGAGAGGGGCTCGAGCTCGGCGGCTGCGGGGAGGCCATCGCCGCCACGGTACCGGCCCGGGCGGACTCGGGGCCTACCGGCGACCGGGTCAGGCAGTGGCTGAGCGGAACGCCCAATGGCCGGGTCGCCGCGGCGCCAGCAGCCGGTGTGCGATCGTCGCTGCGACGGCGGCGGTCGCCGCTCCCGCCGCTCCGTCGAGCCAGTAGTGGTTGCCGGTGACCACGACGACGAAGAGCACCACCAGCGGATAGATCGCCCAGATGATCTTGGCCGCCTTGGACTCGACCAAGAGGAAAGCGGGCACGGCGACCATCAGGGCGAAGCCGATGTGCATGCTCGGCACCGCCGCGTACTTGTTGACGAGCAGACTGACCGCCTTCGAATCAGGCTCCAGCGCAGTGAAGGTGGCGATCGCGTCGATCAGGCCGTCGCCGGGCACCAGCCGCGGCGGCGCGGTCGGAACCAGCAGGTAGCCGGTGAGCGCGATCAGCATCGCGACCATGAACATGTTGCGGACGAAGTAGAAGTGGTCGTTGCGGAACAGATAGAGCCAGGCGAGGAAGGCGGTGGTGACGATGAAGTGGGAGTTGACGTACATCCAGTTCGCCCCGTCGATGACCCAACTGAAATCGAGCATCGCGCGCTGTAGGGCGGGCTCGAAGAAGAGGCCGAGCGAGCGCTCGACATCGATGATTCGCTCGGCGTTGGCGAAGGCGAGCGCCTCCCGGCCCTCGGACATCCCTCGCACTACCTGGTAGCCCTGGTAGACGCCGAAGAAGAGCGCGAACTGCAGCAGGAGGTCGGACCAACCCCGCGGCAGCCGGCCACCGATGTAGGCGATCGGCCGCGACATGGACCCGGATTGTAAACGGCTCGTTAAGCGTCCGGCAGAAGGAACTCACAGACCCGCCCGACCAGCTCCGGCCGGTCGATCCAGGGCCAGTGCCCGGCCCGCTCGAGCTCGACCAGCTCAGCGTCGGCGAAGCGGGCCGCGTAGCGTGGCCCCAGCTCGGGCCCGACATAGGGATCGTCCCGGCCCCAGCAGACGAGGACGGGGCACTCGATCCGGCCCAACCCCGCACCCGCTGCCTCCAGCACACCTGGATCGGCGGAGCGGTAGAGCCTGAGCACCGCGCGCGCCATCTCCCGGTCCCAGCAGCTCCAGATCATCTCGACGAACTCCTCCGGCAGCGGCGCGTTCCCAGGACGGGCCTGCCGCAAGATCAGGGCCGTGGCCCGCCGCGTGGCGCCGAGGTTGAACAGCTCGCCGACTCCCGGCGTTCGCCACAGCCTCGCCACCCAATGCCAGCGGTAGCCGGCGAGCAGGGGAACGGCGTTGATCACGACGACCCGCTCGAGCCGCTCGGCCCGGCGCTGCGCCGGGTGCAGGGCGATCGCACCCCAATCGTGGACGACGAGGTTGAAGCGGCCGAGATCGAGCTCGTCGATCGCGGTCCCGAGGTAGGCGGCGTAGGCGTGCATCGAGGCGTCGAATCGGTCCGGCGCGAGGCGCTCGGAGCGACCGAAGTTGGGCAGGTCGAGGACGATTGCCGGACCCTCGAGCCGCTCGAGGAATGGGAGCCAGTCGGCCGAGTGGGTCGGGTTCCCGTGCACGAACAAGGTCGGGATCCCGGCTCCCTCGCGACGCCGAAGGAAGGTCTCGATTCCGCTCAGCCGTACCCGCTCCTGTGTGATCACCGACGCCGCCACCTGGATCGAGTTTATGCTCGCCGGCGAGCGGGAATGAGCATCGTCTGTCTCGGAGAGGCCCTGGTGGATCTGATCGCCGTCGGCGAGGAGAGCGAGGGCGAGCCGTTCCAGATGCACTCCGGAGGGGCGCTGGCCAATGCCGCGGTGGCGATCGTTCGGGCCGGCGGCAAGGCGGAGCTCGCCGGTGGCAGCGGCGACGACCGCTTCGGCTCCTTCCTGCGGGAGCGACTTCTCGCCGAGGGCGTCGGGCTCGACCACCACCACATCCTGCCGGGGCTCCGGACCCCGTTCGCCCTCGTCCACCTCGGCGGCGACGGCGAGCCCGAGTTCGCGATCTGGGGTGACGGGATCGAGACCGGTCTCGCCGGTCTATCGGGCCGCGAGGAGCAGCTGATCGAGGACGCCGAGGGATTGGTGCTCGGCTCCAACACGCTCGTCGAGGATCCCGGTCTCGCCGTGACGATGCGCGCCGCCAAGCTCGCCGGGGAGAGCGGGGTACCGGTCATGTTCGACCTCAACCTGCGACCCGGGCGCTGGCAGGACCTCGAGCTGGGCCTCGAGCGCTGCCGGCCCCTGATCGGCGCGAGCGCCCTGACCAAGTGCAACCTCGGCGAGGCCCGTCTGCTCACCGCGCAGCCCGAGCTCGACGCCGGGGCCGCGGCCGAGGCCGTGGTCGCGCTTGGAGCCGATCTCGCGGTCGTCACAGAGGGCGCACACGGCTCGGTGAGTCGTGGCTGGGCCGAAGCCTGGGCCTCGGACACCGCGGTCGCCGATCCCCAGCCCCTTGGCGCTGGAGACGCGTACATGGGGACGCTGGTTGCAGGCCTTATCGCCGGCGACTTCGATCCCACGAGCATCAACGAGGTGATGGGAGCCGCTTCCCGGGCCGCCGCGGAAGCCTGTGAGCGCGTCGGTGCGATCGTCTGATCCCGATCACCGGGCGGCTCGAGTCGTTCCGGCGCCGGTCGGGACCGCACTATCCTGCGCGCTCGATGAGCGGCGGCGGCGAGCGGGGATACGCAAGGCGACGGGCAGGCGGTGACACCGCTCCCGATCCTGACCGGCGGCCGCGGTTCCCGCTGCCCAATGGATGGAAGCGCCCGGCGGCGAAGCGGGTCCGGGCGATCCGCGACCGGCTTCGCGAGATGTACGGTCGCAAGCGGAACGAGCCTCACGACGACCCGATCCACGAGCTCGTTCTCACCATCCTCTCCCAGAACACCAACGACAACAACCGTGACAACGCCTACCGCGGCCTCCGAGACACCCTCGGCGGCTGGACGGAGATCCGCGAGGCTCCAACAGAGGAGGTGATCGCGGCCATTCGCCCGGGCGGCCTCGCCAACACCAAGGGACCGCGGATCCAGGACGTGCTCGATCGCCTCGGCCCTGACCCCGATCTCGATTGGCTGCGACAGGCCCCCCGCCAGGTCGCGATCGACTACCTCACCGATCTCCCCGGAGTCGGGCGCAAGACGGCGGCCTGCGTGATGATCTTCTCCTTCGACCGGCCCGAGATCCCGGTCGATACGCACGTCCACCGCGTCGGCGGCCGGCTCGGGCTGTTCCGCGAGAACGCCTCCTTCGAGGAGGCGCACGACGAGATGCTCGCGATCACCGATCCCGCCGATGCCTACGAGCTGCACATGAACCTGATCGAGCATGGCCGCACGGTCTGCCGACCGAGGCCACGTTGCGGGGGCTGCGAGCTGAGCCGGATGTGCATCGCCCGCCGCGAGGGGCGCGTCGAGTCCGTCGGCTGAGCAGCGCCTGGCTGAGGCGGCCGCCCCAGCCGCTGGTGGGTAGTATCCGGCCCGCCGCCGGGACCACGGGACCGAACAGGCGCAACACGATGAACAAGCGCAGCTTTCTCTTCTTCGCATTCTTCTTCGCCGCCTTCGCGCTGGCGGTCCCGCTCTGGGCGATCTCCAAGGAGGGCGATCCCGACTCCTCGCCGGCGAAGGTCGCCGCCAGCGACGAGACCGCCCGCAAGCTCTTCGCGGTCAACTGCGGCTCCTGCCACGCGCTCGAGCGCGCGGGCACCGACGGTGTGGTCGGCCCCAACCTCGACGAGTTGCTCGGTGCGGGCACGGCCGAGGCGAACGAGGGCCGGGTCCTGACCGCGATCGAGAACGGTGTCCAGGGCAGGATGCCCGCCGGCATCCTCCAGGGCGAGCAGGCCCAAGAGGTCGCGAACTTCGTCGCCCGCGTCGCGGGCCAGTAGCAGGGTCCCTCCGCCAAACAGAAGAGGCGGCCCCGAAGGACCGCCTCTCTGCTGGGGGAGTCTGAGCCGAGCTACTTGCGTAGCTTCAGCTTGCTCACGGCTCCACCGTGGTCTGACGGCCACAGACCCGAAGGAGTGATCTCCTTCCGATCGTTGCCGGTCACGTAGGCCTTGAGCCGCTTGGCCTTGGCCCTCTTGTTGGCGAGGACGTGATCGATCGTGTGATCGAACCGCGCCTCGTTGATGTCGAGCGGCGTCCCGTAACAACAGGTGAAATCGCCGCCTGTGCCGTAGTCCTTCATCCCGAAGACCTTCAGCGCCTTGAAGGCGAGCTGATCGCCGTCGTCGCCGGAGTTGAATCCGGTGCCGACCTCGTGCGGAACACCCAGCGCCGAGTTCAGGTCGCCGACCAGAATGGTCCGCATCTTGGTCTTCAGCGGGCCGCCATTCTTGGTCAGCTCGATCGCCTGCGCCTCCTTGATCGTCGGATCACCGAACGCCTCGAGGTGCGTGTTGACGAAGCGGAACTTCATCGGCTTCGACTTCTTGTTCTTCTTGTACTTGGCATCGACGGAGAGCCAACCGCGCTTCGCGATCAGCTCGATGCCACCGACGTTCGCCTTGTAGGAGTTCTCCTCGGAGTAGTTCTCCGTCTTCAGGCTCTTCTTCATCGGCTTGACCTTGCTGCCCTTGCGGGAGAGGATCACGTCACGCATCGTCAACCTCGCGTCGAGGTCGGCGCCGAAGATCGGGCCGGTGGCGGCGTTGTCATCCGCGTCTGCGGGCAGCTCACCCTCGAACTCCTCCTGTACGCCGACGACCTTGTACTTGCCCTTGAGGCGCTTCATCAGTTCGGCGAGGAAGTCGTACTTGACCTCGGTCGCGTCGGTTCCGATCCCGGTCGTGCCCGGCGATCCGCCGTCGGACGGAGTCTGGACCCGCCACAGAGCCACCTCCTGGAGGCCGACCAGGTCCGCCTTGGACTTCTTGATCTCCTTCGCGAGCGGGATCGCCCGCTCAGGGAAGTTGGTGCGCTCAATCTCGCGATAGATCTCGCCGGCGCCCGAGACGGCAGCCGGGAGACTGTCGGCCTGCAGAGCCGGGCTAAGATCGGCCCCGAGGTAGACGTTGCGGGTCATCACGGTGACCTTCGCGTCCTTCTTCTTCTTCTTCGCCTCGGCCAGTGCCGGTACGGCGACGGCGAGGCCTGCGAGGATCGCGATCAGGGCGATCCCGAGGATGCGGATGCGCGTGGTCGCGCCCCCGACTTTCTGCATTGTCAAGAGAGTTCTCCTTGGTAGGTCAAATGTGTGCTGTTCCTATTGTGGTCAACCCCGGCTCCGCGGATAAGTAGCGGAAGGGACAAACCTCCGCGAGCCCTTGGGACATTACGGACAAGGGTGATGCCGAGCCTCGGACCGCGTGTACAAGCGGTTGGCAATCTCGGATATATCTGCTACGGTGGCACTCAGATTTTCAACCTGAACCTGACTAGACCCCGCCGAAAGGAAGCCAGCAATGGGTAAGACCATCGGAATCGACCTTGGAACCACCAACTCCTGCTTCGCCGTGATGGAGGGCTCGGAGCCAACCGTGCTCGAGAACTCAGAGGGCGGCCGCACCACTCCCTCCGTCGTCGCCTTCACCGACGACGAGCGCCTCGTCGGAACCGTCGCCAAGCGGCAGTCGGTGATGAACCCCGAGCGCACGATCTTCTCGATCAAGCGCTTCATGGGCCGCAAGGAAGCCGAGGTCAAGGAGGAGGAGACGATCGTCCCCTACCACGTCGAGGCCGGGCCGAACGGCGACGTTCGCGTCAAGGTCGGCGACAAGCAGTACTCCCCGCCCGAGATCTCGGCGATGATTCTGCAGAAGATCAAGGCCGACGCCGAGGGCAAGCTCGGCGAGACCGTCGACGCCGCGGTGATCACGGTCCCCGCCTACTTCAACGACGACCAGCGCCAGGCGACCAAGGACGCCGGCAAGATCGCCGGCCTCGAGGTCAAGCGGATCATCAACGAGCCGACTGCGGCCTCGCTCGCCTACGGTCTCGACAAGGAGGGCGACGCCGATCAGACGATCCTCGTCTTCGACCTCGGCGGGGGCACCTTCGACGTCTCCGTGCTCGAGATCGGCGACGGTGTCTTCGAGGTCCAGGCCACCGCCGGTGACAACCACCTCGGCGGCGACAACTGGGACAAGGCGATCGTCGAGTGGCTGGTTGCCGAGTTCAAGCGCGACCAGGGCATCGACCTCGCCGCCGACAAGAACTCGCTGCAGCGTCTCTACGAGGCCGCCGAGAAGGCGAAGATCGAGCTCTCATCGGCGCAGGACACCCAGATCAACCTGCCGTTCATCACCGCCGTCGAGGGCCAGCCCAAGCACCTCGAGCTGAAGCTGACCCGATCGAAGCTGAACGAGCTCACCGCCGACCTGCTCGAGCGGGTCGTGGGCCCGGTCAAGCAGGCGCTCTCGGACGCCGACGACTCGAAGATCGACCATGTCGTCATGGTCGGCGGCATGACCCGGATGCCCGCAGTGCAGGAGAAGGTCAAGGAGTTGACCGGCAAGGACCCGCACAAGGGCGTCAACCCCGACGAGGTCGTCGCGGTCGGCGCTGCGATCCAGGCCGGGGTGCTCGCCGGTGACGTCAAGGACGTCCTCCTGCTCGACGTGACCCCGCTGACGCTGGGTATCGAGACCAAGGGCGGCGTGATGACGAAGTTGATCGAGCGCAACTCGACGATCCCGACCGAGAAGTCGGAGATCTTCTCGACCGCAGACGACAACCAGACCCAGGTCGAGGTGCACGTCCTGCAGGGCGAGCGCGAGATGGCTTCGGGCAACAAGTCGCTGGGCAAGTTCCAGCTCACCGGGATCCCCCCGGCGCCACGCGGCATGCCGCAGGTCGAGGTCACCTTCGACATCGATCGCAACGGCCTGCTGAACGTCTCCGCCAAGGACCTCGGCACCGGCAAGGAGCAGAAGATCGAGATCAAGGGTGGATCCGGTCTCAGCGACGACGAGGTCGAGCAGATGGTCGGCGACGCCGAGGCCCACGCCGAGGACGACCGCAAGGCGAAGGAGCTGGCGGAAGCCCGCAACAGCGCCGAAGCGGCCGCTTACCAGGCCGAGCAGCAGCTCGAGGAGCTGGGCGAGCAGCTCGACGAGTCGGAGAAGGCCGAGATCACCGAGGCGATCGAGGGTGTCAAGTCGGTGCTCGAATCGAGCGACGTCGCCGAGATCCAGGGGAAGACGCAGGCGCTCGAGGCCTCCTTCCACAAGGTCAGCGAGAAGCTCTACGCGCAGGCCCAGCAGCAGGCAGCCGCCGATGGCGGCGCGGATGGGGCGGCCTCCGGTAACGGCGCCTCCGCTGAGGCCGACGACGAGGTCGTTGATGCCGAAGTCGTCGAGGACGACGCCTGATCGCCGGCAGCGGCAGGCAGGAGCACGAGATGAGCGAGAACGCCGAGGCGAACGATCGCGACGACGAGCTGGAGGCGGCGGCGGGCGGTGAGCCCGCCGCCACCGAGGCGGTTGCGGAGGAGATGGTCGACTACGCCGGCGACCTCGAGGCCGATCTGCCCGACTCCGGCCCCGACGGCGGTGCGCCGGGCAGCGACGCCGATGAGGCCGTCGAGCCCGAGGCCGAGACCGAGTTGTCGAAGGCTCAGCGCGAGCGCGACGAGTACCTGGACCTGGCCCAGCGCTCGCGCGCCGAGCTGGAGAACTACCGCCGCCGCGTCAGCGGCGAGGCGGCGGGCGCCGAGCAGCGCGGGCGCGCGAGCCTCGCGCGCGACCTGATCCCTGCGATCGACAACCTCGAGCGGGCTCTGCTCGCAGCCGGGGTCGACCCGGATGGCGGCAGGCCCGAGGGCGAGCCCAAGAGCGACGAGGTCGACGCCCACACGGCGCTCGCCGAGGGCATCGCAATCGTCTACCGGGAGCTTGGCGCCGGCCTCCGGCGTGCCGGGGTCGAGCCCTTCGACCCCGGCGGCGAGCGCTTCGACCCGGCCCGGCACGAGGCCGTATCCACGATCGCGGCCGAGGGCGTCGAAACCGGGCTGATTATCGAGACCCTGGAGAAGGGCTACAGCCTCGGCGAGCAGGTCCTGAGGCCTGCCCGCGTGGTCGTCAGCGGATAGCCGGGAGCACCTGAGCGATGGCGCGCGACCTCTACGAAGTCCTCGGAGTCTCGAAGAAGGCCTCTGACGAGGAGCTCAAGCGTGCCTACCGCAAGCTCGCCGCCGAGTACCACCCCGATCGCAACCCCGACGACCCCAGCTCCGAGGATCGCTTCAAGGAGGTTCAGTCCGCCTACGACACGCTCAAAGACCCCGAGAAGCGGAGCCAGTACGACGCCGGCGGGATGTTCGGGGGCTTCGGACGGGGCCCGGGTGGACCGGGGGGCGCGCCGGGCGGATTCGGGGTCGGCGACATCGGCGACATCTTCTCCTCCCTCTTCGGCCGCGGCGGCGGCGGCCCGGAGGCCCCGCGGGGCCGGGACCTCGAGACCGAGGTCAGGCTCTCCTTCGAGCAGGCGATGGACGGGGCGCAGGTCGCCGTCACCGTTCCCAAACAGGCCCGCTGCACCACCTGCGGCGGCAGTGGAGCCACCCCGGGAACCAGCCCGGAGATCTGCCCGACCTGCGAGGGGCGCGGTCAGGACGTCGAGAGCCAGGGCTTCTTCTCGATCGCCCAACCCTGCCCCCGCTGCGGCGGACGCGGCGAGATCGTCGAGGATCCCTGCAAGGACTGCGCCGGTGCGGGCGTGACCCGCCAGCGCAAGCGATATCGCGTCAACGTCCCCGCCGGCGTCCGCGAAGGGACCCGGATCCGCCTCGCCGGCAAGGGCGAGGACGGTCCCCTGGGCGGCGCCTCCGGCGATCTGTTCGTGACCACCAGGGTCGCGCCCTCGCCGGTGTTCACCCGCCGCGACGACGGTGGCCTCGAGGTCGAGGTGCCGATCACGATCGCCGAGGCGATCGGCGGAGGCAACATCGAGGTGCCGACCCTGCGCGGCACGAAGCGGATCCGGATCCCAGCGGGCACCCGCGACGGCAGCGTCCAGCGCCTCCGCGGCGAGGGCCCGCCGAAACCGAACTCGCGCGACCGCGGTGAGATCCGCTACCGGATGAAGATCGACATCCCGACCGATCTCACCAGCGAACAGAAGCGCGCGCTCGAGAGCTTCTCGAAGACGCTGGACGGCCACGATCCCCGCGAGCGGATCCTTCGCCAGGCCCGCCTCCGCTCGGAGGCCGATCGGTCCGATGCCTCGGGCAAGGTAGGTGCTCGATGAGCATGCGACGTACCCGCGTCACCCGGATCTCGAGCGACCTCGATCCCGCCCGGGGCGTGTTCATGATCTCGGTCGCGGCCGAGCTCGCGGACATGCACCCCCAGACTTTGCGGATGTATGAGAGCCGCGGGCTGATCACCCCCAAGCGCTCGCCCAAGAACACCCGCCTCTACTCGCAGCAGGACGTCGACCGTCTGCGCCGGATCCAGGAGATGACCGCTGAGCGGGGACTGAACCTGGCCGGGGTGGAGAGCGTGCTCGAGCTCGAGGAGAAGCTCGACAAGACACGCCGCGAGCTCCGCCAGATGCGGGAGCGCGAGGCCGAGATGGAACAGCAGATGAGCCTCGAGATCGACAAGGTGCGGCGCTCGCTCGGAGCCGAGCTGGTGCCGTACGGCCAGTACGAGTCCGACAAGCTCGAGCCTCCCCGCCCCAGAGGTGACGGCCGGGGCGGTCGCAGGATCAGCGTGCGGGTGGGGCGGACGCGGCGCTCAACGCCGGAGTAGCCGCTCGGCAGCGCCCTCGACGCTGGCGATGCCGACGCTCACCGAGCCATCACCGCCGGTCAGCACGGCAATCGCTCGCGTTGCCCGGTCGTCGGTCGCCGACCCGGCCGTGGACGGCGTCGGCTGCGGCGTTGTCGGAGACGGCGATCATCGCCGAGGGGCCCCGCGGGCGCCGAGCTCCGCCCGATAGGCTGATCTGTAGTGGCTTCTGTTGTGACCCGATCTCCGGACCCGCTCGCGCGGGGGGCCGCCCTCGGCATCGCCGGTATCCGAATCGGGATCGGGATCGCGACCTTCGCAGCGACACGCAGGGCGCTGGCCGGTCTCGGCTTCGGCGACCCCGACGCGGCGACCGTCGCACTCTCGAAGCTGGCTGGAGGCAGGGACATCGCCCTCGGGCTGCACGCGCTGCTGGTCGCCTCAGACCGCGATCGGCTTCGCGAGGCGGTTGCACTGGGCGCGCTGGTCGACGCCGGGGACGCGATCGCGTTCGGCTCGGCCCTGGTGAAGCGAGATGGAATCGATCGGACCGCGGCGATGAACGCGCCGCTCGGCGCCGGCGCCGCCGTCGTCGGTGTCCTCATCCTCCGGCGTCTCTGAGACCGATCCGGCCGGCAGACGGGATTAGGCGGGCGCCGGCCCCCTCGCCGCGGCGATCTCGCCGATCAGGGTCTCCCCCACCGCCAGCCAATCGCGGTTCGGCCCGAACTCGTAGCCGAGCGCCGCGACGTCGTATGGGGTCAGCGCGACGTCCCGCTCGGGTAGACCCGCGAGATTCTCCTTGCCGCTCGCGCGCAGGGACTCGACGTCGATCGGAAGCCCGCTCAGTTCGCGGATTCGAGCGCAGAGCTCGGCCAGCAGCCAGGTCGTCGGGTGGTTGTGGGTCAGAAACAGCCGCCGGCGTCGATGCTCGGCGGCGATGAAGTCCGAGATCGGAGCCATGACTCCACGCGACTGCTCTTGCTGGGAGAGGCGTTCGAGCGAGAGGTCGAATCTACTCCGCTGCTCGAACTCGATCTCGCCGTCGCGAAAGCGCTCCAGGACCGACCGCCGTGAGTGACCGTCCTCGAGCAAGCGGAAGACGTAGCGCTGCCCGAGTATCGCCTCCTCGGCTTCCTCGCTCGCTCGCGAGAGGCTGGCGAAGCCGTCGTTGAGGATCCGCGGGAAGGTCACGACCTCGGGCGCGTCGGCGATCGCGTCGGCGATCGCGTCGGCCGACAGCTCCCCGCGCTCGGGACTGAGCGGCTGGTAGATCGCGTAGTCGGCGGTCGCGAGCATCTCGAGGATCTCCTCCGCGGGGCGGACTCCGGCGATCCCCCCGGGGTTGTTCCAGAAGTGGAAGAGCCGGTACCTCCAGCGCGGGAGGCTGAGGCGCAAGAGCCTCGCCAGCGCCGCCCCCTGGCAGCTACCGAAGATGACTACGTGGCGCCGGAGGCGGCGGCGCCTGCCGCCGCTAGCGGCCGACACCGGGCTCTCCGTAGGGATCCGTATCGCCCTCGCCCCCCAAGCGAGCGATCGCTGCAAGCAGATCGGCAGCGAGCCGGGCACCGTCCGAGCTCTGTTCGGGCGTGGCGATGATCTGAAAGCTCGATTCCCCGTCGACCTCTATCTCGTCGAGAGCGATTTCCGGCGGGCGGATCAACGGAACCGAGATCCCCTCCTCGAGGGCCGACTGGATCTTTGCCGGCGTGATCGCGCTCGAGTCGAACCGAGCGCGAACCTCGACCGCATCCGGCTCCTTCAGGGGCATCACCGCGACGCTCATCAGAACGCTGTTCGGGATCAGGATCCGGTCGGCGCCGCTGATCAGGACCGTGTAGAAGAGCCCGAGGGAGGCGACCGTGCCCTCGACATTGATCCCCGCGCCCTGCACCCGGACGCGATCGGCAACGCGGAAGGGCCGGGCGCCGAGCAGGGTGGCGCCGGCGATCACGTTGCCGAGCGTCTGCTGGGCGGCGAGCCCGAGGACCACCGCGGTGAACGCACCGCCGACCGCGAGCGTCTCCGGCTTGACGCCGGCGATGCTGAGCGAGGCGAGCACGACGACGAAGATCGTCAGCAGCCGCACGAGGAAGCCCACCGAACCGGCGGTGGCGGGGTCCATCCGCTTGATCAGGGCGGGTGCGATCCCCTTTGCGACTGCGCGCGCCAGGCCCCACCCGATCAGGACCAGCAGCGCCGCGGTCACGTACCGGACCGGCTTGCCGGCACCCGGGAAGAGATCGGTGCGATAGGCGAAGACGACCAGCACCGCCGCGAGCAGGAGGAGCAGGAGGAAGCCCTCGGCCAACGCCCTACGCGCCTCGGCCTCCCTGATCTCCGCGCTCAACCCAGCCTCCTGCCAACGCTCGGTGCGGGTATCGAAGGCACGGGCGGTCCGCTGTTTCAACTGCGCCGGGCGTAGTGGCACGCGCCGCTGTTCCGGATCGGGAGGTGGTGGTAGGTCGTCGCTGCTCACTCGGCCCATTTTTGAGCATCGGGCGTCTGCCGGCGATCAGCCTTCCTGGATCGCGATCGAGAGCATCACGGTCTCCACGATTTCCTCTGGTTCGGCGAACCCTGCCGAACCCCCGGTTCCGAAGCTCGGATCCGGCTGCTGGACGGTCGACCTGGTGGCGTCGCCGTCGTGGACCGGGTGCTCCTCGAGGGTCGCATCGACGATCAGGGTCGTTCCGCGAGCGCAGCCGGATGGGATTGATCTGAGTCGCTCTAGCTTAGATTTCTTGACTAAGCGACGGCAACCCTCTAGACTGCCCTCAGATGCAGGCAGACCGTTTCACAGTCAAGTCTCAGGAGGCCGTGGCCGCCGCGCAGGCGCTGGCCGCCGAGCGCCGGAACACCGAGGTCACACCGGCCCACCTTCTGCTGGCGCTTCTCGACCAGCAGGAGGGCCTGGTCGTCCCGATCCTCAACAAGCTCTCGGCCGACGTTGCCTCGATCCGCTCCCGGGTCGAGCAGATGGTCGACGAGATGCCGACCCTCAGCGGCGACGATTCGAGCGAGGCCCGCCCCTCCTCGGGCTTCGTCAAGGTGCTGCAAGGCGCCGAGAAGGAGATGGCCGCGCTCGGTGACGAGTACATCTCCACCGAGCATCTGCTCCTCGCCCTGACCGAGCGGGCAACTGGGCTCGACTCGGTGCTCCCCGACCGTGAGTCCCTGGCGAAGGCGACCTCGGAGGTGCGCGGGCCCCACAAGGTCACCTCACCGAATCCCGAGGAGACCATGCAGGCGCTCGAGAAGTTCGGCCAGGACCTGACCGCGGCTGCGGAGGCCGGCAAGCTCGATCCCGTGATCGGGCGCGACGAGGAGATCCGCCGCGTCATCCAGGTGCTCTCCCGCAGAACCAAGAACAACCCCGTCCTGATCGGTGAGCCCGGCGTCGGCAAGACCGCGATCGTCGAGGGACTGGCGCAACGGATCGTGGCCGGCGATGTTCCGGAGTCACTCCGCGACCGCAAGGTGATCGCGCTCGACGTCGGCGCGCTGCTTGCAGGATCGAAGTTCCGTGGCGAGTTCGAGGAACGGCTCAAGGCCGTCCTCGCCGAGATCAAGGAGGCCGGGGGGCAGGTCGTCCTCTTCATCGACGAGCTGCATACGATCGTCGGCGCCGGAGCAGCCGAGGGCGCGGTCGATGCCGCCAACCTGCTCAAGCCGATGCTGGCCCGCGGCGAGCTGCGGGCTGTCGGCGCCACCACCCTCGACGAGTACCGCAAGCACATCGAGAAGGATGCCGCGCTCGAGCGTCGCTTCCAGCCGGTCACGGTCGGCGAGCCGTCGGAGGCCGACACGATCGCGATTCTCCGTGGGCTGAAGGAGCGCTACGAGGTCCACCACGGCGTCCGCATCTCCGACCCCGCGATCGTCGCCGCCGCGACGCTGTCGGAGCGCTACATCGCCGACCGCTTCCTCCCCGACAAGGCGATCGATCTGATCGACGAGGCCGCTTCCAGACTGAAGATGGAGATCGAGTCCGCGCCGGTCGAGGTCGACGAGGTCGACCGCCGCATCCAGCAGCTCGAGATCGAGCGTCAGGCGCTGGGCAAGGAGTCCGACGACGCCAGCAAGGCGCGCCTGGAGGCCCTAGACGCCGAGCTCGCCGAGTTGAAGGAGTCGGCTGGGGAGATGAAGGCCCGCTGGCAGACCGAAAAGGCCGCGATCGACGCGATCAAGAGCGCCAAGACGGAGCTCGAGGAGGCGCATCGCTCCGCCGAGCGAGCCGAGCGCGACGCCGACCTCGAGAAGGCCGCCGAGCTGCGCTACGGCCGCATCCCCGAGCTCGAGGGCACAGTGGCCGATCAGCAGGCACGGCTCGAGGAGCTGCACGCCGACGGCGGATCGATGCTGACCGAGGAGGTGACCGGCGAGGACGTCGCCCAGGTCGTCGCGAAGTGGACCGGCATCCCGGTCTCGCGCCTGATGGAGGGCGAGGTCGAGAAGCTGATCCAGATGGAATCGCGCCTGCACGAGCGCGTGATCGGCCAGGACGAGGCCGTCGAGGCCGTTGCCAACGCCCTACGACGCTCGCGGGCGGGGCTCGCCGATCCGAACCGACCGATCGGCAGCTTCCTCTTCCTCGGGCCGACCGGCGTCGGCAAGACGGAGCTGGCCAGGGCCCTGGCCGAGTTCATGTTCGACTCCGAGCAGGCGATGATCCGCATCGACATGTCCGAGTACATGGAGAAGCACTCGGTCTCGCGCCTGATCGGTGCCCCTCCCGGCTACGTCGGCTACGACGAGGGTGGCCAGCTGACCGAGGCCGTGCGCCGCCGCCCGTACGCGGTGATCCTCCTCGACGAGATCGAGAAGGCGCACCCGGACGTCTTCAACACCCTCCTTCAGATCATGGACGAGGGGCGCCTGACCGACGGGCAGGGGCGAACCGTGGACTTCAAGAACTCGGTGATGATCATGACCTCGAACGTCGGCTCCGCCGAGATCGCGGCCGAGCGGATCGATGAGCAGATCCGCGAGAAGATCGATGTCGTACTGACCAGCACCTTCAAGCCGGAGTTCCTCAACCGGATCGACGAGACCGTGATCTTCCACCGGCTCGGCAGGGAGGACATCAGCGAGATCGTCGAGCTCCAGGTCGAGCTGCTGGCCGACCGGGTCCGGAGCGAGCGCGGGATCGCGATCGAGCTCAGCGAGGATGCCCGGACGCTGCTCGGCAACCTCGGCTACGACCCGACCTACGGCGCACGGCCGCTGAAGCGGGTTATCCAGAAGCGGCTCGTCGACAAGCTCGCGCTGAAGCTCCTCGAAGGAGAGTTCGCCGAGGGTGACACGGTCGCGATCGATGCCTCCGACGGCGAGCTCAACTTCGAGCGCGTCCCGGCCCTGACGGCGGTCGCCTAGATTCCCGAATCGGCTCCGTCCAGGCTTGCCTGGCGGCTGACCTCGATCCGCTCGACCGGACGATCGAGCCGACGCCGGACCTCCTCGAAGGCCTCGGCGTGCTCGGCGGGCCTGGTGACGAATACGACCCGCCGGGCACCGTGCTGGGCGGCGATGTCCTCGATCGCCTGGACCGGGCTCTCGTCGACGACGCGGCCTTCGGCATGGCAGCCGGCGGCGACCAGGGTCGCGATCGAGACCGCGAGCCGCTCCTGGGCCACGAGGCGGGCCGGATCCTGATCCGAGAGCCAGCGCTGGACGGTCGTCACCTGGGCGGGCGCGAGGACCAGAACCTGGCGCTCGGCCGCCGCCCCGTCCTCGGAGTCGACCTCGGCGAAGGTCGCGATCCGGTTGGCGACCGCGATCTCGTCGATCGGCGCCAGCGCGAGCGTCAGCACCGGAGCGGAGTCGTCGGCCGCGACCTCGATCGGGCCGCGGTGCACCGACCGCCCGGCGATGACGATGATCGCCGCGATCGAGGCCGCCCCGACTGCGACGCCGAGCTGCGGGCCGGCGAAGGCGAACGCCGCGAATGACGGCAGGATCAGAGCCGTCACCATCAACGGCAGCATCCAGGGCTTCGGGAACCAGGGAGCGATCACTCACTTGTAACGGTCGCCGGCATCCGCTGCACCCTCGCGGCCCGGGACTTCCGACAGGTGCCGCGCCCAACCGATCTCGCTGAAGGAAGTCACATCCACGGTCAGGACATGCTGAGCGAGACAGCGCGCCCCGAACGGAGGCCGATCAGAGGACGCGGGTGATGCCTGCTTCGGCGACCGCGGCCTCCAGGCCCTCCACGCCGAAGGCCTGAGCGGGCCCGAGGGCGCCCCTGGTGTCGATCTCGCCGGCGAGCGCCTTGATCGAGGCGACCGCGAGGATCCTGGCGGTGAAGGTGTAGGCGTTGATGCCCTCCAGCCGGACCTCTGCGACCGCCCGGCCGGAGGGGGCGCGAGCGATCGCAAGTACGTGCGAGCCACTTCCCGCCCGCTCCTCCTCGCCGGGCCCGCCGGTCGACCCCCTCGCGAAGCGGGCGAGAACCCGCTGCAGGCCACCCTTGGCGAACGGGAGGCGGGTGACTCCCGCGATTGCGTACGAGCTCGCCTGCACGGCCCGTGAGGCGGAGCCGAACCAGCCGAGGAAGGGCTCGACGGTGCGTACCGCCGGGAACTGGGACGGGATCGAGAAGTGCTCGGAGGAGGAGGCCGATATCGCCTGCTGTTTGCGTCCGCGGACCTCCCAGGCGCGGACCCGCTTGCCGTTCGCCTCGGTGATCAGCCGCCCGTCGCGGTATGCGAATCCGGGCTCGAGCAAAGAGGCGAGCGTCGATGCCATCGTGCCGCCGCTGAAGCCGCCGCCTCCTCCAGTGAGGAAATAGCCGATCTCGACCCTGTCGGCCGGCTCGGCGGCCTTCTCGGCCTCGGTGAGAGCGATCGCGGCGGCGAGATTGCCCGGCACCCAGTCGTAGCCCATTGCGGTCAGCAGCGGAGCCCCTGCCCGCTCCGCGTCCGGGCCGTAGCGCTCGAAGACCCGGCGGATGAAGGGTGGCTCCCCGGTCGAATCGAGATAGGGGACGCCGACGTCGATCGCCGCTTCCACCGCCGGATCACCCCAGTTCGTGAACGGCCCGACGGTGGAGAGCATCACGTCGCCCTCGGAGAGCAGAGCGCGGACGGTCTCGGGGCGGCCGACCTCGGCGACCGCCGTATCGAGCCCGCCGAGATCTGAGGCGAGGATGCTCAGCGATGAGGCGTTGCGGCCGGCGAGCAGCGGCTTGGCTCCGCGTGCGAGCAGTGCCCGAGCGGTGAGCTCGCCGGTGTAGCCGGTGGCCCCGAAGAGGACGATGCGACCCATCGTGCCGCAGCCTATTGGTACATCGCGTACTCGACCCGTGGCTTCAACCGCAGCACGGCGCGAGGCTTCATCAGCCGGATGTCGCGATCGTAGAAGAGCGAGAAGCCATCGAGCAGATCATTGACGGCGAGCTTGGCGTAGCCGGCCTTCTTCGGCCCCCGGGATCCGATCCCGTCGAAGTTGAGCAGGACGTCTACGCTCGCACGAGGATTGATCTTGCGGCGCTGGCTGATGCTCCCCTTGCGGAACTGATGCACGATCATCGCCTTCGGCGGCAGTCCCCCCTCGGTGACCAGCTCGTTGATCCAGCGCGACGCCTGATTCAGCTTCCGCGCGCTGATCGAGCCCTCGGTCCGCCCCGGTACCCCGCGGCGACCGACATGCCACTCGGGATCGATGCCGACGTCGACGTCGGGGAGGCTGATCCATCGCTTCAGCGCCCGCAGCTCGCTCAGCACCGGCGAACGTCCGGGCTGGATATCGAGAGTCAGCCGCGCTCCGACCGAGCGTGCCGCCTTCAGATACCGGCGGATGATCTCGTCCGGCTGGCGGGCCCGGTACTTGCCGTCGGATCCCCGCGACGCCGTCGCGATCACACCGATCAAGTTGAGGCTGCGGACGACCGGACGCCGCGTGCTGCGGGCATAGGCGCGGGCCTGCTTGCGGAGCTTGCGGGCGGCTCCGGAGGGGCTGCGCTTGCCGACGGCGGTCGCGGTCAGCTGCGGCGCTCCGTAGAGGGCCACGGCGAGGTTTCGCGGGGCAAGCAGACGCTCGTCGTCGGCGCCGGGCTCCGGCTGTTCGGGCGCCTCGCCGATCCCACCGCCGCGCAGACTGGGCTGACGGAGCAGTGTGTCGGTGGCGCGCTCGAGCTCGGCCGCGGTTGGGGGCGAGTAGCCACGCGGGGAAGCCGCTACGGGATCGGCGCCCAGCGCGGCCAGAGAGAGCAGCATCGCGCCGAGCGCGGCCAGAAGACCACGCCACACTCGTCCCGCTTCGATCCCGCTACAGCGTCCCACCGACGCCATGTTAGCGTTCGCTCATAACCGACCCCCCTCCTGCCGGGCGCCGCTGCATGTCAGGGTTAGGGCGTGAGAATCGGAATCGTCTCCTACTGGTTCAACCGCGGACAGGGCGTCGTCGCCCGCCAGCTCCGATCCGCGCTCGACGATCTCGGTCACCAGACCTTCATCCTCGCCCGGCCGACCCGCAGGACCAACATCCGCCCCGACCACATCGAGCGGCGCGACGTCTGGGATCAGCCCGACGTCACCGACGCCTCCGCCTACCTGATCCCCTGGCCGGAGTACGAGGCCTGGGCGGAGGCGAACTCGCTGGATCAGGTCCTCTTCGATCAGAACTACCAGTTCGAGGAGATCGAGCGGCTGAGGCGGTCCGGGCTCCGCACCCTCGGACGCTTCGTCTGGGAGCACTTCTCCGACGACCACGTCGGACCGGCCCGGGCCGCGTTCGACCAGATCTACTCGATGACCGCGTGCGAGCGCGATCGCTACGCGGAGATGGGGGTCGAGAGCCCGCGCGTGCACTGGGGATGTCACCCGGATCTGATCCCGGGTCCCGCGAGGAATGCCTCCGGAGACGAAGCGGGCTCGCAGGTGCGACTGCTGTTCCCGGGTGGATTCATGAGCAAGCGAAAGCCGCTGGCCGAGGTGATCGAGGCCTTCCGCGCGGCCGAGGGCCCCGAGCTCCGGCTGGTGGTCAAGGCACAGGTCGAGCGGCAGCTCACTCAGGTCAAGCGCCTCGCCCGCGGCGGTCGCATCGGGCGGCGGGACCGGCGCATCGAGATCCTCACCGACGAGCTCCCCACCGCCGGGTACATGCGCCTGCTCGGCTCCGCCGACGCGATCATCGCACCGAGCCGCTGGGAGGGCCTCGGGCTACATCTCTACGAAGCCACCGCGTTAGGGGTGCCGGTTGTGACCAACGACAATCCTCCAATGAACGAGATCGTGATCGACGGCCACAACGGGATCCTCGTCGCCGGCATCGCCGACGGAAAGGCCCGCTCGGGGATCACCGCCTACCGGCCCGATTCCGGCGAGCTGACCGCCGCGATCGAGCGGCTGCGCGATCCCGACCTCCGCGCCGAGCTCTCCGCCGGCGCCCGGGAGCGACGTCGGCAGCTGAGCTGGGAGAGGACCGTGACCGACATCGGGGCGCTCGTCGGAGCCGGCACGGGGGAGGCGGGATGAGAGAACGCGTACTGCGCCGCGAGCAGGTGCTCGACGTCGGGATCGACCCCGCGTTCGAGTTCTTCTCGATGGCGGAGAACCTCGAGGCGATCACCCCGCCCTGGCTCGGCTTCCGGATCACGACCCCGACCCCGATCGAGATGAGTGTCGGGACCGAGATCCGCTACCGACTCAAGCTCCACGGCATCCCTGTCAACTGGCTGACCAGGATCGAGGAGTGGGACCCGCCCGCGAACGGGACTGGCGGCTTCGTCGATCGCCAGCTCCGTGGCCCCTACGCGCTCTGGCACCACACCCACAGCTTCGAGACGATCGACGCCGACCACACGAGGATGGTCGATATCGTCCGCTACGGCCATCGCTTCGGACCGCTCGGGACGATCGCCGAGCACCTGATCGTCAAGCGGGACCTACGGCGGATCTTCGACTACCGTCGGGATTCGATCGCGGACCGGATCAGCTGACCCGCGGCCGCCAGCACCGCAGAACAGGAGTCGAGATGAGCGCAGCGGACCCCCACCCCGTCCAGATCGAGCGAGCCGGGCGGGTGATGACCGTGCGACTGGTCAACCCCCCTCACAACTTCATGAACCGCCCGATGGTCGAGGCCCTGACCGCGGCCGTCGACGATCTCGAGCGCGACGACTCGACCGGCGCGGTGATCATTACCGGCGGCGTCGAGGGGAGGTTCATCACTCACTACGACGTCGCCGAGATCCTCGCCGGCGCCGAGGAGCTCAACGCTCAGGTCGGCGCCGGGGTGGCGGGCGCGGCGCTGGCGGCGGCCGCAGGTCTCAACCGGATCCCAGGTGTCGGCTCCGCTCTGCGCAAAACCCCCGCGTCGGGTCTCCTCGCCCTGCGCGAGATCCACGACCTGTTCCTACGCATGAACCGGCTCGACAAGATCCTGATTGCGGCGATCGGCGGCCCTGCGATGGGAGGCGGTTGCGAGCTGGCGCTCGCCTGCGACCTGCGACTGATGGCCAGGGGGGTCGGCACCATCGGACTGCCCGAGACGACGATCGGGATCCAGCCGGGGGCCGGGGGCACCCAGCGGATGTCGCATGCAATCGGACACGCCCGGGCGCTGGAGATGATCATCGAGGGAAGCGCTCTCGAGGCGGAGGAGGCGGAGGAGATCGGCCTGATCAACCGCGCCGTCGGTGAGGCGGAGCTGATGACGGAGGCCCGTCGGCTGGCCGAGCGGATGTCCCGGCGCTCGCCCGCATCGATCGCCGGCGCCAAGCACTCGGTGTACTTCGGCGCCACCGCTCCGCTCGCGGCTGGCCTGGCGGAGGAGCGGCGCTGGTTTCTGTCGTCCGGCACCACGCCCCAGGCCCGTCGTGGGCTCACCGCCTACGCCCGCCAGGTCGAGGGCGACGATGCGGCGCCGGCGGCCGATGACGAGCTGCGCCGGGCCTGGCAGGACGGAACCGCGGCCGACCTGATCAGCGACAGGGCGAGTGATGCCCGCGATGGCTGAGCCGTCAATCATCCGGCGCGCCTACGACGCCACCTACGGGCGCGCGTTCGCGGGTCTTTACGACCGGTCCCTGGCGAAGGCCGAGCGCGGCCCGCTCGGCGAGGGCCGCGCCCGGGCCGTCGCCGGCGCCTCGGGGCGAACGCTCGAGCTCGGCGCCGGGACCGGCCTCAACCTGCCCCACTATCCGGAGGCGGTCGGCGAGCTTGTCCTCACCGAGCCGTTCGGGCCGATGGCCGCGCAGCTGCGCCAGAAGCTCGCCGGCTCGGGTCGGGAGGCCCGCGTGGTCGAGGCTCCGGCCGAGGAGCTGCCCTTCGACGCCAGTTGCTTCGACACCGTCGTCGCGACCCTGATGCTCTGCACCGTGCGCGATCAGGCGGTGGCGCTGACCGAGGTCGCGCGGGTCCTCCGGCCGGGAGGCCGTCTCATCTTCTTCGAGCACGTCCGCGCCCAGACGCCTCGCCTCGCCAGGGCCCAGGACATCCTTCACGGGCCCTGGTACGCGATCGGCCACGGCTGCCATTGCAACCGCGACACCGCGGCCGCGATCGAGCGCTCCCGGCTCGATCTGATCGAACTCGAGCGCGATGAGATCGCTGGACTTGCCCCCCTGGTCAAGCCCTTCATCAGCGGAGTCGCCTCGCTGCCGGAGTAGCCGGGACGGGGCGCGCCTACGCTTCGCGACCCGATGTGAGATAAGGATGCTGGACGCACCAACAGCCCGCAGTCCGCGCGGGCCGAACGATGAGGAGAAGAGATGGCCCATTTCATCCTGCTGACCAACCTGACGAGCGACGGCGTCAAGACGATCAAGAACAATCCAGCCCGAATCACCGAGGTCAACGCCGAGATGTCGCAGATCGGCCTAAAGGTGCTTCACCAGTGGGCGACTCTGGGCCAGTACGACTTCATCAGCGTGATCGAGGCACCCGACGCCGAGACGATGGCCCGCGCCTCGGTCGAGCTGGGCTCGCGTGGCACGACGGAGAACATGACGCTGACCGCGATTCCGGCCGAGGACTTCGCCAACAGCCTCTAAGAGGTCTAGGCGCTTCGAACGAGATGCCCGGATTGAAGGTCCTCGTGGTCGGGGGCGGCGGACGCGAGCACGCAATCGTGCGCGCCCTGGCCCGCTCGCCACAGGAGCCGGAGCTGCATTGCAGCCCCGGCAACGCTGGGATCTGCGCCGACGCGCGCTGTCCGGAGATCGGCAGCTCGGTCACCGAGATCGTCGCCGGCGCGAAGTCCGAAGGGATCGATCTGGTCGTGGTCGGGCCGGAGGCGCCGCTGGTCGACGGCCTCGTCGACGCGCTCGAGGCGGCCGGCATCGCCGCCTTCGGCCCGAGCGCGGGGGCGGCGATGCTCGAGGGCTCGAAGCTCTACGCGAAGGAGGCGATGGCGGCCGCCGGGGTGCCCACCGCCGGCCACCAGGTGTTGCGATCACCCGAGCAGGCGCTCGACGCCCTGGCACGCAGCGACTACCCGATCGTGCTCAAGGCAGACGGTCTAGCCGCCGGAAAAGGCGTGATCGTCGCCGCCTCCGAGCGGGAGGCCCGCGAGGCGATCGACGTCTTCTTCACCGAGCGGCGATTCGGCGAGACCACCGTCGTGCTCGAGGAGCATCTCGAGGGCGAGGAGCTATCGCTGCTGGCGCTGTGTGACGGCGAGAACGTGCTCCCGCTCGCGCCCGCGCAGGACTACAAGCGGATCTTCGACGGCGACGAAGGGCCGAACACGGGCGGAATGGGGAGCTACTCGCCGGTGCCCGGAGTCACCGACGCCCAGCTCGAGGAGATCACCGACCTCGTGCACCGCCCGATCGTGGCGCTGATGGCCGAGCGGGGCATTCCCTTCCACGGCGTCCTCTACGCGGGCCTGATGATGACCGCGGCGGGTCCAAAGGTGCTCGAATTCAACTGCCGCTTCGGCGATCCCGAGACCCAGGCGGTCCTGCCGCGGCTCCGCTCCGACCTGCTCGAGCTCTGCAGGCTCGCCCGTGAGCCCGGCGGCCTGGACGGGGTCGAAGCCGAGTTCAGTGACCAGTGGGCCGTCTCGCTCGTCCTCGCATCCGCCGGGTACCCGGAGAGCTCCTCGAAGGGCGATGTGATCGGTGGCCTGGCCGAGGCCGCCGAGGCCGGCGCCGAGGTCTTTCACGCCGGCACCGCCGAGCGCGATGGAGAGATCGTCACCAACGGCGGCCGGGTGCTGGCAGTAACCGCGATGGGCCCGTCCCCGGCCCTCGCCCGCGAGCGAGCGTACGATGCTGCCGGCAAGATCGATTTCGACGGGCGTCAGCTGCGCAGCGACATTGCGCAGCGAGCCGTCGACAGAGCTGGAGCGTGAGCGAATGGCGGAAGCTGATACTGGAACCGAGACCATGCCGGACGTGGAGACGGCGTTCGCGGAGATCGAGGTGGAGCAGCCCCTGGTGGGGATCATCATGGGCTCTGCTTCCGACAAACAGACGATGCGCAAGGCCGGCGAGGTCCTCGAGGAGAACGGGATCCGCTACGAGGTCCGTGTGATGAGCGCCCATCGCACCCCCGACACCGTCGCCGAGTACTGCGGCATGGCCTCCACGCGCGGCCTACGGGTGATCATCGCCGGCGCCGGCCTCTCGGCCGCGCTGCCGGGAGTCGCCGCAGCCCACACCGAGCTGCCCGTGATCGGGGTGCCGATCTCCGCCGGCACGCTGGGCGGAATCGACGCTCTGCTCTCGGTGTCGCAGATGCCCCCAGGGGTCCCGGTCGCCGCCGTCGGGATCGACAACGCCAAGAACGCCGGGCTGCTCGCCGCCCGCATCCTCGGCGCCTAGATCGGCCAGACGCAGGGCGGCAGATGATCCCCCGATACACCCGCGAGGAGATCGGGTCGATCTGGACCCAGCGCCGGAAGATGGAGGGCTGGCTCGAGGTCGAGCTGGCCGTGGTCGATGCCCTGGCGATGGAGGGGGTCGTGCCCGAGGCCGACGCCCGCGCCTGCCGCGAGCGCGCCTCGTTCACGGTGGAGGCGGTCGAGTACCGCGAACGCACCACCAACCACGACGTCGCCGCCTTCGTCGATGTTGTCCAGACCTCGATCGGCCCCGAAGGCCGCTGGCTCCACTACGGCCTCACCTCCTCCGACGTGCTCGATACGGCCCTCGCGACCCAGCTCGTCGAGGCGGGGACGATCGTGACGACCGGCGCCCGGGACTATCGCGACGCCCTGATCGGCAGAGCACTCGAGCACCGCGACACCGTCTGCGTCGGCCGAACTCACGGGATTCACGCCGAGCCGACCAGCTTCGGTCTGAGGCTGGCGGGATTCGCCTTCGAGGCGAATCGCAACGTCGAGCGGCTCCGCTCCGCTTTCGAGCAGGCCGCGGTCGGCAAGCTGTCCGGCGCCGTCGGGACCTACGCCTCGCTGCCGCCCTCGGTGGAGAGGCGTGTGATGGAGGAGCTCGGGCTCGGATGCGAGGACGCCTCCACCCAGGTCGTCCCGCGTGACCGCCACGCCGAGCTGCTCAGCGCGGTCGCGCTCTCGGCCGCCGGTCTCGAGCGATTCGCGACCGAGATCCGGAACCTGCAGCGGACCGAGGTCCGCGAGGTCGAGGAGCCGTTCGGCAAGGGCCAGAAGGGCTCATCGGCGATGCCGCACAAGCGCAACCCGATCACGACCGAGCGGATCACCGGTCTCGCACGGGTGATGCGTGGCTACGCGCAGGCGGGACTGGAGAACGTCGCCCTCTGGCACGAGCGCGACATCTCCCACTCGGGAGCCGAGCGCGTGATCCTGCCCGACGCGACGATCGCGATCGACTACATGCTCAGCCTCGGCCGGCGGGTGGCCGCCGAGATGGTCGTCCACACCGACCGCATGAAGGAGAACCTCGAGCTCACCTACGGCGCCGTCTACAGCCAGCGAGCGCTGACGGCGCTGCTCGACACAGGCCTCGACCGCGACGAGGCTTACCGCATCGTCCAAGCCAACGCCCAGCAAGCCTGGGACAAGCGGACCCCGTTCCGCGACCTGCTGGCGAAGGCGATCACCGAGGGCGAAGCGCCCGAGATCGATCTCGACGCCGTCTTCGACGCGAGCGCCTACCTGCGCAACGCGGGTGAGGTCTTCGAGCGGCTCGAGGCGATGGCCCGCTGAGCGGGCCATCGCCGGGTTCCGCTTGCGGTCGTCGGCCTCTCCCTAGGCCCCTGTGGGCGGCGGGGGCGGCGCGATCGTCCCGGAGGCGGACCCCTCCAGCGAATCCTCCGCGGACGAGCCGCCGCCGAGATCGAAGAACATCACCGCGGAGACGAGCGCGACGATCGGAGCGGTGAGGATCACCGAGATCGTCCCGAAGACGACGCGGGCGCCGGTGCCGATCGCCGCGCCGACGATGCCGACGGCGAGCGAGATGCCGATCGAGATCAGGAAGGCGATCACGATCACCCCGAAGACCGACCACGAGTGGCCCTTGACCAGCTCCCAACTGCGTCCGAAGGCGGCCATGACCCCGGTCCGTTCGACCACGATCGCGGGTGCGGTGACCGCCCAGACTGTGAGCAGGATCAGACCGGGGATGATCAGGAAGAGGAAGCCGATCGCCACGGCGATGCCCTTGAGGATGCCGTTGAGGATCAGCGGCGCTATCGAGCCGGTGGCCGAGTTGAGCAGCTCACCGGCGCCATGGTCGCGGGTACCGTCGCGGACGTCGTCGACGAGCTTGACCACAAAGCCGGTGTAGAGCGCCTGGGCTGCGAATCCGAGCGCGGTCGCGGTCAGGATCAGGATGATCCCGCCGGCCTCGTAGAGCAGCCCCTGCGCGATGCCGACGACGATGAACACCGCGGCCGCGCTGACGAGAAGCCCGGCGAGGTTGGACCCGTAGATCCGAAAGGTCTCGTTGATCACGCCGCCGACTTCGATGCCGCGGCTTCTCCCTGCTTCCATTCTCACTCCTTGGTTTGATCGACCGCACCAACCTAGCGGCTCTGGGCTTATCGGCTGTCGCCGGCCCGGCCCTCAGAGGCTGAAGTCGGCCTGACGGGGGTCGCCGACGAACTCGCGCAGGGCGTCCTTGCCGCCCGTCGCGATCGGCTCACCGTGGGCGAGGAGGAGGGCGTCGAAGTCAAGCTCCAGCAGCGGCGCGAGCGCGTCGATCGTCGCCGCCTTGACCCGCTCGGGTTCGTCCATGAGGAAGTCGGGGACAAAGCTGAGCTTCCCGTCCCAGGAGATGACCGCATCGGCGAGGGCGAGAGCGCCGGGGCTTCGGTTGATCAACAGGGCGCCGTCGTCGGGGCAGATGGCGCCGACCTCGTGTGCCGTGACCCCGGGCGCGACCTCCGTGCCCCACTCGTAGGGCTTGACGGCATCACCCTCACCGAACTCATGCATGCCCAGGGCGGGCGCGAGGATCTCGCAGCCGAGCCGCTCCTGCAGTCGCTCGGCCCCGCGGAGGTGGTGGCGGTTGGTCAGCGCCACCCTCGTGATCCCGCCGCGGTCCTCGATCTCGCGGTCGAGGCCGTCGATCCAGATCGGGTCGATCGCGAGGCCCGATCCCGGTACCAGGTAGGAGTGGACCACCTGACCGATCCCCGGGTGTGGGGCGCTCCAGTGCCAGATCCCGTCGGTGACCTCGGAAAAGCCGCTCATTGCGCGAGATCCTACGCTGTGGCCCTCGCGGGGGGGCGCGCCGTTGCTAGGTTCGCGGCATGAGCACAGCACTGACCGACCTGAGACTGCATTCGAGCGGCAAGGTCCGCGAGATCTACCACTCCGGCGACGAGCTGATCATGGTCGCCTCCGACCGGATCAGCGCCTACGACGTGGTCCTCCCCGATCCGATTCCCGATAAGGGAAAGGTTCTCACCCAGATGTCGATCTTCTGGTTCGAGACGACCGGTGGGATCGTCCCCAACCACTTCCTCGACGAAGACGTGCCGCCCGAGGCGGAGGGGCGGGGGCTGCGGGTGAGGAGGCTCGACATGTATCCGGTCGAGTGCGTCGTACGTGGCTACATCACCGGCTCGGGCTGGAAGGAGTACAAGCAGGACCAGTCGGTATGCGGGATCGATCTGCCGGCCGGCCTTCAGGAGTCCGAGAAGCTGCCGGAGCCGATCTTCACCCCGGCGACCAAAGCGGACATCGGAGACCACGACGAGAACATCGACTTCGACCGGGCGGCGGAGATCATCGGCTCGCGACCGCTGATGGAGGAGCTGAGAAGGGTCTCGATCGAGCTCTACGAGCACGCTGCCTCACACGCGCTCGAACGCGGGATCATCCTCGCCGACACCAAGTTCGAGTTCGGCTCCACTCCGGGCGCGGAGATCGTTCTCGGCGACGAGGTACTCACCCCCGACTCCTCGCGGTTCTGGCCCGCAGACGATTACGAGCCCGGCCGCGGGCAGTCGAGCTTCGACAAGCAGTACGTGCGCGATTGGCTCGACGAGCAGGGCTGGGATCACACCCCGCCGGCGCCCCAGCTCCCGGATGAGGTGATCGCGGGGACCACCGCCAAGTACCGCGAGGCGTTCGAGCGGATCAGCGGCCGAGAGCTCGGCTGATGCCGCCCGAGCCGGGGGTCGGGCGGACGAAGCTGGACCCCGACTCGCCCGAGCGTTTCGTCGGCCTCCGCAAGCAGCTGGGGGCGAGCTGCTTCGGGCTCAACCAGATGAACCTGCAGCCCGGCCAGCGCGGGCGGATCCACCGCCACAAGCGCCAGGAGGAGGTGTACCTCGTGCTCGAGGGGGTACTCACGGTCTCGGTCGAGGCCACCGAGCACCGCCTCGGGGAAGGTGAGCTGATGCGGGTCGGACCGGAGGTGCGGCGTCAGCTGATCAACCGCTCCGGCGAGCGCTGCGTGTTCATCGCGATCGGCGGTGCGAACGAGCACCAGGGCAGGGACGGGGAGGCCTTCGAGAACTGGGACGCCGAGCACGGATCGCCGCCCGGCGAGCTGCCGCTCCCCGAGGACCTCCCGCAGCCCTGACGCCGCGATCCTGAGCCCGCGCCTCCGAACGGCTGCTCAGGTTCTAACCTGATCACCATGCCGATCTTGATTCAAGGCATGCGTCGCTCGGGGACGACGATCCTCTACGACGCGCTGCTCGAGGACCCCGAGCTGAAGTGCTTCTATGAGCCACTGCGCGAGGACGGCGAGACTCCCGGAGGGGGAAGCGGGGCCCGCGAGAGCGACCCCTTCGCCGAGACCCGTGAGCTGCGCAAGCGGTTCGCTGCCGATCGCTACCCGGAGCTCGAGATCGAGGAGTTCAACTGGGGCGGCCCGCGCGAGCCGAGCCTCGAGATCGGACCCGAGCTCCCCGAGCACTGCCGCGGCTTCATCCAGTACCTGCTCGAGCAGGGGACGGCCGGGGCCGAGAGCGATGTGATGATCAAGTTCACCCGGATCTACGCCAAGCTCGCGGCGATCGCGCCGCTCGCCGATGACGCCGTCTTCGTTCACGTCGTTCGGGATCCGCGGGCGGTCGTGGCCTCGATGATGATGGGCAAGGGCCGCAAGCGGGCCGACGACTACGACTCGCCGGCGGCCTTCTTCGCCGAACGCAGCAAACGCAAGCTGTGGTCGAGCCGCGAGCTCTCGGACGTACTGCTCGAGCTTCCAGAGAACTCCCACATCCGTCGCCCCGCCAACCACCTGCGGATCCTGATGGTCTGGAAGTACGTCTTCGAGCGGACCTACCGCGACGGGCACCGGCTGTTCGGCAACCGCTACGTCCTGCTCCGAAACGAGGAGCTGCGCGCCGATCCGGTCGGCGCGATCTCGCGGGTCTACCGCGCCGCCGGCAGACCGACGCCTCCGCCGGTCGCCAAATGGGCCCGCGGCGCGGTGCGACCGCCCGAGGTCCCCTACGCCGCCAACGACCCGCGCTGGACCGAGGCCTTCGCCCGTCTCGGCATGCGCGAAGCGCTCGAGAACTGCGGCTACCCGGGGTTGGCCGAGGCCGCAGCCGAGGCGCGGGCGCCGTCCCGCTTCGCCGGCCTGATGGGGCGGGCGCGGGCGCGCATGGCCCGGGCCCGCGAGTAGCCCGCACCGCGGCTGACGCTGGGCGATCGTCTAGGGTCCGCGTCGTGCTCGCCCGTGTCCTGATCCGCCCCAAGAGCGGGGTCGTCGACCCCCAGGGCAAGGCCGTCGAGCGGGCTCTGCCGACGCTCGGCTTCGATGGGGTTGGAGAGGTCCACGTGGGCCGGATGGTCGAGCTCCGCACCGACGACCCGGACGGACTCCCCGAGCTCTGCGAGAAGCTGCTCGCCAATCCCTTGATCGAGGACTACGAGATCGAGCTCGAGGGCGAGGAGGCGCCGCTCAGCCCGGGCGGCGACGAGGAGGAGACTTGACCCGATTCGGCGTCGTCCGCTTCCCGGGCTCGTGTGACGAGACCGACGCGGTACTCGCCTGCGAGCGGGTCGGCGAGGCCGAGTTGCTGTGGCATCGTGACCCCGACCTCAAGGGCGTCGACGCGGTGGTTGTTCCCGGCGGCTTCTCCTACGGCGACTACCTGCGGGTCGGCGCGATCGCGCGCTTCGCGCCGGTGATGGAGAGCGTCGTCCGCTTCGCCGCTGATGGCGGTCCCGTGCTCGGGATCTGCAACGGCTTCCAGGTGCTGTGCGAGGCGCAGATGCTGCCCGGTGCCCTGCTGCCGAACGAGGGCCTGAAGTTTCTCTGCCGCCAGGTCGACCTCGTGGTCGCGAGCGCCGACTCGGACTGGACCCGGACCTGCGAGCCCGGAGATCATCTATCGATCCCGGTCAAGCACACGACCGGACGCTACTTCGCCCCGCCCGAGATGCTCGACAGGATCGAGGCGAACGGCCAGGTGTCCCTGCGCTACGCGGAGGGCCAGAACCCGAACGGCTCGCTCAATGACATTGCCGGTGTTCGCAACGAAGCCGGCAACGTGACTGGCCTGATGCCCCACCCTGAGCACGCCGTCGACGAGCTCACCGGCTCGACCGACGGGCTGAAGCTGTTCGAGTCGGCAGCGCTGATCGCGGCCTGAGCGCGATCGGGACCGCCTGCAGCGAGAAGGCGACGCTCCTGGTCAAGGCTCTCGCCGATCGAGCGCGGCGCCGGCCGCGCTCTGCCATCCTGCCCGCTCGATGCGAGTAGGTATCTGCGCTTTCTGGTTCAACCGCGGGCAGGGCGTCGTCGCCCGCCAGCTGCGATCGGCCCTGGATCAGCTCGGCCACGAGACCTTCGTGCTCGGTCGGCCGACCAAGGAGAGCTTTCCGATGCCCCAGGAGGCGCGGGAGGACGACGTCTGGGCACAGGGCGACGTCACACCGGCGAGCGAATTCCGGATCCCCGAGGCGGAGCTGGTCGGCTGGGCTTCCAGGCACTCGCTCGACGCCTGCTTCTTCGACCAGAACTACGAGTTCGAAGCGATCGCGGGCCTGCGGGCGAGCGGCGTGCGGACGATCGGCCGCTTCGTCTGGGAGCGCTTCAGCTCCGAGCACGTCAACGGCGCGCGCCACGCGTACGAGACGATCTACTCGATGACCGCGGCCGAGCGCGAGCGCTACGCGACGATGGGAATCGACACCCCGCACCTGCGCTGGGGCATCCACCCCGAGTACGACCGGATCACCCCGCACCGGACCGAATCCCCCGTCAGCTTCCACTACCACGCGGGTCTGCTCGGCAAGCGCAAGCCGTTCAAACAGATCATCAACGCCTTCATCGCCAGCGAGAATCCGAATCTCCGGCTGATCGTCAAGGCCCAGATCGAGCGCCGGATGAAGTTCCTCAACAAGGCGGCGAGGGAGGATCGAAGGATCGAGCTGGTCCTCGAGGACCTCCCCGCTGACGAACACCTGCAGATGTGCGCCGACGCCAACATCTGCATGGCGCCCGCCCGCTGGGAGGGCCTGGGCCTGCACCTGTACGAGGCGATCGCCTTCGGCCAGCCGATCGTCTGCAACGACGACCCGCCGATGAACGAGTTGATCACCGACGGCGTCAACGGGCTCCTCGTCCCCTCACACCACGACGGCGACGCCAACTCGGGCATCCCGGCGAAGACGGTGGACGTGCCGGCGCTGACCGCAGCGATCGAGCGGCTCGCGGACCCCGAGCTGCGAGCCGAGCTCGAGCGCGGGACGCTGGAGCGGCGCGAGGAGCTGAGCTGGGACCGGGCGCTCGAATCGGTCCGGGAGCTGCTCGGGTGAGGACTCGCGCGACGCTTCTCGCCGCCGTCTCGGCGGCGCTGCTGCTCGGCGCCTGCGGCGGCGAGGAGGGCGGCTCGGAAGAGCCGAGTGGTTCGGATCCCCGGTTCGGCTTCAACGAGATGATCGAGCCCGGCGGCGCCGGCAACGAGCTGATCGCCGAGGCCGGTGCGACCTTCGTCCGCGTTGCTCTCAACTGGTCGAGCAGCGAACCGCAGCCGGGGCAGCTCGACTTCGCGACGCCGGATGCGCTCGACGCCGAGCTCCAGGGCTACGGCCTGGAGCCTCTCTGGGTGGTGACGAGCGCTCCCTGCTGGGCTTCCCAGCGCCGATGCAGCTCGCCGATGCCCGGGATCGCGCCGCAGGCGGACAAGGTCGACGAGTACGCGGCGTTCGTCGCCGAGGTGGCCGAGCGCTACCCCGATTCGATCGGGATCGAGGTCTGGAACGAGCCCAACGTGCCCCAGTTCTGGCGGCCCGCGCCCCAGCCAGAGCTCTATCGGGAGATGCTGAGCGCCACGGTCGCGGCCGTCGAGAAGAGTGACTCCGAGGTACCGATCGTCTCCGCCGGTCCCTCGCCGACCACGGTCGAGCAGGCCGAGGTGACGCCGACCAAGATCCCGTTCGTCGAGTTCATCGAGGCGGTCATGAGCGGCCCGGACTCCCCCGCGGTAGACGCTATCGGCGTCCACCCCTACAGCCTCCTGCAGCGCGATGCCGAGCCGGTGGCCGAGAGCCTGCGACTGTACGAGGAGGCCCGCGATGCAGCCGAGCGGGCGGCGCCCGGCGTTCCGGTCTGGGTGACCGAGGTCGGGCTCACGACCGAGGGGAAGTTCGCGGTCGAGGGGGGAACCCAGGCGGAGGGGCTGGAGGAGATCTACGAAACGCTCGCGGCCGACGGGGTCCCGCTGATCACCTTCCATCGATTCTTCGACCAGGCCGACGCGCCGTTCGCGTTCGAGGAGGGCTTCGGGGTGGTCGAGTCCGACCGCTCGACGCCCAAGGAGTCCTTCTGCGCGCTGGCTGAGGCGGCAGGGACCGCCTGCGGGGTCTAGACGCTCAGCGGCGGCGATCTCTGCGACCCTAGGAACCGATGGCTCCGCTACTGAAGAGGAACGACGACAGCGGCCGGACCCCGGTCCCGTTCATCGTCGGCGTCGGCCGCTCCGGGACGACGATGCTGCGGCTGATGCTCGACGCCCATCCCGACCTCGCGATCCCGCCCGAGACCCACTTCGTGCCCGATGTGATCGAGGCGATCGACGACGGCGGCGGGCCGGAACAGGCGCTGGAGGTGATGCGGTCGGTGCGCCAGTGGGGCGACCTGCACATGGAGCCCGAGGAGGTGCGCGAGCGACTCGAGGCTGTCTCGGACTGGGATGCCGGCAACGCCCTGCGGGCCTTCTACGCGATCTACAGCGAGCGACAGGGAAAGCCCCGGTGGGGCGAGAAGACCCCGGCCTACGTCCGCAAGATGCGGCGGATCGAGAAGGCGCTGCCCGAGGCCCGCTTCATCCATGTGATCCGCGACGGCCGCGACGTCGCCCTCTCGCGCTGGAAGCGAACCCTCGGCGAGGGGAAGCGGGCACCGGCCGGCCAGGTCGCCGAGGGTTGGGAGCGGCGGATCCGCAGGGCGCAGAAGCAGGGCAAGCGGCTCGGTCACTACATGGAGCTGCGCTACGAGGACCTGGTCACCGACACCGAGCCCAACCTGCGCAGGATCGCGGAGTTCATCGAGCTCGACTGGGATCCCGTGATGCTGCGCTACTACGAGCGCGCTGCCGATCGGATGGCCGAGATGGCGCGCGACCTGCCGGCCAGCGACGGCAAACCGACTCGCCCCGGCGACGAGCGCATGCAAGCCCACGCGATGACCCAGAAGCCGCCCGACCCGGGAGCGATGTACCGCTGGAGGGAGAAGATGAGCGCCGAGGACATCGCCGCCTTCGACGCGGCGGCGGGAGGCCTGCTCTCGGAGCTCGGCTACGAGGTCGGGACCGCCGGCTGAAGTGTCGAAGTTCACCCCACTGACCGACGAGCTGCACGACTACATGGTCGCCCGCGGCTCGCGGGAGGACGAGGTGCTGAGCCGGGTGCGGGAGGAGACCGCAGCGCTCGGCGACATCGCGGTGATGCAGATCGCTCCCGACCAGGGCGCGCTGATGACGATGCTTGCCCGTATCACCGGGGCGAGACGGGCGATCGAGGTCGGCACCTTCACCGGCTACTCGGGGATCTGCATCGCGCGCGGCCTCGCCGAGGACGGCCTGCTCGTCGCCTGTGAGCTCGATCGCGAACGAGCAAAGACCGCGACCGCCAACTTCGAGGCGGCGGGGGTGGCGGAGCGGGTCGACCTCAGGGTCGGGCCCGCGATCGACACGCTCGTGGAGCTGGACGGCTCCGACCCGTTCGACCTCGCCTTCATCGACGCCGACAAGACCGGCTACTCCGATTACTACGAGCTCTGCCTGGGACTGCTGCGTCCCGGCGGCCTGCTGCTGCTCGACAACGTGCTGATGAGCGGCGCTGTGCTCGATCCCGATGGCGAGCAGAGCGCGGCGATCGACCGGCTCAACCGCGAGCTCGAAACCGATCAGCGGGTCGACATCGCCATGGTCGGGGTCGCCGACGGGATCACCTTGCTCAGAAAGCGCTGAGACCGGTGCGCGTCGGCCTGGTCAGCAAGTGGATCGCCTCGGGGCAGGCGGTCGTAACGCGGCAGCTGCGGGATGCCCTCGCCGAGCTGGGGCATGAGAGCTTCGTCCTCGCTCGCCCGGGCTCGGGCCCGAGGGCGCAGAGGGCAGCGGCCGCCGCCGCGGGTGGGATCGACCCGGTCTGGGATCAGGCCGGGATCACCGAGGCGAGCGACCATCACGTGCCTTCGAGCGAGTACGAGGAGTGGGTTGCCGCCAACTCGATCGAGACGGTCCTCTGCGACGAGAACTACCAGTTCGACGAGATCAACCACCTCCGCGAGGAAGGTGTGAGGACGATCGGCCGCTTCGTCTGGGAGTACTTCGGGGACGAGTACGTACAGGCAGCGAAGACCGCCTTCGAGACGATCTACTCGCTCACCCTTTGCGAGCAGGCCCGCTACGCGGAGATGGGGATCGGGAGCCCCTACGTTCAGTGGGGAATCCATCCTGAGCTGCTCGGCCAGACACCAGCGCAGGCCGGCACGGCCGGGCGCGAGACGAGGGGTCTGGACGGGGTTGTTTCCTTCTACTTCCCCGGCGGGATCCTCGGCAGGCGCAAGCCGATCCGCAAGGTGGTCAAGGCCTTCAACCGGGCCGCGGGCGACCACCTCCGCCTGGTGATCAGCGCCCAGGTCCCGCGCAACGACGAGCTCCTCCGCGAGGCGGCGGCCGATGACCCCCGGATCGAGCTCGCGCTCGAGGACGAGGCCGAGGCCGTCCACCGAGCTCGCTTTGCCGCCTGCGACGTCCTGCTCGCCCCATCGCGCTGGGAGGGCCTCGGCCTGCCGCTGTTCGAGGCCACCGCCTTCGGGATGCCGATCATCACCAACGACAAGCCGCCGATGTCGGAGATGGTCCTCGACGGCCGTAGCGGGATCCTCGTCCCGTCGATCCGCAACGGGGAAGCCCGCTCGGGGATTCCGGCCTGGGACCCCGATCCGGGCCCGTTGACCGCGGCAATCGAGCAGCTCGGATCCCGCGCGGAGCTGGAGCGGATGCGCGAGGGCGTCGCCGAGCTCCGCCACCAGCGCCGATGGGAACTGACGGTCGAGAGCCTCGGGCGGCTGCTGGGATAGGCATGTCGACGGGTATCCGCGAGCGAATGGGAACGGTCGGGCTGCCGGCTCCGGTCTCCGAGCTCGCGGGCCGGGACTGGGACGCTGTGATCGTCGGCGGCGGCCACAACGGGCTCGCCGCCGCCGCCTACCTGGCGCGCGCGGGCCGGTCCGTCCTCGTGCTCGAGCGACGCGGCCGCCTCGGCGGCGCCTGCACTCTTGAGCGACCGTTTCCCGACGACCGCTACGTGATCAGCCCCTGCGCCTACGCGGTCGGGCTGCTCGACCGGCGAGTGATCGACGAGCTCGGCCTCCGCTCTCGTGGCTACCGCGTGTTCGGGGTCGATCCGCACCTGTGGTGCGGCTTCGCCGACGGTTCCTCATACGCCGAGTTCAGTGACCCCGAGGCCAACCGCGCGCACCTGAGCGCCAACGGCTTCAAGGCCTCCGACCTCGCCGGTCTCGACCGCTACTACGACCTCTACGGCCGCGCCCGCCGCAGGCTCCGCGAGGGCCCGGGCGGCGATCTGTGGGCCGCCCCCTCTCCGTCCCGGGCACGGATCGAGGAGATCCTCGACGACCCCGAGCTGATCGACCTCGTCTTCGAGGACTCGGTCGCAGACGTGCTCGAGCGATACCTCGAGGACCCGCGGCTGCACCGTGCGTTGTGGGGCCAGGGCGTGATCGGAACCTGGGCGGGCCCGCGAACGCCGGGGACCGCGATGGTCAAGCTGATGCACAGCATGGGCACGATCGAGGGCGAGCCCGGCGCCTGGGGCTACGTCGAGGGCGGCATGGGAACGATCTCGTTCGCGATCGCCGAGGCCGCGCGCGAGGCCGGCGCGACTCTGGCAGCGGGGGTTCCCGTCGCTCGGATCCACCCCGGGGAGGGGGTGGAGCTCGAGAGCGGCGAGATGCTCGGAGCCGGGGCGGTGGTCTGCAACGCGGACCCTAAGCGACTGCTTGCGATGCTGGCCGACGACCCCGACGCGGTGCCCGAGGCGTTCGGGCGGAGGCTCGAGGAGTGGCGGGTCGGCTCCCCCGTCGTCAAGCTCAACGCGGCGCTCAGGCGCTCCCCCGAGTGGACGGCGGCGAGCGGCGCGGCCGATCCTCAGCGGGCGATGGCGACGGTCGCGGTCGGGCTCGATCAGGGCCAGGAGGCCTTTGAGGCGAGCCTGCGCGGCGAGGTCAGCATCGGCTTCTGCGAGATCTACTCACAGTCCTCCTACGACCCGACGATCGCGCCCGAGGGCCGGCAGACGATGAGCGTCTTCGCCCAGTACGCCCCCTACGAGCTCTTCCAGGGAGACTGGGATTCGCGCCGGGAGCAAATCGGCGACGCGATCCTCGACGCGATCGCCGTCTCCGCCCCCGATGTCCATGAATGCGTCGAGCACCGCGAGGTCCTGGGACCACCCGACATCGAGGAGCGGATCGGCCTCAGCGGCGGCCACATCTTCCAGGGCGAGGTGCTCCCCGAGCAGATGTGGGACCGGCGCCTGGAATCCCGCACGCCGATCCCGGGCGTGTACCTGTGCGGGGCGTCGACCCACCCGGGGGGCTCCGTGATCGGCCTCAACGGACGCAACGCTGCTGCCGCACTGCTCGCCGACAGCGGCCGCGCCGGGCCGGACGAGGCGGCGGCGCCGGCGGGCGGCTAGCTACCCTGCGCCTCCCCATGGCCGCTGAAACAGAGATCGAAGGAGTCGGCGAGGATCTGCAGGCCGCCGGCAAGGGCTCGCGCTGGGAGCAGTTCCGGATGCCGGTCGAGCTCTCCGGCAAGACCTTCCTCGACGTCGGCTGCTGGGAGGGGATGCACTGCGCCGAGGCGGTTCGCCGGGACGCGGCGCAGACCGTCGGGATCGATCTCTGCACCTCCGACGATCTCGCTGCCAACGTCGAGCGCTACGGCTTCGACTTCATCCAGATGGACGTCTTCAGCGAGAAATGGCTCGAGCTCGGCGAGTACGACGTCGTCCTCTGCTCCGGGGTTCTGTACCACGTCGAGAACGTGATGAGCCTGCTCTTCCGGCTCCGCAAGGTGGTCCGGGAGCTGCTCGTGATCGAGACCGGGATCACCCGCCTGCAGCCCGACAAGCCGATGATGATCTACCACGGACAGGGCGAGGGGACCAACAACCCCTCCAACTGGTGGACGCCTAACAAGCTCTGCCTCGAGCAGATGCTGGCCACCGCCGGCTTCGAGGGGATCAGCACCGTCTGGGAGGAGGAGCGCCACGACCATTACTCGCGCATCTGCGTCCACGCGATCCCCACCGGCCACCTCGAGCACGCCCGGATCCTCCCCCGCAAGGAGCGCACCATGAGCCTCCACGGCGGCAACCGCAAGGGCGGCAAGGGCAAGGGACGCAAGAAGAACTCCGAGTGACGGGGGCCCGCTGATGCGCGTGGGCATAGTCACGAAGTGGTTCAACCGCGGGCAGCCGATCGTCGCTCGCTACATGCGGTCGGCCGTCGATCAGCTCGGGCATCAGAGCTTCGTGCTCGCCCGGCCCCGGCGCGAGCAGGGGCCGCGACCGGGAGCGCTGGAGCGGACCGGCATCTGGGATCAGCCCGGGGTGACGGAGGGCTCGGCCTTCAACCTGCCGCTGGAGGAGTACGTCGCGTGGGTGGAGGCGAACTCGATCGAGGCGATCCTCTGCGACCAGAACTACCAGTTCGACGAGATCGCGCGGCTGCGTGAGCGCGGGGTGCGAACGATCGGCCGCTTCGTTTGGGAGCACTTCACCCGTGAGCACCTCGACGACGCCCGTCGCGCCTACGACGTCGTCTACTCGATGACCGAGTGCGAGCAGATGCGCTACGCGTCCTGGGGCGTGCAGACGCCGCGGGTCCCGTGGGGCATCCACCCGGAGCTGCTGGAGGTTGCCGTCGCACGTGCCGACGACGGCCTGGTCCGACTCGTCTTCCCCGGCGGATTCATCGGCCACCGGAAACCCCTTGAGCCCGTGGTCGAGGCCTTCGCCCGGACCACCAACCCGAACCTGAGGCTGCTGGTCAAGGCGCAGGTCGAGCGCGATCGGCTAGGCAAGCTGCCCCGGAAGGTCCGCAAGGACGAACGGATCAAGTTCTCGCTCGGTGACGACGACTGGATCCCTCACCTGGAGACGATCGCCTCCTGCGACATCTGCATCACCCCCTCACGCTGGGAGGGTCTGGGCCTGCCTCTGTATGAGGCGATGGCCTTCGCCCAGCCGGTGATCACCAACGACGACCCACCGATGAACGAGGTCGTCCACGACGGGGCCAACGGCCTGCTCGTCCCCTCCCACCCCGACGGCACCGCCCGCTCCGGAATCCCCGCGAAGCGCCCCGACCCTGAGGCCCTGACGGCGGCGATCGAGCGACTTGCCGACCCCCCACTGCGAGCGAAGCTAACGGCCGGCGCCGAGTCCCGTCGCGAGGAGCTGAGCTGGGACCACACCGTCTCCGGCATCGAAGAGCTGCTCGGCGGCGGATAGATGGCCGCAGAGCGGCATGGATGCGGACGCAGGGAATCGGCCCTACAATTCCTCTCTCTCGCTCGCGGTGAATGAAGTCGGCCATCACCCGGGTGGCGTGACCTTGCCCGCCGAGCCCGCGGCTCACGGTGAGGCCCACAACCCATACTCGATGGCACCACCAAGCCCAAAGAGCATCTGGCGACGGTCCAGTCATCGCCGCGCGGCCAAGCGCGGGGCCGCCGACCTGCCCGCCCCCTTCGTGGTCGGGGTCAACCGCTCTGGCACGACGCTGCTGCGGATGATGCTCGACGCCCACCCCGACCTGACGATGCCGCCGGAGACCCATTTCGTGCCCGAGCTGATCGAGGTCGCCGAAGAGGGGCGCGCCACGCCGGACGCTTTCCTGGCGACGATCACCAAGCAGCGCGAGTGGGGCGACTTCGGGCTCACGGAGGAGCAGCTGCTGGAGGAGTTCGGAGCGATCGATCCGCTCAACGCCGGCGACGCGCTTCGCGCCTTCTACCGCCTCTACGCCGAACGGGTCGGCAAGCCGCGCTGCGGGGAGAAGACGCCGATCTACGTCAAGAGCATCCGCAAGATCGGCAGCGCCCTTCCCGAGGCCCGCTTCGTACACGTGATCCGCGACGGCCGCGACGTCTGCCTCTCGATCCGCGACCGCGCCGTCAAGGAACACCCCGTCGAGAAGATCGCCGAGCGCTGGGTACGCCGGATCGGGCAGGCCCGCCGCCAGTCCAGGCACGTTCCCCACTACATGGAGGTCCGCTACGAACAGCTGGTCGGCGAGACCGAGCCGACGCTGCGACGGATCTGCGAGTTCTTCGAGCTGCCCTGGGACGAGCGGATACTCGACTACCACCAGCGCTCGGCAGAGCGGCTCGAGGAGATGAAGCGAGAGCTGCCCGCCGACGGCAAGCGGACGACACTGAGCGTCGAGCGCCGGATGGCAACCCACGCCCGCACGACCCAGAAGCCCGACCCCAGTCGCATCTCCCGCTGGCGCGAACAGATGGACCGCGAGGACAGGCGGCTGTTCGAATCGGTCGCCGGCGAGCTGCTCAGCGAGCTCGGCTACGTGATCGGCGACGGACCCGGGACCGAGCCGCGCGACTTCGAGGCCGAGGAGGGCGCGTGAGCTCCGCCTATCGACTCCCGGCCTGGAAGCGGCCGTTTGCCGCCGCCTCCCACGCCCGCCGCCGCCACTCCGAGCCGGCGCGTCCGCCCGCCCCGTTCGTCGTTGGCGTCAACCGCTCGGGAACGACTCTGCTTCGGTTGATGCTCGATGCTCACCCCGATCTGACGATCCCGCCCGAGACCCATTTCGTGCCGGAGATGATCCGTCTCGCCCGGCGCAAGAACACGACCCGCAAGCGCCTGGCGCGGGCAGCGACAGAGCACCCGCGCTGGGGCGACTTCGGCCTCGACGCCGACGAGCTGCTGGCCCGCCTGCAGGCGACCAAGCCCCTGACCCCTGCGGATGCGGTCCGGACCTTCTACGACCTCTACGCCGAGAAGGAGGGCAAGCCGCGCTGGGGTGACAAGACGCCGCGCTACATGCGTGCGATGCCGCGGATCGAGCGTACGCTCCCGGAGGCTCGATTCATCCATCTGATCCGCGACGGCCGCGACGTCGCGCTCTCACAGGCTGAGCGCTCGCTCGACGGTGAGACGCCCGGAATCGAGGAGGTCGCCGGACGCTGGAGGCGGCGTATCGAGACCGCGCGAGCGCACTCCGCCGAGCTTGATGCCTATCTCGAGGTCCGCTACGAGGACCTGGTCAGCGACCCTGGATCCGTCCTCGCCGACATCTGCGAGTTCATCGAGCTCCCTTACCGTCCGGAGATGCTCGCCTACCACGAGCGCGCCGCGAGCCGCCTGACGGAGATGGATCGCGACCTGGGAACGGGAGAGAACGGGCCGATTCGCACCGGCGACGAACGCCTCGCGGGCCACGCGAAGACCACCCAGCCGCCTTCCACCGACCGCTGCGGCCGCTGGCGCGAGGAGATGAGCCCCGAGGACGAGGCCAAGTTCGAGGAGGTCGCGGGTCCGCTGCTCGACGACCTCGGCTACGAGCGACGGGCGCCCGGCGGCGGCGCCCGGAGCCCGGGCGGCGGGGGGAGGGCCGGCCGGTGAGGCTTCCCTCCCGTATCTCCCGTCGCAAGCCGGCAGGGCCGCCGGTGCCGTTCATCGTCGGCGTCACCCGCTCCGGCACGACGCTGCTCCGCTTGATGCTCGACGCGCATCCCGATCTGGCGATCCCACCCGAGACCCACTTCGTGCCACAGCTGATCAAGACCACACGCAAGCGGGGGATCTCCTGCGAGGAGGCTCACGGTGTGGTCACCGGCCACCGCCAGTGGGGAGACTTCGACCTCGACTCGGGCGAGCTGCTGAAGCGCTTCTGCGAGCTCGACCGGATCGACCCCGAGACCACCGTTCGCGCCTTCTTCGAGCTCTACGCCGAGCGCGAAGGCAAGCCGCGCTGGGGGGACAAGACGCCGAACTACGTGAAGCGGATGAAGCAGATCGAGAACTGGATCCCCGAGGCGCACTTCATCCACATGATCCGGGACGGCCGTGACGCCGCCCTCTCCCGGTTCAAACGACTGCTGAAGGAGCCGCCGCCGATGGAGACGGTCGCCCAGCGCTGGGTCCGCAAGATCGAGGGCGCTCGGTCGGACGGCGCCGAGCTCGATCACTACATCGAGGTCCAGTACGAGAACCTCGTCCGCGACACCGAGACCGAGCTGCGGCGGGTGAGCGAGTTCCTCGAGCTCCCCTGGGACCCGAAGATCCTGCGCTACTACGAGCGCGCGGAGACTCGGCTCGCCGAGATGCACCGCGACCTTCCCGGTGCGGAGGGCAAGCCGCTGCGCCCCGCCGATCACCGCAAGGAGGCTCACCTGCTCACCTCCAAGCCGCCGGACCCGAGCCGGCTGGCGCGCTGGAAACAGGACATGGACCCCGACGACAACGCCAGGTTCGAGAGCGTCGCCGGCGATCTGCTGGCCGAGCTCGGATACGAGCTGTCGACGCGCACCGCGAGCGGGGAGACGAGCTGATGCCGGGGCCGATCAACAAGCTTGGAGCGGCCCTCGGCGGCGGCTCGGCGCGCGGTAGCGATCGTCCCCCTGCCCCGTTCGTGGTCGGGCTGACCCGCTCGGGCACCACCCTGCTGCGGATGATGCTGGACGCCCACCGCGAGCTGACGGTGCCGCCGGAGACCCACTTCGTGCCCGATCTGATCAAGGTCGCCAAGGACGAGAGCGCGGGGACCGACGCGTTGCTTGCGGCGATGTCGCAGAACCGCACCTGGGACGACTTCGGACTCGGTGTCGAGGAGATGCGCGAGCGGCTGGGTGCGGTTGAGCCCGGCGATGCAGGCGGCGCCGTCCGCGCTTTCTTCGACGCCTACGCCGAACGGCAGGGCAAGTCGCGCTGGGGCGACAAGACACCGGCCTACATGCTCTCGCTGACTCGCATCGGCCGCGCCCTTCCCGAGGCCCGATTCATCCATCTGATCCGCGACGGCCGCGACGTCGCGCTCTCCCAGACCGCCCGCGCGATCAATGAGCAGCCGCCTCCGCCCGAGCAGGCCGCACGCTGGGTCAAGCGGATCACGAAGTCACGCGAACAGGCCCGCAAGCTCGGTGGCGACCGCTATATCGAGGCCCGCTACGAGGATCTCGTCCGCGACCCCGAGCCGGTGCTGCGACGGATCTGCGATTTCGTCGCGCTCGACTTCGACGAGGGCATGCTCAGCTACCACGAGCGCGCGGCCGAGCGACTGCAGGAGATGTCCGGCGAGCTGCGCGGCGACGGTGGCCACGCCAGGCAGGAGGCGGGCTACCGGATCGACAACCACAAGCCGACCACCAGGCCTCCCGATCCGTCCAAGCTCGACAAATGGCGCCGCGAGATGGACCCGGCTGATCTCGCCGCCTACAACGAGGTCGCCGGCGAGATGCTGCGCGAGCTCGGCTACGAGGTGACGACATGAGCCGCGTCGGCATCGTCACCAAGTGGTTCAACCGGGGTCAGGCCTTCGTGTCCCGCTATGTGCGTGACGCCCTCGAGGCCCGCGGGCACGAGACCTTCATCCTCGCGCGGCCGACCAAGGACAAGGGCCCGATGGCGGCGCACGTCGATCGGACCGGCGTCTGGGATCAGCGCGGCGTGACCGAGGCCAGCGACTGGGAGGTCCCCTACGAGGAGTACCTGCGCTGGATCGAGGAGAACTCGATCGAGGTCGTGCACTGGGACAACTGCTACCAGCACGAGGAGATAAGGCGCCTGCGCGAGTCGGGCGTAAAGACCGTCGGCCGCTTCGTCTGGGAGATGTTCGGAGCCGAGGACGCCGAGCCGGCCAGCGCGGCCTACGACGTTCTCTACTCGATGACCCGCTGCGAGCAGGCCCGCTACGCCGAGCTCGGGATCGAGAGCCCCTACGTCCAGTGGGGGATCCACCAGGAGCTGCTCGATGTCGAGGCCGAGCGCGCCGACGACGGGCTGGTCAGGTTCTACTTCCCGGGGGCGCTGCTGGGACCGCGCAAGCCCCACAAGGAGGTCGTCGAGGCGTTCAAGAACGCCCGCGGCGACAGCCTGCGGCTGATCTTCAAGGCGCAGCTGGAGCGGCGGATGAACTACCTGACCAAGGCGGCTGACGCCGACCCGAGAATCGAGTTGGTCGTCGATGACATGCCGACCCCGGAGCACCTGAAGCTGTTCGCCTCCTGCGACGTCTGCCTCGGCCCGAGTCGCTGGGAGGGCCTCGGACTCTTCCTCTACGAGGCCGCGGCCTTCGGGATGCCGCAGATCACGAACGACAGCCCGCCGATGAATGAGGTAGTCCGCGACGGAGTCAACGGCCTGCTGGTCGCCGATCGGCAGGACGGCAGCGCCGACAGCGGTATCCCGTCGATGACACCCGACGTCGCCGAGCTGACTGCCGCGATCGAGCGCCTCGCTGATCCCGGCGAGCGCGCCCGCCTGGGCGAGGGCGCGCTGGCGACGCGCGAGCAGCTGAGCTGGGAGCGAACGGTCGCCGACTACGACGAGCTGATCAAGCTCGCGACCGGCACCCGGACCGGCGAAGAGGGCGGGGCCGTCCGATGAAGGCCAGGCGGGAGATCATCCGCAGCATCACCGGCTATCGCAGTCGCCGCCGCGCGATCAGGCGCGCCGTCGATGCGCCGCCGCCGGCGCCGTTCGTGGTCGGTGCGACGCGCTCCGGGACAACCCTGCTGCGATTGATGCTCGACGCCCACCCCGAGATCGCGATCCCCTCGGAGACCCACTTCATCCCGGAGCTGGTCAAGGCGCGGGAGAAGCACGGCGCGACCCCGGATCGGATGCTGGAGATGCTCACCTCCCACCGGCGCTGGGGCGATTTCCAGATCGAGGGAGACGAGCTCGCCGCGCGCTGGGCGGCGCTTCCGGAGCTGACCGGGCCGGCTGCCGTCCGTGAGTTCTTCAAGCTCTACGGCGACAAACAGGGCGGCCCGCCGCGCTGGGGCGACAAGACCCCGGGATACGTGAAGAAGATGAGGGAGATCCAGGAGTACCTGCCCGAGGCACGCTTCATCCACCTGATCCGCGACGGGCGCGACGTCGCGCTCTCGATCCTCAAGCAGTCGTTCGGGCCCGAGACGATCGAGGCCGCAGCCGAGCGCTGGCGCGGGCGGGTACTCCGCGGGCGCGCCCAGCAGCCCTACCTTGGCTTCTACATCGAGGTCAAGTTCGAGGACCTCGTGCTCGACACCGAGGGGCAGCTGCGTCGAATCTGCGAGTTCATCGAGCTCGACTTCCATCCGGCGATGCTCGGATACCACGAGACCGCGCACGAGCGACTCAAGGAGAAGGCGCGGGAACTGCCCCGCGGCAAGGGGCGTGACCCGCAGTCGGCCGAGCGCCGCCTGAAGAGCCACGAGAAGACCTTCGAGCCTCCAAACCCGGACTTGGTGGGTGGCTACAAGCGCAAGATGAAGCCGGCCGACCGCGCCGCCTACGAGGCGCTCGCCGGCGACCTGCTGATCGATCTCGGCTACGAGGCTGACGATCCCGGCGGCCGCAACGGCACCAGGGTGCACGAGCCGCGAACGGGCCCACGGCTGCCTCGGCCGCTGCGCCGCGCAGCAACCCTCGCCGGGCACGTGACCGGGATCCGGCCGCCGGTCGAGGGGCGGCCCCCCGCCCCGTTCGTGGTCGGTGCCGCCCGCTCGGGAACGACGCTGATGGCGGCGATGCTCGACGCCCACCGCGACGTGACTATGGTCTCGGAGACCGGCTTCGTACCCAAGCTCGCCGAGACGATCCGCTCGGAGCCGGTCACCGCCGAGCGGGTGGTCAAGGTGATGGCCGCCTCCAAGCCGCTGGAGGACCTCGGGATCGACGAGGCGACGATGCTCGCCCGGATCGAGGGGATCGGCGACCTCAAAGCCGCCGCCGTCCTGCGCGAGTTCTACGGCACGATCGCCGAGCAGGCCGACACCCCACGCTGGGGCGATGAGACCCCCGCCTATCTGAAGCGGATGCGGCGCATCCAGCGGGCGCTCAGCGAGGCCCGCTTCATCCACGTGATCCGCGACGGCCGCGACACCGCCGCCGCCAAGCCCGGTGAGCTCGATCCAGGCAAGGTCCTGACCATCGCCCAGCGCTGGCACAAGAAGGTGACCTCCGCCAAGCAGCAGGAGCACCTGATCGACCACTATCTTGAGGTCCGCTACGAGGGCCTGCTCGAACAGCCCGAGGCGACCCTGCGCGGCGTCTGTGAGTTCCTCGAGATCGACTTCGACCCGGCGATGGTCGACCCCCCCGGCCGGCCCCAGATCGTCGACGAGCTGGGGCCGGCCGGTCTGTGGCACACGCAGCTCAGCGACGAGGATGCGGACGCTTTCGCCGAGGTCGCCGGCGACCTCCTGAACGAGCTCGGCTACTAGGCGCTCGGGGACCGCGCTCCGGGGGCCGGAACGCCGCGGCAGGTACTCCGCGAGCACGGCCGGCGTTCCGCGCTCGGGCAGTGTTGAATGGTCGCTGCGATGAGCGCGACCGCCAACACCGCAAAGCACCGGGAGCTGGGGTTGACCGACTCCGAGTTCTCGCTGATCTGCGAGGGCATGGGACGGGCGCCGAACGACGTGGAGCTGGCCATGTTCAGCCTGCTGTGGTCGGAGCACTGCGCCTACAAGCACTCCAAGAAGCTGCTCCGGCGCCTGCCGACCGAGGGCCCGAGGGTGGTGATGGGCCCGGGCGAGAACGCGGGCGCCGTCGACATCGGCTCCGGATACTCGATCGCCTTCAAGGTCGAATCGCACAATCACCCCTCGGCAGTCGAGCCGTTCCAGGGCGCCGCTACGGGGGTAGGCGGGATCCTCCGCGACGTCTTCGCTCTCGGGGCGAGGCCGATCGCGGTGCTCGACTCGCTCCGCTTCGGCGAGCTTGATTCCGAGCGGTCCCGCTACCTGCTCGAGCACGTGGTCGCGGGGATCGGCCACTACGGGAACTCGATCGGTGTGCCGACGGTCGGTGGCGAGATCTACTTCGAGGCTCCCTATGAGCAGAACTGCCTCGTCAACGCGATGTGCGTCGGGCTCGCCGAGACCGACTCGATGGTCCGGGCCGCGGCGGCCGGGGTCGGCAACAAGGTCGTCCTGATGGGCGCGACCACCGGTCGCGACGGGATCGGCGGCGCCTCGGTTCTGGCCTCGGCCGAGCTCGAGGAGGGCGACGAGAAGCGCCCCACGGTCCAGATCGGCGACCCGTTCGAGGAGAAGAAGGTGATGGAGTGCTGCCTGCAGCTGCTCGACTCCGATCTGCTCGTCTCCCTCCAGGACCTCGGCGCGGCCGGCCTGACCTCGTCCGCCTCCGAGATGGCGGCGGCCGGTGGCGTAGGCCTCGATCTCGACGTCGCCGAGGTACCGAAGCGGAACCCGGATCTCGAGCCGTTCGAGGTGATGGTCTCGGAGTCCCAGGAGCGGATGCTCGCGATCGTCGAGCCCGCGAGGGTCGAGGAGGTACTCGAGATCTGTGCCCGTTGGGAGACCAACGGCAACGTGATCGGGGAGGTCACCGGCAGCGGGCGAATCCGGATCTACGACGGCGCCGAGCAGGTCGGTGACATCCCCGTCGGCCTGCTGGTCGACGACTGCCCGCTCTACGACCTCGAGCCGGCCGAGCCGGCCGAGTGGATCTACGGCAACGAGGCCACGCTGCAGGCCGAGGGACCCGCCGAGACGCTGCTCGCTCTGCTTGGCGCGCCGTCGATCGCATCCAAGCGCTGGGCCTTCGAGCAGTATGACTCGATCGTGCAGTCGCGAACCGTGCGACGCCCTGAGCAGGCGGATCCGGCGTTGCTACAGATCGCCGAGACCGGGACCGGGATCGCGGTAGCGATCGACGGCAACGGCCGTCGTGTCGCCTGCGACCCATACACGGGCACGATCGAGGCGGTCCTCGAGTGCGCCCAGAACCTCGCCTGCGCCGGGGCCGAACCGCTGGGGTTGACCAACTGCCTCAACTTCGGCAACCCGGAGAAGCCGACCGTCGCCTGGCAGCTCGATCGTTCGACCAGGGGCCTCGCCGACGCCTGCGAGGCGCTGGGAGTCCCGGTCGTCGGCGGCAATGTCTCCCTCTACAACGAGACGGATAGGGGTCCGATCTACCCGACCCCGGTGGTCGGCATGGTCGGTGAGGTCCCCGATCCGACCGCCGGTGTCCGTGGCGCCGTCGCCGAGGGAGAGGAGATCGCGATCGTCGGGAGCTTCGACCCGTCCCCGGCTGGATCGGAGCTCGCCAAGCAGCGGGGCGAACTCGCCCCCGGCCTGCCTCGGATCGATCTGCAGACGGCGATCCGGACGATCGAGACCGTCCGCGACGCCGTCCGCGAGGGGGGTCTCGGCGCGGTCCACGACGTCAGCGACGGCGGGCTCGCCTGCGCGCTGGCCGAGGTCGCGATCGCGGGTGGCGTCGGGCTGAGCGCCGACATCTCCGGTCTGCTCCCTGGGGAAGGCGCTGAGGATGGGGCGGCAATCGAGTCGCTGTTGTTCGGAGAGGGGCCGGGCGCCTTCGTCGTCTCCGGGCCAAGCGAGGCGCTCGAGGAGCTGGTCACCCGCTGTGGCGGCTCGGTGATCGGGCGGGCGGGGGGCGGGGCGCTCCGGATGGATGTGGCCGGCGAGGAGATCTCCCTCCCGCTGGAGGAGCTGAGCGATGCGTGGCAGAGCCTCGACCGCCGGATGAGCGTCCAGACCACCCACGAGTAGCTCCACGAGTCACCGTAAGGGAGCGTTCATCCCGGCTTCCTAGGTTGCCCGCTACGGCAACCGACCCAAGCGAGGACAGCAAGATGGGACCACAGGGGAACCCTGACCACACCGGCGCGGGCCCACAGCGGCGCCCCGACCTCACCGAGGCGATTGCGGTCCTGCTCGGGATCGGGCTCCTGCTCGGGATCGGATTGCTCGTGCTCTCACGCTTCGTCGCCGAGACCCGCGATGCCTCCGTGGTCCTCGGCGTGATCTGGTTTGCCGTGGTCGGAGCCGGCACGCTCGCCTTGATCCGCAGCCGGCCGGATCTCCGCTCGGTGGCGCTGGGGTCGTTCGCGGCATGCGCGATCGGGGTCGCCGCCGTGGGCTACTGGACCGGATTCCGCGAGACGACCGTGGACGAGGACGTCGTCGTCGCGGCCGAGACAGCATCGGGCGCCGAGCGGGCCGCCGCCCTCGCTGCCGATGACGCGAGCGACGGGAACGCGACGGCTGAGGGCGCCGGCGCGACCGCGACCGCGCCCGGCGACGTCCCCGACCCGAAGCCGAAGCCCTCCGGACCGGTCTCGCTGGTCAAGGGGCCCGTGGTCGGCGTCGATGGGCACGCCGGTACCGGCAAGGCCGAGGTGATCAAGGACGGCTCGAAGCGGACGCTGACGCTGACCGAATTCGATGTCGATCCTGGCCCTCAGGTCGAGGTCTGGCTGACCCCGGGCCCGGGCGAGATATCCGACCGGGTCGAGCTCGGCGGCCTGAAGGGGAGCCGGGGCGACCAACAGTACGAGATCCCCAGGAGCGCCGACCTGGGCCGCTACGACACGGTGGTCCTCTACTGCGTCCCGTTCACGGTGCGGGTGGCCGTAGCCGAGCTCGGCTGAGCGGGGGCCGCTCGTCGCTGGCCCGGGGACGGCCCCGACCGCTGCTAGCCTGAGCCCTGCAGGCACGTTGCCTGTGCCACTCCTCCAAGCCGACGGTGAGCGGAGGCCACCTTCCTTTGAGCGAGAGCATTCTCGACGACCGAGAGGGACCGCGAGACGAGTGCGGTGTCTTCGGCGTATACGCACCCGGGCACGACGTCTCCCGTCTTGCGTACTTCAGCCTGTATGCGCTCCAGCATCGCGGCCAGGAATCGGCCGGTATCGCGACCTGCGAGGGGGGTCACATCACCACCCTGCGCGACAACGGCCTCGTCTCGCAGGTCTTCGACGAGCAGAAGCTGAAGGCGCTCGATGGCGAGTCGGCGATCGGCCACGTCCGCTACTCGACCACCGGGGGCGCCGGCTGGGAGAACACCCAGCCCGTCTGGCGCGACGACGGCCGCGAGGTCGCGCTCGCCCACAATGGCAACCTGACCAACGCCGTCGACCTCTACGCGGAGCTGAAGGAGGCCGGGCTCGGCTTCCGCGGCACCTCCGACTCCGAGATCATCGCCGCCCTCCTCTCATCCTCCTCCGAAGAGAGGATCGAGGACGCGGTCGTCGCCGCCATGCAGCGGCTCGAGGGCGCCTACTCGACCGTGGTGATGACCAAGCATGCGGTGGTCGCCTTCCGCGACCCGCACGGGGTGCGACCACTGGCGCTCGGCCGGCTCGGCGACAACCGCTTCGTCGTCGCCTCCGAGAGCTGCGCCTTCGACATCATCGGAGCGAAGCTGTTGCGCGAGGTCGCGCCCGGCGAGATGGTCTCGCTCAGCGCCGACGGCCTCGAGGTGCGCCAAGCCGTGCGCTCGATGGGCAAGTCGTTCTGCGTCTTCGAGCACATCTATTTCTCGCGCCCCGACACCCGTCTCGAGGGCCGGGTCGTCCAGCAGGTGCGCGGGCGGATGGGAGAGATTCTCTGGCGCGAGGCACCGGTCGACGCCGACCTCGTGATCTCGATCCCCGACTCCGGTAACCCGGCCGCCGCCGGCTTCTCGACCGCCTCGGGAATCCCCAAGGACGACGGCCTGATCAAGAACCGCTACGTCGCTCGGACCTTCATCCAGCCCGGGCAGGAGCTGCGCAAGCACGGGCTCCGGCTCAAGTTCAATCCGCTCCCGGAGATCATCGAGGGCAAGCGCGTGGTCGTGGTCGACGACTCGATCGTCCGCGGTAACACGACGCGTCAGATCGTCGGCATGCTCCGCGACGCCGGCGCCGAGGAGGTCCACCTGCGGATCTCGGCGCCTCCGATCCGCAACCCCTGTCACTACGGGGTCGACATGTCCACCCGTGAGGAGATGGTCGCGCACGAGCGCACGATCGACGAGGTCGCCGAGCACGTCGGCGCCGACTCGCTGGCCTACCTATCGCTGGAGGGGGTCTACGAGGCGGTCGGGACCCCGGCTGAGGACCACTGCGACGCCTGCTTTACCGGGCGCTATCCGCTTGGCGGCAACGGCGAGGGTGACGGCAAGTTCGCCCTCGAGGAGCTGCCGACGGTACCCGCGGCGCGGTAGCGGGCCCGGCGACCCCCTCCCCGACGACCGCACTAGCATCGCTCCCATGAGTCAGGGGCCCCTACCGATCGCCGTGCTCGCCTCCGGGTCCGGCACCAATCTCCAGGCGATCATCGACCGCTTCGGCGGTGGGGACCTGGTCGAGGTGGTTGCGGTCGGCTCCGACAACCCCGAGGCGATGGCGCTGCGACGGGCGGAGCGGGCGGGGATCGAGACCGAGAGGTTCCCGCGCTCCGACTACGGGGATCGGCGCGAGCGCGATCTCGCGATGGCGGCATGGCTGCAGTCGAGGGGCACCGAGCTCGTCGTTCTGGCGGGCTACATGCAGTTGCTCAGCGCCGAGTTCATCGAGCGGTTTCCGAGCCGGGTGATCAACGTCCATCCGGCGCTGCTGCCGAGCTTTCCCGGCCTCGACGCGATCGGTCAGGCCTTCCGTCACGGGGTGCGGGTGAGCGGGGTGACGATCCACTTCGTCGACGCCGGGATGGACACCGGCCCGATCATCCTGCAGGAGGCGATCCCGCTGACATACACTCGAGCGATCGAGGAGTTCGAGCAGAAGGTCCACCGCGTCGAGCATGAGCTTCTCCCTCGTGCAATCGAGCTGATTGCCTCGGGAGCGGTGGGGATTGACGGCGACAACCCACGCGTGGTGAGGATCAATGAGCAGTGAGACCGTAGGAGCTCCGATGGAACCGACCTCAGAGCCGGCACAGCTGAATGTCCGGCGCGCCCTGATCTCGGTCTCGGACAAGACGGAGGTTGTCGAGTTCGCCCGCGGCCTCGAGCGGCTCGGGGTCGAGCTGATCTCGACCGGCGGCACCGCCCGCGAGCTCGGCGCGGCCGGGATCGACGTGACCTCGGTCGAGGACCTGACCGGCCAGCCGGAGATCCTCGACGGCCGCGTCAAGACCCTCCATCCCAGGCTGCACGCGGCGCTGCTCGCGAGACGGGGGAACCCCGAGCACATGCGGACGCTCGAGAACGAGGGAATCGAGCCGATCGATCTCGTCTGCACCAACCTCTACCCGTTCGAGCGGGCCGTCGCGAAGCGGGACGTGACCGAGGATGAGGCGCTCGAGAACATCGACATCGGCGGTCCGACGATGATCCGGGCCGCCGCCAAGAACCACCGCGACGTTGCGGTGGTGGTCAAGCCGGAGAGCTATGACGCCGTGATCGCCGAGCTCGAGGACTCCGGCGGGGAGATCAGCGCCGACACCCGACACTGGCTGGCCAACGAGGCGTTCGCTTACACGGCGCGCTACGACGGCGCGATCAGCCGCTGGTTTGCCTCTCGGTATGAGGCCTTCCCGGGACACCTGACCGTCTCGATGGAGAAGTTCCTCGACCTCTCCTATGGGGAGAACCCGCACCAGCGCGCTGCCTTGTACACGGAGGTCGGCGCCCGCTCCCACGTGCTCAGCAGGGTCGCCAAGCAGCACGGCCGGGCGCTCTCGTTCAACAACGTGCTCGACCTCGACTCAGCCCGCAAGGCGTTGAGCGAGCTCGACGGGCCGGGTTGCGTGATCGTCAAGCACAACAACCCGTGCGGGATCGCCCAGGGCTCGACCGTCCTGGAGGCCTATGAGAGAGCGCTCGCATGCGACCCGGTCAGCGCCTTCGGCGGCGTGATCGCCTTCAATGATCCGATCGAGCGCGATCTGGCGGAGCGGCTCTCGCAGAACTTCATCGAGGTACTGATCGCACCCGGCTACCTGGAGGGCGCGATGGAGATCCTCACCCAGAAGGAGGCGATCCGGATCCTCGAGGACACCGAGAAGCGCACCCACGTCCCAGGCCTGGACGTGAAGCGGGTCCGGGGCGGCGCCCTCGTCCAGCAGGCCGACCGCGGCGGGCGTGACGGGAGGGAGTCGATGGAGGTCGTGACCCGGACCGAGCCGACTGAGCAGCAATGGGACGATCTGACCTTCGCCTGGAAGGCCTGCAGGCACGTTCGCTCGAATGCGATCGTGCTCGCGAAGAACGGGGCGACGGTTGGGATCGGCGCCGGTCAGATGAGCAGGGTCGATTCGAGCCGGATCGCCATCGACAAGGCCCACGATGCCTTCGGCGAGCGGGCCGGGGAGATGCTTGAAGGGTGCGTGGTCGCCTCCGACGCGTTCTTCCCCTTCCCCGACGGTCCCCAGAAGCTGATCGACGCAGGCGCCCGGGCGATCGTGCAGCCGGGGGGCTCCAAACGCGATGCCGAGGTGATCGAGGCCTGCGACGCGGCCGGGGTGGCCATGGCCTTCACCGGCCGGCGTCACTTCCGGCACTGAGGAGAGGACCGGCCCGGTGGAGGTCCACGTCACCGTCGTCCGGGTCTTCTGCGGCGCCGGCGGTAGGGGCGGGAACAGGCTCGGCGTCGTGCTCGACGGCAGCGCCGTCGGCGAGGACGATCGACAGGGCCTGGCCGCCTTCCTCGGCTACGCGGAGACGGTCTTCGTCGACGACGCCGAGGAGGGCCGGGTGCGGATCTTCACCCCCGAGCTCGAGCTGCCGCTGGCCGGACATCCGCTGGTCGGGACCGGATGGCTCCTGGGTCAGGAGGGGTACCGGGCGGACAAGCTCGAGACCAACGCCGGCACCGTCCGCCTGAGCCACCGCGACGACGGCACCTGGGCCACGGCCCGGGCGGAGTGGTGCCCGCCCTTCGAGCTGATCGAGCACGACTCCCCGAGCGCGGTGGACGCCCTCCAGACTCCGAGTCGGGGCTGGCGCTACGAGTGGGCCTGGGACGACGAGGCAGCTGGCTCGATCCGGGCCCGCGCCTTCGTCCCCGAGGCCGGAGTCCCCGAGGACGAGGCGACCGGATCCGCCGCGATCCGGCTCTGCGACCGCCTCCGCCGGCCGATCGAGATCCACCAGGGCGAGGCCTCGGTGATCCGCGCCCGGCCGCTCGAGGAAGACGGCGACCTGATCGAGATCGGCGGCACGGTGGTCGTGGACTGAGAGTGCCCCCGGTGGGACTCGAACCCACAGTCTCAACGCTTAAAAGGCGTGCGCGTTAACCAGTTACGCCACGGGGGCGTCGGGGATGATCGCGCATGCGGTCCTACTCCTACCGGTCGGCCACCACGGCAGCCGCTCAGTTTCGGATGTCGGGGTCCTCGAAGAAGGCGGCCAGCGCGAACCAGAACTGGTCATCGGAGGGGATCGCGACGAGCTCCTCGCCCGCGAGGTCGCCGGAGATCGCCTCGCCGGAGAAGTTCCAGATCGAGCCGGTCTCCGCGTCCACGAACGTCCCGGCCTCCGGTCCGGCCTCGAAGGTCAGCTTGCGCCCGCCCAGCGCCCGTTCGAAGACCGCGGCCGACCCGACATCTCGCCCGTCGGCGATCGTGGTCTGATCGAGCGCGGAGCTCACCTCGGGATCGTAGAAGACCACCACCTGCTGACCGCCGATCTCGTCGTTGATCGGGGCATCGTCGGCCAGTCGCGGGAACGGATAGACGACCGGGGCCGCTCCCTGCACCCGCACCGCGGTCACCCGCTCCTTCGGCGGCAGGGCCTTGCTCACCTCCTGATCGAGCAGGAACGGCTGGCTGTCGGGGTCTGCGTCGTAGCCGGCGTAGGGGTTCTGACCGTAGGAGCGGCTGAACCCGGTATCCCGGGAGAGGACCTCCGCGTCCGGATGGACCTGCCTGAAGTCGGACCAGGAGAGAACCTGGCTCGGGATGACGTCCAGCGACTCGCCGGTCAGCTCGCCGACCACGGCCTCCGCCGTCAGCTGCTGCCACCACGACTCGGTCGCACGGTCGTACATCACCAGGTCGGAGCGGCGCAGGTTGCCGGTGGTGCCGAACTCGAGCGTCTTCCCTCCCACCTCGCGGCTGAAGGCCACCGTCGAGTTGCAGAGCGGGCAGAAGGTCACCGCCACCGGCTGACCAGCGATCTCATCGTTGACGATCTCGTGCCAGGTGAGGATCTGGATCGGGTAGCCACGCACATCACCCCCGACCTCGAGGACGGCGATCGGCTCGTTTCCCCTGAGGAAGTCGTCCGCCTCCCGAACCGAGACGAACTTGGGGTCGTCGATCGAGGGGATCCCGTCCTTGGGCGGTCCGCCGCCGCGGAACTCGCCGAGCGGGACGCTGCTCTTGCTGAAGTCCGTCTCCCACCCGTCGGTGGAGACGTTGAGGTCTTCGCTCGCCGTGGAGCCCTCGTTGGGGCCCTCCCCGCCGCCGCCGCACGCAGCCAGGACGAGGGCTGCGGTGAGGAGAAGCGCTGCTAGCGGGGGTCCGCGCTTGCGGGCACCGACGGGGCTGCTCGGGAGATCCATCTCGGTTTTGACCCCATCGCCGCCGATCTGATTCTTGGAGCCCGACGACCGATCGTTTCGTCGCCGTTTACCGTGCCGGGCCAAGATGGCCCCGATGGCAGCCGCGCCCGCCTATCCTCCGGATTCCCCCGACCGATGAGCAAGCGCTACGACCTGATCGCGATCGGAGGCGGCACGACCGGCCTGGTCGCAACCGTCACCGCCGCCGGATTCGGCGCCCGGACCGCGCTGATCGAGCGCGATCGCACCGGGGGTGATTGCCTGTGGACCGGCTGCGTCCCCTCGAAGGCGCTGCTCGCCGCCGCCGCCCGGGCACAGGCTGTCCGCACCGCCCCCGACTATGGGATCGAGGCCGGAACGCCGACCGTCGACTTCCCCCGGGTGATGGCGCGGGTGCACGAGGTGATCGAGCGGATCAGCTTCGAGGATTCGCCCCAGCACCTGCGCGCCGAAGGGGTCGACGTCTTCGAGACCGGGGCCAGATTCCTAGGGCCTGGGCGGATTGCCGCGGGCGATCAAGAGCTTCGCTTCAGGACGGCTCTGATCGGCACCGGGTCGCGTCCCACCGTGCCCCCCGTACCCGGTCTGGAGGACGCAGACCCCCTCACCAACGAGACGGTCTTCGGACTGACCGAGCTTCCCGGACGACTGGCGGTACTCGGCGGCGGTCCGATCGGCTGCGAGCTCGGCCAGGCCTTCGCGCGGCTCGGCAGCGAGGTCACCCTGGTCGAGGCATTGCCGCGCCTGCTTCCGCGCGAGGAGCCGTTCGCGGGAGAGCTGCTGCTCGAGGTCCTCCGCGAGGAGGGCGTCGACGTCCGGGTCGCATCACGCGTGACGAGGGTGGAGGCCACCGAGGGCGGAGCGGGAGCGCTCACGCTCGAGGGGAAGCCCGGCGAGCCGATCGAGTTCGACCGCATCCTCCTCGCCACCGGCCGAGCCCCGGTGACCGACGGTCTCGGCCTCGAAGCGGTCGGCGTTGAGACCGACGCAGCCGGCGCGGTCGTCGTCGACGAGCAGCTCCGGACCACCGGTGATCGGATCTTCGCCGGCGGCGACGTGATCGGCGACCTCCAGTTCACCCACGTCGCCGGCTACCACGCCCTGGTGGCGATGGCCAACGGTCTGTTCCGCGCTCGGCAGAGGATCGAGCGCGAGTGGACGCCGTGGGCGACCTTCACCGACCCCGAGATCGCCCACGTCGGCCTCACCGAGCAGCAGGCGCGGGAGCGGCATGGGGATCAGGTCGAGATCTACGACCACGATCACTCCCACCTCGACCGGGCGCTGACCGCGGGCGCCCGTGGCTCGGTCAAGCTCGTCGCCGGCAAGCGCGGAAGACTGCTCGGGGCCACGATCGTCGGCCCGGCCGCGGCCGAGAGCATCATCGAGTCGGCGAAGGTGATCCGTGAGGGCGGCAAGGTCGCCGACGTCTCGCAGATGATCCACGTCTACCCGACCTTCAGCGAGGGCCCCGCCCGCGCCGCCGACGAGTACTGGCGCCGACGGTTCTTCACGCCGGGGTGGCGGCGGGTGATGCGACCGCTGCTGGCGCTGCTCAGGGGCGTCGACCGGCCTCGGGGCTGAGCTCCCGGCAAGTCCCCAGGTCGTTGAACCGACGGGGCATCACCTGTGGTCAAATAGCAACGATGAAGGTCTCCCTCTGGCGCAAGATCAACATGCACCGCGACCATCGCTGGGCTCAACCGCGCATGTCGGAGTACGTCGACGGGGAGCTGAGCGAGCGCAACAGCAGCCGGCTCGCCGCCCACACCTCGATCTGCCCGGAGTGTCACCGGGTGCTCGAGACCCTCAGCAGGATGGTCTCCGCTCTCGGTCAGGTCGGGCGGCCCGCGGCTCCGCCGGCCGATCGCGTCGCCGACAGCGTGCTCGCCCGCATCGGCGAAGACCGCGCGGGATAGAGCTGGTCGCTCAGGCGACCAGCCGCGCCGAAAACACCGCGTAACCAAGGGCCCCTGAATCCACGGCGGAGCGGGCCTCACCGGCGAGCTCGATCGCGTGTCGCAGGCCGCCCTCGACCGGGACCAGCCCCTCGAAACCCAGCACCTTCGCGCCGCGAAGCCGCGTCTTGACCCGATCGCACATCCGAGCCACCTCATCGGTCGCGTGCTCGACCACCTCGATCTCGAAGCCCGCGGCTCCGAGCAGATCGCGGTATCCGGGCTCAGCCAGGGCGGAACCGACGCAGGCGACAGTCGCCATCGTCCCCCGCAGATCGTCGGGGAGGCGGGCGTGATCGGCAACCACATCGCTGAGCACCAGGCGTCCGCCGGGCCGCAGCACCCGCCGCATCTCGGCCACGGCCGTGGCCTTGTCCGGGAAGGTGCAGAGGGCGCACTCACAGACGGCGACGTCGAAGCTCGCATCGCCGAGCGGAAGCGCCTCGGCATCGCCCTCGACGAAGCTCACCGAGTGCGCCAGTCCCTGCGCCTCAGCTTCGGCACGAGCCCCGGCCACCGCGGTCGAGCCGTAGTCGACACCGACCACCTCGCAGCCGTACTCACGGGCGGCGAGCATCGCGGAGGTCCCGGCGCCGCTGGCGACGTCCACGACCAGATCGGCAGGCCCGACCTCGGCCAGCTTGAGCATCCGCCGGGTCAGGTTCTCGCCACCCGGGTGGAGTTCGCCACCGAGCAGCCAACGCACCGCCGGCTGCTCATAGACGGTCGCGCAGCAGCCCTTGACGTCACCCGCCTCGATGCCGGCCGCGACATCGGCCAACGCCGAAGTGTCGAGGTCGGCGGTGGTGGGAAGCGGGCTGCGACTCATGCCTCGACCCGCCCGCCCCGCATCTCCCGCACCTGCTCGCGATAGCCGACCGAGTTGTAGGCGCAGAAGGGGATGATCCGCCCGTCGGGGGTGATCTCGGAGACACAGCACTTCTTCAGCTTCTCGACGTCGAGCGTGTAGGGGTCCTGGAAATCCTGGACGGCGATCATGAATCCGCGGGTGGCCACCTCCGCTAGCTCGATCGGCAACCCGACCGCACAGGCCACGCAGTCGAGACGCTCAGCGGTCGGCCCCGTCCCGCCGGCGGCCTTCGCCGACCACAGCCCTTCGAGCGCTTCCCTGACGTCGAGATCGGGAACCGCCCGGTTGGTCACGTAGTCGAGGTAGTCGTCGACCTCGACCAGCCGCGGCAGCGGCACCAGGTCCTCGCCGTCGTAGAGCGCGAAGGTTGCCGAGCGGCAGGAGGGTGAGCAGCAGGGTACGGGAATGAAATCGGCAGGCTCGAACCAGTCGGGCAGCTGCTGGACGATCAGGTCGATGACATCGGAGTTGGTCAGCTTCTCGAGCGGGTCGGAGTCCTCACGGAAACGTCCCGAATGGGTGACGGGCTGGAAGAAGACCCCGGTCACGGCTGGGTGCCCGACCCCGAAGCGGACGATCTCACCGCACTCGTCCTCGTTCAGGTCGCGTTCGATCGCGGCCGCGAGCGAGACGCCGACCCCGTGCTCGGCGCAGTTGTCGAGGGCCCGCAGCTTCTCCTCCTGCAGCCGCTTGCCGCGGATCGCCAGATGGGTGGAGTCCTTGAAGCCGTCGAACTGCAGGTAGACATGGACACCGATCTCGGCGAGCGCCGGAGCGAAGCGGGGATCGCGGGCCAGGCGGATGCCGTTGGTGTTGAGCATCACCAGCGGGATGCCGCGGTCCTTGGCCGCGGCCAGCATCGGCAGGATCTCGGTGTGGATCGATGGCTCACCGCCGGAGAACTGGATCGATTCGGGCTCCCCCTCGGCCGCCACGAAGGTATCGAGCATCGACTCGACCTCCTCGAGCGTCAGCGAGTAGCCGCTGGGGTCGTGGCCGGTGCCGGAGGCAGCGAAGCAGATCGGGCAGTCGAGGTTGCAACCGGTGTTGACCTCGATGATCCCCAGACAGGTGTGCTGCTTGTGCTCGGGGCAGATGCCGCAGTCGTGCGGGCATCCCTCGCTGACCTCGGTCTGACGCAGCAGCGGCTGCTCCCCGGGCTTGTTGTAGGGCTGGATCGCCGCATAGCGCTCGGCGTCGCCGTAGACGACGGCGTCAGAGCGACCGTGGTCGGGACACTCTCGTGTGATCAGCACCCGGCCGCCGCGCTCGATCACCTCGGCCGGGAGTGTGACCTTGCACTCCGGACAGATCGAGGTGGTCGGGCCGAGGCCGTTGGCTCGCGAGTCGACTCCGACGCGACCATTGCCGCCCGGATAGCCGTTGCTGTTCCCGACCTCTGCAGCCATTCTCAGCTCCGACCCTATCCGCCGACCTAAAGGTTCCGGAAACGGACAACGGTTGGCCCCGGGGGCGTTGTGGGCCGATCGCCGGGCCTGCGAAGCTAACCATCCGTGAGCAGTGAGCAGACAGGTGCGCCCCACCGCAGAACCACGATCCCGGGCGAGGCGGAGCTGGTCGTCCGTGCCCGGGCCGGGGATCAGCGAGCGTTCGGCGAGCTGGTGCGGCTCCACTCCGACCGCCTGTTCGCGGTCGTCGTCCGCTTCACCGCCGATCCCGTCGAGGCCGAGGACGTGATGCAGGAGGCGTTCACCCGCGCCTGGCGGTCGATCGGCCGCTTCCAGGGTCGCTCGGCCTTCTTCACCTGGCTGTACCGGATCGGGATCAACGAGGCCAAGCGCCGGGCAGAGCGCCGGCCCTCCCCAGGAAAGGAGATCCCGATCGACGAATCGCCCCTCGCCGAAGCGCCCGACTGGAGTCAGGCGCCCGAGCTGAAGGCCGCTCACCGGGAGACAGCCCGCTTCCTGGAGGAGACCATCCGCCGCCTGCCGCTCGACTATCGAACTCCCCTCGTCCTGCGCGATGTCGAGGGGCTGTCGACCCGTGAGGCCGCCGAGGTGATGGAGCTCAGCGAGGCCGCGTTCAAGAGCCGCCTGCATCGCGCGCGGATGACGGTCCGCCGCAAGCTCGATGAGCACTTCGCAGGCGGCGATCGTTAGGAAGCCCTAGACGGGGGCGTTCCAGGCTCTGATCACCGGGTAGTCGTGCTCGATGCCGAGGCGGCTCAGGGTCCCGGTCGCGAGGGCGATCCGCTGACCGATCACCGGCGATTGCTCGATCCAGCGGGCGGCGAAAACCCTCAGCACGTGCCCGTGGGCGAAGACGACCGAATCGCCGTCGAGGCCGCGGAGCTCCGCGATCACGACGTCGACGCGGGCGGCAACGTCGTCGGCTGACTCCCCGCCGGGACAGCCGTCGGTCCACAGCAGCCAATCGGGCTCGAAGTCGGCCTGGATCTCGACCGTCGTCTTGCCCTCATACTCTCCGTAGTCCCACTCCATCAGCTCGTCGCGGAGCTCGGCCCGATCGAGCAGACCGGCCTCCTCGCAGGTCTGCCGGGCCCGTTGCAGAGGGCTGCAGAGGACGCGCTCGAAGACCTGCCCGCCGAGCGCGCCCGCCAGCTTGCGCGCCTGCTCGTGGCCGTGCTCGGTCAGCGGGATGTCGGTGCGACCGGTGTGGCGCTTCGAGAGGCTCCACTTGGTCTCCCCGTGCCTCGCCAGCCATACCTCGTATCCAGCCATCGGCCGGGAGCCTATGCGACGGTCGGGCCGGCGATCGCGAGGCGGCCCTCAGTCGAGCTCGGCCAGGCCCTCGGTCGGGCTCGACGCCTCGGCGTGCAGCCGCTCGGGGATCCGCCCCGCCCGTCGCGCCGCGTAGCCCGCCTCGACCGCCGAGCGCATCGCCCTGGCCATCAGCAGGGGATCCTCGGCGCGCGAGACCGCGCTCGCCAGGAGCACGCCGGAGCATCCGAGCTCCATAGCCAGCGCCGCGTCGGAGGCGGTGCCGATTCCCGCGTCCAAAATCACCGGGACCCTGGCCGCTTCGACGATGATCCGCAGGTTGTAGGGGTTGCGGATCCCGGCGCCGGAGCCGATCGGCGAGCCGAGCGGCATCACCGCCGCGCAACCGAGCTCCTCGAGCCTGCGCGCGAGCACCGGGTCGTCGGAGGTGTAGGGGAGCACGGTGAACCCGTCGGCGACAAGGCGCTCAGCGGCGCTGAGCAGCTCGGCGCCGTCTGGGAGCAGGGTGCGGTCGTCGCCGATCACCTCGAGCTTGACCCAGTCGGTCTCGAAAGCCTCGCGGGCGAGCTCGGCGGTGCGGATCGCGTCGCGGGCCGTGTAGCAACCGGCCGTATTCGGGAGCACGAATAGCCCGAGACGATCGATCACGTCCACGATCGAGTCCTGGGTGAGCGGATCGACTCGGCGCAGGGCGACGGTGACGATCTCGGTCCCCGACTCGCGCAGGGCTCCCTCCAGCGCTTCCATCGAGCGAAAGCCGCCGGTGCCGACGATCAATCGCGACCCCCACTCGCGTCCTCCGAGCTCGAAGCCCATCAGCTACCTCCCTGGATCGCGGCGACGATCTCGATCCGCTGTCCCTCGCTGAGCGGGCGGACCGGGATCTGGGCACGGGGCACCACCTCGCCGTCGACGGCGACCGCAACGCCCCTGGCCTCGGCCTCGACGCCGACGGCGATAGCTGCGTCACGAACGCTGGCTCCCTCGGCGACCTCGGTCGCCTCGCCGTTGACTATCACCTTCATGTCGGCGACTCCACCGTGCCGGACGCGAAGCGGTCGGGCCCGAGCCCTACCAGCTCGTCAGGGGGGTCCCCCCCGCTCAGGAGGCCATCGAGCCCCGCCGCGACCAGGGGGGCAAGCAGGATCCCGTTGCGGTACAGGCCGGCGCAGACCACCAGCCGCGAGTCACGGTGGCGGCCGATGATCGGGGCGTTGTCAGGCGAGCCCGGTCGGAGGCCGGCGGCGGTCTCGGCCAGCTCGAGCTCGGCCAGCTCGGGGACGGCGCGGTAGGCCTCACGAAGCAGCTCGTGGACTCCTCCGGCGCTGACCCGGAGATCGAAGCCGCGCTCGGCGACGGTGGCGCCGAGGACCAGCTCGCCGCTCTCGCGGGGGACGAGGTAGAAGCGCTCGCCGACCACGATCCGCTCGCAGACGCGCTCGTCCCGCTCGGCCCGGAGGCGGAGGATCTCCCCTTTGACCGGACGGACCGGGATCCGCAGTCCCGCGACGAGATCGGCGAGTCCTGACCAGGCACCGCCGGCGAGAACCACGGTGCCGGCCACGATCGACGTCCCGTCCTCGAACTGCACCCGGCCACGATCGGGATCGATCCGCTCCGCGCAGCCGATCCCCAGCGAGGCCCCGGCCGCGGTCGCGGCGGCCCGCAGCGCAGCAAGCAGCGCCCGGGGATCGACCTCGGCCTCCTCGGGGGCGCTGATCCCTCCGGCGACTGAGGTCGAGAGCGCCGGCTCCAGCCGACGGCACTCGCTGGCGAGCAGGCGCTCGCTCCGCAGGCCGTGGCGCTGGTGAAAGCCCGCTCGGCGCTCGAGCTCGGCGGCCTCATCGCGGTCGAGGGCGACGTGGATGCTGCCGCAACGCCGGTAGGGGACCTCGAGCCCGGAGGCCGCCGCGAGGCGCTCGGCGAACGAGGGCCACTCAGCGGCCGCGGCCAGCGCCGCCGCGAGCAGCCGCTCCTCGCCCCAGCTCGCCTCGCCGACCGGAGCGATCATCCCGGCGGCCACCGCGGATGCCGATGGACGGCCGTCGCCGTCGTCGATCACCCTCACTGACGCGCCGCGCTCGGACGCGCTCCAAGCGGCGATCAGGCCCGCGACCCCAGCGCCGACAACGGCCACATCGACGCTCTCGCGGGAGCCACTCTGCTTGCTGGGATCGGTCCTGCTCATCGCGATCGCATTCCATCGTAGATGGCGCCGCACGACGCTCCGGGCCATCCGGCGCGTACGAAGGCCTAGGCTTTCGGCAATGGATCCCGACAAGCGCAGAGAGCGTCTGCAGGACGCTCGCCTCTACTTCGTCTGCGACGCCGGTTTCGACCCGGTCGAACTCGAGGCTCTGCTCGGTCAGGCGTTGAGCGGCGGCGTCGACATCGTTCAGCTGCGCGACAAGAGCGCGACCCCGGCGGCAATGGCGGCGGCCGCGTCGCTGTTCGACGCCGCCGCCGCCGAGTTCGGGGCGCTGTTCATCGTCAACGACGATCCCGCTTTCGCCGTCTCCTGCGGAGCCGACGGCGTCCACGTCGGCCAGGAGGACGTCGGGCTCGGCGCCGCCCGCGAGACGGTCGGCGAGGCGGCGATCATCGGACTCTCGACCCACCGCTCAGGCCAACTCGACGCCGCCATCGCCTCCGAGGGCGGGGATCGGCCCGACTACGTCAGCATCGGCCCGGTCTGGGAGACGCCGACCAAGCCGGGGCGCCCGGCCGCCGGGCTCGACTACGTACGCGAGGCCACACGCCGACTCGCAGACACCCAGCTCCCCTGGTTCGCGATCGGCGGGATAGATCCCACCAACGCCGATCAGGTGCGGGAGGCCGGGGCCGGCCGCTTCGTGGTCGTGCGCGCGATCCGTGATGCCGAGGACCCGAGGGCGGTGGCCGCCGGGCTGCGCGCCGCGACGGGCGCAGGCGTGGGGGCTCCGCTGCGATGAGCAACCGGGAGAGAAAGCGGACTCAGCGCCGCAAGCGCAAGCAGCGGACCGCCGGCCGCGAGCCGGCCGGCGCCGCGGAGGCAACGGGCGGGGAAGAGCCTATGGAGACGGACGGCCGCGAGCCCTCCGCCGATCCCGCCGACATCGCCGCTGTCGCGGCCGAGCAGGGCATCAGCCGCTCGGAGCTCAAGAACCAGAGGGTCCGGGACGCGCTCGATCCGCTCGAGGAGGGTGAGAGGCCGACCGTGGTGACGATCGGGGCGGTGGTCTCCGCGCTGATCGCCCTGGTGACCGTCGGCGCCTGGGTCGCCGGCGCGGAGGTCAACAACGAGCGCCCGTCGGTGATCCAGGTCTTCGCTCCCGCGATCCTCTTCGGGGTGATGGCGGCGGGGATGTGGCGGTCGCGCTACTGGGCGGTGCTCGGCTTCCAGGCTGTGATGGCGATCCTGATGGTCGGCTCGTTCCTGACCCTGATCGCAGCGACGTCCCTGATCGGAGCTTTGACGCCGATCCTGGTCCTCGCGTTCGCCGGGGCCCTGTTCTGGTACACGGTCAAGGCGCTGGCGCGGATCCAGATGCCGGATCGCCACATGCCACGGTAGGTCTGTCCCCGATCGCAACAGCCGCCCTACCACCCCGGCACTCTGAGATAGAGTCGCCACATGGCTGATTCCTATGACCTGATCGTGATCGGTTCCGGCCCCGGCGGCTACGTCGCGGCAATCCGAGCCGCCCAGCTCGGAATGAAGACGGCGGTGGCCGAGAAGGACGTGGTCGGCGGCCGCTGCCTCAACTACGCCTGCATACCCGCCAAGACGCTGCTGCACGCCGCCGAGGTCTACGACGAGGCCACCAACGGCGCCGGCGAGCTGGGGATCAAGATCGAGGGAGCGAGCATCGACTGGGACGGCGTACAAGCGCGCCGCGAGAAGGTCCGCGAGACCCTGACCGGCGGCGTCGCCGGACTGCTCAAGAACAACGGCATCGACCTGCTCGAGGGTGAGGCCTCGCTGACCGGCTCCGGCGGCGTCTCCGTTGCCGGCACCGACTACGAGGCCACCGACATCCTCCTCGCCACCGGCTCGGTCGCGCTACCGATCCCCGGCGTGGAGTTCGGCGACCGCGTCCTCGACACCTGGGGCGCCTGGTCGCTTCCCTCTCAGCCGAAGAAGCTCGCCGTCGTCGGCGCCGGGGCCTCCGGATCTGAGATCGCCTCCGCTTACATCCGCTTCGGGACCGAGGTGATCCTGGTCGAGATGCTCGATCAGATCCTCCCCGCCGAGGACAAGGACATGGCCAAGGTCGTCGCCCGGAACTTCAAGAAGCAGGGCATCGACGTCGCAACCGGCGCCAAGGTCGAGGCTGTCGAGACCGGCCCCAACGGGGTCAAGTTCAGCTATGGCAACAGCGAGGCCGAGGTCGACTACCTGGTGATCGCCGGCGGCCGTGGACCCGACGTCGAGGCACTCAATCTGGACGGTGCCGGGGTGAAGACCGGCGACGACGGGAAGATCGCCGTCGACGGAGGCCAGAAGACCTCCGCCGACCACATCTACGCGATCGGCGACCTCGTCCCCGGCCCGGCGCTGGCCCACAAGGCTTCCGATGAGGGCATCGTCGCGGCCGAGACGATCGCCGGTCACAAGACCCACGCGATCGACATCGACCGCGTCCCCGGCGCCACCTTCTGCCAGCCGCAGGTGGCAAGCGTCGGCATGACCGAGGTCGAGGCCAAGGCGGCCGGCCACGACATCAAGGTCGGGAAGTTCAAGCTCGGCGGCGTCGGCGCCGGAGTCGTCTACGACGACAGCGAGGGCATGGTCAAGATCGTCGCCGACAAGGAGTTCGGCGAGATTCTCGGCGCCCACGTGGTCGGCAACGCCGCCTGCGACATGATCAGCGAGCTGGTCGCCACCCAGGCGCTGGAGGGCGGCTACCAGGAGCTGGCCCGCATCATCCACCCTCACCCGACGATCTCGGAGGCGGTCATGGAGGCCGCCCGGGCGGTCGACGGCTGGGCCACTCACGCCTGAACGTAGAGGAGAACCCGTCCGTCTGCGGCGCCGGACTCGACCGCCTCGTGGGCCGCGGCGATCCGCTCGAGCGGGAACGGATCGGCGATCCCGACCATGAGCGCGCCTTCCGCGGCAGCACGACTCAGGTCGGCTGCCGCGGCACGTTTGGATTCGGGCGGGAAGTCGTCGCTCCCGAGCAGCCGCAGGGTCACGTTCTGAAAGAGCATCGCCCAGAAGGGGATCGGGGTCGGATCCTCGGTGGTCGCGTAGGCCGCGATCACAGCTCCCTGCGCGGCGAGCGCGGCATCCAGCTCCGCGTTTGCGGCGAGCGCCACCTCGATGATCCGATCGACGCCGCCGGGGGCGAGCGCCTTGATCCCCGAGACCGGATCGGCGGTGTCGAGCGCGACGAGATCGGCAGGCGCCGCCGGGTTGGGCGCTGAGAGGTCGCCCGAGCGGCGGACGGTGCCGATCACGTGGGCGCCCGCCCAGGCAGCCAGCTGTGCCGCAAGCGATCCGACCGCGCCCAGCGCGCCCTGAACCAGCACGGTCTTGCCCTCGACCGGTCCGTCTGCGAAGACGGCCCGATGCGCTGTGATCCCTGGGATGCCCAGGGTCGCTCCCAGCTCCCGACCGACGCCGGGGGGAAGCGGGACCGCGAGCTGCTCAGGGACGACGACGTACTCCGCGGCGGTCCCGAAGGGCCGGTAGGACTGCGCCCCGTATACCCAGACCGCCTGCCCGATTCGCCCGCCATCAACCCCTGCAGCGACGGCATCGATGGTCCCGGACCCATCGCTGTGCGGAATCACCCGCGGGTAGGGCATGGGCGAGCCAAGCCAGCCTTCGCGCTTCTTGACGTCGCCGGGGTTGACGCCCGAGAAGGCGAGCCGGACCCGCACCTCCCCCTTGCCCGGCTCGGGAGTCGGCCGCTCGTCCACCTCGAGCGCCTCCGCAGCAGGGCCCTTGCGGACATAGGAGGCGGCCCTCACGAAGAACCCCCCCTCGGCCTCGGTTGCGAGCGCAGCGCCTCCAGCGACCTGGCCAGCTCCCGCAGCCGGGGCGGTGGGAGTTGCGATCCGAGCAGTTCTCGGAGGGACTCGCGGTGGCTGCTCTCTGCGGCGCGGAGCCTGCCCCGGCCGGCCGCCGTGAGGGTGAGCGAGGTGGCACGGCCGTCGGCCGGGTCGGCGCTGCGTACGATCAGGCCGGCCGCCTCGATCCGCTCCACCAGCTTGCTCGCGCCCCCGACCGTGATCCTCAGCGCCGCCGCGATATCGACGACGCGAGTCCTCGCGGCGGAGTCGATGACCTGCATCGGCTCGAACCAGGTGAGCGAGAGGTCGTGAGCCTCCAGGAGCCGGCCGTCGAGCTCGTTCCAGAGCTCGGTCTCGACCCGGACGAGATCGCTGAACAGCTCGGCGAGGTCTGGACCCCGGGCGATCGGGCGGGACGAGGAGATAGTTTCCATGGAAACTATCATCGCAGATAGTCGGCGACCGGCCCAGGCGGCCTCCGGCCCACCCAGCGGCCTGCCCTACGCTGGCGACGTGAGCGACCTCCTCCCAATCCAACAGCGCGACCCGATGAAGACCGGGGACGATGACGCGGGCGAGCGGCTCAGCGGCTTCTACTTCGATCTCGGATCGCCCTACTCCTATCTGGCGGCCGAGCGGATCAGTCGGCTCTTCGCGGACGCGGAGCTCGAGCAGCCCGAGTGGCGGCCGGTCCTGCTCGGCGGCCTGTTCAAGCGATACGGGCGCGACTCGTGGATGAACGGTCCCGAGCGTGGGGCCGGGATGCACGAGGTCGAGCGGCGGGCTGACTCCTACCGGCTGCAGCCGGTTCGATGGCCCGATCCCTGCCCGACCGACACCCTGTACGCGATGCGGGTCGCCACCTACGCGAAGGGCATCGGGCGGAGCGTCTCCTTCGCGCTCGCCGCCTTCCGGCAGGCCTTCGCCGGCGGGCGCGACCTCGGCGTGCCTGACAACGTTGCGATCGCGGCCGCGGCCTGTGAACTGCATCCAAACGCGATCGCCAAGGCGGCGGCCTCGGACTCCGTCAAGCGGAGTCTGCGCGACGCCACAGACCGGGCCGGCGAGCTCGGGGTCCGCGGAGTCCCGTCGGTCGTTGTCGCCGGCGAGGTCTTCTGGGGCGACGATCGGCTCGAGGCCGCGATCTCGGCGGCCGGCGATCACCGCTGAAGACGATCCCGCTCGGCTATGTTCCATCGTCCATGGCGGACGGCACCGAGACCGAGACGGAGGGCCGCGCCGAGGTGGAGACGGCCAAGGGCGCGGGTGAGCGATCGGAGCTGAGCAAGCGTGCGCAGGCGGTCGCGCGCAGGGCGGCCGAGTCGAAGGCAACGATCCCGCACATCCACCTCGGGCGACGGATCAGCTGTCGCTCGCTCGATCCGGAGATGCTGGGAGCGGCGGCGATCTCAGCCGCCGGACGAGCGCTCACAGAGGTCCCTGCCCTCAACAGCACGTATCGAGACGGGGCGATCGAGCGGCATGCGCGGATCAACATCGGCGTTATCGTCGAGCTCGAGGACGGGGCGGTGGTGCCGACCGTCTTCGACGCAGACAGCAAGTCGGCGGAGGAGATCGACGACGAGCTGCGGCGGCTGATCGCTCGCGCCGGCGAGGGTGAGCTCACCTCACCCGAGCTGGCCGGCGGGACCTTCACGGTCTCCATCCTCGAATCGGGCGCCGACTGGCTCGCCGGCTCCGTCAGCCCCGGTCAGGCCGGTCATCTCGGCGTCGGGCGCCCGCGCCCCGACGGCGAGCTCAACGTCACCCTGAGCTGCGATCAGCGGGCAGTCCGCGCGCCTGCGGCTGCCGCGTTCCTCGAGCTGCTCGCCGGCGGGCTGGGGGATGCCGCCGCCGCCAATTCCTGAGACCGCCCCGATGACCCACCGCGCGCTCGAGACACCGCTCCAGGACCTGCCGCCGATCGACGAGCACTCGATCGAGATCGACGCTCCCGCCGAGGCGGCGTGGGCGGCGCTGTTTCCGACGCTCTCGCGCGCCCTCGACGGCCGCGTGTCGCGATGGGTTGCCCGGACGTTCGACGCGCGCGACCAGAAGGCCGAGGGAGACCTGCATCACCCGGGAGGCACGCTGCCGGGTTTCGTCGTCGCACGCTCGGTCGCGCCGGTGATGCTGGCGCTGATGGGTCAGCATCGCTACTCCTCCTATGCCCTCGTGATCCGCATCGACCTGCTCCCCGGGCAGCGCTGTCGGGTCAGGCTCGAGACCCGCGCGTTGTTCCCCGGCGCCAAGGGGCGTCTCTACAGGCTCGGGGTGCTCGGAACCCGGGGCCACGTGGTGGCCGTCCGCTCGATCCTGCGCTCGGTCAGAAAGCGGGCCGAAAAGCAGGCCGGAGGGAACTAGGGCCCAGGCGCGGCGCGGTCAAGATGATTGCCGGCCGCGTCGATGGGTATAGTGACAACAGATACATAGTGGGCGAGGAAGATCCTTTGCCTTCGTAGTCCGTAGGCGCCGCCGAGGAGATCCCGGAGCGGCGAACACTCGAGCCGGACGGAGTGGAGATCCCATCCGTCGGCACGTCCCAGAAAGGCGGACCAGATGAGCGCAAGCGAGTTGCGCGTACGGCTCAATACCGAGCGCGAAGTCGACCCCATCGTCAAGACCGACTCCGAGCCGCGATCCGGACCGGGCGACGAACCGAGCCTGACGCAGCGGGACCGGCTCGAGCTGCTCCGCTACATGCTGCTGATGCGACGCTCCGAGGAGCGCGCCCTCAACCTCTACAAGCAGGGCAAGATCCCAGGCTCCTTCTATGACGGCTGTGGCCAGGAGGCGATCGGAGTCGGCGCCGCCTTCGCGCTCGCCCCCGGCGACCGTCTCTGCATCCTGCACCGAGATCTCGGGGCCCATTTCGTCCGCGGCCTGACGCCGGACCGTTACCTGACCAACTACATGGGCCGGAGCGGGGGTCCGACCGGCGGGCGGGACGGGAACATGCACTTCGGCGATCGCAAGCTTGGCTGCGTCGGGATGGTGTCGATGCTCCCCGACATGGCGCTGGTCGCCAACGGCCTCGCGCTCGCGTTCAAGCTGCGCTCAGAGCGGCGGGTGGCGATGACCTTCTTCGGCGAGGGCTCGACCGCCAACGGTCAGTGGCACGAGGCCATGAACATGGCCGGCGTCCAGCGGCTGCCGGTCGTCTTCATGCTCGAGAACAACCAGTTCGCCTACTCGACTCCGAACGAGCTCGAGTTCGCCGTCAACCCGGTGGAGCGGGCGCGGACCTACGGGTTCAGCGGAATCACCGTTGACGGCAACGATGTCGAGGCCGTCTTCGCCGCCGCTGCGCGCGCGGCCGAGCGGGCGCGTCAGGGTGACGGCCCGACGCTGATCGAGTGCCGGACGATGCGCATGCATGGCCACGGCGCTCACGACGACATGAGCTACGTCCCCGACGAGCTGCTCGCGGAGTGGCGCGACCGGGATCCGATCGAGCGCTTCAGCGAGCGGCTCAGCGAAGACTACGGGGTCGACCCGGATCGGATCGCGGAGCTCGAGCGCGAGGTCGCGGCCGAGATCGAGCGGTGCACCGAACAGGCGCTCGCCTCACCGATGCCGGATCCCGCCGACGTGACCGAGGGCGTCTTCGCCGATGCCTGGGAGCCGCTCGGTGACGGAAGCGCCCCGTGGTCGCGATGGGCCGGTACCGAGCGGGAGGGGGTATCGCGATGAGCGCCACCACGGCCGCAGATGGAGGGTCCGGGGTCGAGACCCGACTCGAACCCCCGACCCGGCGCGATCCCTCGGGCGGGACCGCGGAGACGCCAGCGGCCGCCGAGACCCGCGAGCTCACCTACCTCGCTGCGATCTCGGAGGCGCTGCGCGAGGAGATGCGGCGAGATCAGAGCGTCTTCTGCCTGGGCGAGGACATCGGCAACTTCGGCGGCGCCTTCAAGGTCACCGACGGGTTCATCGAGGAGTTTGGGGCCGCACGCGTGATCGACACGCCGCTGGCCGAGAACGCGATCGTCGGAACCGCGGTAGGCGCCGCGATAGAGGGCATGAAGCCGGTCTGCGAGATGCAGTTCGCCGACTTCATCTCCTGCGGGTTCGACCAGCTCGTCAACGTCGCCGCCAAGATGCACTTCCGCCAGGGGATCGCGGTGCCGATGGTGGTCCGGCTGCCGAGCGGCGGCGGCTTCTCCGGAGGACCGTTCCACTCCCAGAACCCGGAGGCCTGGTTCATGCAGGCGCCGGGCCTGAAGGTCGTGGCGCCGGCGACCGCCGCAGACGCCAAAGGGCTGCTGATCAGCGCGATCCGTGATCCCAACCCGGTCTGCTTCCTCGAGCACAAGGGCCTGTACCGCTCGATCAAGGGCGAGGTCCCGACAGGGGAGCACTCGGTCCGGCTCGGCGAGGTGCGCTGCGCCCGTCCCGGCGACGCGATGACCGTCATCGCATACGGCTCGGCCGTGCATCTGGCCGAGCAGGCCGCGGAGCAGATCGAGAGCGAGCTCGGCGAGAGCATCGAGGTGATCGACCTGCGCACCCTGGTCCCACTCGATCGCGAGGCGATCCTGGAGGCGGCGCAACGCAACGGCAAGGTCCTGGTGGCGCACGAGGCGACCGGCGGAGCCGGGATCGGCGCCGAGGTCGTGGCCCTGATCACCGAGCACGCCTTCGAGCACCTCGACGCGCCGGTGCGGAGATTGACCGCGCCCAACGTCCCGATTCCGTTCAGCCCACCCCTCGAGCGGGCGGTCCTACCCCAGCTCGATGACATGAAGGAGGCCTGCCGTGAGCTCCTCAGCTACTGATGCCGCATCGGAGGTGGTGATGCCCCAGATGGGGGTATCGGTCGCCGAGGGGACGATCGCCTCCTGGCTCAAGCAGCCGGGCGATGAGGTCGCGGCGGACGAAACCCTGTGCGAGGTGAGCACCGACAAGATCGACGTCGAGGTGCCCTCCCCGGCGGCCGGCATAGTGGGCGAGCACCTCGTGGAAGAGGGCGAGACCGTCCCCGTCGGCACCGTGATCGCCAGAATCGACGGCCTCCCCGGCTCCGCGCCAGGAGCGGAGCGCAGCGAGACCGGGACCTCTCCAGGCGCCGCCGGCGAGCGTGGCCCGGGGCCCGGGGGCGGTGACGAGCTCGACCGCTCTCGCTACTACTCCCCGGTCGTTCGCAGGATCGCCGATGAGATGGGGATCGATCTCGACCGGGTCGAGGGGCACGGCGTCGGCCGAAGGATCCGAAAGACCGACCTGCTCGCCCACATCGCGCGGGCCGAAGCCACCGTCGCCGACAACGGCGGGGGCGAGGGCGAGCCGACGGCGAACGGCCACGACCGGCCGCTGCACAGCGAGTCGCCCTACCGTCCCGACGCCGATGATGAGGCTGACGGCCCGCTGCCGGCCGCGCGCGTCGAACCGAACCCTGCGGCCGACCTCGTCGGACCGACCCGGCGCGAGCCGATGGAGCCGATACGGAAGGCGATCGCCCGCCATATGGTCGAGAGCCGCAGCACCGCGGCCCACTGCACGACGGTGGTCGAGGCCGACTTCTCGGCCGTGGTCCGCGATCGCTCCGAGCGCAAGGGGGCGATGAGCGAACGGGGGGTCCCCCTGACCTACCTCGCCTACGTTGCGCGCGCGGCGATCGCGGGGCTGCAGGAGCACTCGATCCTCAACGCCTCGATCGAGGGTGATGAAATCGTCCACCACTCCGACGTCAACCTCGGGATCGCGGTGGCGCTTGCCGACGGCCTCGTCGTACCGGTGATCCGCCGGGCCCAGAGACTCTCGCTCGAGGGGTTGGCGGCGGCGATCGGCGACGTCGCGAACCGGGCCCGCGCGGGACAGCTCGAACCCGACGATCTCGTCGGCGGCACCTTCACGATCACCAACCCGGGCCAGTTCGGTGCCGTGATCGCGACCCCGATAATCAACCAGCCGCAGGTCGGGATCCTCGATCTCGAGGCGGTGGTCCGGCGGCCGGTGGCGATCGAGGCAGCTGACGGCAGCGAATCGATCGCGATCAAGCCGATGTCGTACCTGTGCATGTCGTGGGACCACCGGGCGCTCGACGGTGCCGTCGCGGCCCGGTTCCTCGGCGGGATCAAGGACCGGCTCGAGGGCGCCGACCCCCACGAGGGAGGCGCGCGATGAGAGGCTTCGAGGAGATCGTCGCCGAGCGCGGTGCCCGATCGGGAGCGACGATCGCGATTGCGGTCCACTCCACGGTGCTCGGGCCGGCTCTCGGCGGGGCGCGGCTGTGGAGCTACGGCAGCGACGACGAGACGATTGCTGATGCGATGCGCCTGGCCGAGGCGATGACCCACAAGGCGGCCGCAGCGGGTCTCGACCTCGGCGGCGGCAAGGGCGTGATCGCAGCGCCCGGCGAACAGCGGCCCGAGGGTGAGCTCCGGAGGGCACTACTGCTCGACTTCGGTGATCTGGTCGAATCCCTCGAGGGCCGCTACGTGACGGCCGAGGACGTCGGCACCGGGGCCGAGGACATGGCGGTGATCGGCGAGCGGACCGCGCATGTCGTCGGCCTTGATGCCGCGCACGGCGGCTCCGGTGATCCGAGTCCGGTGACCGCGCTCGGGGTCCGGGCCGCGATGCGGGCCTGCGCGAGCGCCCGCTTCGGTGGGCCATCCCTCCACGGCCGGTCGATCACGATGATCGGCCTCGGCCACGTGGGCTCCCATCTGGCGGCGATGCTCGCCGATGATGGCGCGCGGCTGGCGATCACCGACGTCGACCCGGCCAAGCGCGATGCCGCCGAATCCCTCGGCGCCGCATGGATCGAGCCCGGGGACGCACTCGCGCACGAGTGCGAGGTCCTCGCCCCCTGTGCGCTGGGCGGTGTGATCGACGAGATCTCGGTCGAACGACTCCGCTGCGAGGTGCTCTGCGGCGCCGCCAACAACATGCTCGCGTCGGAGGCGATGGCGGAGCGACTCGCCCAGCGTGACGTCCTCTACGCGCCCGACTTCATCGCCAACGTCGGTGGCCTGATCAGCGTCTACGGCGAGCTGCGCGGCTACCCGCACTCGCGTGCCCTGCAGCTGGCCGCGGGGATCGAGGCCACGGTGGTCGAGATCCTCGCCGACGCGGACGACGAGGGCATCACGCCGATGGCGGCGGCCAGCCGTCGCTCGGCCGACCGCCTCGAGGGTACGCCCCGGCGGCGCGAGTTCCACCTCGACCGCGGCTGAGGGGAACGCCAGCCTGCCAGACTCAGTCGCGGATGTCGGACGGCGGCGAATGGAGCGACGAGCTTTGGGTGGCGCGGCTACCCACGCTCCACTATCCCGACGCGCTGGTCGCTCAGGAGAAGCTCCGCGATGCCCGCCGGCGCGGGGCGGTCCCGGATCTGCTTCTGCTGCTCGAGCACTGGCCGGTGTTCACCAAGGGCCGGCGGAGTGAGGCCGGCGAGCTCGGCATGGGCGAGGACTGGTACCGGATGCAGGGGATCGAGGTCTGTGAGACCGACAGAGGCGGTCGGGTCACCTACCACGGACCCGGACAGCTGGTCGGCTATCCGATCGTCGACCTCGGCTCCTACGGCGAGGACGTCCATGCCTACGTGCGCCGGCTCGAGCGGGTGATGACCGGATCGCTGGCCGCACACGGCGTCCCGGCCCAGGTCTTCGACGGCTTGACCGGGGTCTGGACCGCCGGAGCGCCTCCGATCCCGACCGGTGAGCCGGGGCCCCAGGGCACCGCGGTCGGAGCGGCCTCCGAGCCGGGCTCGAGCGGGGCGCAGGCGCGCAAGATCGGCTCGATCGGCGTCCACGTGAGCCGCGGCATCACCACCCACGGACTCGCGATCAACGTCAACAACGACCTGCAGCCGTTCGAGTGGATCGTGCCCTGCGGGATCGAGTACGTGCGCATGACCTCGCTAGCCCGCGAGCTCGGCGCCGAGCAGGATCTCGCCGCCTTCGGCGACACCGTCGCCGGCCACTTTGCCGAGACCTTCGAGCGCGTCTCCGAGCAGGTCAGCGCCGGCCAGCTCGCGGGAAGGGCGGGGGTGCCGCTCGGGGCGGCCTGACGGCCCCCGACCCGCTCAGCTCCTGGACAGGTACTCGGCCTCCTGGCGGCCGAGCTCGGTCACCGGCTCATCGCCATAGATCCATTCACGCGCAACCCGGTGCCAGTTGGCCTCGGCCTCGAGCATGCCGAGAACGGCGAGGGTCAGGATCTCAAGGCGCCGCCCGAAGAGGTGCTCGGGCACGATGTCCTGGTGACGCATCGCCCGGAAGTGCCTGGAGCGCGGGTCTGAGGTCTCGATCGCCACGGTCGAGACGATCCTCTGATCGAGCTTGACGCTCCGATCCTCGGTGTACCACCAGACACCCTCGACCACGTATTCCCAGAGGACCTCGGGATCGAGCTTCGCCGGCTCCGGGATGAAGCCGTACTCGCTGAGTAGCCGGTGCAGCTCCGCGTGCTTGCCCTCGCAGACCGCTCGCTGGCATGCGAGCTCCTTCTCGGTGACGTCCGGATCCACCGACTTGAACAGACCGAAGTCGAGGAAGGCGATCCTGCCGTCGGGCTGACGGATCAGGTTGCCCGGGTGAGGGTCGCCGCTGAAGCGACCATGGCGGAACATCGAGCCGTAGTAGAAGCGGAAGATGATCTCGCCGACGCGGTCACGCTCGGCCTGGCTCTCGGTCCGGATCTGCTCGAAGCCGTCACCCTCGACCAGCTCGGTGACGATCACCCGCTCTCGCGACAGCGAGGTGACGACGTCGGGGATGACGATGAACGGGTGGCCGCGGTACAGGCGCGCCATCGTCCGCTGGTTGGACGCTTCGAGCTCGTAGTCAAGCTCCTCGACAACGCGCTCGCGGATCTCATCGCCGACCGCCTGCATGTCCATCTGCGGTGTGATCCCCCGGATCAGCCGCATGATGACCCCGAGGTTCTTCATGTCGGCCTCGACCGCCCTGTTGATGCCCGGGTACTGGACCTTGACGGCGACCGCGCGCCCGTCGCCCAGCTTCGCGCGGTAGACCTGACCGATCGAGGCGGCGGCGATCGCCTCGGGGTCGAACTCGGAGAAGATCGCGTCGATCGGCTCACCGAGGTCGTCCTCGATCACGTCCTTCATCTGCTCGAAGCTGACCGTGGGCGCGCTGTCGCGCAGCTTGGCGAGCTCGGCCTGGAACTCCTCACGGTACTCCTCGGGGACGATGCCGAGATCGACGAAGCTGAGCACCTGGCCGACCTTCATCGCCGCCCCCTTCATCCCCCCCAACACCCTGACGATCTGCTTCGCGGCCTCGACCTGACGGCGCTCGAGGGCGGCATCGGCCCTCTGCTCGGAGCGACCGACGTTCGCCGCCTTGGTCCCGGTCTGCTTCACCGCCTGCGAAGCCGCGGCCGCGCCCACCCTGGCAAGCCGATTGATCCGTCCCTTTGGAAGCTTCTTGTCGGCCACGGGATGAGTCTCGCAGCCCGCGACCGCGAGCTCAGCCCGAGGCGAGCTCCCGGGCCATCGCCTCGGCGAGATCGGCTGCGCAGGCGACGGTCGGATAGGAGAGGCTCTCGGGAACGTCGCTGGGCTGGTGATAGTTGCTCAGGCCCTTGTAGCGATCGACCGAGACCAGGCAGGCGGTCGGAATCCCCATTCGGCTGGGGACGACGGAGTCGGTGCTGGTCCGGGCCCGCATCCCGCGCCGGATTGGGATCCGCTCCCGCGCGGCCACCTCGGCGATCAGATCGCGCCAGGTGACGTCGAAGAAGTCCTCCATCACCACCGGCCCCTCCCCCTCGAGCAGTACCAGCCCGGGCGAGCCGACCGTGTCGATGTTGAGGATCCACGTTCGTTCGCGGTCCAGGGGCGCCAGGTGCCGCTCGCAGAAGCCGTAGACACCGCCCTGGAGGACCTCCTCGGCCCCGCAGGATGCGAGGACCACGCGTAGGCCCTCGATCGGCTTCTCCCGCAGCGCCTCGGCGAGCGCGATCAAGACGGCGACCGCGCTGAGGTTGTCGTTGGCGCCCGGCACGACCGGGCTGCGCTCGATGTCGGCCATCACCGCGGTGCCGACGGCGCTGACGAAGGTGCCGGCGGCGGTCAGCTTCCGGCGACCGGTCGCAGCGCCGGCGGCGACCGTCGCGGGACCGGCCAGCAGCGGCCACCACAGCGGCAGCGATGTATCGATCCGCTCGACGATCCCGGGGAGGCGCTCGCCGAGCAGGCGCTGTGCGGTCTCGTCGAAGATCAGTCCGGTGCGTGCCGCATCGTGGTGCGCCATCACCACAAGCGTCCGGTCGGCCGCGGGGTCGCCGGCCACGCCGACGGCATTCCAGGTCGGCTTCAGCTCCATCGTCGCCTTGCGCCAGGGCCGAAGACCATTGGAGATGTCATCGGCGATCAGCGCGGTCGCGGTCGCCGCGACTGCGGCGGCCAGCCGCTCGACCCGGCCGTTCGTCACGGCGAGCGCGCCGGCGCCCGCAGCGATCCCGACCAGCTTCGCGATCATCCCGGCGTAGCCGTCGTGGAAGCGCTCCTCCTCGACGCTCGCCTCGGCCCCGGCGGCCCGCATCCGCTCCGCGATCCACTCGGCCGCCTCACGCTCGCCCGCCGATCCGGCGAGTCGCTCGATCGGGGCCAGCGCCTCGACCACCTCGCGCAGCACGGCTTCGTCGGTCTTCGCACGGGTCTCCGCGAGGCGGGCGTTGGTGGTGGTCATCGCGAGCGCAGGAGGCTACCGATGCCGCCGCGGCGGCATCTGCTTTGATCGTGCGGCCCTCCCCGGGCCGTCGCCCCTCGGGCGCCGGCGAAGTGGCTGTAGGCCACCTTGGTCTCCTCGCCCCGCCCCCTCAGGCCGGCCGGGTCAACTCCTCGAGCAGGTAGATCACCGAGGCGTAGGGCTCGCCGGTCTCGCGCTCGAGGCCGATCTCGCAGGTGCGGTTGTGGCAGACGTGGACCTCGGCGTCCTCGCGGGCGACCTCGGCCGCCTCCTCGGCTAGGGCCGAGGCGGTCAGTTCGGGGTGGAGGAAACCGCGATCGCCCGCGAAGCCGCAGCAGTTCGCCGAGTCCGGCACCACGACCCGCTCGGCCAGAGCCTCGCAGAGCTCGATCAGGCTGGGCCCAAGGCCCAGCTCCCGCCCCGAACAGGTCGGGTGGATCGTGAGCGACCCCACAAGGCGCAGGATCTCGAGCGCCGGCAGAAGCCGCAGGTGAGCCCACTCGACGGAGTCGACGATCTGCAGCTCGGCATGGCGCTCGCGATTGGCGTCGCTAAGCACATCGGCGCACTCGATCACTCCCTGCGTGCATGAGCTGGCGTCGATCACGATCGGGAGGCGGCCGGCGCCGCTCCAGTGCCAGAGGCTGTCGATCGTCCGGTTCGCCATCCACTCATGGGCACCGCGATAGCCCTTGGAGCTGAATGGGGTCCCGCAACAGGTGCCGGGCGCGTCGGGCGGGATCCAGACCGGGATCCCGGCCCGGCGCGAGACCTCGACCATCGCCTCGGGCAGGCTCCCCATCCAGCCCCTGTACTCGGGATGGGAGGTACCGAAGATCCTGTTGATGCAGGCCGGGAGATAGACGGCGGCGGCCGAGGCCTGATCGCCGCGCGGGAGACCGCGGCGCTGCGGCGGCGGCATCGGCTCGATCCAGCCGGGGATCAGCTCCTCCGATCCGGCGGCGCGCACGGCGCCGGTGATCGACGTCACGGCCCGGTCCCCGAGCGCCCGGGCAAGCGCCTCCCCGGCGCCGAGCCCGGCCCTGGCGCCGCGCTCGACGACCTCCCAGCGCCGCGCGAGCCTCTCCGCCTCGCGCTCCGCGCGCCCGGTGTGGCGGTCGGCGCGCAGTGCCTTGACGTAGGCGCCGGTATCGATGCCGAGCGGACAGGCGTGCCTGCAGCTGCTGTCGACGGCGCAGGTCTGAAGACCGTCGTAGTCGTACTCGCGCGAGAGAGTCGCGGACAGATCCGAACCGGTCGGCTGGCGGGCGATCTCACGAGCGATCACGATCCGCTGCCGTGGGGTCAGGGTCAGGTCGCGACTCGGGCAGACCGGCTCGCAGAAGCCGCACTCGACGCAGCCTGTCACGGTCTCATGGATCTCAGGGGTCGCCTTGAGGTGCTCGAGGTGGCAGTCGGGGTCGCGGTTGAGCAAGACCCCCGGAGAGAGAACGTCGTCGGGATCGGCGAGCTCCTTGACCCGCCACATCAACTCCGTCGCTCGGCGCCCCCACTCCCGCTCGACGAAGGGGGCCATGCTGATCCCCGTCCCGTGCTCAGCCTTGAGCGAGCCGTCGTAGCGATCGATCACGAGCTCGACCATCTTCGAGATGAAGCTCCCGTATCGCTCGCGGTCCTCCGGCTTGGCGAAGTCCGGGGTGAGCATGAAGTGGAGGTTCCCGGCCGATGTGTGGCCGGCGACGCCGGTCAGGAATCCATGCTCCCCGAGCAGCTCCCGCAGGTCGGCGGCGCACGCGGCGAGGAGATCCGGCGGCACGCAGACGTCCTCGACGATCAGCGCCGTGCCGGGCGGCCGCAGCTTGCCGACCAGGCCGTGCATCCCCTCGCGCACGGTCCAATAGATCTCGATCGTGTGCTCGTCCCGGGACCAATCGACGAGCCCCAGGACCTCGTGCGACTCAAGCACCTGGTCGGCCGCGGCCTCGGCGATCGCCAGGCCGTCGGCGTCATCGGCCCCGAACTCGACCAGTAGCGCGGCGCTGTCGGGCGGCAGCTCCTTCCAGTACTCCGGCGCGCCGGGAATCGAGTTCGCGGCGACCATCAGAGCCGGCGCCACCATCATCTCGACCGCGCGGGCGCCCGCCGCCACGAGGTCCCGGACGGGGCCGGTCGCCGCCGCGATGTCGGGGAAGTGAATCCAGGCGACGGTGGTCCGCTCCGGGACCGGGACCGTCTCGAACGTAGCGTCGGTGACGCAGGCGAGGGTCCCCTCCGAGCCGACCAGCAGACGGCGGAAGATCTCCAGTGGCTCGTCGGCGTCGAGGAAGGCGCAGAGCCGATAGCCCATCGTGTTCTTGATCTCGAACTTGCGACGGATCCGCTCACGCAGGTCGCCGTCGCCGCGGATCTCGTCGCGGATCTCGGCCAGTCCGCGGTGCAGTTCCGGCTCGAGCCGTGCGAACTCCTCGACCGCCCCGGGGGCCGCGGTGTCTATCACCGTTCCCGAGGGGAGAAGGAACCGCAGCGATCGCAGGGTCGAGTATGAGTCCCGGGTCGTCCCGCAGCGCATCCCGCCGGAGTTGTTGGCGATCACCCCGCCGACGGTGGCTATGTCTGTGCTGGCCGGATCGGGACCGAGCTTCATCCGGTGCGGCGCGAGCGCGCGGTTGACGTGGCCGAGGATCGCTCCGGGCTGGGCTCGTGCGGCTGCCCCGTCCTCGAGAACCTCGATCCCACGCAGGTGACGGCGGAGATCGACCAGCAGCCCGTCACTCTGCGCCTGCCCGTTGAGGCTGGTGCCGCCACCCCGGAAGGTGAGGGGCAGGCCGACCCGGCGCGCGTAGGCGAGCAGAGCGATGATCTCGGACTCATCGCGCGGCTGGGCGACCGCCTGAGGAAATCGCAGGTAGGGACTCGCATCGGAGGCGAAACGGACGATGTCGGTTGCACGCATCAGGGCCCCGCGGGAGCCGACGGCGTCGATCAGACCGGCGCGGAGCGGCTCGGGGGTTCCGTCGGCGACCCAGGCGGGCGCGTGGTCGACGACCTCGGCGCGCGGGTCGCCCACCTCCGTGGTCTCCGTCTCAGCGCTCATCCTCCTCGACGCTCCTTCCCGGCCGCCGCTCAGCCCAGCCACATGCCGGGCGCGATCCCGACCTCGACCAGCGACGGGCCCTCGGTCGCCAGCGCCTGCTCGAGCCCGTCACCGAGTTCTTCGGCCCCCTCCACCTTGCGCGACGGGACACCGTAGCCCTCGGCTACCGCAGCCGTGTCGAGCGCCGGCAGGTCGAGCCCCGGGGCGCCCTCGATGCCCTCGGCGAGCGAGAACCACTTGAGGATCGCGTACTCGGCGTTGCGCAGAACCAGGAACTTGACCGGGACCCCGTAGGCGGCCGCCGACCAGAACGCTGTGACCGCATACTGGGCCGATCCTTCCCCGACCACGCAGACGACCTGCCGGTCGGGCTGGGCGAGCTGGACGCCGACCGCAGCGGCGAGGCCGAAGCCGAGCCCACCGCCGGCGCCGAAGTAGTAGCTGCCGGGTCGGGAGAGGCGAAGTTGATTTCGGAGCGCAAGGGTGCTCGAGGGCGCCTCGAGCACGACGATCCCATCCTCGGGGAAGAGGCGGGCGAGGTTTGCCATCGCCTCGGTTCCGCTGATCGGGTCCGACTCCGGCGGCTCGATCGGCCCCTCGCGCACCGGCGGAGGCTCGCGATCGCTCTCGCTCAGCGCGGCCAGCAACGCCTCCAGCGTGAGCGCGACGTCGGCGACGATCGCATCGCCCATCGGGGCCCGCGCGGCCTCCTCGGGGTCGGAGGTGATCGCGATCAGCTCGGTCCCCTCAGGAAGTAGATCGCCGGGGATGTTCGGGTAGTAGCTGAAGACCGAGGCCCCGATCACCACGACCAGATCGTGGCCGGCGACTGTCTCAGCCAGCGGGCCGATCGCCGGCGGCAGGATTCCCTGGAAGAGGGCGTGGTCTTCGGGGAATCCGATCCGTCCGCCGCCCGGCGCGGGGATCGCCCAGACCGGAGCGCGCTGGAGCTCGGCGAGCGCCACCGCCTGGTCCCATCCGCCGGAGGCATCGATGTCGGGGCCGGCCACCAACAGCGGTTTCGACGCTTCCTCCAGGCGCGTCGCCAGACGGCTCACCTGCTCCGCGGAGGCGGTCGCGCGGTTGCCGACATCCCGGCCGATCGAGTGGCGGCTGTGCGGATGTGCCTCCACTGTCCAGTCGTCCATCGGGATCGAGACGAAGGCCGGGCCCTTCGGCGACATCGCCGCCGTGTGGATCCCCCGTGCGAGCGCCGCCGGGACGTCCTCGGCCCGAGCCGGCTCGTGGCTCCACTTGACCAGCGGATGGGGCATCCTGGTCGCGTCGCGGTTGGAGAGGTTGGCGCCCATCGTGATCTTCGAGCGGACCTGCTGACCGGCGGTGAGCAGCAACGGGGTGTGGTTGGCCTGGGCGTTGAAGATCGCGCCCATCGCGTTGCCGACTCCGGGTGCGGTGTGGAGGTTGGCGTGACCGACGGTGCCGGAAGCCTGCGCAAAGCCGTCGGCCATCCCGACCACGACCGCCTCCTGCAGGCCGAGTACGTAGGTGAAGTCATCGGGGAAGTCGGCGAGCATCGGCAGCTCGGTCGAGCCGGGGTTGCCGAAGATCTTCCGCATCCCATGCGAGCGCCACAGGTCGTAGGTCGCCTCTCGGATCGTGCTCAAAGCTCGTCCTCCTCGCTGTAGGGGTCTAGGGCGCGGCGAGATCCACGCTTTGATCATCCACGATCGCGACCGGCGGCGCCCGAGTCACCAGGTCGGGCCCGAATCGCCGCTACCGGTCTCCCCAGAGCGTTGGCTGTCCGTCAACCCCTGTTGGCGAGCCGCCAATAGGCCTGCTAGGCTCAAGCGTCCCCGATGGCCACTCCCCCCGCAAGCGAGACAGCCGAGCCGCCCCCGGTTCCTGGGCGTTCCCGGCTGGAGCCCGACGAGCGCCGGCGCCAGATCCTCGCCGCCGCCCGACGTCTGTTCAGCGAGCGCCATTACGGCGCCGTCTCGGCTGACGAGATCGCTTCCGAGGCCGGCGTCGCCCGCGGACTGATCAATCACTACTTCGGGACCAAGCGCGACCTCTACGTAGAGGTCGTCCGCGAGATGGTCCGGGTCCCACCACCGCCGGTGCCCGAGTACGTCGAGGGGACGAGCGTCACCGCGCGGGCTACCGAGAGCATCGACGCCTGGCTGGAGATGGTCTGGCGCAACCGCGAGACCTGGCTGGACTCGATCCGGACCCAGGGCCTCGGCGACCCCGAGATCGCCGCGGTCTTCGAGGAGGCCCGCGAGGAGGCGGCGCGGCGGATGATCGCCGTGCTCGGGCTGGGGCGCCTCGAGGACGCGCCCAAGGAGCGGCTCGCCCTGCTCCGCGCCTACGGGGGCATGGCCGAGGCCGCAACCGTGCAATGGCTCGAGCACGAGCGCCTCACCCGTGAGCAGACCCGGACGCTGCTGGTCGAGGCCGCGACCCGGCTGGCCGACGGGCTCGAGCGGGCCGTGCTGGACGGTGGCCGATGACCCCTCCTCCCCTCAGGCAGATGCGGGGTCACGACTTGATCCGACCCACCAAGCAACAAAGGAGCCAGCAGCGAAGATGACCGCCACCGCCACCAAGACCTCCCCCGTCAGCGGCCTCAGCGACGAGCAGCAGGACTTCGTCGAGGCGATCCGCAATTTCGCCCAGCGCGAGTGCGGGACCGCCGAGAAGCGCGAGCAGCTGACCGAGAACTACACCGAGCTGCACAACCACGATCTGGTCCACCGCCTGGGCGAGCTCGGCTGGCTCGGCGCCTCGGTCCCGGAGGAGTACGGCGGCATCGGCGGCGGCATGGTCGACGCCTGCCTGTTCCTCGAGGAAGGCTTCCGCGGGATGCTGCCGATGGCGGGTTACCCGGTGACGCTGATCACCGCCGGCGCGGTCGAGAAGTTCGGCACCGACGAGCAAAAGGAGCGGGTGATCGGCGGCATGTGCGAGGGCACGGTCTCGGCGATCGCGATGAGCGAGCCGGAGGCCGGGTCCGACGTCGGCAACCTCTCCTGCCGAGCCGAGCGCGCGGCGGGCAACGGGGGCGGCTACGTGCTCAACGGCCAGAAGACCTGGATCTCGGCCGCCCACATCGCCGATCAGATCCTGACCATCGTCCGCACCGACAAGACCGGGTCCAAGCACGAAGGATTGACGATGTTCCTCGTCCCGCGTGAGAGCGACGGCCTCGAGATCAACGGCATCGACACGATGGGCGGCAAGGAGGTCAACGACATGTTCTTCAGCGACTGCTACCTCGACGAGAGCACCGTTGTCGGCGAGGTAGGCGGCGGCTGGATGCAGCTGATGAGCGGCCTCAACGTCGAGCGGCTGATCGTCGCCGCGAATGCGCTTGGGATCGCACAGCGCGCCTTCGACGACGTCCTCGCCTATGTCAAGGAGCGCAAGCAGTTCGACCGACCGATCGGTTCCTTTCAGACGATCAAGCACCGGATCGCCGACCTCGCGACCGAGATCGAGGCCACACGTCTGCTCGTCTACGACGTCGCCCGCAAGGTCGACGCCGACCCCCAGGAGATGCTTCCCCGCGAGGCCTCGATGACCAAGCTGAAGGCGACGCAGCTGGCCAAGGACGTAGCCCTCGAGGGGATGCAGATGATGGGCGGCTACGGCTACGCGACCGAGTACGACATGGAGCGCCACGTGCGCTCTGCCCTGGTGATGCCGATCTACGCGGGCACGAACGAGATCCAGCGCGAGATCATCTCCAAGACCTACGGCCTATAGATAGGTGGCGAGCGCAGCGTGACGACGACCGAAACACCAGCACCACCGAGCCTCGAGCTCGTCCCCAGCGACGAGGAGCGGATGCTGCGCGAGAGCGTCTTCGGAATCGCCTCGCCGAGCACTCGCTCGGTCTGCCGAGGAGCTACTGAGCGTGGGTGAGCCGGCCACATCCGGGACCGCCGCCTTCCTTCGCGCCCAGGCGCGGGAGCAGAAGCGTCTGCTCGAGATCGAGCCGAAGGCGCCGCCGACCCTGCTCGCCCGCGTCGGGCGCTGGTACGGAGCGATGTTCAACCGAGAGCTCGCTTGGCAACTGACCCTGGGCGACCTCTTCGCGCTCGGTTTCCTGCGGATCGTCGGGGCCTTCCGTTGGCGGCTCGGGCGGCTGCTCGGGCTCGCCGCCACCGTCTCGCTCGCGTTCCACCTGCGCCACGCGATCGCAGCCCACCGCAGCGCCGTCGCGGTCGAGGACGCGCTCGACGGTATTCCCCGCGAGCCCGGCAAGCGGATGCCGGTGAGCCACGTCGCGATCCCGCCCCTGATGTTCGTAGCACGCCACCGCCGGATCGAGCGCGGGCGAGTCTATTCGGAGGCCGACGGCGTGAGGCTCCGGCTCGACATCTACCGCCCGGGTGAGGGGATCCCCGCGCCCGGCGGCGAGGGCGCCCCGCGGCCGGTGATCATCCAGATCCACGGTGGCGGTTGGCTGTCGGGCTCCCGCTACGAGCAGGGGATCCCGCTGCTCAACCACCTCGCCTCACTCGGCTGGGTCGGATTCAACATCGACTACCGCCTCAGCCCCCAGGCCACCTGGCCGGACCACATCGTCGACGTCAAACGGGCGATCGCCTGGGTTCGGGAGCACGCCGACGAGCTCGGGGTGGATCCCGATCTGATCGCAATCACCGGCGGCTCGGCGGGCGGGCATCTGACCGCGCTCGCGGGCCTGACCGCGAACGACCCGGGCTTCCAGCCCGGCTTCGAGGACTCCGACACCAGCGTCTGTGCGGCGATCCCCTTCTACGGGATCTACGACCTGACCAACGCCGCCGGGCACTATTACCCCGAGCTCGGAAGCTGGACCTTCGAGCGGGTCGTCTTCAAACAACCGCTCGAGGGACACCGCGAGCTCTACGAGGCCGCCTCCCCGATCCACCGGGTCCATGCCGACGCCCCGCCGTTCATGGTGATCGCCGGTGATCGCGACACCCTTACCCCGGTCGGCGATGCTCGCGACTTCGTCGCCGCCCTGCGCGAACGCTCGGACTCTGACGTTCGCTATGTCGAGCTGCCCGGCGCCGAGCACGCATTCGACCTCTGGCCCTCGGTCCGTACCGCCCGGGTGGTGGACGGGATCGGGCGCTTTCTGACCTCAATCGTGAGAGCCCAGCAGGCGAGAAGTGATCTCGCCGATGAGCCGGTCACCAACCAGGCCGGCTGAACTACTTCCAACCACTCAACCAGTCAACGACCAATCAAGGAGAACACGCAAGATGCCTGCAACAGAGCCCCTCGTATTCGACGCCGTCCGCACCCCTCGTGGCAAGGGCAAGGTGAACGGATCGCTGAACACCGTCAAGCCGGTCGATCTCGTCGTCGGCCTGATGCATGAGACCCTCGGCCGCAACTCCCAGTTCGATCCCAACCGGATCGACGACGTCGTCTTGGGCTGCGTCTCCCCCGTCGGCGACCAGGGTGCCGACATCGCAAAGACCGCCGCGCTCAAGGCCGGTCTCCCCGACACCGTCGCCGGCGTGCAGCTCAACCGGTTCTGCGCCTCGGGCCTGGAGGCGGTCAACATCGCCGCCCAGAAGGTCGCCTCCGGCTGGGAGGACGTGGTCTGGGCCGGCGGCGTCGAGTCGATGTCGCGGGTGCCGATGGGCTCCGACGGCGGCGCCTGGGCGATGGACCCCGAGACCAACTACGACACCTCGTTCATCCCCCAGGGTGTCGGCGCGGACCTGATCGCGACCATCGAGGAGTTCTCCCGCGACGACGTCGACGCCTACGCGACGCGGTCACAGGATCGGGCGGCGGCGGCGCAGGAGGACGGCAAGTTCTCCAACTCGGTGGTGCCGGTCGTCGACATCAACGACCAGGTCGTGCTCGACCGCGACGAGTTCATCCGCCCCGGGACCACGGTCGAGACACTCGGCAAGCTCAACCCCTCGTTCGAGGTGATGGGTGAGATGGGCGGCTTCGACGCGGTGGCGCTCCAGAAGTACCACTGGGTCGAGAAGATCAACCACGTCCACACCCCGGGCAACTCCTCGGGGATCGTCGACGGCGCCTCGCTGCTGACCATCGGCAACGAACGGGCGGGAGACGAGCTCGGCCTCGAGCCGCGAGCGAAGATCCTCGCGACGGCGGTCTCGGGCTCGGACCCGACGATCATGCTCACCGGGCCCGCTCCGGCCAGCCGCAAGGCGCTGGAGAAGGCCGGCCTGACCGCCGACGACATGGACCTGGTCGAGATCAACGAGGCGTTCGCGGCCGTCGTGCTGCGCTTCGTCCGGGACATGGATCTCGACATGGAGAAGGTCAACGTCAACGGCGGCGCGATTGCGATGGGGCACCCGCTGGGGGCGACCGGGGGGATGATCCTCGGCACCCTGATCGACGAGCTCGAGCGCACCGGCGGCCGGTACGGCCTCGCGACGCTCTGCGTCGGCGGCGGCATGGGCATCGCCACCGTGATCGAGCGCGTCTGACGCCATGCCTGCCTGCGGCCTCCCGAGCTTCGCGTCCGGGAGCCGCAGGGTCGCTCCACCTCGCAACCAGACCTGATCCAGAGAGGAACACCAACCCATGACTGACACCAAGACGATCCGCTACGAGCGCGACGACGACGGCATCGTCGTCCTCACCCTCGACGACCCCGACCAGTCCGCAAACACGATGAACGCCGCCTACGTCGAGTCGATGGGCGCCACCGTTGATCGGCTCGAAGCCGAGAGGGACGAGATCGAGGGCGTGATCATCACCTCCGCGAAGAAGACCTTCTTCGCCGGCGGCGACCTCAACGACCTGATCAAGGCGAAGGCCGAGGACGCTCCCGAGGTCGCCGAGGGCGTCCGGATCGTCAAGGCTCAGCTGCGCCGGCTGGAGACGCTGGGCGTCCCGGTGGTCGCCGCGATCAACGGAGCGGCGCTTGGCGGCGGGCTCGAGATCTGCCTCGCCTGCCATCGCCGGATCGCGGTCGACGATCCCAGGGTCCAGCTCGGCGTGCCCGAGGTTCAGCTCGGCCTGCTTCCCGGGGGCGGCGGTGTGGTCAGGAGCGTGAGGATGCTCGGCATCGCCAACGCCCTGCTGCAGGTGCTGATGGAGGGCAAGCGCCATCGCCCGGAGAAGGCGAAGGAGATCGGGATCCTCGACGAGATCGTCGAGCGCCGCGACGACCTGATCCCGGCGGCCAGGAGATGGATCGAGGCCAACCCCGAGGCGAAGCAGCCCTGGGACACCGAGGGCTACAAGATCCCCGGCGGCACGCCGTCCAGCCCGAAGCTGGCCCAGAACCTGCCGGCCTTCCCGGCCAACCTGCGCAAGCAGCTGAAGGGGGCGAACTACCCGGCCCCCCACCACATCATGGCCGCGGCAGTCGAGGGTGCGCAGACATCGTTCGACAACGCGATCGAGATCGAGGGCCGCTACTTCGTCGATCTCGTCTGCGGACAGGTCTCGAAGAACATGATTCAGGCCTTCTTCTTCGATCTCCAGAAGGTCAACGGGGACCGCGACCGGCCGGAGGGAATCGAGCCGTTTGCGTCTCAGAAGGTCGTCGTGCTCGGCGCCGGGATGATGGGCGCGGGGATCGCCTACGTCTGCGCCAAGGCCGGGATCGAGGTCGTTCTCAAGGACGTCTCCCAGGAGGCGGCGGAGAAGGGCAAGGCCTATTCGGAGAAGCTCGTCGCCAAGGGGATCGAGCGCGGAAAGGTGAGCGAGGAGAAGGGCCGGGCCCTTCTCGATCGGATCACCCCGACGACCGAGGCCGAGGCGGCCGCGGGTGCCGACATGGTGATCGAGGCGGTCTTCGAGGACCCGAAGGTCAAGGCCGAGGTCTTCGCCGAGATCGAGCCGCATCTGGCCGATGGGGCGCTGCTCGGATCCAACACCTCGACCCTCCCGATCACCTCGCTCGCCGAGGGCGTCAGCCGTCCGGCCGACTTCATCGGGTTGCACTTCTTCAGCCCGGTGGACAAGATGCCGCTGCTGGAGATCATCAAGGGCGAGGCGAGCAGCGAGCGGACCACCTACCGGGCGCTCGATGTCGCCAAGCAGATCAAGAAGACCCCGATCGTCGTCAACGACAGTCGTGGCTTCTTCACCAGCCGCGTGATCGGCACCTTCATCAACGAGGGCCTGGCGATGCTCGCGGAGGGGATTCCTGCCCCGTCGATCGAGCAGGCCTCCTCGCAGGCCGGCTACCCGGCCCCGGTACTGCAGCTCTCCGACGAGCTCAACATGAACCTGATGAAGAAGATCCGCGAGGAGACGAAGGTGGCGGTCCTGGCCGAGGGCGGCGAGTGGCCCGAGCACCCGGCCGAGGGGGTCGTCAACCGGATGCTGGAGGAGTTCGACCGGGGTGGTCGCCTCGCCGGCGCCGGCTTCTACTCCTACGGCGACGAGGGCGAGCGAGCCGGCCTCTGGGACGGCCTCCGCGACGCCTTCGGCGGCGAGAACATCGAAGTCCCCTTCGAGGACATGAAGGAGCGGATGATGGTGGTCGAGTCGCTGGAGGCGGTCAGGTGCCTGGACGAGGGCGTGATCGAGTCGGTCGCCGACGCCAACATCGGCTCGATCATGGGAATCGGCTTCCCGGCCTGGACCGGCGGAGTGCTCCAGTACATCAACGGCTACGAGAGCGGCGGTGGCGAGATCGGCCCGGCGGCCTTCGTCGCCCGCTGCCGAGAGCTCGCCGAGACCTATGGCGAGCGCTTCGAGCCGCCGGCGTCACTGGTCGAGCTCGCCGAGACCGGAAAGACCTACAGCGACGAGCGCGAGTTGGCCGCCGCCTAGGCCGCGAGCCGCGTCCCGCGACCCAGCGTGGCCAAGAGCCATCCTCCGTCTCAGCGTCGGCGCCTGGAGCGCCGGCCCGGGACCGAGGCGGTTGGCGGCCCCGCATGCGGATAGGGTCGGCCCGTGGACAGCACCGAGGCCCACGGGGTAGCGCGGGAGAAGGGGACCTCCAAGCCCCTGTTCCGCAGTGTCAGGGGGTTGACGATCCCCTACATGAAGCTCGTCTATGCGCTCTCGATCGAGGGCGCCGAGAATATCCCCGAGGAAGGGCCGGTGATCATCGTCCCCAACCACAAGAGCTTCTGGGACGCGTTCTTCGTCGCTGCGGCGACGAAGCGCCCGATCCGCTTCATGGGCAAGTCGGAGCTGTTCGAGGGACCCTGGGGCAAGACCCTGCTGAGGCTCGGGGCCTTTCCGGTGCGTCGCGGCGAGTCCGACTCCGATGCACTCGCCACCGCCAGTCGGATCCTGCTCGACGGCGGCCTGCTGGCCCTCTTTCCCGAAGGGACCCGCGTGCGCAGCCCCGACGAGCTCGGAGACCCCAAGCGCGGAGCGGCGCGGCTGGCGCTTCAGACCGGGGCGACGATCGTTCCCGCCGCGATCACCGGCACCGAGAAGCTGTTTGCCGGACCCTTCCCCCGACCCGGCCGGGTCCGGGTCTCCTTCGGCGAGCCGGTCAAGGTCCGCCAGACGGAGCCGACGCCGGAGCAGGCGAGAGCACTTCTCGAGGACCAGGTCTGGCCCGAGGTCGAGGCTGAACGCAGACGCCTGCTCTCGCACCCGAGCACGATCGCGGCGGCCCTGGCCGCCGTAGGCGTTGGCGCCGGATACGCGGCCCGGCGACGGCGGAAGCGCGGCAAAGGGTGAACACCGCAAGCAGGATCGGTGAGCCGGGCCATCGCCCGCCGTCCCCGGGGCCGAGAGCGCTCGTGGCCGACATCCGCCGCTCGCGCGCGGCGCTGCGCGGCCGGCAGCTCCCGCCGGGCGACAACAACCTCAGCCTGCGCCGCACGTGGCGGGCGCGACACGACGTACTCAACCTGCTGCGGGAGGCCTACTACAGGCACGGCTCGATCTTCGGGATGCGGATCCTCCACGACCCCCAGGTGTTCATGATCGGACCGGAGGCGAACCACTTCATGCTCGTCTCCGGGCGCGAGAACTTCGTCTGGCGCCACGGGCACATGGGCGATCTGATCACCCTGATCGGGGACGGCCTGCTGACCACCGACGGTGACTACCACGACACCTCGCGGGCGATCATCATGCCCGCGTTCCACCGGGACCGGGTGTCCGCGGCGACCGAGCTGATGGTCGCCGAGGCCGAGGGCGCAGCGGAGCGGCTCGGCGATGGCGAGGAGCTCGACATCTACCACTGGACCAGGGCACTCGCGATGCGGATCGCGATGCGGGCGCTGTTCGGGATCGACCCCGACTCCACCAATGCCGAGCGGACGGCCGAGCACTTCGAGCGGGGCCTCTCCTTCTACGGCGCCGAGTACGTCGCCCAGATGGCGGTCGGGCCCGGCACGCCGCTGGCGAGACTGCGCCGAGCCCGGGGCGCGCTGGAGGAGATCATCGGCACCGAGATCCGGCGGCGACGGGAGCAGGGCGGAGACCGGGGTGACATCCTCAGCTCGCTGCTCGAGGCGACCGACGATGAGGGCGCCTCGCTGACCGACCGGCAGGTGCTCGACCACGTGCTCACCCTGCTCTTCGCGGGTCATGACACGACGACCTCGACCGTCACCTTTCTCGCCTATGAGGTCGCCCGCAACCGTGGCCACTTCCAGCCGCTGGCCGCCGAGATCAGCGCCGTGGTCGGGGACTCGGATGGGCCTGACGCCGAGCAGTTGTTCGAGGGCCTGCCCCTGCTCGCCCGAGCGGTCGACGAAACGCTGCGCCTGTACCCACCCGCGTGGGTAGGACCGAGGAGGGTGGTGCGCGAGTTCGAGTTCAGGGGCGTCACCGTTCCCGCCGGGCTCCCGATCTCCTACTCCTCTTGGGTCAGCCATCGGCTGCCGGAGGTCTTCCCGGAGCCGGACTCATTCAGGCCGGAGCGGTTCGAGCCCGAGTCGCGGCGTCGCTTTCCGCGAGGAGCCTACGTCCCGTTCGGGATGGGTCCGAGGGTCTGCATCGGCAAGCGGTTCGGGTATACGGAGGTCCACGCGATCGCGGCTGCGCTGCTACGCAGGTTCGAGTGGGACCTGCCAGAGGGCGAGGCGATCACCGTGATCCAGGCCCCGACCCTGTCCCCCGAGGGGGGCCTGCCGATCAGGCTTCGCGCCCGCAGCTGAGCGCCTACCGGGGTCCCCGCGGCGGTAACGTTGTCGGAAGTGAGCGAGGCCCCCGCCGACACCACGACCAGCGCCGAGTCCGAACGGATCCATGTCACCCGCTCGCGCGCCCGCCCCGGCGGAATCGCGGCTGAGAAGGTGGAGGGCAGGCCCTTCCGGGAGCGCAAGCCACCCTGGCTCAAGGTTCCCGCCCCCGGCGGCCCCACCTACCGCCGTCTCAAGGGGATGATGCGCGAGGAGAACCTGAACACGGTCTGCGAGGAGGCCAACTGCCCGAACGTCGGCGAGTGCTGGGAACGTGGGACCGCGACCTTCATGATTCTCGGCGACACCTGCACCCGTCGCTGCGGGTTCTGCAACGTTCAGACGGGTGTTCCCACGTGGAACGACCCGCTCGAGCCGGCCCGGGTCGCACGATCGGTCAAGCGGATGGGCCTGACCCACGCGGTGATCACCTCGGTCGACCGCGACGACCTGCCCGACTACGGGGCGAGTGCCTTCGTCGGCGTGATCCGCTCGATCCGCCTTCAGGCACCGGAGTGCAAGGTTGAGATCCTCACCCCCGACTTCCGCGGCCAGGAGATGCCGCTGGCCCGAGTCATCGCCGAACGCCCCGACGTCTTCAACCACAACATCGAGGTGGTGCCACGCCTTTACCCGATGGCGCGCCGGGGCTCGGAGTTCCTGCGCTCGGCGCGGGTGCTGCGGCTGGCCAAGGAGATGGGCGGCCCCGACGTGATTACCAAGTCCGGCCTGATGGTCGGGCTCGGCGAGAGCTTCGAGGAGGTGGTCGAGACCTTTGGCATCCTCCGCGAGCACTCGGTCCAGGTGCTCACCGTCGGCCAGTACCTGCGGCCGACCGAGCGACACCTACCGGTCGCCCGCTATTGGGAGCCGGAGGAGTTCGAGGCGCTCGAGGCCGCGGCACGCCGGATCGGCTTCGAGGCCGTCGCCGCCGGCCCGCTGGTCCGCTCCAGCTACCACGCCGACGAGGCCGCCCGCGAGGCGCTCGCCGCCCAGGCGCCCTGACGGCTCAATGGCCCTACGGAGGCGGCCATCGCCGTCCTCGTCACCGAGGATGGTCACCTCGGCAGTGAAACCGCAAACGCAGTCCCGCCCATCGGGCGCGCGCTGACCCGGATCTCGCCACCAAGGCCCTCGACGATCCGCTTGACCAACGTCAAGCCGAGTCCCGAGCCCTTGCTGGTTCGAGCGCTGTCGCCACGCCAGAAGGGCTCGAAGACCTTCTCCATCGCCTCCGGGGAGATCCCCTCGCCGTCGTCCTCGACCAGCAGCCGCAGGCCGTCGGAGGTCAGCTCGGCGCTGACCATTACCGACCCGCCCGAGGGCGTGTGGCGAATCGCATTGGTGACCAGGTTCTGGATCACGCGCGCCACCCGCGGTGAGCACTCGGCCCCGGCAGCGTCGCCGAGCACCGCACGCAGCCCGATCCCCTTCTCGAGAGCGCCGCCCTCGCAGAGCGCCAGCGCCGCACTCGTCGCATCGACGAGTCGGGCCCGATCCTCATCGGCCTCGATCGCGCCGGCATCGAGCTTGATCAGGTCGAAGAGGTCGTCGGTGAGAACGGTGAGCGAATCGACCGAGTTGCCCATCTCGGTCATGTAGCGATCGCGTTCGGGGCCGGCGGGAACGACGCCGTCTTCGATCGCCTCGATCATCGCCCGCAGGCTGGCGAGTGGGGTGCGGAGATCGTGGGAAGCGGCGGTGATCATGTCGAGGCGGTGGGCCTCCAGCGCCCTCTCCCGCTCGATCGATCCCTGCAGGCGGGCGGCCATGTCGTCGAGGGTCCGGGCCAGCTCACCGAGCTCGGGGTCGTCATCGATCGGCCCGACGCGGGCGTCGAGATCGCCATCGCCGAGACGGTGGGCGGTGGCGCTGAGGCGGTCGACGGCGCCCGTCGTCCCACGCGATAGCGCCAGTGCTGCGCCCCCTCCGGCGGCAGCCGAATAGAGCAGCAGGACGGCCAGGTGCAGGGCGTCGGTCCCGTCCAGATACATCAACCAGGCGAGGATCATCATGTTCGCGAGCCCGACGAGGCTGGCGACCGCGACCACCCCGATCACGCGGCGGCGCAGCGAAGAGCCCGCCAGCAGGCGCGCGGCGAGTGCGGCCGCCGCGACCGAGAGGATCAGGGCCGGCGCCAGCGAGAGCGCGAGCGGTCCCAGCTCCTTGCCCGGCATGCCCACGATCGCCCCGAAGGCGAGGGTGGCAAGCGCACCGACCGCGGTCACGGCAGCGGCCAGCGTCGCCGGCCCCAGACGGGTCGTATCCAGCCTGCTCATGGCTCGAACCTGTATCCGGCGCCGCGCACGGTGACGATCCGTTCCGGATCGGAGGGGTCGGCCTCGATCTTCTCGCGCAGGCGGCGGATGTGGACCGTCACCGTTGCCGCGTCGCCGTCGAAGGAGAGGTCCCACAGCGCATCGAGCAGATCCTCGCGGCTGAAGACCCGGCGCGGGTTGACGGCGAAGTAGTGGAGCAGGTCGAACTCCCGGGGCGCGAGGGGGAGCGGCTGCGAGCGCAGGGTGACCTCCCGCGCCGCGGGGTCTATCGCGAGATCGCCGAACTCGAGCGAGGTCGAGCTCCCGTCCGAGTCCGGGTCCGGCGAACCGGCCCGCCGCCTCAGCACCGCGTGAACCCTCGAGATCAGCTCTCGAGGAGAGAAGGGCTTGGCGACGTAGTCGTCGGCGCCGAGGTCGAGCCCCGCGATCCGGTCGTCGGTCGTGCCGCGGGCGGTGAGCATGATCACGGCGCTGTCGGTCGAGTTGCGGGCTCGTCGCAGGACCTCGAGGCCGTCGACCTTGGGGAGCATCAGGTCAAGCACGATCAGGTCGGGGTTGGAGGTCAGGGCCCGGACCGCGGCCTGGCCGTCGGCGACCGACGTGACCCTGAAGCCTTCGCGCTCGAGATACCGAACCACGACCTCGCGCACCATCTGCTCATCGTCGACGACGAGTATGTGTGCGGAAGCGCCCATGGCTGCGAAACCCAATCTCCTCCCCGGGGCTTAAGGGCAGGTTACGGGTCGGGGCGAGCTCGTCGCTCAGGCGATCCGATCGACAACGACGCCGTCGGCGCCGACCGCCACCGCGGTCGGGACGATCGCGATCCCGTATTTGCGGGCTAGGTCGGGGCGATCGCGGACGTCGAGCTCGACCACCGGGTCGGGCCCGGCGCCGAGCTTCCCCGCCAGCTCGCGGCACTCGGTGCAGAGCGGGTGCGTGAACTGAACGATCGTGCGCATGCCGAGACCGCCGACGGTCGCGAGATCGGCGGGATCGATGCGGTCGTGGTGCCGCGGCGAGATCCCCCGCAGCCGGGCACCGAGCCGGTAGAGCTCGCAGCCGGCGCAGAAGCCGGTGGCCGCGGCAAGGAGGGCGAGCGCGGCGACCAGCGCGCCGAGCACCAGGCCGGCCGTCTCGAAGCCGAGCCACCAGGCGGCGGATGCAGAGCCGAGGAAGGCGATGCCGATCAGATTCGCCAGGCGTGGCGCGCGTGAGTCCTCCAGCCGGCCCTCGCCGATCCGCGGCTGGATCAGCTCGAAATATGCCAGGCAGGCGAGGCAGTAGCGGCGGCCGAGGGTGACCCCGACGCCGAGCTGCAGCGCGATCAGCGCCCACGCCACAGGCCAGCCGAAGACGACCCCGGCGAGGGCGACCAAGCCGACGACGGTCTGGTTGACGCGCGGGGCGCGCTCATCGATCACCGAGGTGTCCCGGTAAGGGTCGGCCGTCCGCGGACGGCGGGCTCGCGTGGATGCGCTCGGGCTCACTCAGCCTAATTATGGCAAAGTCGATCAGCTTTCTGCCATTTAGATGCCCGGACGCTTCCGGGGGACCCGCGCGCCTACCCTACGCAGCCGGTGTTCCCGCTCAAGGACAACATCCCCACCTCACGGTTCCCGGTGGTCACCGTGATCCTGATCGCGATCAACATCGCGGTCTTCGGCTACCAGCTGTTCCTCCCCGACGATCAGGCCTCAACGCCCGAGCTGGCCGCGGTCGGCGTCTCCGAGCGGGACCAGCTGGCGATCGACTACGGGGCGATCCCCTATCGGATCACCCACCCCGGTAAGGAGTGCGGCGTCGCCGCCACCAGCACCCGACAGGAGATCATCTGTCAGGGGGCGCCGAGGCCGTCGGAGTTCCGCCAGCAGGGCTACCCCCGCAACCTCGAGATGCCGGTCTTTTGGCTGACGCTGATCACCTCGATGTTCCTCCACGCGGGCTTCCTCCATCTCGCCGGGAACATGCTTTTTCTCTGGGTCTTCGGCAACAACATCGAGGACTCGATGGGCCGGGGGCGGTTCATCGCCTTCTACCTGCTCGCCGGGCTCGCGGCTGTCTACGGCCAGGCGTTGCTCGACACCGACTCGACGATCCCCACGATCGGCGCGAGCGGCGCGGTTGCCGGCGTGCTTGGCGCCTACGCCCTCCTGCATCCGCGGGCGAGAGTGCTGACGATCATCTTCATCGTCTTCTTCTTCACCTTTATCGAGATACCCGCGCTCCTGCTGCTCTCGATCTGGTTCATGCTGCAGTTCCTGCCGGCCTTCGGTCAGCTCGTCTCACCCGAGCTGAGCGAGAGCGGAGGTGTTGCCTACTTCGCGCATGTCGCGGGCTTCGCCTTCGGATTGGCGATGATTCGGCTCTTCGTGTGGGGCAGGCGGGACGATCCGGCGCCGCCGGTGGCCGAACCGACCAGCAGCGGCTGAGGGAAAGCGAGACTCGAGATGGACAAGCAGATGCGAGGATTGATGCTCGGCCTAGGGGTCGCTTTCATCGTCGCCTTCGGCGGACTGACCCTCGCCTCGCTGCCGTCAGCCGAGCTCAACTTCGCTTCGATCATGGCCTTCGGCTTCTCCTTCCTGGTCATCGGTCTCGCATTGGTGGGTCTGATCGGCGCGATTCGCAACCCACCCGACGAGGACGACCGGTAGCAGGGATCAGAGGTGGAAGCGGCCCCGGTGGTCGTGATGGGGGGGCGGGGTCGCCGCCTCGCTCCCCGCGCCCGGCTCCGGCGAGCGGACGAACCACCAGCAGAGGGCCGTGCCGAGCGCCGCGAGGACGGTCGGCAGGATCAGGGTGTTCGAGAGCGCGAACGAGAAGGCCTCGTCGACGGCGTCTGTGATCGCCGCGGCCGTCGGGGCCGGCTGCTCGGCGAGCTGCGCCTGCGCCGATTCAGTGCCGGCGGCGAGGCCCTGGAGCTCGGCGGCGTCGCGCTCGCTCAAGGCCGGGGTCTCGACGAGCGTCTGGATCCGCTCGCGCAGCAGCGCGTTGAAGATCGCGCCGCTGATCGCGAGCGCGATCGCCCCGGACATGATCCGGTTCATCGCCAGCACGCCGGAGGCGATCCCGGCCTTGGCCTGAGGCATCGCCTCCATCGCGGCGGTCTGCATCGGTGCGTAGACGAGTCCCATGCCGATACCGAACAGTGAGAACCCGGCGAACAGGACCCCGTAGCCCGTGTCGGCGTCGATCCGGCCCATCACGAACAGGCCGACGGTTCCGAGCACCATCCCGGTCGTCATCACCGTTCTCGGGCCCAGGGTGGCGGTGGCCCGGTGTATGAACGGCGACAGCAGGACCATCGGCAGGGTCACCGGCAGGATCAGCAGCCCTGCCTCGGCCGGGCTGAAGTCGAGGATGTCCTGCAGGTACTGCGGCTCGAAGAACATCACCACCCAGTAGGCGCCGACCAGCGCGAAGGCGGCGGCGCTGGCGCCGAAATAGGGCCCGTTACGGAACAGGGAGAAATCGACGGTCGGGTTCGGCACCCGGTGCTCGACGAACCAGAACGCGATCAACGACAGCAGTCCCGTAGTGATCGTGCCCAGGGTCTTCGCCGAGTCCCAACCCCAGTCCTCGCCCTGCACGACGCCAAGCACAAACGCGGTCAGCCCGATCGTGAGCAGCGCCACGCCGGGCCAGTCGACCCTCGGCGCCGAGGTCTCGTCGCGGGTCTCCTTCGCCGCCCATCGGGTGAGCAGAAAACCGGCGACGACGATCGGGAGGTTGATCCAGAAGATCAGTCGCCAGTCGACCCCGGCGAGCACGCCGCCGATCAGCGGGCCGACCGCGAGCGAGATCCCCGAGACCGCGGCCCAGATGCCCATCGCCCGGGCACGCTCGGAGGCCGGAAATGCGTCGGTGACGATCGTCAGCGACAGCGGCAGCAGCGCGGCGGCGCCCAGCCCTTGCACGATCCGGCCGGCGATCACCGTCGTCGCGTCCGGACCCGAGCCGCCGATCACCGAGCCGATTCCGAACAGGATCAGGCCACTGAGGAAGATCCGGCGGCGCCCGTAGATATCGCCGAGCCGGCCGGCGGTCACCACCGTCGCGGCGATCGCGAGCAGATAGGCGTTCGGTATCCACTGCAACTCGGCGGTCGAGGCGTCGAGCTCGCGTCGCAGCTCCGGCAGCGCCAGGTTGACGACGGTCGAATCGAGCATCAGGACCGTGAGCCCGGCACAGCTACCGACCAGCGCCCACCAGCGTCGGTCGGGGGCTTGTGCTGAGGCGTCCACGGTGGGAACCCTATGCAGGCGAATATTGCGGTGATGGAGCCAGCCGGGATCGAACCGGCGACCTCCTGCTTGCAAAGCAGGCGCTCTCCCAACTGAGCTATGGCCCCACGGAGGCTCCGATTCTAGGCGTCCGCTTGCCGTCTGCACCTGAGCAGCAAGGTCCTTGCCGCCATTGTGGGAGGATGCGAGCCATACCGGCCGGCTTCTGGAGGAGAGGGAATGGCTACCAAGACCGAAGGGTCCCCGCGGGCTACCGAGGACCACGCGAATGCCGGAAGGGCTGGTTCGGAAGAGGTGGACGATCCCCGCTCGGCGCGCGCGAAGGTCTCCGACCTCGAGGTCGTCGAGCACTACTTCAACTGGGCCTGGGACGCGCTCGACCTACCCGAGGACATCCGGCCGGTCTTCTGGCAGCCCTACCGCGAGGTATCGGTACAGATCCCGATCAAGATGGCCAACGGGCAGACCGAGGTCTTCCACGGCTACCGAATCCAGCACAACGGCGCCCGGGGCCCCTACAAGGGCGGGATCCGATTCCATCCGGAGGTCGACATCGACGAGGTCCGCGCCCTTGCCTCGATGATGACCTGGAAGACCGCGATCGCCGGGGTTCCGTTCGGTGGCGCCAAGGGCGGAGTCAACGCGCCGGCGGATGTGCTCGAGCGCTCGGAGGTCCAGAAGATCGCACGCTCGTTCATGGACAAGATCTACAAGATCCTGGGGCCGACCCGCGACATCCCGGCCCCCGACGTCAACACCAACGCCCAGGTGATGGCCTGGATGATGGACGAGTACGGAAAGCTGATGGGCCACACTCCCGCATGCGTCACCGGAAAGCCGATCGAGCTCGAAGGCTCCTACGGGCGCGACGCCGCCACCGGTCGTGGCTGCGTCTACATGTACCGCGAGGCGGCGCCGAAAATCGGGCTCTCGCCCCAGGAAACGACATTCGCGGTCCAGGGCTTCGGCAACGTCGGCTCCTGGGCGGCGCGGATCATGCAGGACCTCGGCGCCAAGATGGTCGCGGTCTCCGATGCCTTCGGCGCGATCCGCAACGACGAGGGGATCGATGCAGTGGCGTTGCTCAAGCACATCCAGGCCGACGGCGGCAAGCTGGTCGAGTTCCCCGGCGCCGAGGAGATCACCGCCGGCGACCTATACGAGGTCCCCTGCGATGTCTTCTTCCCGGCGGCGCTGGGCGGCATGATCCACGAGGACAACGCCGACCTGATGCAATGCAAGATGATCGTCGAGGGCGCCAACAACCCGACCACGTTCACGGCCGACTCGATCCTCGAGGACAACGGCGTCTACATCATCCCCGACCTGATGGCCAACGCCGGCGGTGTCGTCTGCTCCTACTTCGAATGGGTCCAGAACCTGCAGCACTTCCGCTGGGACGAGCGGGAGGTCAACGACAAGCTCGGCTCGGTCATGCGACGCGCCTACCGCGAGGTCGCGGCACGGGCTGAGCAGGAGGAGCTGAGCCTGCGCCGAACCGCCTTCAAGGTCGCGATCGAGCGCGTCGTGGACGTGAGCCGCACTCGCGGCTACGTCGACTGACGAGGACCGTGCCGGCAAGCCGGCAGGTCACCCTCTAGTCGTCGAAGTCGAAGTCCTTGGGCTCGCCCTGCTCGAACCACAGACGCTCGCCCTCGGGCGTGTCCTCGAGGAAGTCGGGCGTCTCCTCGAGCAGGTCCTCGTCCTCGTCCTCGAGCTGATCCTCCTCGGCTGAGTCCGGAGCGAAGCCTGGCCCCTCCTCAGCCGCCGCCGGAGGTGTCGGCGGCGGTTCGGTGCCAGCAGCCTCGGCGGGCTCGTCGTCGAGGTCGAGGTCGAGGTCGAGGTCGGCGCTCTGGTCGAAGATCGAGGCTTCGGGCGGGCCCTCGTCAGTCGGGGGCGGCAGATCCTCGGCCGGCGCCTGGCCGGCTGCAGGTGCGGGCGGTTGCTCGGCCGGGGGAGCGGGGCCCTGCTCCATCGCGGCAGCCTCTTCGGCGGGAGCCTCTTCGAGATGGGCCTCCTCTTCAGCCGGCTGCTCGGCTTCCTCCGGTGCGATGGAAGGTGGCTGATCGCCGGGTTCGGGAACCGCTGGGTGGTCGACGGTGTCATCGAGGTCGGTGTGCTCGATCCGTGCCCGCTCCGCCGGGGTCACGGGAGCGGAATCGGTCCCGGGGCCCGAGCCGAACTCCTCGTGGTCCTCGGTGTTCTCGTCGAGGACCTCTGACCAATCGCCGGCGGCGGCTTCGGCCTCCTCGCCGACGGTCTCGTCGGCTTCGTCGGCGAACTCGGGGTCGCCCGGACGAGCGGGCGGGCCGAACGCCTCCTTCTCGAGGCGTTCGACGTCGTCGCCGCTTGCCCCGTGCTTTCGTTTCAGCTCGAGGTGCTCACGGATCGCGTCGTCGAGGATTCCCATGGCGCTGCCCAAAGAGTTACAGATGGCGGCGCTCCGATGCGCCTGGGGCGGCGGCTCGCAACCCGATCCTGCAAAGCGGCCTGCCGTCCACGGAAGCTCACGAGGCGCCCTCAGATGGAAGCAGCGACGGCTATCCTTGCGAGCGCAGGCTCACCGTCTGCGCCCACCTCGGGGCTATAGCTCAGTTGGGAGAGCGCCTGGATCGCACCCAGGAGGTCGCCGGTTCGAGTCCGGCTAGCTCCATCCGCCGTCGTCGGGATCGCACCGGCGAGGCCGCTCGACCTCCGTGGCTCGCTGTGGTTGGAGCCGCCGGCTCCATGCCTGTCACGGCTTCATTGCTAGCTTGTGACATACGCCTCCAGATCGCCATTGCCTCTCCGATCGAGTCTCGGTGGCTGCCGCGGGGACATCCGACCCGAAGGACGCGATATGGAATCCGACCCGGGGTCATCGGTGGAGACCGCTTGAGTGCCACCGCCGATCCGCTGACCTGGACCTGCGTGCGCTGCGCTGTGACCACCCGGTGGGTGCAGGCCGGACACCTGGAGATGCCGACCGGCTGGGCTGAGGAGGCGGGCTCCCTGCATTGCCTTGGATGCCGGAGGGTGATCGCCGGCGAAGCGGCCGCCGAGGGCCCCGAGGCGGCCGCCGGAACGCGGGAGCATCGGCTGAAGCTGCGCAAGGTCGCAACCCTCGAGTTCGAGATCCGGCGCAAGCCCGACCAGCGCGACTCGGCGATCGCACGGGCCTGCCACACCTCGGTCCCGGCGGTGGCGAAGGTCCGCAGCCGGCTGGCCGAGAGCGGCGCCTGAGCTCGCGGACAAGGCGTCGGCGCGTAGCCGCCAAGCAGGGCTGGTCCGCGGTCGCTACGGCCCGGCGGGATCCCGCGGGCTCGTCGCGGGTTCTCACGGATGCGCGGCCGGATCCCGACATCCAAAGTCCGGGGCGATGAGCAAGAACAAGAACGGAACGACACAGACGTGGAGCGGCGGCAGCCGGCCCGCCCGAGTCGTCGTCCTCGGGGGCGGATTCGGCGGGCTCGAGACGGCGTTCGACCTGCACCTGCGCGCCGGTGAGCAGGCGGAGATCACGATCATCTCCGACGAGGATCACTTCCTCTTCAAGCCGAACTCGATCTATGTCCCGTTCGGACTCGATCCGAGGAGCCTCAGGGTCCCGCTGGCCCGGCCGGCGGCCCGCAAGCGGATCGAGCTGATCGGTGCCAGGGCCCACGAGATCGACACCGACCGCCGCCAGGTCCACTTCACCGGGGGTTCGGTTCCCTACGACTTCCTCGTTGTGGCGACGGGATCGGGCATGCGGGCCGAGGAGATCCCCGGGCTCGGCGAGTACGCAATCAGCACCTGGACACCGTCCGACATGATGCAGCTGCGGGCGGGCTTCCAGGGCCTGGTGGACGCCGCCCAGACCAACGGCGGCTCCGGAGGCCGGAGGCGGGTCCTGTTCCTGGTCCCCCCGAACAACAAGTGCGCCGGTCCCCTCTACGAGATCGTGCTGATGCTGGAGACCTGGCTGCGCCGCAACGACGCTCGCGACTCGACCGAGATCATCTGGTCCACCTTCGAGGACACCTACATCCAGGCCTTCGGGCCAAGGCTGCACGACGTCGTCGTCGATGAGTTCGACCGCCGCGGCATCGAGGGACACCACGGCCTCGTGGTCGATCACGTCGAGGAGGGAGCCGTCCACTTCGCCGGCGGCGAGGAGATCGACTACGACCTGCTGGTCGCCTTCCCCCCCTACATCGCCGCGACCCCGTTCGCCGGTCTCGAGGCCGACGATCGGGGCTTCCTCGCCACCGAGCTGGAGAGCCGCCGCCTGGTCGATCACCCGGACGTCTTCGCCGTCGGTGACGCTGGGGACTTCCCGGTCAAGCAGGCGTTCCTCGCCTTCCTTCAGGCGGACGCCGCCGCCTCACACATCGCCGGTGAGCTCGCCGGGGCCGCGCCCGAGCAGAGCTTCGACCCGGTCAGCATGTGCGTGATGGAGCAGTTCGACAAGGCCACCTTCGCCCAGGTGCCGCTGCGTCTGACCGGCGACAGCGATCACCCGGTCGAGGTTCGGCCGGGCGCCGGCTCCGACTACCGGGTCGGCTCGTCGGTGGCCTGGAGAGCAGGGAAGAAGATGCTGGGACGGTCGGTGCCGTGGAGGTTCAGCCGGGGGGAGCCGTTCCACGGAGGCAACTTCTGGCGCGGCATGGATCTGGGTCTGAAGGCGATGTCCGGGGTCCTCTCGAAGTAGCGCGCGGCGAGACCTCAGCCGGGGGCGACGGGGAGGATATGAGTGACGCGGGCGCCGTGGTCGCGCGTTAGCCGCTCGGCGAGCAGCGAGCGATGGCAGGCGGTGGGCTCGGCCTCGACACACAGCAGCACCGGGATCCCATCGGCGGGCATCTCGGCAACCAGCGCGGCGAGGTCCGCGTCGGCGAGGACCTCGGCCTCGTAGGCCTCGCGAAAGGCGGGTGCGAGCTCTACCCGGGTCCGCTGGCCGACCCCGCGGCGGGCGTCCTCCTCGTACTGGCGCTCACGCATCGCCGTGGTCGGGGCAAGGTCCTTGCGGTGGAGGTAGCCGATCCGATGCTCGGCCAGCGTGGTCTGCAGACGCGCGGAGTTCGCCCACGCGTACTCGGACCCCCGCACGCCGCGTCGCTGCCGGACGTCGACGAGCTGCTCCACCCCGTGGTCGGCGAGCGCCGCCAGGAACTGCTCGGCGTTGAACCCATAGACCCCGATCGTCGCGATCTCCAGCATGGCCCCAGTCTTCCAGTCGGCGCCGGCTCCGCGCTCGGTAGGCTCGCAGCAACCGATCGAGGAGGAGAGGCCCTTGAGCCAGCCAGCTGTCCCAGCCCCACAGATCCCCCCGCAGGACATCACCACGTTCGTGCTCGCCGGGGCCGGCGACCGCGCCGACAAGCCGGCGCTGGTCGATGGGCCGAGCGGCAGGACGATCACCTACGGCGAGCTCGATGCCCACACCTCGGCGCTGGCCGGTGCCCTGGCCGCGCGCGGGATCGAGCAGGGCGACTCGATCTGCATCTATATGCCGAACCTGCCCGAATACGCGGTCATCTTCCACGGGGTGATCCGAGCCGGCGCGATCAACACGACGGCCAACCCCCTCTACACCGCCACGGAGTTGCGCCATCAGCTGCACGACTCCGGCGCGAAGATGATCTTCACGGTCCCACCGTTCCTCGAGCATGCCCGCGACGCGGCCGACGAGCACACCGATGTGGGCGAGATCGTCCTCCTCGGCGGCGACGGAAGTGAGGAGGGGGTGACCGACTACGAGGAGCTGCTTGGCGCCGGCGCCGAGCCGCCGCAGATCACCCTCGACCCCGAGAACGATCTAGCCGTGCTCCCCTACTCCAGCGGCACGACCGGCCTCCCCAAGGGGGTGATGCTCAGCCACCGCAACCTCGTCGCCAACATCCTGCAGTGCGACGGGCTGCTGCCTCTCAGCGACGACGACGTCCTCATCGGCGTGCTCCCGTTCTTCCATATCTACGGGATGACGGTGATCATGAACATGGGCCTGCACAACGGCGCCACGGTGGTGACGATGCCGCGGTTCGACCTGCCGCAGTTCCTCTCGCTGATCGAGGACCACTCCGTGTCCACCGCCTATGTCGTACCCCCGATCGCGCTCGCGCTCGCCAAGCACCCGCTGATCGACGAGCACGACCTGAGCTCGTTGCGGATGATCATGTCGGGCGCGGCCCCGCTGGGACCGGAGCTAACCGACCAGGTCTCCAAGCGGTTGGATACCCCGGTCACGCAGGGCTACGGGATGACCGAGCTGAGCCCCGTCACCCACCTCTGCCCGCTCGACAAGATCAAGCCGGGCTCGATCGGGCTCCCGGTACCGGGCACCGAGACCCGGATAGTCGACCCCGATACCGGGGAGGACGCCGACCGGGGGGAGCTGTGGGTCCGCGGCCCACAGGTGATGCAGGGGTATCTGAACAACCAGGAGGCGACCGAGGAGACGATCGACAACGACGGCTGGCTGCACACCGGCGACGTCGCCGAGGCGGACGGAGAGGGGTTTCTCTCGATCGTCGACCGCCTCAAGGAGTTGATCAAGTACAAGGGCTTCCAGGTCCCGCCGGCGGAGCTGGAGGCGATCCTGATCGCGCACCCGGCGGTCGCCGACTGCGCTGTGATCGGCGTTCCCGACGAGGAGGCCGGCGAGCTGCCGAAGGGCTTCGTCGTCATCGCCGAGGGCGCCGAGGTCTCCGACGAGGAGCTGATGGAGCACGTGGCGGCTGACATCTCACCGCAGAAGAAGCTGCGGATGATCGAGCGGATCGAGCAGATCCCGAAATCCGCCTCCGGCAAGATCCTGCGGCGGGAGCTACGCGACAGCTGAGGTGGGCACCGCGGCGTCCCACGACTACGACTGGGTCGTCGTCGGCTCAGGCTTCGGCGGTTCTGTCGCCGCCCTGCGGCTGGCCGAGCGGGGCTACCGCGTCTGCGTGCTCGAGCAGGGCCGCCGCTATGCCGACAGCGACTTCGCCAACGACGCGAAAGAGGTCGGAAAGGTCTACTGGTGGCCACGACTGGGCCTGCGCGGGATCATGAAGATGACGATCTTCAAGCACGTGACGGTGCTCAGCGGGGTCGGCGTCGGGGGCGGCAGTCTCGTCTATGCGAACACGCTCTACGTTCCGCGCTCCGATGACTTCTACCGGCACCCGGCCTGGGACAGCCTCGCCGACTGGCGCACCGAGCTCGCTCCCCACTACGCGGAGGCATCGCGGATGCTCGGCGCGGTCGAATGCGAGTCGGAGGGACCCTCCGAGGACCTGATGCGGGGAATCGCCGAGGATCTCGGGGTGGAGGACTCGTTCCGCAAGACCCCGGTGGGCGTCCACTTCGGCGAGCCGGGCAAGACGGTCGCGGATCCCTACTTCGGCGGCGGGGGACCCGAGCGGACCGGCTGCATCCGTTGCGGGCAGTGCCTGCTCGGCTGTCGCCACGGCGCCAAGAACACGCTGGTGAAGAACTACCTCTGGTTCGCGGAGCGCCGCGGCGTCAGGGTCGAGGCCGATTCGGAGGTCTGCGATCTGCGGCCGCTGCCGGGGCCGGCGGGATCGGACGGCAGCGGCGGGTATGAGATCGCCTACCGGCGGCCGGGCCCCCTGATCGGACGGCCACGCCGGATGACCGCCGCCGGCGTCGTCGTCGCGGGTGGGGCGCTCGGGACCAACAAGCTCCTGGGGCGCTGCCGCGAATCCGGCTCGCTGAACCGGCTCTCGGATCGCCTCGGATCGCTGGTGCGGACCAACAGCGAAACGATCACGGCCGCGACGTCGGAGCGCCCCGGGGCCGACTACAGCGCCGAGGTCGCGATCACCGCCTCGGTCTTCCCCGATGAGCACACGCACTTCACGAACAACACCTACGGCAATGCCGGCGACATGATCGGCCTCAACTTCGGCCCGCTGACCGGCGGACAGAGCCGCGCCGGCCGCGCGCTCGGCGCGTTAGGCGCGATCGCCGGACGGCCGGGCCGCTGGCTCCCTCGCCGGCGGCTCGACGGCTGGTCCCGCTCGACGGTCCTGTTCACCGTGATGCGTTCGACCGACACCGCGCTCAGCTTCCGGCGGCGGCGCGGGCCGCTCGGGCGGACGGGCGCCCTGCAGACCGCGCTGGAGCCGGGGGCGAATCCGCCGGACAACTTCATCCCGTTGGCGAACGAGGTCGCCGAGCGGGCGGCTGAGCGGATGGGCGGGTACGCGCAGAGCTCGCTGATGGAGTCGCTGCTGGGGACGCCCGGGACGGCGCACCTGCTCGGCGGCGCGGTGATCGGCCGCGGGCCCGAGTCCGGTGTCGTCGATCGCGACCAGCGTGTGTTCGGCTACCAGAACCTGCTCGTCTGCGACGGCTCCGCGGTCCCGGCCAACCCCGGGGTCAACCCGAGTTTGACGATCACCGCGATGGCGGAGCGGGCGATGAGCCGGGTTCCGGCGGCCGCCTGATCGCGGTGCCCTCAGCTCGGCCATCGACCGGCCGCCGATGCGGACGGACGGCGCAGGCCTCACGCCCCTACGATCGCTGGGGAATGGACTTCGAACGGAAGCTGGCGCCGATCCCCACAATCGCTCCGGGAGCGCGGGGCCGGCCTGGTGGCCGGAGGGGACATCCCAGCGCCCGAAAATCGACTTCGACCGGGAGTTGGAGCCGGCCGAGCGCTGCGGAAGGTGGCCGTGAGCCGGTGAGCGAGCTCCCTCCCAGCCTCTGGCTCGATCCGATCCCCGAGCCGGGACCCTCGCTCAGCGGCGCTCGCAGCACCGAGGTCGGCGTCGTCGGCGCCGGCTACACCGGCCTCTCGACCGCGCTCGAGCTGCGCAGACGCGGGACAGCGGTTGAGGTTCTCGAACGCGATTACGCGGGCTTCGGGGCGAGCGGCAGGAACGCCGGTCACCTCACCCCGACGATCGGGAAGGACCTGCCGAGCCTGCTGCGCGGCTTCGGTCGCGAGCGCGGTGGAGCGCTTGTCAAGCTCGCCGACGCCGCGGTCGAGCGGGTCGAGGAGACGATCACCGACCTCGGGATCGACTGCGACTACGAGCCGGTGGGAAACGTCGTCGCCGGGATCCATCCCGGACATGCGCGCTCGCTCGACCGGGCCGCCGCGGCCGGGATCGAGCTCGGTGCGGCGCTGCGCCGGCTCGAGAGCGCCGGGTTCGACCAGATGGGCCTACCGGCGAGCTTCACCTGCGGCTACCTGGAGGAGCGCGGTGGCATCCTCAACCCGTTCAGGTACCTGAACGGGTTGCGGGCAGCGGCGGCCGGCGCCGGAGCCGCCCTCTGGGAGCGGAGCCCGGTGCTCGAGATCGAACCCGAAGGGGAGGGCTTGTGCCTGCGGACCCCGCGAGGGGAGCTGCACTGCCGCCACCTGGTGATCGCGACCAACGCCTTCGCCCGCGAGCTCGACACACCGCGTGGTGCTCCGGTCCCCGTCAGGGTCTGCCTGATGGCGAGCGAGCCGCTCCCTGTCGAGGCCAGGGAGCTTCTCGGCTGGCAGGGTCGAGAGGGCATCTACACCGCGCACGAGGTCCTCGAGTCACACCGCTGGACGGCCGACGGCCGCATCCTCTCGGGCTCGCGTTACATCCGCTACGGGGACGGGCTCCGGGCACACGACCCCGAGGTCTTCGCCAGGGTCGAGGCGATGTTCCGGCGCCGCTTTCCCGAGCTCGGAGAGCTACCCGTCGCTCGGTTTTGGACGGGCCCGATCGGCTTCAACCTCAACTTCCTCCCCTGGGTTGGCCGCAGTGACGACGGCCGGATCAGCTGGGCGGTCGGCTTCGCCGGGCACGGGGTGGCGATGGCCAGCCTCGCCGGTAGCTGGCTGGGCCGGCTCGCCAGCGGCGAGGACGCAGGCGTCCCGGAGCTGACCGGGGCGCGACGGATCCCGATGCCGCCTGAGCCGCTTCGTGGCTGGATCGCCCGCGGGTTGATCTCGGGCCTCGAATGGATCGACGAGCGGTCGGACCGAAGGGCGCTGAGGGCCTGAGCAGACCCGGGCTCTACTCGCTGAGCAGGTTCAGCAGCGAAATGAAGATGTTGATGATCGCGACGAAGATGCCGGTCGCGAGCCAGACGGCGTCGCGTTCGGTCGCGTGCTTGCGCAGGTAGTTGAAGTAGGTCGTGATCAGGCCGGTCGAGATCACGATGATCGCGATGCTGAGCAGGGGCGGCGCCGAGGTGCCGGTGATCAGCAGGACGATGCTGATCCCGACCGCGCCGAGGATCGCGAAGCTGAGCGGGCGGATCCAGCCGGCGAGGTCCTTGGAGACCGCGAAGCCGATCGCTCCGGCACCGACGGTGGCCAGCGCGGTGCCGGCCGCGGCCGTCGAGACCGTGCTGGGCTCGACGGTCAGCAGCTGATTGAGCGCCGGCCCGAGGCCGAGACCGATCAGGAGGGCGATCGAATAGAGCCAGACCACTGCCAGGGTGCCGACTCGGAGCCGCTCGACGAAGTTGGCGACTATCAGCATCCCGAAGCCGGCGAAGAAGCAGCCCATCGCCGCTCCCTCGGTCAGATCACGGCCGATGTAGCTACCGAGCGCGGTGAAGCCGAGCGCCACCGCGACCAGGAACATCACCTGCCCCATCAGGGCGGCGGCGTCGGTCCGGGCGGCGGTCAGTTCCTGCGGTTCGAGGGTCCCCTGATAATCGGTCATGACTGTGATTGTCTCAGACGAGAGGCGGCACCTCTACGATTCCTCCGATGCGGATCGCCGATCTAGCCGAGCCGGGGCGACCGGTCTTCTCGCTCGAGTTCTTCCCGCCGAAGAGCGAGGAGGGCGGCCGGGCGCTGCTCGAGAGCATCGCGCAGCTGAAGCGGCTGGAGCCCGACTTCGCCTCCGTCACCTACGGCGCCGCCGGTTCCACCCGGGAGGGAACGGTGGAGCTCAGTTCGCGAATCCAGAACGAGTTCGGGATCGAGACCATGGCCCACCTCAGCTGCGTCGGGGAGACGGTCGACGGTCTCGAGACCCTGATCGGCCGGCTCGAGCAGGCCGGGATCACCAACATCCTCGCACTGCGGGGCGATCCACCCGGGGGTGAGGGGGAGTTCGAGGCGACCGAAGGCGGTCTCGCCGGCTCCGCCGAGCTCGCCGAGCTGATCAGAGCGCGCAGCGGCTGGGGCATCGGCGCATCCTGCTTTCCCGAGATCCACCCCGAGGCGGCCTCCGCCGAGGCCGATATCGCCTACGCCAAGCGCAAGGTCGATTCCGGCGCCGAGTTCCTGATCACACAGCTGTTCTTCGACAACGCGGTCTTCTTCAACTGGCTCGCCGAGGCCCGAGCCGCGGGGATCGAGGTCCCGATCTTCGTCGGTGTGCTGCCGGTGAGGACCTACGGTGGCATCAAGCGGATGGCAGGCCTCTGTGGCGCAACGATTCCCGAGCGCCTGGCCGAGGGTCTGCGTGCCTGCGGCGGCGACCCCGATGCCGAGCGCGCCTTCGGGATCGCCTACGCGGCGCGCCAGTGCGATGAGCTCCTCGCGGCCGGCGTCGACGGCCTCCACTTCTACACGCTCAACCACGCCGACTCGACCCTGGCGATACTCGGGGCGCTGAAGGCGGCGCGGCCCTGGGAACGCGCTCCAACGGCGCTCCCGACCGGGTGAGTTGGATACGCTCGCGCCGCGATGAGCAGCCCCAACACCGAGAGCTTCCCCTACGCGGGTCACCGGATCGCCTACCGGAGCTACGGGGCCGGCGACCGCACCCTGATCCTGATCCACGGCCTGCTCATGAACCGCCACATGTTCGCCCGGCTCGCGCCGGAGATTGCGGTGCGCGGCTACCGGGTCGTCTGCGTCGACCTGCTGGGACACGGCCAAAGCGACAAGCCGAAGGACTTCGGCCTCTACTCGATGACCTCCTTTGGGCACCAGGTCGCGGCGCTGATCGACCACCTCGGACTCGAGAGCGCGGTCGTCGGCGGGACGTCGCTGGGCGCCAACGTCTCGCTGGAGTTGGCGGTCGCCCATCCGGAGAAGGCGCGGGGCCTGTTCATCGAGATGCCGGTGCTCGACAACGCGCTGGTGGCGGTGGCGGTGGCCTTCACCCCGGTCCTCGTCGCCTCCGAGCTGGGAGCGCCACTGCTGAGCCGCCTCGCCGCGGTCACCCGCCGAATCCCTCGCACGCACCACCTGATCGACATCGGTCTCGACTGGGTGCGCCGGGATCCCCAGACCTCGGCGTGGGTGCTGCAGGGGCTGCTGCTGGGCCGGACCTGCCCGCCGAAAGCCGAGCGCGGCGCGATCAAGGCCGAGGCCCTCGTCGTCGGACACCCCTCCGATCCGGTCCACCCCTTCAGCGACTCCGACGAGCTCGTGGAGGAGATGGAGAAGGCGCGACTGATCGACGCGAACTCGATCCTCGAGTGGCGCATCAACCCGGGCCGTCTCAACGACGAGCTGGCCGGCTTCCTCGACGCCGTTCACGCCCCCGAGGCCGGTCTCGCGGCGGCCGCCTGAACGCTCGGGCCGGAACGGGGGGTCCGCTAGGGTTCTGCGCCGATGGCCAGCCGGAAGGAAGAGAAGGAACGACTCCGCGTGGCGCGGGAGCAGGCGGAGGCGGAGGGCCGCCGCGCCGAGCGCAAGCGCCTGATCCTCGGATACGTCGTGGCCGGGCTGATCACCGTCGCGGTCGTGGCCGGGATCGCGGTCGTGATCGCGGGGGGTGGCGGCGACGGTGGATCCGGAGGGGGTGGCGACGGCGATCGGCTCGATCGAACCTTCGGCGGCATCGTGCCCGGCAGCATTAACGTGGACGATCGCGACAGCGCTGAGGCCCCCACCAACGGGACGGTCGACCTCGACGAAGCGGTCGAGGCCGCCAACTGCGAGCTGATCACCGAGCAGAAGGACGAGGGGAGCACCCACATCGACCCGAACTCCGATCTTCCCGACTACGAGGCTAATCCACCGACATCGGGTGACCACTCACCGGAGCCGCTGGCCGATGGCGCCTTTGCCGATACCCCGAGCCCGCTCAACTTCATCCACGCTCTCGAGCATGGGCGGATCCAGATCCACTACAGCAGCAGCCTGCCGGAGGCCGAGCAGCTGCAGCTGCTCGGCCTCTATGACGAGGACCGGCCCGGAATGGTGATCTTCCCCAACGATGAGATGCCGTATCAGGTCGCGGCGACCGCTTGGCGGCAGACGCTCGGCTGCGACAGCTACGACGGTGCGGCGACCCTCGACGCGATCCGCGCCTTCAAGGCCGAGTACCGCGCCCGCGGGCCCGAGCCGATCCCGATCTCCTAGCCGGCCCACGGGGACGACCGCCGCAGCCCAGACCTGGGCGCGGGCGCCCGCCTGCAGGATCGGATGCATCGCCCGGCGAAATCGTGAGCCTTGCCACGATGCCGAGACTAACCGCGTTTGGCGGTGTTCCAACTAGCTGGTAAACCTTTGCTCACGCAATGCTGAAGAAATCCTTGAGATCTCTCCTGCTCGCGCTCGCCGCCGCCGGCCTCCTCTGGCTGGCCGCCCCGGCCCTCTCCACCGAGCGCTACCTTCCCGCGGCTACCGACTTCGAGCAGCCCCTGCCGGGCTTCGAGCGGATCGCGGGGGCGGGCGGGCGTGAGGCCTTCCGAGCCGGTTCCGGCGCCCACGCCGCCGAAGGGCCGATCAAGTTCCGCAGCCCGCCGGTCGAGGCGCCAAAGCGCTTCGACTTCGTCGGAGTCGCGGGCGAGATGGACGAGATCGAGCTCCGCGTGCGTGAGTCGGGGTCCGATTGGAGCGAGTGGGTCACGATCGGCAACGGCGATCCCCTCTACACGGGCGGCAGCGATCAGGTCCAGGTGCGGTCCCGTGGAGATCGCCCGGAGGGAAACCTCCACTACGTCAACGTCAGTGGCGATGACAGCGCCGTGAACCGGATCCTGAACGGAATCCGCAGCGCGGTCAACTCCGCCGTGATCGACGTCGCCGGAACCGGGCAGGCGATCGGAGCCTCGCCGAAGCCGCGGATCGTCTCCCGTGCCGAGTGGGGAGCGAACCGCCGCAAGGGCGGCTGTGAGCCTCGCGTCGATCCCTCCTACGGCAGGGTCAAGGCCGCCGTCGTTCACCACACCGTCAGCACCAACGACTACAGCGAGGCCGAGGCGCCAGGCCTGGTGCTCGGGATCTGCCGGTATCACCGGAACGCAAACGGCTGGAACGACGTCGGATACAACGCCCTCGTCGACCGTTTCGGCAACGTCTACGCGGGCCGGGCCGGGGGAATGAAGAGGCCGGTTGTCGGCGCCCACGCCGAGGGCCACAACTCACAGACGACCGGAGTGGCGACGATCGCCAACCACTCCGACGTTCCGGCGACGGCACTCGAGCGCAAGTCCCTCGTCAGGTATCTCGCCTGGAAGCTCGATGTCCACGGCGTGCCCGCCGCCGGCCGCACCCGCCTCCGCTCGTCGGGGGGCTCGACCAACCGGACGCCCGGAGGAAGAAAGATCAAGGTCAAGCGGATCCTCAGCCACAGCGACACCAACTTCACCGAGTGTGCCGGTAGCCGCCTGCGAACCGCGATCCCGAAGATCAAGCGGCGGGTCCAGCGCCGCATGGACGGCTTCGCCGAGGAGACTCCGACCGAGCCGACCGAACCCGCGCCTGAGTTCCAGCCGGAGCGGGAAAAGGTGGTCATCAACCACCCCGACCGGGGCACGCTCGAGGCGAGCCGCCGGAGCGGGGGCGACCTCGTCTTCAAGGGGCGACTCGACTACGGCGAGGGCCGCTGCAACGGCAACCACGAGATCGTGCTCAAGCGCAAGCGCCCCGAGGGCTGGAAGCGGATCGCGACCACCCGCTCGAAGCAGAGCGGACGCTGGAAGATCGGGATCCCGAAGGCGGCGGAAGGCCGCTACCGCGCGAAGGTCAAGACCAAGCGCTTCGAGACGGCGACGCAGAGGTTCGTCTGCAAGAGCTTCGAGACCCGGGCGGTCGGCCGGGCCTAGGGAGCCGCCGCCGCCCGGCGGCCCTCAGGGCGTGCGATAGAGGGGAAAGAAGCCGGTGTCGGAGCGATCCGCGGCGAGCTCCTCGTAGCGCTCGGGGTCGCAGACGAGCTCGTGAGTGCGGAACGGGAGCTCGGTGTTGGCGAAGCCGCGCTTGAACTCCTCTAGCCCGTCGCCCGGCTCGATCCCGCCACCGAGGTTCATCGGCATCGACGCCGCATCGGCGTGGTCGCTGACGACGGTGATCAGGTTCTTCGACGGGGCTCGGCGCCTGTGGGAGTCTGCGGTGCCGGAGAGGTAGTAGTGGATGAACCCGTCGCTGGTGACGGTGATCGCGGCCGCCGCCACATCGCCGTCAGGTCCGTGGGCAATGTACATCCGGCTCAACGGCGAGTCGAAGAGCAGGGCGAAGTAGGAGGGCTCGAAGAAGTAACGCTCGGAGGCGGAGACGGCCTCCATCGTCTCGGTGTAGACGCGGTGGAACTCCGCCCTCTGGCCGGCGCTCGTCTCAGGGCCGGGAAGGTCGCTGACCTCATACCCCGCGGCCTCGTTTTTGCGGATCTGCTGCCGATCGCTCATCCGTGACTTGCGCGGCAACTCGGGATCGTGGAGGAGGACGATCGACCGATCTCGCGCCCGGGCGAGGGCGGTCGGCTCGCCGAGACGGTCGCGGATGAAGACGCTGACCAGGCCCGTTGCCGACCAATCGATCGCCCCGGGTTCGATCGGGGAACCGGTTACCTTGCCGCCGGGATAGGAGTAGGGCGAGGTGGCGTCGATCGCTCCCCCGGCGCCGCCGATCTCGCGGACGACGAGAGGAATCGCCGCGCTGTCGGCTCCCGCCTCGACCAGTAGCGAGTGGGTCGTCCCCTCGGCCTGCAGGAAGTGGGATCCTCGGAAGAACTCATTCTCGGTGCAGGCCTCGCCGCGGTCGGGCAGAAGCCGTGCGGTGGCGCCGCTCAAGCCCCCGGCCCGCCCCAGCGCTCCTCCCACTCGGCCCGGGTGACCCCCCATACCTCGCAGTCGATCAGGGTGCCGTCCGGCCGGCGGATGTGCTCGCGCATCGTCCCTTCGTGCTTCCAGCTCTGCCAGGTGACGGCCTTCTTGGCCGGCATGTTGAAGGCCGGAATGCGGCCGTAGACCCGATGAGCGCCGAACTCCTCGAAGGCCTTCGCCACGGTGAGCCGCTCGGCTTCACGGCCGACGCCCCGGCCCTCCACCTTCTCACCGATCATCGCCCCGAGCTCAGGGGGGAGCTGCTTGCGCAGGCCGTACAGCGCCGTGAAGCCGACCGGCTCCTGATGGCCCTCGACCTCGATCGCCCACTTTCGGTCCTCTCCGTCGTCGCGGTCGTTCCCGATCGCCCGCTCGACCCAACCAACGGCGTCCTCGACGCTGAACGAGTCGCGGACCTCCATCAGCGAGGAGGTCGCCTCGGGGTTGTTGAACCAGCGATGCACCGCCTCTGCATCCTCCGGCCGGAAGGGCCGGATCCGCACCTCTACGTCCGATCCTCGCTCGCGACTCATCGCGCGGAGCCTAGATCAACCACCGGTATAGAGCCCCTCGCCGCTGACCACCAGGCGCGCCGTCTGAGCGAGGATCTCGAGGTCGAGGCGCGGTGACCGGTGCTCGACGTAATGGATGTCGAGCTCGATCCGTTCGCCCCACTCGATCCCGACCCGGCCGTTGATCTGAGCCCAGCCGGTCATCCCCGGCCTGACGGCATGGCGCCGCATCTGGCGGGGGCTGAACAGCTCCACCTGGGACGGAATCGTCGGCCGGGGACCGACGATCGCCATCTCGCCACGAAGGACGTTGATCAGGTTCGGGACCTCGTCGATCGAGAACCGGCGAAGTAGGTGGCCGATCCGGGTGACGCGCGGATCCCGGTCTTCGACGACCGTGCCGACCCCGACCGGATCGGATCCGGGGCGCATCGTGCGGAGCTTGTAGAGCATGAACTCGCTGTTGCTCCTGCCGACGCGGAGCTGCCTGTAGATGACCGGTCCCGGTGAGTCGAGCCGGATCAGGATCGCGATCACGAGCAGCACCGGCGCCAGCAGGGTCAGCACCGAGGCGGCGATGAGGAGGTCGAAGGCCCGGGGAAGGCCACGGCCGGGCGGGCCGGTCCCCACCTCAGGTGCGTCTGAAGGCTCCGCGAAGGCACGCTGGACCTCCTGCTCGTCGAGGGTCATCGCGTTCCCTCCGACTTCTCCCAGGCGGCGGGCGGGCCGTCTCGGAGACGGTCGATGGTTCCCAGTGCGATCGATGCGGTGACCAGCCCGTAGTAGCGGCCGATGCGCATCGGCCGCAGCGGCGGCTCGGGAATCAGGGCGCTGACGATCACCCCGAGCTGGGCGAGCATCGTCAGGACGTAGATCCGCGAGCGTCGCAGGAGAACCAGGTTGGCGAGAAAGGCCAGCGCGTGCAGGAGCGGCGAGGCGTAGCGGATCACCCGATGGGAGTAGACCTCGAACGCGTACATCGGGCTGTAGCCGCTCGGCTCGATCATGCCGTCGGCGACGACGATGTCGAGCAGGCCGCGCATCATCCGGCGCTTGCGCTCGAACTCGCCCTCGATCGTCGGGACGAGCTTCTCCTCCGCCACCGCCTCAGGAGCGTAGAGCGAGCGGAATCCCGCCTTGGCGAGCTGAAACGGAAAACTGAGATCGTGGCTGCGCGACGGCGGCAGGAAGGCGTAGGCGCTGCGGCGGACCGCGTAGATGCCGCCGTTTCCCGCCGTCACCCCCGCCTGGCCGGACTCGAGCTCGCGGACCCACATCTCGTAGCGCCAGTAGGCACCCTCCTCGTTGTCGCCGTCGGCGTCGAGGAAGCGGACCTGACCGCAGACGTAACCGACCCCTGGGTCGCAGAACGGCGCCATCAGCCGGGCCAGCGCCTCGGGCTCCCAGTAGGAGTTGGCGTCGCTGAAGGCGAGGATCTCTCCCGAAGCGCGCTCGGCGGCGGCGTTCTGGGCGGCGATCTTGCCGCCGCGCGGGAGGTCGAGGACCTGGCTGGCACCGGCGGCACGGGCGAGCTCGACGGTGTGATCGGAAGAGCCGTCGGAGGCGACGATCACCTCGAGCTTCTCGGGTGGGTAGGCGAGCTCGCGAATGCCCTCGAGCTTGCGCCCGATCACGTCCTCCTCGTCGTGGGCGGCGATGATCAGCGAGACCGAGGGGACCCCTCCGCCGCTCCTGGCGGCCCGCTCCTGGCGGCCGCGCAGGCGCTCGATCACCGCCATCGCAAGCGGATAGGTGAGATGGGTGTGGGCCAGCAGCGCGGCTGAGCCCCAGAAGATTGCGCGCGCGCTCATTGCCGGGATTATCGGCCCCCGGCCGATCCCGCGAGCAGCGACCGGTAGAGCTCGGCTGTGCGATCGGCGATCGCATCCCATGAGTGGGGACCGGCCACGGCCGAGCGGGTCGCCGCCGCGAGCCTCTCGCGCTCCTCGCCGCTGCCGAGCAGCTCGCTCAGGCGCGCAGCCAGAGCGCCGGCGTCGCCCGGGGGGACGAGCGCGGCCGCCCCGTGCTCGCGGGCGATCTCAGCGAAGCCGCCGACGTCGCTGAGGATCAGAGGTTTCTCGAAGGCCAGGGCCGCATAGAGGACGCCGGACTGCTCGATCTCCCGGTAGGGAAGGGCCACCACGTCGGCGCGTCGCATCAGCGCCGGGATCTCGGGGTCGGCGATGAAGCGGGGAACGAAGCGGACGCGACCCGGCGCCCGGCGGGCCAGCTCCTGCAACGGCTCGATCGGCATCCTCGGCATCCCCGCGATCCACAGCTCCGCCTCCTCGGGTACCCGGGCGAAGGCCTCGAGCAGGACGTCGATCCCCTTGTAGGGGCGGAGCAGTCCGAAGAAGAGCGCGACCGGAACGTCGGCGGGGGCTCCGGCAAGCTCCTCCGGCAGGCCCTGCTCGGTCCCGGCGGGGAGTTCGGTGAGGTAGTCGAGCGGACCGTGGGGGATCCGGTGGACCCGCTCGGGTGGGAGGCCGACATCGGTGCGGAGGCGCTCGGCGCCGTGCTCGGTGTGGGCGATGACCGCGTCGAACTCGCCCAGAAAGGATCGCTGGCGCCGCAGCCCGCGCCGGTCGCCGGGTTCGGGAAGCGGGTAGTGGAGCGTGAGCAGGCGGGGGTGGCCCGAGGGGCGCACTAGGAAGCGGTCGAGTTGCGGCAGAGTCACCCACTGCCAATGGGTGAGATCGGACTCGCGGCCCGCGCGCCTCGCCTCGCGCAGCATCTGGCCGGGATGCTCGAGCCCCTTGAGCGGGAGGCGGATGCGGCTCGACAGCGGCCTGCGGGTCGAGCGGCGATAGAAGGGCTCGCGGACCTCGTAGCCTCGAGCCTCGGGAACGGGCCCGTAGACGAACCGGCTCGTGACCAGTTCGACATCGACACCCGCGCCCACCAGCGCGGCCGCGAGGGAGCGGTCGTAGGGTGGCGTGAATGCCGACGGATCGACGAGCGAGACGCGCATAGGCGACGATTCTGGCGTGAAGCTCTCCTACTGCGTCGTCAACACCAACGGCCGTGAGCACCTTCGTGCCTGTATCGGAGCGATTCTCGCCCAGCGCCCGGCAGAGGGCGGGCACGAGATCCTCGTCTTGGACAACGCCTCCAGCGACGGGTCCCAGGAGCTGCTCGGCGAGCTCGCGGGGGAGATTCCCGAGCTGCGCCTGATCGCACTGGCGGTGCCGGCGGGCAAGGCGGCGAACGACACGCGGCTGCTGCAGGAGGCAGAGGGCGAGTACTGCCTGCTCCTCAACGAGGACTCCGAGCTGCGCGCGGGGGCGGCGGCGGCGCTGGTCGCGGCGCTCGACGACGATCCCAGCGCCGGGGCGGCGGGAGCGCAGCTGCTCGACGGGAGCGGCGCGCCCCAGCCCTGCGCGTGGCGACTGCCGGGCGTCGGTACCGCCGCGGCCCAGGCGCTGTTCCTGCACCGGCTCCTGGTCACCCAGAGCGGCGGCGATCGGACCCGGGTGGTGGGCTGGGCGCAATCGGCCGCGCTGCTCGTCCGGCGTGCCGCCGCCGAGCAGGTCGGCTGGCTCGACCCGGCCTTCTTCGTCTACTCCGATGAGACCGACCTCTGCAAGCGGCTCGGCGACGCCGGCCGACACACCCTCTACGTCCCCTCCGCCCAGGCCGTCCACCACGAGCAGCTCGCCAACGACCGCAGCGCCGGTGATGCCCGCATCGTCGAGTTCCACCGCAACCGCGACCTCTACATGCGCAAGCACCACGGGCCAGCGAGCGCGGCCGCGGTCCGCCTGCTGACCGCCTGGAGCTACCTGCCGCGGGCGCTCGCCGCCCTCGTGGTCCCCGGTCACGACCCACGCTGGTATGCCCTCCACGCCCGCAAGGCGCTACGACCACGAGGCGACGGAATCCGCGAGCTCGTCGAGGACGGGTAGGAGCGGGGCCGCGCGCCACCGAGTGCCTGGGGCGCCAGCGCAGGGCGCCGGACTCGAACCCGGACCGACCGGGTGGGACGGTCGAACCTGTCGCTCTCAGTAGCTGCGGCGGTCCTCGTCGCGGAGCTCGGCTTCGATCGCCTCGCCACCGGGCTCCGACCCTGATTCCGCCGTTCGCTCGCGGAGGTCGGCGAGGCGCCGGCGCAGTTCCTCGGGCCTCGCGAGCTCGCGCACGGTACGGCGCTCCGAAGCGCTGATCGCGCCGCCGAACCACAGCATCGGCAGGAGCGCCAGCCAGAGCGCCGTTCGGGAGAGCAGTCCGATCGCTCCCTCGGTCGGGAGTAGCAGCTCGCCGCCGACCACGACCAGGGTCGAGATCGCGACGATCGCGGCCAGCCGGGCCCATTGCCACGGGACCGGGAACAGACGCTGGGTGAAGAACAGCATCAGGACGAGCGCGACCCCATAGGAGACGACCAGAGCCACCCCGGCGCCGACCATGCCGTGGATCGGCACCAGCCAGAGGTTGAGGCCGATGTTGACGACCAGCGCGGCGAGCGTCGCCGGGAAGTTGAACTCGGTCCGGCCGGTCCGGCCGAGGACGACCAGCAGGGCGAGATAGACCCCATACAGCGCCGCGCCCAGGGCGAGCAGCCCAACCGCCTCGTAGGCACGGAAGAACTCCGAGGCGGCGAGAACGCGGACGATCCACCGAGCCTCGAGCCACATCCCGGTGACGATGAAGGCACAGAGCGCGACGAAGGCGGTGAGGATCACCGCGTAGACGCGCTTCGCCTCCTCGTCATCGGTGATCGAGTAGGCGAGCGGGGGCCAGGCGAGCTGGAATCCGCGGACCACGACCTGGATCGCCTGACTGAACTTGAAGGCGAGCGCATAGAGGCCGACCTCGGCCGGACCCACGTAGCGGACGATCACGATCCGGTCGACGAAGATCAGCGAGTAGAGCGAGAGCTCGGCCGGCATCGTCGGCACCCCGAAGCGGAGCATCCTGCGCAATCGCGACCGCTCCCAAAGCAGCGAGAGGCGGCGGCGCTCACTGAAGATCAGCCAGAGGACGAAGGGAACCGCCGAGGCGTAGCTGCCGAGCAGCAGGCCGCGCGCGCCCTCGTCGAACCCGGCGATCAGGATCAACGTCAACGGGATCGCGGCGAGCACGTTGGCGAAGGTGAAGAAGAAGTAGGCCCTCGCCCGCTCGTCGAGCCGGAACAGCGTGACCATGTACTCGTACAGGGTCAGGAGCCAGAGCCCGCCGATCGCGATCCGGACCAGGCCGGGGTCGCTCTTCAGCGCGTCGGCGATCGGCCCGGCGAACGGCAGGAGCAGGAGAGCCCCGGCCGTGGTCGCCCAGAAGATGAAGGCGAAGCCGGTTGCGACCACCTTCGAGCCCGACTCCTCCGGGAGGTAGTAGAAGCGAAGCAGCGCCTCGATCACCCCGAAGCGGACGACGATGCTGGCGGCGACCACGGCGCCGAACAGGACCTCCGCCTTGCCGTATTCGACCGGGTCGAGCAGCGCCGTGTAGATCGGCAGCAGGAAGACCGCGATGATCTTCGAGAAGACGCTCGAGGCTGTGTAGGCGAGGCCGGTGGTGGCGAGGCGGCGGAGATAGCCGAGCATCGGAGATCCCGGTCAGGCCGGTTGCGGCTCGGCCGGGGCCGCCGGCCGCGAGGCCGCGGCGGGGGCGCGATCCAGCGCGGGGAGAGCCAGCCCGAGACCCAGAAGCGCCCAGGTGATCGGGTCGGTGAAGAAGGCGGCGTAGCCGAGCGAGTGGACGATCATCGCCGCCAGCGCCGCGAGCAGAGTGGCCCCGATCGGGTTGCGCATCGCGGCCCATCCCACGCCGGCCGCCTGCCAGAGCGCCGTGACCGCGACCGCGAGGACCAGCAGGTAGGGGACGATCCCGACCACCCCCTGCTCTGCGAGCACGGTGACCGGCTCGGTGTGGCTCTCGGTGGCGATCCCGTCGGCGGCGCCGAAGCGAGCCTCGAACTCGGCGGGGAAGGAACCCGAGCCGTTGCCGACCACCGGCTGCTGCTCGGCGAGCTCGAGGCCGCCGCTGACGAGACCGGTCCTCCCGGTCGTCTCGTCGGTCAGGCCGGCGCCGCCGAAGGCGAGCAGCGAGGCAGCGAATACGGCGACCGTGGCGCCGCCCGCCAGCAGGCCGGGGATGATCCCCGAGCGACCGGCGATCAGCACGAGGACACCCGCCAGCAGCGCCAGCATGCTCGTCTGCGAGAAGGTGATCGCCAGGGCCAGCAGCAGGACGACGAAGAGGCCCGCGGCGGCCCCGCTCTCGCTGCGGCGGCCCCAGGCGACGACCCCGCCCAGCGCGATCATCGTCACCGCCAGATACCGGCCCATGATGTTGGGGTCGTAGAAGAGGGAGTTGACCCGGAAGTAGACATGGGCCTCGTTCCCTGAGATCACCTTGTCGTTCCAGAACAGCTCGCCGACCGCGTTCTGGCCGAAGGCGACCACCGCGACAATCGCCGCCTCCACGACCACCACCCAGACGGCGAGCCGGACCAGCGAGAGATCCCACCGCGCCCGGCTCAGGAGCAGGAACAGCGCCGCGAACGGGACGAAGAAGAAGCCGATGTTCTCGACCGCAGCGGAGAGATCGTCGGCGTAGGCGGACTGGATCGCGTAGACGACCAGCAGGAGCCCGAGCGCGGGACCGACGAGACCGGCCGCACCCCTAGTCGGCTCGTCCCGGGGAACGACCCGCTCCGGCTCGAGGACCGCGGCCACCAGCGCGGCCGCGAGGACCGCGTAGAGCGGGAGCAGCAGGTTGACCGACGAGCTACCGAGATCGACGGGGATCCGGAACGGCATCGTGGCGATGATCGCCAGCGGGACGAGAATCGGGCGGGAGCGGAACAGGGTCGCGAGCGCGGCGACCAATCCCGCGCCGAAGACCGCCGCGACAACGAGCACCGCCGGGCTGTCGCGGAGATCGCGGATCCGCTCGCCCTCCCAGTTGTCGGCCGCGATCAGGACCGGGGCCAGCAGCATCGCGCCGGCGATGAGCAGGATGCGCCGGCGAATCGGCACCTCGCGGCCGGCGAGCGATACCGCTGCGGCTGCGGCGCAGGCCATGGCCCCCAGCCAGAGGGGCACGGAGCTCACGAGACCGTCTCCCCGCTCCCCGGAGGCGGGCCCGGCTTCTCGATCAACTCGATCGGCCCGGGGGGCTCGATATCGCGGCCCGCATCGCCGAGGATGATCCGCAGGCGGTAGATCCCCGGTGCCGCCTCGGTGCCGTCGTCGGTAGTCCCGTCCCAGCTCAAGCGGTGGCGAGCGGCCGCCAGTGGCTCGCCCAGCTGCAGAGCGCGAACCTGAGTGCCGCCGCGGTCGATGATCAGCACGTCGACCCGGTCGTCGGCCTCGGTGGTGGTGAAGGCGATCGCTGCCCGCTGCCCCGACGAGAAGCTCTCGGTGACCGCGACCGAGTTGACGACGTCATCCTGAGAGCGCAGCGCCCGCGTGAACCCGAGCGCGCAGAGGCTGAGAGCGAGCAAGGTGACGAGCAGCAGGGCGCCGCGCCGATCGAGCCCGGAGCTCATCCCGATCCGCCTGACCCCGGTCGGCCGCCGCCCATCGCCATCTAGGCCTTGGCGCGGTCTTCCCCGACGACGACCACCACGTCGGCATCGGGGGCAACCGCTCTGACAGCGCGGTCGATCGGCTGCAGGGCGCGGATCCCGAGCTCTCGCTGTACGGCCCTGGCAGCGCCGCGCTCGCCCTTGGCAAAGAGGACGACAGACTGATCGGAGCTGCCGGTCGCACCGGCGCGGATCTCGGTGAAGTCCTCAGCCGTGAGGCTGTCGGCGACCTTGTCCGCCAGCGCCGGCTTCGAGCTCGCGTTGAGCACGACGACGCTGACCGCGCCGCGGTCGAGGGCGCCGCCCTCGCTCCGCTCCTCGGGCGTGGAGGTGCCGGTGACCGAAACGACCGCGACGACCGCGACCGCGGAGACGACCGCCAACAGCGAGAGGACCAGCGGATGTCGAGGGCCGCGGGCGATCAACCGGCGCCAGAACGAGGGGGACTGGATCGCCGCGCGCTCGGCGGTGATCCGCTCCAAGGCCGGACGCTCGGCGGTGATCCTCTCGGCGGGTGTCATCGGGCCCGTCCGCGTGACCGTGTCCTCCGTCGCCGTCGCGGTGGTCGCCGTCGGGCTGGGTCCGACCGGGGCGCCCTCGTCGCCGCGCTCGGGCTCGAGCTCCTGCCAGCGCAGTAGCCGTTTGACCTCGTGCCGCTGGGTCAGGAACAGGGGCAGGATCAAGAGGATCGCAACGACCGCCGTCGCGGCGGCGGCGGCACCCATGGTGGTAAATAGATCGCCGGCGTCGAGGCCCTCCTGGGCGAGCGCCGGCACCGCGGCAGCGGGGCCCGCCATCAGATCCCCGCGTCGCTCTGTCCGATGATCAGAGCGAGATCGGCGCCGCCGGCGAGGGCCTCGACCTCTGGCGTCATCGGCTCGACGGTTACGGACGTGAGCGCGCCGGAGAGTGACTCGGCGAGCGCATCTGCCTCGGCGCTGTCGCTGCCGGTGAACATCACGACGCTGGTCGTGAACGAGCCGGCGTTGTCAACGGTTCCGACCTTGAACCCGGCCCCCTCGACCTCAGCGCTGTACTGGTCCGCGATCCCAACGACGCCGGTGCCTCCCGGGGGGGCGGTTCCGTTCAGGACCGCCACCTCCACTTTCTTCGGCTTCTCGCTCTTGCCCCCCGAGCCACCGCCACCCTTGCCGCCGCTGGACCTGCCCGCCTGGCCGGACCCATCGCTCGCGGCATCGCCGCCGAGCAGGCCAAAGCCGCCGGTCGCGATCCCGAGGCCGAGGATGATCGCGGCAAGACCTCCGAGCAGGAGCTTGGGATCGGCCGGAGAGCGCCGATCGATCTCGGCCCACGCACCGGCGGCCCGGGTTCGGAGTCCATCGAAGGCGCGGCCTTCGTCCTCCTCCTCGTAGTCGAGTTCATCGTCATCGAGGCGGGAATCGATCTCGGCCCCCTCGCCGGCCTCCTGCTCGCGGGCGGCCATCGCCGCGGCGCGCTCGGGAGCGCGGCCGGCCCAGTCGCGCAGGCGTCGCACATGCCTGGCCTGCTGAAAGGTCAGGAATACGAGCACGGCCAGGCCGACGAACGCGACAAAGCCGAGGAGCGCGCCGATCTCCTCGAGTGAAGACATGATCAGCGCGTGATCTTAGAGACAGTGCCGGTGCTCAGATCCGCTCCGCCGGCGGGTTGGCGGACTCACCCGGAATGAGGTTGGGGCTGATGATCTCGACCACCCGTTGGGAGAGGTTGGTCTCGTCCCCGGTCCCGACCAGCGCCGAGAGGTCGGCGAGCATCGCCTCGACGTCGGCGGCTTCGATCGGCTGACGTCGCACCGCACGGGTGATTCGCGAGGCACGGGTCGGCTCGGCGCGCTCGCTGTCGGCGAAGAGCTGCTCGTGCAGCTGCTCGCCGGGGCGCGGGCCTGTGAACTCGATCGCGATGTCGGAATCCGGCTCATACCCCGCGAGGCGGATCATGTTCTTCGCGAGGTCGACGATCTTCACCGGCTCACCCATCTCGAGCACGAACACCTCGCCCTGGCCCTCGGCGAGGTCGCCGGCGCGGATCACCAATTGGACCGCCTCGGGAATCGTCATGAAGTAGCGGGTCATCTCGGGGTGTGTGACCGTGACCGGCCCGCCGCGTTCGATCTGGCTGCGGAAGATCGGGACCACGCTGCCGGAGGAGCCGAGAACGTTGCCGAAGCGGACGGCGACGAAGCGCGTGGTCGGATAGCGCTGCCCGGCGGCCGAGACCACCCACTCGGCCATCGCCTTGGAGGCGCCCATCACGGTCTGGGGGTTGACCGCCTTGTCGGTCGAGATCAGGACGAAGCGCTCGGCGCCGGCCGCGGCGGCCGTCTCGGCGGTGACCCGGGTCGCGATCGCGTTGTTGCGGACGGCCTCCAGCGGGTTGCCCTCCATCAGCGGGACGTGCTTGTAGGCGGCGGCGTGAAAGACGACCTCGGGCTTGAAGCGCTGCATCACCTCGAGCATCCGCTCCGGCTCCTTGCAGTCGGCGAGCACCGATTCGACCCTGGAGAAGTGCCACTCCGAGATCAACTCGCGGTCGATCTCGAAGAGGTTGTCCTCGGCGTGATCGACCAGAATCAGCAGTCGCGGCCGGACCCGGGCGATCTGGCGGCAGAGCTCGGATCCGATCGATCCACCCGCGCCGGTGACCAGCACGATCCGGTCGCGCAGGTAGCCGCCGACACGATCGAGCTCCATCACCACCGGCTCGCGGCCGAGCACGTCCTCGACCTGGACCTCACGGACCTGGCGGGTGAGCTGGACTCCGCCTCGGAGGAGCTCGAAGACCGTCGGCAGGGTGCGGACCGGGATGCCGCGATCGCGGCAGGCGGAGACCACCTTGCCGCGCAAGGCGCCCGGGGCCGAGGGGATCGCGATGATCACCTCGTCAGGCTTGATCCGGTCGAGGATCTGAGCCATCTGGTCGGTGTCGCCGAGGACCTTGAGGCCGCCCATCAGGCCCATGCCCCGCTTGGAGGGATCGTCGTCGATGAAGCCGACAGGGTTGCCGAGGCCGGGGTTCAGCCGGAGCTCGCGCACGACCATCTGGCCGCCGGAGCCGGCGCCAACGACGAGCACGTCCCCGGCGCCCTCCCGCGAACGCGAGCGGCGGCGTCGGTGCGGCCGCTCCTCGAGGACGAAATGCACCAGGCTCCTCGCCGCCACCAGGAGCCCGATCGTGAACATGAAGTCGAGGATCAGGACCGAGCGCGGGATGTTGATCGCGAACGGCTGGGCGAGCGTGAAGACCGCGAGCACCAGGGCGCTCGCGAGCGCCGAGGCGCGGACGATCGCCCAGCTGTCGCCGAGGTTGAAGTAACGCCACCACTTCTGGTGCAGACCGACCAGCGTGAACAGCAATGCCTTGCCGAGGGCGACGAAGGCGATCGACTCCCAGAGCATGTCCGAATAGCGGGCGGGGATGCCCTCCAGGGTGTCGAAGAAGCGGAGCTGGAACGCGAGTAAGAAGGCCAGGCCGGCGAGCACCGCGTCCGCCGCGATCTGTAGCAGCCGATGCCGCAGCACCGGCGCGCGCAGACGGTCCATGGGCACAGGGTAGAGTGCCGGTCAAGCGCGGGGGGTGACGTCCAGCACCCCGCAATCGCCCGACCCGCCGCGTCAGATCCCGCGCCAGATCACGAGGGAGCCCGATCTACAACGATCCGCCGACAGAGCTGAGCGCCGGGCAGGCGATCGTGCTCGGGATCGTGCAGGGGCCGACCGAGCTGCTACCGGTCTCGAGCTCAGCTCATCTGAGAATCGTGCCCGCCCTCTGCGGCTGGGACCATGGCTCGCTCGATTCCGAGCATCGCAAGGCGTTCGAGGTCGCGGTTCACGGTGGGGCCGCGATCGCGCTGCTGATCGGCCAGCGCAGGCTGATCGGGTCCGAACTGCGCGAGCTCGACCTCCGGCGACTGGCCGTGATCGTGCTCAGCTTCGTGCCACCGGCGCTCGTCGGCCTCTCCTTCGAGCGCCCGATCGAGAGGCGGTTCGGCGGTCCTCGGGGAATGGCGGCGGGGCTGGGCGCGGGAGCACTGGCGATGCTCGCCGCGGACCGGCGGCCGCAGAGTCGCGGGCGCGGCGACGCCAACGCGGTCGACGGCCTCGCGCTCGGGATCGCGCAGGCTGCCGCGCTCGCCCCCGGGGTCTCGCGGAACGGGGCGACGCTCGTTGCAGCCCGGGCCCGTGGCTTCTCGAGGGAGCAGGCGAACCTGCTCTCGCGCACCGTCGCCCTACCGGTGATCAGCGGCGCCGCCGTGCTCAAGGGCGTCCGCCTGCGGCAGCGGGGAATCCCGCCGCGGCTGGCTCGCTCACTCGCGCTCGGGACAGTCGCGGCCTTCGTCTCGACGCTTGCCTCTCAGGGGCTGACCAAGGCGGTCGAGCGCGACAGGGCGCTATGGCCCTACGCCGCCTACCGGCTGGCCCTGGCGGCCGTGGTCCTGCGTCGCGCCTCGCGGTCGGGTTGAATCCGGGCCGTGAAGAAGGGTGAAGACAGCGGGAGTGCCTACGAGGCGGCTGGGGTGAGCCAGGCCGGGGCCGACGCCGCGGTCGCGGCACTCCTGCAGTCCCTGAGCCGGATCGAGACCGGCAAGCCCTCGCGGGTGGTTCCCCTGCCGGGCCATTACGCGAGCGTTCTTCGGATCGGGGACAACCAGGGAATCGCCTTCGGAGCCGACGGGGTCGGTACTAAGATGGTCCTCGCCGAGCGGATGAACCGGTTCGAGACGATCGGGATCGACTGCATCGCCATGAACGTCAACGATCTGATCTGCGTCGGCGCCGAGCCGATCGCGCTCGTCGACACGATCCTTTGCCGTGAGGCTGACCCGGAGGTGATCGGCGCGATCGGAGAGGGTCTGCGCGCCGGCGCGGAGCTGAGCGGGGTCGAGATCCCCGGAGGCGAGATCGCCCAGGTCGGCGAGGTGGTCGGCGGCTGGGAGCTCTCAGCCAGCGCGATCGGGCTGGTCGACCTGAACGCGATCGTCAGCGGCGATCGGGTCGCGGCCGGCGACGTGCTGATCGGGCTCCCCTCCTCGGGCCTTCACTCCAACGGCTACACCCTGGCCCGCAGGGCACTGGAGGAGGTCCCCCTCGATGACGACCGCCTCGGCCGGCCTCTGGGCGAGATCCTGCTCGAGCCGACCACGATCTACGTCCGGGCCGTGCTCGAGCTGCTCGCCTCCGACCTCGGAGTCCGCGGCCTCGCTCACATCACCGGCGACGGGCTCAACAATCTCCTGAGGCTCTCCCGCGAGGTCGGCTACTCGATCAGCGATCCCCTGGCGGTGCCCGCCGTCTTCGACCTGATCGCCGAGCGAGGCGGGGTCGAGGAGGAGGAGATGTATGAGGTCTTCAACATGGGCCTCGGCTTCGTCTGCGTCGTCTCAGAGCCCGACGCCGCGCGGGCCGTCGAGCTGCTCGACCGTCACCACCCCGGCACCCGGGTGATCGGCGAGGTCACCGGGGCCTCTGGGAGCGTGCGACGAAGCATGTAGACGCAGGCGGTGGCACGTGCTGAGGCCCGCGGGCCTCAGCCGTACTGGGCCCGGGAATCCCCGTCCACAGGCAGCTCGGCGCCCTCGAACCAGCGGATCCGAGCCGCTCCGACTCGGCGACGAAGGCGCGGATGTGCCAGAGCTCCAGGCCAAGACGCTCGCTGTGCCGCAGGTCGGCGGTCGAGATCCCGCACAGGCCCCCTCCCTCATCGACGCCGAGGGTGCTGATCTCGGGCACGCGCTCCGCAGCCTGCTGGCGGTTCAGTACCCCCTCGCTGGTCCAAAGCTCCACCGCAGCGTCGGCATCGGCGGCGGTCGGACGGCGCAGGCGGTAGCGGTCCGAGAGCGGGTAGTCGATCCCGGAGATCGGCTCGAAGTAGCTGATCCGCAGCTGCCGGCCTTCTGCATCGCGGCCGGCGAACAGCATTCCGGAGTCCGGCCAGACGAGGCTTCGGCGGTCGACGGCCGCCTCCGTCTCGTCGATGACCCAGCAGAGGCCGACGGGCTCGCCCGGCTCGCCCCCGAACCCGTCACTGAGCGCCGCGCGCGCCGCGGCCACCATCGCGGGCGCCGCGCCGAGCGCCGGCTGATCGGGCGCGAAGCTCCGATAGATCCAGAACCACCAGCCGCCGATCTCGGGCACCTGAGCCGGGTAGACCGAGTTGGTGGCAACGATCAAGCCGTCGGGATCGCGCAGCAGACAGACGACCTGGCCGGCGCGATCGCGGGCGGCCGGGGCCTCCAGAGCTCCGTGGCCGGTCCAGAACTCGACCAGCTCGGCGGTGATCTCGGCGTCGATCCGTCCACGGGCCGTCTCGATCGAGTACCCGCGCTCCAGAGTCATGCGCTGGCGATCAGGGAGCTCATCGCCGACCGAGCCTACCCAAGTCGCCACCGGCATCAGCACCCGGCCACGGTCCGGAATCGGCCGCTATGTGAGGGTGTCCAGGATCCGTCCGGGCGAGTGCTCGGGGTGCCGCGCTCTGCGTGAGCCGAGGCCTCTCCGCGAACCCGCTAGGCCGGCTCCCAGAGTTGGACCCCGTTGGCCTCGGGGTCCCGGAGCTCGGCGAAGCGGCCGTTGGGGTAGGTCTCGGGGTCGACCTCGACCGTCTCTCCCGCGTCGCGCAGCTGGGCGACCATCGCGTCGAGATCATCGACACGGAAGTTGAGCATCCAGGTCTTGTCGGCAGGGCCGATCATCTCGACCTCCGGCGGGAACGGAGCGAAGGCGGTCGGGCCCCCCTCCTGGACCCATGGAAGCGAGTCGTAGTCGGTCGGCGGGCCCGGCAGCCCCAGTCGCTCCTCGTACCAACGCCGCAGGGAATCCGGGTCGCGGGCGCGAAAGAAGAATCCACCGATTCCCTTTACCCGGTGCCGTGGTCGCTCGATCGCCATCATTCCTCCTTGTGTGGTTCCCGACCGCGAGATGCGATCGTGCACGAATTGCGGCGATCGAAAATACTGGTAACGGTGAGCGAGCAGATCATGCCTGAGACCGTCTCGACCGAGGAGCCGTTGAGCTCGTGAGCGGCGCGATGATCGGAACCCAGCTCTCCGGCCGCTACCGGCTCGACGGCAGGCTCGGCAGCGGAGGTATGTCGACCGTCTATCTGGCGGTCGACGAGACCCTCGATCGCAAGGTCGCGATCAAGGTCCTGCATCGCGAGATCTCCGATCAGGCCGACCAGCTCGAGCGCTTCCGGCGGGAGGCGCGGGCAGTCGCCTCTCTGTCCCACCCCAACCTGGTTGCGGTGATCGACGCCGGCGAGGACGGCGGCCACCCCTACATCGTCTTCGAGTACGTGCCCGGGGAGACGCTGAAGAAGCGGATCGACAACGAGGGGCGACTCGGGCTCGACGAGGCGGCAGCCTACGCGATCGAGATCGGGCGCGGGCTCGCGGCGGCCCACGCCGCGCGGTTGATCCATCGCGACGTCAAGCCGCAGAACGTTCTCATCGACGGTGACGGGCGGGCGAAGATCACCGACTTCGGGATCGCTCGCTCGCTCGAGGTCCACGGCCTGACAGCGACCGGCCGCGTGCTCGGAACCACCGACTACGTCTCCCCAGAGCAGGCGATGGGCAAGGAGGTCGATTCCCGGACCGACGTCTACTCACTCGGGATCGTCCTCTACGAGATGCTGACCGGAGACGTCCCCTTCCACGCCGAAACCCAGGTCGGGGTCGCGATGAAGCACGTCAACGAGATCGTCCCCGACGTGCAGAAGACCAGGCCGGAGACGTCGGCGGCGCTGGCGGCGGCGCTGGAGCGAGCAGTGGCCAAGGACCCCGACGACCGCTACCCGAACATGAACTTCTTCCTCTCCGACCTCGAGGGCGCGCTCGAGGTCGAGGTCTCCCGCGCCGGCCACTCGACCGGCGAGGCGACCACCGTGCTCGACTCCGTCCCACGCAGGCGGCGTAGGCTGATGACCAGGCGGAGGATGTCCTGGGCGGGAGCCCTGCTGCTGATCGCGGCGGCCGCGGCGGCCCTCGCGATCGCCGCGCTGACGGGCGACGATGGCCCGTCGCGTCAGGCGGCTGCCGAGGATCCGGGTGTCTCCGGCAGCGAACCGGTCGCGATCGCGCAGGCGATCGACTTCGACCCGCTCCCCGACGGCGACGAGAGCGAGCATCCGGATGAGGTGGGGCTGGCAATCGACAACAACCCGAAGGGAACGGCCTGGACCAGCGAGACCTACACCACCGGCCTCGGCAACAAGGAGGGGGTCGGCCTGATCCTCGAGGCGGAGGAGGAGGTCGCTCCGACCGAGCTGACGGTGCGGACGACGGCGCCGGGCTGGACGGTCGAGGTCTACGGCGCGACCGGGGAGTCGCCTGCCGACCTCGCGGGCTGGGGCGAACCGCTCGCTGGGACGACCGAGATCACCGGCGACGAGCAGACCATCCAGCTCGATGCCGCCAGGCCCAACCAGTACTTCCTCCTCTGGGTGACCGAGCTGGCCCCGGCCCCCGACGGGGACGACGGCTTCCGGGTCGAGGTCAGCGACGTCGAGCTGGTCAGCTGACCCCTCCCCGGGCGCTCAGAACTGGTAGCGCCGCTGGCTCTCGTAGCGCTCGACGCCGAGCCTGACGAGCCGATCGCAGAGCTCGGGGTAGGGGATGCCGCTGGCCTCGAACAGCTTCCCGTAGACGCTCGTCTCGGTGAACCCGGGGATGGTGTTGAGCTCGTTGACCAGCACCCGGTCCTCGTCCGAGACGAAGAAGTCGCAGCGGGCGAGACCGGTGCAGTCCAAGGCCGCGAAGACCTCGGCCGCCAGGCGGCGCACCTCCGCGGCTGCCGCCTCGGAGATCCGCGCCGGGACCACGAGCTCCATGCCGCCGCCCTCGTACTTGGCCTCGAAGTCGTACCAATCGGCGTGGGCGACGATCTCCCCGGGGACCGAGACCTCGGGGTTCTCGTTTCCGAGCACAGAGCACTCGACCTCGGTCCCGCCCCCGTGGGCCTCGATGATCACCCTCGGGTCGTAGCGCTGGGCCTCCCCGACCGCCGCCGCAAGCGCGGCTAGGTCCTCGACCTTGACGATCCCGACGCTCGACCCCAGGCGGGACGGCTTCACCCAGACCGGCAGGCCAAGGGCCGCGCGCCCGTTGCTCCCAGCCGTTCCCACCCGCGGCGCAGAAGTCGACCTGGGGTATCCCGCGCTCGGCCAGCAGCCGCTTGAAGGTGAGCTTGTCGAGTGTGGTCGCGGCCGCCAGCACGCCAGGTCCCGCATAGGGGACGTCGAGGCACTCGAGGAGACCCTGGACGACGCCGTCCTCGCCGAAGGGGCCGTGCAGCACCGGGAAGGCGCAATCACAGCCGAGCAGGCCGCCCGCCCCGCGCAGCGGGACCTCCTCCCCCCCACTCAACCAGCGCCCGTCGCGCTCGATCGTCACCTCGACGACCTCGTGGCCGGCTTCGCGCAGCCCGTCACCGACCGCGGCCCCGGAGCGCAGCGAGACCTCGTGCTCGCTCGAGCGCCCACCGCGAATCACAGCGACCTTCACGGGACCGGGATCCCGCTCTCGGGCGGCGGTGGCGTGAACTCCCCGATCACGAGCGAGACGCGATCGCCGGGACTGAGGCGAGCGCCGGGCTGCGGCGACTGGCTGAGGACGATCCCGTCGTCGGATTCCGTGTCGACGGACTCGGTCCGGGTCGAGACCTTGAGGCCGAGCCGCTCGATGTCCTTCTCGGCCCGATTCTGAGTCAAGCCGACGTAGTCCTCGAGGGTGATGGTCCCGACCCCGCTCGAGTAGACGATGGTCACCCGTGATCCTTCCGGCCGGGTCTCACCGGCACCGGGTAGCTGGCGGATCACCTCGTCCTCGGGTGCGTCGGAGCTCTGTGCGCTCTGGCTGACGAAGAGACCCTCATCCTCGAGCAGGGCCTTGGCCTCGAAGCGATCGAGCCCGACGACCGATGGAATCGCGACCTGGTTGGTGCCCTGCGAGACGACCATCGTCACGATCTCCCCCCCGACCAACTCCTGTCCGCCGCGGGGAATCGTCTCTATGACCCGGCCGCTCTCGACCTGGTCGTTGGAGCGACGCTCGACCTTGACTTCGAAACCCGCCTTCTCGAGGCGGTTGCGGGCCTTGCCCTGCTTGAGGCCGACCACGTCCGGAACCTCGACGGGCGCCGGGCCGAGGCTGACCGAGATCGTGACCGTCGAGCCATCGTCGGCCTCGGTCCCCCCGCGGGGATCCTGCTCGATGACCGTGTCCTCGGGCGCCTGGTTGGGGATCCGGTCGATGTCGACCTCGAAGCCGGCCTGTTGAAGACGCAGCGAGGCCGAGGTGGCGTTCTGTCCAGTAACCCCAGGGACCCGGACCTGGTCGCCCTTGAAGACGAAGAAGTAGAGCAGCAGCGCGACGAGGATCGCCAGCCCGAGCCCGCCAAGGATCCACCACCACTTGCGGTTCGGGTCCTGCTCGGGCGGCACGTAGGCCGCGTAGCGCTCGGTGTGGCCGACGATCTCGGGATGCTGCTCGGCGGCGTTGAGAGCCTCGAGCATCTCAGCGGCGGTCGGGTAGCGATTGGCGGGCTCCTTGGCGAGGGCCCGGAGTACGACCGAGTCGAGTGCCGGGGGCACCGAAGGGTTGATGCCGCTCGGTGCGGGCGGCGCCTCGGAGACCTGCTTCATCGCGATTGCCACTGCGCTGTCCCCTTCGAAGGGAACCCGGCCGGTGAGCATCTCGAACAGCATCACTCCGATCGAATAGACGTCGGAGGCGGCCGTCACCTCATGGCCCTGGGCCTGCTCGGGGCTCAGGTACTGGGCCGTCCCCATCACCGATCCGGTGCGGGTGATCTCCGAGCCGCCGGCCTGCGCGATCCCGAAGTCGGCGACTCGGATCCGGCCGTGGCCGTCGATCAGCACGTTCATCGGCTTCAGGTCGCGGTGGACGATGCCGTGCTGATGGGCGAACTCGGCGGCGGTGAGGATCTGGCGCGCGACCTCGATCGCCTCCGTCGTGCTCAGGCCGCGATCGATCAGGTCCTTCAGCGAGGAGCCGTCGATGAACTCCATCGCGATGTAGTAGCTGTCCTCGACCTCGCCGCGGTCGAAGACCCCGACCACGTTCGGGTGCTGGATCACCGCGGCGGCCGAGGCCTCACGGTGAAAGCGCTCGACGAACTCGGCGTCACGGGCGAAGTTCTCGTGCAGGACCTTGAGCGCGACCTCGCGGCCGAGCTGGGAGTCCTGGGCGCGCCAGACGTCGGCCATGCCGCCGGAGCCGAGCCGGCTGGTGAGCGTGTAGCGCCCGTCCAGCGTCTGTCCTTCCTGCAGTCTCATCCGGTTTCTCTCTTCCCGCCTAACCGAGCAGGTCCTCCGCGACCGCGGTCGCGATCGGGCCTGCCACGCCTCCGCCGGAGCATCCCTGGCAGCGCTCGATCGTCGCCGCTACAGCGATCTGGGGGTCGTCGGCGGGAGCGAACATGATGAACCACGGCTGGTTCAATCCGTCGTTGTTGAGCTCTGCGGTTCCGGTCTTCCCGGCGAAGGTGACTCCCCCGACGTTGAGGCCCGAGGCGGTGCCGTCCTCGGTCACGTTGACCATCATCTGGGTCAGCTGAGCGGCCGACTCCTCGCTGATCACCCGGCGGACCTCTTCGGGATCGAGCTCCTCGCTGACGCGCCCGTCGGGATCCTTGACCTCCTGCAGGAAGGTCGGGCGCATCTGCACGCCGTCGTTGGCCACCGTTGCGGCGACGAGGGCCATCTGCAGGGGGGTCGCGAGCATCTGGCCCTCGGCGCCACCCTGCCCGATCGCCACGCGGCCGACATCGAAGCCCGATTTCGCCAGCCTGCCGTTGGTCTTCGTCGGCCCCGAGGCTCTGATCTGGTCCTCCGGGTAGTCGAACTCGGGGCGGCCGTAGAAGCCGAATCGCTCCATGTAGTCGACCATGGTGTCGGTACCGAGGTCCTCCCCTACGTTCGCCCAGGCGGTGTTGACCGAGTTGGTCAGGGCCTCGGTCAGGGTGATCTCTCCAAAGCTCTGGTTGCCGAAGTTCTCAAGCGGCACCCCGCTGACGTCCTGCGGCGAGCTGCCGTCGACGGTTGAGTCGGGGGTGAACTCGCCGGAGTCCAGCGCCGCGGCGGCAGTCACGACCTTCATCGTCGAGCCCGGCGGGTAGGGGTTCTGGGTGGCGCGGTTGATCAGCACCGGGGTCGCCCCCGCGGGCGGGTTGTTGAGCTCGTTGATCTGCTCGGGGACCAGGTTGGGGTCGTAGCTCGGGGTGCTGGCCATGGTCCGGATCGCGCCGGTCTTCGGATCGAGCGCGACGACCGCACCGGGGGCACCCTGCCCGTTCAGCAGGTCGGTCGCCAGCTGCTGGGCGCCGGCGTCGACGGTGATCGTCAGGTCGGAGCCCTCCTCGGTCTGGCCGCTGAGCTGCTCGATGATCGTCGCGAACTCGTTCGACTCGCCGGTGAGGACGTCGTTCTCGGACTGCTCGATACCGGTCCGCCCCGGTCCGATGTAGTCGTAGCCGACGGGGTGGGCGAACAGCTCGCCGGTCGGGTACTCCCGGACGAAGACCTTGCGCTCCCCCCTTCCCCGCGACTCGGAGACGGCGAGGAGCTCGCCGTCGCTGCTCTTGATCTCGCCGCGGGCGATCTTCTGTTGCTCGAGCAGGGGCCGCTTGTTCTCAGACTTCGCCTCGAGCTCGTCGGCGTCGAAGACCGCCCAGTTCGAGGTGAAGACGACGAGCAGGGTCAAGAGGATCAGCATGAACGCGTAAAGCCGGACGATCGGCGTGTTCATGCTCCGAGCCCTTCCCGCGGGCGCCGGGCCCGATCGCTGATCAGCAGCAGCAGCGCCAGCAGGATCATGTTCGCGACCACCGAGCTGCCGCCGTAGCTGACGAACGGGAGGGTTACGCCGGTGAGCGGGATCACCCGGACGACGCCGCCGATGATCACGAAGGCCTGCAGCACGAACACCGCAGTCAGCCCGGCGGCAAGCAGGGTCGAGAAGCCGTCGTCGGCCATCACCGCGGTCTTGAAGCCGCGAGCGGCGATCAGAGCGTATGTGAGCACCACCGCGGCACCGCCGAAGAGACCGAGCTCATCGACGATCAGCGCGTAGATCAGGTCCGTCTGTACCTCGGGGATCAGCGGCGCCGGGCTCCCGGCCTGGAACAACAGCGAGCCGCCGATCCCCTGCCCGAAGAGACCGCCGTCCGCCTGGGCGAACATCGACTGCAGGACCTGGAAGCCGTCGCCGTTGGGGTCCTGGTAGGGGTCGAGCCAGATGTCGACGCGGTCCTGCACGTGGCCGACGGTGGAGGCGAAGAACCAGGCTCCGAGCAGGAACATCCCAAAGCCGATGACGACGAACGAGAGACGATTGGTGGCGACGTAGACCAGGGCGAGGAATGCGCCGAAGAACATCAGGGAGCTGCCGAGGTCGCGGATGAAGACGAGCATCAACATCGCCGCTCCCCAGACCACCAGCAGGGGGCCGAGGTGCTTCAGCGGCGGCAGCACGAGCCCCATGAACTTACGCGCCCCGACGATCATCACCTCGCGCCGGTCGCGCAGGTAGCTGGCGAGGAAGATGACCACCCCGATCTTCGCCAGCTCGGCGGGCTGGAACGCGACCGGTCCGAGATCGATCCCGAGATAGGCCCCGTTGACCTGAGAGCCGATCAACGGCAGGCGCGGCATCACCAGAAGGGCGAGGCTGACCGCCGCAATGATGTAACGGTAGCGCTCGAGCACGTGGTAATCGCGGAGGAAGGTGATCGTCGCGACGAAGACGATCAGGCCGAGCACGAACCAGTTCGCCTGATCGCGTGCGAGGCTGTCGTCGATCCGGTAGATCATCACCAGTCCGATCGCCGCCAGCAGGGCCATCAGAGGAAACAGATACGGGTCCGCGTGCGGCAGGCCGAAGCGGATGAACATGTGCGTTGCGAAGCAGAGCGCGAGGAAGTAGGCGCCGAAGACCAGGCTGAGGTCGCCGACCTCGCTGTTTTGGACCGTGAATACCGCCGTGAAGCCGGCGACGACGAGTGCGGCGACCGGGATCAGGCCGAGCAGCTCGCGATTGCGGGCACTCACCCTGAGCCTCCGCCGGAGCCCGATGACTGCCCAGAGCCCGAGCCCGGCGAGCCGCCTGCCGAGGAGCTCCCGGGGGAGCCTCCCGAGGATGCGGCGGGACGGGAGGCGGCGGCCTCCTGCTCGGCTGCGAGCTGCAGGTCCTCGAGCAGGTTGATCGCGTCATCCCGCGAGCGCAGTTCGTGGTCGGTCGCGACCGCGCGGCGATCCTCGGGAAGCGCGTCGACCGTGATCGGGCTCGAGTAGATCTCGCTGAAGAGCGAGGCGCCGAATGGGAGCTCGTAGGGAAGGCCCCGGTAAAGGGCCACCCGCCCGGCCTCGTCGGCGCCGAGGAAATAGACCTGGCGGGCGCCGTAGATCGCGCCGGCGACCAGTGCCGCCGCGATCGCGAGGACGGCGAAGACCTTGACGATCCGCCCCCGCCACGGGGCGCGCGTGGATGCTCGGCCGCTGGGGACCGCGGTCGGCCTGTCCGTGGACCCCGAAGCGGCGAGCTCGTGCTCGCGGCGCGCGCCCTCGCGAACGGAATCCCGGGTCAGTCCCGCCGATTCGGCGGCGGCGCCGACCAGGGTCGCGCCCTCCGCGGCCGGCGCGCCATCCGCCTCGGGGTCCTGGAGCCGGAAGAGGACGACGGTGATGTTGTCGCGACCGCCGCGATCGTTCGCCCCGCGGACCAGCCTCCGGGCGGTCGAGTCGAGATCCTGGCCGCGGGCGAGCGTCGCGGCGATGTCGGCGTCGGGCAGCATCGTCGTCAGACCGTCACTGCAGAGCAGGAAGACGTCACCGTTGCGGGCCTGGACCGTCATCGTGTCCACCGCGACCGCCGGCTCGGGCCCGAGCGCGCGGGTGATCACCGATCGCTGCGGGTGCTCGGCGGCCTGTGCGGAGGTGAGCTTGCCCTGCCGCCGCAGCTCCTCTACCAGCGAGTGGTCGCTGGTCAGCTGGCTCAGCTCGCCGTCGCGAAACAGGTAGGCCCGCGAGTCGCCGACATGGCCGAAGCTGACCTCGTCACCGTCGATCAGCGCGGCGGTCAGAGTGGTGCCCATCCCCGACCGCGAGTTATCGCCCTGTGCGAGCTCGAAGATCCGGCGGTTTGCGACCTCCGCTGTCTGACGAAGGTAGCCCTCCGGGGGCATCCCCGAGTCGCGCTCGGGCTCGAATGCCTCGGCGGCGATCCGCGAAGCGACCTCGCCCGCCTGGGCGCCGCCCATTCCATCGGCGACCGCGAAGACCGGAGCGCGCGAGAAGTAGGAATCCTCGTTCGCCTCGCGCTGGCGCCCTGTGTCGGTGCGCTGGACCGCTTCCGCTACCCGCAGCATCGCCGGACCTTACCCACCATGGTTGTCGGGGATCGAGAGCTCGAAGCGGAACCTCGTGTCCCCGATCGAGATCTCGTCGAGGTCACCGAGCTCCGCCTCGCCCGTCAACTGGCCGCCATTCAGATAGGTGCCGTTGGTGGACTGCAGGTCCTCGACCATGTAGCGGTTGCCGCGACTGAAGACGCGGCAGTGCATTCCCGAGGCAAAGCGGTCCTCGATCCGCACGTCGGCCTCGCTGTTGCGCCCGATGGTCACACCGCCGAAGAGGTCGATCCGCTCTCCGATCTCGAGCCCGGCCCCAGCGAGGGCGACGAGCCATGCGTCGGTCGCCGCGATCCGGCCTCCGGCGGGATGCATACCGGTCCCCTCGGGCGCGTCGACGACCGCCGTCCCGCCCTTCCTCAGGTCCTTCAGGGCGCTGCGAGCCACGAGAAAGAGGAACAGATACAGCACTCCGAGGAACGCGAACTGCAGGCCTACGGCTAGGGGGTCACCTTCCATGGACGCTCCGGAGCGATCGGGAGCAGCTCACTGCTCGATGTCGAAGATGAAGCGGGTGGTGCCGAGAACGACCTCGTCTCCGGGGGCCAGGCGCGCCGAGTCGACTCGGCGGTCGTTGATCTTGACGCCGTTGGTGGAGCCGAGATCGCTGATCGTCCAGTCGCCGTTGCGGGCGCGGCGCAGCTCCGCATGCCGGCGGGAGATGTTGCCGTCGTCGAGGACGCAGTCGCATTCCCGGGATCGGCCGAGCACGGCGACCGGGCCATCGAGGACGTACCGTCGGTCGCCGAGGGAGACGATCGCCCTCGTCTCGGTCAGGGGGGCCGTCTTCGGGCGCTTCGGCTTCGACTCCTTCGGGGGGGCCGAGTAGACCATCGTGTGGCCGTGCTGGCCCTGCTCGCCGCTGTCGCCCTTGCGCGAGGGCGGCTTGACTAGACGCGGCTGGATTCCGAACTCCCCGAGGCGGAGGCGCTCGTCGGCGTCGATCAGGACCTCGGGACGGGTCAGAAGAGCGTAGTCCTGGCGGCGCGCGTGCTCGAGCAGATAGGCGGAGAGCTCCTGAGCGAGGCTGCGCTCGTATCCCTCCAGCCGCTCGTGGTCCTCCGGGGAGAGCCAGACCGTGTACTGGTTCGGGGCATAGACCTGCGAGACCGATGCGGTCCGGTGCGAGTCCATCTCCTTGGCGAGCTTGCGGGCGATCTCGACCGGCTGCACCTGAGAGCTGAAGGCACGGCTGAAGACCCCTTCGACGAGGCCCTCGATCTTGGCTTCGAGATTGCGGAGAACACTCATGGGATCAGGGGAGCTACCCGTTTCACGGTCTGTATTCGGGTCTCCTCCCACGGAGCGCCGAGACGCTCCGAAGCCGGAATGCTACGGCAACCTGCCGCGCGATCCCGCGCCGTAGAGAGCCGCCGTGACATGTCTGGAAGCTGCTCCCCTGGCCCGCGTATCGGCGTCCGCGAGGGGGGATTCGGCGGGATGGCGCGGACGGGGGGAGCCCGGGGGGACAGGATCCGGCATCGGTCGGGCGAAGAGCCGACCGAAACCGAGGCTGGGCGCGGCAGGCACGTTGAGGTGGCGGATGATCTCGGGCCGTCCGGCCCGGTCCCAAGCGAGCCACAGCACAGCAGCGATCAGCCCCGGCGCGAGCAGCAGCGAGGGCGTGGCGGGACCGCCGATTGCGCCGAGAGCGGCGACCAGGCCCGCCGCCCAGACGAGCCCCAGCAGGGCGAGCAGGGCAGGTCCGGCGAACTCGAGGACCGCGCCGAGGAGCACGGCGGCACCCACCCAGACGAGACCGGTGGCGAGTGCATCCGCTCCGAGGAGCGGCGCGAGCACCGCATCGAGAGCAACGGGGCCCGAGGATGCCCAGCCCTCGGCCTCCTTGCCGTCGGGGGCCGTGACCCCGAGGCTCCGGCCAACCACGACCGCCGCCACCACCGTCCAGGTCCAGCCCAGGCCGGCGAGGCCGGCGCGGGCTAGCGGACGCCGGTGGGTTGCGGCGCAGACCGTGAAGAGTGGAGCGAGGCCCAGCAGTCCGAGCAGCGGCGCGAGGGCCGGAGCGGCCCAATCCCTGGGGCTCCAGAGCAGCAGTGCGGCCGGAGCGAGCAACAGGGAGGCGACGATCGCCAACCCCGGCAGGCCGGCGAGCAGGCCGGCGAGCGAGAGACCCCCGGCGGCCAGAAGCACCGCGAATGGCCGCGCCGGGATCGCCTCCGGGAGCGGGGTCATGGGAACGGCGTCCTCGGGCTCGGGGACGGGCCGGTCCGGATGCAGGGCGCCTGCGAGGCCCTCGAGCGCTGAGCCGAGCTCCTCGAGAGAGGGCCGCGCCGCGGGGTCGGCCTCCAGCGCGGTGTCGATCGCGGCGCCGAGGGCCGGCGGCAGCTCGGGCCGCCGCTCGGCGAGGCTCGGCGGGCGGATGCCGATCGCCTTCGCCGTTGCCGCCGGGGTCGCGCCGGCGATCGGGTTCGCTCCCGTCCAGAGCTCGTAGAGGGTCAGTGCAAGCGAGTAGACATCGGCCTCGGGCCCGGCTCGTTCGCCGGCCGCCTGCTCTGGCGCCATGTAGGCGAGCGTCCCGATCACCTGGCCGGTGGCCGTCATCGTCGGTTCGTCCGCGATCGCCGCGATCCCGAAGTCGGCCAGCATCGCCCGCTCGCCGCCGGAGCGCATCCGCTTGCCGGCCCCACGGCGGATGAGCACGTTGTCCGGCTTGATGTCTCGATGGACGACCCCGTGGCTGTGGGCGTGCGCGAGCGCGACGCAGAGCTCGGTGCCGATCTCCGCCAGATCGCGGTCGCTGAGATCGCCGGAGCGGGCGTAGTCGCGAAGGTTGGGGCCACGGACCAGCTCGCTGACCAGGTAGGCGACGCCATTGTGGTTGCCGAGCTCGTAGAGGGTGACGATGCCTGGATGGTTGAGGCGCGCAGCGGCCTGCGCCTCGCGCATGACGCGGCCCGCGCCGGCGCCCTCGACGGACTTCACGGCCACGTGGCGGCAGAGGCGCTCGTCCCAGGCACGATGGACGGTCCCATAGCCGCCGCGCCCGATCCGCTCGCCAACCGTGAATCTACCCAGTATTCGCTCGCCTTCGACCACGCGTTCGTCTTCGCCGTGGCCGACACCGCTCCTGCCGCTGGGGACGAGTTCGGCCTCGGTGGGTTTTCCCGCGTAAGCAGGGGTCATACTGGTTGTGGCGAAAGCTCGCCGGAGAGCAGCCTTGGACTTCTTCGAAGAAGACGACGCACCGACCAGCGATGAGCCCGCCGTGAGCAGGCGCAGGCGCTCTACGCCTGCGGCCTTCGAGGAGGACACGCCTCGCCCGCGGCGCGGCCGAGGAGCTGGGGGCACCGGAGCAGGTGGGGGCAACAGCTCCCACCAACAGATCCGCTCCCGACAGCTGACCTTCATCGGCGTCTCGATCGTGATCTTCATCCTGCTGTTCCTCGCGGTCCGCGGCTGCCTCGATCAGCGCAAGGAGCGTTCGTTCAAGAACTACGTCAGCGACCTGAGCGCGCTCACGGTCGAGACCAAGCAGCTCAGCGATGATTTCTTCAAGTCCCTCAGCGGCCAGTCCGAGGGCGACATCAGCCTCGAGAACCAGGTCAACGGCGAGGCGGCGACGGCCCAGACCCTGCTCGATCGAGCCGAGAACCTCGATGCCCCGGACGAACTGGCCGGCGCGCAGTCGCAGGTCATCCTCTCCTACGAGTACCGCGGCGACGCGATCTCCACGGTGGCCGAGCAGCTCCCGAAGGCGCTCGGCAATTCCGGTGCCAAGAAGGCGACGAAGGTGATAGCCGAGCAGATGCAGGTCCTGCTCGCCAGCGACGTCATATTCGCGATGGCCCGCGGCGAGATCGAGCAGGAGCTGGCCGACCAGGAGATCGTCGTCGACGGCGGCGTCCCCGAGAGCGTCTTCCTCCCGATGGGCGGCAACAACCCCGACTGGCTCGATCTCACCACCGTTCAGGACGCCCTCGCCGGCGCGGGCACCGGCGGCGGCTCGAATCTCGCCAACTGCCAGGACGACGGTCTCACCCACGGGCTCGGTCTGGTCTCGACCACGGCGCTTCCGGGCAGTGTCGTGCTGCAGCCGGACACCCCGACATCGGTTGCCGCCGACGGACTCGAGTTCGAGATCGCGGTCATGAACCAGGGGGAGACGGCGGAGAGTGGCATCAAGGTCTCGCTCTCGGGCGATTTCACCGGCAACCAGACGATCCCCTCGATCGAGTCCCAGGAGACGCAGACGGTCACGATCCGGCCCAACCCCGCACCGTCGCCTGGCGACACCGGCTCGGTCACGGTGACGGTGGATACCGTTTGCGGCGAGCAGGTGGACACCAACAACGAGTCCGCCTACCAGCTCACCTTCGAGTAGCCGGCCGGCGATCACGGGCCACGACGGGGTGATCGCCGTGGGCCGCCCCGTCGAACCGTATTCTGGGCGCTCGTGGAAGCCCTCGACTCGACAGCCGGGATCGTCGCGATCGTCGCCGCGGCACTCGCCGTGGTCGCCCTCGGCCTCGCAGCCACCTCGGCGGTCCGGATCCGCAAGGTCCGATCCGAGCAGAAGGCCGTCCTCGGCGAGCTCGGCGAGGCCGACCTGGTCTCCTATGCGATAGCGACCCAGCGCCGGGTCGACGACCTCGCCGCCGGGATCGACGAGATCTCCCGGGCACTCGGGGCGCGGATGAATACGGCCGAAGAGCGTCTCGACGGAGCGGTCTCCAGGATCGGGGTGATTCGCTACGACGCCTTCAACGAGTCGACCGGCAGGCAGTCGAGCTCGGTCGCCCTGCTGGATTCCGACGGCGACGGCGTCGTCATCTCGGCGATCCTGCAGCGCGAGCAGGCCCGGGTCTACGCGAAGCCGCTGCGCGCCGGGGAGTCGCAACTCGAGCTGTCGCCGGAGGAGCGGGAGGCGATCCGGGTCGCCGCGGAGAGCGCCGGTCGATGAGGATCTCCTACCTGGGGCCCACCGGGACCTACAACGAGGAGGCCCTGCTGGTCGCCGCCGAGGGTCGCGACTTCGAGCTCGCACCAAGGGCGACGATCTTCGACGCGGTCAATGCCGTCGAGCGCGGTGAGGTCGAGCGCGGATTCGTACCGTTCGAGAACTCGATCGAGGGTTCCGTCCGTTCGACCCTCGACGCCCTCGCCTTCGACACCTCCCACGTGAGGATCGCCGGCGAGTTCGACCACCCGATCCGCCACAACCTGATCACGCGTAACCCGATCGGCGAGGACGAGATCGAGGTCGTTCTCTCCCACCCGCAGGCCAACGCCCAGTGCGCCCGGTTCATCCGCGACCACCTCGGGGGCGCCGAGGTGCGGGGTAGCGCGAGCACCAGCGACGCCGTCCGGCAGGTAGCTGAGAGCGACGGGCCCTGGGCGGCGCTCGGCTCCGCCGCCGCCGCCAGAGCCTTCGGCTGCGAGATCCTCCGGGAGGGAGTCGAGGACGTCGCCGACAACGTCACCCGCTTCGTCTGGCTCACCGGCGGCGACCATCCCCACCCCGCGCCCAGCGACGCGCAGTGGCGTACCACGCTCGTCTTCAGCGAGCTCGGCGACGACCATCCCGGCGCCCTCGTCGATGCGATCGCGGAGTTCTCCAACCGCAAGGTGAACCTGACCCGGATCGAGTCGCGACCGCTGCGGCGGGGATTGGGCCGCTACCTCTTCTTCATCGACGTCGAGGGCGACGTCGAGGGCGGTGAATGCGCCGAGGCGGTCCGGGCGCTGGGCGCCAAGGCGGAGACGGTGAGGATCCTCGGGAGCTATCCGCTCGGCGCTCCGGCGCCACTCTGAGCGCCGTCGTGGCGCCACGCGACCGCACCACGGGGGCGCGTGGATACAATCGGCCCCGAATGGACGCAGTTTCCGAACCGGCTTGGCAGAGTCGGGGGTCGGGCAGCCCGGCAGCTGGGGTTCGGGCCTTTAGCGGTGCAACCGTTCGCGCGATCGGCGGGCGGGTGCTCGTCCTCAACGCCACCTATGAGCCGATCAACGTCTGCACGGTGCGACGCGCGACCGTGCTGCTACTCAAGGCACGGGCCGAGGTGGTCGAGCGCAGCGACGAACTGCTGCACAGCGAATGGCTCGAGCTCCAACGACCGGTAGTGATCAGGCTGGTGACCTACGTCCGGATCCCGCGTGAGATCCACCGGCGCAAGATCACCCGCAAGGCGGTGCTGGCCCGCGACTCCTGGACCTGTCAGTACTGCGGCAGCCAGCGCTCGGGCCTCACCGTCGACCATGTGATCCCCCGCAGCCGCGGCGGCGAGTCGGTCTGGGACAACATCGTGGCGGCCTGCGCACCCTGCAACCGGCGCAAGGGCAACCGGCTCCCGCGTGAGATCAAGATGCATCCGGCTTCGAAGCCCAAGGCCCCGGGCCCCAACGTCTTCATCCGCATCGCGGCCCCGCGCGTACCCGCCTCCTGGGAGCCGTACCTGGCCGGCGGACTCGCGGCCTAACGCCCCAGCGGCGCCGCCCGGCCGGGGCTAGCCGGAGAGAACGTGGATCTTGTAGCGGTCGGCCGGTGCGGCGTCGAAGGCCTTGCCCTTGGTGGCGATCGCTACCCAGCCGTAGCGCCGCAAACCGATCTCGGAGGCATCGAAGCGGTAGATCCAGCGCTTCTTGCGGGCGCTTAGCTGAGCCTCGGCGACCTTACGGGGATCATCGTCCTTGCGAACACGGAAGACCGACTCGCCGAGCACAAGGTACTCGGGATCGGAGGTCTCGTTGCCGCGGGTGTTGATCCCGATCAGTGGTCGCTCCTTCGAGCGCTTCGGCTTGACCGGCTTGCGCATGGTGATCACGTGCTTGATCTGATCGCCCTTGTGGCTCAAGGTGGCGCGCGTGATGTCGAGCCGGCCGTTCTTGGCCAGCTGAGGCGTCTCACGCCTGTCGTCCTTGACCCGGGCCGAGTCGGCGAGGGCGAGACCCGCCAGCGCTGTCAGGGCGAGGGCGAGGGCGAGCGCGATGAAGGGGATGCTGCGTGCCATTGCTAGGGCTAGAACACCGGGTCCGGCGAGAAGTAGCGAGGACGGACGGTAATGGTTCCAAAGAACTGAGGGCCGCCCCGTTCGGGGCGGCCCTCGAGGTGCGGTTGGGAACGGTTAGGCGCTCGTGGCCGGACGGGACATCTCCCGGCCGCGTCTATCCGCCGATGCCCGGGCCTGTATTGCCGGGCGGCCCGCAGCCGCCTAGCGGCCCGTCACCTCCGGTGTCCCAGAAAACATGGAATTCAACTTAGGACCACCTCCTTTCTCCGGTAAGACGATTCAATCAGACCGGCCAGTCGGCCTGCAGGATCGCCGGCTGAAGGCAGGTGCTGGGACTCCCTCGGACCTGGTCGGAAAGAGGATGATTCCCGTATGCCTGGCAGGCGCCGGGCCGGGGGCGTCGGTTCTTCGCCGTCGATGCCGACCAGGCGCCTGCGACAGCCTGCGCGGCGGATCAGGCCTCCGGCGGAGCGCTCTCCTCGGCGTCGTCCTCCAGCTGGGGGCCCTCGACGACCGCGGGCGTCTCCTCGACGACGAGAGCGACCGCGCTGACGCGGTCGTCGTCCTTCATGTTCATCACCCGGACCCCCTGGGTCGCCCGACCCATCTGCGAGATCCCCTTGACCGAGGTCCTCTGGACCATACCGTTCTGGGAGATGAACAGCAGCTGCTCGTGCTCCCGGACGATCAGCGCCCCGGCCAGGCCGCCCTTCTTCTCCGTCAGCTTCGCGGTTAGGACCCCCTTGGTGCCACGGCCCTTGACCGGGTACTCGGAGATCGCGGTGCGCTTGCCGTAGCCGTTCTCGGTAACGACGAACAGCTCGGTTTCCTCGCGGGCTACATCCATCGCCAGGACCCGGTTCTCGACCCCGTTGACCTTGGCGGTCACATTCATCCCCTTGACGCCCGAGGTGTCGCGGCCCATCGACCGGACCGCCGACTCGCTGAAGCGGGAGGCGTGGCCCGACTTCGATACGAGCAGCAGGTCGTCGGCGCCGCTGGTCAGCCGGACCTGGACCAACTCGTCGTCTGGACGCACCTTGATCGCGATGATCCCGTCCGCCCTGATCGGCGTGTTGTACTTGACGAACTCGGTCTTCTTGACCAGGCCCTTGGCGGTGGCGAAGGCGAGGAACTGGCCCTCGCTGAAGTCGCGGGTCGGAATCACCGCCATCACGCGCTCGTGGTCGCGGAGCGGCAACACATTGACCAGCGCCTTTCCTCGGGCGGTGCGGGAGCCCTCGGGCAGCTCGTACACCTTGAGTCGATAGACCTTGCCGCGGTTGGTGAAGAACAGCAGGAAGTCGTGCGTCGAGCAGATGTGGAGGTGCTCGATGTAGTCGCCCTCCTTGAGATCCATGCCGCTGACACCCTTGCCGCCGCGATGCTGCTGGCGGTAGGTGGCGAGCGGCAGTCGCTTGGCGTAGCCGGAGGCGGTCAGCGAGATCACCATCTGCTGGTCGGCGATCATGTCCTCGATATCGACCTCGCCCTCGGCGAAGGTGATCTCGGTCCGGCGCTCGTCGCCGTAGCGTTCGGTGAGCTGATTGAGCTCATCGCGGATCAGGCCGTCGACAAGCTTCTCATCGCCGAGGATCTCCCGCAGATCCTTGATCGTCTTCAGCAGCTCGGCGTGCTCGGCGCGCACCTTGTCGGCCTCGAGCGCGGTCAGGCGCTGCAGCCGCATGTCGAGAATCGCCTGGGCCTGGATCTCGGAGAGGCCGAACTCGTCCATAAGGCCCGATCGCGCCTCGTCGGCATCGGCGGAGGCGCGGATCAGCTTGATCACCGCGTCAAGGTTGTCGAGCGCGACCAGCAGTCCCTCGAGCACGTGGGCTCGGGCCTCGGCCTGACGCAACTCGTACTGGGTCCGCCGGGTGACGACCTCGCGCTGGTGGCTGACGTAGTGGCGGATCAGGTCGCGCAGCGAGAGCGTCTGCGGGACGTTGTCGACGAGGGCGACGGCGTTGACGCCGAAGGTCGCCTGCATCTGAGTGTGCTTGTAGAGCTTGTTGAGCACGATCCGGGGCATCGCGTCGCGCTTGCACTCGATCACCAGGCGCATCCCGGAGCGATCGGACTCGTCTCGGAGATCGGAGATCTCCGAGATCTTCTTGTCGCGAACCAGGTCGGCGATCTTCTGGATCAGGCCGCCCTCGCCGCCCTTCTTGACCATGAAGGGGAGCTCGGTGACGATGATCGCCTCCTTGCCCGCCTTGAGCGGCTCGATGTGGGCCCGGGCGCGGACCCGGACCGAGCCGCGGCCGGAGCGATACGCCTCGCGGATGCCCTCCGACCCCATGATCATGCCGCCGCCGGGGAAATCGGGGCCCTTGACGTGCTCCATCAGCCCATCGGTGTCGATCTCGGGGTCGTCGAGGAAGGCGTTGACGGCGGCGGTCACCTCGCGCAGGTTGTGCGGAGGGATGTTGGTCGCCATCCCGACCGCGATGCCGGAGGACCCATTGACGAGCAGGTTCGGGAAGCGGGCCGGCAGGACCGTCGGCTCGGTCGAGGACTCATCGTAGTTGGGGGCGAAGTCGACGGTCTCGGACTCGATGTCGCGCAGCAGCTCGGTCGCGAGCCGGGTCAGGCGCGCTTCGGTGTACCGCATCGCGGCGGCAGGATCGTCGTCGATCGAGCCGAAGTTGCCCTGGCCGTCGACGAGCGGATAACGCAGGCTGAACTCCTGCGCCATGCGGACCAGGGTGTCGTAGATCGCCGAGTCGCCGTGCGGGTGGTACTTGCCCATTACCTCGCCGACGATGTAGGCGCACTTGCGGTACGCCCGGGTCGGCTGCAGGCCGAGGTCGTCCATCGCGTAGAGGACCCGGCGGTGGACCGGCTTGAGCCCGTCGCGGACATCGGGCAGGGCCCGACCGACGATCACGCTCATCGCGTAGTCGAGATACGACGCTCGCATCTCGGTCGTGAGCTCGCGCTCCTCGATATTCCCGCCCGAGAGCAGCTCCGAACTACCTTCCATCTAGATCAAGAACTCCTTTGGTGGGACAGGTGGGGCACGGCGGGCGTCGGCGGGCGTCGCTCAGACATCGAGGACTCCGACGTCCTTGGCGTGCTTTTGGATGAACTCCTTGCGCGGCTCGACCTTGTCCCCCATCAGGTCGCTGAAGACGCGCTCGGCCTGGGCCGCGTCCTCGATCCGGACCCGCTGCAGGGTCCGGGAGGCGGGGTCCATCGTGGTTTCGCGCAGTTGCTCGGCGTTCATCTCGCCGAGACCCTTGAAGCGCTGCAGGCGCACCCCCTCCTTGGCGAGCTCGAGCACCGCTCGGCGGACGACCGCGAATGAGTCCGCGGGTCGCTTCTTCTCGCCGAGGCGGACCTCGAAGGGCTGGTGGCCGATCTGCTTGCCGAGCGCGGCGTGTACCTCGGCCAGCTTGCGGTAGTCGCCGCTCTCGAACAACGAGCCGGGTAGCGCGTGCCGGCGAGCGAGACCGCTGCGGCGGTGGATCGCCTTGATCGTCAGCGAGTCGGCGCCCTCCTGGAGCAGCTCGGTCTCGTAGGCGTCTTCGTCGGGGTTCTCCGCCTCGATCAGCTTCTTGGCACCGGCCAGCGAGGCGACCTCCTCGTCGAGGATCCGTGACTCCGACAGAAACAGGACGAGGTCGTGACCGAACTGCGCCTGCAGGGCGCTCGCCCAGCCCTCGTACTCCTTCAGCAGGCGATTGAACCGTTGCCACTTCGAGGCCGAGAGGCTGTGCTCGGCGCCGCCACGGTCGATGAGGACAAACTCCTCGAGCTTGTCGCGGAGCAGGAACTCCTCGAGCTCGCTCTCCTTCTCGAGGTAGACGTCGCTGCGCCCGTTCTTGGCCTTGTAGAGCGGCGGCTTGGCGATGAAGACGTGGCCGGCATCGATCAGGTCCGGCATCTGCCGGTACAGGAAGGTGAGGACCAGGGTGCGGATGTGGGCGCCGTCGACATCGGCGTCGGTCATCAGCACGAGCCTGTGGTACCGAAGCTCCTCGATGTCGAACTCGTCATGTACGCCGGTCCCGATCGCGGTGATCAGCGCCTGGATCTCGTTGTTGGCGAGGACCTTGTCGATCCTCGCCTTCTCGACGTTGATGATCTTGCCGCGCAGCGGCAGCACCGCCTGCGTCGAGCGATCGCGTCCCTGTTTGGCCGAGCCGCCGGCGGAGTCGCCCTCGACCACGAAGAGCTCGGCGAGGCTGGGATCCCGGACCGTGCAGTCGGCGAGCTTGCCCGGCAGGGTCGAGTTCTCGAGCACCGACTTGCGGCGGGTCAGGTCGCGGGCCTTGCGGGCGGCGTCGCGGGCGCGGGCCGCCTCGATCGCCTTGGTCACGATCCGCTTCGCCTCGGCCGGGTTCTCCTCGAGGAACTCGGCGAGCTTGCGGTTGACGGCCTCCTTGACGAAGCCCTCGATCGGCGGGTTGCCGAGCTTGGTCTTGGTCTGGCCCTCGAACTGCGGGTCGTGGAGCTTGACCGAGATCACCGCGGTCAAGCCCTCACGGACGTCGTCGCCGCTGAGATTGGTGTCCTTCTCCTTCAGCAGGCCCTTCTCCCGCGCATAGGCGTTCAGGGTCCGGGTCAGGGCGGAGCGGAAGCCGGAGAGATGGGAGCCACCCTCATGCGTGTTGATGTTGTTGGCGAAGGTGAATACGGCCTCCTGGTAGCCGGTGTTCCACTGCATCGCGACCTCGAGCTGGCCCTCCTCGCCCTCGGCCTCGAAGAACACGGTCTTGTCATGGAGGGCATCCCTGGTCGCGTTGAGGTGAGCGACGAAGTCGACGATCCCGCCCTCGTAGTGGAACTCCTCGCTCTGGCCCTCACCACGCTCGTCGGCGAACTTGATCCGCAGCCCGCGCGTGAGGAAGGCCGTCTCCCTCATTCGCGAGATGAGGGTGTCGTCGTCGTAGTCGATCTCGGCGAAGATCTCGGCGTCCGGGAGGAAGGTGATCGTGGTGCCGGTGCGCTCGGTCTTCCCACCCATCCTCAGAGGCGTCTCGGGCACCCCCCGGACGTAATCCTGCTCGTGCACGACACCGTCGCGCTCGATCTTCAGGTGGAGCCGGGAAGAGAGCGCGTTGACGACCGAGACGCCGACGCCGTGGAGGCCGCCGGAGACCTTGTAGCCGCCGCCGTCACCGAACTTGCCGCCGGCGTGGAGAACGGTGAGCACGACCTCGGCAGCCGATCGCCCCTCCTTCTCGTGCATACCGGTAGGGATCCCGCGACCGTCGTCGACCACCGTGACGCTGTGGTCGGGATGAATCGTGATCGAGACCTCGGAGCAGTACCCCGCCAGGGCCTCGTCGACGGAGTTGTCGAGGACCTCGTAGACGAGGTGGTGCAGGCCACGGAGCCCGGTTGAGCCGATATACATGCCGGGTCGCTTGCGTACCGCCTCGAGTCCCTCGAGGACGGTGATGTCCTTTGCGCCGTAGCTCTCGGCGGCATTGCTCGACTTCTTCTTCGCCACGAAGTTCCTTTCGTTACCGGTAGATATTGCCGCTTGGCCCGGCGGCAGCGGTGCAGGAGGCCCCGCTCGCCGGGTTCGGGCTCTAGGCCCCCGAGCCGACGCTGTGGGGCGGGCGACTGGTTGTCATAAGGATACCAGTCGCTGGGGCTGGAACTTCGCCCCCGATAGAGACGAAATACCTGCAAATAAGCAACTTCCATGACTGGTTTGCAGCAGCCTCGACCGGAGTGGCGCGGATCGCCAACAAATGCTGTGTATTTCCGGAAACTGCTTACTCTGTAAACGGGCCCTCAGCGGTGCCTGGCGAGGTCGGCGGTGAAGCGGAATCCGGTAATCCTCCCCTCGCCGAGGACGGCCTCCACGCGCGGTCTCAACGTCTCCTGCATGAGCTCGAGCTCCTGGGCCCAGCTGCCGCTCTCGCAGGCGATCGTGACCAGGCCGTTGCGCTCCGAGACCGGCTCGGAGCTGGCGGCGATGACATCCCCGCATGCCCGCGGCCAGGCTGCCTGGACCTCGGACAGAAGCGTCTTCGGAGCCTGGTCGGCAACGAGGCGGGAGAGCGACTCGCCGAGCTTGCGGGGTGCGCCGTTCACGGTCCCATCGTCTCAGAGTCGGCCTCGGCGACCGCGATCGCCCCGTCGGCGACCGCGAGCCTCCTCGTTGGCTGCGCCGGCGGGACGTGCTCGAACTCGGTGGTGGTGATCATCGCTTGCCCGCCCTCAGCGAGCATCTCGACCAGGCTCAGGCGGCGACCGGGATCGAGTTCGCTCATCACATCGTCGAGCAGCATCAGCGGCAGCGCCTGCCGGGCGCGTCTCAGCGCCTCACGCTCGGCGAAGAGGAGGGCGAGCAGAGCCAGCCGCTGTTGGCCCTGAGACCCGTAGCGGCGCAGCGACCGGCTGTCGCGGCTCAACTCGACGTCGTCCCGGTGCGGGCCCCACCCGCTGAAACCGCGCTCGATGTCGGCGGCGCGGCGGGTGGCGAGCTCGGTGGCGATCTCTTCGACGCCGGCCTCGCCGGTGCGGGGCCGGTAGCTGAGACTGACGTCCGTACCGAGGCCGAGGCGCTCCGCGGTCTCGGTGAACGCGCCCGCGAGCTCCGACTCGGCGGCGCGGCGGGCTGCGACCAACGGCGCGGCCCGCTCCGCCAGCTCGCGGTCCCATGCATCGAGTCCCGCGGGGTCGGCGCCCCGCCGCACCCGGGAAAGCAGGGCGTTTCGCTGGGCCAGGGCACGGCCGTAGGCGGCCCGCGTCTCGGCACGCCCCGGCCACAGCGCCGCCGCAAGCCGATCGAGGTGGGCGCGGCGCGGCGCCGGGGGCCCTTTGACCAGGGCCAGGCGATCCGGCATGAAGACGCTCACCGCCGGTCGGCGACGCTCGTCCTCTGCACCGACGTCGCGACCCTCTACCCGCCGCCTGCGGCCTTCCTCGGGAGAGACGGACGCGCGAATCGTATGCGCGTCGATCAGCTCACCCGGCTCGGGGATGATCTCGACCTCGGTCCTCGCCAGCGAGGATCCGAAGGCGATCAGCTCCCGCTCGCGCCGGGTCCTGCACGATCGGCCGGTGAGGCCGAAGAAGAGAGCCTCGAGGAGATTCGTCTTGCCGGCGCCGTTCAAACCGGCGACCGTCGTCAGGCCGGAGCCGAGCTCGATCCTCTCGTCGTCGAGATTGCGAAATCCGCGGGTGCTGAGCGCAGCGACGACCAACCGCGTATCCCGCCTCCGGCCAACTAGACGTTGAGCCGGATCGGCATCACCAGGTAGCTGAAGTCCTCGTCACCCGCCTGCTGCAGCAGCCCGGGCCGCAGCGGCGATGTGAGACGGAGGACGAGCTCGGTGGTCTCGATGCTCTCCACTCCCTCGACGAAGAACTGCGGGTTGAAGGCAATCACAAGCTCCTCGCCCTCGAAAGCGCAGGGCAGCGACTCCTTCGCGTCTCCGATTTCGGGGGTCTCGGCCGAGACCGTGAGCTCGCCCTCGGCGAAGCCGAGGCGGAGCGGCGCATTGCGCTGGGCAAGGTGGCGGATCCGTTTCGTGACCTCGAGCAGTTCGGCCTGCGGCAAACGAACATCGTGGTCGAAGCTGTCGGGAAGCAGCTGTCGGTAGCTGGGGAACTGGCCCTCGATCAGGCGCGAGGAGAGGACGTAGGGACCGGCGCGGAAGACAATCTGGTTCCCAGGTAGCGCGATCTCGACCTCCTCGGTTCCGGTCTGGCCGACGATCCGGGCCAGCTCGCGCATCGCTCGCGCCGGCACGTTCGCCTCGAACGGGCCCGGGGGAGCGGTCTCGAGGTCTGTGTGCTTGACGGAGAGCCGGTAGGAGTCGGTGGCGACCATCGTCAGCCGCGACCCCTCGACGCTGACCAGGATCCCGGTCAGGATCGGGCGCACCTCGTCACGCGACGCGGCGCGGGCGACCCGGTCGACGGTCTCGGCGAGCGCTCCGGCCGGCATCTTGATCGCCTCGCCCTCGAATTCCGGAAGTCGGGGGAAGTCCTCCGTCGCCAGTACGCGTAGATGGAACTTCGCCGTTCCCGCCGTGAGCTCGACGTCCCGCTGCTCGGGTCGCTCGGCGATCGCAACCGGGCCTGGTGGCAGCGCTCGCGATACGTCGGTCAGCAGTCGCCCCGGGAGTAGCAGGCTGCCCTCCCCCTCAACCTCCGCATCGATGGTCACGGTGAGGCCGAGCTCGGTGTCGGTCGCACGGGCAGTAGCGACTCCATCCCCGACCGTGATCATGATCCCGCCGAGCGACGGGAGCGTGGAGCGCGTGGAGAGGGCGCGAGCGGCAGACTGCAGTGCGTCCAGCAACGGATCGCGATCGATTGTGATCTTCATCTACTTCCTCTTCCGGTGGTCTCAGTTGATGTAGGTGTTGTGGGAACCCTTGCAAAGCAGTCGGCGACCGCTTGGGAATGGGAGTTGGCGATGGTGGAGAGCATGGTGGATTCTTGGCTTGGGTGTGGAAAGGGTGACGCGGTCAGATCGATTCCGGCGCGGTCCCCATGCGTTCGTGGATTGCTTCGAGCGCTCTGTGGAGATCCGATCCGGGCTCCAGTCGCTTCTCCACGGTGCGGATCGAATGCAGCACCGTGGAGTGATCGCGGTTGAAGGCGCGCGCGATCTCAGCGAGAGAGGCGCTGGTCGAACGGCGGGCGACGAACATGCCCAGTTGGCGTGCCCGGACCACGTTCGGCGCCCGCCGCGGCGAGCAGAGGTCGTCGGGGGAGATGTGCAGCACCTCGCAGGTGGCCCGCTGGATCGACGCGAGGTCTGGACCTCCGGAGTCGAGGGCTGACATGCCGCCGCCCCCGCCGCCCTCGAGAGCTTCGTCGACCATTTCCGGAGAAGGCGCCTCTCCCAGCAGCGACCCGAACGCGGCGACCCTGGTGAGTGCGCCCTCGAGCCGGCGCAGATTCGGCGGAACGCTCTCAGCGATCCGCTGCAGGACGTCGATGTCGGGGACGGGGATCGCTCGCTCGCTCGCCAGCCGGCGCAGCAGCGCCAGCCGGGTGGCGATATCGGGCTCACAGACCTGGACGGTGAGGCCCCACGCGAATCGATCCCTGAGCCGCTCGGTCAGGCGCTCCATCGCCTCCGGCGGGCGGTCGCTGGAGAGCACGATCTGGCTCCCCGACGAATAGAGCTCATTGAAGGTGTGGAAGAACTCGTCCTCGGTCTTCGGCTTGTTCTCGAGGAACTGCACGTCGTCGATCAGCAGCGCTCCCACGTTTCGATAGCGCCGCTTGAAACGCTCCCCGCCGTTGCCGCGAATCGAGCTGACGAACTCCGACGTGAAGCGCTCGGCCGTGGTGTAGATCACCGCCATGTCCGGCCGCCGCCGCTGCAGGTAGTTGGCGATCGAGACCAGCAGATGGGTTTTGCCGAGACCGGGGTTGCCGTAGAGGAACAGCGGGTTGTAGGCCTCGCCGGGCAACTCGGCGACGGCCAGCGCCGAGGCGTGGGCGAAGCGGTTCCCCGAGCCGATCACGAAGCGGTCGAAGTCGAGGTCACGTTCGAGCCCGGCGGGGATGCGCGAGCCGTGGCCGGCTGAAACGGCCGGCTCGGGATCGGGCTCGCTGAAGACGATCTGCGTGATCGCGGGGACATGGCGCTGGACCGCGGCGGTGGTCAGAGAGCCGTACCGGCGCTCGAACCACTCCCGGACCCGATCGGGGCCCTCTACGTAGAACTTGCTGCCCTGCACCCCGACCGCGCGCAGCGGGGCCAGCCAGCTCTCGAACGCGGAGGCTGGGACCGAGCCACGCAGCTCATCGCGCACGTCGTCCCAGATCGCGGCAAGCTGTGAGTCGCTCGGCTCAGGCACGGTTCCTTTCGTTTGGTTCTTGGGTCGATCAGGTTGGGAGCCGCAGCCGGGCACCCGTCGCCGATCATAGGTCTGGCCCGACCGACCGCATTGAGCGGTCGCATGCCAACCCCGCAAATCGCGCTGAAAGCAGCCCGTGGGCCGATCGATCCACCCTCAGTGGTAGCTCCCTATACTGCGGCGTCCCCGCGGCGTCCCCGCGATCCGGGGTAGACCTCATGAAGCGAACCTGGCAGCCAAAGAAGAGAAAACGCGCCCGAGCGCACGGCTTCCGATCCCGGATGCGAAGCCGGCATGGGCGCGCCGTCGTGCGCCGCCGCCGCCGCAAGGGTCGCAAGCGCCTAACCGTCTGAGCCGACACGATGAGCGACTCCGGCCGAGAGCGACGTAAGCGCGGTCGCCTCTCCCGGAGTGGTGACTTCGATCGCGCCTACAAGGACGGCCGATCCCACGCCAACCGGCATATCGTGCTCTACGCGTTCCCGCGGGCCGATGACGATGACGACGAGGTCCGCCTTGGTGTCTCGGTCGGGCGCAGGGTCGGCGGAGCTGTCGAGCGCAACCGTGTCAAGCGGGCGATCAGGGAGGCTTTCTGGAAGCTCGGCGGTCGCATCCCGCCCCGCCACGATTTTGTCCTCGTCGGCCGCTCCGGGGTCGCCGATCTGCTCGACCGCGAGGGCGAGGACGGGCTCCGCGACTCGATCGCCGGCTTGCTCGAGCAGGCGGGAAGCTCCGAGTGAGCCCCGTTTCACGTCGAACGGGTTCAGACGTCGCCGAGGGTGTTTCACGTGAAACAGGAGGCGAGGGATCGCCGCGCGCGGCCGGGCAGCGCGGACCGCTCGGCCGGATACTGACGGGCTTGGTCCTGCTTCCGATCCGCTTTTATCGCCGCCTGATCTCACCGCTTACCGGTCCGCGGTGCCGTTACTACCCGACCTGTTCGAGCTACGCCGAGCAGGCAATCACTGAGCTGGGACCGGTACGGGGCACTATCGTTGCCGCCTGGCGGGTCGTCAGATGCAACCCGTTCAGCTCGGGCGGACTCGATCCGCTCGAGAACCGTAGGCTCTTCCGCTCCGACCATCGCGGTCCGCACCCGGGCAACGAACGCAACCACCAACCAAGCTGATGATCACGCTCGCTTCCATCTTCACCGACATCCCCGAGGCAATAGTCGTCTTCTTCCACGACATTGGCCTCAACTGGGTCTTCGCGATCATCGCGCTCACCTTCACGGTCAGGCTCGCGATCCTGCCCCTTTCGCTGAAGCAGATCCGCTCTATGCGGGCGCTTCAGGAGCTGCAACCGGAACTGAAGAAGATCCAGGAAAAGCACAAGGACGACAAGCAGCGCCAGCAGCAGGAGATGATGAAGTTCTACCAGGAGAACGAGATCAATCCGCTCGCCTCCTGCTTCCCCCTCCTCCTGCAGCTGCCGGTCTTCTTCGCTCTGTACGCGATGCTTCGAGGCTCCAGCTTCCAGGCCGACGTGATGGCCAGCCCGCCGCCGGGATTCATCTTCATCGACTCCGTGATCGAGAAGCCCGAGGGTGCGGTGACCGTCGTGCTGATCATCCTCTTCATCGCCACCCAGCTCGCAGCCGGCCTCGCGATGCAGGTCCGTGGCCAGGGCCTCGAGGGCCCGCAGAGGTTCATCGTCTACGGCCTGCCCTTCGCCTTCGCCCCATTCGTCGCAACCTTTCCGGCCGGGCTCTCGGTCTACTGGATCTCTACCAACGTCTGGACCTTCGCCCAGCAGCAGGTCGTGATGACGATCATGCCGCCGCCCCCGAAGAAGACTGGGGATAGCGACGACGGGGAGGAGTCGAAGGCCCCCGCGAAGGCTCCACCCCCACCCCCGCGCAAGAAGAAGAAGCGAAGCGGAAAGCGACGGTGAGCGACGTGCCCGAGGTCGATGAGGCCACCATGCCGGACGAGCCGACCGATCGCGTTGTCGCGATCATCGACCGGATCCTCGACGAGCTCGATCTCGACGCGGAGGTTGATGTCACCGACGGCGAGGAGGAGATCCTCGCCTCGATCGAGGGCGGGGAGGATCTCGGGATCCTGATTGGGCGCCGCGGCCAGACGCTCGACGCCCTGCAGTTGATCTGCTACCGGGCGGCGTTCCAGGGCCGCAGCGAGCGCAAGCGGGTCACCGTCGACGCGGCCGGCTATCGCGAGCGGCGGCGCGATCTGCTGACCGAGGAGGCCGAGATCGCCGCCGAGCGAGCGATCCGGAACGAGGAATCGATCCGCCTCGAGCCGATGTCCGCGAGCGAGCGGCGGATGGTGCACGAAGTGCTCAAGGATCGCAGCGACGTCGAGACCTTCAGCGAGGGCGACGATCCCGAGCGCCGCGTCGTCGTCGCTCCCCTGCTTTCCGATTGAGCTCTTCGGGCGCCCCGCCCGATCTCGACCCCGGCGCCGAGCGCCGACTCGAGTCGTTGCTCGACGCGCTCGAGTCGATCCCAGGCGCGCCGAGCACGGTCGTCGACCGCGATCTGGCACGGGATGTCCACATCGCCGACAGCCTCAGCGGCTTTGGCTTCGAGGCCCTGTGGGAGGCAGCGGCGATCTGCGACCTCGGCTCGGGCGCAGGTTTCCCGGGTCTGGTGATCGCGGCGGTGCGCCCGGACGCCTCGGTTCATCTGCTCGACTCCGTCACCCGCAAGTGTGAGTTCATGCGGGCCGCCGCCACCGCGGCCGGTATCGGCAATGCCGAGGTGATCGATGATCGAGCCGAGACCTGGGCCGCCGGCGCCGGCGCCGGCGCCTACGAGCTCGTCACCGCCCGCGCCGTCGGTCGCCTCAGCACCCTGGCCGAGCTCGCCTCCCCGATGTTGAGCGACGGTGGCCACCTGCTTGCCTGGAAGGGCCGCCGCGATCCCGACGAGGAGGCCGAGCTCGCCCGCGCGGGCGCAGGGCTGGCGATGGAGCCGACCGAGGTCCGCTGGGTCGGTCCCTACTCGGGCAGCCGCAATCGCCATCTGCACCTGATTCGCAAGAGCGGCTCGACCCCCCCGGGCCTTCCCCGCCGGGCCGGAATGGCGAAGAAGCGCCCGCCGGGCGCCGTTTGAGCGGCGCCTGGACCCGCGGTGACCCAAGTGCGAATGCGCCCAGGGACGATTTCCCGTCCTGGTGACGCACGGCTACGTCTACCGTATTCGCTGCTCTGCAGGAGATTCCTGCCCCGGGACCAGCGGCGGCGGGCGGCCCCGGAGCGCTCGTCGGGCCGGCCAACTCCGAACCTCTAGAGTCGCGCGCTCGGATGGGACTCGTCTACGCGATCGCGAACCAGAAGGGTGGGGTGGGGAAGACCACCACCGCGGTGAACCTGGGCGCCTGCATCGCCGACAGCGGCGAGCAGACCCTTGTGGCCGACCTCGACTCGCAGTGCAACGCCACGGTCGCGCTCGGTTTCGGGCGCGAGGAGCGACCGTCCACCTACGACTGCCTCTGCGGGGACGGTTCAATCGCGGAGGCGGCCCGCCCGACCACCTCGGACAACCTCTGGATGGTCCCGGCCAACCGGGACCTCGCCGGTGCGGCGGTCGAACTCCCCGGGCTCGACCGCTCGCAGTTCCGGCTCCGGGAGAGCCTCGGCGCCGTCCGCGAGCGCTTCGCGGCGACGCTGATCGACTGCCCGCCCTCGCTGGGCCCGGTGACCGTCAACGCCCTCGTCGCCGCTGACCGAGCGATCGTGCCGGTCCAGGCCGAGTACCTGGCTCTGGAGGGTCTCGTTCAGTTCCTCGACACCCTGCAGTCGGTCCGTCGCGAGCTCAACCCGGCGCTGGTTCTGACCGGGCTGGTGATCACCATGGCCGACGAGAGGACCCGCCTGTCCAGAGATGTGGAGAACGAGCTGAGAGACCACTTCCCCGAACTTGTACTCGACACGGTCGTGCCGCGCAGCGTTCGGGTCGCGGAGGCTCCCAGCTACGCTCTGCCGGTGACCGAGCATGCCCCATCCTCGCGGGGGGCCGAGGCCTATCGTGGCCTCGCTGTGGAGGTGATGGCCCGTGGCTAGTCGCAAGAGCGGAATGGGCCGCGGGCTATCGGCGATCCTGCCCGAGCCTACGAGCGAGGTCGGCGACGGACTGCGGGAGATCCCACCCGAGCTGATCAGCGCCAACCCCGACCAACCCAGGAAGAGCTTCGATCCCGAGTCCCTCGAGCGCCTCGCCGCCTCCGTCGCCGAGGCGGGGGTGATCCAGCCGTTGGTCGTCCACGAGCTCTCGGATGGACGCTACGAGCTGATCGCCGGCGAGCGCCGTTGGCGGGCCGCCCGCCAGGCCGGCCTCGATCTCGTCCCGGTCGTGCTCAGAAGTGAGGACGAGGCCCTCCGCCTGCAGACCTCGTTGATCGAGAACATGGCCAGGGAGGATCTCAACCCGGTCGAGGAGGCGAGGGCCTGCGCCGCCCTCGTCGAGGAGCTCAACCTGAGCCGCGAGGCCGTCGCCGAGCGACTCGGTCGCTCTCGGTCGGCGATCTCGAACCTGATTCGCCTGCTCGACCTTCCCGATCAGGTCCTCGACCTGCTCGAGAGCGGCGAGCTGAGCGAGGGCCACGGCCGGGCGCTGCTCTCGGTCAAGGGCCAGGATGCGCGGCGGTTTTTGGCTCGCGAGGCGGTTCACAGCGGCTGGTCGGTCCGCGAGACCGAGCGCCGGGCGAAGGGCGGCTCCTCGCCCGGGGTGGGCTCCAAGAACGCGGCCCACCCCGACCAGGAGGCTGCCATCCACCGCGCCGAGGACGCGTTCGAGCGAGCGCTGGGACGCGAGGTCCGGGTGGCCGCGGGCAGGCGGGGCCTCAGAGTCGAGCTGCTGTTCGAGGACCTCGAGGAACTGCTCGAGCTCGCGGACTCGTTGCGGCGCTCCTGACGGCTCCACGGACGCTCTCTAATATCCCCGCCGCGCGGGCGATTAGCTCAGTTGGTTAGAGCGCGTCTCTGATAAGGACGAGGTCCCTGGTTCGAATCCAGGATCGCCCACTTGCAGCGAATGCAGATCTATGGAGTGAGTTTCGACATGGTCGGCAAGCAGCCGATCGTTCTGTTGAAGACGGATACAGGTAATCGGTTTCTACCGATATGGATCGGGCATCCCGAGGCGGCAGCGATTCTGATGAAGCTCCAGGGCGCCTCGACGCCCCGGCCGATGACCCATGATCTGCTCAGCGAGATGCTCGGTCAGCTCGACGCCAAATGCGAACGGGTCTCGGTCACCGAGCTCCGCGACAACACCTTCTACGCCTCGATCACGCTCTCGATCAACGGATCCGAGATCGAGATCGACTCCCGTCCCTCCGACGCTCTCGCCCTCGCGGTCCGCACCGATGCGCCGATCTACGCCGCTGAAGAGGTGATCGAGGAGTCATCGATCGAGTTCGAGCACGAGGTGGAGGACCAGGAGGAGGTGGTCGAGAAGTTCAAGGACTTCCTCGACGAGGTCTCGCCCGAGGACTTCATGGGGGAGGAGGGCTGAGTAGCGCCGGCGTCGCTCGCGGCGAGCGCCGCCGGCGTCGTCACGGTTCTCACGCGAGGGCGCGCCGCCGCCAGGCGCTGCGAATCAGTGCCGGACCCCCGTATCGGAACAGGACGAGGAGCACACCCACGATCGTGAGTGGGACGAAGAGCACGAATCGGAGCACGATCAGATACGAGACAGCAACCTGTCCGCTGCCGCCGAGCGCGCGCGCGCCGAAGAGCACACCCGCGTCGAAGGTGCCTGCAAAACCCGGTCCGGAGGGAACCAGCACGAAGATCGCGGTGAGCGAGAGCAGGTAGAGCGCCTCGACCGCGGAGATCTCGAGGCCGACCGACCGCGCGCAGGCGAACCAGACCCCCGCATCGGTTGCCCAGATCAAGACCGTGAGAACGAACATCGCCAGGCCGTGCCGGCTGACCAGGTTGAGCGTCGAGGTTGCCATCGGCTCGAGGAAGGCGACGAGCTTCCCGGCCCATTCGCGGCGGTCCCGTATCCGCCAGAGCGCAAGCCCGGCAAGACCCGCGAGGCCGAGGCCGAGGCCGAGGGCGAGCAGCGGCCGCGAGTCCGGTGTATCGACGCCTCGCAATACGCCGTAACCCAGCACCACGAAGACGATCCCGAGCAGGAGGACGTCGAGTACGCGCTCGGCGACGAGGGTGCCGATCAGCGGCCTTGCTCCGAGCCTGGCCCGCGGACGAGCGAGCAGGACCCGGAAGACGTCGCCCCCGCGGACCGGGAGCAGCGTGTTCCCCATGAAGGCGACGATGGTGATCCCCAGCGAGTCTCCGCGTCGCAGCGAACCTCCCGCGTAGCCCACGAGTCGCACCCAGCGCTCGGATCGGAGCAGCACCGCAACGACGACCCCGAGCAGCGCCACGAGCAGAGCGCCTACCTCGTCCCGGCCGGACGGCAGGCTCGGTGCCGGTTGTCGCAGTGCCCAGACAATCACGCCGGTGACCGCCGCGGCGCTGATCCCAAGCCCGGCGATCGCCACCCATCGCGGCGGCCCAATCCGCGGCTCAGGCGGGCTCGGCTCGCTCGCGCTCATCCACGTCCCCGCTCAGCCGGGCGTGCCGATCGCCAATTCGAGCGCGCGAGCGACGAACTGCTCGAAGGAGATACCCGCCGCCTCGCAGGACATCGGCAGCAGCGAGGTGTCGGTCAAGCCGGGGATCGCGTTCAGCTCGAGGACCTCGGGCCCTGCGGCGCCCAGCATGACGTCCACCCGCGAGAAGCCCTCGCATCCGAGCGCCTCCCAGGTGGCGACCGCGACCTCACGGACTCTGGCCTCCTGTCCCGCCGACAGGCCGGCGGGACAGGTGTAGGTCGTGCGGCCGATCTCGTAGCGGGCCTCGTAGTTGAAGCGGTCCTCCTCCCGCGCCTCGACCTCGACGACGGGCAGTGGGTCGCCGTCGAGCAGCGAGACCGCGAGCTCCCGGCCGTCGACGTGCCGCTCGAGCAGTACCCGGTCGTCGTAGCTGAAGGCCGAGACGAGCGCCTGCGGAACCTCGTCCTTGCTGGCCGCGAAACGGACTCCGAGAGCCGACCCCTGGCCGGCGGGCTTGATCACCAACGGGAAGCCGAGCCCGGCCTCGATCTCCGCCAGCGCGTCGGCGGCGCCGAGCTCGCCAAAGGCGGTCGAATTGAACGCGACCCAGTCCGGCGTCGGGATCCCGCGCTCGCGGAGGATGTGCTTGGTGGCGACCTTGTCCATGCTCCGAAGGCAGGCGGCGACGCCCGGCCCCGTGTGGGGTATCGAGAGGATCTCGAGCAGCTCCTGCACCGTGCCGTCCTCGCCTCCCGGGCCGTGCAGGGCGATGAACGCAACATCGGGTCGCTCCCGCTTCAGCGCCCCGACCAGTTCCTCACCGGCATCGAAGGGGATCGCCTCGTGACCGAGCCCCGCGAGCGCATCCTCGACCCTCGCCCCCGAGTGCAGCGAGACCACGCGCTCCAGCGAGCGGCCCCCCTTGATCACCGCAACCCTCACGGTCGCGGCTTCCGCCGTGGCATCGGAAGCACCTCACCGCCCGGACCCGGGTCCCCTCCGGCGCTCGCCGGCGGCTCGGGGATCCGGTGCTCGCCGGTGATCGACTCGTAGAGACCGACCTGCTGGGCGACGACCGCGCCGATTCGGCGGATGCCCTCGCGGATCTCATCCTCGGTCTGGGCGGAGAAGTTGAGTCGCATCGAGGTCGATCCCTCGTCGCCGACGAAGGCCGCCGCACCGGGGACGAAGGCGACGTCCTCTCGGAGCGCTTTCGCCAGCAAGTCGGTGGTTTCGATGTAGTCGGGCAGGGTCACCCAGACGAAGAGTCCGCCCTCTGGCCGCGACCAGCTCGCCTGAGCCGGAAAGAACCGCTCGAGCGCCTCCAGCATCGCGTCGCGGCGGGCCCGGTACACCGAGATGACGTCCTCGAGGTACTCGCGCCAGCCTCCCTCGCCGAAGAACTCGGCCACGAAGTACTGGCTCAGGGTCGGCGTGCAGAGGTCGGCCGCCTGCTTGCCGAGGATCACCTTGCCCATCACCGGCGGCGGTGCGCAGAGCCAGCCGATCCTGATCCCCGGGGAGAGGATCTTCGAGAAGGTGCCCGCGTAGAGGACGAAGTCGCCGCCGTCGAGCGAGTAGAGCGAGGGCAGGCTCTCGCCCTCGAAACGGAGCATCCCATAGGGGTTGTCCTCGATCACGAGCAGCTCACGCTGCCGAGCGATCTCGACCAGTCGCCGCCGGCGCTCGAGCGAGAGCGTCACGCCCCCCGGGTTCTGGAAGGTCGGGACTGAGTAGATGAACTTCGGGCGCCGCCCCTCGCCCTCGAGGCGATCGAGCTCCTCCTGCAGGGCATCGATCCGCATCCCGTCGTCGTCGATCGGGATCTGTCGCGTGTCCGCCTCATAGGAGCAGAAGACCGGCACCGCTCCCGGATAGGTCGGACCCTCGGCGACGATCACGTCGCCGGGATCGATCAGGGTTTTGGCGACGAGATCGAGCGCCTGCTGGCCACCGGTGGTGACGATGATGTCGTCGGGGTCGGGGTGCATCCCCTCGGCCGCCATCACCTCGCCGATCACCCGCTTGGTCCGCTCGAAGCCCTCGGTCGGGCCATACTGCAGCGCCTCGGCCGAGGACTCCTGGGCGATCCGCGTCATCTGTGCCGCGAAGGACTCGGGCGGGAAGGTCGAGGTGTCGGGCAGCCCGCCCGCCAGCGAGATCACCTCGGGACGGGCGGTGATCTCCATCAGATCCCGCATCGCCGAGGAGCGCATCACCCGGGTGCGGGCGGCGAACAGTCCCGCGTACCGTTCCAGGTCGCGAGCGGTGCTGTGGGCACGTCGATGAGGTCGCCCGCCGGCCGCGGTCGACGTCTCCTCGGGCTGTTGCTGGCGGGGATCCCCCGCTGAGGTGGAGCTCATTGCCCCCCAAGTCTGCCTGAGAGCGAGCCGGCGGAGGCCGGTGCCCGGCGCGTTGCAGCCAGGCTGGGAGGTGAACTACGCTGCGCCGCGATGGACCTCTTCCTCGCGATCTGCCAGGCCCTCGGCCTCGGCCTTGCCCTCGGCATCGGCGGCCCGCTTGTGGCGCTGTTCATCGCGACCATGGCCGCGCTCGAAGTCGGGATCGACCCCGAGGGCACCGATTGGGCGTTCCTTGGATCGGAGTGGTTCGTCCTGCTGATGTTCGTCGCAAACGTGATCGGCTTCTACACCGATCGTGAGCGACAGATGAACCCGATGCGCAGCGCCGGATTCGCGGCTGCGATCGGCGCGATCGCCGGAGCTGCGGCGCTGGCCTCCGAGGGAGAGCCGGCTGCGATCGGCTTCGCCGTCGGTGCGGCGGCCGGCGTCTTCGCGGGCATGGTGGCGGGTCAGGTTCTCGCCGGGGCCCAGGCGCGCGCCGAGCGCGAGGACACAGCCGCCCCGGGGACCCTGAGCCTGCTCTTCGCCTTCGCGGGCATCGTCGTCGCGGCGCTCTCGCTGTTTGTGCCCCCGGTCGCGATCCTCGTCGCGATCGCCCTGATCGGCCTCGCTGTCTCCCGCCGCCGCAAGGCCGGGGAGAAGCACGAGGGCCTCCGGGTCCTCCGCTGAGGCCGAGCTCCCTTCTGCCAACCTTGCGGGTCCTGCCCCGTCCCCCCTTGAGATCGTGCAACGCAAGCTCGTATTAGTCCTAGTCGACTCCCTCCGCACCGACATGCTGCAGGCGGCGGCCGCATCCGGTTCGGCCCCGCACTTCGCGGCGCTGCTCGAGCGCGGCGAGCTCGTCGGTGACTGCGTCTCCAGCTTTCCCTCGGTGACCCCGGTCTGTACCTCCGAGATCATCACCGGCAGTCGGCCCGACCGGCACCGGATCCCGGGAATGAACTGGTACCACCGGGCCGAGCAGCGCTATGTCGAGTACGGATCGTCCTGGGAGGCGACCCGCACCTTCGGGGTCTTCAGCGCCCTCTACGACACCGTCTACAACATGAACATGGGCCACCTCTCACAGGAGGTCCTGACGCTGTACGAGCGCTTCGGCGACGCTGGCCTGCGCAGCGCCTGCACCCCGTTCCTGATCTATCGAGGGCGGACCCGTCACGAGCTGGGGCTCGACGGGCTGCTCGGCAAGGTGGCGACCGCCGCCAAGTTCCACCACGCGGTATGGGGCCCCGACGAGCTCTTCTACGGCGAGCTCTATGCCTCCCGGAAGGTTCCCTGCAAGCCGACCCTCGCCCGCCCTGACGTCCGCGACGACTACTCCGCCTGCGTTGGGGTCGAGCTCGTCGAGCGCAACCTCTACGACTTCCTCCTCTTCTCGCTCCCCGACAACGACCACTACTCCCACACCTATGGTCCCGAGCAGAGCGGGACCTCGATCGCCCACGCCGACGAGTGTTTCGGGGCCCTGGTCGAGGCCGGCGGCGGGATCGACGCCTTCCTCGAGGACAACGGCGTGATCCTGATGGCCGATCACTCGCAGTCCGACGTCTCCCACGACCTCGATGCGGCTGAGCTGCTGGCCGAGGACTGGCACGTGCTCCAGCCCAACAACGACACCCCCGAGGAGGCCGAGCTGGCCTTCGGCCCCAGTTCGCGAGCCGCCGGCATATGGATGCTGCGGAAGGGCGGAGAGGGGATGCGGATCTTCCGCCGCTCCCGCGCGGCCCTCGAGGAGCACCCCGGCGTCGAGCTGGTCAGCTGGCTCGCCGACGAAGACGGTGGGCCGATCCTGCGCGACGGGGTCCGCACGCCCGACGCCGCCTGGGCCGTGGTCAGGCGTGGAGGCGCCGAGCTCCGCTTCGCTCCCGGCGAGGAGGCGCGAGATCGCCGGGGCCGCTGGTGGCGCCTGGAGGGCGATCTCGACGTCCTCGAGGCGGCCGTTGAGGGCCGTGAGTTCGACTCGGCGACCTACCCCGACGCCCTCGCGCGCCTGTGGTCGGCGATGCGCTCGCCGTTCGCCGCCGACCTGATGATCTCGGCCAGTCTCGGCTACGAGCTGATCGACTGGGGGGGCACCACCCACATACCCGGCGGCAGCCACGGCTCGCTGCGGGCCGAGGACTCGATGGGCCCGTTGCTCACGGTCGGGCTCGATGGCCGGGCCCCCACTCGTGAACAGTGGGCGATCAGCGACGTCGCCGGGCTCGCTCTCGCCCACTTCGGGCTCGAGGTCGCGGCATGAGTGCCTCTCGCGGGTCGCCGGGGCCCACGGCGGGCCAAGATCCCGATCCAGAAGCCGGAGAGGTCACGACGCGGGCCGCGAATGCGACCTGGGAGCTGATCCGGCGGGTCCATCTCGGGACCAGACGCCCGGGTAACTGGGTCCAGCTGTTCCAGTTCGCCGTGGTCGGGGGCTCGGGTTACCTGATCAACCTGATCGTCTTCGCCCTTCTCACCCAGAGTCTCGACCTGCACCACATCCCCGCCGCGATCGGGGCCTTCGCGGTCGCCGTAACCAACAACTTCATCCTCAACCGGGTCTGGACCTTCCGCCTTCAGGGGGCGCGCGAGGCTCATGCCGGCTTCCAGGCGGCTCGCTTCTTCGCCGTCAGCCTCGCCGGCCTCGGGGTCAACCTGCTGGTCCTGACGATCCTGGTCGATGCGATCGGAATGAGTGAGCTGCCCGCCCAGGCGGCGGCTGTCGCGGCAGCGACGCCGGTCAACTTCATCGGCAACAAGCTCTGGACGTTCGGTCGCGAGCGGATCGCCGGCTGAGCGGTCCGCTAGCTTCGCCTCGCGTGATCGCCGGCCGGGAAAACGTCTGCAGCCGCTTCGCGGTTCTCGGGTGGGTGGTGCTCGCCGCCTGCGTCGCCGGGCTCCTGATCCCGGGCGCTGCGGCGGCTTCGCGGACGCCGCTGCGAGTCGATCTGCCGCCGACCCCGGAGGGCTACGAGATCTCGGCCGAGGAGGCCCTCGAGATCGCCGACATGGACCCGAACGTGATCGCCGAGGGCGAGGCCCGGGGCAGGCTCACCGCGGCGGTCGGCACCGAGAACCCGAAGCGGTGGGAGGTCGGGTATTTCGACAGCGACGAGAAGGTCGTGCTGGTGATCATCGACGGGGTAAGCGGCGAGATCGCGGAGTCATGGACCGGCGACGCCGTCGCCTGGCCGATGGCGCGCGGTCGCGAGGGGCAATTCGGGCACATACTCAACGCCCCGTACGTCTGGATCCCGATGGCAGCGGTCTTCTTTCTCGCCCTGCTCGACTGGCGCCGGCCCCTCCGAATCGGCCACCTCGATCTGCTGGTCCTGCTCTCGTTCGGGGTCTCGCACGCCTTCTTCAACGCCGCTGAGATCGGCGTCTCGGTTCCTCTCTACTACCCGCCCCTCCTCTATCTGCTCGCCCGCATGCTCTGGATCGGATTCCGCGGCGCGAGGGCCGGCGATGGGCTACGCCCGAGCGCCTCGCTCCGGGTCCTGATCGTCCTCTGTATCGCCCTCGCCATCTTTCGGGTCACGATCAACATCGCCGACTCGGGGGTGATCGACGTCGGCTATGCGGGGGTGATCGGAGCGGACAAGATCTCCGACGCCGAGGGCATCTACGGGGAGGGCTCGTTCCCCGAGAACAATCCGCGCGGCGATACCTACGGGCCGGCCAACTACTTCGCCTACGTCCCCTTCGAGCAGGTCTTCAACTGGAGCGGAGCCTGGGACTCCCTCAAGGCGGCCCGGGCGGCCGCGCTCTTCTTCGACCTGCTGGCGTTGGCCGGGCTGGTCGTCCTCGGCCTGCGGATGGCCGGGCGACGCCTGGCGGCGACGCTCGCGCTCGCCTGGCTCGCGTACCCCTACTCGGCTTTCGTCCTGCAGTCGAACTCGAACGACTCGCTGCTCGCCGCCGGCCTGATCTGGAGCCTGGTCGTGTTCGCTGCACCCCTGGCTCGGGGGGCGACTCTCGCGGTCACCAGCCTGACCAAGTTCGCGCCCGCGGTCCTGGCGCCGTTGTACCTCGCCGGTCGCCGCGGCCTGGTGGGGTCTCCGCTGCGGCCCCGACTGCGGGAGTTCGGCCTCTACATCGCCGGGTTCGCCGCCGCTGCGGCGCTGTTGCTGGCCCACCCGGCGATCGACCCCGGCCTCGCCACCTTCTGGGAGCGGACGATCGGCAGCCAGGCCGGGCGTACCTCGCCGTTCTCGATCTGGGGCCAGGTGGACCTCGAGCTGCTCCACACCGTGGTCAAGGCTGCCGTCGTCGGTCTCGCGGTCGCGGTCGCGTTCGTCCCCCGCCGCCGCGACCTCCGCCAGATCGCGGCCCTCGGTGCCTCTTTGATGATCGCGGTCGAACTGATTGCCGAGCACTGGTTCTATCTCTACATCGTCTGGTTCCTCCCGCTGCTCCTCGTTGCGCTCTGCCTCCGCGCGGAGGCGACCGAGGACGGGCCTGCGGATAGCATCGCCGCCCATGAGTGATCGGAGCGACCGGAGTCCCGAGCCGGCACCGCGGGCGGCGTCCGATTCCGAGTCGCGCCTGGTCCGCTGGATGGGGATCCCGGACGCCAACTCAGCCGGCTCGATCCACGGCGGCACCGTGATGCGCTTCGTCGACGAGGCCGCCTCCCTGGCCGCGATCAAGCACAGCGGCTGTCGCGTGGTCACTGCCGGAATGGACCGGATGACCTTCATCCACCCCGTCTATGTGGGCGAGCTTCTCAGCTGCGCAGCGACCGTCAACGCGGTCTGGCGGACCTCGATGGAGGTCGGGGTCAGGGTCGAGGCGGAGAACCCCTACGAACGCGACCGCCGCCACACCTCGACCGCCTACCTGACGATGGTCGCTCTCGATCAGGAGGGCAACCCGACCGCAGTCCCACCCCTGATCGCCGAGAGCGAGCACGAGCAGCGCCGCCAGCGTGAGGCCGAGCTGCGTCGCAAGAACCGCCTCTCAGAGCGGAACCAGATCCTCCACCAACGGGACTAGCCGGCCGGCTCCAGCACCTGCTCGATCGAGGTCGCGAGGCCATCGGCGCCGACCTCGACGACCACGGCGTTGATCCAGACGTCCTCGGTGGCGGTGTTGAAGCGGGTCGGCATCTGACGGGTGAAGGTCTGCATCGCATCCTCGACCCGGACGCCGAGGATGCTCTGCCGGGACCCGGTCATGCCGACGTCGGAGATGTGGGCGGTGCCGCCGGGGAGGACGCGAGCGTCGGCTGTCGGCACGTGGGTGTGGGTGCCCAGCACCGCGGCGACGCGGCCGTCGAGATACCAGCCCATCGCCACCTTCTCGCTCGTCACCTCGGCATGGAAGTCGACGATCACGATCTCCGCTCCCTTCCGCTCGAGCTCGGCGAGCTCGGCGTCGGCGGCGTGGAACGGTGAGCGCGCGACGGTCAGCTGCATCGCTCCCGAGAGGTTCAGGACCCCGACGGTGGTCCCGGCCACATCGAGGGTGAGGCTGCCGCGGCCGGGATTGCTCTTCGGGTAGTTGGCGGGGCGGACGATGCGGTCGGCGCGATCGAGGTACTCGTAGGAGTCCCGCTGGCGGTAGGTGTGGTTGCCGAGGGTGATCACGTCGGCGCCCGCGGCGAAGATCTCGTCGCCTGACTTCTCGTTGATTCCCATCCCACCGGCCGAGTTCTCGCCGTTGACGATCGTCAGGTCGACCGCGTGGCGCTCGCGGAGCTCGCCGAGCTTCCGGGCCAGCCCGGCCCGGCCCGGGCTGCCGACCACATCTCCGACGAACAGGAAGCGCACCTCAGGGAGTCTTGCCGATCGAGGCGCAGGCGGCGATCTCCTGGACCTCGAGCAGGGACTCCTCGGCCTCGGGCGGCAGATCGCTGGCGTTGACCAGTACCGCGAACGAGCCGGAGCCGTCGGTGTTGGCGCCGCCGATCGCGCGATAGCCGGGGAAGGAGCCGGTGTGGCCCCAGAACTTGCCGCAGCTCAGCTGGTAGCGGAAGATCGCCAGGCCTGATTCGTTGGTGCCCTCGCCCGGAGGACCCGGGGGGGAGGAATCGCCCAGCACCGTCTCGTCTGTCGTCTCCAGCAGCGAGGGCTCGAAGAAGGCGCCCGAGCGCAGCCCCGCGAAGAAGCTCGAGACGTCGCCCGGCGTCGAGACCAGGGCCCCGGAGGCGCCGGCCGCCAGGGGGTCGAGCGCGGTCGTCACATCGACTGGCTCGCCCGCAGATTCCTCGGGGTCGAACTGGAAGCCCGCGACGCCGGGAAGCGGCCTGCGGGGAGCGGCCGCGAGCTCGGTCCCGGTCAGGTCGGCGGGGTCCAGTACCAGGTCCTCGAGCGCCGCCTGGAAGCTGAGCCCGGTGACCTCCTCGACGATCAGCGCGAGAAGGATGTTGTCGGTGTCGGAGTACTCGTAATCGGAGCCCGGCTCGAACGCGGGCGGCAGGTCGGCGACGTAGTCGACGGTCTCGGCGGGCTTGATCGGATCGCCGCCGACGAAGTCCTCGATGAAGGCTTCCTGCTTCGTGTAGTCGGGGATGCCGCTGGTGTGACGAAGCAGATCCGCAACGGTGATCTTGGCTGCCCCCCCGACCACCGGCCCGATCAGCTCGTCGACGGTCGCGTCGAGCGAGAGCTGCTCCTGATCGACGAGCGCGAGCACGACCGCGCCCTCGAATGCCTTGGTGACGCTGGCAATCCGGAAGGTCGACTCGGCACCGACATCGCCGGCCTCGGCGCCGACCGCGAGCTCGGTTCGGGGACCGCAGATCTGCCCGGTGGCGTTGGTGCCGCATTCGGGCGCACCGGCCCTGTCGATCACGACCGCGGTGACCGGAACCCCGGCCTGGGCAACCCCCCGCATCGCCTTGTTCAGCGGTTCGACAGACAGCGGCTCTGGCGAATCGTCCTCGCCGCAGGCGCCAAGCGCGAGGGCCGTCAGGACGGTGCCGAGGAGCGTCAGCGGAAGCCTCATCGCCGGACAGTATCGGGCCACCAGCGTCGTCGTCTAGCTTTCCGGCGATGCAATCGCAGGGCAGCGCCGCGAGCGCGATCCAGGTTTCGGCGCTCGACAAGAGCTTCGGCGAGCGTCGCGCGCTGAGGCAGGTCGGCTTTGCCGCAAGCCGTGGCGAGTTGGTGGCCGTGATCGGCCCCAACGGCGCAGGGAAGACGACGATGCTCTCGATCATCGCCGGCAGCCTCGCATCCGACGGCGGTTCGGTCGAGCTGGCGGTGAGGGACTCGAGGGTCGGCTTCGTTCCGCAGCACGCCGGTCTGTACCGGAAGCTGACGGTGGCTGAGAACCTCGAGCTCTTCGCCCGGCTCGAGGGCGTGGCGGACGTCAGGGGCGCCGTTGCCGAGATGCTGGATCAGACGGCGCTCGGCGACCGCCGCGATGATCTCGTCGGCAGCCTCTCGGGAGGCAACCAGCAGCGGGTCAACATCGCGATCGGGCTCTTGGCCAAGCCGGCCGTGCTGCTCCTGGACGAGCCCTCCACCGGTCTCGACCCGCGCCAGCGCGCCCGCTTGTGGGAGTTCGTCCTCGATCTCGCCGGCGCGGGCACCACGGTGATCTTCACGACCCACAACATCGCCGAGGCCGAGCGCTACGGGGATCGCCTACTCGTCCTCGCCGACGGCGAGGCCCTCTTCGACGGCACGCCAAATGCCCTGCGCGAGGCCGTACCCGGCTCCGACGCCCGCGACTTCGAGGGCGCCTTCGTCAGCTTCCTGAGGGAGCAGGGACACTGATGCGCTGGCTGCTGCTCAAGGACCTGCGCCTGCTACAGCGCTCGCCGCTGCTCAGCGCCCTACTCGTCGCCTACCCGATCGTGATCGCGGTGCTGATCGGCTTCGCGCTCTCCGGCGGCCCGGACAAGCCGCGGGTCGCCTTCCTGAACGAGGTCGAGCAGGGAACCGAGCTCAACCTCGGCGGCGAGCAGTTCGACATCATCGGCGCCCGCGACGAGCTCTGCGACCGGATCGAGTGCGTCCGCGTCAGCAGTCGCGAGGAGGCTCGTCAGAAGGTCGAATCGGGCGAGGTTCTCGGGGCGCTGATCCTCCCCGCGGACCTGATCGACAAGCTGCAGTCGCTCGGCGGGCTCACGCCCGAGCGACCCACGGTCGAGGTCCTCGTCAATGAGGAGGATCCGGTCAAGGGCCAGCTCGTCGACGACCGGATCGACTCGCTGCTGTCGGATGCGAACCTGCGCGTCTCCCAGCAGGTCTCGGAGATCTCGATCAGCTACCTCGGCATCCTCCTCGACGGCGGCAACTTCGGCCTCTTCGGCCAGGACTTCGAGATCCTCGGCCTGCGAGCCGCCGAGGACATCCTCACCGGCGTCCGAAACCAGCTCCCGAAGAGCAGTCCCGATCGCGAGGAGCTCGACCGGGTGATCCGCTTCAGCGACCTCGCCGCCGAGAACCTCGACGTCGCCGACGATCTGCTCGGCGCAGTGACGCAGCCGATCCAGGTCGACAAGGAGGTCGTCTCCGGCGACTCGCCCTCGCTCGACTCCTTCGCGATCGCGGTCGCCGCGACGATCACCCTGATGTTCGTCACGGTGCTGCTGGTCTCGGGGTCGCTGGCGCTGGAGCGTGAGGAGAACGCCTTCGGCCGGCTGATCCGTGGTCTCGTCACCCCGACCGCCCTTCTCGCCGAGAAGATCCTGCTCGGGGTGGTCGCTGCGCTCGCGGTAACGCTCGTGATGCTGGTCGGGCTGCAGCTGTTCGTCTCGCTCGAGTGGAGCCGCGCTCCGCTGTGGGTGCCGGCGATCCTCGCCGGCGGAGCGGGGTTCGCCGCTTTCGGGGCGGCGATCGGCGGCGCTGCGCGCGAGGTCCGCGTCTCCTCGCTGCTCGCATTCATGGTCTCACTGCCGATCGCATTCCTCTCCCTGGTGCCATCCGGAACCGTCAGCCCGGGGCTCTTCGACGTGATCGGCTTCCTCACAGCGGCGTTCCCGTTCGATCCCGCGCTCCGCGCCCTCGAGGGGGCGCTGGACGCCGGTGGCCCCTCGATCGCCGCCGCGATCGCCCACCTGGCGGTGCTGACGCTCGCCTATGGGGTCCTGGCCCGCCTCGCCCTGCGGCGCTTCGCCTAGGGACACCGTCGCCTAGGGCACACCGGCCCCGTTCAGGGCCTCATCGGGGCCCAGACGCGAAGCGACGCCCGCCGGCTCTCGCACGGCGGACGTCGCCCCAGCCCTCCCTCGGGGGATGGCCGCCCATGTCTGGGGCAGGCGGCCGGCAGATCTTGGGGGCTCCTAGGAGGCCGACTCGGCCTCGGCCTCCCTGACCTTGCTCGATACGCACTTGCCGAACGCGTTCTTGCCGTTCTTGTTCGTGCCGTAGGTCTCCTTGAACGCGTCCTTGTCGGCTCTGCGCTCGTCGCGGCACTCCTTGGCGGCGTTCTTGAACGTTCCGGCGTCCTCGCGCTTGTCAGCCCTGACCTTGCTCGATACGCACTTGCCGAACGCGTTCCCGCCCTTGTTCTTGCCCTTGCCGTTGGTGGTGCCGTAGGTCTCATCGAAGGCTTCCGGGTCGGCATCGCGCTCGGCGGCGCATTCCTGCGCTGCATTGGCAATCTCCTCGCGGGCCTCGCCCTTCTCGCCCTTGACGCAGGTACGCATCGCGCGCTTGCCGTAGGTGGCCTTGAACGCGCCCTTGTCGGCTCGCTTTTCGGCCTTGCACTGCTGCTTCGCTGCCTGCTTGGCGTTGACGCTGTCCTTGGGCTTGGCGCCGGCGAGGGCTGAGAAGACCAGGAGAGAGCCAACGAGGGCGACGAGCATCATGCTCAGTCTCTTCATGCGGGGTGAACCTCCGTGATTCGTTGGTGGGGTCTGGATTCGTGCTCGGATTCCAACGACCGGCGTGGCGGCGGGTTGGGCTCTACCCCCTGCAACGAGCGCAGGGTGCCGATGTCAGGGGGTATCTCGGGAAGTTCTCGGGGAAGCGGTCCTGGGCGAGCCACGATCAGCCGTCCGGCTTACCGCCGCCCGGCGCCTTCGCCGGAGGACCCGGGCTCGGGCTCTGCGCCGCCGGTCCGCCGCCCTGGCCCCCTGCCTTCGGGCTCGCGGGTGGGGCGGCAGGTGGTCCAGCGGGCGTTTGTGCCCCTCCGCCCGACTGTCCTCCCGGGGCCGTCGACTGCCCTGGAGGTGCCTGCGACTGCCCCGGCGGGGTCTTCGACTGCCCCGGCGGAGACGGCCGGGTTCCGGCCCCGTTGCCCTGGGCATTGGCCTTGCCTTCGGTCTGCCCCTTGCCCCGGCCGTTCGACCGCCCCCCGCTGTCGTTGCCGCGCCCGCGTCCCTTGCCCGGTCTCCGGCCGGCCGGCCGGCCCTGGCCGTTGGCTTCGCGCTTCCGTGAAGCCGCGATTCCGCGCCCGCGCGCGCCCTCGGCCTCGGCCGAACCCGGTCTGCCGTCCAGACGCACTTCCGGCCCGGCGGTTTCGCTTGCCGGTCCAGTTGAGGCGGCCGGGGGCTTCTTGCCACCGGCTCCGATTTCGACCGGCCCCGGAAGATCGATCGCTCCGACCCCGTCGGCCGCCCCGGCGGCAACCGTGATCGCGGCCACCACCGCCGCGCCCTTCAAGACGACCGATCCCGCCACCCCGGCGCCGGCGGCCGTGCCGACCGCGGCTGCGGTCGCAGCGCTCCCTCCGGCAGCGGCCCCTATGCCGCCGCCCGTACCCGCGGCCGCCGAGGCTCCCGCGCCGCCGCCCAGTACCGCGGCCTTCGCGGAGCCGGCCCCGGTCAGGGCCGCGAGCATGCCGCCGGCTGCCGCCACCGGCAGTGGCGGGCAGAGAGCTCGCAGATCTGAACGCCGCGCTTCGATCGCCCGCTCGAAGCCGGCGCAGGACGGGCATGCCGCGAGATGGGCTCGGATCTTGCGCCCGCGGAGCCTGCGGCGATCGTGGTCGTCGATCGCCCGCATCACGCTCTCACAGCTCATCTCGCGTCCCTCCTTGCGGACGGCGAGCGACGCCCGGGCTTCGTGGACGGTCTGCCGCGCCGCGCCCTCCCCGCAATCCAGCGCAGCCCCGATCTCCTCGTAGGAGAGGTCGGAGAGCTCGCGCATCACGAGCGCCGAGCGCTGGCGCTCGGGGAGGTTCCGCAGGTCCTCGACCAGCGACCGCAGCCGGGCACTGCGCTCCCGCGCCTCCTCCGGCGACTCGCTGTGGAGCGCACCGGGCTCCTCCTGGATGTCGGTCTGCGGCGTCTCTCGTCGCCCCCGGATGATCGAGATTGACTCGTTGTGGGCGACCCGGAAGAGCCAGGGCCGGAGCTCGATGTCCCGCTCGTCCCCGGGTAGCGACCGCAGTGCCGCCGCCATCGTCGCCTGCAGGGCGTCCTCCGCGTCCCCGCGGTTTTCGGTCAGGCCGAGGCAGTAGCGGTAGATCTCCCGATGGTGCTGCCGGAACACCTGCTCGAAGGCGCGCTGGTCGCCGCGAGCAAGCAGCTGCCTCAGCCTGCGCCCGGAGAGGGATCGTGGGGCCGACAGAGCTCTGCCCTGCAGGGATCCTGCGGCTGCGGCCTTCGGAGGTGCCATCTCTGTTCATTATCGGTATCTCGATCGAGATCACAAGCAGCGTCCACCCGTCCCCGCCCAGCGGGAATCGAGCGGGCCGTCACTGCAACAACGGTGCGAGTCCCGGTCCGTCAGGGGGTACCTCCGGCCGAGACGGATCTAGACTCGTGGCGATGGCCTTCCCAGCGACCCGCCTGCGCCGCCTGCGCCGCACCGGAGCCCTGCGCGCGATGGTCAGGGAGACGACGCTCGACGCCGGCGATCTGATCCAGCCGATGTTCGTGACCGCGGGCGAGGGCGTGCGTGAGGAGGTCCCCTCGATGCCGGGTATCTGGCGGCTCTCGATCTCGGAGGCGGTCGAGGAGGCGGGGGCGATCGTCTCCAGCGGCGTGCCCGGGGTGATCCTGTTCGGGATCCCGGCCGCCAAGGACGAGGCCGGTAGCGGCGCCTATGACGACGAGGGAATCATGCAGATGGCGATCCGGGCCCTGAACGAGGCCCACCCCGAGCTCGTCGTGATCGCCGACACCTGCCTCTGTGAGTACACCTCGCACGGGCACTGCGGTGTGTTGCGGGACGGGGAGGTCGACAACGATCTTTCGCTGGAGCTGATCGCGAAGACAGCTGTCTCGCAGGCCGCGGCCGGTGCCGACGCCGTCGCGCCGAGCGACATGATGGACGGCAGGGTCGCAGCGATCCGCACCCAGCTCGATCAGGAGGGCCACTCGCAGACACCGATCATCTCCTACGCGGTCAAGTACGCCTCGGCCTTCTACGGGCCGTTTCGCGACGCCGTCAAGTCGAGCCCACAGGAGGGCGACCGCCGCGGTTATCAGATGGATCCGGCCAACGGCCGAGAGGCGATCCGGGAGGCCGAGCTGGACCTCGATGAAGGGGCCGACATGCTCATGATCAAGCCTGCAGTGGCGTACCTGGACGTGCTCGGCGAGCTCAGGCGCCGGACCCAGGTACCGCTCGCCGCCTACCATGTGTCGGGCGAATACTCGATGCTGAAGGCAGCGGCCGCGAACGGCTGGCTCGACGAACGGGCCGCCGCTGTGGAGTCGCTGACAGCTATCAAGCGCGCCGGCGCCGATCTGATCGTCAGCTACTACGCAAAGGAAGCAGCCGGATGGCTGGAGTGACAAACCCAACGCCGAAGCTCGCCCGCTCGAAGGCGCGGTCCCGCAAGGACGGGGCGGCGATTCCCCTCGACGACGGCGACAAGCGGCTGATGAACGTGATGCAGTCGGAGTTCCCGCTCGTCCCCGAGCCCTATCCGCTGATCGCCGAGCGCGCCGACCTCGGGGTCGACGACGCGATGTCTCGCGCCCAGCGCCTGCTCGACAACCGGATCATTCGCGAGATCACTCCGATATTCGACACGCGCGCACTCGGCTACTCCTCGATGCTGGTCGCCGCCAAGGTCGACGAGGAGTATCCGCACCGCCCAGCCGAGATCATCAACTCCCATCCCGGTGTCTCCCACAACTACCTGCGCACCCACGAGTTCAACCTCTGGTTCACGATCGCGACCCCACCCGATTCCGAGCTCGGCCTCCAGCGCACTCTCGAGGTACTGCAGGAGCTGACCGGCGCCGAATCGATCCGCCGCCTCCCGACGCTGACGATGTTCAAGATCAACATGAACCTGGAGATGGAGGGCGATACCGAAGCGCTCGCCGCCAAGGTCGAGGCGATCCCGCCCCGCGAGCTCGAGCGCCAGCCCTACGACGATCGCGACATCGCGGTGATCCGCGGCCTGCAGGGTCCGATGGCCGTGACCGACCGACCCTACGATCAGGCGGCCTCGGAGGCGGGGATGACGACTCCGGAGCTGCTCACCCACCTCGAGGGGATGATCCCCCGCAGCATCCTCCGTCGTGTCGCCGCGATCCTCTTTCACCGTCGCGCCGGCTTCTCGGCCAACGGGATGGGCGTCTGGCGCGTGGACCCCGCCGACGTCCCCGAGGTCGGCGGGAGGATGGCCGCCGTCCGCGGGATCTCCCACTGCTACGAGCGCCCGACATACGAGGACTGGCCCTACTCGGTCTTCACCATGGCTCACGGCCGCTCGAAGCAGGAGTGCGACGCCGTCCTGCAGTCGATCGCCGACGAGCACGGCCTCCACGGTGACGATCGTGCCGTCCTTTACAGCTCCACCGAGTACAAGAAGATCCGCCTTCGCTACTTCACGGACGAATACCGGGAGTGGGAAGAGCGCCACGGCGGGATCTAGACCGCCCGCGTGAACGACGAGCGATCACGGGAGCTCTACGAGCGGGCCGTAGCGGTGCTGCCCGGCGGCGTCAACTCACCTGTCCGGGCGATGGGCTCGATCGGCCGCGACCCGATCTTCATCGCTCGCGGTGAGGGCTGCGAACTCGTCGATGTCGACGGTAACCGATACATCGATTGGATCTCCTCCTGGGGGCCGCTGATCTGCGGCCACGCCGATCACGGGATCGTCGCAGCGGTCTCGGAGGCCGCCGCGCTCGGCACCTCATACGGAGCCGCGACCGGGGGGGAGGTGGAGCTGGCCGAGGAGGTCTGCGCCCGCTTCGACTCGGTCGAGATGATCCGCATGGTCAACTCCGGCACCGAGGCCGCTCTCAGCGCTGTCCGGCTCGCCCGTGCCGCGACCGGCAGGGAGCGGCTGGTCAAGTTCGCCGGCGCCTACCACGGCCACGTCGACGGCCTGCTCGCCGACGCCGGATCGGGGCTGGCGACCCAGGGAATACCCGCATCGCCCGGCGTCCCCGAAGCGCAGGCGGCGGCGACCACGGTGGTTCCCTGGAATGACTTCGACTCGGTCGAGCGCGCCGTGACCGAGATCGAGCCGGCGGCGATCCTCTGCGAGCCGATCCCCGCCAACATGGGCGTCGTTCCCGCTGCCGAGGGGTTCCTCGATCACCTTCGAGCGCTCGCCGACTCGAGCGGCAGTCTGCTCGTCCTCGACGAGGTGATCTCCGGCTTCAGGGTCGCTCGGGGCGGAGCCCAGGAGCTGCTCGGCGTCAGCGCCGACGTGACGATCATGGGGAAGGTGATCGGTGGCGGCCTTCCCGCCGCTGCCTACGGCGCTTCGAGGGAACTCATGGAGCGGGTCTCACCGGCCGGCGACGTCTACCAGGCCGGGACCCTCTCCGGGAACCCGCTCGCCGTCGCCGCAGGTCTCGCGACGCTGCGGCAGCTCGACGCCGCCGCCTACGAGCGCCTGCGAGTACTGACCGAGCGCCTCAGTTCAGGCCTCGAGTCCGCCGCCGCCAGGGCCGGCGTAGGCGATCGGGTCAGCGTGGTCGCGATGCCCGCCCTCGTCACCCTCTTTCTCAGTCCCGAGCCCCCGACCGACTTCGCCGGCGCCCGCGCAGCCGACCATGAGCGTTACGGCGCGCTCTGCCGTGCTCTGCTCGAGCGCGGGGTCTATCCCCCGCCCTCGCAGTACGAGGCCTGGTTCGTCTCGCTCGCCCACGATGAGGAGGCGATCGACCTTACCCTCGCCGCCGTTGCCGAGGCGCTGGCCGAGGTCTACCGATGAGCGCCCCCGACACCGGCGCCGACGCGTTGCTCTCGCTCGCTTCCGAGCTGCGCGCCGAAGGCTCGGTGATCTCGGCCCACGTCGGCGATCCCCTCGCGGCGGGCCCGCTGGGCGTCCTCGTCGCCGCCGGCCCGCGGACGCAGGACGACGGCCCGAACTACGCCTCCGTGATCGAGTGCGTACGCGAGGGCTACCTCCTCCACTACGGGGTACCCCGCGTCGTCACCCCGCCCGATCGCGACCTCGGGCTGTTGGCGGGTGACTACCTTTACGCCAAGGGCCTCGAGCGGCTGGCGGCGCTTGGCGATCTGCTGGCCGTCCGCGAGCTCAGCGACCTGATCTCGCTATCGGCGCAGCTCCACGCTGCCGACGGGGACGGGGATCCACCCGCGGCCGGGGCGCTGTGGCTCGCGAGCTGCGTGACCGTGGCGACCGGGCCGTCGGAGGCGCATGAGGAAGCGAAACGCGGGCTGATGGAGGACGGGTCCGCCGAGGCTTTGTGCGCCCCTGCGGCCGCCGCCGCCGCCGCAGCCGGCCTCGACGAGCAGCTAGCCGACGCCGCCGAAGCGGTAGGCTTTCCCACCCGAGACCGTGGCTGACCAAGGCACTGACAAGAGCAACGGGACCGACGGCGACGACGGTCTTCCTGAGATCCCGCCGGCGGGATATTTCGAGGGCGAGTCGATGACTCGCCGCAAGGTCTTCACCGTCGCCGGTCAGGGGATTGGAGCCGCGGCCGGCGCGATCGTCATCCTCCCGGCGCTCGGCTTCTCGATCGCTCCGATCTTCGACACGCCGGAGGAAACCTGGCAGGCCGTCGGTCCGGTCGAGGACTTCCCATCCGACACCTACGAGCAGGCCGTGATCGCGATCGTCGAGGGGATCGGCGAGGCGGGCAAGACGACCGTCTACGTTCGCCAGGGGAGCCCCGACCTCGGAGAAGAGCCCGACGAGTACATCGCGATCACCAGTCGCTGCTCCCATCTCGGCTGTCCGGTTCGCTTCGTGGAGGCCGCCGGCAACTTCATCTGCCCCTGCCACGGTGGCGTCTACGGCTTCGAGGGAGAGGTCATCGGCGGGCCGCCCGTGCGGCCGCTCGACCGCTTCCAGACTCGCGTCACCGATGGCGTCGTCGAGATCGGCCCCCGCTTCAGCGTCACATCTCAGCTCGACCCGGTGCGCGCACGCGATCCCGGTGAGTTCACGGGGGGAATCTGGGAGTACCTGTACCCACCCCGTCCCTCAACCGCACCGGCGCCCTAGCCGCGGAGCATCACTGAATGGCTGACACCAAGACACCAGAAGACAACCCGAGCCGGCTAACGAAGCTGCTCCCACCGCCTCTGCGACGTCCGGGTAAGCCCGGCGAGAACGGCAACGGCAACGGCGCCTCGCCCACGGTCGAGGCGGCCAAGGAGGCCCCGGCAGATCTCGTCGGCTGGATGGACGAGCGTAGCGGCGCCTCCAGCTTCCTCACCGGCGCCCTGTACCGCAAGGTGCCGAAGGGCACCAACTGGTTCTACACGCTCGGCTCCGCAACCCTGTTCGCCTTCGTCGTCCAGGCGATCACCGGTGTCTTCCTGGCGATGTATTACACGCCCTCGACGATCGAGGCCTATGACTCGATCACCTATCTGACCAACGAAGTCTTCATGGGCGAGTTCGTGCGTGGCATGCACAAGTGGGGAGCCTCGGTGATGGTCATCCTCGTCTTCGTCCACATGGCGCGGACCTTCTTCTTCGGCGCCTACAAGTATCCGCGCGAGCTGAACTGGATCATCGGCGTCGTGCTGCTGATCCTGACCATGGTGATGGGCTTCACCGGATACCTGCTGCCCTTCGACAACCGCTCCTACTGGGCGACGATCGTCGGCGTCAACATCAACGGCACCGCACCGATCGCCGGGCCGTACCTCTCGGACTTCCTCCGAGCCGGCCCGGAGTTCGGGGCGACGACGCTGTCGCGCTTCTACGCGATCCACATGATGATGGTGCCCGGAGCGATCATCGCCCTGATCGGGGCGCACCTCTACCTGGTCGCCAAGCTCGGGACCACGGCTCCCCCGTGGCTGAAGATGGACCGCAAGCCGAAGGCCTCCCGGGCGGAGGAGGTCTAGCCCGTGGATCGTCACGAGAAGGAGCAGTACCTCCGCGAATACGAGGTGTTCAAGAAGAAGGGCAAGCCGTTCTTCCCCTACGCGGTGATGAAGGACTCGGTGATGGCCCTGGTCGTCGTCATCGTGATCGCGGTAATGGCGATCTTCCTCGGCGCCGAGCAGGGTCCGAAGGCCGACCCGACCACCACCACCTACGTTCCCCGGCCCGAGTGGTACTTCTTCTTCCTCTTCGAGCTCCTGCGCGTGATCAAGCCGCCCGAGCTGGTCCCGCTAGCGACGATCGGCGTCCCGACGATCGCAATAGTGCTACTCGTCCTGCTGCCGTTCTACGACCGCGGCCCCGAACGCAACCCCCTGAAGCGCCCGATCGCGACCACCGCCGGGATCCTCACGATCGCCTCGATGGCGGTCCTCACCTTCCTCGGCGCCGAGGCCGGCAACCCGAACGAGATCGAGCTCGCGACGAATCCGCAGACACTGGCGGGCAAGCAGGTCGTGGAGCAATCCGGCTGTACGGCCTGCCACAAGTTCGGCGTGACGGGCGGCAACCTCGGGCCGGACCTGACCGAGATCGGCTCGAAGCTCCCACAGGTGGCGATCGAGCGCTCGCTGATCGTCGGTCCGGGAATCATGCCTTCTTACACGGCCCTGCGGGAGTCGGATCCCGAGAAGTTCGACGATATGGTCGAATTCCTCGCCGGCCTCAACGGCGAAGAGTTCGCGGAAGAGTGACGGTCGGCGGGCCGTGCCCGCCGCGCTGGAGCCGATGAGCGTCGAGACCGATACCGGCACCGCTGCGAAGCCTTCGCGTGATTCCGAGCAGTTCGCGGGCCAGGTCCGCGGGATGTTCGATCGCATCGCCGGGGTCTATGACCTGATGAACTCGGCGATGACGGCCGGTATGCACCACCGCTGGAGACAGCGGGCCGTCGACCAGACCCGCCTCGGCCCCGGCGACTCCGCGCTGGACGTCTGCACCGGGACCGGGGACCTTGCCTTCGAGCTGCAACGGCGGGTCGGAGAGAGCGGGCGGGTGGTCGGCTCCGACTTCTCGGAGCGGATGCTCGATCTCGCTCGCGAGAAGGCCTCCTCACCGGCCGGGAGCGGCGCGCCGATGTTCGAGTGGGCCGACGCTCTCGATCTGCCCTACGGCGACGCCGAGTTCGACGCCGTCACCGTTGGCTTCGGTGTCCGCAACCTCGCCGACCTCGACGCCGGGCTCGCGGAGCTGGCGCGGGTGATCAGGCCCGGCGGACGTCTGGTCATCCTTGAGATCACCCAGCCCCAGCGCCCGCCGCTGTCGACCTTCTTCTCGCTGTGGTTCGACCGCCTCGTGCCCCTGCTGGGAACGGTCGCCGGCGAGGGGGAGGCCTATGCGTATCTCCCCGAGTCGGTCAAGCGCTTCCCGCTTCCGCGGGGCCTCGCCGAGCGGATGGACGCGGTGGGGCTCGCCGAGATCCGCTGGACGGTCCTCGCAGGCGGCATCATCGCGATCCACTCGGCGACCAAGCCCGGCTTGACGGCGTGATGACCGGCGCGGCGATTCCCGAGCCGGTCACCGCGGTAACAGATCTCGCCGGGGCCTGGTTGCCGGCGCGCCTGGCCGAGGTCGAGGGCCGGCTGCGGCGAATCGTCGCCGCCGTCGGCGGCCCGCTGGCGACCGATGCGGAGACGACCCTGAGCGCCGGCGGCAAACGCATGCGCCCGCTCCTGGTCCTTCTCTGCGCCGGCCGGGAGGCGGGAGGGCAGGCGCTGCGGGCGGCGACCGCGGTCGAGCTCGTCCACATGGCGACCCTGGTTCACGACGACGTTCTCGACGCGGCGCCATTGAGGCGGGGGAGACCGACCGTGGTTGCGACCTCCGGTCGTGATCGCGCCCTGGCCGTCGGCGACCTGCTCTTCTCCAGGGCATTTGCCGAGCTCACCGAGCAGGGGATGGAGCGTCAGGTCGCGGAGCTCGCGCAGGCCTCGGTCGCGCTCGCCCGAGGGGAGCTCGCCCAGCGCGAAGATGCCTTCGACACCGACGTCGGAGCGGATCGCTACCTCGCACGCTGCCGGCTGAAGACGGCCGCTCTGTTCGAATGCGCATGCGTGATCGGCACCGACCGCGGTCCCGAGGTTCAGGCCGCTCTCGCCGACTTCGGGCGTGAGATCGGCCTCGCCTTTCAGCTTCTCGACGACGTCCTCGATGTCGTCGGTCCGCCGGAGCGCACCGGGAAGGCGCGCGGGACCGATCTTCTCGACGGCACGGTGACGCTTCCGTACATCCGCGCCCGGGACAAAGAGACGGAGCTGCGGGCTTGCGACCTTCGCACGATCGACCCCGCCGAGGCCGAGGCCGTCTGCGACCTGATCGTCGCCACCGGCGCCACCGAGGAGGTCCGACTCGAGGCGCGGGCGCGGGTCGAGGAGGCCAAACGCAGGCTGGCCGAAGCGCGGATACCGGGGGCGGAGCTCCGCCTGTTCGCGCTGGTCGCCGACGGGGTCGTCGAGCGCTACTCCTGAGCCGTCGGCCCAGCGTTCCGGCCCTGAAATGCCTATGGCCCCGTAGGAAGGTTGGTCTCGGGGCCATAGGTGCCCAGAGCCAGGAGAGCTCCGGACTTGGGTGTGGGGCGGAAGCCGGCTAGAAGTCCTCGGGGAGAATCTGGTTGCTGGTCAGCGCGGTGATGAACCTGCTCGCGTGCTCCTCCATGTTGGCCCTCTCGAGGGTGTCGAGATCGGCCAGCAGGGCAGCTGCACCCTCGTCGAGGATCGCGTCGAAGCGGTCGAGAACGTGCTGGGTGAAGACGCCCGCGTCCTGCCAGCGGCATTCAGGACAGCGGAGGACGACGCGCCAGCGGCGCATGTCGACCGGCGCCCACTGCTGTGGCTGGACCATCTCCGAGCAGCACTCGGGACAGACGTGGAGGTCCTCGTTACTGCGCGCGAGGAGATCAGGATCGGTGGGTAGGGGTTTTGGCGCACCGGCCCGAGAGGGCACGCGATAGCGGTTCCGGTGTCTGCGAGGGTCTGGCATCTGCTGTCTCTGAGCTCCCGTATCGGGCACGAGCAGTCACGAGGGGAGGCATGATGGGCTTTCTGGACGGGCGTCCAGACGGGCTCGTCGCGGCGCAAGCGCCGACCGGCCGCCGGAACCGCTTCAGCCGCGGTTCTCGTCGAAATTGAGGTAATAGCGCGAGGGCGTCGGGCCCGTCTGGCCCTTGTACTTCGAGCCGGCACTGGAGCTGCCGTAGGGCGTCTCGGCGGCGCTCGTCATACGCAGGAATGAGATCTGGCCAATCTTCATCCCCGGGTAGATCGCGATCGGCAGGTTGGCCACGTTGGAGAGCTCCAGGGTCAGATGGCCGTCCCAGCCGGCGTCGACGAAGCCGGCGGTGCTGTGGATCAGGAGGCCGAGCCGCCCGAGCGACGACTTGCCCTCCAGTCGCGCGACGAGGTCGTCGCCGAGCGCGACCCGCTCGAGGGTCGAGCCGAGGACGAACTCGCCGGGATGGAGGATGAAAGCCCCCTCGTCGGCGACCTCGACCAGCTCGGTCAGATCCTCCTGGGCCTGCTTGGGATCGATGAAGGGCGTGGTGTCGTTGCGGAAGACGCGGAAGTAGCGGTCGACCCGCAGGTCGACCGAGGACGGCTGCATCGCCGCTTCGCCGAGCGGCTCGATCAGAATGCCGCCCTCCTCCAGCTCCTCGGCGATCGACTTGTCGGACAGGATCACGGGCCGGGAGCCTACAGCCAGAAAGGGATCTCTTCGCGGTTCGGGCTACCGGCGGCGCTACCATGGGTCCATGCCAAATGTCGGACCACTTGAGTTGGCGATCGTTCTGATCATCGCGCTGGTGATCTTCGGCCCCAAGAGGCTGCCCGAGCTCGGCAAGTCCCTGGGCCGCGGGATGCGCGAGTTCAAGGAATCGATCAGTGGCGATCACGACGACGACGACGATCGCGACGACGATCCGCCCGAGATCGAGAACGGCGTCGAAGAACCCGAAAACGAGCCGGCGGGCCAACGCACGATCTAGATGTGCGAGCTGACGTCGGCCGTCACGGTCGGCGGGGGCTGAAGAATGGCCCGGATCAAGGCGGCTGATTTCGATGACCGGCTGACGCTGGTCGAGCACCTCGACGAGCTCCGGACCCGGATCGTGATCTCGGTCGCCGTCCTCTTGGTGGCCGCGGCGTTCTGCTTCTGGCAGAACCACCTCCTGCTCGAGATCGCCAACGGGCCGCTCCCGGGCGGCTTCGAGCCGCTCACCTTCTCGCCCGCCGAGCCGTTCCTGACCACGATCACGCTCTCTCTCTACGGCGCGATCCTGGTCTCGCTGCCGGTGATCCTGTACCAGCTCTACGCCTTCGTCCTGCCGGCCTTCACCCCGGGGGAGAGGCGAGTCGTCTTTCCGCTGCTGCTGATGGTCCCCGTCCTGTTCATCGCCGGCGTCCTCTTCGCCTACTTCGTCGTCACACCCGCGGCGATCAACTTCCTCCTCAACTTCAACTCCGACGAGTTCAACATCCAGGTCCGGGCACGCGAGTACTACAGCTTCTTCGCGCTCTCCCTGATCTCGGTCGGGGTGCTCTTCCAGATCCCGGTCGGCGTCCTTGCCGTCACCCGCTTGGGAATCATCACTCCCGATCAGCTCGCGGCCAACCGGCGCTACGCGGTGCTGGTGATCGCGGTACTGGCGATGCTGCTGCCTGGGACCGACCCGGTGACAATGCTGATCTCGATGGTGCCGTTGGTACTGCTGTTCGAGCTCAGCATCATCCTCGCAAGGGTCTTCGGCCGCGCCGCCGACAGCGCCACGGAGCTCGCCGCGACCGAGAGCTGACGGCGCTCCGGACGCGCTCGGCGGACCACAACGATCCTCTAGTCTGGGCCCTATGCTCTTCGATATCCGCGGCAGGCGGAAGCGCTTCATCCAGGTCATCTACGTTTTCCTGGCGCTGCTGTTGGGCGGCAGCCTCGTCTTCTTTGGGATCGGCGGTGATGCCCCCGGCGGGCTCGGCGACGCGCTCGGATTGAGCGACAATTCCGCCGGTGGCGGAGGCGGCGACCAGTTCGACTCCGACATCGAACAGGCCGAGAACGCGCTCGCCGCAAACCCCGAGAACCCCGAGGCGCTCGCCGCGCTCGCGCGCTACCAGTACCTGAAGGGGCAGCAGCAACTCGAGATCGACGCGGATACCGGTGGGCAGGTCTTGACCGAGGACTCGATCAACAGCTTCGATGCCTCAGTTGACGCCTGGGAGAGGTATCTGGAGGCCAACAAGGGGAAAGCCGATCCTGCGATCGCCACCCTCGTCCTCCAGGCCTACGGGAATCTCGCCTTCGCCCGCAACGACCCGGTCCTGATCCAGCGCACGTTGGAGGGAGCGGTGACGACCGCCGAGGTGATCGCCGACCAGCGCCCGAGCCCGAACAGCTATCTGCAGCTTGCCAACGCGGCCTACTTCGCCGGCGACACCAAGCTCGGCGACGAGGCCTCGAAAGAGGCGCTCAAGGAGGTCGACGAGGCGAGCAAGCAGCAGCTCGAGACCCAGCTCGACAGCGCCAAGCGACAGGGCAAGATCGTTCAGCGTCAGCTCTCAGGGGCGAAGACCGACCAGCAGGATTTCGAGAACCCCCTCGGCGGCCTCGGCGGCACCTCAGGCGGAGCGGCCGATCAGGGCGCCACCCCCTGACCCGGCCCGGCCGGCGAACTCGTCCACGACGCCCCGGCCGTTACCATGCCCGGCGGGCCATTAGCTCAACTGGCAGAGCAGGAGACTCTTAATCTCAAGGTTGAAGGTTCGAGTCCTTCATGGCCCATCATCGTCGGAGGGGGGTGAACGGAGCGTTAGGTGTGGGGGCCGGAGCGGTTGGCCTGGTGGTTCAGATACCAGGTGAGGTGACGGACGGCGTCGAGGCCGATCCTGGCCGGGAGAAGTAGCCGCTGCATCGTCCGCACCCTATCGGGCAGCGCGGCTGCCCTGGTCGCCACCTAGACTGGCGCCGATGAGGATTGGAATCATCGGACTCGGATACGTGGGCCTGCCGCTCGCCGTCGCCTTCGCCGAGGCCGGCCACTCGGTCGTCGGCTACGACACCGATGGACGCCGGCTGGAGCTGATGGCCTCAGGCAAGAGCGACATCGAGGATGTGCCCTCGAGCTCCCTCGCCTCGCTCGGGGACAGCTTCGAGCCGACCACCGACCCGGCGGCGCTCGCGCGCTGCGACGCGCTCCTGATCTGCGTCCCTACCCCTCTCGCCAACCAGCGGGAGCCCGACCTCAGCTACATCACCAGCTCCGGCCGGACGCTGGCCGGGGTCCTGACCGAGGGCCAGACGGTGGTCCTCGAGTCGACCACCTACCCCGGCACGACCCGCGATCACCTGCAGCCGTTGCTGGAGGAATCCGGGCTCAAGGCGGGTGACGACTTCCATCTCGCCTACTCGCCCGAGCGGATCGATCCGGGCCGCTCCGATCACACGGTCGCCAACACCCCAAAGGTGGTTGGCGGGATCACTCCCGCCTGCGCCGATCGCGCGGCCGAGGTCTACGAACTGATCTGCGATGAGGTGGTCAAGGTCTCGAGCCCCGAGGCGGCGGAGCTGACGAAGCTGCTGGAGAACATCTTCCGATCGGTCAACATCGCACTCGTCAACGAGCTCTCTCAGCTGACCGATCGGCTCGGGATCGACATCTGGGAGGTCGTCGACGCTGCAGCGACGAAGCCGTTCGGCTTCATGCGCTTCGAACCGGGGCCTGGGATGGGCGGTCACTGCCTGCCGATCGACCCCTTCTACCTCGCCTTCAAGGCCCGCGAGCACGACTTCTATACCGAGTTCGTCGAGCTTGCCGGCAAGGTCAACCAGTCCCATCCCCTGTTCTGCGTAGGCAAGATCGAACGCGCCCTCAACGGCGTCGGCAAGGCGGTCAACGGCTCCAAGGTCCTCATCGTCGGCGTCGCCTACAAGGCCGGGGTCGCCGATCTCCGTGAGGCCCCAGCGCTGAAGATCATCCGCCACCTGCGCGCGCACGGCGCCGAGGTCAGCTACCACGATCCACATGTTTCCGAGCTCCCTGAGATGGGGCTCGCCAGCAGCCCGCTCACCGACGCCGTGGAGGCGGCGGATGTGGTCGCGATCATCACCGCTCATCCCGAGGTCGACCACCTCGCCCTGATCGAGCAGGCTGCGCTGCTCGTCGACTTCCGCGGCGTCACCCGGGGGATCGAGTCCGCCAACCTCGTCAGGCTCTGACCCCGGCGCAGCTGTGCTGGTCGCCGAGATCGTGTCCCGCCGCCGTCCAAAGCTACTCTGGCGCCGCGCGCGGGCTCGCACCAGGCTTGGGTTTGCCCAGGCCGATCGGGTCACGGTTGGCCTCGCCGCCCTCACCGCGCTGACCGCCGGGACCGTCCTGGCCGGCGAGTTCGCCCGCCGCTACCGGCGCCGGGTGGTGCGGGAGGAGGCGATCGCCGGCTCCGAGGAAGGTCCGGTCGAAGCTCTCCAGGTCGCGGGGCAGGCGACCCAGGACACGGTCCGGGTCGCGATCGAGGGCTATGAGTCCGCCTCGCGCCACGAGCTGGTGCTCTTCAACCTGTTCACCGGATTCGCCGGGGCGTTCGCGGTCGCCCGGCTCTCGACCGGCGGCATCCGCTCCGGCTGGTGGCCGTTCGCCAACGTAGAGATCGGCGGTCGCCACATCCACCACTTCGTGCCCGGGATCATCCTCGCCTTCGGTTCCGGGGCGGCGGCGCTGCTTTCAGAGGACCTCGACCTCGAGGCCGCGCTGGCGCTCCCCTTCGGCGCTGGAGTGGGCCTGACCATGGACGAGGCGGCCCTCCTGCTCGACTTCCGCGACGTCTACTGGTCGCGGGAGGGGCTGCTCAGCGTCCAGCTAAGCCTCGGCGGACTCGCGCTGCTCAGCGGGACGATTCTCGCTCTGCGGATGTTGCGACGGGGAGAGCGGCGGGTCGAGGAGCAGGGACTGATCCCGGACGCGGCCGGAACGATGCTCGGTCCCTCGGCGGCGGCACCGCACACCGCCTGATCATCCACTAGCCGGTGCGGTCGGTTCCGAGGACGGCGTAGCGGGCGAACAGCTCGCTGCCCTCCTGCAGGAGCCAGCGCAGCTCGAGCTCGATTGGGCCACCGGCCAGGTTCTCGGCCATCCGCGGACCCACCCCACCGGCGAGCTTAGGGCCGAGCGTGATGAAGAGCTCATCCACGAGTCCCTCCTCGAGCAGGCTGCCGTGAAGGGAGGGACCGCCCTCGGAGAGCAGCGTGCGAACCCCGTGCTCATCGTGCAGCAGGCGGAGGGCGGCATCGAGGTCGACTCCGTCGGGGTGCCGGACGACGCTCACAGGGGTCTTGGTCTCGGGCGGCTCGTCCCCGGAGGCGGTGAAGATCACGACCTCCCCGGCTCCGCTGGTGAACAGGCCCGCGTCCCAGGGCAGGTTGAGGCTGTTGCCGACGATCACGGCGAGCGGGTCGGCGCTGCGACCGGCGGACTGGCGCCGCTCCCGTGCCGCCTTCCCGGGGAGCAGTCGGCCGTAGTTCTCGGCGCGAACGGTCCCCGCCCCGACGAGCACCGCGTCGGCCGACTCGCGCAGTCCCATCAAGATCGCGGTGTCGGCGTCGCTGCCGATCGTGCCCGAGCGCTGATCGATGGTCGCGTGACCATCGACGGTGACCGCGAAGTTGGTGTACACGAACGGCCTTCCGCCGCCGGCCATCGCGCCGGGGTGGTAGCCGGCCAGCTGCTCGCTCAACTCGATCGGCCCTGGGTCGGGGAGGAGGCGCTGCACGCGGTCAGATCTCCCCGAGGTGGGCGACGTTGGCGCGGTCGTCGGCCGCGGAGCTGGGCTCGGCGGCGAACCAGGCGTCGAGGATCTCGGCCAGCTCCGCCTCCGAGGTCCGCCGCAGGCTGAGGGCGAGCACGTTGGCGTCGTTCCAGACCCGCGCGCCGCGAGCCGTCTCGGCATCGCCACACAGCGCCGCACGGATCCCCCCCACCTTGTTGGCCGCGATCGAGGCCCCGGTGCCCGTCCAACACGCGACCACGGCCTGCTCGGCCTCCCCCTCGGCAACCTCTCGGGCCGCAGCCTCCGAAGCCCAGGCCCAATCGTCCCGCTCGGACTCGTTCAAGGCACCGTGCCGATTCACCTCATGCCCCCGCTCCCGCAGGAGCTGCTCGATCGTCTCGGCGATCCCCACCCGCTCATCTGCCGCAACCGCAATCCTCACGGCCCGCCCGCCTGTCTACGCCCCTAAGCGTTTGGCGGCGTCGCGGAAGTTCTTGACCTCGGTAGTCGGCTTCTTCTGGCCCTTCTCGAGCTTCTCGCCGCGGCGGTTGACCCAGATCACCGGCACCCGCATCGTGATCAGGGGTTGGACGTCGGTGTAGAGGCCGCTGGTGATGTGAACCCAGCCCCTCTTCTTGCCGATCCGCCGGGCGCCCTCCTTGAAGTGGGCGGGTTCGGGCTTGTAGCTGCGAACCTGCTGCGCGGTCACGACCAGGTCGAGCTCGGTCCGGAGGTGGCGCCGCGAGATTCCGAGCAGCTTGTCGTCGATGTTGGAGATGATCCCGACGTTGTACCTGGCGCCGAGACGGTCCATGGCGGCGTTGGCCTCGCGGAACGGCTGCCAGTCCCCGATCGAGTCGGGCAGGAATTGGGCCCGCGAGGGCTCGAGCTCCCAGCCGATCTCGCCCGCCGCCTTCACCGCGGCGCGGCGGAGGACCTCGGCGTAGAGCTCGTAGGAGCCCGCCATCAGCTCGTGAAGGACCTCGTAGAAGCGCGGCAGCAGGGTCTTCATGTCGAGCGTCAGGCCATCCGCGGCAGCTTCACGCTGGAAGGCCTCGGTGATCCCCTTGTCCCAATCGATCAAGGTCCCGTAGCAGTCGGTGGTGACCCATTTGATCTCGCTGCGCTTCGGTAGTGGCATAAGGGCGCGGCATTATGGCAAGGGGCCGCCTCCGGCGCTTATGGCCTCCAGATCGGGTTCCCCCGGCCGGTCAGCCTCTGGTCTCGAGCGGGTCTTGGTTGGAGAGCAGCAGCTCGAGGATCTCGCCGACGTCGGTCTCCGTCGCCTGCGGCACCCGCAACGGGCGCCCGTGGTGGACCCTGTAGGCGTTGCGGCGACCCTCGCGCTTGCGGGTCAGATAGCCCGCGTCGACGAGCTCGGAGACGATGCGCTGCGCGGCACGCTCGGTGATGTCGAGGTTCGCAGCGATGTCCCGCAGCCGCACGTTGGGATCACGCGCGATCACGAGCAGCACTCGGGCATGGTTGGTGAGGAAGGTCCATCGGCCGTTCGCGGAGCTCATCTCGCCGAACAGTAGGAGAAATCCGGAACCTTGGGCCAGCTGTCCCCCGCGGCCCCGCACCCTGACCGCTCGTGGGTACGGTCTCGGCTAGGCTGCCGCCGCAGCATGGACCTTCTCGAGTACCAGGGAAAGCAGCTCTTCGCGCGCAGCGACGTGACCGTTCCAGAGGGCGAGCCGGCGTCTGACGCCGAGACCGCGGTCGCCGCTGCCGAGCGGATCGGCTACCCGTGCGTGATCAAGGCCCAGGTCCTGATCGGCGGGCGTGGCAAGGCCGGCGGCATCAAGATCGCCAAGGACGCCGAGGAGGCGCGGGCCCACTCGGAGGCGATCATCGGGATGGACATCACCGGCCCCCACGGCGAGGGCCCGTTCGAGGTCAAGGAGGTCTGGGTCGAGGCCGCCTCCGAGATCGATGCCGAGTACTACGTCTCGATCATCCTCGACCGTTCTGCGAAGAAGCCGCTCGCGATCCTCTCGAGGATGGGCGGCATGAACGTTGAGGAGATCGCCGACAAGGATCCCGACGCCCTCGTCAGGGAGCACATCGATCCACTCGACGGTCTCAGCGTCGACCAGGCACGGAGGATCGCCATCGACGCGCAGATCGACGACGACGTCGCCGACGACGTCGCCGATACGATGGTCAAGCTCTACGCCGCCTTTGGCGACAACGACGCCACCCTGATCGAGGTCAACCCCCTGATCGTCACCGCCGACCGCCGGATCGTCGCCCTCGATTCCAAGGTCACGGTCGACGGAGCGGCCATGTTCCGCCATCCGGAGCTCGCGGAGGTCGAGGATCCGCCGGTGGATCCCCAGGAGCGAATGGCGAAGGAAAAGGGCCTCACCTACGTCAAGCTCGACGGCGACATCGGCATCCTCGGCAACGGCGCCGGACTCTGCATGTCGACCCTCGACGTGGTCGCCAACGCCGGCGGCTCACCGGCCAACTTCCTCGACGCCGGCGGCGGCTCGAAAGCCGAGGCGATCGTCGACGCGCTCGAGGTGATCACCTCCGACCCGAAGGTCAAGGCGGTCCTGTTCAACATCTTCGGGGGCATCACCCGATGCGATGAGGTCGCCGGCGGGATCATCGAGGCCTACAAGCGGGTCGAAATCGACGTACCGCTGGTTGTCCGTCTCGACGGCACCAACTCCGAGCAAGGGCTGGGCATGTTGGCCGAATCCCAGCTCGGCAACCTGCACGTCGAGAAGACGATGCTCGGCGCTGCGGAGGCGGTCGTCGAGATGGCCGGCAAGGAGGCCGCTTGAGCATCATCGTCGACACCGAGACGCGGCTGGTCGTCAGCGGCCTGACCGGCTCCGAGGGCAGCTTCCACGGGCTCCGCAACCGTGACTACGGGACCAAGCTGGTCGCCGGCGTGACCCCGAAGAAGGGCGGCCAGGACGTCGACGGCGTACCCGTCTTCGACTCGATCGCCGAGGCGGTCGAGAAGGAGGGCGCGAACACCTCGATGGTCTTCGTTCCGGCCCGCTTCGCCGCATCGGCCATCAACGAGGCGATCGATGCGGGCTGCGAGACCGTGATCGCGATCACCGAGGGGATCCCCGTCCACGACATGCTGTCGACCTACTGGAAGGCCCGCGACAGGGGTGTCCGCCTGATTGGTCCCAACTGCCCGGGCGTGCTCAGCCCGGGCAAGGCCAACGTCGGGATCATCCCGGCCCAGTTCTTCGACCAGGGCAAGATCGGCGTCGTCTCCAAGTCCGGCACCCTTACCTACCAGATCGGCAACGAGCTCAAACGGGCAGGACTCGGCAACTCCTCGATCGTCGGCATCGGCGGGGACCCGATCGTCGGCAGCGACTTCATCGACATCCTCGAGCTGTTCGAGAATGACGGCGAGACGGAACTGATCGTGATGGTCGGCGAGATCGGCGGCGACGCCGAGGAGCGTGCGGCCGACTACATCGACGAGAACGTGACCAAACCCGTCGTCGGCTACATCGCCGGCTTCACTGCCCCGCCTGGAAAGCAGATGGGGCACGCGGGGGCGATCATCTCCGGTTCCTCGGGGACCGCCGAGGCCAAGCAGGAGGCGCTCGAGGCCAGGGGCGTCCGCGTCGGCCGCAGTCCCACCGAGGCCGCTTCGATCGCGGCCGAGATCGCCGGCTCTTAGCCCCGGTCCCACGGGCGCCGGGGGCTGCGGAAAGGTATCCGCAGCCTGACTGCACCGTTTGTTAGGTTCCCGCCTGGTGTGTAGATCGGGTCAGGGACCCGGGAGGAGATTCTGATGGTGCTGGTTGGCAGGGGACCTGCGACGTGGACCGCGATTGCGGCGGTCATCTTCGCGGCGCTGTTGTTTGCCCAGGCCGGCGAGGCCGGCTCCGATCCGGCGGCGGCCGCCAAGAAGGGCAAGACGAAGAAGTACAACGGCCCCAAGATCGAGACCCCGAACGCCGGCCGCTGCGACTTCCTCGATACCAGCGTCTGTCTTCACCCGTTCCCGAACAACATGTACCTGAACAGGGACAAGCGGACCGCCTCCGGCTGGCGGGTCGACCTGAACGAGAAGTCGATGCCCGCCAACGTCGACGGCAAGCCGTTCGAGCCGACCGACCACAACCGCAACGACGGCTTCAGCCCAGGGCAGGCGATCATCCTCCACATCAAGGGCCTGGAGACGCAGAAGGCGTTCGACCGCAGCGGCATCGTGCCGATCGACGATCCCTCCGACTACAGGCGCAAGAAGCAGCCGGTGGTCGTGATCAACGCGAAGACCAAGAAGCGACACCCGATCTTCGCCGAGGTCGACGCGAATCCCGAGTCCAGGAGCGACCGCAACCTGATCATCCGCCCCCTGAAGAACTGGGAGGAGGGGCAGCGCTACATCGTCGCCCTTCGCAAGCTCCGCAAGGGGAACGGCAAGGAGATCAAGCCGCCGAAGGCGTTCAAGGTCTACCGCGACAAGCTGATCACCAACCAGAAGAAGGTCGAGAACCGGCGCGGGTACTTCGAGAGGAAGATCTTCAAGAAGGTCAACAAGACCGAGAACCTGGGCCGCAGGGGTCTCTACATGGCTTGGGACTTCAGCGTCGCCAGCGGCGACAGCCTCTCGGAGCGGGTGCTCGCGATGCGCGACGACGCCTTCTCGAAGCTCGGCGACAACAACCTCGCGGACGGGATCGTCCAGGGCGCCGCGCCGAAGTTCACCGTCGACGAGGTCATCGACGACCCCGAGCCCGAGACCCTGCGGCGGATCAAGGGCACTATCGACGACGTCCCCTGCTACCTGAACCAGAACGGATGCGAGCCCGGCACGCAGTTCGCCTACGACTCGAAGAAGGCGATGATGCCGACCTTCAACCCGGCTTTCAGGACGGATGTCCCGTTCGAGTGCAACATCCCCAACTCGATCGTCGATGGGACCAAGGTAGATCCCTCACGCCCGGCGCTGTACGGCCACGGTCTGCTTGGCAACCGTTCCCAGTCGGGAAGCAGCTACGTCCGTGAGTTCGGCGAGGCCCACAACCTGACCCACTGCGCGGTGGACTGGGCCGGGTTCTCCAACGCTGATATCGGCCCGGTGATCTTGCCGGCGCTCGGCGACCTGAACCAGTTGTCGAAGGCGTTCGACCGCATGCAGCAGGGCTTCGTCAACTTCTTGATGCTCGGCCGTACGCTGATCCACCCCAGCGGCCTGATCACCGATCCCGCCTTCAGCTACGACGCGGGCTCGGGTTCGACGCCGGTGATCAACACCAAGGAGCTCTACTACTACGGCAACAGCCAGGGCGGAATCATGGGCGGCGCGCTGACCGCGATCTCGCCCGACTTCACCCAGTCGGTCCTCGGGGTCCCCGGGATGAACTACTCGACCCTGCTGCGCCGAAGCGTCGACTTCGACGCCTATGCCGAGATTCCCGCGGTCGGACTCTACGCAAAGTATCCGAACGAGCTCGAGCGACCGCTCTTGCTCGGGCTGATGCAGATGCTCTGGGATCGTGGTGAGGCCAACGGCTACGCCCACCACATCACCGACGATCCCTACGCGAACACACCTGAGCACAGCGTGCTCCTGCACGCGGCGATGGGAGACCACCAGGTTGCCAACCTGACCGCCGAGAACATGGCCCGGACGGTCGGCGCGAAGGTGATGGAGCCGGCGCTCGAGCCCGGTCGCCACTGGCAGAAGAACCCGTTCTTCAAGATCGGTGCTATCGGCGGCTACCCGTTCGCCGACTCGGCGCTCGTCTACTTCGACGGCGGCCCGCCGAGCTTCAACGGCGACCGCGGCCTCGGCAGCGGGGTGCCACCGAACGAGAACGTTCCACCCCGCGAGGAGAACGGGTTCGGCGAGGATCCTCACGGATACCCGCGCCGTGCGCCCGACGCCCAGAAGCAGATGTCGGACTGGCTGATGCCGAACGGGACCGGGGGGCTGCAGGGCACCTGCACCAGCGGCGATCCGTGCTACTCGAACGGCTGGACGGGCCCTTAGGGGGTCGCTTCGGGACCGTCGGCCCTGAGCCGCGGGCCGGTGGGGCATATACTCGCCCGCCGATGAGTGAGTTGATCAGCTTCGCCCGCGGCGCCCCCAGCGTCGACCTACTTCCCGCCGATGCGGTGCGGGAGGCGGCCGATCGTGCGCTGGTCGCGAATCCTGGACGCGCTCTCTCCTACGGGACCGGCAGGGGCCACCCCGAGCTCTGCGAGTGGCTCGCCGAGCGCCACGGCCATGGACTCACCGCCGATCGCGTGATGGTGACGAACGGCTCGCTCGAGGCCGGGTGGATGCTGTTCGATCACCTGCTCGAGGCGGGCGACGAGGTCGTGGTCGAGCAGCCCTCCTACGATCGCACGCTGCTGATGCTCTCCAAGCTCGGCGTCGACCGCATCGGCGTCGAGCTCGAGGCTGACGGCATCGACGTCGCCGAGCTCGAGCGGCTGCTCGCATCCGGCCGCTCGCCGAAGCTCGTACACATCATCAGCAACTTCCACAACCCGGCCGGCTGCACGCTCTCGGAGGCCAAGCGCCGCCGCCTGGTCGAGCTCAGTGCCGAGCACGGCTTTTGGATCTTCGAGGACGATCCCTACCGGGAGGTGCGCTTCGCGGGCGCCGAGGAGCTGCCGACCATGCTGGCTCTCGCGGAGGGCACCGAGGCGCGGGTGCTCCATGCGTCCTCCTTCTCCAAGACGGTCAGCCCCGGCGTCCGTGTCGGCTACCTGGCCGGTCCCGTCAGCGAGATCGCAGCGCTCGCCAAGGGCGCCAACGAGACCTACATCTCGCCGAACATGCTCGCTGAGTCGATCGTCTTCGAGCTCTGCAGCTCGGGCGGGCTCGACCGCAACATCGCGTTCGTCAACCACGCCCTGGCCGAGCGGCGGGACGCGGTGGTCGAAGCGCTCCGGGAGCAGATCCCCGAGGCGGAGTTCGTGGTCCCGGGCGGCGGCTACTTCCTCTGGCTCGATCTTGCCGAGGGCTCCGACACCGCTGCGCTGGCGCCACTGGCGAAGGAGCGGGGGGTGGCCTTCGTCGCCGGCCCGGACTTCATGCTCGCCGGCGGCGAGCGCAGCCTCAGGCTCAGCTTCGCCAGCGTCCCGCCCGAGCAGGTCGGCGAAGGCATCGGCCGCCTCGCAGCCGCGCTGGCCCTGCAGCGCTCCTAGTCAGCCGGGGGCGCCGCCCGTCGCAAGATCCCGCCCGCCGGAGTGGCGTAATCACAAGTCTTTAGCAATTACTAACGATTTGCTCGTATTGTTATCGCAGCAAACCGACTCGCCTATCGAGGCGGGACAAGCAAACGGAAGGAGGCCCGCATGCCAATCAGCTTCTTCGAGGGGGTACGCCCCGCGGAACGGGATCATCTCAGTCGCAGGAATATGGAGCGGCGCTTCTACGCTCTCGCGGCGGCGGTCAAGGGCCACGAGGCCGCCAGGCGCCGTGAAGGCACCGTCGCCGACACTGGCGACGAGCGCCTCTACCGCGCGCTCCGCGAGATCTGCGGCGAGACGACGACGGCGGAAAACAGGGCCGTCTGATGCCAGCGGCGGGCACCACAGGCCGCAGCCGCCGCGGTGCATCGGTGGCGGCGACGATCGCCGCGTCTCAGCGGCTGGGCCGCAGCCGCCCGCTCAGCGACCGTAGCGGTCGCTCGAGAGCTGGAGCTGTTCGGGAAGCGCTGCGCGTGGCGGCGGGGCCGGATCGGCTCGGACCGAGACGGTCTCGGCGACGCTTCGCGTGACGCTGTAGCTGGCGCCGTCGCCGGCTACCACCACCACGCTGTCGTCGTCGGAGGAGTCGACCTTGCCCTTCAGGCCCGGCTCCAGTCCGGCGTCCTTCAGGTAGTGCAGAAGCTCCTCCGCCTCGTTCTCGAAGCGCAGGATCCGGACCGCGGCGCCCACCTCGCAGTCGGCGAGCAGGGAGCCCTGCTCCCGCTGCCCGAGCACGATCGGGTGGCCGTGGGGGCAGGTGGTGGCGTCGCCGATCGCGGCCATCATCCGCTCCTCGAGCACGGGCGACATCGCGTGCTCGAGACGCTCGGCCTCCTCGTGCACCTCGTCCCAGGGGATCCCGAGCACATCGGTGAGGAAGCGCTCGATCAGTCGGTGGCGCTTGACGATCGCCTCGGCGTGATCCTTGCCTTGGGCGGTGAAGCTGAGTGTCTTGTCCTCGGCCCGCTCGACGTGCCCGTCGCGCTCGAGCCGGCCGATCATCTCGTGCACGGTCGGAGGGGAGAGCTGCATTGCCCGCGCCACGTTGGCAGCGGTCATCGGCAGCTGCGCCTCCTGCAGCCAGAACAGCGCCTGCAGGTACTCCTCCTCCGCGACTGTCACCTGCTCGCCGGTCATCCACCTGAGAGTATCCACCCATGAGAGTCGGTGACGGAACGAGGGCGCTGATCACCGGCGCATCGAAGGGCATCGGCCGCTCGCTCGCCCACGAGCTGGCTCGACGAGGAGCGCGTGTCGGCCTCATCGCCCGCGGCCACCGCGAGCTCAACCAGCTCGCCGATGAGCTCCCCGGCGAGCCTGTGGCGGTGCCCGCCGACGTCACCGACCGGCGCGAGCTGGAGCGGGCCGTCGCGACCTTCACCGACGAGGCCGGCGGGCTCGACCTGCTGGTCGCGAACGCGGGAATCGCCCACTACGGTCCATTCGCGGAGATGGCCATCGAGAAGGTCGAGGAGATGGTCGCGATCAACCTCCTCGGCAGCCTCTACACAGTGCGCGCCGGCCTCGAGCCGATGCTGGCGGCCGGCTCCGGCCACGTCGTCATCGTCTCCTCCGGCGCCGGGATCCGCGCCTTCCCGTCCGGCGCCGTCTACGGGGCGACCAAGGCCGCCAACCGGGGTTTCGCAGAGGCGCTCAGGCATGAGCTCGCCGGGACGGGGATCGGAGTGACGACGGTCTACCCCGGCGAGGTCGAGACCGAGCTGCATTCGCATCAGCTCGAGCGCCTCCCCGCGTGGCGGAAGAGCGATGAGGCGATCGATCCCGACCGGCTCGCCGGTCAGATCGCCTCCGCCGTCGAGACCGGCGAGCGTGCCGTCTACGCCCCCGGCGCCGTCCGCCTGCTCGGGATCAACGGGTTGGCACCGCGCCTGCTCGATCGCCTGCTCAGGCGCGCCCGCGGCGAAGCCGCCGCGCCCCGCCGGGACTGACCGCCGCCGGGGGCGACCCGGCTAGTCGAGGTCCAGAGCCTGCTGCTGGGAGAGCCAGTACAGGAAGAACAGGGACGGCCCGACGATGGCCACGGCGAATCCGAAGGTGATGATCACCGCCGTCAGGGTGGCGCCGGCGCCGGCGGCCTGTTCGATCGTCAATGAGCCCGGCAGCAGGAACGGGTTCTGGGCAACCGCCCATCCCGCGACCACGGCGACCACCGCACCGACCGCGACCGGGCGGATCCCCCGACCGCGCCCGGCGGCGAGCATCGTCAGCGCTGTGCCGCCGAGCAGCAGCGATGCGATCACCAGGGGCAGCCCCTCGGCGGCGAGACCGTCGAAGATGCTCCGCGCGTCGGCGCGAAGGACGACCAGGCCGATCACCGAGAAGACCCCGGCGACGACCGCGGCCCCGATGGCCCGTCGGCGGAAGTAGTCCCTGAGATCGTCCTGGCCGGCGCGCCGGGCGTCGTCGGTGAGGAAGACGGCGGCGATGTAGGCGGAGCTGACCACGAACAGGACCCCGATCGTGATCGGGAGCACCGCAAGCCAGCTCGAGAACGGCTCTCCCCCGCCCGAGGCCGGGACCTCGCCCGCGGCCACGGCGCCGACCACACAGCCGAGGAAGAAGGGGGTGACGACCGACGAAGCCGCAAAGACCGTCTCGGAGCGGGCCTTCGCCGCCCCGGCGAAGGTGTGGCCGAAGGCGAACCCCGATCCTCGCAGCACGATCCCGACGGCGGCCAGCGCCAGCGGCACATAGAGGGTCTCCATCAGAGGGCCGAAGGCCTTCGGGAAGCCGGTCCACAGAACCACCAGGCAGAAGATCAGCCAGACGTGGTTGGCCTCCCAGACCGGTCCCAGGGAGTGCTCGATTCGGGCCCGTGCGCGCTCGCCCCGTTTTCCCTCACGGCGGGAGAGCAGGCTCCACATCCCCGCGCCGAAGTCGGCACCGCCGAAGACCGCGTACAGCGTCAGCCCCGCGGCGAGGATCACGGCGACGACCTCGGGCTTGCTCATCGCCCGGTCCCCTCGCCGGCCGCCACGGATTCGGGATCAGGCTGCTGGTCGCCGGGGCCGGGGCCGGGGCCGTAGGGCACGTTCATGTCCCCGCTCTGGCCGGAGATCAGCTTCAGCGCCTTGTAGGTGATCAAGCCGATCGTGCCGTAGAGCAGCACCGTCCCGGCGAAGACGAACCAGATCCCCTCGGCCTGGGTCACCGCCTCCTCGGTCCGCATGAAGCCCTGCACGATCCAGGGTTGTCGGCCGACCTCGGTCACGATCCACCCCGACTCCATCGCAATCACCGCTCCCAGGCCCGATAGCGCCGCCGCTCGCCAGAACCATTTTGATTCCGGAAGCTTCTTCCGGCGCCACAGGCTCCAGCCGAACCACGCGGCCAGACCGAGCAGGGCGAAGCCGATGCCGACCATCACGTCGAAGGCGAGGTGCAGCATCGTCGTCGCGGGTGGCCGCTCGTCGGGCGGGATCGAGGTCGCGCCCGAGACTCCCGCGAGCTCGGGGTTGTCGGCGTTCGGCTCAAAGCCGGTGACGACGGTGTCGGTACTGAAGCCGACCAGGAGGGAGTCGACGCCGGGCATCGGGATGCCCCACTTGACCCCGTCGTCGGTACAGATCCCGCCGAGCCACTCGGTTTGGTTCGATCCGGTCTCCTGGATGCACTCGAAGGCTGCGAACTTGGCCGGCTGATGGTCGGCGACACCGCGGGCGGCAACATCGCCGACGAAGATCTGGACCGGGGTCGCGATCGCCGCGATCGCGAACGGGATGATGAAGCCAAGCCTGGTCCGCCGATCGCGCCGACCTCGCATCCAGCGGATCGCGTAGATCGAGGCGAGCCCGAAGCCACAGACCATGTAGGCGGCGAGCAGCATGTGGGGGAACTCGTAGACCGTGGCCGGGTTGAAGAGGGCGGTCAGCGGCTGCACGTCGGTGATCGTCCCGTCGGCCGCCTGGGTGAACCCCTGCGGTTGGTTCATCCAGGAGTTGACGGCGACGACGCTGAAGGCTCCGCCGACCCCGGCGATCACTATCGGCACGCCGGTCCAGAAGTGCTTCCAGCCGTCGAGTCGCTTCCAGCCGTAGATGTAGATCGCGATGAAGATCGCCTCGGTGAAGAAGAAGATGCCCTCGATCGCGAACCCGGTCCCGAAGACGTCGCCCCAATTCTCCATGAAGACCGGCCACAGCAGCCCGAGCTCGAAGGAGAGGACCGTCCCGGTCACGGCGCCTACGGCGAACAGGACGGCCGCCGCCTTCGACCACTTGCGCGCAAGATCCAGCGCCTCGGGATCGTTGTGCTTGCGGCCCCGGTACTCGGCCGTGAGCATCACCGCGGGCAGCGCCACGCCGACGCAGGCGAGGATGATGTGGAACCCGAGCGTGAAGGCCATCAGGTTCCGCGCGGCAAGGAGGTTGTCTGCGGCGAGCGGGAGCAGAGGCGCCGCTGATCCGACGTCGATCACCACTCCAGACTAGCGACCTCGCAGCGCGGTCAGAGTCGCGGGCCGGGCGCGATCAGATCAGGCTCGAGCTCGTCGAGCGATGCCGCTCCACAGAGGGCCATCGCCTCGCGCAGCTCGACTCTGAGCATGTTCAGGGTTCGTCCAACCCCTGCCTCACCATCGAGGGCGAGCCCCCACAGGACCGGCCGGCCGACCATCACGGCCGCGGCGCCGAGGCAGAGCGCCTTGACCACGTCGGTGCCGCGCCGGACTCCACCGTCGAGCAGCACCTCGCCGCGCCCCCCGACGGCCTCCGCAACCTCGGGGAGCATCTCGATCGTGGCCGGCACGGTGTCGAGCTGTCGGGCTCCGTGGTTGGAGACGATCACCGCCGCAGCCCCATGATCTATCGCCCGCTCGGCGTCGTCTGCGCGGTGCACGCCCTTGACTGCGACCGGCAGGCCCGAGATCTCCACCAGCCACTCGAGGTCGCTCCAGGTCAGAGCCGGATCGAGTTGAGCGGCGAAATATGCGGCCAGCCCCGACTCGCCTGCGCCGGCCTCGACCGGATCGCCGACGGAGGCGATCGTGAGGTCGTCGGGCAGCTCGAAGGAGTTGCGGATGTCGCGCTCGCGACGGCCGAGCACGGGCGCGTCGACGGTGAGGAGGATCGCCTCATAGCCGCCGGCCTCCGCCCGCTCGACCAGCTCCCTGGTGAGCTCGCGATCGCGGAAGACGTAGAGCTGGAACCAGCGCCGGCCGCCTGCCGGCGCGACCTCCTCGAGCGTGGTGTTGGAGAGTGAGGAGAGGCAGAAGACCGCGTCGGCAGCCGCCGCACCCCGCGCGGTTGCGATCTCGCCGTCGGGATCGGCGAGGCGGTGGAAGGCGGTTGGAGCGACCGCCACGGGCATCGACATCGGGCTGCCGAGCACCTCGGTGCCGAGCTCGATGTCGGAGACGTCGCGGAGCACGTGTGGCAGCAGCCGGAGGTCCGAGAAGGCGGCGCGGTTTCGGTCGAGGGTGATCTCGTCGCCGGCTCCCGAGCGGTAGTAGTCGTAGGCGGTGGGCTCGAGCAGCTCGGAGGCCGGCGCCTCGAGCTCGGTCAGGTTCAGCGGCCACCCGCCCCGGTGCGCTCCGGCCGCCATCAAGCAGCCCCGGGGGCGCCGGCCAGAGTCGAGATCACGGCCTCGTAGACGCCGTCGCCCATCCGTCCCGCGGTGACACTCGCGTTCGGATACTCCGCCAGCGTCTCCCTCAGCCGATCGTCCCGCTCGGGTCCGTTGGCGACACAGAAGAAGTGGCCGACCCAGCGGGCGGCCTCGAGGTCCTCGATCGAATCGCCGGCGGCGATGCACTGCTCGGGCTCATAGCCGCGGGCGCGCATGTGGGCATTGACGGCGGCGCCCTTGCTGGCTCCGCCCGGGACAACGTGGTAGGCGTGAGTGAACTCGATCCCGGCCATCGGCCTGCCGATCGCACCGTTGTCGAGGAAGCGCAGATCCTCGTGGCCGCTGTCGGCGATCAGCCGGTTCGCCTCCTCGACGTCGACCTTGCCGCGCATCAACAGCGAGAGCTGCCTCCCGGTGTGCCAGGGCTCGTGCCAGGTGAGGCGATCGGGCCCGAAGTGCTCGAACAGCGTCTCGGGAACCCCCGCCTCGACGATCTGGTCGTGGACGTTGAGATCCGGCTTCGCCTCCCAGGACCCGGTCAGGTATGTGCGCTCGCGATCGATGACCATCGCGCAACCGGCCTCGTAGATGTAGGAGGACTGACCGATCAGGCGTGCGTCGGAGTGCACCTGGGCCTCGCGTCGCCCGGACATGATCACGACCTCGACTTCGGCGCGGTGGCAGGCCTGTAGGAGCAGCGCCTGGGACTTCGAGAAGCTGCCGTCGGCGTCGCGAAAGAGGGATCCCGCCTGGCCGAGGAGGGTCCCGTCGAGATCGGTGTACAGGCAGCGGAGTGCCACGGGGGGAGCGTATTGGGCGGAGCGCCGGCGTTGAGACCTCAGCTCCGGGTCGCGAGGACGATCGCCGCACTCCAGGCGCCGTCCTGCAGTCTCCTCATCCCGACCCGGTCGGAGGCAACCCCAGCAATCAGGTCCCGGGGGATCGATCGCTCACCGGCGACCAGCGCGTTGAGATCGCTGCCGGCGAGCCGCAGCTTCTCCACCCTCTCGGGAACGAAGTCCTCGTTCTCGGCCAGCTCCACCAGCCGCGCTACCCAGGCGGCGAGCAAGCCGGGTAGATCGTCGGCCCCGACCACCACCGCGTGGGTCGTGGGTCGCCCGCGAGCGGCGGTCGCGTCCGCGTAGACGTCGCCGAGCGCGAGCAGGGCATCGGTGAACACGCCCTCGATCTCGACTGCCTCGATCTCGAGCTCGATCTCGGATCCGCGGTGATCAACGTGGTACATGGGTCCAGACTAACCCCGGATCGGGCCGCCCGCGTAGCTGGCGCTAGCGTGTCATCGATGCTCACCTGGCAGCTCAGCGATCGCATTCTCGAGCTCGATCGCCACCATCCCATAGGGGCGGGGATCGTCAACGTGACCACCGACTCGATGTTCGCGGGGGCGCGCAGCGGCACACCCGAGCAGGCGATCGCCGACGGACGCCGCCTCGCCGGGTCCGGCTTCGAGCTGATCGACGTCGGCGCGGTTCCCGCGCGGAACGGGCCGCCGGTCAACGCCCGCTCGGAAGCCGCGAGCCTGATCCCGGCCGTCGCCGGCCTCAGCGGCGAGCTCGAGCAGCCGGTCACCGCCGACACCTTCAACCCGGAGGTCGCCCGGGAGGCGATCGCGGCCGGGGCCGCCGCGATCAACGACATCGGTGGCGGCGCCGACGAGATGCTCGCGGTCGTGGCCGAGTGCGGCTGCGGGTACGTCCTGATGCACATCGAGGGCCCGCCGCGCGCGGCCCGTCCGCTGCCGAACTACGCCGACGTCGTTGCCCGACTGTTGGAGTTCTTCGCCGAGCGCATCGATCGTGCCGTCGAGCTCGGGGTCAGCCGGGAGGCGATCGTCATTGATCCCGGGCTCGACTTCGACCTCGACACCGGCCACGCGCTCGAGATCATCCGGCGGCTGCCGGAGCTCCACGCGCTCGAACGCCCGCTGTTCGTCTCTCTCTCACGCAAGGACTTCATCGGCGCGGTCCTGGCCGGCTCCTGGGAGGACCGCCTCGGCGCCGGCGGTCGCGGCGCAGGGACACTTGCCGCAGCGGCGATCGCTGCCTCGGCCGGCGCCCAGATCCATCGTCTCCACGACATCGAGGCGCTCGACTCGATCCGGGTGGCCGCGGCGATCGGTGGCCGTGGCTGACGCCGCCGCCGACCTGCCCTGGGCATCGTCGATCGACGAGGGCTGGCGCGCCGCAATCGATCCCGGACGCGCCGACGGCCGGCTGGTCACCGAGAGCGCCGAGCGCGAGCAGGAGGCGGTCTCGGTTCCGTTGCCGGACTCGTTGGAGCCCGGCCTGACCGCAGCCCTGCGGGCGCGGGGAATCGCCAGCCTCTACGCCCACCAGCTCGCGGCTCTACGGGCCTCGAGGAGCTCGAACGTGATCGTTACCAGCGGCACCGCCTCGGGAAAGTCGCTTGCCTTCAACCTCCCGGTGCTCGAGACGATCGCCCGCGACCCCAGCGCCCGAGCCCTGTACCTCTATCCGACCAAGGCCCTGGCACAGGACCAGGCTCGCAAGCTGTCGGAGCTCGGGTCGCCCGGCGTGCGGCACGCGATCTACGATGGGGACACACCGCGGCAGGAGCGGCCGCCGATCCGCCGCCGATCGAACCTCGTCCTCACCAACCCCGACATGCTCCACGTCGGCGTCCTCCCACACCACAAGAGCTGGGGGGACTTCATCGTCAACCTCCGATACGTCGTCGTCGACGAGGCCCACGTCTACCGCGGCGTGTTCGGCTCCAACGTGGCGAACGTCCTGCGCCGCCTGCGGCGGATCTGCCGGATATATCAGGGACCGGAGCAGGAGCCGACCTTCATCCTCACCTCGGCGACGATCGCCAATCCCGCCGAGCTCGCCGAACGCCTGGTCGGCACATCCTTCGAGCTGATCGATGACGACGCGGCGCCGAAGGCCGGCCGCAGAATCGCGATCTGGAATCCACCCCTGATCGACGAGGCGGCCGGCGCCAGGCGCTCGGCCCTCTCGGAGGCGGCCGAGATGCTCGCCGACCTGGTCATCGCCGGTGTGCGCACGATCTGCTTCCTGCGCTCGCGCAAGGGCATCGAGCTGATTCAGAAGTTCACCTCGATGCGGCTCTCCGACCGGGGCCGGGACGATCTCGCCGGGCGGATCGCGCCGTACCGGGCCGGCTACACGCCCCAGCAGCGTCGCGAGGTCGAGGCCCGGCTCGCGGCCGGAGAGCTGCTCGCCGTGGTCGCGACTGACGCGCTCGAGCTCGGGATCGACATCGGTGAGCTCGACGCGGCTCTGTGCGTGACCTTCCCCGGGACGGTGGCCAGCCTGCGTCAGATGTGGGGGCGTGCCGGGCGCAAGACCGAGGGGCTGGCGATCTACATGGCCGGCGAGGATGGCCTCGACCAGTTCTTCTGCCGGCATCCGACCGAGTTCCTCACCCGCCCGGTCGAGGCGGCGATCCTCGATCACACCAACGAGCAGATCCAGTCCGCGCACCTGGTCGCCGCGGCCTTCGAGGCGCCGCTCGGCGGAGAGGCCGACGACGAGGTCCTGGGTGAGGGCTGGCGGGATCGGGCCGACGCCCTTATCGGCGCCGGCGCCCTACGCAGCGGGCGCGCCGGCAAGCTCGCCGTTCGCGGCTCGGAGTTCCCGGCCGGCGCCTTCGGGCTGCGCTCGTCCTCGGCCGATTCGGTGACCGTCGTCGACGCCGACTCCGGCGAGCTGCTCGGGACCGTCGAGGCCGAGCGCGCCTTCTCGACCGTGCATCCCGGGGCAATCTACCTCCACATGGGCCGCTCCTATGAGGTCGCTGAGCTCGATATCGAGCAGAGGCGCGCGATCGTTCGGGGCTTCGACGGGGACTGGTACACCCAGGCCCGCAAGGAGACGGATATCTATGTTGAGAGGCTGCTGACCCAGCGTCAGGCCCTGGGCGTCGAGCTCAACTTCGCGACGGTCGCGGTCACGGAGCAGGTGATCGCCTTCCAGCGCAAGCGCCTGGGGGATCACGAGGCGATCGACTTCGTAGCTCTCGAACTGCCCGAGCAGAACTTCCGCACGCAGGCGCTCTATTACGTCCTGCCGGATGAGCTCGCCGGACCGCAGGCGCTTCCGCCCGAGGTGCTGCTTGGGGCGCTGCACGCTTCCGAGCACTCGCAGATCGCGGTCCTGCCGCTCCTGGCGATGTGCGACCGCTGGGACATCGGCGGTCTCTCCACCAACGTTCACTACCAGACCGGAAAGCCGACGGTCTTCATCTACGACGGCCACCCGGGGGGGGTCGGCATCACCAGGCGTGGGTTCGACGAGTTCGAGCGGCTCGTCGGCGACGCCGCCCGGCTGGTCGGCGAGTGCCGTTGTGAGTCGGGCTGTCCGTCCTGCGTCCAGAGCCCGAAGTGCGGCAACCTCAACGACCACCTGCACAAGGGCGGTGCGATCGAACTGATGACCGGAATGCTCGCTCGGGCAGAGTCCGGGCACTGAGCTGGGCTGGTGGTGACGGCGCCCGGAGTGGGCACAGCGCGGCCGGTGCGCCCCTCCAGCGCGGCGCAGGCCGGCCAAGAGTAGAGTCGCGTCGGAGTTCGGAGCGCCTCGATGATCAATCCCTTTACCCACCGCAAGATCCTCAAGAAGGGCAGGGCCGGGAAGGCCGTGATCACCGCCTTCACGATGCCCGAGCGAGGCTCCTCCACCCAGAACCTTCCGATCACGCTCGAGGTCCATGTCGAGGGCCGCTCTCCGTACATGGTCGAGGACCAGTGGATGGTCTCGAGCAAGGACTCGCTCGGCTTCGGCATCGAGGTTCCGGTCAAGGTCGATGTCGATGATCCGCAGAAGGTGGCGATCGACTGGAAGGCGGCGCGTGAGGTGCGCGCGGCCGAGAAGGGCTCACGCGCCGCCCAGCTCGCGGCCCAGCCCGTGGTCGGTTCCAGCTGGCCGCCCGCGGCGGGTGGCGGCGCCCCGGTGGTGGACGCACGCAACGATCCCGAGCTCCGCGCCAAGCTCGAAGGGGTGGTGGGGCACAGCCTTGAGCCCGGGACCGAGCAGACGATCGACACCTCCGGCGATCCCGCCCTCGCCGCCCGGATCATGCAGGTCGTCTCCGAGCACGCGGCTTCGCAGGCGGCGGGAGGCGGTAGCTCGGGTCCCGGCGAGGACACGATCTCCAAGCTCGAGCGACTCTCGAGGCTCCGTGATGCCGGAGCCCTGACCGACGAGGAGTTCGAAGAGCAGAAGCGTGCCCTGCTGGGCGGGACCTGAGCCGGCTGCTTGGGGCGCCGGATCCAGATCGCCGTCTGTGGGTCGTCGCGATCCGATGGTGCGCTCGATGCCCTCGCCGCCGAGGTGGGGCGCCTGTTGGCCGAGGCCGGTGCGGTCGTCGTCTGCGGGGGACGCGAGGGGATCATGAGCGCGGTGTCGGAGGCCGCCTCCTCGGCCGGGGGCGAGGTGATCGGGGTCCTCATGGCCGACGATCTCGACAGCGGAAACGAGCACCTCACCCACGTCGTCGCTACCGGGATCGGCCAGGCCCGCAATCTCGCGGTGGTTGCCTCCGCGGACGTGGTGATAGCCATCGGGGGCGAGTGGGGGACTCTCTCGGAGATCGCCTTCGCCCGCCGGCTCGACCGCCCGGTTTTCACACTCGATTCATGGAGCCTGAGCGGGCGTGGGCCGATGGGCGATTCGCCCGGGGTCGAGGCCGCCTCCTCGGCTGCCGAGGCCGTGAGGCGGGCCCTCGAAGCCGCTGTCAGCCGCTAGCCTTACCGCCTCCCGACCCTTGGCGAAGGGACAGGGCGAGGTAGCTCAGTTGGTAGAGCACACGACTGAAAATCGTGGTGTCCCCGGTTCGATTCCGGGCCTCGCCATCTGCTGGCGGCGTCAGATGTCTCGTTTCGGTCGGGATCAGGTTCTGATTAGATGGGCGCCGTTGTCGGGCGAACTTGGGAGGTTGGAGATGAGGAAGAGGCTTTCTGCGGCGTTGGTCGCTGTGGTGTTCGGGGTCGGTGCGGTCGGTGTCAGTGCCTGCGGGGACGATGAGAGCACCACGGGAGATGTCAGCGAGGCCGTGCAGGACGCGAGCAGCGCCGCCGGCGACCTGAGCAGCACTGCCAGCGATCTCAGCACGTCGGCGACCGATCTCACCAACGATTTGACCGATCTCACCGACGCGACCGGGGGAGGCTGAGCCCGGCCTCAGGCGGCCCGCTCGGTGAGGAGTGCTTCGGCGGCTCTCTCGCCGCTGCGCAGGGCCCCTTCCATCAATCCGGAGAAGGCGCCGGCCGTGTACTCGCCGGCGAAGTGGAGCGGGCCGCATGGTTCCTGAAGGCGGGGGGTCAGCTCCGGACCGGGGGAGACCGAGTAGGCGCCGCGGACCCAGGGGTCGTCGTCCCAGGTGGAGAGGATCGGGTCGGCGTCGGCCGGCTCGACATCGGGTCGCAGCGCCAGCATCGAGGTTCGCCAGCGGTCCGGGCCGTCGCTCACGTCGAGCCGCTCTAGTGCCGCCGCCGAGCCGGCGAAGGCGTGAAGCACCGGCTGCGGGCGACCCTCTTTGCCGGTGTCGGTCCAGGCCCAGTAGCGCTCGGGGATCGACATCACGGCCCGCGGCTCGGGATCCTCGGCGAGGGGCACGAACAGCTTCGCAGCGTTCCCGTATCGCACCGTGGAGAGCGCATCTTGTTTGCGATCGGGGAGCGGTGGGTCGAACTCGATCGATCCGATCACCGAGGCCGGGACCGCCATGATCGCGACGTCGGCCTCGATCATGCCGCCCTCGGTGGCGATCCGGACACCGTCGTCGGTGGACCACTCGAGCCGGCGCACCGGGGAGCTGAGCAAGACCGGTTGCGAGAGCCTTCGCGCCAGCTCAATGGCGATCCGCTGGTTGCCGCCGGCGACGCTCGGTGAGGCCTCATCCCCGACATGGGCCACCCCCAGCATTTCGCCGGCGGGAACGAGGCCGGCCGGTGCGGCGCACGAGATCTCGACCCTGGCGAGGATGTAGTCGCGCGCACCGGCGTCGATCGCGAGTCGATCGAGCAGCTCCCGCGAGGGCACCGCGGCCGCAGGGGGGTCGTCCGCGAGCGCGGACCCGATCGTCTTCAGCGCTTCAGCGAGGCCATCTTCGTCGACCGGGCTGCCTCCCCGCGGCTCCCTCCGCCCGTAGCGGATGCCCTTGTCCCACAACCCCAGGCCCAGGTCCGCCGCGACCTCCCTGACACGGGTATTGCCGTCGAGGATGAACTCGGCCCCCATCTCGATCACGCTCCCGTTCCCCAGCTCCCGCGAGAAGACCCGCCCTCCGACCCGGTCGCGAGCCTCGACCGTCACGGCCTCGAGGCCTGCGGCCTCCACCCGGGCCGCGGCCGACAGACCGGCGAAGCCGGCTCCGACAACCGCTACCCGGCTCACGCTGGCTCGAAGTCGGCTACGTTGAACCCGCCCCGAGCGCTGCCCGCACCCGATTCCCAGCCGAGCAGAGCGCCGAGGAAGCTCTTTGTCCGATCGGGGTCGGCGGTCCCGAAGAGGAAGTTGACCGGGTTGCCCACCATCGCGGCGAAAGCTATCCGTCAGGGCCAGCGACCTCAAGCGCCCCTCCAATCGACGTCGCCTGGGGGCGGCCGGCGGGTCCCGAACCGTCCGCCTGTCGCCCTATCTTCAATGACTCCGATGGATCGACAGCCACAGCTCGGCGAGGCAGCCGCCGCACCCGGCGCGGGCGGCCACCAGGACCTGCGTTCCCTCGCCGACGGCGAGCGGATCAGCGGCTGCTACGCGGTCCGCGACCGCAGTCGCCGCCCGACGAAGAAGGGTGGCGAGTGGCTGGCGCTGAAGCTCTCGGATCGCTCCGGGAGCGTCGCCGCGAAGTCCTGGGATGAGGTCGAGGCACGCTTCGAGGCCGCGCCCTCAGGCTCGATCGTCTTCATCGAGGGCCGATTCGAGGCGAGCGAGCGCTGGGGCGACGCCGTGATCATCGAGGCTCTGCGGCCCGCCCGCGAGGGCGAGTTCGAGCCCGCCGACCTGCTCGAGACCTCACCGGTGCCGATCGCCCGTCTCCAGGACGACCTCCGGGCCCTCCTGGACACCGTCCGCACGCCGGAGCTGCGCACTCTGCTCGACCGCTTCCTAACCCCCGGCACCGAGATCTGGGAGCGGTTCCGCGACGCTCCGGCTGCCAAGCACTACCACCAGGCCTATCGCCACGGTCTGCTTGAGCATGCGCTCTCGGTCGCGCAGTCGGTCAGCGCCGCCGCCTCGTTCTTCCCCGGCATCGATCGCGATGTCGCCGTCACCGGAGCGCTGCTGCACGACATCGGCAAGCTCGAGGCCTACAACGACGATCCGCTCGCGATCGACATGACCGATCTCGGCCGCCTCCAGGGAGAGATCCCGCTCGGCTACTACCGCGTCCGCAAGGAGATCGAGTCGATCGAGGGCTTCGAGCCCGACCTCGCCCAGGCGGTGCTCCACATCATCCTCAGCCACCACGGAACGCTCGAGCATGGCTCCCCGGTCGTCCCGGCCACCCGCGAAGCGACCCTGGTCCACATGATGGACAACCTGGGCGGCAAGCTCGGCAGCTTCGACCGGATCGAGCGCAGCCTCGCCGACGGCGAGGCCTGGTCGGGGTTCGACCGCGGCATCGGCAACGCCGCCTACTTTCACCAGCGCGCAGCCTAGCCCCAAGCCCGCAAACTGCGCATTTCTCGGCCTCCGCCGACCCGCCCGCCCGCGGGCCGCATCTATCCTGCCCGCAGTGGCCAAGGACACCGAGAAACTGATCCGCCAGCTCTCTCTGATCTCGTTCCTGATGGCGAACCGGCGACCGGTCTCGGCACTGGAGATCAAGCAGGAGGTAGAGGGGTACTCGTCGATGAACGAGGACGCCTTCGCACGGCGCTTCTACGCCGACCGCGCCGAGCTCGAGAGCCTCGGGATCGCGCTCAAGGTCGACCGCCCCAGCGAGGGCTTCCTCGAGTCCGAGCTCTACGCGCTCCCGCCCGAGAACTACTACCTGCCGGCGATCGAGTTCACCGACTCCGAGCTTGCCGCCCTCGGCACGGCGCTGACCCTGCTCGACGGCCAGTTCGCCTATGCCGAGCCGCTGCGGCTGGCGCTGCAGCAGGTCTCCTGGGGCCGCAAGAGCCCCCTGCAGAACGGTGACTCCGCCCCGATCGAAATGGCGATGACCGCCTCGGCCGGGGGCCGCGAGCTCTCCCAGCGGCTGGCGAAGATCGAGACCGCGATCAGCCGGCGCAAGACGATCGAGTTCAGCTACTACACGATGGAGCGCGACGCGACCGCCGATCGCAAGGTCGACCCCTACCACCTGGTCTTCCGCTCGGGGCAGTTCTACCTGATCGGCCATGCACACGAACGCGGTGCGGTCCGCGTCTTCCGGCTCTCGCGGATCCAGGGCAAGGTCAGCTACGCGACCAAGGCCGAGCACGACTTCACCCCGCCTGAGGACTTCGATCGCCGCGACTACGCTTCCCGAGCCGATTGGCAGATGGGCTCCAATGACGGCACCGCGAAGATCTTCCTCAGCGACCGGGTCGACTGGCTGGTCGAGCGCGACTACGGCAGCTTCGGCGAGATTCGTCCCGCCACCAAGAAGGACGGGGCGCCCGGCAAGGGCTCGATCCTGACCACCGATTACGCCTCCTCGCGCCAGCTCGTCGCCTGGCTCCTGGGCTGGCGTCACAACGCTGCCGTTCTCGAGCCGGAGGAGCTCGCAAGGGAGGCCGGCGAGCGCCACGAGCTGCTCCGAGATCGCCACGCCGCCGACTTCGAGACCGCCAAGCCGGTCGCTCGGCCCGCAATCGAGGAGGCCGAGCGGCGCAGTCGCTCCAACGGCAAGACCGAGACGGTGATCCGCCCGGAGCGTTTCGCCCGCCTCGTCACCCTGGCGGGGATGCTGATCGACGCCGCGCGCAACGAGAGGCGGCTGCTGACCGCCGAGGTCTGCACCGAGCTGGGGATCAGCGAGAAGGAGTTGCGCGGCGACATAGACGTCCTCAACGTCGTCAATTTCGGCGGCGGAACCTACGTCCTGTACGCGGAGATCCAGGGAGCGGAGATCGACGTCGATCCCGAGGCCTACGGCGACAGCTTCGCCCGCCCGGCCCGTCTGCTGCCGCTCGAGGCGAAGGCGCTGGTCGCCGCGATCGACTTCTTCGGTGACCACCTGCCGCAGGCGGGGCTCGACACCGCCCGCACCAAGATCGTCGAGGCGCTCGGTCACGATCCCTCCCGGGAGGGGCTGCAGATCACGATCGAGCGGGACGAGCCCGAGATCGTCAGCGCCGTCAACGAAGCGATCTCCGACCGTCAGGTCCTGAAGATCAACTACTACAAGGAGAACGAGGACCAGTTCACCTCGCGTGAGATCGAGCCCTATCGGCTCGCCCGCGGTCCCGGTGGCTGGTACGTGGGCTGTCGCGACCGCAAGCGCGATGCCGTCCGTCACTTCCGGCTCGACCGGACCAAGACCGCCCAACCGACAGGGGAGGCCTTCGAGCGGGACGAGGGCGTCGAGGTCCAGCTCTCGGGCCAGGACTGGTTGAGCGAGGGGGAGGTCACCGATGCCCGCCTCGCCAGCGTCTGGGTCTCGCCCGAGCGCGCCCGCTGGGTCGGGGAGGAGCGCACCGTCGTCGAGGAGCTCGCGGACGGAGCGCTGATCATCGAGATGCCGTTCGCCGGCACCTCCTGGCTGGTGCGGGAGGTCCTCAAGGGTGCAGGGGACATGGTCGTGCTCGAGCCGCCCGACGCCCGCGAGGCGGTCTTGGCCGCGGTCAGCGAGTAGCGGGCGCCCGGCTTGAGCTCCCCAACCGTCGAAGCTGCTCCCGGCAACGACGACATCATCCGAATCGTTGCCCCCAACCCGGGGCCGATGACCCTGTCTGGGACCAACACCTACGTCGTCGGCTCCGACCCCGCCTGGGTGATCGACCCAGGCCCCGACGACGAGGGCCACATCGAGCGGATCAGGGACGAGACCGAGCCTCGCGGCGGGATCGGCGGGGTACTGATCACCCATGCCCATCTCGATCACACCGCCGGTGTCGACCTCCTCGGCGCGCAGGTCCTGGTCGGCTCCGCGAAGGCGGTCGACGAGCGCAAGGCCCTGCTCGCCGCGCTCGAGGAGACCAAAGTCCGCCCGGTCCGCGGCTCCCACCCCGGGGAGGAGACGGAGGCCGGACCCTTCTCGGTGATCTCTACACCGGGGCACGCCGCCGACCACGTGGTGCTCGCCTTCGGCGACGTCTGCTTCTGTGGCGACCTGATTCTCGGCGAGGGCTCATCGATCGTCCCGCCCCAGGCGGCCGGCGGCTCGCTCGCCGACTACATGCGTTCGCTCGACCTGCTCGACGAGCTCGCCCCCTCGCTGCTCTGCCCCGGTCACGGGCCCTGGATCACCGACCCGGCGGCCAAGATCGCCGCCTACCGCGAGCACCGGCTCGATCGGGAGCGACGGCTGCTGGAGGCGCTCGACGCCGGCGAGACATCGAGGGCCCGCCTGCTCGAGGCCGGCTGGAGCGACGTTCCCGAGTCGATGAAGCCGATGGCGGCGCTGGCGATGCAGGCCCACCTCGAGAAGCTCTCCGGCGAGGGTCGGAGACTGCTCGACCTCGAGCCCTAGAGCGCCCCCTCGCCCCCACTTCGCCGAAGGCCGATAATCCAGAGACGAATGCCGGGAGCGAAGCGAGATCAGATCATCAAGACGGCGGTCCTGGGCGGCGGCATCGCCGCCGGTGCCTTGGCCGCTCTCGCGGGTGCCTCCGGTGTGGGCCTGCGCTGGCAGCTGTTGCGACGTCCGCTGCCAAAGCGATCCGGCGAGATGCGTATGACGGGTCTGTCGGCCCCGGTCGGCGTTTCGCGCGACCGCTGGGGCGTCCCCCACATCGAGGCCGCGACCAAGCACGATCTCTGGTTCGCGCAGGGCGTCTGCCACGCTCAGGACCGGCTCTGGCAGCTCGAGCTCTATCGCCGGGTAGCCGCGGGGCGGATGTCGGAGGTGGCGGGCGCAGAGACCCTGCCGGTCGACCGGATGATGCGCACCTTCGGCTTCGCCCGGATCGCCCAGCGCGAGGCGGCGGAGCTGCCCGACGGACTCCGCCACGAGCTCGAGGCCTACTGCGCGGGTGTCAACTCGGCGGTCCATCAAGCCGACGCGTTGCCGGTCGAGTTCCAGCTGCTGAGGATCGACTTCGAGGAGTGGCGCGTGCCCGACATGCTCTCGGCGCTGAAGCTGCTCACATTCGGACTCTCGACCAACTGGGAGCAGGAGCTGTTGCGGGCGGAGATGGTCCGTGAGCTCGGCGAGGAGCTGACCCAGCGCCTCGATCCCCTCTACCCGGAAGGCAACCCGGCGATCGTCAATCCAGGCCGGGCGTGGAGTGGCGATGGGATCGGCCTGGCCGAGCAGATCGGAAAGGTCCGCGAGACGCTCGGGCTGGCGGCCGCCTCCAGCGGCTCCAACAACTGGGCGGTCTCGGGGGAGCTCACGGCCGACGGCAGACCTCTGCTTGCGGGCGATCCGCACCTGCCCCCGAGCATGCCCGGGATCGTCTTCCAGGTCGGTCTCACGGTCGGAGGGAGGACGGTCCGCGGCGCCTCGATCCCGGGCTCGCCCGGTCTCTTCATGGGTCAGAGCGACGATGTCGCCTGGACCTTCACCAACGCCATGGCCGACGTGATGGACCTCTTCGTCGAGCGCATCGACGGAGCCGAGTACGAGTTCGAGGGGAAGCGCCGCGCGCTCGAGGTCTCAGAGGAGACGATCGGGGTAAAGGGCGCCGCGCCGGAGCGGATCGAGGTCCGGCGTACCCATCACGGTCCTATCGTCAACCAGATCCTCGGCGCCGACGGGGCCGAGCCGCTCGCGCTCGCCTTCTCCGCCTTCGAGCTGCCCGCCATCAGCCGGGCGCAGGTGAGCCTCTTCGAGCCCACCGACGGGGCGGAGTTGGTCGAGCTGCTCGCCGACCAGTGCACCCCCGTCTCGAACCTGATCTGGGCCGACAGCTCCGGCTCGATCGGCTACAAGACGGTCGGCCGGATCCCGGTGCGACGCGGCGGGGTCCCCGACCTGCCGCGGCCCGGCTGGAGCGGCGAGCACGAGTGGGACGGCTGGGTCGCCTACGAGGAGATGCCGGAGCTGCGCGACCCCGACTGCGGCTATCTGATCACCGCCAACAACCGGATCGCCGGGGACGACTTCCCCCACCACATCTCGAGCCACTACCTCGACGGATACCGGGCGGCGCGGATCGAGCAGATGATCACCGAGCGCGACGACCACGACCTCGCCGGCTTCGCGACGATGCAGCTCGACGACCTGTCGATTCCGGGCGGCGAGATCGTCGAGCGCCTGGCGCGGATCGAGCAGCTCGAGAAGCATCAGCGGGAGATCAGCGCAATCGAGCGGCTGCGGAGCTGGGACCGCCGGATGTCGGCGGACTCGACCGCCGCGACGATCTATCAGGCCTTCACTCTGCGGCTCGCCCGCGAGACCGCCCGCCGGGCGATCGGCGATCGGGACCTGGCCCGGCGCTGGCTCGATGGCTCCTCGAACCCCTTCGTCACGCACGTCACCTGTCCCTGGCGCTGGCACTCGCACCTGCTCACCCTCTGGGATGAGGGCGATGAGGGGCTGATCGGCCGGCCCTGGGACGAGCATGCGCTCGACTGCCTTCGCGGGGCCCTCGACGATCTCGAGGAACGCCTCGGGGCCGATCCGGACGGATGGCGCTGGGGAGCGGTGCACGAGATGGAGTTCCCACACGCTCTCGGCGAGGCCAACCCGATCCTCGCCCGCCTCCTCAACCGAAGGCTCGAGAGCGGTGGTGCCCAGGAGACGGTCAAGCAGGTCGCGTTCGATCCCAACGACCCCTATCGGGCGGTCTGGGCGCCGTGCTGGCGGATGGTCGCCGACCCCGCCCGGCCCGAGCTATCCCGCTGGCAGGCCTTCACCGGCCAGTCCGGCCAGCCGGGCTCGCCCCACTACGACGACCTGATCGAGCCCTGGGACGAGGGCCGGACGCAGCCGATGGCGCCGGAGGGCGAGCTCGACGAACTGCGACTGGTGCCCCCGAGGTAGGTTTGCCTGGCATGAGCCGGCGCGATCAGATCAAGATGAGCGAGGGTGAGCAGCTCGAGCTGCTCGACTCAGAGCGGGTGGTGATCATCTCCAGCCACGGTCCGCGCGGCTGGCCACACTCGATGCCGATGTGGTTCACGGTCCGCGACGGTGAGATCTGGGTCTGGACCTTCGCCAAGAGCCAGAAGGTCAAGAACCTCGAGCGCGACAAGCGCGCCACGCTCCTGGTCGAGGCGGGCGAGGAGTACCAGGAGTTGCGCGGCGTCCAGATCGAGGCGGAGGCCGAGATCATCCGTGACACCGACCGCGTCTTCGAGTTCGGCAAGGAACTGACGGTCCGCTACGCGGGCGGCATCGAGGAGCTTGGCGAGGACGCCGCCGCGGCGCTGCAGGCGCAGGCCCCGAAGCGTGTGGCGATCCGCTTTCAGCCGGTCCGGACCGCGAGCTGGGACCACCGCAAGCTTGGCGGCACCTACTAGTCGTCCCGTTCCTCGGGCCGCCTGCGGTCACCCGGCTGCCGCTAGCCTGCTGCCTGCCATGGAGAACCTCAAGGGCCTGATCCTCTCGGGCGGGGCCGGGACGCGACTGCGCCCGATCACGCACACATCCGCCAAGCAACTCGTGCCGGTGGCGAACAAGCCCGTGCTCTTCTACGGGATCGAGGCCCTGGTCGAGGCGGGCGTCACCGAGATCGGGATCGTGATCGCCCCGGAGACCGGCGCGGAGATCAAGCGGGCCGTCGGCGACGGCTCCGCTCTCGGCGCCGAGGTCACCTACATCCCCCAGTCCGAACCGCTCGGTCTGGCCCACGCGGTCCTGACCGCCGAGGAGTTCCTCGGCGACAGCGCCTTCGTCATGTACCTCGGCGACAACCTGCTTCGTGACGGCATGACCGAGCTCGTCGCCGCCTTCAAGGAACACGAGCCAGATGCGCTGATCATGCTCACCCAGGTCCTGCACCCCGAGCACTACGGTGTCGCCGAGCTCGACGGCGACCGCATCGTCCGCCTGGTCGAGAAGCCCAAGGATCCACCCTCGGATCTGGCTCTGGTCGGGGTCTACATGTTCACGCCGACCGTGTTTGAGGCCGCGAAGGCGATCGAGCCCTCCGATCGTGGCGAGCTCGAGATCACCGACACGATCCAGAAGCTGATCGAGGACGGCAGCAAGGTCGAGTGGCACCGGGTCAAGGGCTGGTGGAAGGACACCGGCCAGCTTGCCGACATGCTCGAGGCCAACCGTCTCGTGCTCGAGGACATCGAGCCGCGAATGGACGGTGAGATGACCGACTGCAGCGTCGAGGGCCGCGTCGTGGTCGAGGAGGGCGCGGTGCTCGAGCGCACCACCGTCCGCGGGCCGGCCGTGATCGGCGTCGGCGCCGTGGTCCGCGACGCCTACATCGGGCCCTACACCGCGGTCGGCGACGGCTGCGAGGTGATCGGCTCCGAGGTCGAGCATTCGATCCTGCTGCGCGGCTCCAAGGTCCGCGACCTCGCCTCGCGGATGGAGGCGAGCCTGCTCGGTCGCGACGTGACGATCTCGCGCAGCTCCGGCCTGCCGAAGACGATCCGGATGCTGGTCGGCGACAAGGCGGAGATCACGCTCCCATGAGGGTCCTGATCTCAGGCGCCGACGGGATGCTCGCCCGCGAGGTGATCGACGCCGCAGCGCGCCGCGGTCACGAGGTGACCGCCCACGGGCGCAGCGGCCTCGACATCACCGACTCCCGATCGATCGACGGCGCGGTCGGGGGTGCGGCTCCCGAAGCCGTGATCAACTGCGCGGCGTGGTCCGACGTCGATGGGGCCGAGGACGATGAGCGCGGCGCGATGAAGGTCAACGATGAGGGCGCGGCGATGCTGGCGGCGGCCGCCGAGCGCGTCGGCGCCAAGTTCGTCCATCCCTCCAGCGACTACGTCTTCGATGGGACCAAGCGCGAGCCCTATGTGGAGTCGGATCTGCCGGCACCGATCAGCGCCTACGGCCGCTCCAAGCTCGGCGGCGAGACCTCGGTCGCGGTGGCGAACGAGCGGCACTTCATCGTCCGCAGCTCCTGGCTCTACGGACACGGCGGCAAGAACTTCGTCGAGACGATGCTGCAGATCGGGACCCAGCAGCCCGAGGTGCTGGTCGTCAGTGACCAGCGTGGCTGTCCGACCAGCTGCGTCGATCTCGCCGGGGCGCTGGTCGAGCTGATCGAGGGCGAGGAGTATGGGATCCACCACATCGCCGGCTCCGGCGAGTGCACCTGGTTCGAGTTCGCGACCGAGATCTTCGACCAGGCCTTCTACGAGACCCGGGTGATGTCGACGACGACCGAGATGATGGCCCGCAAGGCGCCTCGCCCGGCCTACTCCGTCCTGCGCAGCGAGCGCGACAACCCGATTGTCCTCCCCGAGTGGCGCAGGTCGCTGCGCCGCTACCTGGCCGACCGGGAGCTGGTCCGTGAAGCTGCTCGTCACCGGTGGTGCCGGCTTCATCGGCTCGACCTACGTGCGCCGCCACCTCGCCGAGCACCCCGACGACGAGATCGTCGTCCTCGACAAGCTCACCTACGCCGGCCGAAGGGAGAACCTCGCCGGTGCCGACGAGGCTCGCTGTACGCTGATCGAAGGTGACATCGCCGACCCCGCCGCGGTCGAGACCGCGATCGCCGGCTGCGAGGCGCTCGTCAACTTCGCCGCCGAATCCCACGTCGACCGCTCGATCGAAGACCCGGGCGCCTTCATCCAGACCGACGTCTACGGCACCTACGTCCTGCTCGAGGCGGCCCGGGACGCCGATATCCGCCACCTGCAGATCTCCACCGACGAGGTCTACGGCTCGATCGAGGAGGGGAGCTTCACCGAGAGCTCGCCGCTCGACCCCTCCTCTCCCTACTCGGCCTCGAAGAGCGGCGGCGACCTGCTGGTCAGCGCCTTCCATCACACCTACGGCGCCGAGGCGCTGATCGTCCGCGCCTCCAACAACTACGGCCCCTTTCAGCATCCGGAGAAGCTGATCCCGCTCTGCATCCTCAACGCCCTGGCGGAGGATCCGCTCCCCGTCTACGGGGACGGAATGCAGGTCCGCAACTGGCTCTTCACCGAGGACTTCGCCTCGGCCATCGACGTCGTCCTCGAGAAGGGGGAGCCGGGCGAGGTCTACAACGTCGGTGGCCTCGACGAGAAGCCGAACATCGAGGTGATCAAGCGCATCCTCGAGCTGACCGGTCGCGACGAGTCGTTGATCACCTACGTCAGCGACCGCCTAGGCCACGACCGCCGCTACTCGCTCTCGGCCGAGCGCACGCAGGGCCTCGGCTGGAAGGCCGCCGTCGACTTCGACGAGGGAATCGAGCGCACCGTCGCCTGGTACCGCGACAACGAGCAGTGGTGGGGCCCGATCCGCTCCGGCGAGTACCGCGAGTACTACGAGAAGCAGTACGGGCGCAAGCTCGGCTCCTAGCGCGGGCTCAGCGGAGTCGGGTGAGGGTGTCGGTCCCCGCGGCGAGGATTCTTCCCTCGGGATCGATCGCGATTGCCCGCCCGTCGTCCTGCTGGGGACGCAGACCGAAGAAGCCGCCCTCGCCGAAGCGGCGATCCGGCTTCCCGTTCTTGCGGAAGCGGACCACGGCCGTCGAGCCGAGGTATCCCTCACGGGTCTCCCCGGCATAGACGCCGGCCGCGAGGATCCTTCCCCCCGGGGCGATCGTGAGATCGACCGCCCCCGTCTCCAGGTCGCCGGGCCGGGCCTTGATCAGGCTGCGCCCACGGTCGCCGAAGCGGCGGTCGAGACCGCCACCTCGGAGCCGGTAGATCGCGAAGTAGCCGCGCTCCCGTCCGCGCTTGGAGATCGACCCCGCTCCTCCGCCGACGATGATCCGGTTGCGCCGGTCGAACTCGACCGTCGTCCCGTACTGCGTCCACTCGCCGGCCTTCCGCGGCGGCTCGACGTCCAGCAGCTTGGTCTCCCCGCGGATCGAGCCGTTGGCTCCGAGCCGGACCACGGCCGGGATGTGGGCGTAGAGGCGACGGCCGCGATCTACTACCGACGTGACGACGGCGAGCCTGCCCCGCGAGTCGGAGGCCAGGTCGAATCCGTAGGTGGCCCCGACCGCGTCCGACGGCAATCCACCGAGAAGGTCGGGTCGCAGGACAGCGGTAGGGATCAATGACGTGCCGTCGTCGCCGAAGCTCGGATCGAGGGCGCCGTCGGGATCGAGTCGGACCAGGCCGAGCTGCGGACCAGCGACGCCGCGGGTCCGGAAGGCGAGGACGATGCTCCCGTCCGGCTGCAGCACGAGCCCGTCGCGCTGCGTCCGCTCACGTCCGCCGGTGGGATCCAGCAGTGCGGTACCCCCGTCGCCGAAGTCGGGGTCGGCGCTGCCGTCGGCGAGACGCCGGCTGACGTAGAGCTGCGGCTTCGGCTGCTTCCGTCCGGTCGTTCCCGCGACGAGGAAGTCCCCGTCGGCCAGCGGGATCAGCGCCGACGCCGAGGAGGTCTGTCGATCCGAGACCCCGAGCGCGGTCGCGCCGAGGACACCCTTGCTGCCAAAGGCCGAATCCGCCCCCAGTTCCGCTGTCAGCTTGGCGACCGCCGCGCCCGACTCGCCGCGGAATCCGAGATTGCTGGTGGCGACCAGCACCGAGCTGTCGGAGAGCGGTTGCATGTCGAGGACGCTGGGGCCGCTCAGGTTACGACCGCCGAAGAGGCGATCGAGCTTGAGCTTCCCGGGCTCGTCGATCGTCGGTCCCTTCGCCACGGCCGTCGCCGGAAGCGCGAAGAGGATCAGCAACAGCCCTACCACGCAGGCGATGCGATCGGGGGTCCGGAGGACGTCCCCGGCGGTGGTTTCGGTTCGGCTTCCCATGCTCGGCTCCTTGCCTCTGTTTCCATACTGCCCAGGATCGCCCCTCCCAGTCAAGTCCGCCAGACACCCAAGGTGTGCTCCGCTCACACCTGGCCCGAGCGGCAGGGAGGGGCGGAGGCGGATGGGCGAAGCGGGATCGGGCTGCTGCCCGGCCGAGGCTGGTCAGGCTGCGCCGGCGCTCGGCTCGCCTGCGGTTAGCTCGTTGCCGCTCGGCATGTCCCGGCGCAGCTGGAAGAGGGCGACGCCGCCGAGTAGCAGCGGCAGCCAGAAAAGGATCACCCGATAGGCGAGTACGGCGGCCGCGGTAACGGCGGCGGGCGCTCCGTAGACGATCAGGGTTCCGATCAGACCGCCGTCGATCCCGCCGATCCCGCCGGGGATCGGGAGCAGTCCTCCCAGCTGCCCGATCAGGTAGCCGAGCAGGACGACCATCAGCGCCGGCTCGAAGCCGAACGCGTGGAAGGTGGCCCACAGGACGGCGTTGTCGAAGAGCCAGTAGCCGACCGCCCCGGCGACGACCCGCAGCTCGCGACGCCGGGCGATGATCTTGACCTCGATCACTCCGGTGACGATCGCCTCCCTGGTCCGGAACCAAAGTCGCCGGCCACGGCCGGCGTCCTCGCCCGGATCCTCGCCGACGCCGAACCTCGGGATCGCCAGCACGGCGACTATCGTCAGGATCGCCATCGAGGCCGGCAGGATCGTGAGCAGGGGCGAGAGATCGGGGCCCACCCCGGCGAAGGCGAGGATCCCGAGCAGCGCGACGGCGCCGAAGTTGACCGAGCTCTTGATCAGGAAGAAGGCGACCGAGCGACGGGCGATGTGGCCGGTGCTCATGCCACCCCGGTGCAGCACCCAGGCGCCGAAGGCGAGCCCGGCGGCACCGCTGGTCGGAATGATCGACCCTATTGCCAGCTCCGAGCCGCCGATCTGCCAGCTCCGGCGCGGGGACATCCCGCGGCAGAAGATCGGCGCGAGCATGACGATGTAGGAGGCGAAGGAGAGAGCCTCGAATGCCCCAGCGAGCAGCAGCCAGCCGGGTTCAGCGTCGCCGAGCAGTTCGCGGACCTCGTCGAGCCCCGGCGCCAGAAGAGCGATCGCGACCAAAGCGGTGATCAGCGCCAGGGTCCTGGCCAGCCCTTTACCCAAGCTGCGGAGGGAGAACTCCCCGGGCATCTCTCCCTGGTTCTCCTGCGATCTCCCGACGGTCGCGATGCTCCATTCTTGCAGCGTCAACCATGGTTGACCGCTGCATGGCGGCCTGATCGAGAGCCCCACGGACCGAGCGAGTGGCTAGCCTGTCCGGCCCGATGGCCCGCTCGATCCCAACCTCGATTGACGGCGTGGTCGTGGTCGAGCCCGAGGTGCACGGGGACGGTCGAGGCTTCCTGATCGAGACCTTCTCGGAGCCCGCCTGGCGCGAGTTCGGCATCGAGGGTCCGTTCGTGCAGGAGAACCACTCGCGTTCGACCCGCAAGGGGACGCTGCGCGGCCTTCACTTCCAGACCGAGCCGGGCCAGGCAAAGCTGGTCCGCTGCCTGCGCGGCGCGATCCTCGACGTCGCCGTCGACCTGCGCCGCGGGTCCCCGACATACGGCAGTTGGGAGGGGCAGCTCCTCGATGACGAGGCCCACCGCCAGCTCTGGGTGCCGGTCGGCTTCGCGCACGGCTTCCAGGTGCTCAGCGACGTCGCCGACGTCGCCTACAAGCTCACCTCTCTCTATGACCCGGCAACGGAATCGGGGTTCGCCTGGGACGACCCCGACGTCGGGGTCGAGTGGCCGATCGCGGATCCGATGCTCTCCGAGCGGGACAGGTCCGCGCCCCGGCTGGTCGAGATCGCCGACGATCTTCCCTTCTGAGGTGGGCTGAGAGCCCTCCCTTAGGACCTCACCGAGGCGCGCGGAGCGAGGCGTATGATCGGTGGCTTGGCCACCGACGCGACAACGACCCAAAAAGGGACTGCGGAGCACGCCATGGGCGGGTTCAGCGACCGCACGCGTGACTGGTTCGAGCGCTCGTTCGAGGGCGCGACACCGGCTCAGGCGGCGGGTTGGCCGAAGATAGCCACCGGCGCCAGCACGCTGATCTGCGCGCCGACCGGGTCGGGCAAGACCCTCGCCGCCTTTCTCTGGGGGATCGACAACCTCTCTCGCCGCCCCCAGCAGCTCGGCACCGGCGTCAAGCTCGTCTATGTCTCACCCTTGAAGGCGCTCTCCTACGACGTCGAACGCAATCTGCGCGCCCCCCTGGCCGGGATCGGAGCCGAGATCAGCGTCGGTCTGCGCACCGGCGACACCCCGCAGAAGGACCGCCAGGCGATGCTCCGCCGCCCGCCCGACATCCTGATCACGACGCCGGAGTCGCTGTATCTGATGATGACCTCGCAGGCCCGCAAGATCCTGGTGGGAGTCGAGGCGGTGATCGTCGACGAGATCCATGCCGTCGCCCCGACCAAGCGCGGCGCCCACATGGCGCTCACCCTCGAGCGGCTCGACCACCACGTCCAGAATCCCGAGGCCGACGAGCAGCTCGAGCTCGGCGAGGAAGAGCTGGAGGGGTTGCCGCGCCAGCCCCTGCAGAGGATCGGGCTCTCGGCGACCCAGCGCCCGTTGGAGCGGATCGCGAAGTTCCTGGTCGGGCCCAAGAAGGAGTGCGCGATCGTCAACGCCGGGGTGCGCAAGGAGCTCGACCTCGAGATCGTGGTACCGGTCCAGGACATGGCCGACCCGGGCGCGACTCCGCCGCCGCCGCTCGGCACCCCGGGAGTTCCCGACGATCGCGAGCAGGCCGGAGCCGATCGGATTGCCGCCGAGCTGTCCGGCGAGCCCAACCATCGCTCGATCTGGCCCGCCATCTACCCGAAGCTGCTCGAGCTGGTCCGAGAGCACACCAGCACGATCATCTTCGTCAACAACCGCCGTGCCTCCGAGCGCCTCGCCAAGCGCCTGAACGAGATGGTCGCCGACGAGCACGCCGAGGCCGATCCGGAGGGTTCGAGCCCCGCGCCCGAGATCGCGCGGGCGCACCACGGATCGCTCGCCCACGAGGAGCGGATCGTGGTCGAGGAGCTGCTGAAGTCGGGCAAGCTGCCCTGCCTCGTGGCGACCTCCTCGCTCGAGCTCGGGATCGATATGGGCGCGGTCGACCTCGTGATCCAGGTCGAGTCGCCGAAGTCGGTCGCCCGCGGGATCCAGCGGGTGGGTCGCGCCGGTCACGAGCTCGGCGCCGTCTCGAAGGGGCGGATCTTCCCCAAGTTCCGCTCCGACCTGCTCGAGTGCGCGGTCGTCGCGAAGAAGATGCGCGCGGCCGAGATCGAGGAGACCGTGATCCCGCGCAACCCGCTCGACGTGCTCGCCCAGCACCTGGTCTCGATGGTCGCCGATCGCGAGTGGGACCTGGACGAGGTCGAGAGCGTCGTCACCGCGACCGAGCCCTTCGAGGAGCTCGGTCGCGAACAGCTCGAGAACGTGCTCGACATGCTCGACGGCCGCTACCCCTCCGAGCGCTTCGCCGAGCTCCGTCCCCGGCTGGTCTGGGACCGGACGGCGGGCACGATCCGCGGTCGCAAGGGCGCCCGCCAGTTGGCAGTGACCAACGCCGGCACGATCCCCGACCGCGGCATGTACGGGGTGCACCTGCCCGACGGCCGCCGGGTTGGCGAGCTCGACGAGGAGATGGTCTACGAGGCCCGGCCCGGTCAGGTCTTCCTGCTCGGCGCCAGCACCTGGCGGATCGACGACATCACCCGGGATCGGGTCATCGTCACGCCCGCTCCGGGTGTACCGGGCGCGGTGCCCTTCTGGCGGGGCGACGGCGTCGGGCGCACGGCCGAGCTCGGCCGTGCGATCGGGGAGTTCTCCCGCGAGGCCGTCTCGGCTGACCCTGGGGAACTGGCCGAGGAGTACGACCTCGACCGGCTTGCGGCGGAGAACCTCGTCGCGTATCTGCGCGAGCAGCAGACCGCGACCCGGGTGGTGCCCTCCGACGAGACGATCGTGATCGAGCGGTTCCGCGACGAGATCGGCGATTGGCGCCTCTGCATCCTCAGTCCGTTCGGCGGTCGCGTGCACGCCGCCTGGGGCCTGGCGCTGAGCGCCCGGATCCGCAACGAGCACGAGCTCGAGGCCGACGCGATCTGGTCCGACGACGGGATCGTCATCCACCTCCCCGACGCCGACGAGGCGCCGAGCCCCGACCTGGTCACGCTCGAGCCCGACGAGGTAGAGGACCTGATCGTCGGAGAGCTCAGCGGCTCAGCCCTGTTCGGCGCCCGCTTTCGCGAGGCGGCCGGTCGCTCGCTCTTGATCCCGCGGGCCTACCCTGGCAAGCGCACGCCACTGTGGCAGCAGCGGCTCAAGGCGCAGTCACTGCTCGAGGTGGCCAAGGACTTTCCCCGCTTCCCGGTCACCCTGGAGACCTACCGCGAGGTTCTGAAGGACGTCCTCGATCTCCCCGCGCTCACCGAGATCCTCCGCGACATCGCCTCCCGCCGGATCACCCTGGTCGAGGTCGAGACCAAGAGCGCGAGCCCGTTCGCCTCCTCCTTGCTGTTCGACTACGTCGCCACCTACATGTACGAGGGCGACACGCCGAACGCCGAACGTCGGGCCGCGGCCCTGGCGCTCGATCGCGATCTGCTCCGCGAGCTGCTCGGGCAGGAGGAGCTGCGCGAGCTGATCGACCCGGTCGCTCTCTCCGACCTCGAGGACTCCCTCCAGCACCGGAACGAGAACGCTCGCGCCTCCGACCGCGATCACCTCGAGCAGACCCTGCGACGCCTCGGCGACCTCACCGATGCCGAGGCCGCCGAGCGCGTAGCCGAGGGCTACTCGGCTGAATCGATGCTCGCCAAGCTCGCCGATGAGCGCCGCGCGGTCAAGGTCCGGATCGCCGCCGAGGAGCGCTGGATCGCCGCCCAGGACGGTGGCCTCTATCGCGACGCGCTCGGCGTCCCGGTTCCCTCCGGCCTGCCGGAGGCGTTCCTCGAGGAGGTGCCGGAGCCGATGGTCGCTCTGATGCGCCGCTACGCCCGCACCCATGGACCGTTCCCGACGGCGCAGCCGGCACGCCGGTACGGCGTGGATGTCGAGGCCGCGCTGCGCCAGATGGAGGCGGCCGGCGGCCTGGTCCGCGGCGAGCTTCTTCCCGGGGGGACGGAGCGGGAGTGGTGCGATCCAGAGGTGCTGCGCCGGGTCCGCCGGGCGAGCCTCGCCGTGCTCCGCAAGGAGGTCGAGGCGGCCGACGTCCGCGAGTTGGCCCGGTTCCTCCCCTCCTGGCAGAACGTCGATGCCCACCGGCCCGCCGGAGCCGGGATCGACCGTCTGCGCGAGGCACTGGTGCCTCTCCAGGGCGTGGCGCTCACCCCCGAGGTCTGGGAACGCGACGTGCTCCCGCGCCGCCTCGGCGCCTACTCGCAGGCCTGGCTCGACCAGCTCACCACCGGTGGGGAGGTCGTCTGGATCGGAGCCGGACCGCTCGGACGCGGCGGCCGCATCGCCCTCTACTTCCGCGAGGACGTTCGCATCGCCGCCCCGCCGCCGGCCAACGCCAAGCTCGACCGGCCCGAGGGTGAGCTGCACGACGCGATCCGCGAGCTGCTCGCGGATCGCCCTGCCTTTTGGCTCGACGTCGTCACCGAGCTCGAGGGCGAGCGGGAGGAACTGCATGCAGCGCTCTGGGATCTCGCCTGGGCCGGCGAGGTGACCAATGACGCGTTCGCCCCGCTTCGGGCGCCGCGACTCCGGGCCGTCGATCGGGCCGAGAGTCGCCGCGCCCGGCGCTTCTCCTCACGCCGGGTCGCCGCCAACCAAGCGGTCCAGGGGCGCTGGTCGCTGGTCTCCGAGCTGCTCGACAACGCCCCCGCGACCGGCCCGCGCCTGCGGGCGCAGGCGGAGCTGATGCTGGAGCGCTACGGGATCGTGACCCGCGAGACGGTGCTCTCTGAGGGCGTCCCCGGGGGCTTCACCACGTTGTACGGCGAGCTGTCCAACCTCGAGATCCTTGGCACCGCCCGCCGTGGCTACTTCGTCGAGGGCCTCGGCGGCGCCCAGTTCGCGCTTGCCGGGGCGGTCGAGCGGCTGCGCTCGATGCCGAGGGCCGAGGGCCGGCATCTGATCCTCGCCGCCACCGACCCCGCGCAGCCGTATGGCTCGCAGCTTCCCTGGCCAAAGCCACCCCTGCGCGAGGCCGGCGCCGCAGCCGAGAGTGAGGATGGCGATGGGAAGGAGCCGGAGGGCAAGGAGGAGAGGCGCGGAGGCAGGCGGCCAAGCCGGGTTGCCGGCGCGCATGTCCTCAGCCGCGACGGTGAGCCGCTGCTCTACGTCGAGCGGGGCGGCAAGGGCCTGCTTCGTCTGGCCCGGATGGACGTGGCCGAGCTCGCTGCGGCGCTCTCGGCGCTCTCGGAGGCCGCGACCGCGGGCGAGCTTCCGAGGCTCGGGATCGAGCGGTTCGACGGCGAGTCGGTGCTCGGCTCCGAGGTCGAGGCGGCGATGGTCGAGGCCGGCTTCTCGAGGCAACCGAAGCGCCTCGTGGCCTCGGCCTGAGCCCGCCGCGCGGGTGCGGTCAGCTCCAGCCGTCCCAGCGCCTGAGATGGGGCTCGGGATCGATCGGGCGGCCGGAGATGCGCAGCTCGAAGTGCAGGTGGCAGGGGGTGGATCGTGCGTTGCCGGTCTGACCGACCCGGCCGATCCGCTCCCCGGTCCGGACCCGTTCCCTGCTTCCGACCCTGGCCGACTCGATCAGGTGCGAGTAGAAGTACTGCTCCCTGGTCTTGCGGCCGCCGATCAGGACGTAGTGGCCGTAGAGGCGATCGTCGTAACCGGTCCGCTTGACCTTGCCGCCGCGCGCGGCGAGGAGCGGTGTCCCGCAGTCGGCGAGGATGTCGAAGCCCTCGTGGACCCGGCCACCGTTGCGGCCGGCGCCGAACTCACCGACCGGCCCGCGCTGGGCATGTGGGCCGTCGACCGGATAGACGTGGCCGCGGAGCCGAAAGCGGCCGGCTCGCCGGTCGCGCCTGCCGACCGGGCCAACCCGGAACTCGTAGCGGCCGTCCCGCACCGCCCGCCCGCGACGATCGATGCCTCGCCAGCGGCGCTTGTAGCGATTCCCCGGCTCGGCCCCGGGAATCACCCAGGCGGCGACGGTCCGGCCCTCGCGGACCGAGACGATCGTGACCCGCAGATCGACCGGCCGCCGGGCGCTGAAGCGGAAGCGGAGCTTGATCGGGCGGCGGCCGTCGAACAAAGGCTTCTTCGGCAGAACCCGAGAGGCTGTGAGCCCGAATCCGACCGGCTCCCCGGCGCCTGGGCCCTCGGCGCCCGTCGAGCTGACGAGGGGGCCGAGCTGGGCGGCGGCGGCCAGCGTCGCGAGCGCGACGGGAGCGATTCCCCGGTTCATCGCCACAAGCGTAGATGGATCTAAGCTACGCCTCGTGGTGGGAGCTCTGAGCCTGATCGCGGGGCTGATCCTGCTGGCCGTGCCCGCGACCTTGCTACCGCCGACGCTGCGAGTGCGTGGCGGCCTCGCACGCGCCGTGGCCGGGATGCTGGTGGCCGCGGCCGAGATCGTCCTGCTCACCGAGGTGCTCTCGCTCGTGGATGCCTGGAGGGCCGGGTGGATGCTTTCAGTCGAGATCCTCGCCGCGGCCGCCGCCGGCGCGATCTGGTGGGTGAGAGGCCGGGTGCCGCTGGGGATCGCGGTTCCCGGTTTCGCCCGGGTCAGGGGGGCGGCCCGTCGCAACCCGCTGGCCGCCACCGCGGTCGGGTTGGCGCTGGTTGCGCTCGCCGTGCAGAGCGTGCTCGCCGTCGCGGCCCTTCCCAACAACTCCGACTCGATGACCTACCACCTCGCCCGCATCGCCTACTGGCTGCAGTTCGACTCGGTACTGCACTTCGACCTCGGCACCGCCCGCCAGCTTGCGGCAGCCCCCAACGCCGAGTACATCCAGGGGTGGACACTGTTGCTCGGAGATTCGGTCCGGCTGCCCGCGCTGGTCCAGTGGGCGGCTGCGTTCGGCCTCGGCGCCTCGGTCGCTCTCGGCTCCCGGGTGCTCGGCTTCGGTCGCCCCGCCGCGGCCTTCGCCGGCGCGGTGTTCGTGCTGCTCCCGCAGCCGCTGCTGCAGGCCACCACCACCCAGAACGATCTCACCGGTGCCTTCTTCATGCTCGCCGCAGTCGTCTTCGCCGTTCGGGCGATCCGCGATCGCCACCTCGGCGAGATCACGATCGCCTCCGTCGCGATGGCGCTGGCGATCGGTACCAAGGGCACGACGCTGATCGCCGGCTTCTCGATTCTGCTGTTGATCGCCGCTGCGCTCGCCGCATACCGGCCGCCCCCCAGGTTCATCGGCCGCGCCACTGCGATCGCGGTGGCCGGGTTCGTGCTGTTCGGCGCCTTCAACTACGTCCTCAACTACAACACCTATTCCGATCCGCTCGGCCCGATCACCGAGAGCACCGGCCGCAGCGGCGGCTCCACTTTCGACAACGGAATCCGGGTCATCTGGTCCTACGCCGACTCGCCCGGCGTCTCGATCCCGGTTCTCTCAGATGCCCTCGAACGCACCGGCGAGGCTCTGTTCAGCGGCGTCAAGATCAACAGCTTCCAGAGTTTCGGCCTCGATTCCAGGATCCAGGAGGACTTCAGCTCCTACGGGCTCTTTGGCCTGCTGATCTTCCTGCCGCTGCTGGTCATCGTCCTCGCCCGTCCGCGCTCGCCGACCGCCTGGCGCCTGCTCGCCGCCGCCTCGCTGCTCTACATCCTCGTCTTCATCCTCAGCAGCGGTTCCAACCCCTTCGTCGGCCGCGTCCTGATGCCGGCGATGGCGCTTGGGGCGCCGCTGATAGCCCTCCTGTACCGTCGCCCCGCGATCGCGACGATCGCGCTCGTGCTGGTCGTGCTCAACGCTGTCCCGGTGGTACTGGCCAATCAGAGCAAGCCGCTGTTGACCGATCCCGACATCGGCAACGTATTCAGTCTCGACGACCGCTTACTGCAGACCACCAATCGCCCCGCGATGAGGGAGCCGCTCGCGGCGCTCGATGCCGAGCTCGAGCCGGATACGCCGATCGGTCTCGTGCGCGGGGGCGGCAGCTGGGAATTCCTCTTCTTCGGGCCGGATCTGGAGCGCCGGGTGGTCCCGCTCACACCCGGGGAAGCGAGCCAGGAGACGATCGCCGAGCTCGGGCTCGGGGCGATCGTCTTCGCCGACGTCTCGCCGCCCGCGGGCGTCGACGCCGAGCCGATCGGCGACGGCTACTGGCTCCTGCGCTGATCCCGCAACGGGCCCGATCGGTCACGCCTCTAACCTCGGCGGGATGAGCGATTCGCAGACCGCCCTCTGCATCCGGGGGCTCGACAAGACCTACGACGACGGGACCGAGGCCCTCGCGGGTCTCGATCTGGATGTCCCCGCCGGGGAGTTCTTCGGGCTGCTGGGTCCCAACGGGGCGGGCAAGACGACGCTGATCAACGCTGTCTGCAATCTGATTCGGACCAGCGGAGGCCGGATCGAGGTCTTCGGCCACGACCACGAAAGCCTGCAGGCGCGACGGATGGTTGGAGTCGCCGAACAGGATCCGAACCTCGATCGCTTTCTCAGCGTCCGTGAGTCGCTGATCTACCACGGCGGCTACTTCGGGATGGAGCGCCGGGAGGCGACAGAGCGTGCCGACGAGATGATCGACGCCTTCGACCTCCGGGCCAAGGCGGGGGCGATCACGCCGAAGCTCTCAGGCGGCATGAAGCGCCGGCTGACGCTCGCGAGGGCACTGCTGCACCGGCCCAGGATCGTGATCCTCGACGAGCCCACCGCCGGCGTCGACATCGAGCTCCGCCACGACCTCTGGCGCTACATCCGCCGGCTCCACTCCGAGGGCACGACGATCCTGCTCACCACCCACTACCTGGAGGAGGCCGAGTCGCTCTGCGATGACATTGCCCTGATCGCCCGCGGCGAGATCATCGCCCGCGACACCGCCGACAACCTCAAGCGGCAGTTCAACGCCGACACCCTTGAGCAGGTCTACCTGCAGACGGTCAGCAAGGCCGCCGCGCCCGCCGCAGTGCCCGCTCCGGAGCGGGTCGGCTGATGGGCGGGCCGAACCCCCGACGCTCGCTGCTCGCCCTCAGCGGTCGCGAGACCCTGCGTGTGAGCAAGCTGTGGACGCAGACGATCCTCGCTCCGGTGGTGTCCAGCTTCCTCTTCATCCTCGTCTTCGGCCTCTCGCTGGGGAGTCGGATCCGCGAGTTCGACGGCTTCCCCTACGAGGTCTTCATCGTTCCCGGTCTGATCGCGATGGCGATGGCGCAGGCAGCCTTCTCGAACAACTCCTCCTCGATCCTGCAGGCGCGAAACGACCGCTACATCAACGACGTGCTCGCGGCCCCGATGCACCCCTGGCAGATGAACTTCGGCCTCACCCTGGGCGGCGTCTTCCGGGCGCTGGTGATCGGCGTGGCGCTGATGGTGCTCGCGATCCCGCTCACCGGCGTCCCGGTCCAGCGCCCGCTCGCACTCACGGTCGCCGTGCTCCTTCTGGTCACTCTCTTCGCCGCCCTGGGCACGGTGGTCGGGATCTACGCCAAGAGCTTCGACCACCACAGCTTCGTCAACAACGTCCTGATCCTGCCGCTGACCTTCCTCGGCGGTGTCTTCTACTCGATCGAGATCCTGCCGCCGTTCTGGGAGGCGATCTCCCACCTCAACCCGCTCTTCTACATCGTCAACGCCGTGCGCTTCGGCTTCCTCGGTCAGAGCGATGTCAGCGTCCTACTCTCCTTCGCGGTCACGGCCGCGATGACGGCGGCGTTCGTGGCCTGGTCGCAGTGGCTGTTCACCAGCGGCCGCAAGCTCAAGCCCTGACGTCCACGTAGCGTAGGCCCGATGCCCGAGGGAGACACGATCCATCGCATCGCCCGGCGGTTGAATCTGGCTCTGGCCGGCAAGGAGCTCGGCTGGGTCGAGGCACCCAGTCCGCGCTCGCCGCTGCATGATCGGACCTCCGAGCTCGAGGGAGCGACCCTGGAGCGGGCCGAGGCGAGGGGCAAGCACCTGCTCGTTCACCTCTCCGGAGATCGCGTCGTCCACAGCCATCTCGGGATGAGCGGCCGCTGGTTCGTCAGCGCCGATGGGCGGCTCCCGTACGGCAGGCCGTGGCTGGTGCTGGCGTCCGGGCGCGCTATCGCTTCGGTCCGCGAGGGCAAGATCCTGCGTCTGGTGAGCGCAGCCCGCGCCCGAAACGACCCGACTCTGCTGCAGCTCGGCCCCGATCCGCTCGCCGACGACTTCGATGAAGCAGCCGCCGCGGCGCGGATCCTAGCCTGGGAGCCGACCGAGCCGGTGGGCGCCGCGCTCCTGCAGCAGCGGCTGATCGCCGGGATCGGGAACGTGATCCGGATCGAGGCCCTATGGCTTGCGCGGGTCAGCCCCTGGCGTCGGGTGGGCGAACTGACGCCGCAGGAGGCAGTCGATCTTGTCACCCACACCCGCTGGATCATGGAGACCGCCGTCCGCAAGGGCCGTCGCCCGAAGAGGATCTACGGCCCGCCGGCCCGCCGGCCCTGCCCCCGCTGCGGTGGGAGGATCGCCCAGCGCGGCCAGGGTGACGACAACCGCACCACCTACTGGTGCACCGGCTGCCAGCACTGAGGCAGCCGAGCGCTCAGGTGGCCCGATCGAGCACCTGGATGCGGGGTCTTAGCCGGGGCTTCCCCCCGATCTTCCCCAGGCGGAATCTCGATGGCATCCCGGTTGTGCTCGCCGATCGTGGGGTGGTCGGGGCGCGGGTCTGCCGAAGCGGGGATAATTGCCCGGGATGTCGGAGGAGACCGCCAACGAGGTTGAGCTGCTCGGTCGGGTTCCGCTTCTGTCGGGGCTCTCCGGCGAGGAGCTGCAACGGATCGGGCAGGTCGCGGTGCCGCGCAACTTCCCGAAGGGGTCGCGTGTCTTCCACGAGGGCGACGAGAGTGACGCCTGCTACATCGTTCGCAACGGCGAGGTGAGGGTGACGCGGGAGCACTCCGACGGGCGCGCGATAACGCTCGCCACGCTCGGCCCCGGCGAGATCGTCGGCGAGCTTGCGATGCTCGACGGCGAGGTGCGCTCGGCGAGCGTCGAGGCTCTCACCGACGTCGAGCTCGTCGCGGTGACGGCACGGGACATGCGGGGGCTGCTCGAGCGCAACCCCTCGATCACGGCGAAGCTGGTCGTGGCGCTGACCAAACGCGTCCGCGAGACAAACGAGCGGGTGTCTCAGCAGAGCTTCCAGACGGTCCCCAGCAGGGTCGCCGGCGTTCTCTCCCAGCTCGTTGCCGACGAGGGGGAGGTCCCGGAGAGGGACGGGGTCACGATCCGCATGACCCAGGCCGACCTCGCCCAGCTCGCCGGCACATCGAGGGAGAGCGTCTCCCGGTTCCTCGCGATGCTCGAGCGCGCGAAGGTCGTCAGGGTCGGACGTGGCCGGGTCACGGTGCTCGAGCCGGGCCGGCTGCGCAGCTACATCTTCTAGTCCGACGGGCCGGGCCGGCTTGACCGTGAGCGCGGACGGCCTATGGTTGAGGCATGTCCGTTGATTTCGACGCCGCTCGGGCGAGAATGGTCACCGAGCAACTCGCCAGCAGGGGGATCTCTGACGAACGGGTGCTCGCAGCGATGGGGGAGATCCCACGGGAGCGGTTCGTGCCACCCGAGCTCGTCGATCGCGCCTACGAGGACGGGGCCCTCGCGATCGGGCACGAGCAGACGATCTCGCAACCGTGGATCGTCGCCGCTATCTGCCAGGGGCTGCTGCTCGAAGGGTCCGAGACGGTGCTCGAGATTGGCACCGGCAGTGGCTACTCGACCGCCGTCCTCGCGGCCCTGGCCGACCGGGTGATCTCGATCGAGCGGATCGGTGCGCTCAGCGCCGCCGCCGCCGAGCTCCTCGGCCAGCTCGGGGTGGGTGGGGTTGAGCTGATCGTCGGCGACGGTAGTCGCGGGTATCCCGCCGAGGCGCCCTACGATGCGATCGCGGTGCACGCGGCCGTTCCCGATCCGCCACGGACCCTGATCGGTCAGCTCGCCCACGGGGGGTCGCTGGTGGCGCCGCTCACCAGCGGTCACGGCGAGTACCTGACGCAGATAGTCAGGGGGCCGCGGGGAGGGGACGCTGAGGAGGAGTTCTCCCGGCGGCAGATCAGCGCCTGCCGCTTCGTTCCCCTGATCGGCGCCGAGGGCTTTCCCGAGCGCTGAGACCTCGTCCGGCTCTGTGCCTGCGGGTCACGATCAGGCTAGGCTGCGCCCTGCAATGACGAGCGCGCTCTACGTCCTCAACTTCTACTCGCCGCTGTTCGTCGATCAGCTCAAGCGGGGCCGCAAGACGGCGACCATCAGGCTCGGCGACAAGACCCGCAAGTACGACCGCGGACAGGTTGTCTGGGTCACCGTCGGCAACCGGCACGGCCCGCGGGAGAAGATCTTCTCCGCCGTGATCGACGACGTCGAGGTCAAGCAGGTCAACGAGCTCAGTCCACGCGACATCGAGCACGACAACCCCGAGAACCGCCGGATCGAGGATTCGGTCAACTTCCTCGAGCAGATCTATGGCCGCAGAATCGACAACGACGATCTCGTCACCGTCGTCCGTTTCTCCCAGATCGTCGAGCGGCCCGTCGGCTCGTTCGGCAACGGCGAGCCTCCCTCGCCGAACTAGCCGCCCCGCTCGGCGCCGCCTACCGCCGAGGTGGTGAGCCGGGCGCGCTCGCGGTCGCTGTCGTTGGCGAAGCCCCTCTCGATCGACTGATCGAGCAGCTCCAGCTGCAGCTCCACGCTCGGCCTGCGGCAGGCGGGCAGGCGATCACGGAGGTCCTCGAGTAGCGCCTGCAGGCGCCGAGAGACCTGCAACGACCCCTCGCCGTCGATCCGGATCTCGTCGATCGCGAGGTGGACGTAGTCGTCCCAGGAGTGGACGGGCACCAGGACTCGGACCTCGCCCTCGGGGCCGCGCAGGACCCCGGAGTACAGCTGCCGCCCACCGAGCTCGAGCAGGATGTCGTGGATCTGATCAAGGGACTGGACCGCGGTGGTCGGATCGTTGATCCCGGGGGAGAGGGCCCTGGCGGCGACGTCCACGAGCTGGCGCAATCCGAACGCCGCGTCCTGGTCGAAGGTGCGCTCCTTCGCGGTCGCGATCAGCGGGCCGAGCGCCTCCGGCCCGACGTCTGGGTCGCGTCCGAAGATGACCGCCAGCGGCGCCCCGGCAGGGAGGAAGTCGCCGACCTGTGCCCGAAGCTCGATGATCGCCTCGCTGCCGACTGCGACCTCGCGCAGTCCCGCGAGGTCGATTGCGGTGACCACGCCCGCCCCGCCACCCCACTCGAGCTCGACCGCCGGCTCGGCTCCCTCGATTGCGCGCCAGCCGTGATCGCGGTCGCCCTCCTCCTCTCCCGGCTCGCCGTCGCCGGTCAGACTCCTGGCGATCTCCGAGCGCGTCGCGTCGCCGGCCCGCTCGACGATGCTCGCCACGCGCAGCGACTGGGCGATCTCACTGACGTAGTAGACGAAAGCGATCACCGAGACGATCACCAGGATGATCGCGATCGTCACCGAGAGCTCGGGGACGTTGTCGGGGTCCACCTCGCGGAGGACCAGGACGGCGTAGGTGAATGTCGAGACGAACAGCCCCAGCGCCACCTTGCTGGCCCGCGCTACGAGGAAGCCGCGCAGCAGTCGCGGCGAGAAGTCGCTGGCGAGCTGGAGGGCGACCACCGTCAGCGTGAAGACCAGGGCGAGGAAGGTGAGCATCGAGGCCGCGATCGTCGAGAGGATCGCCCGGGCGCTGTCGGGGCCACCGTCGAAGCCGACCAGGGCGCCGGAGCCGACCTCGATGCCATCGTCGAAGCGGATCGTGACCGCGGTCAGCGCCAGCGCCAGCAGCAGGCCCAGCGCCGGCGCCAGCCACAGCGTCTCCTTCGCCTGCTGCCGCAGTAGTGTCAGCCTCGCCATCGCACAATGGTCGGGCCTGGGCCGGACGCCATCCGGAATCTGAGCCGTTCACACTTAGATCACTTGCGATCCACCGCGTACGCGCTATATTCCATACCGTCCTTTGGCACTCTGACCTCTAGAGTGCCAAGTATTCCGGCCGCGAGATGACAAGATCGTCTCGCAGAAGCCTTGAATCAACCAACCAACTCCCCACGGAGGTACGTAAGAGATGAAGCTCAAGCCCCTTGGTGACCGCCTGATAATTCGGGCGCTCGACGAGGAAGAGACGACGGCCAGTGGCCTCGTGCTCCCCGACACTGCCAAGGAGAAGCCGCAGAAGGGCGAGGTTCTCGCCGTCGGTGACGGTCCGATCGAGGACGGCGAGCGCCGTCCGCTCGACGTCAGCGAGGGAGACACCGTGCTCTACAGCAAGTACGGCGGCACCGAGGTCAAGGTCGACGGCGAGGACCTGTTGGTCCTGCGCGAGTCCGACGTCTTGGCCAAGGTCGAGTAGCCGACCCGGCTGACCCAGAAATCCGATTCCCAAGTAAGTAGGAGGAACGTAGAGATATGGCTCACAAGGAGCTCAAGTACGACGCGGAGGCACGCGCAGCGCTGCAGAACGGTGTTGACGCAGTCGCCAATGCGGTCAAGGTAACCCTCGGTCCGAAGGGCCGATACGTAGTGCTCGACAAGAAGTTCGGCGCGCCGACGATCACCAACGATGGTGTGACGATCGCGCGTGAGATCGACATCGAGGACGTGTTCGAGAACCAGGGCGCGCAGCTCGTCCGCGAGGTCGCCACGGCGACCAACGACGTTGCCGGTGACGGCACGACGACCGCGACGCTGCTGGCCCAGACGATCGTTCATTCTGGACTGAAGAACGTCGCTGCCGGCGCCAACCCGCTGGGTCTGCGCAAGGGCATCGAGACGGCCGTCGGTCAGGTCGTCGAGAACCTGCTCGACAAGCAGTCGACGGAGGTCGGTGGCAAGGAGCAGATCTCCAAGGTCGCTTCGATCTCCGCCGCCGACGACGAGATCGGCGACATCATCGCCGACGCGATCGAGAAGGTCGGCAAGGACGGCGTGGTCAACGTCGAAGAGGGCCAGACGTTCGGCATGGAGCTCGAGTTCACCGAGGGCATGCAGTTCGACAAGGGCTACATCTCGCCCTACATGGTCACCGACCAGGACCGGATGGAGGCTGTTCTCGAAGAGCCCTACATCCTGATCGCCAACCAGAAGATCGGAAACGTCCGCGACCTGCTCCCGATTCTCGAGCAGGTAATGCAGGGCGGCAAGCCGCTCGTGATCGTCGCCGAGGATCTCGAGGGCGAGGCCCTCGCGACCCTGGTGGTCAACAAGCTCCGCGGCACCTTCACCGGTGTGGCGGTCAAGGCCCCCGGCTTCGGCGACCGCCGCAAGCGGATGCTCGAGGACATCGCGATCCTCACCGGTGGCGAGGTGATCACCGAGGAGATGGGCCTGAAGCTGGAGAACACCCAGCTCAGCCAGCTCGGCAAGGCCCGCCGCGTCGTCGTCGGCAAGGACGAGACGACGCTCATCGACGGCAACGGCGAGAAGTCGGGCATCGAGGGCCGGATCAACCAGATCCGCTCCGAGATCGACAACACCGATAGCGATTTCGACCGGGAGAAGCTCCAAGAGCGCCTGGCGAAGCTCGCGGGCGGTGTCGCCGTGGTCAAGGTCGGCGCAGCCACCGAGACCGAGATGAAGGAGAAGAAGCACCGCGTCGAGGACGCGCTACAGGCCACCCGGGCCGCCCTCGAGGAGGGCATCGTTCCCGGTGGCGGCGTCGCTCTCCTCAACGCTCAGGACTCGGTTTCCGTCGAGGGACTCGACGGTGACGAGTCGACCGGGGCGGAGATCATCCGCCGCGCGCTCGAGGAGCCGATCCGCCAGATCGCGGAGAACTCCGGCTTCGAGGGCTCGGTCGTGGTCAACAAGGTGCGCGACATGAAGGCCGGAGAGGGTCTCAACGCGAGCACCGGCGAGTACGGGGACCTGGTCTCCGCGGGCGTCATCGACCCGACGATGGTCACCCGCTCGGCGCTGCAGAACGCGGCATCGATCGCGAAGAACATCCTCACGACGGAGTGCATCGTCGCTGAGCCGCCCGAGCAGGACGGCGGCGGCGGTATGCCCGGTGGTGGTATGCCCGACATGGGCGGGATGATGTAGGGGATCTCCCCATCCCTGGGCCGTGGTTCACGGCCCACCTTCGAGGAGCCCGGTCGACCAAGCGTCGGCCGGGCTCCTCTTCGTTCTGCGCCACTCGCGTCCGTTGATAGCGTTGCGAATGGAAGCCGTGCCAGGGACCTCGAGTGAACATCGTGACGTCTTATTGAAGCCGAGAGTGGGATCGACTCTGCCCCCTCGCCGCAGACCGCGGCTCGCCCTTCTCGCTGCTGCCCTGACCGGCGGCGTCTGTGCAGTGGCGGTAGCCGTGGCGCTGGCCGCTGCAGACGAAACCACCCTGATCAGCCGCGCCGACGGAGCCGGGGGCACAAAGGGCAACGCATCCTCCTCCAGTTCATCCGTCTCAGCCGACGGGCGTTTCGTCGCCTTCACCTCCACCGCCACCAATCTCGATCCCGCCGACGGCGACGCCGCCCCCGACGTCTACCTCCGCGACACTCAGACCAGCCGGACCATCCTCGTCAGCCGAGCGAGTGGGGCCGGCGGCGCGAAGGGCAACGGCCTTTCCAGCGGCCCTTCGATCTCCGCCGACGGGCGCTTCGTGGCGTTCGATTCGGTCGCGACCAACCTCGACCCCGCCGACGGCGACGGCGGCCGGGACGTCTACCTTCGCGACACCCAGACCAGCCAGACCATCCTCGTCTCCCGAGCGAATGGGGCCGGCGGCGCAAAGGGCAACGACGCCTCCGGCAGCCCTTCGATCTCCGCCGACGGGCGCCTCGTCGCCTTCAGCTCCGGGGCCACAAACCTCGATGCGGCCGACGGCGACGCCCTCGACGACATCTACGTTCGCGACGCCGTGGCCAACCGGACCACCCTGATCAGCCGAGCGAGTGGGGCCGGCGGCGCGAAGGGCAACGGCTCTTCCGGCAGCAACGTCTCGATCTCCGCCGACGGGCGCTCGATCGCCTTCGACTCGGACGCGACCAACCTCGACCCCGGTGACACCAATGACACCCAAGACGTCTACGTTCGTGACACCGCCAACAACCAGACCACCCTGGTCAGCCGGGCCGACGGCCCCATCGGCGCCGTCGGCAGTCGCATCGCCGACATCGGCGCGATCTCCGCGACCGGCCGCTTCGTCGCCTTCACCACCGAGGCCAACAACCTCGACTCCGCCGACGGCGACACCACCGAGGACATCTACGTCCGAGATACGGCGGCGAGCGAGACCAGCCTGATCAGCCGGGCCGACGGCGCCGACGGCGCCAAGGGCAACGCCTACTCGACCGCTCGCGCCTCGATCTCGTGGACCGGCCGCTTCGTCGCCTTCTACTCGGCAGCGACCAACCTCGACCCCGCCGACACCGACGCAACGACCGACATCTTCGTTCGCGACACCCAGACCGACCAGACGATTCTCGCCACCCGCGCCGACGGCGCCGGCGGCGCAAAGGGCGACGGTACCTCGAGCACACCCTCGATGTCCGGCGACGGTCGCTTCGTCGTTTTCAGGTCAGCTGCGGCAAACCTCGACCCCGCCGACACGGACACGACCGCAGACATCTTTCTGCGCCAGCTTGACGTCGATATCGCCGCCCCCGAGACGACGATCGACTCCGGACCGACCGGTGGATCGGGCACGAGGGATCGCACGCCGACCCACGCCTTCAGCTCCAGCGAGACGCCCGCCAGCTTCAGGTGCCGTCTATACGCCGACGGCGAGGTCCCAGGCGCCTTCGGCCTCTGCTCCGGACCCGGCGCCGTCAACGCCCCTTCCGACGCCCTGCCCGAAGGCCCTTACGTATTCGAGGTCAGGGCGAGCGATCTGGCGCTGAACACCGATCCCACCCCCGCGATCGCACGCTTCAGCGTCGATAGGACCGATCCCAACCTCCGGCTCAAGGGCAAGCGTAAGCAGCGATCTTCCAAGCAGGTCAAGACCAAGGCGACGGCCAACGAGGACGCCAAGGTCATGGTCAAGCAGATGGGAGGCAAGGCCGTCGTCAAGGGGCGCGGATCGGCAGTCGCCGCCGCGAAGAAGAAGCTGCGGCTCAAGTCCGTGACCCGGAACGTCAAGGCCGGCAAGACCAAGCGCTTCAAGCTCAAGCTCCGCGGCAAGAAGACCAGGAAGAAGGTCAAGAAGCTGCTCAAACGCGGCAAGAAGATCACCTTCAAGCTCAAGGGGGTCGCCGAGGATGGGGCCGGCAATAGGGGCAAGGATCGGTTCCGGGTGACGCTCAGGAAGGGCTAGCTGCCGCCGGGCGAACCCCGGGGGTGGCCTCCGCCGAGCGGCGATCACTCAACCCGATTGCAGAACAGTGCGCATCGACGCCGGCTCGACCCCGAGGCCGCGCATGTCGTCGTCGCCGGCTTCCGGGACCATGGAAACCTCCATCAGTTCCGCCTCCTCCCAGGTCGCGAAGGCCCGTGACCCAGCGAGGCGGCGAAGGGCGATCAGCCCGGAGCGCACGAACGGGAGGGGTACGCGCAGCAGCGGCCGAGGCCGGCCGGCGCATTCGGCGATCACCCGCGCCATCTGAGCGTAGGTGAGCTGCTCGGGTCCGCCGAGCTCGTAGTGGCCGGCGGGAGCGTCGATGGCTGCGATCGTCGCCTCGGCGACGTCGGCCACCCAGACGGGCTGAAATCGTGCCCGGCCGACACCCGAGATCGGCATCACAGGCAGCAGTGTCAGCCTGCGCATCAGCGTCACCCATGGGTCCTCGCGCCCGTAGATGATCGACGGAGAGATGATCGTGGTCTCGATGTCTCCCCCCTCGACGATGTCCTCGGCGAGCGCCTTGGAGCGGAAGAAGCGCGTGCGCTGGTGCAGGGTGGCGCCGATCGCGCTGAAGAAGATGAAGCGCCGGACCCCGGCGTTCTCGGCCGCCTTCAGCAGCCGGTAGGTGCCGAGGGCGTTGATCTCCTCGAGTCGCTTCGGGGGCTGGTCGCGGATCGCCGCGGCGAGGTGGATCACCGTGTCGGCGCCGCGAACAGCGTGCCGGAGCCCGCGCGGGTCGGCGAGGTCGGAGAGCGAGAGCTGGACCCTGACGCGACTGGGGCCGAGGCGTCTGGGATCGCGCACCAGGCAGCGCACTTCGTGTCCCTGTGCGAGCAGCTCCGGCAGCAGCGCCGAGCCCACCACCCCTGTTGCGCCCGTGAGCAGGATCACCGCCCGAACCCTACCCCTCTGGCGGGTGGGCCTCGCCGCGCACCGGGCGCGGCCGACTTCTACAATGGCCCGTCCCGGGGGGCGAGCCCACGGGCCCGAGATCGAAAACGAAACGAAGGAACCGCCACCTTGACCTACGTCATCGCAGAACCGTGCATCGGAGAGAAGGACAACTCCTGTGTCGAGGTCTGCCCCGTCGACTGCATCCACCCGACTCCGGATGAGCCCGACTACGAGGCCCAGAAGCAGCTCTACATCGATCCCGATGAGTGCATCGACTGCGATGCCTGCGTCGAGGCCTGTCCGGTCGACGCCTGCTTCGCTGAGGACCAGCTCCCCGAGGAGTGGTCCAGGTTCGCCCAGATCAACGCCGACTACTTCGCCACCGGCAAGTAGCCGCGAGGCGGCCGGCCGCCGGGAGCTCCATCACCGGGTGGCCGACGTGCCCTCTGGCGCATTTCTGAGACCCTGTCGCCAATGAGGGCGATGGTGCTTGAGCGTGAGGGTGAGGATCTGGTCGAGGCGCGGCTGCCGGATCCCCGGCCCGGCCCGGGCGAGGCGCTGATCGAGGTCTCGACCTGCGGCGTCTGCCGGACCGATCTCCACGTCGTCGACGGCGAGCTCCAGGGTGAGCCCAAGTTGCCGCTGGTTCTTGGCCACCAGATCGTCGGCCGCGTCGCTGAGCTCGGGGAGGGAGCGGAGGGCGTGGCCGTGAGCGACCGGATCGGCGTTCCCTGGCTCGGCTGGACCTGCGGGGAGTGCCGGCAGTGCCGCGCCGGTCGCGAGAACCTCTGCGAGCGGGCCGAGTTCACCGGCTACGACCGCGACGGCGGCTACGCCGAGCTCGCGGTCGCCGATGCCCGCTACTGCTTCCAGCTCGGCGATCGTCCCGGTGACGTTCAGGCGGCTCCACTGCTCTGCGCGGGCCTGATCGGCTACCGCGCGCTGCGAATGTGCGAGGGGGCGGAGCGGATCGGACTCTACGGCTTCGGCTCCTCAGCCCACCTCATCGCCCAGGTCGCCCGCCATCAGGGCCGGCGGCTGTTCGCCTTCACCCGTGAAGGCGACGAGCCGGGCCAGGCGTTCGCGCGGCGGATCGGGTGCGAGTGGGCGGGCCCCTCAACGGAGCGGCCGCCGGAGCCGCTCGATGCGGCGATCATCTTCGCTCCCGTCGGCGACCTCGTCCCGGCCGCCCTGGCATCTGTCGGGCCCGGCGGCAGCGTCGTCTGCGCCGGAATCCATATGTCGGATATCCCCACCTTTCCCTACGAGCTGCTCTGGGAGGAGCGGCAGGTCCGATCCGTCGCCAACCTCACCCGCCGCGACGGCGAGGAGCTGCTCCCGCTCGCTGCGGCGGCCGGAGTAGAGGCGAACGTCACCACCTACCCGCTGCAGGACGCGAATCAGGCTCTGGATGACCTGCGTTCCGGAGTGCTCGAGGGCTCAGCAGTACTCGAACTGCGCTGAACCGCTCAGCCGCCGCCGGCCTGGACGACCGGGAGCTCGGTTCCGGTCGATGAGCCCGTCGCTCCCATTGCCACCGGCTCCGGCATCGGCGCCGCCGGCGCCTGCATGACCGGGAGAGCGACGGGAGTCGCCGCGATCACACCTCGGGCGGCCTCGCGGATCGCGACCGAGGCCGGGGCCTGCGGATCTTCGATCACAAGTGGGGTGCCGTCGTCGGCATGTTCGCGGAGCTCCTCCTGGAGCGGGATCTTGCCGACCAGCGGCCGGTCGAGATCGTCGGCGAGCCGCTGCCCGCCGCCCTCGCCGAAGATCGTGAACCGCTGTCCGTCGGGGGTCGTGAAGCCGGACATGTTCTCGATCACGCCGAGCACCTCGAGGTCGACCTTGGCCGCCATGTCGGCGGCGCGGCGGGCTACCGACTGCGCCGCAGGCTGGGGCGTGGTGACGATCAGGAAACGTGCCTGAGGCAGCAGCTGGGCCAGCGTCATCGAGACATCGCCGGTGCCCGGGGGCAGATCGAGCAGCAGGTAGTCGAGCTCTCCCCACTCGACGTCCTCGAGGAACTGCTGGATCGCCTTGTGCAGCATCGGCCCTCGCCAGACGACCGCGGCGTTCTCCTCGACGAAGAAGCCGATCGACATCACCTTGACGCCACTGGGCGACTCCAGCGGGAGGATCTTGCGCTCGGCGTTGACCTCGGGACGCCGGTTGACCCCGAGCATGCGGGGGATCGAGTAGCCGTAGACGTCGGCGTCGAGAGCGCCGACGTTCTTGCCTTCGGCCCGCAGGGCGGCGGCGAGGTTGGCGGTCATCGTCGACTTGCCGACGCCGCCCTTGCCGGAGGCTACGCAGATCACGTTCTTGACCTGGGCCAGCGCTCCCTCCGGGAGGCCGCCCGGCCGCCCGAGCTTCTGCTGCAGGTTCGACTTCTCCTGATCGGAGAGCACGTCGAAGCCGACTCCCACGCTCTCGACGCCCTCGAGGGCCATCACCTGCTTGGCGACGGCTTGTTCGAAGTGCGCGCGGATCGGGCAGCCGGCGGTGGTCAGGGAGACGATCACCTCGACCCGGCCGGAGTCCTTGAACTCAATCGATCGGACCATGCCGAGATCGACGATTGATTGGCGGAGCTCTGGATCGATCACGGCGCGGAGCGCCTCGGTCACCTGGTCGTTGCTGGGGTGGGACATGGGGTCCATTGTAGGGGCGGGTGGCTCCCGCCCCAGCCGGGCGGACCCAGGCTCGGGAAACCATCGGCCCCCGGCCGGTTAAATGATTCGACGGGCCGCGAGGGCCCGCCGAATCGGGGAGGAGAGGTGGTCGAGAACCCGAGGGCTCTCGACCGTGTCTACTCGCGGTATGGGGCGAGTAGATCTCTCCGAGCCGCCGCCTCTCCTGAGGCGCCCCTCCCTGCAGTTGGAAGGAGCCGGCTGCTCGGGCTAAGCGGTGTCGCTAGGCGGCCTTTTCGGTCTCGCCCTGGACGCGGCCAACGAGCTCCCGGACGCGCTTCTCAGCCTCGTCACGGTTCTGCTTGAGCTGCTTGTTGGCCCTCTTCAGCTCGGTCTCGGCCTTGCGGCGGTTCTGGCGAACCGTCGTCTCGAGGCTCCGACGCTGCTGCTTGACCTCACGCTCGAGCCGGTTGCGGCTGCGCTTGGCACGCTGCAGGGCCCGGCGACGGGCGGTTCCGCCACGGCGCTCGGCCTTGTTGACCTCGCGGCGGAGCTGCGTGCGAAAACGCTTCAACTCGGCCTCGCGCTTGGCTTGGTCGGCCAGCGGCTCGACGGCGTCGGCGGCGCGCTCGTAGACGGTGAGAGCGGCGCCGACGGGGACGTCGACAGCGGTCTCAGCGGCCTCGACGGCACGCTCGCGGGCCTGCTCGAGGCCGGTCCTGGCGTCCTCGACGGCCGGCTTGCCGGTGGTCTCCGCCGACGTCGCGGTCCGCTTTGCAGTGGTCGAGGTGGACTGCTTGCTGGTGGTCTTCTTGGTTTTCGTGGAAGTAGCCATTTTGGTCTTTGAACCCCCTCGGGGATATGTCGAACTACATGGATCGTAACTTGCTTACTACTAAGTATGTTCAGCAGCATAGCACCGAACAACTGTTCTTACACCTGCCCCCAATCCCGGTTACCATGCGGGTCTGTGAGCTCCGTCACAGAGGTGTCCCCAATGGGCCTCACCGACAGCTAATGATTCCCTGGCACTTCACACGCATCCCTCGGTGGGTCCGCGGCGGGTTCTAGGCGGCGGCTGGGGATGCGGCGCCGGCGCGGGCGAGCCAGAGCGAGGGGTGCTCGAGCTCCTCGCTGCTGGGCAGCAGCTCCGGTGAGCTCCAGGCCCGGTTCAGGGTCGCGATGCCCTCCGCGGTGACGACCTCGTCGGTGAACCGCTTGCCGTCGCGGTACTGACGCAGCTTCAGCTCCATGCCGAGCAGCCAGCTCAGCAGCCGGGCCAGCGGGCCGCGGTGATCCCGGCGCCGCTCCATCGACTCGCGCAGCTCGCCGATCTCCTCCCCGAGCAGGGGCGCGGCGGCGTCCATCACGTGCTCGGCGAAACCCTCGATCGCCGCCATCGTCGACTGCACCTCGCGGAGCAGCTCGCGGGAGTCGGGCGGCGTCAGCAGGGTGAGCGGGTCGCTTTCAGCCAGCTCCCGGGCAAGGCTGCGAGGATCGCTGCCGATCATCCGGCCGGCGAGGCCGAGCAGCTCGCCCGGACCTATGCCGATTCCCGACCGCTCGATCAGCTCACGGGCCAGCCGGCTGAGATGACCGCGCAGCCAGGGGGTCGAAGCGAAGTGGACGGCGTGGGTCACCTCATGCAGCGCGATCCAGCGCAGCACCGTCTCCGGCTCCGCTCCCAACTCCTCCTGCGCGGTCGCGACGTTCGGTGCGACGAACAGCAGTCGCGGCGCCCGCTCGGGATCGCCGAGAATCGGGAACTCGAACTGACCGAGCACGCGCCGGGAGCCGTAACCGACCAGGACGCCGACCTGGACTGCAGCCAGACGCCCGATCGTCGCCCCGGCGGCCCCCTCGAGCAGAGCCGGAGCCCTGCCGTCGCCCGCGAGCCGCTCCTCGACCGGAGCGAGGGACTCGCGCAGTGCCGTGAGGTTGACCTCCGCCCACTCGCGGCGCGAAACCCATTCCGCGTCGGGGACGGGGGACTGTGGCTGCAGGCCCGTGTAGGAGCGAACCGCAGCGATGGACTCACGGTTGGCCTCCTGCAGTTCCCGCCGGCGCTCGGGGTCGGCCGCGGGCCCATCGTCGGCGAGCACTCCGGCGATCGAGGCCGCGAGCTCCCAGTCCACGATGCTGCTCATCGGCCGACTGCGGGGCTGCGCGACTGCGCGTCGCGCATCGTCGTCAGATGCTCGGGACGCCGAACGGCGACGACCGGGTAGCGGGCGTCGAGACCGAGCTGCGCCTTCTCGAGGTCGAAACCGGCGAACTCGACCGCCCCGCCTACCTCGCGGACGAGCAGCTGGGCCGCCGCGGCGTCGACCGATCGGCAGGGCCGGGCCGAGAGCATCCCGTCGAGCCTGCCGACCGCGACGTAGCTCATCGTGATCGCGATCGATCCGATCGCCCGCAGTCGGTAGACCTGATTCTGCAGCGCCTCGATCGCGGGGGCGATCCAGTTCGGTTCCGCCGATTCGAGGCCGACCACCTCGAGGCCGTGGTCAGGCGGGTCGGCCTCGACCGCCTCGCCGTTCAGCGTCGCTCCACCTCCGGCTGTGGCGGCGAACTCCTCGCCGGCGCCGAAGTCGTGGACGAAGCCGAACTCGACCTCGCTCATCGAGTCGCCTGAGGCGACCGCGATCGAGAGCGAGTGCGAGGGAAGGTTGCGCCGGACGTTCATCGAGCCGTCGATCGGATCGATGATCACCCGGTGGGCGATCTCGCCCTCGCCGATCTTCACCGCGCCGCGCTCCTCGCTCACCGCCAGCGCGGTGGGGCCCGCTGAAAGCTCGCGCTCCAGTTCCTCGAAGACGATGTCCTCACAGCGCCGGTCGAGCACCAGCGCCATGTCGCCGCCCTCGCCACGTCCCTCGTAGTGGGTCCGGCCCGCGATCCCGCGGGTCTCGGCAAACAGCTCCGTCTGCCGGCGGGCGATCGTGCGGCAGACCCCTATCCAGTCGGGCGGACTCATCGGGTTCATCGTAGTGGCGCGACCGTTACGGTCCTGGGATGGAGCGCGAGAGCAGCTCAGACCGAGGTGATACCGGGTTCGAGGATGCGGTGGCTCACGAGGGCGGCCCGGCGCTGCTGTTGGGGTCGATGCGGTCGGGCCGGACCGAGGCGATCGCGAGGCGATGCGCGCGCCTCGTCGGCGACGGGCTGCGCCCCGAGCGGATCGCGATCCTGACCGGTACCCCGGCTGCACGCAACCGCCTGCGGTCGCGGATCGAGACGCTGATGGAGGGGCCCTACGAGGAACTCTGGGTCGAGACCTGGCCCGGCCTGGCCGAGCGCCTGCTCCGCGACTATGCGCTCGAGGCGGGTGTAGATCCGTTCTTCGAGGTCGGCGGCCCCGCCGACCGGCTCGCGATTCTGCTCGAGCGGGTCGACGACCTGCCGATGCGCCGGCACGAGATCCGCGGCAACCCGGCCGGTCTGCTCGCCAGGCTCCTGGAGCGGATCGACGTGCTCAAGAACGAGGGCATCGGGCCAGCCGAGTTGCGCGACCGGGCGCGGGCGGCGGAGCGCGGCGCCTCGAGGCGCTCGGCCCGTGAATCCGCGCAGCGTGAGCTCGAGTTCACCGACATCTACGAGCGCCACGACGCGATCATGCTCGAGCGCGGGATGATCGACGAGGCCGAGCTGTCCCTCGAGCTCGGGCGACTTCTGACCCGGCGCCCCGATGTCGCGACCGCCGTCGGCGAGCGTTTTCCGCAGCTGATGATCGACGAGCTCGAGGACGTCGGCGCCGCGCGATCGGGCCTGCCGGCGCTGCTGGCTCCGCACGAGAACGTCTTCGCCGCCTGCGATCCGGATGCCGGGATCCACTCCTTCCGGGTTGCCGGTGAGGCCTCGGCCCGTCGCTTCCTCGCTGCCTACGAGAACTGCGTCACCTATGAGCTGGCTCCGGCCGACGCCGACGACCGCCTGCCGATGGCCGCCGGCAGGCTCGGCGCCGCGATCGCCGCTTTGGTGCCGCCCGCCTACCGTGATCTCGGCCCTTCGCGAGCGGCCGTGGCCCCGCTCGGCCCTGATCCCGCGCCCGGTGAGGACGTCCGGCTCTGGCGTTGCGCAAACGAGCGTGCCGAGGCGCAGGCGACCGCGCGCGAGATCGAGCGGGCGCTGGCCGGAGGCGAGTGCCAGCCGGAGCAGATCTGCGTGATAACCGCCTCCGCCGGCCGCGAGGGCCGTCTGGTCACGGCCGCGCTCGAGGAGCGCAGCGTGCCGTTCCGCTCGGCCGGCTCGGCCGCCTTCTTTCACCGTCCCGAGGTCCGCGACGTGATTGCCTGGCTGCGGGCTCTCGCCGATCCCGGCGATGCCGCCGCGGTGGTCCGGGCCCTGACCCGCCCACCGGTGGAGCTCCGCTCGGTCGACCTTGCCCGCTGCACCACGATCGCCCGGCGCCGCAAGCTCGACATGATCTCGGCGGTCGAGGCCGCGCTGGAGAGCCCGCAGCTGCCACCGCCCTCCCGAGATCGGATCCGGGCCTTCCTCAAGCTCTACAGGGCGGCCTCTCGGGCTCTCGACGGCCTCCGGGCCGACGTCTTCGTGCGCCGTCTGATCGAGCGGATCGGGTTCCGCCGCCATGGGCTGTTCGCCGCCAGCCCCGAGACCGCCGAGCGGCTCGTGAATCTCGCCTCGCTCTCGGAGCTGGCCGGGGGGTGGAGCAGACGGCGACCCGACGGCTCCACCCGCGAGTTCGTCCGCTATCTGAGTGCGGTCGCCGAGGCCGGGCACCGCTTCGATCGCCCGATCGAGGCGCCGCCGGCCGGCGCCGTGCTCCTCGCCGAGCCCGGACAGGTGAAGGGAATGCAATTCGAGCGCGTCTACCTGCTCGGCCTGCAGGCCGGCTCCTACCGCTCCGGGGTCGAGCGTGGATCCTGGATCGAGCAGGACCTGCTCGGCGACCCGCTGCCCACCGAGGATCTCGGTGAGGCGCTCCCGGCCAGGCGCGCCTACGTCGCCACCGGCCGAGCGCGCTCGGCCCTGGTGCTCTCCTACCCGCAGGAGACACGCTCCGGCGCCGCCGGCCCCTCGGCCGTCTACGCCGCGGGGCTCGATCTCGGTCTGAACGAGGAGGAGCATGCCGAGGAGCTCTTCGGGCCGGCCGAGGGCCTGCACTCGACCTACCGGATGATTCGCGATGACGTCCTCGAGGCCTCCTGGCGCGCCGGCGCGGCGCTGAGTGAGATGCGCCTCGATACGCCCGAGGACGTCAACCGCGCGGTCGCCCGCTTCCTCGAGCTGCTCAAGCTCTCGGCTCTGATCCAGCGGCCCGGGGAGGAGTCGGAGCGCGAGGCCCTGGCCGGCCTGAACGAGTTGCTCGGCCGGGTGGCGACCCCCGAGCAGCTCGCCGAACTCGAGCGGTCGGTGCTTGACGACTACATCGTCGAGGGAGCGGGGGAGCGCCGCCGCCGCCGCGAGCAGCTCGCGCGAGAGTCGGAGCCCGGCCTGGAGGCGTTTCTTCCCAAGCGAGGCGGCGGGCTCGGGCTCTCGGCCTCCGACATCGACCTCTACCGCACCTGCCCGCTCAAGTACAAGTTCGCCCGCGTCTTCGCGATTCCGCAGGAGCCGACGATCAACCAACGCTTCGGGATCCTGATCCACCAGGTGCTCGAGCGCTACCACTCCGAGGAGCTGCGCGGATTCGGCGGGGCCGAGGACGACGGCACCGGCGGCCTGGACCGGCTACTGGCGCTGTTTGAAGGCGGCTGGCGCCGGCAGGGATTCGGCGTCAGTGACGACGAGCTGCAGTACCGCGACCGGGCGGTCGCGGCGCTTGCCCGTTACTACGAGCGCCACAGCGGCGGCGCGGCACGGCCCGTCTACCTCGAGCGGGCCTTCTCGTTCCAGATCGGCGAGCACAGTCTCCGTGGACGGATCGACCGCGTCGACCGCCATCCCGACGGCAATCTCGAGCTGATCGATTACAAGACCGGCGCGCCCAAGACCGCCGCCGAGCTGAGCGACGACATCCAGATCCCCCTCTACCGGATGGGCGTCCGTGAGGCCTGGGGCGTCGAGGCCGGCGACGGCTCCTATTGGTACGTGCTCGACGACGAGAAGGTCCCGGTCGCCGGCGAGAGCGACGATCTCGAGCGGGTCGAGCGCACCGTCTTCGAGGTCGCGGCCGGGATCACCGATCAGGACTTCGAGCCCCGGCCCTCGTTCGAGAACTGCTCCTGGTGCGACTACCGTCTGATCTGTCCCGCCAGCGAGGCCTGATCGGGACCGATGCTGCCGGCCCGCCGGGCCGGCCCCTACTCGCCCCGGCGTCTGAGGAAATTCTGGAACTCGCGGGCAAGGGCGTCGCCGGAGGGGACGTCGTCGGGGGCAAGCACGGAGAGATCGTCCTGCTGGGTCTCGAGCCGCTCGACCAGTTCCTTGATCTCGGGGTTGGCCTCGACGGCCTCGGTCACCTGCGACTCGAACGCGCGGGAGGCGTCCTCGAGCTCGGAGACGTCGAGCGGGATCCCGCTCAGCCCCTCGAGCCGTCGCAGCAGGGCCAGAGCGGCCTTTGGGTTTGGAACCGCCGCGGCGTAATGGGGAACAGCCGCCCAAAGGCTCGCGGCGTTCAGCCCGCGCCCGCGCGCAGCGTCGTGGAGGACGCCGACGACTCCCGTCGGGCCCTCGTAGGAGACGTCCTCGAAGCCGAGCCGCTCGATCAGCTCATCGCTCGTCGCCAGGCCCGTGATCGGCACCGGACGTGTATGGGCGACATCGGCGATCAACGCCCCGAAGGTAACCATCGAGTCCGCTCCGCAGCGCTCGGCGACATCGAGCACCGACGAGCAGAACGTGCGCCAGCGGGCGCTCGGCTCGGTGCCGCTGATCAGCAGCAGGTCGCGCTCCGCCCCCGGGCTCCGCGCGGCAACCAGCAGGTTCTCGGGCCAACTCACGCCTGAGATCGCGCCCTCGGCGAGCTCGATCTGGGGACGGGTGACCTGGAAGTCGAAGAACTCCTCGGGATCGATCCGCGCCACCAGTTCGGTCTCCATCGACTCGGCGATCGCGCCGACAGCAGCGCTGGCCGCGCTCGCGGCGTCGTTCCAGCCGGAGAAGCAGCCGACCAGTACCGGGTTGCGCAGCCGGACATCCTCCTTCACCCAGTCGATCGGATCCATGGAAGCGAGGGTATAGACGCGGGCTCCCCGGTGATGCAGACAGTGTCCGGAGCGGTCGCGATCATCGGTTCCATGGAAGCAGCAGCGGGGTCCCCGCCACCCGATCTCACCCAGCCGGAGGCAGCCCCCCGCCCGTCGGCAAACCAGCCGACGACGCCGAGCGGCGGCGTCTCCGCCCTTCAGCCCGGCAGACCTCTCGCCGGGCGTTTCGCTGTCACCCGCAAGGACCGGCTGACGTCGCGCAACGGCTCCCCCTACCTCGCGATCGAGCTCCGCGACCGGACCGGCTCGATCCCGGCTCGGATCTTCCGCGAGGCCGACCAGCTCGGCGCCCGCTTCGAGCGCGGCGACGCGATCGAGGTCCGCGGCAAGGTGGAGCGCTTCCGCGGTGAGCTCCAGGGGGAGATCACGGCCCTGCGCAGGATCAGACGTGAGTCCTACGATCCGGCGGAGTTCCTGCCCTCGGCCTACCGATCGAGCGAGGAGCTGCAGGGCTTCTTCGAGCATCTCTGCCGGGAGGTCCATGACGAGGGCCTGCAGCGCGTCGTGGCCGCCGTCGTCGGCACCGAGCCGGTGGCGAGCGAGCTGCTTCGGGCGCCCTGCTCTCGCGGCGGACACCACTCCTACCTCGGTGGGCTGCTCGAGCACACCGTTGCGGTCGGCACCCTCGTCGGCGAGGTCTGCCAGCTCCATCCCAGGCTCGACTCCGATCTGCTGATGGCTTCGGCGCTCCTGCACGACATCGGCAAGACGAGGGAGTTCACCTACGGCGCTGACTTCGGTCTCAGCGAGGAGGGCCGCCTGCTCGGGCACCTGTCGATCGGCGCCGAGATCGTCGGAGCCGCCTCCCGGCGCCTCCCCTCTGAGCGTCGGCTCGCCCTGCTGCACTGCATCCTCTCCCACCACGGCCCCGAAGCCGCCGGCCGCGCCAAGCCCGCCGGGACCTCGCGCGGGTTCGCCTCCCCGGAGGCGCTCGCGCTGTTCCGGATCAACTCGCTGGACGCCAACGTCAAGGGCGCGCTCGAGCGGGGTCTCTGAGCGGGGTCCCTAGAGGTCTTCGGGCTGCGGCTTCCTCCGCAGTCGCTTGCGCTCGGAGTGCCGCCGCTTCGTTTCGACACGACGGCGCTGCGCGGAGCGGCTCGGCCGGGTTCGCCGCCGCCGCTTCCGGGGCGCCAGCGCGGCGGCGAGTCTCTCCGCCAGGCGCTCGACGGCCAGTTGCCGATTCCGGGCCTGGCCCCGGCTGTCCTGGGCGACGGCGGTGACCCGGGGGCCAAGACGGGCGCAGATCGCCGACTTCTGCTCCTCGGTCAGCGATCGCGATGCGGGCACGTCGATCCGGGCCTCGATTCGCGAGGCGGTGACGTTGGCGTGCTGGCCGCCGGGGCCGCCCGAGCGACTGGCGAGCAGCTCGATCTCGGAGGCGTCGAGCCAGGCCCCGTGGCCGAGGTCGATGCGCTCGGCCATCCCGGCCCTACTCCGGCGGCGCCGGTGAGGTCGCGGTCTCCCCGGGGGCGGCCAGTGCCCGGCGGACGAGCTGGAAGGCGACGAACAGGATCAAGGCGGCAAAGCCGAGCTCGAGCGCACGCTGGGGCACCGCGTTGGCGACGACCACGCCGACGGCGACGCCCGGGATCGAGAGCATCCCGACCACGAGGCCGTCCCGCACCCGGACATTTCCGAGCCGCTGCTGGCGCCAGCTGCCGACGACCGCAACCGGGATGATCGCCAGCAGCGAGGTTGCCTCGGCCCGTAGCTGAGGCTCATCGAGGATGATCGCCAGCGCTGGGACGAAGATGACGCCGCCGCCGACTCCGAGCAATCCCGCCACCGCCCCGCCGACGAGCGCGAACAGTGCTGTCAGCAGCTCTGCCATCAGGGGAGGATCAGCTCCACCGCGACCCCGGTCAGCAGGGCCGCGAAGAGCAGCGAGACGACCCGCTCGGGGATCCGCTGCTGCAGGCCCACGCCGATCGTCACCCCGGCGATCGCCGGGACCGCGACGAGCGCGGCGAGCGCGATGTCGACGTTGCCGTACAGGCCGTGACCGGCGGCAGCGAAGGCCGCGATGATCACGATCGCCGCCAGGGACGTTGCGGTCGCCTGGCGCTCTCCGTAGGCGAGCCAGATGATCAGCAGCGGGACGATCACGGTACCGCCGCCGACCCCGTAGAGGGCGCTGAAAGCTCCGGCCGCGATGCCGATCGTCGCGAGCTTGATCATGCGATCGCGGGCCACGGCGGCGATACTAGAGCCCGCCATGGGTGTCACCCACGCCAGCCCGACGGAGATCTCTGCGGCCCTTGCGCCGCTGTCGGCCGACCCTGGCCGCGCCGCGATCTTCTTCGATCTCGACGGCACCCTCGCACCGATCGTCGACCGGCCCGAGGACGCGGCGGTCCCGGGGCGGACCAGGGAGTTGGTGGAGCGCATCGCCGGGCGCTATCTCAGCGCCGGCGTCGTCACCGGCAGACGGGCGAGCGAGGCCCGCCGGATCCTCGGGCTCGACCAGCTCATCTACGTCGGTAACCACGGCTTCGAGCTGATGATGGCGGGCCACAGCGAGCCCGAGCCGGCTCCAGCGCTCGCCGGGGAGGCTGATCGCGCGCCCCGGTTCGTCGCGGCGCTGGCCTCCGATCGACTCCGCTCCGCGGGCCTGCGGGTAGAGGACAAGGCCGCGATCCAGGCCCTGCATTGGCGCGGGGCGGATGACGAGGATGCTGCCGAGCGTCTCGCCGCCGAGATCGGCGCCGAGGCCGAAGCCGAGGGGCTTCATACCCACCGCGGTCGCAAGGTGGTCGAGCTGCGTCCGGCGGTCGAGCTCGACAAGGGTGTCGGTCTGCGCTCGGTGCTGCGCTTGCTGCCGGCTCAGAGCGCCTTCTACGCCGGCGACGACCGAACCGACGTCGACGCGTTCCAGGCACTCGCCGAGATGGCCTCGGCGGGCCGGCTCGAGCGCGCGGTCCGCGTCGCGGTGATCTCCGACGAGACCCCGGCCGAGGTGGCGGATGCAGCCGACCTCGCGGTCGATGGCCCTGAAGGCTTCGTCGCCGTCCTGGAGGGGCTCGCCTGATGCAGTACAAGGATCTGCTCCGCGCCACGGTCCTGCTGGTCGCCGTCGAGGCGACGGCACTGGGCGCGATCTCGGGGCTGGCGATCAACGCCGAGGGCGACGACACCCTCGCTGCGCTGGCGCTCGGCTGGTGGGTGATCGCGATCGGGCTGGGCGTCTACTTTGGCCGCGGTCCCCGGACCGCCGAGGCGCTCCGGGACGTCCTTGCCGCGGCCAAGACCTCGACGACGCTTCCCTCCGAGAGCCCCGCCTCGATCGGTCTCGCCCGGCTCTGGCCGATCGGCCTGTTCGCCGTCCTCGCCGGTGGCCTCGGCGTGCTCTTCCCCCAGGTGCCGGCGATCGCGACCGGAATGGCGTTGTTGGTGGCGCTCGCCTGGCGCCGCCGCGAGGCCGCGGTGACCGCTATCGAGGAGCGGGACGGGGTCTGCTTCTACGTCGAGAAGAGCAGCGCGTTCGAGCCGGTGAAGCTGGTCCGCACACCCGGTCTCATGCGCGGCTCCGCAACGCCCTGACCCGAGCGCCTGAGCGGCCGATGGCGGGCGAGCGCCCCCTCTACCATCGAGGCATGAAGCCAGGAGCCCTGACGACGCTGATCGCGTCGCTCACCTTCGTGGCCGCCGGGATGCTGAGCGCCGGGACCGCGGCAGCGGACTTCCGCCCGAAGGCGGGGATCGACGTCTCCCGTTTCCAGGAGCGGATCAGCTGGAGTCGCGTCGCCTCGACCCGGGCACGATTCGCCATCCTCCAGGCCAGCCGGGGGAGCGGCAACGATTGCGCCGTCGTCCCCGAGCGCTGCGGAATCGATCCCTTCTACCGGCGCAACTACCGGCGGGCCCGCGCCAACGGTCTCCGCGTCGGGCCCTACCACCGCGCCTTCGCAGACGGCTCCAGCAGGCGCGGGGCGCGCCGGGACGCGAAGGCGGAAGCGCGGCTCTTCAGCGACGAGGTCGGACGTCTCCGTCGACGCGACCTGATCCCGACGCTCGACGTCGAGTCACCGTTCGGCCGGCTCAGCTCCGGCCGGCTCGTGCTCTGGATCGAGACCTGGATCGATGTCGTCGAGCGCAGGCTCGATACCCCCGTGATGGTCTACACCAACGACTCGAGCTGGCAGGCGACCGGGAATACGACCCTCTTCGCCGAGCGAGGCGTGCCACTCTGGGTCGCCAACTTCGGTGTCCCCGAGCCGCTGGTCCCGGCCGACGACTGGGCCGGCAGGGGATGGGCGATCTGGCAGTACACGAGCTCGGGCCGGATCCGCGGCATCAGCGGCGCCGTCGACAAGAACGTGACCGGGGTGCGACTGCGGTCGCTCCGCGTCGGCCGCTACCGACCACCGCCCGCCGAGCCGCCCCAGCCCGTGGAGCGAGGACGCCCAGGAGCCGAGATCTAGCCCCGGGAGCGTTTACGCAGGGGCGCGAACGAGCGCCACGGCCGGGTGTTCGCGATCTGGTCCGCCGCCAGGCCGGCGCGTCTCGCCGTCGCCACCCCATAGATCATGTTGTCGAGGGTGTCGGTCCGGTGGGCGTCGGTGTTGATCACGATCGTCACCCCGGCGTCGACCGCCATTCGCGCGTGACGCTCGTTCAGGTCGCGCCGCCGCGGGCTGCTGTTGATCTCGATCATCGTCCCATTCGCGGCCGCGGCCGCGAAGATCGCCTCGACGTCCAGGTCGTAGGGCTCGCGCTTGAGCAGCAGGCGCCCGGTGAGATGGCCGATGCAGTCGACCAGCGGGTGCTCGATCGCACTCAGCACCCGGGCCGTCATCTTCTCGAGCCCCATCCGGAACGACGTGTGGAGGCTGGCGATCACCCAATCGAGCTCAGCCAGCACCTCGTCGGAGTAGTCGAGCGAGCCGTCGGGCATCACGTTGACCTCCGAACCGGCCTGGAGGTTGAAGCGGTCGAGCGACTCGTCGAGCTCGCGGATCTCGGCGACCCTCCTGAGCAGCGCGTCGGGCTGGACGTCGTCGCCGAAGCCGTGGGATGCGGAGTGGTCGGTGACGGCGAGGAAGTTGTAGCCGCGGACGCGGGCGCCGTCGGCCATCTCGGCGAGCGAGTTTCTGCCGTCGGAGAGCGTGGTGTGGCAGTGCAGGTCGCCGCGGATGTCATCGAGCTCGACCAGCTCGGGCAGCTGACCGGACTCGGCGGCGGCCAGCTCGCCCCCGCCCTGCCGCAGCTCCGGCTCGATGTAGCTGAGGCCGAGGCGCTCGTATACGCCGGACTCCTCCTCGTGGGTCTCGACCTCGCCGGATTCGGTGTCGGCGATCCCGTGCTCGGAGACCGAGAGGCCCATCGAGACCGCCCGCTCGCGCAGCTTGACGTTGTGCTCCTTCGAGCCGGTGAAGTGCTGGAGCAGGTTCCCGAACTCGGCCGGCGGGACGATGCGGAGATCGACGGCGACCCCGTTGTGTGTGTAGATCCGGGCCCCTGAGCTGCCGCTGGAACCGCGCTCGGCGGCGAGCGGGTGCTCGAGCAGTGCCTCGGCCAGCGCCTCGGGGTCGGTCGCGGTGGCGACGATGTCGATGTCCTTGCAGGTCTCGGCCCAGCGGCGAGCCGAGCCGGCCAGCACCACGCGCTCGCTGGCCGGATGCGCCAGCAACGATGCGACGAGCTCCTCGCCGACCTCGAGCACCTCCGAGAGCAACCGCCGCTCGGTGGGGCCCTCGGCCCTGATCCTGGCGATCGCCTCGAGCACGTTCTCCTCCAGCTTCGCCCCGAGCCCCTTGACCCCCCGCAGGCGCCGGTCCTCCGCGGCCGCCTCGAGATCGTCGAGCGAGGCGATGCCGAGCTCGTCGTACATCTTGCGCACGGTCTTGGCCCCGACCCCGGGGATCCTCGTCACCTCGACGAGGGTCGCGGGCAGCTTCTCCTTCAGCTTCGCGGCAGCCGGGATCTGACCCTCCTGCAGCAGGGCGACGATCTTGGTCTGGATCGTCTCGCCGATCCCCTGCAGCTCCGTGGCCCGTCCAGCCTCGGCGAGCTCGGCGACCGATTGCGGACTCTCGCCGATCACGCGCGCCGCCTCCTTGTAGGCGAGGACGCGGTAGCGGTTGGCTCCGTCGAGCTCATACAGCGTGGACAGCTCGCTGAAGGCCTCGGCGATCTCGGCGTTTCGCATCCCGCAACGATATTCCGCCTGGCAGCAGCCGCGCGGCTGCAACTAGGATCGCCCCGTCGATGAGCGCCGCCGGTCCGAACATCCACATAGTCGTGCCCACCTACAACGAGGCCAACAACGTCGAGCCGCTGGTCGCGGCCCTGCTCGACGCTCTGCCCGTCGGTTTCAGGTTGACGATCGTCGACGACGCCTCGCCGGACGGGACCGGCGCGGTGGCGGACCGGCTCGCCTCGCTGCACGAAGGGATCGACGTGATCCACCGCCGGGGCAAGAGCGGGCTCGGGCCCGCCTACGTGGCCGGCTTCCAGCACGTCCTCGCCGGCGACGCCGAGCTGATCGTGCAGATGGACGCCGACTTCTCCCATGAGCCTGCCAGCGTCCCCAAGCTGATCGCGGCCGCCGCTGACGCCGACATGGTGCTCGGCTCCCGCTACGTCACCGGCGGCAGGGTCGGGGAGTGGGGCAAGCAGCGGTTGCGGATCTCCAAGTGGGGTAGTGCCTATGCCCGCGCCTGGCTCGGTCTCGACATCCAGGACCTCACCGGTGGCTTCAAGTGCATGCATCGCCGGGTCCTCGAAGCGATCGAGATCGAGACGCTTGGTGCGCTCGGCTACGCCTTTCAGGTCGAGACCACCTACCGGGCGGTCAAGGCCGGATTCCGGGTTGTCGAGGTGCCGATCTACTTCCACGACCGCCGTGTCGGCGAGTCGAAGATGAGCAAGGCGATCATCCTCGAAGCCGCCTGGCGCGTACCTGTGATGCGGATTCGCGGCTGGCCACGGAGCCGATGAGGCAGGCCTTACTTCATTTTGTATAGTATGGAGGCCCGAAGGGAACCGGAAGCGGTTCCGGACGGTCGAACAGGTATAAGAGAACGACGAACCGATCGAGGAGAAACACGTGGCGAATCTGACCCAGGTCACCGACGACAACTTCCAAGCCGAGGTGTTGGAGGCCGACAGCCCCGTGCTGGTCGACTTCTGGGCTCCCTGGTGCGGTCCCTGCCGCGTCGTCCATCCGATCCTCGAGGAGATGGAAGCTGAGCGAGACGATCTCAAGATCCTCAGCCTCAACGTCGACGACAACCAGCAGACCGCGGCGCAGTACGAGGTCCTCTCGATCCCGACGATGATCCTCTTCAAGGGCGGCCAGGCGGCGAAGCGGATAGTCGGGGCGATGCCGAAGAAGAAGCTCGAAGCGGAGCTCGAGCCGGCTCTGACCTAGAGGATCTGCGCCTCGACGAAGCCGGCGATCAAGACCGCCGAGCCGCCGATCTCGGCGATGATCAGGGCGATCATCGCCGCGCTGGTCCCCGCAACCGGATCGCGGATCTGGTTGTCGGTGTCGCCGCGGAAGCCATGCCAGCAGTAGGAGGCGATCGCGCCGACGAAGAACGCGATAGCGGCGAACGCCGCCGCCGTGTTCACACCGGTGCTCCACCCGGAGAGCTCGGTGAAGACCGCCAGCAGCAGCGTCGCAAAGCTGTAGAGCAGGGCGGCGCGATGGGCGGTGTCGACGTAGGGATGGGCGAGCCCGTCCGCTGATGTCGCCATCTGGCGCCACTTCCAGACTCCCAGCAGCAACGCCCAGAGGAAGATCAGGCCGGCCGCGAGCAGGACCGCCCTTGTATCGGCTCCGAGTGCGGGATCCACGATGCACCGATCCTAATCTGCTCGCAAGGTGTTGTACCTACCGTGATCCCCCCCAACCCCCGAGGAGAGAACATGCGCAAGCTGATTCCAGTCGTCTTGGCCCTGGCATTGATCGGCGCCCTGACGGTCGGCACCGCGGCCGCGTCGGCGGGATCGAAGTCGACCAAGGTCAAGGTCGACAACAACTTCTTCAACCCGAGCTCGAAGACGATCAAGAAGGGCACGACGGTCAAGTTCAAGTGGGCCGGCGGAGGCGTCCACAACGTCAAGAAGAGGAAGGGCCCGGGCGGGAAGTTCAAGTCGAAGACGACCTCGAAGAAGGGCGTGAACTACAAGAGGAAGTTCACCAAGAAGGGCACCTACAAGCTCTTCTGCACGATCCACCCGGACTCGATGAAGCTGAAGTTGAGGGTGCGCTGACGGCGAGGTACGTCGCGCGCCCGGCGGCGCGCCTGAGGACCAGCTGCAAGGGGGCGCTAGCCTCGGCGGGGGCTGACGCCGATGCTCAGTTCGCGTTGCGCGATCAGCACCGGTTCGCCGCCCGCGTCCCCGAGATCGATCCGCTCCGCGAGCACCTCCGCAGCGAGGTAGTCCTCGTGCGTCCGCGCCGCGCCGAGCAGCTCCTCGTCGCCGCCGAGCGTGAGCTCGATCCGGTCGGTGACCTCGAGCCCTGCTTCCTTACGGGCATTTTGGACGGCGCGGACGATCTCGCGCGCCAGGCCCTCGCGGATCAGGCCCTCGTCGAGGTCGAGGGCGAGGGCGACGGCGCGACCAGCCTCGGACTCGACCATGTATCCCTCGAGCGGCTGCATGACCAGGGTGAGGTCGCCGGCGCCGAGGGTGTGATCGTGGCCGTCGACGTTGATCCCGATCTCGCGCTCTCCGGCGATCGCCCCGCGGACGTGGTCGGGATCCAGCGATTCGACCGCGGCCGCTACCTGTGGCATCTCGGAGCCGAAGCGCGGGCCCAGGGTGCGGTAGTTGGGCTTGACGGTGTAGTCGGCGAGCTCGCCCTCCTCGGTGACGAACTCGAGCTCCTTGACGTTGAGCTCGGCGCGGACGACGTCGGCGAAGCTGTCGATCGTCGCGCGCTCGGTCTCGGTGGCGACGATCACTGCCTTGGCGAGCGGCTGGCGCATCTTCACCTTCGCGTGGGCCCGGGCGGCACGGCCGAGCTCGACCGCTCGCCGGGCGGCCTCCATCCCGTCCTCCAGCGCCTCGTCGCGGCGGGCTCCCTCGGCGATCGGGTAGTCGGTGAGGTGGACCGAGTGCTCGCTGCCGGCGCTCTCGCCGTGGGCGAGGTTGGACCAGATTGCATCGGCGCTGAAAGGGATGAAGGGCGCGAGCAGCTGGGCGACGTCGAGCAGGCAGTGGCGGAGGGTGCCGAAGGCGGCGGGGTCGCCCTCCCAGAAGCGGCGTCGCCCGACCCGGACGTACCAGTTGGAGAGCTCCTCGACGTAGTCGGCGATCGCGCGCCCGGCGGTGGTGGAGTCGAAGTCGTCGAGCGCGTCGCGCACGGTCTGGGTGGTGGCCTCCAGCCGCGAGACCGCCCAGCGATCGAGCCGCTCGGCCGAGCCGCCGGGGCTGACGTAGCCGCCCTGGTCCGGCGCCGCGGGCGGGTCGCCGGGGTCGATCCCCTCGGCGTTGGCGTAGAGCACGTAGAAGGCGTAGGTGTTCCAGAGGGTGAGCAGGAACTGGCGCACCGACTCACCGACGGTCTCGGCGCTGAATCGATACCCGGACCAGGGCTGCTGGGAGGCGAGGTAGTACCAGCGGAACGCGTCGGCTCCATGCGCCTCGATCACCTCGTGGGGATCGACCAGGTTGCCTAGTCTCTTGCTCATCTTGCGGCCGTCGGGGTCGAGGATCAGGCCGAGGCAGACGCAGTTCAGGTAGTCGGTCTCGTCGAAGAGCAGGACCGACTCGGCCAGCTGCGAGTAGAACCAGCCGCGGGTCTGGTCGATCGCCTCGCAGATGAAGTCGGCTGGGAATCGCTGCTCGAACAACTCCTCGTTCTCGAACGGATAGTGGAACTGCGCGAACGGCATCGCGCCGCTGTCGTACCAGGTGTCGATCACCTCGGGGACGCGTTTCATCTCGCTCCCGCAGACCTCGCAATCGAGGGTGACGTCGTCGACGTAGGGGCGATGGAGGTCCTCGGGGACCTCGCCCCCGCGTGAGCGCAGATCCTCGATCGAGCCGGCGCAGAAGCGCTCCTCGCAGTCAGATCCCTCGGCGCCGGTGCACTCCCAGATCGGCAGCGGCGTTCCCCAGTACCGGGCTCGCGAGAGCGCCCAGTCGACGTTTCCCTCCAGCCACTTTCCGAAGCGGCCGTGCTTGATGTGGGAGGGGTGCCAGCCGATCCGCTCGTTCTCGGCCAGCATCCGCTCGCGCGCGTCGGAGGTGCGGATGTACCAGGTCGATTTCGCGTAGTAGAGGAGGGCGGTCTCGCAGCGCCAGCAGTGCGGGTAGGCGTGCTCGTAGTCGACCGCCTTGAAGAGCTTGCCCGCCGACTCCAGCGCCTCGACGATCTCGGGGTTGTGTTCGTAGACGATCTTGCCCTGGAAGTCCGGTACCCGCTCGTCGTAGCGGCCGTTTGGGAGGACCGGGTTCTGGAGCGTCATCTCGTACTGCTCGCCGAGCCTGAAGTCGTCCTCGCCGAAGGCGAGCGCTGTGTGGACGAGGCCGGTGCCGTCCTCGGTGGTGACGAAGTCGCCGAGCAGGACCGTGTGGCCGCGCGGGCCGAAGTCGGAGCCGGAGATGTAGCCGAAGGGGGCCTCGTAGGAGGTGTCGGCCATCGCCGCACCGCTGAAGCGATCGTGGATCGTTGCGCCCTCGCCGAGCACCCGCTCGGCGAGGGCCTCGGCGACGACGAGCACTTCGTCGGAGCCGGCCGGGGTCGCGCGTACGTAGGTGATCTCGGCTCCCGCCGCGACCGCGGCGTGCGAGATCAGGGTCCAGGGTGTCGTCGTCCAGACGAGGAGGCCGTCCCCCGCCTGCAGAGGGGCGTCGCCCCGCGGCTCGGTGATCGGCAGGCGCACGTAGACCGAGGGGTCGACGACGTCCTTGTAGCCGAGCGCCACCTCGTGAGAGCTGAGCGCGGTTCCGCAGCGCGGGCAGTAGGGCACGACCTTGTGGCCCTGGTAGAGCTTGTCGTTGTCCCAGAGCTGTCGCAGCGACCACCAGACCGACTCGATGTAGTCGTCGTCCATCGTCACATAGGGGTCCTCGAGATCGATCCAGTGGCCGATCCGCTGAACCATCCGGTCCCAGTCTTTGACGTAACGGAAAACCGACTCGCGGCATCGGGCGTTGAACTCGGCGATCCCGAACTCCTCGATCTGCTCCTTGGAGGAGATCCCGAGCTCCTTCTCCACCTCCAGCTCGACCGGCAGGCCGTGGCAGTCCCAGCCGCCCTTGCGGGGGACGTAGTAGCCGCACATCGCCTTGTAGCGGGGATAGATGTCCTTGAAGACGCGGCTGAGAACGTGGTGGGAGCCGGGTTTGCCGTTCGCGGTCGGCGGCCCCTCGTAGAAGCTCCACAGGGGTCGGCCCTCGCGGATCTGCAGCTGGCGCTTGAAGGTCTGACCCTCACGCCAGCGCTCCAGGACCTGCTCCTCGAGCTCGGGGAAGGACTGCTTGGGGTCGACGGGTCGGTAGCTGGCCACGGGGCGGCGGATTGTAGGCCGACGATCCCGATCTCCTAGCCTTCCACCAATGAAGCGCCTGCTCTCGGCGCTGCCGGTAGCGGGCGTACTCGCGCTCTCCGCCTGCGGCTCCTCCGACCCCGAGTCGACCCCGACCTCCTGCCTGGATGGAAGTCGTGCCTACCTGACGGCGCTCGAGGCCGCGCCGGAGCAGGTGATGCTCGACGGGTCGGTCCCGATCAGCGATTGCCTCGTTCCCGACCAGCCTTCCGGGGCCCTCGCTGATGTCGGCAGCTCCGTCGTCTCCGCTGCGACGACCCTGAACAAGCAGGCTCAGAGCCGCCCGGCATCCGAAGCCACCGTCGAGCTCGGCTACCTGGTGGGCTCGGTCGAGCGCGGCGCCGAGGACACTCAGGGTGTCCACGCCGACCTCGTCCGGCGGATCAACACCGCCGCGCGCTTCCGCCGTGACGGAGAGCTCCCCGGCATCGCCTTCGAGCGCAACTTCGGTGCCGGCTACGCGGTCGGCCGCGAGAGCGGCTGAAGCAGGCCCGCCGGGCCGGCGCCCGTCCACTAGCGTTCATCCCCCGCGATCGAGACCGACTTACGGAGGAACGAATGAGCGACGAGAGCACCGACAAGCTTTGGGGTGGCGAGACCGACAAGGCGGTTGACAACTTCCCGGTCTCCGGCCAGCCGGTCCCGGCGCCGGTGATCCACTGGCTCGGAAAGATCAAGGCCGCAGCAGCGCGGACCAACGCCGAGCTCGGGCTGCTCGACTCCGAGATCGCCGGCCGGATCGCCGAGGCCGGCGACGCCGTCGGTCGCGGCGAGCACGACGGCCAGTTCCCCGTCGACGTCTTCCAGACCGGCTCCGGTACCTCCTCGAACATGAACACCAACGAGGTGCTGGCCAACCTCGCCGGCGGTGAGGCGCACCCCAACGATCACGTCAACATGGGTCAGTCCTCCAACGACGTCTTCCCCTCGGCCGTCCATCTCGCGGCGCTCGATGAGACCGTCAACGGCCTGCTTCCCGCGCTCGACGATCTCACCTTCGAGCTCGAGCGCAAGTCGGAGGAGTTCGCCCACATCGTCAAGGCGGGCCGCACCCACCTGATGGATGCCGTCCCGGTTACGCTCGGACAGGAGTTCGGCGGCTACGCGGCTCAGATTCGGCTCGGTGCCGAGAGGGTCCGCGGGACCCTCGCCCGCGTCGGCCAGATCCCGCTCGGCGGCACCGCTACCGGCACCGGTCTCAACACCCACGCCGAGTTCGCGCACCGGACCCGGGCGAAGCTCTCGCAGGGTTCCGACCTCGACATCTACGACCCCCATGACCGCTTCGAGGCCCAGGCCAACCGCGACTCGCTGGTCGAGCTCTCGGGCGCGCTCAAGGTCGTCGCCGCCTCACTGATCAAGATCGCCAACGACCTCGCGCTGATGGGCTCCGGTCCCCGGGTCGGGTTCGCCGAGCTGCGACTACCCGAGCTGCAGAAGGGCTCCTCGATCATGCCCGGCAAGGTCAACCCGGTGATCCCGGAGGTGGTGATCCAGGTCGGCGATCAGGTGATCGGCAATGACGTCGCGATCACGATGGCCGGGTCGCAGGGTCAGTTCGAGCTCAACGTCCGTGTTCCCCTTATCGCCAAGAACCTGCTCGAGTCGATCGGCCTGCTGGCCAACTCCTCGCGCCTCTTGAACACCAAGGTGATTCAGGGCGTCGAGGCCAACGAGGAGGCCAATCGGGCCGCCGCGGAGGGCACGCTGGCCACGGCCACGGCCCTCAACCCCCACATCGGCTACGACAAGGCGAGTGAGATCGTCAAGACGGCCGCCGACTCCGGCCGGCCGCTACGCGAGGTTGCGCGGGAGCTCGGCGTAGACGAGGAGACCCTCGACGAGGCGCTCGACCACGCAAAGATGGCCCGCCCGCACGAGTAGGGCGTTCAGGTCGCAGCGGCCCCCTGGCCGTGGGGTGCGCGGGCGGAGGCCACGCGATGACTGTGGGCGGCGAGTGCCTCCGGCACTACGATCGCGCCACCCTCGTCTCTTAGCGGCAGCCCGGTCGCTCCGGCCACCGCCGAGGCGATCTCAACGTCCCGGAGGCGCATCGCGCCGTCTTCGAGGCGGCAGCCCATCGCCAGCTCGAGAGGGTCTGCAGTGCCCCCCGCGCTGACCGGCAGCCGGTCCAGGTCCGAGCAGCCCTGTGCTCGGCGGACGAGGTTGACGAAGTGGAGTAGATACATGCTTTCTCCGGTCTGGTCGTAATCGTGGCAGTCGTCCCTCCGACGCGGGAAACGGGAGACGGTCCTCCTATCGTCAGGGTCGGTCGAGAGCATTAGGCGGCGGCGCGGGTCTGGGCGTCCTTCACCTGCCCGTGAGCCGGTGGTGGGAAGGTCGGCCAGCAGCCGGCCGGTTCGGCCGAATCAGAGGTTTATCGCCACGTACTTGGTCTCCAGGTACTCGTGGATTCCCTCGTTGCCGCCCTCGCGACCCGAGCCCGACGCCTTGACGCCGCCGAACGGGGCGCCGGCGTTGGAGACCAGGCCCTGGTTGAGGCCGATCATCCCGGTCTCGAGCGCCTCGCTCACCCGTAGGGCGCGCTTGATGTCGCGGGTGAACAGGTAGGCGACCAGGCCATACTCGGTGTCGTTGGCCGCCACGATCGCCTCCTCCTCGGTCGAGAAGCTCTTCACCGGCGCGACCGGGCCGAAGATCTCCTCGTCGAGGAGGTCGGCGTCGTCGCTGATCTGGCCGAGGACGGTGGGCTGGAAGAAGTAGCCCGCGCCGTCGACGGCCGAGCCACCACAGTGGACCTTGGCGCCCTTCGCCCTCGCATCCTCGACCAGATCGGCGACGATCCCGCGCTGGCCCTCGTCGATCAGCGGTCCGACGTCGGTCCCCTCCTCACTGCCGCGACCGACGGTGAGCTTCTCCATCTCGGCCGCGAGCTTGGAGGTGAACTCCTCGACGACGGCCTCGTGCACGTGGAAGCGGTTGGCCGCGGTGCAGGCCTCGCCGACGTTTCGCATCTTCGCGATCATCGCCCCCTCGACGGCGGCGTCGATGTCGGCGTCCTCGAAGACCAGAAACGGGGCGTTGCCACCGAGCTCCATAGAGACCTCGTGCACCCGGTCGGCCGCCTGCTTGATCAGCATCCGCCCGACGTCGGTGGAGCCGGTGAAGCTGAGCTTGCGTAGCCGGGGATCGGAGATGATCGGCTCGGAGACCTCGCTCGAGGAGCTCGCGGTGACCACGTTGAGAACGCCGGGGGGCAGGCCGCGCGCTTCGAGGATCTCGGCGAGGGCCAGCATCGAAAGCGGCGTCTTCTGCGCAGGCTTGATCACCATCGTGCAGCCGGCGGCGATCGCCGGTCCGATCTTGCGCGTGCCCATCGCCGTCGGGAAGTTCCAGGGGGTGATGAAGAAACAGGGGCCGACCGGTTGCCTCATCACAAGCACCCTGCTGGCGCCGTTGCCCGCGGCCTTGTAGTAACCGTCGGTGCGCAGCGCCTCGCCGGCGAACCAGCGGAAGAACTCGGCCGCGTAGGTGATCTCCGACTTCGACTCCGCGAGGGCCTTGCCCATCTCGAGCGTCATCAGCAGGGCGAGTTCGTCAGCCCTCTCGTTGAGGGCTTCGAAGGCGTCTTGGAGCAGCTCTGAGCGATCGTTGGCCGGGGTGGCGGCCCAGTCGCTCTGGGCCTCGACGGCCGCGTCGAGCGCGTCGCGCGCGTCGTCGGCTGTGGCGTCGGCGATCTCGCAGAGGGTCTCGCCGGTCGAGGGGTCCTCGACCGCGAGCTTCTCTCCTCTGCTTCCGTCGCGCCACTCCCCGGCGATGAAGAGCTGCTTGGGAACCGACTCGATCACTGACTGCTCGCTTGGTCTGCTCATCTCTCCTCCTGCGGAAGTGGTGTGTTCTCGCCCTTCGCCCCCTCCGGGACGATACTCGCCGACTGCAACTCGTCTTGCCGAAACGATCCGCGCCGAGGCGGGCTGGGGGATACGGCGAAACAAGATTGAGCGGCCGCGCCCTGCCAGGGCGGCCGGCCCTGGCCAAGTCCCATGTCGCTTTCCGCGCACGCAAGATCCAGCTCCTTCGCCACCCTCGCGGCGGTTGCTCTGACGCTGCTCGCAGCCGTTGCGCTCGCGGCTCCTGCAGAGTCGAAGGTGACCTTCAAGATCAAGGGCCGGGGCTTCGGGCACGGTGTCGGCATGAGCCAGTGGGGCGCCTACGGCTTTGCCAAGGAGGGCAGGGGCCACGAGAAGATCCTCACCCACTACTACTCGGGCACCAAGATCGCCGACGCGGGCTCCAAGGACGTGCGGGTGTTGCTGGGCACCCGCTCCAGCGCGATCGGGTTCTCGAGTGCCAAGCGGGCCTGCGGTCGTGAGCTCGATCCGCGCCGCAGCTACCGTGCCGACCTGAACAAGGGCGGGCGCAAGGTCCGGCTCGAGAAGGCCAACGGCAAGAAGATCACCAAGTGTGGCCGCAAGCTCGAGGCGAAGCCGGCGAAGCGGATCCGGATCGACGGCGAGGGGAGCTTCCGCGGCAACCTCGTCGCCCTCGCGGCGTCGGGAGGCCTGAATGTGATCAACCGCCTCCCGCTCGAGGCGTACGTCAAGGGGGTGATCGCCAACGAGGTCCCCTCCTCGTGGCCCGGCGCCGCCCTACGCGCCCAGGCGATCGCCGCCCGCACCTACGCCCTGGCGACGGGGGTCGACGGCGAAGGCTTCGATCAGTACGACGACACCCGGAGCCAGGTCTACGGCGGGGCGGCGAGCGAGACCAAGGCGACCAACAGGGCGGCCCGGCGGACGAAGGGCGAGGTGGTCAAGTACAAGGGCGAGGTGATCCCGACCTACTTCTTCTCCACCTCCGGCGGCAGGACCGAGAACGTCGAGTACGGGTTCGGCGGCGGCACGCCACAACCGTACCTCCGCTCGGTTCGGGACCCCTTCGACGACGCCTCGCCGTATCACCGCTGGAGGGTCAGTTTCAGCCGCAAGCAGATGCAGTCGCGGCTCGGGGGTCTGGTCGACGGCAAGCTGCAGCGGATCAAGATCACCAAGACCGGGACCAGCCCCCGGATCGTCAAGGCCAAGGTGATCGGTACCCGCGGAAAGCGCAAGACGACCGGCTCAGAGCTGCGCGCGCTGCTCGATCTGCGATCGACCTGGGCGAAGTTCAGTCGGGTCCGCCGCTGACCGCCGCCGGAAGGCCGGATCAGCCGTCGGGGTAGGGCTGGACCTCGATCCCGTGGTCGTCCTCCCGCATTCCCAGTTCGTAGGCGGCGGCGCCCTCGACGCTGAGGTGGGCGTGACGTTTGGAGGGACGCTCGACCCGCATCTGCAGGTCGGCGATCGAGCAGTTGACGGTGTTGTGCTCGCCGCCGTCGGGGTCGCTGTAGATCCAGCCGACGAACTGCTCCCGAGGCGCTCCCACCGTGCCGCGCACGGTTACGCCCTTGCCGGCGATCACGAACTCGCAGCCCGTCGGGGTCGCGTCGATCTCGGTCCCATATGTCCGGCCGAGCCCGCCGAGGCGGTATTGCTCGCCGCCGAGGACCAGCGAGCCGTTGGCGATCCAGGGGGTCCGCAAGGGCCCGATCTTGATCCGCCCGGCGCCGACGTCGATGTAGTCACCGGGCTCACCGCCCTGCAACTCGGCGCCGTGGATCCAGATCCAGCGCTCGGCGTGCTCGGAGCCCCAGTTGTGTCCGACCATGCCGGGCCAGGATTCGAGTCTGAAGCTCTCGCCGCCGACCATGACCGTGCCGCTCCACAGCGCGCCGGGATGCGGGCTGAGCAACTTCGTCCGCGGCAGGCGAGCCGAGTACATTCGCTTCGCTGGCAGGTGGTGGAAGGCCTCGTGACGATCGCTGAAGCGCAGGTCCCACTCGGCCTCGAGGGAGTCGGTGCTCACCCGGCCCTGAGCCCGGCCGGGGCCGATCTCGGCCTCGCCGACCCGGACGTAGCAGCCCTCGGGGCAGGAGAGGCCCTCGGCGCCGAAGCTCGCCTTGGTGGCGAGTGGCGCCCGCTCGGCGTCGAAGAGCGTGAACCAGATCGAAGCGGTCGGCTCGGCTCCCGGCCGCTTGTGGACCGTGTGTCGGATCCACAACGCTCTTCCGCCCTCTGGCGACGCTGCCTTGAGGTAGAAGCTCTCGTAGTGGCCCTGGGCCGTCTTGAGCGCCGGGAAGCGGGCTTCGGTGCGCACGGCCGCCAACCCTACCGCCAGCCGGCGGGCCAAATGATCTGGTTTGGCAAGCTGGGTGCGTGGCAAGGTGGGATGCAAGCGACAAGCTCGACTCCCTGCCCGCCCCGCTCCGGGGGGCGGGCGGACTGGTCGGTCTGGTGGTGATCGCCGGCGCGCTGGCTTTGGCCGTGATCGCCCTGACCGGCGCCCTCGGTCGCGGCGAGACGGTCGAGCCTCAGCGGATCTTCGACGCGGCGGTCGACGGCGACTCGGCCACCGATCCCTTCGCCTGGTCGCCCGACCGCAACCGTGAGCTCGAGCAGCGGGCCGCCCTCGGCAACTCCCACGTCCTCTACGAGCTCTCGCCCGGCGGCATCCTCGCGAGCGCGAGGCGGACGGCCCGCTTTGACGCCGAGATGCGCGAGGCGGCGAAGCGACACGGCGTGGACGAGCGCTTGATGGAGGCGATGGTGCTGCTCGAGTCGGCGGGTCGCCCCGATGTGATCGCCGGGGCGACCGATCCCGCCAATGCCTCGGGCCTGGCGCAGATCCTCGCCTCGACCGGCGTCGACCTGCTCGGTATGCGGATCGACCTCGACCGCAGTCGCGAGCTGACCGCGAAGATCTCGGACTCGCTCGCCGAAGCGATCGACCTACGGCGCCGGGCCGCGAAGTTGGCTTCGGAGGGCTCTGCGAAGAAGGAGCGGGAGGCGGCGCGGCTACAGCGGCGGGGCGAGCGGCTGGATCGCGAGGCCGATCGCGCCCGGAGCCGGCGCGCCGAGATCGACGAGCGCTTCCAGCCGCTCGCCGCCCTCGATGGGATGGGCCTCTACCTCGAGATCGCCGCGGAGCGGTTCGGCCGCAGCGACCTCGCGGTGACCAGCTACCACATGGGAATCGGCAACCTGACCAACGTGATCGAGGCATACGCCCGAGAATCGGTCCCCGACGAGCAGATCGGTGAGCTGGTCTCGGGGCGGGAGCTCTCCTATCCCCAGCTCTACTTCGACTCCTCGCCCACACGCAATCAGGACGCCTGGAACATCCTCGAGGACTTCAACGACGACAGCGCCACCTATTACTGGCGGGTGTTGGCGGCAATGGAGATCATGCGGCTGTATCGCGATGATCGTGAGGAACTGATGCGCCTGGCCGAGCTGCACGGCAACAAAGCGACCTCCGAGGAGGTCTTCCACCCCGAGCCCGAGACCGAGGTCTTCGAGGACTCCAGCGCGCTCGTCAAGGCGCTGGAGGCCGGCGATCTGGCGTCGATCCCCGGCGGCGGGCCCTTCGGCTACCGGGTCGGGCCCCAACTCGGCGAGCTTGCCGACGATCTCGGCGTCGATCGCTCTCTCTACCGTGCGCTCAGCCCGAGGGCACTCGCAACCCTTATCTACATGGCCGGCCGCGTTCAGGCGATCACCGGCGAGAGCGGTCCCAAGCACGACCTGATCGTGACCAGCGCGGTCCGCGACCTCGCATATCAGCAGCGCCTCGTCGGTAGGAACAGCGAGGCCACCCGCGCCTACTCGCTTCACACCACCGGCAACTCCTTCGACATCCTGCGCGAGTACGCCAACGACCGCCAGGCCCGAGCCTTCCAGTTCGTGCTGGACCGACTCAAGTCCCTGGGGGTGATCGACTACGCGCGCGAGCCGCGGGCGATCCACGTCACGGTCTCACCGCTGGCCGCACCGCTCGTCGAAGACGCGTGAGTCCCGCCGAGCTCCTGCTCCTCGGCGCGGCGATCGGGATAAACAACCTCGCCGTCTCCCTCGCCCTGGGCGCGATGGGAGCCGCGGATCGCCGCTGGCGGATCGCCGCCGTCTTCGGTGTCTTCGAGTTCACCGTCCCTCTGGTCGGCCTGCTGATAGGCCGTGAGATCGCCGAGGTCGGATCCGAGGCGGGCCGTGTGATCGGCGCCGCCCTGCTCGCCGGCCTCGGGGGCTGGACCCTGCGTAGCGCTTCCGACCCCTCTGCGGGCGCTCGCCTGATCGGGCGGGTCGCCTCGATCGGAGGCCTCGCCGGGCTCGCCGCCGGCCTCAGCCTCGACAATCTCCTGGTCGGCTTCGGCCTGGGCCTCGGCGACGCAGAGCCGGTCCTCGTCGCCACCGTGATCGCCGCGTTCTCGATCACGTTCACCCTGGTCGGGCTTGAGCTAGGCGCCGAGGGCCGCCGCCAGTGGGAGCGTCAGGCCAACCTGCTCGCCGGTTTCGCGCTGATCGGCGTCGCGATCGCCGTCGGGACGGGGTGGCTGGGCTAGGTGGCCCGCCCGCTCAGGTGTGCTTGACGGTGAGGACCTCGCCGTCTTTGATCACGTAGTCGCGGCCCTCGATCCTCAGGGTGCCCCGCTCGCGGGCGGCGGCGTAGCCGCCGGCCTCGACCAGCTCCTCCCAGCCGATCACCTCGGCCTTGACGAAGCCGTCGGCGATGTCGCTGTGGATTCGACCGGCGGCATGCCAGGCGGTCTGGCCACGACGTAGGCTCCAGGCCCTTCCCTCGACCCCCTCGCCCGCGGTGAAGAAGCTGATCAGATCCAACAGCGAGTGGGCTGCCCTGACCATCCGGCCGAGCCCGGACTCGGTCAGCCCGAGGTCCTCGCGCATCATCGCCGCGTCGTCTTCGTCGAGCTCGGCCAGCTCGGCCTCGATCTTGGCGCTGAGCGCGATCGCGCTGTCGCCGGCGGCGGCAGCGTGATCGACGAGCATCTGCGGCGGTTCCGCCTCGCCCTCGTCGACGTTGGCGACGTAGAGGACCGGCTTCGAGGTCAGCGCCTGCAGGTTGCGGACCGCGTCGGCGGCCATCTCCGGCGCGGGAACTGAACGCACGGGCTCGCCGCGCTCGAGGGCGGCGACCACCTTCTCGAGCCAGTCGCGCTCGGCGATCGCCTCCTTGTCGAGCGTCTTCGCCTGCTTGGCGACCCGCTCCAGCCGGCGGGTCGCCTGGTCGAGGTCGGAGAGCATCAGCTCGGCCTCGACCATCTCGGCGTCGGAAACCGGATCGACGCTGCCGTCGGGGTGGGGAACGCCGCCGTCGCTGTGGGCACGGACCACGTGGCAGATCGCGTCGGTCTCGCGGATCGAGGCGAGGAACTGGTTGCCGAGGCCCTCACCTGCGTGGGCTCCCTTGACCAGCCCGGCGATGTCGTGGACCTCGAGCGCCTCGTGCACGATCGGAGTCGCGCCGACCGTCGCGCACACTGCCTCCAGGCGCTCGTCCGGCACCGGGGCGATCGCCACGTTGGGCTCGATCGTCGTGAACGGGTATCCGGCCGACTCGGCCCCAGCCTGGGTCAATGCGTTGAACAGGGTCGACTTACCCGCGTTGGGCATCCCCACGATTCCGACCTTCATCGCGCCCAGACCTCCTGGTCGGATCTGCCGCGGAGCGGAATCCCGGGAAGCGGCCAGTGCCGGCCGATCTCCCGCCCGAGCAGGACGCCGGCGATCACGTCGGAGGGGTAGTGCATACCCAGGTAGGGCCTGCCCAGGCAGATCGCCGCCGCGAGGCTGTAGAGGGCCGGCCGGGCGCCCGGCGCGATCCGGCCCATCGCCGCCGCCGCCGCCAGCGACGAGGTGGAGTGCGCGGAGGGAAAGGAGAGCTTGCTCGGCGCCCGGGCCAGGCGCGGGTGATCCTCGATCAGGGGACGCTCCCGGCCGACCGCGAGCTTGACCGAGTAGTTGATCGCGACCGCGAGCGGGCCGACGGCGGCCGCGCTCGTCCAGGCGGTGCGACGGTCGCGATCAAGCGCCGAGCCGAGCAGGCCGATTCCGATCCAGCCGAGCCCCCACTCGCCGAAGGTTCCCAACACAGCGACCGCCCGCTCGCTGACGCGACCATGGCCGCGGGTCCGGAGCGCGACGAGGACCCGCTGGTCGAGTCGACCGATCGCCCTCAGCGGCCCGCGCCGGCTGGAGCCGGCGCGGAGACGCGGGATCAATCGGCGGAGGAACTCGATCACGGCGGCGGAGCATAGGCGGCACCGCCGCCCACCCGCTCCAAGTCGGGACTGCCGACCACGGCAAGGCGTCGCAGCCGAGCTGGCCCGGATCATCGTTTCGGGCCGTGGCCGTCCGGGCCACCGGGTGAAATCAGCAGCTGTGGAGGCCGGCAGCCCAGACCCCGAGCTCGAGCGGCGGCTCGAGGCCCATGAGGAGCGCTTCCGCAGCGCCGGGCTGCCTCTCTTCGACGAGAGCTTCACGGCGGCCACCGACGTCTACAACCGGGCCGTGCCGCTGATGACGCTGGTCTTCCTCGGGGAGATACTGGGGGCGATCTCGCTCGAGTGGTCACTGCTTGGCAACATCGCCGCCGCCGCGGGCGGCCTGGCGATCCTGCTGGTCGCGGGCGGCCTGTTCAACCGCTGGCGCGGCCGGCCGTTCCGCTCTATCCCCGAGGACGTCGAGGCGCCCGAACTGGCGGCGTTCGTCCTGCTCCCCGCGATCCTACCGCTGATCTTCGGCGGTCAGGTGACCAGTGCCCTGGTTACCGCCGGCGCGAACATCGCACTCCTCGGGCTGATCTACGCGGTCGTCGCCTACGGCCTGCCATCGATCATCACCTGGGTCGGCCGCCGGCTCGCCAGGCAGCTGCTGGCCTCCTTGATGCTGCTGGCGCGGGCGGTGCCGCTGCTGCTGATCTTCGCCCTGCTCGCCTTCATCAACACCGAGATGTGGCAGGTCTTCTCCACCGTCCCCGACTCCGGCCTGGTCGAGATCGGGCTCCTCTTCCTCCTGCTCGGCATCGCCTTCCTCGCCGCCCGGCTACCTCGCGAGGTTCGCGACCTCGAGGACGAGGTCGGCACCGGCCAGCAGCCGCTCTCGACCCGACAGCGGCGCAACGTCGGCCTCGTGCTGTTCGTCAGCCAGGCCGTTCAGGTGCTGACGGTGGCGCTGCTGGTCGCCGCCTTCTTCACCGTCTTCGGGGCGATCGCGATCAACGCCGCGGTCCGCGAGGCGTGGATCGGGACCGGCGGCGAGGTCTTGCTCGAGTTCTCCCTCTTCGGGGACAGCATCCAGGTCACCTCCGAGCTGCTCAAGGTCAGTGGCGGGCTGGCGGCCTTCAGTGGCCTCTACTTCGCGATTGCGATGCTCACCGACGCGACCTACCGTGAGGAGTTCCTCGAGGAGCTGACGGGCGAGCTGCGGGCGGTCTTCCGCGAGCGCGCTGAGTATCTGCAGCTGCGTGCCTCCGCGGGCGCGCCGTCCTGACAGAATCGCCCGCGATGCCGGCGGCCGCCTCAGCCAGCGAGGTCCCGGGCTTCGTCCACCATCCGGGGAACCACTGTGGCTCCACAGCGCTCGCAAACCTGCTCCGCTTCCACGGCACGCCGATCAGCGAGGAGCTCGCCTTCGGTCTCGGCGCCGGTCCCTGCTTCTTCTACCTGGCGCTCGACGAGCAGTCCCCCTCTCGCTTCACCAACGGCCGCACCGGCCGGCTCGAGCAGAGCTTCCTCGAGCTCACCGGGGCGCCGCTGCGACTGCGTACCGCTCCCGAGCCGGAGGAGTCCTGGCGCCTCGCCGCCGAGACCGTCGAGGAAGGGCGCCCGGCGATTCTGCTCACCGACCTCTTCCACCTCGATCACTACGGCAACTCTGCCCACTTCCCCGGCCACGCCGTAGTCCTCATCGGCTTCGACGACGAGGCGGCCCATGTCGCCGACACCGCCTTCGAGGAGATCCAGCTCACCTCGCTGGACGGCCTCGCCAGGGCGCGCCACGAGCGCCACCCGTTCTACCCGCTGGCGGGTCACATGTTCGATCTGCCGCCCGGCGAGGAGGTCGACGCGGGGGAGCTCCGCGCCGCCGCCCCGAGGGCGATAGCCGCGGCGGCGCGCCTCATGCACGAACCGAGCCTGGGCGAGTCCGAGGGTCTGCCGGCGCTCCGCCGCCTCGCCGCCGAGATCGGCTCCTGGCCTGAGTCAGTCGACGATTGGCGGTGGTGCGCGCGCTTCAACTACCAGGTGATCGAGCGCCGCGGCACCGGCGGCGGCAACTTCCGGGCGATGTACGGGCGCTTCCTCGTCGAGGTCGGTCGTGAGGGTGAGGCCGAGCTCGCGGCCGCCGCCGCCGAGCGCTGGAGCGAACTCGCCGGTGCGCTCTTCGAGGCGAGCGAACTGGAGCTGCCCGAGGCGGCCGCCTGGAAGCGCATAGCCCGCGCCGCGGTGAGCGTGCTCGAGGCCGAGCAGACGCTCTGGGACGAGCTCGCCTAGATCGGGCCCGATCGCCGGCTGGGGGGGCGGGACCTCGCCTGCAGTCGCGGTGCGCCCTGCGTACGGGAGGCCCCGAGCACCCAGGGTCGAGGGTCGGGGGTCGGGGGGAGCGGCAGAGTGCCTTGCCTCCGGCCTAGGCCGGAGGCTTCCGCAGCAGCGCGAAGTAGCCGATCCAGGGGCCGGAGCGTTGCTCGAACGAGAGGCCGGCGTCCGTGCCGAGCTGTTCGAGGCGTCCGGGGGTAGTGAAGTGAGGATCGCCGAAGAGCTCACCGACGACGAGGCGCCCGCCGGGCCGCAGGACGCGGGCGATCTCGGCGATCGCACGCTCGGGCTCCGGGATCTCGCCGAGGGTCGTGGTCAGCATCACGGAGTCAAAGCTCGTGTCCTCGTAGGGCAGTTCGCGGGCGTCGCCCAGGGTTGGACTGATGTTCTCCAACCCGCGCTCGCCGGCTCGCCTGAGCGTGTGGTCGAGCATCTCCTGCTGGATGTCGAAGATCGCGAGCTCGCCGCCTGGGGCGATCCAACTCGCCATCTCGAGCGTGTAATAGCCGGTGCCCGGCCCGATCTCGAGCATCTGCTCACCGGGCGTGGGCGCCAGCACCTCGTGCAGGCGATCACGTGTGATCAGCGGGTGCGGCGCGCCGACCCAGAACCGCTGCGAGTAGGGGCAGGCGGAGGGGTTCTTCCGCCACCACAGGGCCGCCGCCCCGACCGCCAGCACGGCGAGTGCGGCGAGCCGCCTCAAGCTCCGAAGCCCACTGAGTGAGCGCCCGAGGCGATGCGGACGAAGGCAACCTTGCCGAGGTCGAGGTCGACCTCTCCGTCATCGGTCTCCACGGTCACCCAGCCGCCGTCGCCGAGATCCTTCCGCAGCTCGCTGAGCTCCTCGTCGGCCAGTTTCAGGGTTATCACCTGGTGGCCCACGAATCCGACCTCGATCTTGGTTCCCTCAGCCATCGCTAGTGATCCTCCGCCGGCTGGACGATCTCGGTCAGCACGCTGCCGGTGGAGCGCGGGTGAACGAAGGCGACTCTGCTGCCGCGGATCCCGATCCTGGGCTCCGAGTCGATCAGCTCAACGCCTGCCCCGGCAAGCTTCGCGAGCGTCGCCTCGATGTCCCCGACGGCGTAGGCAACGTGGTGCAGGCCGCCCCCTTTCCTGGCGATGAACTTCCCCACCGGGGTCTCGGGGCCGAGCGGGCGCAGCAGCTCCACGTGGCCGTCACCGACGTCCAGCAGTACGGCTTCGACGCCCTGATCGGTGACCGTCTCGCGGTGTACGAGGGGCATCTGCAAGGTCTCCTCGTAGAGGGCGATCGCCGCGTCGAGGTCTTCGACGGCAACGCCGATGTGATCGATTCGGTCAAGCACGCGGCGCAGTCTATTGAGCGTGGCCGGACGGCGGCCATCGCGGCCGTCGCGGCTAGCTCTCGGGTTCGGGAGGTGGCCGGCTTGTGGAGTGCCGCTGGGGCGATGTCTCACTCGCCCTCACGGGCTCACCAGGGGAGACCTTGGCCTCGATCGTGGCGGGGGGCTCATCCGCGTCGCCGACCTCCGAGTCGAGGGGTTCCTCGAGGCGGCGACCGGCCATGATCCCGGCGATCTCTTCGTGGTCGATCGACTCCGCCACCAGCAGCCGCTCCGCGATCTCATCGAGCAGGTCGCGGTGGTCGCTGAGCAGCCGGTGAGCCCCGCGATAGGCCTCCTCAGCGATGTCGGTGACCTCCTCGTCGCGGCGCTGGCGCATCATCTCGGAGACGTTCCAGTCATCGGCGGGGACCTGGTGGGAGCGGATGGAGGTTCCCATCCCGTAGTGGTAGACCATGCCGCGTGCCACCTGGGTCACCTTTGCGAGATCGTCGGCCGCCCCGGTCGTGACCTTGCCGAAGGTGATCTGCTCGGCCACCCGCCCACCGAGCAGGACCTTCATCACGTCGACCAGCTCGTCGCGCGTCTTCAGGTAACGGTCCTCCTCCGGCAGGTTGAGGGTGTACCCGAGCGCCTTGCCGCGGGGGACGATCGAGACCTTCTGGACCTTGTCGACCGTGGGCAGGAGCTCCGAGATGAGCGCGTGGCCCGCCTCATGCCAGGCGACGACGCTCTTCTCGTGATCGTTGATCACCTTGCGGCTCTGCAGCCCGGCTACCACCCGCTCGAAGGCGTTGTCGAAGTCCACCTGACCGACGAACTCGCGCTTCGATCGGCCTGCCTGTATCGCCGCCTCGTTGCAGAGGTTGGCGAGATCGGCTCCGGTCAGGCCGGAGGTGTGCTGGGCGATACGCCTGAGATCGACGTCCTGACCGAGGGGCTTGTCCCGCGTATGGACGCCGAGGATCTCGATCCGGCCGGTGAGATCGGGCGGCGGGACCAGAACCTGGCGATCGAAGCGGCCCGGCCTCAGCAGGGCGGGATCGAGCTTCTCGATCAGGTTCGAGGCCGCCATCACGACGATGTTGTCGGTCGCCTCAAAACCGTCCATCTCGACCAGCAGCTGGTTCAGCGTCTGGTCGCGCTCTCCGGAGATGTCGGAGCCGCGGGTCGCGCCGACGGCGTCGAGTTCATCGATGAAGAGAATCGAGGGCGCGTTCTCGCGGGCGTCGCGGAACAGGCGCCTGATTCTCGCCGCCCCGAGGCCGGCGAACATCTCCACGAAGCTCGAGGCGGACTGGCTGAAGAAGTTGGCCCCCGACTCATGCGCGACCGCCTTGGCGAGCATCGTCTTGCCGGTCCCCGGCGGCCCGTGAAGCATGATCCCCTTCGGGACCTTGGCGCCGAGAGCCTTGAAGCGCTTAGGGTCGGAGAGGAAGTCGACGACCTCCTGCAACTCCTCCTTGGTCCCCTCTACCCCGGCGATGTCGTCCCAGGTGACCCCGCTCCGGCGCTTCGAGGCCTTGATCTCCTTCGGCTTCGTCTTCGGCATCACGGAGAGCGTCCGGAACATCAGGAAGACCAGCAGGCCGAGGAAGACCACCGTGAGCACAGGCAGCCAGCGCTCGATCTCGTAGAGGATGCTGTCCAGGTCTGCTGCGGTCATCTTCGTCTCCTTCCCGCCCCCGCTCGCCCCCCGGCCCTACTCCTATCGGGAGATCGAGCCGAGAGGTTGAGGCGTAGCCACCCGCTATCCCTCCTCGGCAGCGAGGATTGCGTCCATTGCCGCGACCCCGACCTCGATCTGCTCGGGGCTTGGCTCGCGGGTGGCGAAAAGGCGCTGGATCGAGTGACCGCTTGCATGCACGGCGCGGCCCAGCGGCGAGTCCGGCCGGCGTTCGGCGAGGGCGAAGGCCTCGACCGCGAGCGAGAGGCTCCCGACCGAGGCCAGCGAGCGGGCGCCGATCCCCGGCTGGTTCGGGAGTCGCTCCAGGATCGCCTGGCCTGCGACGGTGAAGACCAGCAGCGGGGCGATCAGGTTTGAGCCGCAGCGCTGATGCTCCTTTGCCGCGGTCGAGGGGTCGCGGCTTCCGGCCTCGTAGGCCGCGATCGCCTTGTGCTCGACCCCGTGGTAGGCGGCGAGCTCGGTTCCGCTGAGGGCGACCATCGCGGGCAGCAGGCCCAGCACCGAGGTGGCGGCCTCACGGGCCGGCGTGCTCTTGCTGCCACCCCTGCCCCGCAACAGCGCGTTGGCGATCGAGACACTGCCGGCCACGGCGAGGACCCGCGGGTCCTCGAAGGGCAGCCTCGCGGAGGGGAGGGAGCGGCGCGCGATCGGGATCACCGCGAACGCCTCGGCGAGGCGAATCGGACCGCGGAGCAGGGGCACCTTGGCGACCCTGTTGCCTCCGAAGTCCGGTTTCTTGCCAGAAGCGACGTCGATCTCGCCGGCGCCGTTGCGGGCGGCGGCGGCCCAGGAGGTCGGTCCGTGGACGAGCAGTCCGTTGCGGAGCGCCATGCCGCCGAGGCGCATTGGGTCGGGGTCCTGAGGACCGGCGCCGTTGCCAGAGGAGCCCGGCCCGGGACTCTGATGCTCTTCGCTCATGCGCCGAGGGTAGCCCACGCCGGAGTCCGGGCGGTTGTCGGAGCGCGCGTTTAAGTAGTTATCCCTGCCTCCGTACCGCGTCGCCCCTCGTATACGCGCCGCGCGCCGGCCTCTAGCCTGTGCTCATGGCCGAGCTTGACGATCGCGCCGCTGATGGCGGGGAGGGGGATGCACCCGATGCCGCCGCCGCGGTCGTGGTGGGCTGCGACGGCAGCGATCGCAGCGATGACGCGGTCGCGCTGGCGGCGCGGCTCGCGCTCTCTCTGGGCGCCGAACTGATCCTCGCCGCCGCTGCGCCCGGCATACCTCCGCCGCCCTCGGGAGGAATCCGAGACGACGAGCTTGGCCGCGCGACAGACCCTGTGTTGCGTTCCGCCCGCCAGATGCTGGCGCGACTGCCGACGAGCCCGCCGGCGAGAGCCCGCGCTCTTGCCGAGCCCGCGGCACACGCGCTGGTCGATGTTGCCCGCTCCGAGGACGCCGGGCTGATCGTCGTCGGACCGACCCACCGCGGCTCCCTCGGCCGCGTCCTGCCCGGCAGCACCGGCCGAAGGGTGATCGCAGAATCCCCGGTTCCGGTCGCGGTCGCTCCGAGCGGCTATGCGACGGCGTCCGCAAACGGCTCCATCGAGCGACTCTGCGTCGCCGTCGACGACTCCGAGGAAGGAGAGGCCGCGTCGGCTGTCGCGCTCGCGCTCGCGGACCGGATTGGCGCCGAGGCTCCGCGGGAGGTGACGCCCGAGCTCGACGGACTCCGTACCGTGGACCCCGAGGATGTCGATCTGATGGTGATCGGCACCCACGGACATGGACCGGTCGCCAGTTGGCTCACCGGCAGCGCCACGTCCGAGATCGCTTCGCTCGCCCGCTGGCCGCTGCTGGTCGTTGCGCCATCGATGTCGGCCGTCGGCGGCTAGTCCGGCGTCGAGCGGCGGCGGGCGTCCGTACTTCACACCGACTCCGGTTGCGGTGCAAGTGCCGATGCGCGTTCCCGGCCGCCCGCGTAGCGTCGTGCCATGGCCCCAGACCCTGCCGGTAGTCACCCCGAGATCGCTGATGCTGCGCCGGTCGAGCTCTCCCTGAGCACGCCGATCTGGGACCGGTTCTTCACGGTTGCCCCACTGACGATCGTCGGCACGATCGAGCCGGACGGTGGTCACGATCTCGCCCCCAAGCACATGGCAACGCCCCTCGGCCGCGCGAATCGCTTCTGTTTCGTCTGCCGTCCCAGCCACGCGACTCAGCGCAACGCCGAGGCCTCCGGCCAGTTCACGGTCAGCTTCCCGACTCCGGAGCAGCTGATCGAAGCCAGCCTCGCGGCAGGGCCGCGGAGTGCGACGGGCTCGAAGCCGAGCCTCGAGCCGCTGGCGGTACATCCCGCCACCCAGGTCGAGGGTGTCCTCTTGGACGGGGCCTATCTGTGGCTCGAATGCGAGCTTGAGCGGGTCGTCGAAGGCTTCGACGAGGACACCCTGATCGCGGGCAGGATCGTCGCCGCGTCGGTCGACGAGGCCTTCCTCAGGGCCTCCGAGAGCGACGACGCCGAGCTGCTCGAGACCTCGCCTCTCCTCGCCTACGTGAGTCCCGGACGGGTGGCCGCAATCCGCGAGACCTACTCGTTTCCCTATCCGGCGGACTTCCGCCGCTGAGCCGGGTGGCGGTGGCCGACCTCGCTGCTGATCCCGGCGCCGGCAAGGCGTCCGTCTCAGAGATCAGGCAATGGCTCTCGGCCCGGACCCCCGAGATGGTCGAGCTGCTCAGGACGCTGGCCGAGGCCGAGTCCCCGACGGGGGATCACGAGGGGCTGCGCGGAGCGCTGGCGATGGTCTCCTCGCGGCTCGATGCACTCGGCTTCGAGAGTCGTCTGCTCCCGCTCGGCCCGGCAGGTGACTGCCTGCTCGCCTACTCGGAGCCAAGCGCGGCCGCGGCCGGCGGGGCGGTGGCGGACCAGCTTCTGATCGGTCACATCGACACGGTCTGGCCTCGAGGCACGCTCGAGCGGATGCCGGTCCGGATCGAAGGCGAGCGCCTGCACGGTCCCGGCACCTACGACATGAAGGGTGGGCTGGTGCAGGCGATCTTCGCGCTCGAGGCGATCGAGCGCTTCGGCCTCGAGCTCACGGCGCCGGTCTCGTTCTTCATCAATCCGGATGAGGAGGTCGGGAGCCCGGACTCGCGTGAGCGCCTGCTGCCGCTCGCCGCCGAGGCCCGGCACGCGCTGGTTCTCGAGCCCTCCTACGGGCCGTCGGGGAAATTGAAGACGGCCCGAAAGGGAATCGGGCGGTTCACGATCACCATCCACGGCCGGGCTTCTCACGCCGGGATCGAGCCAGAGCGCGGCGCGAGCGCGATCCTGGAGGCGTCGCATCTGATCCAGTCCCTGTTCGCCCTCAACGACCGCGAGCGCGGGATCACGGTGAACGTCGGCACCATCGATGGGGGGATGAGCACGAACGTGATCGCACCTGAAGCCACAGCGAAGGTTGAGGTCAGGGTCCTCACCGGCGCCGACGCCGAGGAGCTCGAGGCCGGGGTGAAGGGTCTCGAGCCCAGCGACCCGACGATCGAGCTCCGGATCGAGGGCGGCTTCGATCGCCCGCCGCTCGAGCACACTCCCCGGAACCGCGATCTCTGGAAGCGCGCCCAAGGCGTGGCCGGCGAGCTCAAAATCCCCCTCGAGGAAGCCACGGTCGGCGGCGCCTCCGACGGTAATCTGACCAGCGGCCTGACCGCCACGCTCGACGGACTCGGCGCGGTCGGCGACGGGGCACACGCCGACCACGAGCACGTCCTGATCGAGAGCATGCATGAGCGGGCGGCCCTGCTCGCGGGTCTGCTCACCACGGATTCGCAGCGATGATCGTCGCCGGCCCCGACCGCACGGCGACCTCCGCCTGCGGGGATCGCCGGGTGGTGATCGGTTCGGTCGCCCGGATCGCCGGATTCGAGGATCGCGATCTCTCGGTGGAGGCAAGGCCACGCGAAGAATGGAGGAGCGGTGACTACGTCCTCGCCGAGCTGCCCCCCTCATCCGCTCCGATGCGGGTCGAGGTGCCGAGCGGGAGGATCGTCGAGCTGCTCGGCGGAGACCTCTTGCTCGGGGCGTTTGGCCGCCGCGCCGCAACGCTGGATCTGGTCGGCGACTGGGCGCGAATCGGCGACGATGGTCGCGTCAACGCCCTCAACGCTGCCGGCGTAATCGGCCGCTGCACCTCAGTCGCCGCGGGCCGCAGTCGTCCCGCTGACCTCGACTACGTCGGCCACGCGATCGCGGACGGCTCCCCGCTGGCGATGACCGACTGCGTCGGGGACCCGCCCGCCATCGAGCTCAGCGCGCCCGTGGTGATGATCATCGGCACCTCGATGAGCGCGGGCAAGACGATCGCCGGTCAGGCGATCGTGCGCTCCCTGCGGCGCATGGGTATGCGGGTCGGAGCGACGAAGCTGACCGGGGTGGGGCGCTACAGGGACATCCTCTCGATGGGCGACGCCGGGGCCGAGCCGATCGCGGACTTCGTCGATGCCGGGCTGCCGTCGACCGTCGTCGATCGCGACCGGTTCCGGAGCAGCATGGAAGGCCTGCTGGCGATGCTCGCCGCCGGGGAGCCGGACGTGGTCGTCGCCGAGGCCGGCGCCTCACCCATGGAGCCCTACAACGGTGACACCGCGGTCGAGATCCTCGGCGACCGGATCGGTTTCACCGTCCTCTGCGCGAGCGACCCCTATGCGGTCGTCGGTGTGATCGACGCCTTCGGCACCCGGCCCGATCTGATCTCCGGCCTGGCAACCAGCACCGAGGCTGGACGGGACCTGATCGACCGGCTGGTCGGTCTGCCCGCACTCAACCTCCTCGACCCCGAAAGCACGGGCCAACTGTCGAGCATGCTCGCGGAGCGCCTGCCCGGAGTCGCCCGCGCTTGAGCGCGCGCTCAGGCGTCCGGCACGATCAGCAGAGCCCGGTCGCTGTGATGGGCGACCGCCGAGGAGACGCTGCCGAGAATCGCCGCCTTGATCGCCGAGAGCCCGCGCGCGCCTATCACGATCGCCGCCACGTCCTCCTGATCGGCCGTCTCGATGATCGCACGCCAGGTGCTCGGAGCGCGATGAACCACAGCTCGGGCGTCGAATCCTGCCTCGGCTGCGAGCGCGCGGCCTTCCTCGGCCAGCTTCTCCGCACGTTCGGAGGCGGCGCGGTCGAGCTCTTCGTAGAGCTCTGGGCTCAGCGCCTCAGGAGGGTATCCAGCGCTTCCGGACCAGACCTGCAAAACGATCGCCGGTCCCGGTCCGACCAGCTCCGCGGCCCTCTCGACGGCGCGCTTGGCGCCGTCGGAGCCGTCGTAGCAGAGCAGGACAGGACCAGCCATGTCTGTGGATGTTAGATCCATCCTCCAAAGCCGTCCCCGCCGGCCCCGATACTGAGCTGATGAGCGATCGCCTATTCGAAGCCGCCGGTGACGGCGACACTCCCGGTGGCTCCGGAGTGGAGCCCCTCGCGGTCCGGATGCGACCGCCGGGGCTTGACGAGGTGGTTGGCCAAAAGCATCTGCTCGGAGCGGGCTCGACGCTGCGGACCGCGATCGAGTCGGGACACCCGCACTCGATGATCCTCTACGGCCCGCCCGGGACGGGCAAGACGACGCTGGCGCGGATCGTCGCGACGGCCGCGGGCTGGGCGTTCGAGGAGGAGTCGGCCGTCAACGCCGGACGGGCTGAGGTCCGGGCCGTGCTCGAGCGGGCCCGGGAGCGACTGGCGGGCGGAGGACGTCCGACGGTCTTCTTCCTCGACGAGATCCATCGATTCAACAAGGGCCAGCAGGATGCACTTCTGCCGGCCGTCGAGGACGGCCTGATCACGCTGATCGGGGCGACGACCGAGAACCCCTACTTCGAGGTCAACTCGGCGCTGCTCTCACGCTGCCAGATCTACGAGCTCGAGGCGCTCGGGCCGGAGCAGATCAGCGAGCTCCTGCGCGAGGCGCTGCAGCCCGGCGGGCGCGGTCTCGCCGATCCGCCGGCGGTCAGCGCCGATGCGATCGAGCTGCTCGCGCAGCGGAGCGGCGGTGACGCCCGCACGGCGCTCGGCGCCCTCGAGCGTGCGGTGGAGACGGTCGCCTCAAGCGACGGCGGCGAGGTGGGCCTCGCTGTGGCCGAGGACGCGCTACAGCGCAAGGCGGTGGCCTACGACCGCGATGGCGACAGGCACTTCGACTACATCTCAGCCTGGATCAAGGCGACCAGGGGCTCCGATCCCGACGCCTCGATCTACTACCTGGCCGCAATGCTCGAGGGCGGTGAGGATCCCCGCTATATCGCCCGCAGGATGGTGATCTTCGCCTCCGAGGACGTCGGCAACGCCGACCCGCAGGCCCTCGTCGTCGCAACCGCGGCCGGTGCCGCGGTCGATCGCGTCGGGCTTCCCGAGTGCAGAATCAACCTCGCTCAGGCGGCGGTCTATCTGTCGCTCGCGCCGAAATCGAACGCCTCCTACGCTGCTCTCAATCGCGCGACCTCTCAGATCCGGCAGAACGGGCTCGCCGATCCGCCCCCACCCCTGCGCGACGGCAGCTACAGCGGCGCCGCCGAGCTCGGGCGCGGGATCGGCTACGAGTATCCGCACGATCAACCGCACGCGATCGCGACCCAGCCGCTGGCCCCCGAGGGACTTGAGGAGAAGCGCTTCTACGCCGCCACCGATCGCGGCTGGGAGGCGCGTGCGGCCGAGCGCCTCCGCGATCTCCGCGAGCGTCGCTGACCCCCGATCCTCGGGATCGGGCGCAACTTCGGTGTCGGTGCCTGTGTTTCAACCTGCGTACACCAAAGCCAATGCCAGGGAGGTAAAGGCAGATGGAACGCAGGAAGAGGGCGCGCTTCGGCGTGCTTACGGTGGCGCTCTGCGTTGGCGTGGTCTCGAGTGCGATGGCGGCGACGATCGTCGGCACGCCGGAGGACGACCAGCTGACGGGAACGCCGTCCGGCGATCGCATCGCGGCGCTCGCCGGCGACGACACGGTCAATGCGCTCGCCGGCGACGACAGGGTCCGAGCCGGTGCCGGCAACGACGCTGTCGCCGCCGGCCCGGGGGCCGACACGGTCGCTGGCGGCGAGGGCGATGACCGGATCGGTGGCGCCGCTGGGCGCGACCGGGTCGGCGGCGGTGCCGGCAACGACAGCCTCGGCGGCGGGTCTGGTCCCGACCGCCTCGGCGGTGGCGCCGGGGACGATCTCCTCGTCGCCGGACCGGGACGGCCCGCCCGTGGGGTCGACAAGCTCCTGGGAGGCGCCGACGACGACACGCTGATCGGCCATCGGGGATTCGACATCCTTGTTGGCGGTGGCGGGCACGATGACGTTCGCGCCGGCAGCGGTCCCGACCGGATCCGGATCGGCGCACCCGCCGAGGCGGATGCGGCTGCGGATGGCGACCCGGTGGACGTCGTCGACGACCGAGCCTCCGGCGGGGCTGGTCCCGATCGCATCGGGGCCCGAGACGGCCTCGTCGACCACGTCGATTGCGGCTCCGGCCGTGATCTGGCGATCCTCGACAGCGTCGACGTGATCGTCGATGCCACCGAGGAGAACCCGGACGGCTCCTGTGAGCGCGTCCGCCGGGCTCCCGATGAGCCCGGTGCCGGCGCCTAGGTCAGAGCCGCCGGAGTAGGTCCAGGGAGGGAGGGCGGCCGGGGCGAGAGCCTCGGCCGCCCCCGTCTTTGCGGGAGTCGTGGCGGCCCTCGCCTAGGACCATCCGGAATCCGGCCGCGCGGCCAATATGATCGGGGTCGGTAGATGGGAAGCTTGGACTCCTTCAACCCGGCGACCGGGGAGCCGCTCGGCTCGGTCGAGACGATCGAGCCGAGCGAACTCCAGGGCATGGTCGATGACGTCGCGGAGGTCCAGCCCTTCTGGGGTGCGCTCTCACTCGCCGACCGTGCTCGCTACATGGCCGACGCCGGGGAGATACTCGCCGGCGACGCCGACGAGGTGGCCCGGCTGCTGGCGAGCGAGCAGGGCAAACCGATCACCGAGTGCTACACGATGGAGGTCGTCCCGACGATCGACGCCCTGCACTGGATCGCCGACGAGGGACCCGAGATCCTCGCCGACGAGCCGATCAAGATGGGCAACACCCTCTTCTTCTTGAAGAAGGCGAAGTACCGCTACGAGCCGATCGGGGTCGTCGGGATCATCTCCCCCTGGAACTACCCCTGGTCGATTCCCTTCGGCGAGGTCGCGATCGCGTTGATGGCGGGCAACGGCGTGGTGCTGAAGCCGTCGGAGCTGACGCCGCTGCTCGGGGCGAGGATCTGCGAGGCGTTCGAGAAGGCGGGCCTTCCCGAGGGCCTGATCGCGGTGGCACAGGGGGAGGGCGATGTCGGCCGAGCGCTGGTCGAGTCCTCGGCCCGCAAGATCTTCTTCACCGGATCGGTGGAGACCGGCGCCAAGGTCGGCGAGGAGTGCGCGCGACGGATGAAGGGGTCGGTGCTCGAGCTAGGCGGCAAGGATGCTGCGATCGTCTGCGCCGACGCCGATCTCGAGAACGCGGTCAGTGGTGTCACCTGGGCCGCCTTCGCCAACGCCGGGCAGACCTGCGCGGGAATCGAGCGTGTCTACGTGATGCAGGAGATCGCCCAGCCCTTCATGGAGGGACTCCGCCGCGAGACCGAACGTCTGCGCCTGGGAGATCCGCAGAGTTGGGAGATCGAGGTCGGTCCGATGGTCAGCGAGGACCAGTTCGAGCTCGTCAACGAACTCGTCGACGACGCGCTCGCCGCCGGCGCCGAGAGGGTGACCGGCGGCCCTGCCGAGGTCGAGGGCTCACCCGGTAGCTACATCGCCCCGACGATCCTCACCGGGGTCACCCACAAGATGCGGATCATGCGGGAGGAGATCTTCGGCCCGGTGGTGCCGGTGGTGGTCGTCGCCAATGAGGAGGAGGCGATCGAGCTAGCCAACGATTCCGACTTCGGGCTTGGGGCCTCGGTATGGACCAGGGACCGCCGCAAGGGCGAGCGCATCGCCCGCAGGATCGAGACAGGGATGGTCTGGATCAACGACCACGCTTACTCGCACGCGGCGATCCAGTGCCCGTGGGGTGGGGTGAAGGATTCCGGCCTCGGGCGCTCGCACTCGAAGTTCGGCTTCTACGAATGCGTCGACGTCAAGCTGATCGCCTACGAGTCGGGCCGGACCCGGAACTTCTGGTGGCAGCCCTACGACGAGACCCTGGGCGAGGCGATCCGCTCCGCCGCCGGCGCCCTGTTCGGCTCCAACGGCGGACGGATCAAGGCCCTGCGCGAGGGTGGTGGCTCGCTGATCAAGACCGGCGCTCGGACCCTGCGAAAGGGCCGCTAGCTGCTCAGCCTGTTCGCTCGCGCAGGACGGCGAGCGCCCTCTGCTCGCCGGGAAAGGCGGGGTCGGGGAACTCCTGCAACGTGAACCACTCCGCCTCCTGGCTCTCGTCGGAGACCACGAGCTCGCCACCGACCTCCCGGCAGCGGTAGGCGACGTCGAAGATCGGCTGACCACCGCCGGCGCTGTCGGAGGTCCCGTAGCGGGACGGAAAGATCCCGATCAGCTCGATCACCTCGATCTCCAGCCCCGTCTCCTCCTGCACCTCGCGGGCGATCGCCTCGGGCCCGCCCTCGCCGGGCTCGACGAAGCCCCCGGGCATGTTCCACTTGCCCTTCTCGGGCTGCTGGTTGCGGCGCAGCCCCAGGTATGAGCCGTCGCGGTCGATCCACGCCTGTACGGTCGGGGCCGGGTTCTCGTAGTGGACGAAGTCGCAGTTCGGGCAGGTCGGTCGGTCGGAGTCGATGTCGGGCTGGCTCGGCGGCCGCATCTCGAGCTCGGTCGCGCACATCGGGCAGTAGCGGGGTTCCACGGGCCGAAACGGTAGCGACGAGCCGGCGGGAGCAATCGCTCCCTTGATCTCGTCAAGCAGCTGCGCTACCTTCGTGGCGTGCAGGGCGCGTGCTGCAGATCGGGCGTGCCACGGTTGGTTGTCATCGCGGTGCTCACCGCAGCCGCTGGATTCACAGCTGTCACCCTCCCGGCCACTGCCGCTGCGACCTGCGCGCTCGACGACGGCGTCCTCAGGATCGAGTCCGATCCGGAGGACGCCGTCGGCGGCGCAGGGGTCAAGCGCGGCGCCGGCCCCGAGATCGTCGCCAACGACGCGAACTCCAGTTGCGATCTCACGGGGCCGACGGTCGACAACGTCGACTCGATCGTCTTCAGCGACCCGGTCCCTGGTCGCAGCACCAATTTTGGGATAGGTGCCAGCTTCTCGCCGGCAACGCTTCTCGCCCCTGGCCGCACCCCCGAAGGGGACGGCACCTCCGAGATCGAGCTCTTCGTTGACCTGGGTGGCGATCCGGGCGACATCGTCGATGTCTCCGCCGGTTTCGGCAGTCAATCCGGCCCCTTCGAAATCGCGCAGGACGACCTCGTGCTGATCGGCCAGCGGGGGGAGACCGTCCTGGTCGATCTCAACGCGGCTCAGGAGCCACCGGTAGGGCAGGACGCCGACCTCTCGATCGACGGAATCGGCGGGCTGGCGACAGGCGATTGGGAGGACGGCTATCTGCGGATCCAGACCCTCACCGGGACGGACGTGGTCCGCGCCCGCGGCGGTCCTCAGCTGGGCGGGGTCGTCACCGCTCCACTCTACATCCTCCTACAGCCTGGGGCGGGTGACAAGGCGGTGTTGGGAGACGGTCCCGACCGCCTCGTTGGGACCGGTGACGCGAACGTGCTCAAGACCAAGGGCGGCGCGGACACGATCCGGGCCGGCGGAGGCCGCGACAAGATCAATCCCGGCAAGGGGAAAGACGAGGTCGAAGGGGGCCCCGGCAACGACCTGATCAGGGCGCGGGACGGCAAGCGTGACGTGATCGACTGCGGCGCCGGCAAGCGCGACAAGGTGATCGCTGACCGCAAGGATCGGGTCAAGCGCTGCAAGAAGGTCGTTCGCAGGCGCTGACGCGGCTCGGCGATACGGTGTCGATCAGCCGCTCCCCATTCGTAGTTTGGGTGAAGCGGGGAACTGCCCGCACCGAATCAGGAGGACCACCATGGCCCATTACCTACTGTCCGTGCACAGCGTCGAGGGTGAGCAGCGGGAGCCGATGAGCGACGGGCAGATGGAGGAGCAGATGCGCAAGATCGGCGAGCTCGAAGGGGAGATGAAGTCGGCCGGAGCCTTCGTCTTCAGCGCCCGGCTCGAGGGTCCCGAGACTGCGACCGTGGTCAAGTCCGCGGGCGGCGAGGCGCTGACGACCGATGGCCCCTTCGCTGAGACCAAGGAGCACATGGCCGGGTTCTACATCGTCGAGGCAGATGATCTGGACGCTGGCCTCGAGTGGGGCACCAAGACCAGCGAGTGCATCGGAGAGCCAATCGAAGTGCGCCCATTCGGTGGGATCGCGACCGCCTAGCGCACGTTGGCGCCCCGCACATGGGTCGACCCCGGGTGAGGAAGCCGCCACGGACGCCGCGGTCGGCCGGATCTTCCGCGAGGAGTTCGGCCGCTCGGTCGCCGCCCTGATCGCCGCATTCGGTGACGTCGATCTGGCCGAGGACGCGGTGCAGGAGGCGTTCTCCGTGGCGCTCGAGAACTGGACCATGGACGGTCTGCCGCCGAACCCCGGGGGCTGGATCACGACAACGGCCCGCAACCGCGCGATCGATCGCCTGCGTCGTGATGCGCGTGGCCGCGAACTGATCAAGGAGGAGGCGATGCTCTCGCCCGATGCAGAACCCGATGACGCCGCCGGGGAGGTTTCCAAGGATCGGGCGTCGTTGGGTGACGAGCGGCTGCGGCTGATCTTTATGTGTTGTCACCCGGCGCTCTCGGCCGAAGCGCAGGTGGCGCTCACCCTGCGGCTCTTGGGGGGCCTCTCGACCGAGGAGGTCGCGAGGGCCTTTCTGGTCGCCGAGTCGACGATGGCGCAGCGACTCGTCCGTGCGAAGAAGAAGATCCGCCTCGCCCGGATCCCTTTCCGCGTGCCTGCTGAAGCACAACTGGCCGACCGCCTACCGTCCGCGCTGGCGGTCGTCTATCTGATCTACAACGCGGGCGCCGGAGGCGAGGGGGAGTCGGACCTGTGCGGCGAGGCGATCCGCCTCGGCCGGACCTTCGGAACGCTGATGCCCGACGAGCCCGAGGTGGCCGGGCTGCTGGCCCTGATGCTGCTGACCGAGTCGCGGCGCGGCGCGCGGCTCCGCGCCGACGGTTCGCTCGTACTGCTCAGCGAGCAGGACCGGAGCCGGTGGGACCGGGAGCTGATCGCGGAGGGTCAGGAGATCGTGCGGCGATGCGTGCGCCGCAACGAGGTGGGCCCTACCAGCTGCAGGCGGCGATCGGGGCCGTCCATGCGGACCCCGCGACGGCCGAGGAGACCGACTGGCCCAGGATCCTGCAGCTCTATGACCAGCTGCTGGAGCTTGCGCCGACCCCTGTCGTCGCGCTGAACCGGGCGGTCGCGCAGGCCGAGGTCCAGGGTCCGGCGGCCGGCCTCGAAGTCATCGACGCCCTCAATCTGGACGGCTACCAGCCGCTGCACGCGGCCCGCGCGGAGCTGCTGCGGCGCCTCGGCCGCCACGCCGAGGCAGCGGCGGAGTTCCGGCGGGCCGCGGCGCTTGCGCCGACCGAGGCCGAGCGCTCGTATCTCGAGAAGGCCGGCGAGGGTCTGGACGCCTGAGCCGGACGCCGCGCTGCATCCTCATGGGAGCGGCAGCCGGAAGTGCAGGTGGTTGTCGTGGTTGACGAGCGGCACGACCACGTCGGGCGGTCCCTCCAGGCCGAGGCTCGGGCCGACGAAGACCTTCTCGGCGCCGACCGCGACGAAGCGATCGACGAGCTCCTGCGACCAGTCGAGCTGCACCTGGTCAGGGCGATCGGGGGGCCGGACGCGGCCGTCCTTGCGCGGGTAGTAGACGTCGACGTCGAGCCCGTTCTGGTGTGAGGCGTGCCCGATCGAGCCGAACTGTGGCCCGAAGTCGCCGCCCTCGGGCCGGCTCAGGTCGCCGACCGCGACGCGGGGCGCATTCGGGTGGGCGGCGCCGAACTCACCGAGTACGCGCAACGTCTTGCGCACCAGCCGGTCGGCTCCCCAACGGCGCCACTCCCGGTTCGGACGCCGCTCGAAGATCGGGTCCCAGCTCACCCAGCGCAGGCCCTCCGCCGGCAGCAGGACCCCGCGCTTCAGTGATCCGGCGGCGTGGCTTCCGACGGCGACGGAGTCCCGCCACTCGATCCGCTCGGCCTGTTGCCGTCGCCGCTTCGAGCGGCCGTCCCCGGTCCCTGGAGACATCCTCCTCGGACCGGCGTCGGACTGCCCGCGGGACGCTGACCGCTCGGACCCGGCAGCTTGGGCCGGCTCGCCCGACTCTTTCTCGCCGCCGAGGACGTCGGTTCCGCCGGTCACGACGAAGGCCGCGGTCGCGGCGAGTGCGAGCGCACCCAGCGCCGCCGTCTTCCTGCGTCGGATCGAGCCTGCGGAGTTCACCTGATTGAACCTAGGCGCAGACGCTAAAGCTCTCCGCAAGCGGCGATTAACGGCAGCGAACGAGGGCGGGGCCGGATCAGATCCGGCCCCGCTCCTCACCGCTGCGTTCCCTCGGCTCGGAGGCTCAGGCAGCCGAGCCGGATGCCGGCGGCAGGGCCGTCGAGGCGCCGTCGCTGTGGCCGGCCGGCCCCTCCGTGCCACCGGGACCGCCCGGACCGAAGCCCGGTCCACCCGGTCCACCGGGACCGTGGCCGGGTCGGAAGCCGCCGCCGCTCTCGATCCGCTCGCGGATCTGATCGGCCTGCTCCTCGCTGATCTCGCCGTCCTCAACGGCCTCGTCGAGACGCTGGAGCGCGTCGGCCTCGTGCTCGGCGGCCTTCTTCTCACCGACCGCCTCGAGCGCCGTCTGGACCTCCTCCTCGCTCTTGCCCAGCTCGTCGGAGAGCGTCGTCACGAGGCTGCCCATCTCGGGCCGCTCGCCGCTCTCGAAGCCTTCCCTCATCTGCTTCTCGTGCTTGGCGAGTGCATCGGATACCTGCTCGGCATCTACTCCGTCGAGCTCGGCTGCGATCGCATCGGCCATCTCGGCGCGGTGCTCCTGCATCCGCTCTTCGGCGACGGCGTCGAGCGCCTCTGAGACCTCGACGGGGCTGACCCCGTCGAGCTGGCCCGCCAGATCCTGGGCGAACTCCTGCTTGTCGTCGTCACCGAGGATGCCTCCGGGTCCACCGCCCGCCGCCATCGCGGTGCCGGTGATCGCCAGCACCGCGATGGTCGCGACGGTTGCGATCTTCTTCTTCGCTGTCATTGGATCGTCCTTTCGTGTCGGTGGCCAGCCTGGGGCCCGTTGTGCAGGCAATCCTCGGCGGCGGACCTGAGAGCAAGCTGAGATCCGGCTAGTGATGCCCTAAGACTGGGTTTCGCGCCGCGCCGCCGCGCCGCGCCGCTAGCTTTGGGGCGTGGCCGATCCCTCGAAACCGGCCCCGGCGCTCGAGACCCGGGGCTTGCAGCGTGCATACGGAGAGAGCTGGGTGCTGCAGGGCGTCGACGTTCGTCTCGATGCGGGCGAGTCGCTGGCGGTGATCGGCGCCAACGGCGCCGGCAAGTCGACTCTGCTGAGGATCTTCGCCAGCCTCCTGCGCCCGACCGAGGGAGAGGTCAGTGTGCTCGGCTGCTCGCTGCCCGAGGAGGCCTGGCGCCTTCGCGGGCGGATCGGCTACCTCGGCCACGAGGCGCTCCTGTACCGGGATCTGACCGCCGAGGAGAACCTCCGCTTCCACGCCCGCCTCTTCGGTCTCCCCGAGGACGGCGCCGAACGGGTAGGCGAACTGCTCGAGGCGGTCGGGATGGCCCACCGGGCTCGTACCCGCCTTGGCGAGATGTCGGCCGGGATGGTGCAGCGTCTTGCGATCTGTCGGACCGTCCTGCACGACCCCGAGCTGCTGCTCCTCGACGAGCCGATCGCCCACCTTGATCCGGAGGCAGCCGCCACGGTTGCGCCCCTGATTGGCGCTGCCGCGGGTCGCAGCCGCGTGGTCGTTACCCACGACGTCGAGGCCGCCCTCGCTGACGCCGATCGGGTCCTGGCCCTCGGCCGCGACGGCCGGGTCGCCTTTGCCGGGCCCGCCTCCGAGCTCGATGCGGCCGGTGCCCGCGAGGTCTACGCCGGCGGGGTGGGGGGATGAGGAGCGGGGCCCCGGGCACGCTGCGGGTCGCCCGGTCGATCCTGGCCAAGGACCTCCGCGTGGAGCTTCGGACGCTCGAGTCGGTACCGGCGATGGTCCTCTTCTCGACCACGATCTACGTGATCTTCCGCTTCGGTCTCGATCGCACCTCGCTGGAGGGGAGCCTGGCCGCGGGGGTCCTGGTGGTGACGATCCTGTTCGCTGCGCTGCTCGCGATCAATCGGCTCTTCGTCGCCGAGCGCGAGCAGGGAGGGTTTGAGGCGATCCGGCTCGCGCCTGTCGACGGAACCGCGCTGTACCTGGCCAAGGCAGCGGCGCTGATGATCTACCTCGCCGCGCTCGAGCTGGCGGCGTTGCCGATCTTCTGGCTCTTCTTCCTGCAGAGCGGCTCGGGTCTGCTGCCCCTGATCCCGGTGCTGCTGCTGCTCAACCTCGCTCTCGCCGCGACCGGTGTCCTCGTCTCCTCGATGGCGACCAACTCCCGCGCCCGGGACCTGCTCGGGCCGCTGATCCTGTTGCCCCTGGTGGTGCCGCCGATGATCGCGGCGGCAGGCGCTGCTGAGGAGTTGCTGGCGGCCGGCGGGCCCGTGTATCAGGACTACGGGCAGTGGCTGGGGATCCTCGCTTTGTACGATTCGGTATTCCTGCTGATCGGCTACGCGGTCTTCGACTTCCTGCTCGAGGACTAACTCCGTCCCCGGTCCGGCCAGCGACAAGATGCGAGCCAACAGCCTCCGCAACATCTCCATCCTCACCGCGATCCTGATCGGGGTGGCCTTCGGCCTGGTCTTCTTCTGGGTACCTCTCGACGCCGATCAGGGCTTCATCCAGAAGATCTTCTACCTGCACGTGCCGCTCGCGATCATCGCGTTGGCCGGGTTCGTGGTCGGCGGCTACCACGCGATCCGCCACCTGCGCACCGGCGACGCCATCCACGACGCCCGCTCCTACGTCGCGATCCACACCTCGGTGATCTTCGGGGTGGCGGTGCTGCTCACCGGGGCGATCTGGGCCAAGGCGTCGTGGGGAATCTGGTGGGAGTGGCGCGAGCCCACCCTGGTCAGCTTCCTGATCGTCTTCCTCCTGTACGCCACCTACTACCCGCTGCGCTACGCGATCCCCGACCGTGATCGTCAGGCCCGATACGCCTCGGTCTTCGCGGTGACCGCGGGCGCCTTCGTCCCGCTCAACTTCATGGCGGTCCGTGCCGCCGAGTCGTTCATCCATCCCCGGACCTTCGCGACAGCGAACGGTGGCCTACCCCCGAAGATGTGGCTCACCTTCCTTGTCTGCATGGCCGCCTTCGCGATGCTCTGGTACGTGCTGGTCCGCTTCGAGCTCACCGCCAAGCGCACCTCCGGCCAGCTCTCTCGTCTCCGTCGCGCTCTCGACGGCGCTCCGCCCCCGAGCGGGACGGCTGCCCGGATCGCTCCCGGGGCGGCGAAGTAGCCGATGCCCGCGCTGCCGCTGGATGAGGCCGGCCAGTACGTCGCCGCCGCCTACACGGTCTTCGTGGTCCTGCTTATCGTCTACGTCGGGATCATGGCCGCCAAGCTTGGACGTATCTCCCGTGAAATCGGTGAGCTGACAGAGCTCGCCGAGCGCCGCGAGCGCGAGCGCCGAGCGGCCGCCGAGGATCCAGGGTCCGGGGCGACGGCCCGCTCGGGTCCCGGGGCCGCAGCGGAGTCAGCCCAGCCCTCCGAGGGGGCCCGGGCATGAGCGAGCTGCTCGCCCTCGGCGTCTCTCACAAGACCGCTCCGCTCGAGCTGCGCGAGCGCCTCGCCCTGACCGAGGGCAAGGCGAGCGGTGTGCTCGGCGAGCTCAAGGCCAGCGAGCCGGTCGCCGAGGCAGCCGCGGTCTCGACCTGCAACCGGACCGAGCTGTATCTGGTCGTCTCCGATCCCGTCGCCTCCGAGAGCCTGGCGCTCGGCGCCCTCGCGGGCGAGGCCGGGATCCGGCCCACCGAGCTGGTCGAGAACCTCTACTCGCGGCGCGGGGCCGCCGCCGCCCATCACCTCTTCTCGGTCGCCGCGGGGCTCGACTCGATGATCCTTGGTGAGGCCGAGATCCAGGGTCAGGTCAAGCGCGCCTACGAGCTGGCGCTGGTCGAGGGAGCCACGGGCCCGATCCTCAACCGCCTCTTCCGCGGCGCCCTGGTCGCGGGCAAGCGGGTCCGTTCGGAGACCGGGATCGGCGAGGGTGGCACCTCCGTTCCCTCCGCCGCGGTCGAGCTCGCCCAGCGCTCGCTCGGCGGACTCCACTCCCGCCGGGTGCTGCTGATCGGCGCCGGCGAGACCGCTGAGCTGACCGCGAGAGCGCTCGACGCCAAGGGCGTCGAGGCGGTGTTCGTCGCCAACCGCCGCTACGACCGCGCGATCGGCCTGGCCGATCGCTTTGGCGGCGACGCCGTCCGCTTCGACGAGCTCCCCTCGCAGCTCGAGCAGGCGGACATCGTCGTCTCCTCGACCAACTCCCCGCACCACATCATCGAGCGCGAGGAGCTGGAGCTGATGATGCGAGCCCGGACCGGCCGCCCGCTGCTGTTCATCGACCTTGCCGTCCCACGAGACATCGACCCGGCCTGCGCGGAGGTCGAGGGTGTGAGCATCCACGACGTCGATGCCGTGCAGTCGATCGCCGAGCGCAACATCGGCGGCCGCGCGGTCGAGGCGCGACGCGCCGAGCGCATCGTCGCCGGCGAGCTCTCGCGCTTCGAGCGATGGCTCGAATCGCTCGAGGTGGTCCCCACCGTCGCAGCGATGCGGTCTCACGCCGACGCCGTCGTCGAGCGGGTCCTGGCCGAGAACGCCAACCGCTGGCAGGACTTCGGTCCCGCCGACCGCGAGCGCCTCGAGGCGATGGCGCGGTCGATCGCGAGCCGGATCCTGCATGAGCCGACCCTCCGCCTGAAGCGCTCCTCGGAGTCGGAGGACGCCTATCTGCAGATCGCCACCGTGCGCAACCTCTTCGGTCTCGACATCACCAGCGAGCCGGAAGGGGCGGGCGCCGAGGTGACGCCGATCCGTCGCGAGGATCGCCCCGACAGCGGCTCCGGCCGCTGAACCCCCCGCGTGAGCGATCCCGAGATCCGGATCGGTACGAGGGGCAGTGCCCTCGCGCTCGCGCAGGCCGGCGCCGTCGCGGAAGCGCTTGGCGGCGCCGAGCTGGTCACGATCAGGACCTCCGGCGACGAGGGCGGCCCCGAGCACGGCGGGGGCGACAAGTCGCGCTTCGTGCGCGAGATCGAGCGTGCCCTGCTCGAGGGCGAGATCGACCTCGCCGTCCACAGCGCCAAGGATCTGCCGATCGAGCTCCCCGAGGGCCTCGATCTGGTCGGTGTGCCGCCGCGCGAGCTGCCGGCCGATGTCTGGGTCGGCGATGCCGCCTCGCTCCCCGGCGTCCCGGAGGGGGCACGCGTGGGTACAGCCTCGCTCCGCCGGCGCTCCCAGCTGCTGGCGATCCGGCCCGATCTCGAAGTCCAGCCGGTCCGCGGCAACGTCGACACGAGGATCCGAAAGCTGGAGGCGGGGGACTACGACGGGATCGTCCTCGCCGCCGCCGGCATGCGGCGCCTGGGGCGAGTCGACGAGATCGCCTTCGCCCTTGGCCCGCGGGAGCTCACCCCCGCGGCCGGGCAGGGCGCGCTCGCGCTCGAGGCGCGCAGCGGCGATCGTCGCGCCCAGGCCGCTGCGGCAGCGATCACCAACCCGCTGGCGCTGGTCGAGCTGACCGCTGAGCGGGCGGTGGTGCGCGGGATGGAGGCCGACTGCGACACGCCCCTCGGCGTCAGCACCGTGCGAGCGGGCGAGGAGCTGGGCATGATCGGCTACGCCGGTACGCCCGACGGCTCCCGCTGGGTCCGGGAGAGCGTGCTCGGTGATCCCGGTCAGCCGGTCGCCGTCGCCGAGGCGCTGATCGACCGTCTCGACGCGGCCGGCGCCCGCGAGATCCTCGCCGCCTAGGCCGGCTTTCACCGCGGCAGCCGAGGGCAGCCGCCGCCCGCGCCGCTCTATCGTGCCCGGCCATGAAGACCGACTCCCCACCTCCCTCGCCCGGCGCCAGAGCCGGGGTCGTCTATCTCGTCGGCGCCGGGCCCGGTGACCGTGGACTGATGACTGCGCGGGCCCTGGAGCTGATCGCCACCGCCGACGCGATCCTCTACGACAGGCTGATCCCCGACGGGGCGCTGGCCGGGGCCCGCGAGGATGCCGAGCTGATCTACGTCGGCAAGAAGCCGAGCGAGCCGGTGATGCCCCAGGAGCGGATCGAGGAGCGGATGGTGGAGATCGCCCGGGAGGGGCGCTCGGTCGTCCGGCTCAAGGGCGGCGACCCGTTCGTCTTCGGGCGCGGCGGCGAGGAGGCCGAAGCCCTCGTCGACGCCGGGGTCTCCTTCGAGGTCGTGCCAGGCGTCACAGCCGGGATCGCCGCGCCAGCTTACGCCGGTATCCCGGTGACCCATCGCGACGACGCCTCCGCCGTCGCCTTCGTCACCGGGCACGAGGATCCCGATAAGCCGGAGTCGGCGATCGACTGGGAGGCGCTGGCCCGCTTCCCCGGCACGCTCGTCCTCTACATGGGGGTCAAGAACCTGCCCCGGATCTCCTCCAATCTGATCGAGTCCGGGCGCGATGCCGATGCACCTGCCGCCGCGGTCCAGCGCGGCACCCACGCCGACCAGCGGACCGTCGTCGCGACCACCGCAACCCTTCCGGAGGCTGTGAGTGAGGCAGCCCTCAAGCCACCGTCGATTCTCCTCTTCGGTCCGGTGGCCGCCCGTCGCGATCGGATCGCCTGGCTCGAGCGCCGGCCCCTGCACGGCAAGCGGGTCGTCGTCACCCGAGCCCGCGCGCAGGCGAGCGGGCTCGCCCAGAGCCTCCGTGGTCTCGGCGCAGAGGTGATCGAGCTACCTGCGATCCGGATCGAGCCGAGGATCACAACCAGCGCAGTCGCCGCCGCGCTCGAGGACCTGCACTCCTACGCGCTCGTCTGTCTGACCAGCCCGAACGGGGTCCGGCTCCTGTTCGAGGCGATGGCCGACCGTGCCCTCGACGCCCGTGCCCTCGCCAACGCGACCGTCGCCGCGATTGGACCGGGAACGGCGCGTGAGCTGCGCTCCCACGGCGTGATCCCCGACGTGGTCCCGCCGCGCTCGATCGCCGAGTCGCTGATCGAGGCGCTGAGGGAGGTCGAGGTCGAGGGTCGCCCGGTGCTGATCGCCCGCGCCGCTGAGGCCCGCGACATCCTGCCCGAAGCGCTCCAGGAGCGGGGCGCCAAGGTCGACGTCGTGCCGCTGTATGAGACCGTTCGCGAGGACGCCGACCCCGAGGCGGTCGCCGCCGCCGCCGAGGCCGACTACGTGACCTTCACCTCCTCCTCGACGGTGAAGAACTTCTTGCAGACCGTTGGCGAGCAGGGCGCCGCGCGCGCGCGGGTCGTCTCGATCGGTCCCGTCACCTCCGACACCGCCCGCGAGCTGGGCCTCGAGGTCGCGGTTGAGGCCTCCAGGCACGACCCCGAGGGCCTGCTCGCCGCTCTCGTAGAGGACGCCACTCGAGGTCCTGCGCTTCACTGATCGGGGCCTGCCGCCCGATAGGCTCTCCCCCGGATGGGTCCGCTGCCGATCACCTTCCTCTCCGACTACGGCGTCGGCGATGACTTCGCCGGCGTCTGCAGGGCTGTGATCGCTCGGATCACGCCGCAGGCCCGGGTAATCGACATCACCCACGGCGTCGGCCGCCACGACGTTCGCAGCGGCGCCGCGATCCTCTGCGACGCGGTTCCGTTCGCCCCAGTCGGCGTCCATCTCGCGATCGTCGATCCCGGTGTCGGCGGGGACCGCCGCCCCGTCGCCGTCCGCACCAGGGGGGACGGTCACCTCCTGGTCGGTCCCGACAACGGCCTGCTGCCGCCCGCGATCGACGCTCTCGGCGGGGTCGACGCAGTCGTAGACATCCGCGAGTCCCCATTCCGACTCGAGCCGGCCTCCGCCACCTTCCATGGCCGCGATCTCTTCGCTCCCGTGGCGGCCCACCTCGCGGCCGGCGCCGAGCTGGAGGAGGCGGGCGAGGTCCTCGACCCCGACTGCCTCGAGCGTGCCGCCGCCTCGCTACCGGTGCTCGAGCAGCTGCGGGCCATCGCTCACGCCGACCGCGTCGACGGCTTTGGCAACGTCGCGCTCGATCTGATGTCGGCCGACCTCGCCGGCCATCCGCTGGCCCACGCCGGCAAGGTCTCGGTCGGTTCCCGCTCGCGACGACGGGCGGCGATCCGGGCGGGATCGTTCGCCGAGGTCGGGGAGGGCGCGTTCCTCTTCTACGAGGACTCCTCGGGTCGGATGGCGATCGCGATCAACCGAGGTAACGCCGCCGAGGCGCTCCAGGTGCGCGAGGGCGATGAGTTGGAGCTGGAGCCCGCGCCTTGAGCGTTCGCTTCGGCCACCCTCACATCCACCACGAGCTGACCGATTCGACCAACGAGCGGGCCCGCGAGCTGGCTCTGGAAGGGGCCGGGCCGGGAACCGTCGTCACCGCCTCCGGGCAGACGGCCGGACGGGGAAGGCACGGGCGTCGCTGGAGCGCCCCGGCAGACACCGCGCTCCTGTACTCGGCGATCCTGCGGCCGCTGGATCTGCGCCATCTCCTCCTTCCGCTCGCCGTGCCCGTCGCCGTCTGCGAGGCCTGCGAGCAGGTGGCGGACGTCGAGTGCAAGATCAAGTGGCCGAATGACATCTGGCTCGACGAGCACAAGCTCGGCGGGATCCTGATCGAGGCTCGTCCCCCGGAGTGGGCGGTGATCGGGGTCGGCGTCAACGTCTCGATCGAGCCGGAGGAGTTCCCCGACGACCTGCGCTGGCCGGCAACCTCGCTCGGCGGCGATGCGACCCCGAACAAGCTCCGCAAGGCCCTGGACAAGCGGCTCGGCCGCTGGGTCGAGGCCACGGCCGACGACGTGCTCGCGCAATTCGGGCGCCGCGACGCCCTACGCGGGAGACCGATCGCCTGGGAGGGCGGCGCCGCCGAGCTCGGGCGCCAGGGCGTTGCAGCCGGCGTCGATGAGCGCGGCAACCTCCTGGTTGAGGGTAAGGACGGCGAGATGGCGGCGCTCGGTTCCGGCGAGGTCCACCTGAGGTTGATGTAGCGCTTGACCGGTATGCACGCCGCTTGAGACCAGGTTGAGACCACGGGGCGAAGCCGTTGGCTATGCAAGGCCTTGGCCGCGCCAGGATCGGGGTAACCTCCTTCAGGTGCAGGGAGCGCCCATGACAACCGTTCGGCTGTTGCCGGGGCTGGCTCTGCTCGCGGCGCTCTCAACGCTGGCTGTCTTGCTCCCGGCCTCCGCGTTCTCGCGCGGATCGTGCAGCTTCGAAGGGGGCATCCTGGATGTCGAGCTCACCAGCACCAGCAGCTCCGGCTTCTTCTCGACCGCGTCCGACGGAAGCATCTTCAATGGGCAATGCTTCAGCGGCTCAACAGATCCGACGATCTTCAACGTCAATCGGATCGATATCGACGATCGCAGTCGCGAGGGTCAGCTCATCCAGCTCCAGCTCGAGAACAACCTGCTCGCGCCGGGGCTCACCGATGAGGGCGATGGCTCCTCCGAGATCGAGATGCTGATCGATCTCGGCCTCGACGACTCCCTCGAGGCCACTCCCGGCAACGCCGCCGGCGACTACGACGAGCTCGACGTCTCCTTTCCCGGCGCGCGTGCGCACGAGATTCACATCGGTCGCGTCGGGGGAGATACCTGGCTCAACCTGAACGCCGGACAGGAGCTGGGCGGGAGCGAGGATCTCGACATCCGGCTCAGGGGCCTGAACGACTTCAGTTCGAAGCTTTCATCATCCGGTCGTGGCTTCAAGGAGTCGATCCAGCTGAAGACCTATCGCGGCGACGACCGCATCCTTGCCGGAGGCGGACCGGGTTTGGCGTCTGACAGCGGTGCTCCCCTCCTGATCAGGGCCGGGGCCGGCGACAACACCGTGGCCGGATCCAGCTTCGCTGACTCTCTCAACGCCGACTCTGGAAACGACCTCTTCCGAGGCCGAGCCGGCAACGACTACCTCGGCCCGGCCCGGGGCAACGACGTCCTCAAGGGCGGAACCGGCAACGACGAGATGGACGGCGGCGCCGGCAACGACAAGCTGGTCGGTGGGCCCGGCAAGGACGAGATGATCGGCAAGGGTGGCAGAGACGTCTTCGAGGCCCGCGACGGCAAGAAGGACACGATCGACTGCGGGCCGGGCAAGGACAAGGTCTTCGCCGATCGCAAGGACAAGGTCAAGCGGAGCTGCGAGAAGGTGAAGCGGAGGCGCTAGCCGTCGTCGCGGTCGGAAGTGCCGCCGTCGTCCTTGACGGGGGAGCCGTCGTTGTCGCCGCCGCCGCTGCCGCGCGAACGCTGCCGCCGCCGCGAGGAGCTCTTGCTCTTCCTCTCGCCGCCGTTCCCCTTGCCGTTGCCGCCGTCCTCGCCCTCGCCCTCTCCGCGACGTTTGCGGCGGCGGCGCTTCTTGCCGCCCTTGGGCAGGTTGCGGAGCAGCTCCCGGGCGACGGCCGCCGGCTTCCGCGCCATCCGCATCCGCGCCCCGCGCAGAACCTCCTCGGCCTCGGGAGTGTGGGCGACGGCAGCTGCCAGGAGGGCCACCGCCAGTCGCCGGTCCTGCCCGCGAGCGGCCTGGACGAGTCTCCGCGCGTTCTTGCCGTGGGCGCGACCCGATGAGTTGACGAACAGGCCGAGCAGGCGTTTGGTCTCCGGCCAGCGGGCGACCGCATACTCCTCGTGCGACTCACGTGTGAACTCGGCCAGGCGCCAGACCCAGGCCTGGGCCTGGTCGCGGCGGCCGATCTTCTTCTCCGCCAGGGCCTGAAGCAGGACGCGGACGCCGGCGCGGCGCTGGTCGCGCTGCCAGGTGCCGACCATGTCGATCGCCTCGTCGAACGGCTCGGCCTCGCGGGTCGCGGCGAGCTCGGAAAGGGCCTTGAGCTTGAGCTGGCCTGATCGGTTGCGCTGGATGCAGGTCAGCAGGAAGCGGCGCCGGAGCTCCTTCGCCTGGTCGTGCTGGAGCATCGCCTTGGCCTTGCGCCAGGAGTTGGGTTGGACCCGGGCTCCGGCGAGAGCGGCCCATACATGCTGCTCGGAGTAGTCGAGCCGCTCCACGGCGGTGCGCCAGAGCTCGCGCTCGAGCACCTGCATGCGGCGCTCGGAATCGGCCGAGACGGGGATCACGCGCTTCTCGACCCGGACCCGGCGGCCCCGGCCACGGCGGACCGGCCCGACAACGATCGCACCGCCGCGGTAGACGTCGCGATCGAGAAGGCTGTGGAGGGTGACGATGTTCTCGTCGTGGCGGGTCGCCGGGTGGACGAGGTCGATCACCAGCCCGGCCTCCTTGCCTGGGTTGCGACGGGTCACCCGCCCCACCCGCTGCTGGTAGATACGCCTCGAGGCCGTCGGGGCCAGGTGCATGCAGATCGTCGCCCGCGGTGAGTTCCAGCCCTCCGCCAGCAGCATCGCATTGCAGAGCACGTCGACCTCGCCGCGCTCGAACGCGGCCAGGGTCTCCGCCAGCTCGCGCTTCGGCGTCTCGCCACTGACCGCGGCGGCCTTGATGTCCACCGCTCTCATCGCCTTGGCGACGTTGGTGGCGTGCTTGACCCCGGCGGTGTAGATCACGCCCGGGATCTTGCGGAACCGGGATTGGTAGAGGTCGGCGATCGCGACGTTGAACGGGCCCTGGTCGAGCAGCTTGGCGAGCTCCTCCTGGTCGAAGTCCTGGTCGACCTCGCCGCGGCGCAGCGGCACCTTGGCCAGAGTCCGCACTCCCGGGCCCGGCGGGATCCGGATGCAGCGCAGCGGCGCGATCACGCCCCGGCGGGCAGCCTGGGCGAGATCGAAGCGCGATGTCTGGGTTGGGAAGAGGTCGGCGACATGCCGGGCGATCAGGGCACCGGTCGCTGTCATGCCGATGTAGGTCGGCTCCTTCCAGGAGCGGATGCAGTGGCTGGTCTTCTCGCCGAGCGCGGTATGGGCCTCGTCGCAGATCACGATCGAATAGGCGCCGGAGATCTTCCCCACGTTGCGCACGAACCACTGATAGGTCTCGACCGTGACCGGTCCGTAGGGGTGGTCCTGATCGCGGGAGAGCGGGGGTGAGAGGCGGTCGCCGTAGCCGCGGTCGGAGATCTCGCCGATGAACTGATCGACCAGGTTGCGCCGGTGGGTGAGAATCAGGACCCCGCCGGTGCGTGAGGCTTCGATGAAGCCGACGGCCGCTACTGTCTTGCCGGCGCCTGTCGCATGCTCGAACCAGAACCGCCGGGTAGCGTTCGGGTCATCGACGGCCTCGCTGGGGGCTTCCTCCTCCTCGTCGGAGCCCTCGTCCCAATCGAGCGGCTCCTCGTCCTCGCCGACCTCGTCGTCCTGATCGACATCGCCGTCACCGGCGGAGCCGTTCGAAGCACCGGCTTCGTCCTCGGCGCTGACGCCGTTGCGGCCGCCGCCGTTGCCGTTCGAGCCGGGCTTCTCGATCTCGGCGCTGATTGCCGCAAGCGTTCCCGAGAGCGCGTCAACCTGATGGGCGTTGAGCTCGGCCCCGTCCTTGAGGGTCGGCGTATCGGTGTCGAGCACGCGCTCGAGGCCGAGCAGGAGCGAGTAGCGCTGGCGCCACGCCATCGAGGGATCCTCGGCGCCGTCGGCGAGCTCGGCGAGCGCCTCGTCGACAGCCATCCTGCGGGCTGTGCCCTCGAGCAGGTCCTCGGGACCCTCGCCTTCGAGCAGGATCGGTTCCCGCGTGAACTTCTCCACACGTTCGATGTCTGCGCTCGATGGCGCTTCGGCCGCTTCTGCGGCGAGTGCTGCGGTGTCTGCCATGAAAGGCTGGTTGCCTGCGCGCGTTGATCCAGAGCGGAACAGAGGGCGCAGTAAGCTCGATGGAGGCCAGTGGTCGGCTCGGGTCTGTCCCTGCCGAACTGCCTCCCCGGTCCAAGAGTTCCCCTTGGGACCGACGCCCATTTAACCACCCCACGGAGCGGCATGGCATCACCACCCCGAAATGCACGGCGAATCGCCCTCGCGGCAGCCGCCCTGATCGCGGCATTCGCGCTCGCTGCCTGCGGCTCGGCGGAGGACCCCGCACTCGACCCGGGAGCCGCCGCCGACGCTCCCGACTACAGCAGGGCGCTCGAGGGGGCGCCGCCTCGGCTGGCGTCCCTGTACGCCGACGGAGACGCCCTTCTCGACGGCGGCCTCGGCGCCGTCGAGGCCAGGCTCGCAGAGCTTGAGGGCTTCCCGATCGTGGTCAACAAGTGGGCTTCGTGGTGCGGGCCCTGCCGGGCCGAGTTCCCGCACCTGCAGAAGCAGGCGGCCGAGCACGCGGACGAGGTCGCCTTCGTCGGGATCAACTCCGACGATTCCGTCGAGGGCGCGGAGACCTTCCTCCGCGGCCACCCGATCCCTTACCCCAGCTTTCTCGACCCCGACCTCGAGCTGGCCGGAGCGTTCGACGTCCGTCAGGAGTTCCCCGCAACCGTCTTCCTCGACCGCGAGGGCGAGATCGTGCACGTCCGCCGCGGCGTCTACCCGAGCGAGGAAGAGCTCGCCGCCGACATCAACAGGTACGCGCTACAGAACTGACCCGAGGCCGGCATCTGTGGCGATCGGGAGCGTTGTCGGGGCCGCCGCGCTCCTGCCGCGGAGTGCCCGCTGTCCGCGGTCGGGATAATCGGAGGGCGATGAATCACGTCCGCCCCTCAGCACTGCTCGCGCTCCTGCTCGCACCGCTGCTGGCCCTCGCGATGGCGCTCCCGGCCGGAGCGCAACAGGGCGAGGGCGGTCTCGCCTACTCGATCGAGCTGACCGGGACGATCGATCCCGCCACCGAGAGCTGGGTCGATCAGGCTCTTGGCGAGGCGGAGGAGAAGGGAGCGGAACTGGTGATCATCCGACTCGACACCCCGGGCGGCCTGATCGACTCGATGCGCGAGATCGTCAAGGACATCATCGCCGCGCCCGCCCCGGTGGTGGTCTACGTCTCGCCCGACGGCGCCCGCGCCGCATCGGCCGGCCTGTTCGTCACCCAGGCCGGCGACGTGGCCGCGATGGCCCCCCAGACCAATATCGGCTCGGCGACCCCGATCTCGATCGGGCCTGGAGGCGCCGGAGAGATCGACGAGACGCTGGGCCGCAAGATCGAGAACGACGCCGCGGCCTACGTCCGGGCGCTTACCAGCGAGCACGGGCGCAACGCAGATCTCGCGGTCGAGATGGTGCGTGAGGCGACCAACGTCCCCGCCGCCGTGGCCCTGGAGCGGAACCTGGTCGATGTCGTCGCCTCCAGCCAGGAGGAGCTGCTGAGCGAGCTCGACGGATTCGAGGTCATCGGCCCCAAGGCCGGCGAGCTCGACACCGGCGGCCTCGCGATCGAGAACCGCGACATGCCGCTGCAGTTCGACCTGCTCCAGATCCTCGTCAATCCGAACGTCTCCTTCCTTCTCCTGCTGATCGGCCTCGCGGGAATCGGCTTCGAGATCTTCAACCCGGGAACGCTGGTGCCGGGCGCTCTCGGCGCCGTCGCGCTCCTGCTCGGCCTGTTCGGAACCGCCCAGCTCCCGGTCGCTGTCGCCGGTGTGCTGCTCCTCCTGCTGGCGGTAGGGCTGATCGTCGCCGAGACCCAGATACCGGGAGGCGTGCTCGGGGCGGCGGGCGTGGTCGCCTTGGCCGCGTCGGGCCTGTTGCTCTACGACACCAACAGCGATGAGTTCGGGGTCAGCCCGCCGGTCGTGATCGCCCTCGCGCTGGTGATCGGGGCCGGGATGATCTTCGTCGTCCGCAAGGTGGTCGAGGCGCGGAAGAACCCGGTCCTGACCGGCTGGGAGGAGCTGGTCGGGGCCGTGGCGGTGGTCCGGCAGCCGCTCGAGCCGGTCGGCCAGGTGTTCGTCCAGGGGGCGCTGTGGCGGGCGCGACCGAGCGGCGAGGGGGAGCGAGTCGGGCTCGGCGCTAGAGTCAGAGTGCAGTCGGTCGACGGTCTCACCCTCGAGGTGGAGCCGCTCGGCGGCGGCGATCGATCAGATGGCGAACCAGACGAAGGAGCGGATTGATGGGTGTAGCACTGGCAATAATCGGGGCGCTGGTCCTGTTGGGGCTGATTCTGCTCTCGATGTCCGTTCGCATCCTGCGCGAGTACGAGCGCGGAGTGATCTTCCGGTTGGGCCGCCTGATCGCGACAAAGGGGCCGGGCCTTGTGTTCCTGATCCCGGTCGTCGATCAGATGGTCCGAGTCGACCTGCGAACGATCACGCTCAACGTTCCACCCCAGGAGGTGATCACCAAGGACAACGTCACCGTCCGCGTCAACGCGGTCGCCTACTTCCGTGTGATCGACTCCAACATGGCGATCACCGAGGTCGAGAACTTCCTCCGGGCCACATCCGAGATCGCGCAGACGACGCTCAGGTCGGTGCTCGGCAAGGCCGAGCTCGACGCTCTGCTGGCCGAGCGCGAGCGCCTCAACTCAGAGCTCCAGCAGATCATCGATGAGCAGACCGAGCCCTGGGGCGTGAAGGTCTCCACCGTCGAGGTCAAGGACGTCGAGCTGCCGGCCGACATGCAGCGTGCGATCGCCCGACAGGCCGAGGCCGAGCGCGAGCGCCGAGCCAAGGTGATCGCGGCCGATGGCGAGTTCCAGGCCGCCGACAAGCTCGGCCAGGCCGCCGACATCATCAGCCAGAACCCGGCGACCCTGCAGCTTCGCTACCTGCAGACGCTGATCGAGATGGGCGGCAACGAGAACCAGACGATCGTCTTCCCGTTCCCGATCGAGTTCATGCGGGCCTTCGGCCAGATGGGCGGCATGGACTTCAAGCCCCCCGACCGTCCCGATCCGCGCGAGAAGCCGAGCGCCCCGGGCGAGATCCCCGATCCGCCCGAGATTCCCGATCCGCCCGAGGTTCCGCCCCCGCCGAAGCCGATCGAGTAATCGGGCCGCTGGAAACCGATCGCTACTTCGGGGTGGTGCGCTCCGGCGAAGAGCTCGGGTCCGCCTATGCGCTGCGGACCGAGGTCTTCTGCGACGAGCAGGGTGTCAGCTCGGCCGAGGAGTTCGACGGCCTCGATCCGGGAGCGATCCACATCGTTGGAGTCGAGGGGGGAGCTGTGGTCGCGACCTGCCGCCTGCTCTGCGAAGGAGAGGGGGTCTGCAGGCTCGGCCGCATGGCGGTCGCCGAGCATCGCCGTGGCCAGGGCGACGGCAGGCGCCTGATGGCCGCCGCCGAGGCCGAGGCGCGCTCGGCCGGCGCCGGCGAGATCGTGCTCCATGCCCAGCGGCGGGCCGTGAGCTTTTATGCCGGTCGCGGGTTCGGGCCGGAGGGGGAAACCTTCATCGAGGCCAAGATCCCCCACGTCAAGATGCGGAAGCGGATCAGCCGTGGTTGAGTCCGTCGTCGCTGCTGAGGGTCCCCAGACCAGGATCGACCAGCTCACCGGGCTGCGCCGGATCCTCGCCCCCGCTCGAGCCGAGCGGCCCGACACCTTCGAGCCGACTCCGGCTCTCACCGCTCCCGGGGCCGCCGACAGCTGTCCCTTCTGTGAGGGGCGCGAGGAGCGCACTCCAGCGGAGGTCTGGGCGAATCGGCCCGAAGGTGGCGCCGCCGACACGCCTGGCTGGACCCAGCGCTCGGTGCCCAACCTCTACCCGGCGCTCGCCACGGCCCCCGAGGAGGGTCACGGCCGCGTTGCTCGGGGCCCGCTCGACTCGGGTCTCAGCAGCGCCGCCGACCCGTTGCGCTCCTCCTCACGGATGTCCGAGCCCGGACTGTTCACCCCAACCCCGGCGGTAGGTGCGCACGAGGTGATCGTCAATTGCCCCGAGCACCGGACCCGGCTCGCCGACCTCGGCGAGGCCGGCATCTCGGCGGCCATGGAGGCCTGGCGGGCGCGGGTGGCGGCACACGCCGGGGAGGCCTCACTCGTGCACCTGATCGTCAACGAAGGCCCCCTGGCTGGCGCTTCGCTCGAGCACAGCCACGCCCAGCTCTACGCGCTCGACTTCGTGCCCGCCGAGGTCGCACGCGAGCGCGAGCGCTTCAACGCCTACAACGAGCGGACGATGGGCGGCCACCTGCTCGAGGACGTGATCGTCGAAGAGGTGCGCCGGAGGGAGCGCGTCGTCGCCGTCGATTCGGAGGCGATCCTCCTCTGCCCCTGGGCATCCCGCTCACCGTTCGAGCTGCGGATCGTCCCGCGGACGGCCGCCGCACGATTCGAGAGCGACGATCGCGGCGCAGCGATGCTCACGACAGCGCTGACGGCCCTCGAAGGTGCCTTTGGGTCGATCCCGCAGTTCAACCTCTGGGTGAGGACCGCTCCCCGCGGCATCGAGGAGTTCCACTGGCACATCGATCTCATCCCGCGGCTCGGGATCCTGGCCGGCTTCGAGCTCGGGACCGGCGTTGACATCAATGTCTACGCGCCCGAGCGCGCGGCGGCGGATCTCCGCGCCGCGCTCGCCTGAGCGCCCGGCCACGCCGTTGATCTAGGCTCCCGAGCCGATGAGTCCACCGATCGCCCGCCCCTTTCCCCGCTTCCTGGCCGATACGCCCCAGGACGCCAAGCCCTACGGCGAGTGGGAGCAGCGGCTGGGGAGCGCATTCGCCGAGGCATGTGAGGAGTTCCAAGCCGACGCCGGGGCTCCGATCGACCCCGACACGATCCGCTTCTTCCCCGAGCGCACCTGGGGCGACCGGACCTACGTGCCGATCATCGGCTCCGCCGCCGAGCTCGAGCACGACGGGATCCCCGAGTACTACGGCTACGTTGATTACGCCAGGGGTGAGCAGGGTGGTGCCAGCGAGCTCCACGCCGAGGCCGATTTCACCGACGTAGTCGCCGCCGACAACGCCGATTGGAAGATCGACCTCAACGACAGCGTCATCGGCCAGTGGCGGGGCGACGGTGGTCGCGGCGGCGAGGTGACGCTGATCTGGGGAAGCCCCTTGATCCGCGGCGCGATCGCCGCCTCCGCCGAGTTCGGCAACGACGTGATCGACCAGGCCGCGGTCAACGATGGCCGCTTCACGCTCGTCGCCGTCGATGCCGTGCACGGCTTCGGCGATGATCTGTTCCTCGAGATCAAGCTCTGGGACCGCAAGCTCAACCCACTGGCAGCCGAGAGCCTGTACGAATCCGGCGACGAGGAATCCGGTGAGGAGGAGCCCGAGCAGGGCTAGGGCTAACTCGGGGTGATGGGGACGCCTGACCGGCGCGTCCATAGGACTGAAGCGGCACTACGACAATCGGCCCGGCCCGAGGCCCGGTTCAGTCCGGGGGTCGCGCCTGGACGAACGTTGGGCGCCGTCACCGGCGCATCGGTTCAGCGTAGGCGCGGCGGGGCATCACCGACTGCGATCGAGAGCAGGATCGCGACCAACGCGACCGCGCCGGTGGCAGCGGCCGCTCGGCCCCAGCCAGTGCCGAGAAGGATCGCTGCGATGAACGCGGCGCCCCAGCCGATCACCGTCAGGACCGCGTCGACCCACGCCTCCTGCACGATCAGCGCCAGCGCGACGAGTGCCGCGATGATGACCAAAGCGGTCCCCGCCATCCTCGGCCGCTGAACCCCCGCGATCATCTGCCGAGCATGGCAGAGCGCCCTCCCCCGGGCAAGCTGGCTGGGCGCTCGACCGACGGACTTCGCGAGGTGGCCCGCTAGGAGGTCGACGCGGGCAAGGATCGGGCCGAGGTTCGGCTCACCGGAAAGCCGGGGGACCGTCTCTCCCGAGCAACGCCCAGCAGTCGCGGAGAGCTTCGCGGGGCCAGCCCCCGTTCGAACCGACCCCAGGACGCTCGGCCAGAGCCGGAGGTGAGATGAGTCACACGGGGCCCATCCGATGCTCAGGGCTGTTACGTTCGCCCTGGATTCGTGAGACGCTCTTCGGCAAACCGTCTTGGACCAGCCCGCTGGCTTGCCGTCGCCCTGGCCATCATCGCGAGCTTGGTTCTTGCCGTTGCTGCGCTCGGCGCCGAGGGCGAGCTGAGCTTCGTCGAGTGCCTCGAGGACACGGGCTCGCCGTCCAGCTGTAGCGACGAGGGTTCCACCGTCAACGGCCTCGACGTCGCTCGAGCGATCAGCGCTTCGCCGGACGGCAAGCATCTCTACGTCGCCTCCTCGGGCGACGATGCCGTCGCTGCGTTCAGCCGCAACCCGATCACGGGTGCCGTCGGCTTCGTCGAAGCCGAGGTCGACGGCGTCGGCGGCGTCGAGGGCCTCGACTTCGCCCGCGGCGTGACCGTCTCACCGGACGGCAAGCACGTCTACGTCGTCTCCAGGGACGACGACGCCCTCGCGGTCTTCAGCCGGGACCCGAGCTCCGGAGCGCTCAGCTTCGTCGAATGCCTCGTCGACGACACCGGACCGGTGGGTTGCAGCACAACCGCGGACGGCCTCGACTTCGCCCGCGGCGTCAACGTCTCCCCGGACGGCAAGCACGTCTACGTGACATCCGGGCTCTCCGACGATGAGCTGGCGGCCTTCGCGCGTGACCAGGACACAGGCGAGCTCAGCTTCGTCGAGACCGAGGACGAAGGCGTTCGAGGCGCTGGAGCCGTCACCACCTCACCCGACGGCAGGCACGTTTACGTCGCGTCCGAGGACGAGGCCGGCGGGGCCGTGGCTGCGTTCTCCCGAAACCAGGCCACAGGTGCCCTCGGCTTCGTCGAGTGCGTCGGGGACACAGGTGGGCCGCCGGGGTGCGACACGGAGGGTGGGACGGTGAACGGCCTCGACGGCGCCAGTGGCGTCACGACCTCGCCCGACGGCAAGCATGTCTACGTCGCTGGGTCGGGAGACAACGCGGTCGCGGTCCTGTCCCGTAACGGGACGACGGGAGGGCTCAACTTCGTCGACTTCGAGGCCGATGGCGTCGGCGGGGTAGATGGCCTCGATGGGGCGTTCGGCGTCACCACCTCACCCGACGGCAAGCATGTCTATGTGGCATCGGCGGGCGATGACTCCCTCGCGGCCTTCTTCCGGAATCCAGCCACCGGCTCACTCACCTTCGTCGAGTTCGAGGACGACGGCGTCGGCGGCGTCGACGGCCTCGACGGCGCGCGCGGTGTCAGCGTCTCCCCCGACGGCGGGCATGTCTACGTAGCCGCGTCCGTCGACGGGTCGATCGCCGCCTTCGACCGCGAGGCAGACACGACGCCGCCCCAGACGATGATCGACTCCGGCCCGACCGGCAGCACCAGGGACACCACCCCGACCTTTACGTTCAGCTCCAGCGATCCAGCGTTCACGAGCGGATTCGGTTGTCGGATCGACGGCGGCGCCTTCAGCCTCTGCAGTTCACCGACCACGATCGGACCTCTCGCCCCGGGCCCGCACAGCTTCGAGGTCCGGGCCACCGATACTGCAGCCAACCGCGACGCCACGCCGGCCCGACGCAACCTCACGGTGCTCGGACCCGCCGATCCACGCCCACCGAAGGAGGGCAAGCGGGCCACGCTCGTTCCCAAGCGCGGCAGGGTCCTGGTCAACCCTCCCGGGCCCGGTGGCTTTCGGCGACTGGTCGAAGGCGAGACCCTCGCGATCGGCACGAAGGTGGACGCGCGAAAGGGCCGGGTGGTGCTGATCACCGACTACAACGGCAGGCTGCAGAGGATGCTCTTCTACGACGGCAGATTCAAGATTGGACAGAAGCGGGGAAGAAGGCCCATCGTCCAGGTCAAGCTGATCGGGAAGCTCGACTGCAGCAATAGGCGAGTGGCCGCGGACGGTGGACGGACTGTCGATGCCGCGGAGAGGAAGAGACGCGGCAAAGGCCGCAGGCTCTGGGGCAAGGGCAAGAAGGGCAAGTACAAGTCGAAGGGCAAGCGCGGCTCGGCCACCGTGCGCGGCACCAAATGGCTGACCAACGACCGCTGCGACGGCTCGACCCGATTCACGTTGAAACGGGGCAAGCTCCAGATCGACGACTTCGGCAAGCGCGGCAAGAGGAACGCCGTTCTGAAGGGCAAGGGCCAGTACACGGCGAAGGCCTGATGGGCCGGGCGCCGTAGCTGTAGGTTGCCGACGGTGCCGAGCATTCGAAAGCGCGAGATGGGCCCTCGCCGCCGCCTGATCATCGCGGCGATCGGCGTCCTTGGCGCGATCGTCGGTCTGATCACCTACGCGCTCGGGTCCTTCGATCGTCTCGAGGCGACGACGATCGACACCCGCTTCGCGATCCGGGGGCCCCAGCCCTCGCCGGAGGACTTCGCGCTGGTGGCAATCGACGATGAGACCTTCAGCGAGCTGCAGGCACAGTTTCCATTCCGGCGGTCTGTTCACGCCGATGTGATCGAGGCGCTGGTGTCCGACGGGGCGGAGGTGATCGCCTATGACGTCCAGTTCACCGAACCGACCACCAGGCGCGAGGACAACGCATTGGTTCGGTCCGTCTGGTCGGCGCCCGCGATCACACTGGCCACGACCGAGGTCACCAAACGCGGAGAGCACCGCATCCTCGGTGGCCAGCAGGTGCTCGACCGGGGGCAGGATGCACGCGGTGCGGATGCTCAGATCAAGCTCGGTGAGGGCGGCGTGCTACGGGAACTCCCACCCAACGACACCGGTCTGGAGCTGTTCCCGATCGTCGTCGCAGAGCAGCGAGGGGGCGTTCAGATCGACGACGCCACCTTTCCAACGAACCGTTGGATCGACTACTTCGGTCCTCCGGGCACGATCCCGGCCACGTCATTCAGCACCGTCGCAAACAAGGAGTTCGAGCCCGGCGATTTCGAGGGCAAGACGGTATTCGTTGGCGCCACGGCGAGTTCGCTGCAGGACACCCACAAGGTGCCAACGGACGACAACGAGATGTCCGGAGTCGAGTACCAGGCGATGGCGACGGCAACGGTCGAGAACGCCTTTCCGCTGCGTTCAGGCGGGGAATTGATCAGCTTTCTGGTGATCATCGGCTTGGCGGCACTGCCGGCCGCGCTCTTCACTCGTCTCGACGCGCTGGTCGCGTTCTCGATTGCGGTGGTCGTGGGCGGTGCGTATCTGGTCGCGGTGCAGCTCGCATTCGACGGAGGGACGATCCTGCCCGTGGTCTATCCGCTCCTGGGTCTGACCGTCAGCTCGGTCGGCGGGATCGGCACCTCCTACGTGTTCGAGGCCTTCGACCGCCAGCGCACTCGAGACAGGTTCGCGCGCTTCGTCTCCGACGCTGTCGTCGACGAGGTACTCGAGGACGGGGACGAGAGCATGCTCAAGGGTCGTCGTGCCGAGGTCACGGTGCTGTTCAGCGATATCCGTGACTTCACCACCTTCTCGGAGTCCCGTCCCCCTGAGGAGGTCTTCGAGGTCCTAAACCGGTACCTGACCGAGATGGCCGAGGCGATCCTCGAGGAGGGTGGCACGATCGCCTCGTTCATCGGTGACGGGATCATGGCTGTCTTCGGTGCTCCGGTGGAGTCGAGTGACCATGCCGATCGAGCGATCATCGCCGCCGAGAAGATGCTCAGCGAACGTTTGAGGACGGCTAACCAATGGATGCTCGGCCAAGGTCTTGATCCGCTCCAAATGGGGATCGGAATCCATTCCGGTCCCGTGATGAGCGGCATGATCGGTTCTGAACGCCGGTTCGATTACACGGCGATCGGGGACACGCCGAACACCGCGGCTCGGCTCGAGGGGAGAACCAAGGGCACACCCCACCAGCTGTTCGTGTCGGATTCGACCAAGGTCCGGATAGTCGATTCCGAGTTGATGATGCGTCTGGAGACGGTCGGGGAGCTCAGGATCCGTGGGCGCGCCGGGACGATCAAGGCCTGGACCCTGCCGGAGACAGACAAGCGGCGACCTGCGTCCCGGTGACGCGTCCGCGCCTGGCTCGATCGAAACCGCAGGCCCTTCCCCTGGGCGGTGCGATCGCCCTGCCCCCGGCGGCGGCCTCCTACCTCATTGCCCGGCATCTCGCCGTCGAGAAGCGGGCCGGGCGCCATCCATCACTCGTGTACCTTGGAGCCTTGCGGGGCGCTCCAGCTCTTCGCTCCGCACTAGGCGCGTCAATCGATCGACGAGGTGACTTCCTGTATGACCGCGAAGACCGTTGCCACCCTCGCCGCCGCCCTGCTCGCGCTCGCGCTAGCCGTGGCCGCGTGTGGAAGCGACACGACGACCACCGTGATCCAGACCACGACAACGACAGCGGCCGAGACCACGACCGACAGCACCACGGATGGAACGCCGTCAGGGTCTGGATCGGTCCAGGGGATCAGCCGGGCGCAGGCCGGTGAGATCGCGGTCGCCGAGGTCGGCGGCACCGTCAACAGGGTCTACAAGGAGGACGACTACGGAGCCGCCTGGGAGGTAGAGGTGGCGACGCCCGACGGCGAGTTCGACGTCTACGTCGGCGCGGCCGGTGAGGTCGTGAGGACGAGGGGGCCGAAGCCGGACTGAGGGCGGGTAACTGAGGCGTCGAACGCACCCCCCATCGCCCGTTTAGTGGCTATCCGTGTAGGGAATCCCCCGACGCCGTCCTTGCACCCCCGGTGGCAGCGGCAGCCTCCGCACGAACGTGATCGCGAGCCGTCGATGTGGGACCGACCGCCTCCATACCAGCGATGAGGGCTTCAGCGCCGTCCACCGGTAGCCGAGGATTCGCCTGAGTCTTTCGGGCCAAGCGGACCGCAATCCGGATACCTACTGGCCTGATTTCCTACATCCTGGAACCGGCTTGCTAGAGCGATAACCTGACCCCCTCCGCCCCGATAGCTCAGCTGGATAGAGCGACTCCCTCCTAAGGAGTAGGCCCCAGGTTCGAATCCTGGTCGGGGCATGGGCCCCGTTGGTGATCGGGCGGCGCCACCGGGGGTAATCCGGTCGGCGAGGAGCGCGAAGTCTGGGCCGCTGGCGCGTGTACGGGCGGCCAGACGCAACAATGAGGCCATGCGCTTCGTCGCCGCACTCGGCGCACTGGTCTTCCTCTACCTCGCCCTGATTCCGGGTGGGCTGTTGCTCTCAACCCTCGACAGCGCCTGCGCGGGCGAGGGGTGCGACTCCTCGCCGGCAGCCTCGGCCTTCTTCTCGTTCCTCTACACGGCCTGCCTGATTACCCTGGTCGGGACCGCCGGCCTGTTCGCCCACCATGCCGTCCGTGGCAGCATCGAGACCCAGCAGCGGCTGCCAAGAGGGATGGCGGCGTCGATGGCCGTGATCGCGCTGACGACCTTCTCCCTGTTCGCCTTCGCCTGGCCGCTCGGCGCGCTGCTCGCCCTGTTGGTCGCCGCCTCGGCGTTCGCCGTGCTCGTCGCCCGTCGTCACATCGAGGGCGTCGATCGGGTTCCTTGACCGCCGGCCCTGAGTATCGGGCCGGCGGTTACTGCAACAGGCCGATGATCAGCAGGGCCGAGGCCGCGAACGAGGTCACGGCCCGGAGGTGGTTCCAGGCCGTCCAGGTCACCACGTAATCGGCCCAGACGCGGGCCCCTCGCTCAGAGTCCGGGTCCTGCTCGGCGAGGGCGTTGTTCCTCGGCACGTTGAACAGCATCGTTACCGCGATCACGCCGAGCAGATAGAGGGCCGGGGCGGAGAGCAGATAGCCGCCGTATGACGTGCCTGCGTCACCGACACCGACCACCAGCGTCGCAATCGAGAGGATCGCGGTCCCGAACATCGCGGTCATCAGCCCGACGCCTATCGCCTTGACGTTGATCGACTGCATCGCGGCGATTCCCTCGGCTGCCGGGCGGGCCCCCAGGGCCGGCATCACGAAGGTCGAGAAGGCGAAGAAGATCCCTGAGACGAGGCCACATCCCAGGGCGGTCGCGACCACTAGCGCTGTCTCGACGTCACTCACGGCCCCATCTCCCGCCGCATCGGTCGCCCACCTAGCTCTCGGGACGGTCGGGGTAGATGTCGTCGATCGTGGCCAGGGCGGTGTAGTCCCCGCCGCCGCCGTCCCTGATCGCTTCGCCGCCGCCGGCGAGCCGATCGAGGACGCTGACGGTGCCCGCTATCTCGAGGCCCTCCTCACGGCAGCGCTCGATCGCCTTCACGGTGGAGCCGCCGGTGGTGACGACGTCCTCGACGATCAGGACCCTGGTCCCGGCCTCGAGGATCGGGCCCTCGACCCAGCGCTGCAGGCCATGTTGCTTCTTCTCCTTGCGGACGAAGAAGGCGATCAGCTCCTCTCCCACGGAGGCGGCGAGCGCGGCGCTGGCGATCGGGTCGGCGCCCATCGTCAGCCCGCCGACCGCCTCGGCGCCGAGCTCGCGGGCGCGGGCAGCGACCAGCTCGCCGACGGCTCCGAAGGCAGGTTGGCGCAGGATCGCCCGCTTGGCGTCAACGTAGTAGGAGGCGGTCTTGCCGCTCGAGAGCGTCACCTCTCCGATCACCAGCGCATGCTCGCGGAGCTGCTCGATCAGTGTCTCGCGGGGGTGGTTCGGCATCGGCGGCGCATCCTACCCGCGGACACGCAGACCGGCCGCAGCGGATCAGATCTTGTCGGTGACCAGTAGGTAGAAGGCGAGGCTGTTGTTGAGGCCGTGGAGGATGATCGCCGTCCACAGCACGCCGGTGCGCTCGTAGACCCAGGCGAGGATCACCCCGAAGACCGTCAGCTGCAGTGCGACCGCCGCGTCCCCGGCGGTCAGGTGCCCGATCCCGAACAGGAAGCCCGAGAGCACCGCCGCCGGCCACATCCCCATCTGCTGGCGGAAGCCGCCAAAGAGGAGCCCGCGGAAGAAGACCTCCTCAGCGATCGCGGTCACCGGGACAATCAGGATCCCGGCGATCACGGTGACGATCAAGGCCGCGTCCTTGTCCGCCCCGAGGTTCTCAGCGATGTCCTCCTGCTCGGGGGTGAGCACGATCGAGATCACGATCGAGATCAGCAGGTAGATGCCCACTGCGGCGAACATCGAGGAGATCACCTTCGGTCCGAAGCGCCGCAGGCCGAGGCGGCTGAAGGTTTCGCGCACTCCGGCGCTGTTCGCCACAGCGGTGGCTCCGAAGGCGGCGATCAGGAACCCGGCTGCGAGCGAGGCCTGCAGGGCGATCGTTCCCCACTCGGACGTCTCGGCGTCGGGGTCTCCGATGCTCGGGTCGAAGGCGCTGACGATCACGATCCCGACGATCGAGATGCCGAGGGCGACGAGGATGCCGGCGATCACCCCGGGAATGCGGACTGCGCTGCGGGGAATGCCAACGTAGCCCTCTGCCGTCGGGAGGCGGTCGGAGATCGGGTTCGGTTCGGGCTCGGCCCCGGGCGGTTCGCTCATCGGCGCAGATGCTCGCCGATCTCGAGCAGCGACGCGATGACCGCCGCCCCGGCGTCGGCCCGCTCGCCCGCATGCAGGCCGCCGGCGGATCGGTCGAGCAGCAGCACCTCGATCCCGGCGGCCTCGGCGGCCGCGACGTCATCGGGGCTGTCGCCGACATGGAGCGCCTCGCTCCGATCACACCCCGCCAGCTCGAGCGCCGGGGAAAAGATCGCGGGATCGGGCTTGCGGGCGCCGGCGGCAGCCGAGGTGATCACCCCGTCGAGCAGGGGCGCCAGACCGACCCGCGCGAGGACGTCGGGCAGCGAGCAGTCCCAGTTGGAGACGCAGACGACCCGGAGCCCGCGGTCGCGCAGCTCGCGCAGCGCCGGCTCGGCGTCGCTGAAGGGCTCGAAGCGGATCGCGCCCATCATCGCCTCGACGCCGATCTCCCGGCCGGCCCCCCTGGAGAGGACCTCGGCGCAGCGACGGCGCAGATCGGCGAGCCGCTCGGGGTCGGAGCCCTCGCCGCTGCGCTCGACGTAGTAGGCCATCTCGGCGCCGAACGCCGCCCGCACTCTGGCGGGCTCGATGCCCTCGACCACAGCGGGATCGATCTCCTCCCACGGCGGTCGCAGCCAGAGCAGGGTCCCGAGGGCGTCGATGAAGATCGTGCGTGACAGGTGCGTGATTCTGCCCGATGGAGGAGCCCGGCCCCCCGCGTGCAAAACCTGGTTCGTGATTGAGGCTCGATTTCCGCGTATCGCTACCCTTCGTGTACCGGTATGACTGCTCGTCAAAGACGCGTTGCGCGCCGGTCACGGAAGAAGCGGGGATCCATCTTCCTCGCCCTGGGAGTCTTCGTCGCGGCCTTCGCGATCGCCGTTCTCAGCGCCGGTTTGTGGGTTCTCAACGTGGCCGCCGATGCACCCCCGCTGGGGGACCTGAAGCCCATCGACCGAGGGACGAACTCGGTCGTCTTCGCGGCCGACGGCACCCGCCTGGGCGTGATCAACTCCGACACGATCCGAAAGGTGACGCCGCTGAAGCAGATCCCCGATGTGGTCAAGGAGGCGACGATCGCGATCGAGGACTCCAACTTCTATGAGCACGGCGGCGTCGACTTCGGCGCGGTCGTCCGTGCCGCTGTCGAGAACGTCGAGGAGGGTGAGGTGGTCCAGGGCGGTTCGACCATCACCCAGCAGCTGGTCAAGAACATCTACACCGGCCAGCTCGACGACCGCAACTTCGAGGCGAAGATCCAGGAGGCGAAGCTGGCCGAGGAGGTGGAGGAGAAGTTCAGCAAGGATGAGATCCTCGAGCAGTACCTGAACAGCGCCTCCTACGGGACCAACAACGGCCGCGACGCGGTCGGGATCGGTGCCGCCGCCAGCCAGTACTTCTCGAAGCGGCCCGGCCAGCTCGAGGTCAAGGAGGCGGCGCTGCTCGCCGGCCTGCCGCAGGCGCCGTCGCTTCACAACCCGCTGAACAACCCGGCGAAGTCGAAGACGCGTCGCAACGCGGTGCTGCGGGCGATGGCCGACCAGGGCTACATCTCCGGGGGCGAGGCGAGCCGCCTCGCGGGCTCGGGTCTCGGCGTCAACCCGACGCAGAAGTTCGACCGGGTCAAGGAGCAGTACTTCTTCGACTACGTCACCGACCAGCTCCTCGACGAGTACGGGGCCGAGACGGTCAGGGCAGGTGGACTCAAGGTCTACACGACGATCGATCTCGAAATGCAGCGCGCCGCGCGCGCCGCGATCGACTCCAACCTCGCCGGCGCCGGCCCCTCCTCGGCGGTGGTCACCACCGACACCGAGACCGGCGACATCCTCGCGATGGTCTCCAACGCCAACTACGACGACCGCCAGTTCAACCTCGCCGCCCAGGGTCAGCGCCAGCCCGGTTCGGCCTTCAAGACGATGGTGCTGACCGCGGCGGTCCGGCGCGGGGTCGACCCCGGGTCGACCTTCTACACCTCCAAGAGCCCGCTGATCATTGACAACGACCGGGTCGGCCGCTGGGAGGTCAACACCTTCGACGGCAGCTCCGGCGGGACGATGGACCTTCGCACGGCGACGATCAAGTCGGACAACACCGTGTTCGCCCAACTCGATCTCGACATCGGCCCCGAGGCGGTTCGCGACACCGCCTACGACATGGGGATCACCTCGAAGCTGAACGCCTACCCGGCCGAGGGCATCGGCGGCCTCGAGGTGGGGGTCACCCCGCTGGAGATGTCGAACGCTTACGCGACACTCGCCAACGGCGGTACCCACAACGCAGCCAGCGCAATCACCAAGGTCAAGTTCCCCGACGGCAAGAAGGACACCCTGCGCTCCGATCAGTCCGATCGCGCCTTCTCCGATGGCGTCGCCTACGAGGTGACCAAGATCCTCGAGGCCAACGTCAGGGGCGGGACCGGCACGCGGGCCCAGATCTCCTGCCCGGCCGCCGGCAAGACCGGCACGACCGACAGCTTCCGTGACGCATGGTTCGTTGGATATACGCCGAAGCTGGCGACCTCCGTGTGGGTCGGCTACCCCGACGATCAGATCGAGATGCGGACCGAGTACTTCGGTGGCTCGGTCGCCGGCGGCACCTTCCCGGCGGCGATCTGGGGCTCCTACATGGGCGGCGTCGTCGGCGGCGACTGCCAGAGTTTCCCCCAGCCCCAGAACAGGTTCCAGTCGCGTCCGTTCTACGGCGAGTACTCGAAGTCCGCCTACGAGGTCTCGAAGGGCTCCTCGAAGCGCGGCGGCGAGGCGACCACAAGTGCGACCGACACCGGCTCCGATCCGACCGGTACCGGCGAATACGACTCGGGCGCGTACGCTCCCGGGATTCAGGATGAATCCGATATCCCGGGAAAGAAGCCCTAGAGGCGACGCAGGGCCCGAGGCGAGTGCGACCGTCGAGCGCCTGACCGCGCTGGTTGCGGCTCTGCTCGCCCTGCTGCTGGCGCTGCTGGCCGTTCCCGGGTACGAGCTGGTACCGGCCGCCGGCGCCGACGCGCCCCGCTGGATCGTGGGCGTCTTCGGGGACGGGCTCGGGACTTCGCCCGAGCTCTACCTCGCCCTGGTCTACGCGGCGATCGCGGCCTGGGCCGGGTTCGTCTGGCTGATCCGCGACCGTGAGCTGCCCGCGGTCTGGATCCTGATCGGCACCCTGGTCGCGATCTTCACCCTCGCTCCGCCGCTGCTCTCACTCGACGTCTTCAGCTACATCTCCTACGCGCGGCTCGGGATCGAGGAGGGCCTCAACCCCTACGACAGCGCTCCGGCACTGCTGGTCGGGGACGAGGCGGCTGGCCGCGTCGAGGACTTCCGGTTCGCGGCCAGCGTCTATGGGCCGCTGTTCACACTCGGCTCTTATCCGCTCGGCGTGCTCGGCAACGGCGCGGCGCTGTGGGCCTTCAAGCTGGTTGCCGGGCTTGCGGTCATGGCGATCGCGGCGCTGACCTCACGCATCGCTCAGGCCCGGGGCCTGCCGGGAGCCCCGGCGGCGGCGTTCGTCGCGCTCAACCCGCTGACTCTGGTTCATGTCGTCGGCGGAGCCCACAACGACGGGCTGATGGTGGCTGTGGCGATGCTCGGCGTTCTCCTGCTCCTACAGGCGCGACCGGTGGGAGCCGGCGTGGCCCTGGTCGCCTCGGCCGCGGTCAAGGGCTCCTCGGCTCTGCTGCTGCCCTTCGCCCTCGCCGGGGCTCCCGAGCGTCGCAAGCTGCTCGTCGCCTTGCTCGGTGCCGGTCTCGTCGCGGCCGCGATCACCCTCGCCGTGTTCGGGACGACGGCGCTGGAGGCTCTCGGTGTGGCGGGCGACAACCAGGAGACGGTGAGCCGCTGGAGCGTGCCGGCGACGCTCTCGCGGATCACCGACAAGGACGTCGATCTGGTCAGGCTCGCCGCCCTGATCGCCTACGCGGTCTATCTCGTCGGGCTGATCGTCTGGACGATCCGCGGTGCCGACTGGATCCGCGCCGCCGGCTGGGCGACCCTGGGCCTGCTGGCGGTGACCGCCTGGATGGTGCCCTGGTACCTGATCTGGGTCCTGCCCCTGGCCGCGGTCTCCCGCGACAGGCTGCTGATCGCCGGGGTGGTCGCGATGACGGCCTTTCAGGCGATCAACTCGATCCCGATCTAGTCGGCCGGGGCAGGGCTGGTTGAATCCAATCGATGACCCGTGAGCCGTCGATGCGATCCTCACCCGAATTCGATCTGATCAGCCGCATTCGCGAGCGCCTGGGGCCTGGCGCAGGAGGGGGAGCGACGGTCGGGATCGGCGACGATGCGGCGGTGACGACGTCGCGGGGCGCGACCGCGACGAGCGTCGACGCCCTCGTCGACGGCGTCCACTTCCGCTCCGCCTGGTGTCCGCCCCGGGCCGTCGGCCACAAGGCGTTCGCCTCGGCGCTCAGTGATCTCGCCGCGATGGGCGCGGAGGCCGGTGAGGCCTACGTCTGGCTTGGTCTTCCCGAGTGGCTCGACGAGGAAGGGACGCTGGAACTCTGCGACGGGCTCGCCGAGGTCGCGGCCGCCGCCGGGGTCAGCATCCTCGGCGGTGATCTCACCGCCTCGCCGAACCTCGCGCTCACGGTAACCGCCGTCGGTCACGGGCGCGACGCTGATGCCTTCGTGGGACGGGACGGAGCCGCGGTCGGGGATGCGGTCTGCGTGACGGGGTCGCTCGGAGGGGCTGCCGCCGGTCTGATGATGCTTGAGCATCCGCAGCTGGGCGAGGGTCTGGACGCCGCGCTGGCGGACGGGCTGCGCGAGCGCCAGCTGCGGCCCGTACCGCGGCTTGGAGCCGGTAGGGCTCTGGCGGAAGCCGGCGCGAGCGCGATGATAGATCTCTCCGATGGTCTCGGCGGCGACGCCGAGCAGCTCGCGGCCGCCTCAGGACGCGGGATCGAGATCGAGATGGAGCGGGTGCCCCTCCAGGATGGCGTCGTCGAGCTGGCTGCCGCCGCCGGCCGCGACCGCTTCGAGCTGGCGCTCGGCGGCGAGGACTACGAGCTGCTCTGTACGCTGCCCCGATCGGCGCAGGAGCGCGCAGGGGCGACCGTCTCGGAGGCCGGCTCGCAGCTGACCGAGGTTGGACGGGTGGACGGCAGCGCCGGCGTCCGGCTCAGGCTGCCTGGCGGTCGGCCAATTCCAAGTGGCGGGCACGATCACGCTCGCCGCTGATCTCGCGGTCGAGGACGATTGCGCCGATGCGCTGCATGATCGCAGCGGCCACCCGCGAGGAATCGACTTGATATTCGCCTTTGGCGACACGTCGTTGGACGTATCCGAACTGTGCGGATTTTGCACTCATAGGGTAGGTATGGGGTTGGGGTAGGAACCGAGGCTGTCGAGCGTCTTGCCCGACCACAGAAAACCTCACCCCATTGATCGGCCGGCCCAAGGTCCCCCTTTAGCTCGCTGGACACATTCAGATTCGTGGCCGCGGCAGGCTCGAGGGCGTCCCGCCCAGTGATCCCGGGCCAGCGTGCCCGGCTGGTCCGAGCACGCTGCGGCGCTCCGAGGGGGGCTGCAGCGGCGGGGCGGCGGAGCGGGCAGCCAGGCAGCTGATCAAGCCACCGATCAGCCCGCACCACAGCAGGGCTTCGAGCGGGCTGATCTGGCCGCTCATCAGCAGCAGCAGCAGCTGCCAGGCAGCCTCCAGGCCGAGGTCGAGATCGGAGGCGACGACGATCCCGGCCGCGAGTGCGGGCAGGGATGCGACAACGATCGCGGTGACCGTGAAGCCCGCTCCGGCGGGCCCCTGGGCCCGGGCCGGGAGCAGCCAGACATGGGCGAGCGGGGTGAGCAGCAGTGCGAGGAACGGATTGATCAGCCAGATCCCCAGGATCGAGAAGCCGGTCAGCAGCCCGGCCGCGGCGGCGAGGGTGTGCGGCTCGGCATCGAGCGGTGTCCGCAGCGGCCGGATCAGCAGGGCGACGAGGGCGGCGGCGAGCAGCATCACGCCGATCGCGACCGGACCGTCGATTCCGGGCGGGAATCGACCCGGGTCGTAGGGGAAGTCGGGGTTCGCGATCAGCCCGATCGCCCCGAGCGCGTAGGCCACTACGAGCGCGGCGATCGGCAGCAGCGCCCGCTCCAGCGCCCATGGCACGGCCCGGCCGGCGGCCTGCGGCTTGCGGCGCCGTTCCCGTAGCCAGACGTCGCCCGCTCCGAGCAGCGCCGGGAGGAGCATCGCCAGAGTCAGGAGGCTGATCGTCCAACCGGGGAGGAGGTTGTCGCCGATCTCGATGTAGCTGCCGGGCCCGGCCTCGACCCCGCCGGCGTTCTCATCCAGGGTCAGGGTCAGATCGAGGGCGGTACTGCCAACGGCGAAGACCGTGTTCCGGGAGACCTCCGCGGCGGAATCGGCGTCAGGATCAGGCGGTCGCTCGCCGCTGCCCGTGATCGCCAGTGCGTCGGTGCCGGCGGCGTCCATGCCCGAGGCGGCGCCAATCCCGATCGGATACGCGAGTCGCGCGAGCTGGCCCCAGCCGTCGGCCGGGGTCGCGTCGCGCTCGAACTGGACCGAGGCGATCGCATCCGCGGTCCGCAACAGCTGCACCGGGATCGTGTCCGGCCCCGACCTCCCGGGGACGATGAAGGGCGGCCGACGGTCTTTGACGCCGGCGTTCTCGATCACGATCGCCGCCTCGATTCCAGCCGGGGCGGGAAGCTGGTCGACGAGCTCGCGGGCGCCCTCGGAGCCGAGGCTGGCCCCGGAGGTGGAGGCGAAGACGAGCGTGCGCTCATGCCGCGCTTCGCCGAGGTCGCCCGCGAGCGTGAGCAGCGTCGCGGTCGATGCGGCGCTGGTGGTCGCGCCCTGCCCGATCGGGCTGTCGCGGTCGGCGAGCACGAGGACCACCTCCTCCCGTCGCCCGGGGAGGGTGAGGAGGATGTTCTGCAGCTCGACGTCGGAGCCCTCGAAGCTGGAGGAGAAGGACTGCTCGGAGAGCTCGCCCCCGGGTACCGCGGCGAACTCCTCGCGGACCAGGTCGGCGACGGCGGCGTCGCCCTCGGAGCCGGGCTTGCGGTCCGGCGCGAGAGCAGCTATTGCTCGCGCCTTTCGCGTCGTCTCGCTCCCCTGAAACGCCGGCGTGCTGACCGGACCCTCGAGTGGCTCGGGGGCCGGCTCCAGCGAGAACATCATCAGCACGACCGCCGCGACCAGGGGAAGGAAGGCGGCGCGGTAGATCCTTGGGTCCAACATCGGTCGCAGCAAAGTAGCTGAGGGCGGCTGTGGGAAAGCGCCCGCCGGGAGCGGTCGCCGGCCTTCCAGCGCTCGGCCACCCCCTAATCTGACGCCATGGCTGAAGCCGGGGCGCGGATACTGCTGGTCGACGACGAGACCTCGATCCAGACGTTGCTCACATATCCGCTGCGCAAGGAGGGCTACGAGGTGGTCTCAGCGAATGACGGGCGTGAAGCGCTCGACCGGTTCGCGGAGTCGCGGTTCGACCTCGTCGTGCTCGACGTGATGATGCCCCGGCTCGACGGGATCGAGGTCTGCCGGCGTCTGCGCGAGCGCAGCCAGGTGCCGATCATCATGCTTACCGCGCGTGCCGAGGAGGTCGACAAGGTCCTCGGCCTCGAGATCGGCGCCGACGACTACATCACCAAGCCGTTCAGCGTGCGCGAGTTCCGCAGCCGGGTCAAGGCGGCGCTGCGGCGGACGCAGATGATGGGCGGCTCCGCCGAGGAGGCGATCGTCGATGGCGATCTCGAGCTCGATTTCTCGCGACGCTCCGTCCGGGTCCGCGGCGAGGCGGCCAGCCTCACCTACGTTGAATTCGAGATCCTCGCCGCGCTTGCACGCACCCCCGGTCGTGTCTTCGACCGCGAGACCCTGCTGGAGCGGGTCTGGGGTGACAGTGCCTATCGCGACCCACGCACCGTCGACGTCCACATCCGCCATCTGCGGGAGAAGATCGAGGCCGAGCCACGCCAGCCCGAGTTCCTGCTCACGGTCCGTGGCGCCGGTTACAGGTTCCGCGAAGAAGAGCGCTGAGTCGGGCCCGTCATGGCCGGCTGGGTCCGCAACAGCGTCCGCGCCAAGCTGGTGCTGCTGTTCTTCGCGATCACCGCGGGCGCGGTCGGCTTCGTCTATCTCTACGTCGTGCCCCAGCTCAGCTCCTCGCTCACCGCCGAGCGACTGGAGCGGCTCGAGCTCGTCGGTGGTTCGGAGCTGTCGCGGCTCCAGCGCGCCGCTTCGGGACCAGCGGCCGGTGACCCCGAGCGTCTGAATCAACTTGCGCGGCGGATCGCGGTCGCCGCCGACGTCCGGGTAACGCTGCTCGGCGTCCGCGACCAGACCCCGGAGTTCATCCTCGGGGACTCGGAGTCGGATGCCGGAGCCGTACTCGAGCGCTACCCGCCGGCAAGCGGCGCCCTTCTCAGCGGCGCGATCCGGTCGGGGGTGGCGGCTGGCAGCGGCGGACCGATCGGTGAGACCGCCGTGCCGGTCAGCGTCGGCGACGCAGCTGGTCCGGTCTGGGTGGCCGTCTTCTCGACCCCGCTCGACGATGTCGAGGACAACGTCGGGCTGATCCGCCGCCAGATCCTGATCGCCGGAGCGATCGCGCTCGCCGCCGCACTGCTGGCGGCCTGGGTGGCGGCGGGGGCGCACGCACGCCGCCTGCGCCGCCTCGAATCGGCGGCCGAGCAGGTCTCAGCCGGGAACTTCGCCGTTCCGATCCCGATCGATTCCGATGATGAGGTCGGCCAGCTCGCGACGACCTTCGACGGGATGCAGGGGCGCCTGGCCCAGCTCGACTCCGCCCGCAGGGAATTCATCGCCAACGCCTCCCACGAACTCCGCACCCCGATCGCATCGCTCGGCGGGTTCCTCGAGCTGCTCGAGGACGACGAGCCAGATGTCGAGACCAGGGCCGAGTTCGTGCGGACGATGCGCGGGCAGATCGACCGGCTCACGAAGCTGACGGCCGATCTCCTCGATCTCTCCAGGATCGACGCCGGTGCGCTCGCGCTCCGCAGCGAGCCGGTCAACCTGATCGAGGTCGCCTCAGAGGTCTCCGAGGAGTTCACGGCTGTTGCGGCGCGAGCGGGAGCGGCGATGCGGCTGGAAATCTCCGAGGTTGAGAAACCGCTTGCTCAAGCCGATTACGTCAGGACAATGCAGATCATGCGTATCCTGATCGACAACGCAATCAAGCACACCCCAGAGGGAACCGAGATCACCATCAGCACTCATATCGACGCCGACGCCGCCACCATCTCCGTCACCGACGACGGCCCCGGGATCGACGCCGCCGAGCGCGAGCGCGTCTTCGAGCGCTTCCACACCGCCGATTCCGCCGGGGGCTCCGGTCTCGGGCTGGCGATCTCCCGCGAGCTTGCCCGCGGGATGGCCGGCGATCTCACCCTCAGCTCGCGTCGCCGGCGGACCGTCTTCTCGCTGACGCTGCCGCCGGCCGGTTCGGTGACTGGGTGAGCCCGCTTGCCAGCAAGCGCAGGCGGCTCCCCTTGGCGGCGCTCCTCCTCGCCCTCGCAGCCCTGGCGATCGCCGGCTGCAGCACCGACCGTGGCGACTCGGAGACGACCACCAAGGCCTCCAAGGCCCCGGCCGCCGAGAAGCCCCGCGTAGTCGTGCAGACCCAGAACGGGTTCAACGCCCAGGATCTCTACTCGGAGGCCTCCCGGGGCGTGGTCACCGTGCGCTCGGTGTTCGGCAACGCCGACGCCCTCGGCGGCGGAGGCGGCGGTCAGGGCTCCGGCTTCGCGATCAACAACGACGGCGAGATCGTCACCAACGCCCACGTCGTCACAGACGCCGAGACAACCGGCCAGAGCGACATCAACGCCGCCGATGAGGTCTTCGTCGAGTTCACGGACCGCAATCAGGTACCGGCCGAGATCGTCGGCTTCGACCTCAACGCCGACATCGCATTGCTCAAGATCAACCCCCAGGGCCTCGACTTCAAACCGCTGAACATGGGCGACTCCGCGGAGGTCACCGTCGGCACCCCGGTCGCAGCGATCGGCAGCCCCTTCGGCCAGGAGCAGTCGCTCTCGACCGGGATCATCTCCGCGACCGATCGGTCGATCGAGTCGCTGACGGATTTCCGCATCGACGGTGGGCTGCAGACGGACGCCTCGATCAACCCCGGCAACTCCGGCGGCCCGCTGATCGACCCCGAGGGCAACGTGATCGGCGTCAACCAGCAGATCAACACGACCTCCGGTGGCAACGAGGGGGTCGGCTTCGCGGTTCCGGCCAACCTCGTCAAGCGCTCGATCGACGACCTGCGCGATGACGGCGAGGCCGAGTATGCGTTCGTAGGCGTCACCAGCGTTCCGCTCTACCCCCAGCTCGCCGACAAGCTCGGGATCGACGCCCCGACCGGCTCACTGGTCGTCTCCGTCACCGACGGCCCGGCGAAAAAGGCCGGGATCCAGGGTGCGGGGAGCCAGACGATCGACTTCCAGGGCCGCGAGGTGGAGACCGGCGGCGATGTGATCGTCGCCGTCGACGGCACCGAGCTCGTCGGCGAGAACGATCTCTCGAGGCTGATCTCCGAGAATCGTCCCGGCGACACGATCGAGCTCGAGATCATCCGCGACGGCGATCGCAAGAAGGTCGACGTGACGCTCGAACCGCGGCCGAACTCCATCGGCGCGCCCTGATCGATCAGACCTAGGGGTCGGTGACCGGCGGCTGGTCGGGCCGCCACTGCCGTAGGCTCGCGCTGATGGAGCATCCGCTGCTCGGATTGGTGCGTGAACTCGGCGCGGAGCTGAGGAGCGAGGTCCTACCCGAGCTCGGGCGACGCGCCGGACGTGAGCACGCCGGCGACGGCGCCGGCGGGGACGTCACCTTCGCAATCGACGAGCGGGCCGAGACGCGCATGGAGGAGTTCCTCGCCGACCGTGCCCCGCAGGTCGCGTTCTACTCGGAGGACCGAGGGATGGTGAGGCCGGGGGGTGACCCGGAGTGGGTGCTGATCGTCGACCCGATCGACGGCACCCGCCCGGCGATGGCCGGTCTGGAGTCGGCATGCGTCTCGGTCGCGGCGGCTCCGCTGGGCGACGGCGAGCCGACGATGGCCGACGTCGAGGTTGGGCTGGTGATCGAGATCAAGAGCGGCGTGGACTTCCTCGCCGTGCGCGGGAGCGGGGTGGAGCCGGCGCCCGACCTGGGTACCGCCGCCTCGCTGGAGCGGATGCTCTGGACCTACGGGTTCCGGGGCCGGCCTGCGGTCGACACGACGGTGGTCCTAGAGGAGCTGATCGACTCCTCCTCGGTCAGCGGCGGTACCTTCGACCTCGGCTCGGCGACCTTCGACATGACCAGGGTCCTGACCGGCCAGATGGACGCCTACGTCGAGCCCGGCCCGCGGATCATCGACGAGGTCCCGGGCATGCGGGCGGAATTCGAGCGGGTCGGCGGCGGCGCCGTCCTCAACAACTCGCCCTATGACCTCGCCGCCGCTGCGCTGATCCTGCAGGAGGCTGGCGCGATCGTCACCGACGCCCGCGGCGCCGAAATCGGTGATCGCCAGCTGCTCGGCTCCGGTCACGAATTCCAGATGTCCTGCGTCGCGGTAGCCAACGAGGAGCTGCACGCGAAGATCATCGCGGCTGTCGATCGCGGAATCGAGAGGCTGAGGCAGCGGCGGGGGGTCTGAGGGAGCGTGGGAGCGGCCGCAGGCGATTGGCGGCGCAGGTCCAATAGGCGTATAACTCTCCGCCGTGCTGCAGGAGATCAACCTAGGAGCCCGTTCCCTCGCCGACTACACCCACATCGTGGGTCGACCGCTGGTAGAGGAGATCCATCAGCTGGCCGAGCGACTGCAGGGCAAGCGCGTGCTGCACCTCAGCGCGACGGCATTCGGCGGCGGCGTCTCAGAGATCCTCTACACGCTGGTCCCGCTGATGCGCGACGTCGGGATCGACGCCCGCTGGCAGGTGATCCTCGGCCGTGAGGAGTTCTACAACGCGACGAAGCTGATGCACAACTCCCTGCAGGGCGCGCCGGAGCAGCTCGACTCCGAACAGAAGGAGATCTACGACCGCTACAACCAGCTCAACGCGATGGGGATGGAAGGCGACTGGGACATGGTCGTCGTCCACGACCCCCAGCCTGCCCTGATGCGCTCCTACGCGCCGGAGAACGCGAGGAAGTGGATCTGGCGCTGCCACATCGACCTCTCAACCCCGAACCCCGACACGCTCGCGCTGATCCTCCCTCACCTCGCCGAGTTCGACGCCAGCTTCTGGCACCAGCCCGGGTACGTTCCCGCCGACCTCAACGGTGCTCCCGAGGTGCGGATCGTGCCGCCTGCGATCGACCCGCTGTCCCCGAAGAACATGGCCTTCAGCCCCGAGGACGCCGCTTACGTATGCCAGCAGTTCGGGATCGATCCGGAGCGACCGCTGATGCTCCAGGTCTCACGCTTCGACCCCTGGAAGGACCCGATAGGAGTGATCGACGCCTACCGCGCGGTCACCGAGCAGATCCCCGAGGTCCAGCTCGCCCTGGTCGGCTCGATGGCGACCGACGATCCGGAGGGCTGGGAGTTCTTCAACGAGACCGTCCAGTACGCCGACGGCGACCCCGACATCCAGATCCTCAACAACCTCAACAACGTCGGTGCGATCGAGGTCAACGCCTTCCAGTCCCAGGCACAGGTCGTGCTCCAGAAGTCCATCCGCGAGGGCTTCGGGCTGACGGTCTCGGAGGCTCTGTGGAAGGCGCGTCCGACCATCGGTGGCGACGTCGGTGGCATCCCGCTGCAGATCGACGACGGCGTCTCCGGCTTCCTCGTCTCCTCCGCCGAGGAGTGCGCCAAGCGCAGCCTCGAGATCCTCGAGGATCCGGAGTTCGCCAAACAGCTTGGGCGTGCCGGCAAGGAACGCACCCGCGAGCGCTTTCTGACGCCGAGGCTGCTGCGCGACTACGCTGAACTCTTCTGCGATCTGCTCGAAGACTGAGGGAAGCTTGTCAGACCACAAGCCGTTGATCATCGTCTCCAATCGGGGCCCCGCCCAGTTCGACCGGGACGAGAACGGTGAGCGCATCATCCGCCGGGGCGGCGGCGGCCTGGTGACGGCCCTCTCGGGCCTTGCCCGGCACCGCCGGGTGCTTTGGGTCGCATCGGCGATGAGCGACGAGGATGTCGCGGTCAGCGAGGAGGCCGGCGGCCCGGTCGAGGTCGAGCTCGAGGGGATCACCTACGAGGTCGAGATGGTCGCCTCCGACCCCGATGCCTACGACCTCTTCTACAACGTGATCGCCAACCCGCACCTGTGGTTCATCCAGCACTACCTCTGGGACCTCTCCAATGCGCCGGATATCAGGGCCGAGGAGAAGGAGGCCTGGGAGCGGGGCTACATGGTTGTCAACGAGGACATCGCCAATTGCGTGATCAACCGGATCGCAGACCAGCAGGGCCCCCTGGTCATGCTCCACGACTACCACCTCTACATCGCCCCCGGCCTGATCCGGGAGGAGCGACCCGACGCCTTCCTCCATCACTTCGTCCACATCCCCTGGCCCCACGCCGACGCCTGGCGGGTGATCCCGAACCGCTGGCGGGAGGCGATCTACCGTGGGCTGCTCGCCAACGACATCATCGGCTTCCACCTGCCCTCCTACGTCCACAACTTCCTCGACTGCTGCCGCGAGCTGATGGAGTTCGAGGTCGACTACACCAACGACGTCGTCCGCCACGAGAGCGGCGAGACCCAGGTCCGCGCCTATCCCCTCGGCGTTGATTCCGAGCGCCTGCGCGAGGTCGCCGACTCCGCCGCGATCGCCAACTATGAACGCGAGCTGCTCAGCCGCCGCCGCGAGCACCTGATCATCCGCGTCGACCGCGCCGACCTCTCGAAGAACATCCTCCGTGGCTTCACGGCCTTCGACCAGTTCCTCTCCGATCACCCCGAGTTCCACGAGAAGGTCACCTTCATCGCCCATCTGCAGCCCTCCCGTCAGGACGTCCCCGAGTACCAGGAGTACCTGGAGCGGATCGAGGCGTTGGTTGCGGTGATCAACCACCGCCACGGGACCACGGACTGGATGCCGATCGACCTGCGGATCTACGACAACTTCCACGAGGCGGTGGCCCGCTACAAGCACTACGACCTGCTGATCGTCAACGCACTATTCGACGGTATGAATCTGGTCGCCAAGGAGGCGCCCGCGGTCAACACCCGTGACGGCGTCGTGATGCTGAGTGAGAACACCGGCGCCCACCAGGAGCTCGGGGAGGGGGCCTTGAGCGTCAATCCCTTCGATATCTCCGAGCAGGCGGAGACGATCCACCGGGCGCTGACGATGTCGGCGGAGGAGCGCAAGCTGCGTGCCGATCGCCTGCGGGAAATCATCGACCGCACCGACCCCGGGATCTGGATCGACGAGCAGATCGCCGACATCGAGGCGACCAAGGCGGGGACCGTCCCCGCCGACGCCTGAGAGGGAGATCTTGGCCCCCAGCGTTCAGGGCCCGAACTCGCGGTAGCTCGGCGGCGGGGCGCCAGCCGGCTCGGGCTGCGAAGCGGGCCGCGGCGCGGGGGCTTGGGGCGCCGGGGCGGCGGCTGGGGCGGGCTGCCGTATGGGGGCCGCGGCGGCCGGCGGCTCAGGTGGCTTCGGGTGCGCCCGCGGCCGGGCCCGCTGCCCGACCTTGCCGGTGTCACCTCGCCGGGCGATGGGTCTGCGCCGACGTTCCATCACCCGCCCGTGGCGACCATTCCGGTCGACTTCGCGCGGGCCCGGGCGCCTGACGTCGGCCCCTCTCGCGGGCTCCGCCGCGGCTCCCGCCGCCTGGGCCGTGAGGTCAATACCCGGTGGCGGGTCGGGGGGCTGGGGCGAGGCAAGCAGCGAGGGCAGCGAGACCACAGCGGCGAGGCCGGCAAGGGCGATTGCCGGCGCCGGCAGCGCCGCTCTCCAGTTGACCCGCATTCGCTCCATACCCCGTCAATCCCGCGGGCTGCAGTGATGCCCCGCTATAGTGGCGCGCCGCCTTGGCAACTTCCTATGAACTCATACTCATGCTCGACCCCCGCACCGGTGACGAGCAGCGCGAGACGATCGCGACCGACGCCAAGTCGCGCCTCGAGGCGAAGGGCAACGTGACCAACGAGGCGGTCTGGGGGATGCGGAAGATGGCCTACGAGATCGAGCAGCAGGGCCAGGCCGACTACCGCTACTACCGCTTCGAGGGCGGCAGCGACCTCCTCGACGATCTCAACCACGCGCTGCGGATCGCCGACGGCGTGCTCCGCTTCCGAATCTTCAAGGTCGACTCCGAGGCACCGATGATCACCCCGCCCGACACCGAGCTGATCATGCGTCGCGACGAGGACGACGATCGCGGACGGGGTCGAGGCCGGCGCGACGATCGCGGCCCCCGCCGGCCGCGGGAGGATGACGACGCGGCCCCCGAGGCCCCCGCCGCAGCTCCTGCCGAGGCACCGGCCCCGGCCCCCGAGGAGTCGGCAGCCCCGGACGCCGCCGCCGAGGCTCCCGCTCCCGCCGAGGCGGCGAGCCCGGCTACGGCGCCCGCCGAGGGCGAGAGCGCCCCGCAGACCTAGCGCCCCAGGTGCCGTTCCACCTCCCCGGTCGCTACACCGGCTTCCGGGCTGATCGAAAACCCGCAGCTTGCGGGGTTGATGCCGCTGCCGGTGCTGGGGGGAAGAGAACCGACCTCCCGGCTGCTTACACTCGAATAGATACAACGAGAGAGCAAGGAGCCTGAGTCAAGTGGCGAACATCAACAGGGTCACGATCACCGGCAACCTGACCGCCGATCCCGAGCTGCGGGCGCTTCCCAGCGGATCTTCGGTCTGCCAGCTGCGCGTCGCCGTCAACACCCGTCGCAAGGATGGACAGACGGGCGAGTGGGTCGACAAGCCGAACTACTTCAACGTCACCGTGTGGGGCGCCCAGGGTGAGAACTGCGCGAACTACCTCTACAAGGGTCGCCCCGTCGCCGTCGACGGCCGGCTCGACTGGCGGGAGTGGCAGGACAAGGAGGGCAACAAGCGCCAGTCGGTCGACATCATCGCCGACACGGTCCAGTTCCTCGGCTCGCGCGACGACGCCGGGAACCAGGGTGGCGGCGGCGGGGGCGGTGGCTTCCAGCCCCAATCCGACGTCCCGGCCGACACCTCCGACTTTGGCGAGCCGGCTGCCGTGGGCAGCTCCGGCGGCGGCGGGTCCGACGACGACATCCCCTTCTAGCCGGCCTCAGGGGCCTACGGTCGCAGGCGTCCGGGGCGAGACGGGCGCCACACGCCACGCAGCCGCAGGCCTGTCCTGATCCGATCCCTCCGTGGATCGTGGTCGGCTGGGAGATCGATCGGCACGCCGGGGTCACCTCTCTTGGGGTGGTCGAGCGGAAGCGGGGCCAGGTTGGGGGCGGAAGCGGGGCTGCATCTCTATGATCCTCGACCCGATGCAGAGCTTTCACATTTCCACCGACGCCGAGGCGACCCGCTGATGGCCACCCAGACCCCCCGCCGTGGCGGCGGTGGACGGCGCGGTCTCGACCGCAACCGCCCCCGCAAGTACACCAAGCTCAACGTCGACTACATCGACTACAAGGATCTGGCCACGATCCGCCGGTTCATCTCAGACCGCGGCAAGATCCGCTCGCGCCGGGTGACGGGGCTCTCGCGGCTCCATCAGCGCCAACTCGCGCTCGCGGTCAAGCGCGCCCGCGAGATCGGGCTGCTCCCCTACGTCAGCGAGCGCTAGGGCGGTCCCCGATGGCCCAGGCGATCCTGCTCAGCGACGTGGAGGGGCTCGGCTCGGCCGGCGAGGCCGTCGACGTCTCCGCCGGCTACCTCCGCAACTTCCTGATTCCGCGCAAGCTCGCCCAGCCGGCGACGATGGCCTCCCTCGAGGAGGCGGAGCGCAAGCGCCAGGCCGAGGAGAAGGCCGCCCGCGAGGCGCTCGAGCGCGCCGGCGAGACCGCGGCGCTGCTGTCGAAGACCGTCTTGACGATTCACAACCGCGCCGGCGAGGACGGCAAGCTGTTCGGCTCGGTCGGCCCGAAGGAGGTCGCCGACGCGATCTCCGAGGCCCGCGGCCTGCGGATCGAGAAGAAGCGGATCCGTCTCGAGGAGGGCATCCGCGAGATCGGCACCTACATGGTCGAGGTCGAGGTCCCCGGAGGGGCCACTGCCTCCGTCAAGACCATCATCTCCGAGCAGAAGTAGCGCTCCTCCTCGTTCGCCGGCGGTCCTCCGACTCGGAGCGAGGCCGCGTCGCGCGAGCTCCGGGCGGCGTCACACCCCCTCACCCGCACCCCGCCGGTTACGTCCGCAAATAGCCGCTTCACGGTTCGCGGTTGCGTGCTCGGTCTGGTTATCTCGACCGGTAGAGGGGGAGGGGCGAGTTGCCGCCTCTCCAACGCTTTCAATGGGTGGGGGAACGGTCCTCCGTTCCCGGTGATCTATGAGCGAGATGATGGAACAGAGCTTCAGCGAGGCGGCGCTTCCGCCACAGAACCTGGAGGCCGAGGAGTCGGTGCTCGGGGCGATGATGGTCTCTCAGGGGGCCCTCGACGCGGTGATCGACGTCCGGCTCGAGCCCGACGACTTCTACCGGCCTCGTCATCGCTCGATCCACCGCGCGATCCGCGAGCTCGACGGCCGCGGGGAAGCGGTCGACGCGCTCACCGTCGCCGAGCTGCTTCGCACCGAGGGCCAGCTCGAGGAGGTCGGGGGGGCCGATGCGATCTCTGCTCTGGCCTCCTCGACGCCGGTTCCCGGAAACGCCGGCCACTATGCGCAGATCGTTCGCCAGAACGCTCTGTTGAGGCGCCTGCTCGAGGCTTCGCAGAGGATCCAGACCTCGATCCACGGCCGCGAGGCCGAGCCGCGGGAGCTGGTCGAGCAGGCCGAGAAGCTGCTGTTCGAGGTTGCCCGCGACGATCAGGCGAGCGAGTTCAGCGCGCTCGGCGACATCCTCGTGCACGAGACCGAGCGCCTCGAGAAACTCTCCAAGGGCGAGTCGAAGCTGACCGGGACCCCCTCCGGCTACCGCACGCTCGACGAGATGACCGGCGGCTTTCAGCCCGGCAACCTGATCATCCTCGCCGCCCGACCGGCGATGGGCAAGTCGAGCCTTGTCTGCAACATCGCCGAGAACGTGGCCTGGAAGGCAAAGCTCCCGGTCGCCTTCTTCTCGCTCGAGATGTCGGAGACCGAGCTCGCGCACCGCTTCATCGCCTCCCGCGCCCGGATCTCCTCCGACAGGCTCCGCAAGGGCCAGGTGACCAAGGACTGGAACAAGGTCCTGCGGGCATGCAACGAGCTCGCCGAGGCGCCGCTTTGGATTGACGACTCCTCCGACCTCAGCCTGATGGACCTGCGTGCCAAGGCCCGGCGCCTGATGTCGAGCAGCGACGGCCTCGGGATGATCATCGTCGACTACATCCAGCTGATGCGCCCCGATGACACCCGCGCCGGCCGCGTCGAGCAGGTCGGCCAGATGAGCCGTGGCCTCAAGGTCCTCGCCCGCGAGCTCGAGGTCCCCGTAGTCGCCCTCTCGCAGCTCTCCCGTGCCCCCGAGCAGCGCCCGGACAAGGTCCCGATGCTCGCCGACCTGAGGGAATCGGGCAGCATCGAGCAGGATGCCGACATCGTCTCCTTCATCTACCGCGAGGACTACTACGAGCCCGAGACCGAGCGTCAGGGTGAGGCCGACCTGATCATCGCCAAGCACCGCAACGGCCCGATCGGCAAGGTCCCGCTCGTCTTCCAGCCCCAGTATCCGCGGTTCGTCTCGATGTCGCGCCAGGACGAGCAGCGCGCGGGAGAGATGGGAGAGGCGGCGTGAGCGCTGACCGTCCGGCCAAGAGCCGGCTCGAGGCAGCGTTACCCGATCCGCAGCTCGCCGCGGTCCCCGACGCGGGGACCGGCCCGGCCGGCGAGATCGAGGCGCGCTCCAGCAGCGAGCGGGCCGACGTCCGCCTGCGCGCGGTCTGTCCGCATGCCATCTGCGACGGCTCCGGCTGGATCGTCGATGACAACGATGTCGCCAGCCCATGCGAGTGCCGTAGGCGCAGGGTCGAGAAGGCCCGAGCCAGGGGCGTCTCGGCGACCCTGCCGCGGCGCTTCCGCGGGGTCTCCTTCGACCGCCCGCCGCTCTTGGAGATGGCCAGGGAGCCGGGAACTCGGACGCAGGTCGCCGAGGTGCGCGAGTTCTGCGAGCGGATCGATGAGCGCCTCGATGCAGGTGACGGCCTATGGCTGCAGGGCGATACGGGCACCGGCAAGACGACCCTGGCGATGCTCGCCTCCAAGGCCGCGTTGGACGCGGGCCGGACCGCGGCGGTCTACTCGTTGCCGGGGCTGCTGGCCCGGATCCGGCGCACCTTCGACGGCGAGGCCGGCGAGGACTCCTACTTCACCTTCTTCAACCGGCTCACCTCTGTCGACCTACTTCACCTCGACGACCTTGGAGCCGAGAATCGGACCGAGTGGGTGCTCGAACAGCTCTACGCGATCATCGACCGCCGCTACAGCGATCGTCGCTCGATCGTCGTCACCACCAATCTCGAGGAGCCGCAGCTGTACGAGCAGCTCGGAGACAGGATCGTCTCCCGGCTGACCGAGATCTGCGGTGATCCGCTCGTCCTCGCTGGGGCCGACAAGCGGGTACAGCTGGCGCCGCCGCCTCCGATCCAGCCCGACTGACGAAGATGCCCAGCGCCGTCGCCGCCGCCCGGGTCCGCCAGGCCCCATAATCTCCGCGCTATGCCAGGACTAGTGATCGTGGGCGCTCAGTGGGGCGACGAGGGCAAGGGAAAGGTGACCGACCTGCTCGCCGAGAAGGCGGAGCTCGTGGTTCGCTTCCAGGGTGGCAACAACGCCGGCCACACGATCGTCCGTGGCGAGGAGGAGTTCAAGCTCCACCTGATTCCCTCCGGGATCCTGCATCCGAATACGACCTGCGCGATCGGCAACGGCGTCGTCATCGACCCGGGCGTGATCACCGAGGAGATCGAGGGCCTCAAGCGCCGAGGGGTCGCGACCGGCTCGCTGAAGATCAGCGCCAACGCGCACCTGATCATGCCGTACCACGTGCTCCTCGATACGGCCGGGGAGGCGCAGCTCGGCAGCCTCAAGATCGGCACCACCCGACGGGGCATCGGCCCCTGCTACGCCGACAAGGCGTCGCGGCTGGGGATCCGCGTCCAGGACCTGCTCGACGAGAAGATCCTGCGGAAGAAGATCATGGCCGCGATGGAGCCCAAGCGCCAGATGCTGCGGCCCCACGCGAAGGACCCGGTCCTCGACCTGCACGCGATGACCGAGGAGTACATCACCTACGGTCATCGCCTCGAGCCACACATCGCCGACACCGCCCACCTCTGCTGGGATGCCCTCGACTCCGGCCGCTCCGTCCTCTTCGAGGGCGCCCAGGGCGTGCTCCTCGACCTCGATCACGGCACCTACCCCTTCGTCACTTCCTCCAACCCGGTGGCCGGAGCCGCCTGCATCGGGGCCGGGGTCGGTCCCCGCGACATCGACGATGTCTGGGGGATCACCAAGGCGTACTCGACCCGCGTCGGCTCGGGCCCCTTCCCGACCGAGCTCGACGACGAGGTTGGCGAGCACCTCGGTACCGTCGGGCACGAGGTCGGGACCACCACCGGCCGCGCGCGGCGCACCGGCTGGCTCGACCTGGTCGCGCTCCGCTACGCGGTCCGGCTCAACGGCATGACCGGCCTGGTGATCACCAAGCTCGATGTGCTCAGCGGCCTCGAGACCCTCCGCGTGGCCGTTCGCTATCGCGGTGAGGAGGGGGCCACCTTCGAGGAGTTCCCCTACCACCAGTCGGTCCTCCACCACGCCAGCGCCGAATACGAGGAGCTGCCGGGCTGGAGTGAGGACCTGGGATCCTGCCGCGACGAGGACGAGCTCCCCGAGGCTGCGCGCGAGTACCTGCGCTACATCAGCGAATTCGCCGGCGTGCCGATCAAGCTGGTCGGGGTCGGACCGGCGCGCGATCAGGTGATCTGGATCGGGGAGGCGGCTGCGGCTCTCGCTGCCTGAGGCGGGCGTGAGCGCCACCCCGCGCCCCCGGACGACCGAGATCTTCTTGTCCCGCCGGGCCACCGTCGGTAGGGTGGACATCGATGGCTGAAGAGCTGCTCGATCGGATCCGCGCCGGCTACGAGGCCTGGAACGAGGGCAACCTCGAGCGGACGCTGGAGTTCCTCGCCCCGGACGTCGAGTGGCACACCTCGGCTTCGTTCCCCGGCACCGAGCCCGTCTACCAGGGACACGAGGGATTCAAGCGCTTTTGGGCGCACCTGCACGGGCCCTGGGAGAAGATCCACGTCGAGATCGAGAGCTACCAGCGCGAGGACCAGGTGGCTCTGCTGCGGATCCGCTTCCAGGGGACCGGCAAGGAGAGCGGCGTCGATGTCGATCTGCCCTGGTTCCAGGCGCTGGTGATCGAGGACGAGCTGATCAAGCGCTCGGCCCTCGACCGCACGATCGGCGATGCGATCGAGGCGATCGACGCCGGGGACGCCTTCCCGGAGTTCTGATCCGGCGGGCTATTGCTCGGCGGCCGGGAGCCCGACCGCTGCGCGGTCGAGATCCCGCAGCGCCCGCCTGCGATGGCGGGTGAAGATGACGAGGAAACCGAGGTCGGTGAGAACCACCAGCACCGCGATCGGAACCAATGGAACGGCCGGCGCATCGAGGCCGGCGACGAAAGCGATCGTGAACCCGACCACGGTCGTGACCCCGGCCGCGACCGCGATTCGGATCACCCGGATGCTGCGTTCAAGCTCGGCTCGCGTGGTCGGCGCGGCCGGACGCGCGCTGGAGGACTGATCTGCCATCGGCCGATCGTAGATCAGTGGCGGGGGCTGCGGCGAGCTCGCCTCGGGCCTCGCTCGCCATCGGTCGCGGACGACTATCCTCTCGCGCTCAATGGCTTTGTTCGAGAAGGTCCTGATCGCCAATCGCGGCGAGATCGCAATCCGCGTCATGCGGACGTGCAAGGAGATGGGAATCATCGCCGTCGCCGTCTACTCCGAGGCTGATCGCGACGCTCCGCACGTCCGGCTTGCCGACGAGGCGTTCCTGCTCGGCCCCGCCGTCCCCGCCGAGAGCTACCTCAAGATCGACAAGATCCTCGAGGTTGCCGCCGAGGCCGGCGCGGAGGCGATCCATCCCGGCTACGGCTTCCTCGCCGAGAATGCCGACTTCGCCCGGGCGATCGGTGAGACCGAGATCACCTGGATCGGCCCCCCGGCGTCGGCGATCGACGCGATGGGCTCGAAGACCAAGGCCCGCGAGATCATGAAGGAGGCCGGGGTCCCGATCGTTCCCGGCGACACCGATCCGGCCCCCGACGCCAAGAGCGCGGCCAAGCTCGCCGCCGACATCGGCTACCCGGTCGCCTGCAAGGCGGTCGGCGGGGGAGGCGGCAAGGGCTTCCGCGTCGCGATGAGCGCCGATGACCTGACGGACGCCTTCGAGGGCGCAGCCCGCGAGGGCGAAAAGTTCTTCAGCGACGATCGCGTCTATCTCGAGCGGTACCTCGAGGATCCACGCCACGTCGAGGTCCAGGTCCTCGCCGACTCGGCCGGCAACGTGATCCACCTCGGCGAGCGCGACTGCTCGATCCAGCGGCGCCACCAGAAGCTGATCGAGGAGGCGCCGGGTCCCCATGTCGACGAGGAGATGCGGGAGCGGATCGGCAGGATCGCGACCGACGCCGCCAAGGCCGTCGATTACCGCGGCGCAGGAACGATCGAGGGGCTGCAGGTCGGCGAGGACTACTTCTTCCTGGAGATGAACACCCGCGTCCAGGTCGAGCACTGCGTGACCGAGATGGTCACCGGGATCGACATCGTCCGCGAGCAGATCCGCGTCGCCGCTGGCGAGGGGCTGTCGGTGACCCAGGAGGAGGTCGAGCTTCGCGGCCACGCGATCGAGTGCCGAATCAACGCCGAGGCCGCCCACGCCAACTTCGCTCCCGCACCCGGCAAGGTCAGCTCCTACAAGCAGCCCTCGGGCCCCGGCGTCCGGGTCGACTCCGGTCTCGAGGCCGGTGGCGAGGTGACTCCGCTGTATGACCCGATGGTCGGCAAGTTGATCACCTGGGACGTCGACCGCGAGAAGGCGACCCGGCGGATGCTCAGGGCCTTGGGTGAGTACGAGATCGGCGGCCTCACCACCCTGATTCCGTTCCACTCGGCGATCCTCGCCACCGAGCAGTGGGCCAACGGCGAGACCTGTCGCGACCTGACCGAGGACCGGGAGTGGCTGAAGTCGACGGCGCCGCAGGAGTCCCCCGAGCCCGCCGGCGAGGATGGCCCCGAGGCCGAGCTGACGACCCGCGAGTACAAGGTCGAGGTCGGCGGCCGCCTCTATCCGGTGAAGGTGATCGGCGAGGCCTTCAGCCCGGTCGGCGGCGGCAATGGTGCGGGTGCCGGGGCCAAGCGCCCGCAGAAGCGCGAGCGCAAGGCGGGAGCAGGCGCGGCTGCTTCCAGCGAGGATCTGGTCGCGCCGCTGCAGGGCTCGATCTTCAAGCTCGAGGTCGCCGAGGGCGACGAGGTTGAAGAGGGCGCCCTGGTCGCGGTGATCGAGGCGATGAAGATGGAGAACGAGATCACCGCCCACCGCTCGGGCAAGATCACCTCGCTCCCGGTCGAGGTCGGCGGCGCGATCAACTCCGGCGATCTGATCGCGAAGATCGAGTAGGCGCCGAGCGCTCCGCAAGCGTCGCCAGATTGAGCAGCTGGCGCCGCATCATCACCAGATCGCCGGGCGGCAGGACGATTCGCATCAGCGGCCCGCGGAGCCGGCCGGGGACCGACCTGACGGCAAGCTTGACGACGATCCGCGAGCGGTCGTCGGCGCCCGGGTCGGCCCGGTAGGTACACCCGATCCTGCCGAACAGGTTGCCCTCCGTGAGCAGGGTGATCGAGCGACCCGGCTCGAACGCCACCAGCTTGAAGATCTGCATGAAGCGCTGGCCGGTCTCGAGCTGATCGAGGCCGGCGGTGAGCTCTTGGGGGCTCCGGCGCCCGCGGTTGTCGAGCAGGTCATAGCTGTAGGGCGCCGCCCGCAGCTGGCAGAGCCAACGGAAGGTGTGCGCGGGGGGAGCCTTCACGTCCACCGCTCTGTACAGGACCTGGTCGGGATCGGGGACGATCAGATCGCACCCGAACTCGCTCACGCGCTCGGCAGGCGTCGAGCCCCATTCGCCAATCGGCCCGAACCGGTTCACGGTGCTTCATCGCGCGCAGGGGAGCGGGGGCTGGCCATCGAGCGATCCACGGCTCACAGGGTAGGCTCCGGGCGCCGGCCCGGCTGTCGGGGAGGTACCGTGGATCGCGACCGATGGCGCCCTCAGCAGGTAATCAGGCGGAGATCGAGCGGCTGCCCTGGCGTGGGCCCGCCCCCGACCGCCCCCGCCTGCCGTTGCCCCCCGGCAAGCTGCCGCTGTTCGGCCCCGGCTGGCGGCTGCGAAAGCGTTGGCGCTACGTCGGCGTGTTCTGCGACGAGTTCCTGCTCTGCGCGGCTCGTGCTCATGTGGGCCCGGCGGGCCAGACCTTCTGGGCGGTTGTCGATCGTGAGAGCGGCCGGATGTGGGAGCGGACCCGCAAGCGGGCGCCGTTCGCCCGCGGGGAGGTCTGGAGCGAGCGTGCCGGCGGCGGGGCGTGGCAGATCGGCTCCGACGAGCCCGGGGTTGAGACGCGGATCGAAGGCCGCGAGGTGACCGCCCGCCTGCGGATCGGCGAGGGTCGCTGGGCCGAGTCGATCTGTCCCAACGGGGAGGGGGAGGGCGGCTACGTGTGGACTCGAAAGCGGATCGCGCCGGTCGAATGCCGGATCTATCTTCCCGGCGGCAGACGGATCGAGAGGGAGGCCTTCGGGATCGAGGACGAGTCCGCCGGCTATCACCCGCGTCACACCGTCTGGTCGTGGTCGGCGGGCGTCGGGACCGCTCTCGACGGTCGCGCCGTCGGCTGGAACCTGGTCAGCGGTGTCAACGATCCGCCGGCCAACAGCGAGCGCGCGATCTGGCTCGACGGCGAGCCGACCGAGCCCGGCCCGGTCAGCTTCGACGGAGACCTCGGCGGGATCGGCTTCGAGGACGGCTCCCGGCTCGCCTTCACCCCCGAGGCAGAGCGCCGCGCGAGCGAGAGCCTCGGGCCGTTGAAGTTCGAGTATCGCCAGCCCTTCGGGGCTTTCACGGGCAACCTCGGCGGAGTGGAGCTAGCCGATGGCTGGGGCGTCATGGAGCACCACGACGCGTTGTGGTGAGCGACGTGCGCGCTCCCTCGCATCAGGGCGGCGCTCAGCCCCTACTCGCGCTCCTGGGCCGCCCTGACCGCGGCTCTCATCGCCTCGGTGGCTTCCTTGCTGCCGGTTCCCGCATCGCGCGCCGCCGAGGCGAGCTGGCGGACCCCATGCTCGATGTCCCTGTCGCTGAGGGCGTCGAGCGGTATCCCCAGCTCGGCATAGTGCTCGCGGATTCTCCGGATCACGGCCTGCTTGTCTGCCATCTCACACTCCAGATCCCGTTGCCGACGGCGATGAAGCCGACATACTGACACGGCCGCGCCCCCAGCGGCTCTCGATCTCACCCTGCCACGGCGGTATCTCACCCGCCTTGAAGCGGGATTCGTCCCGCCCGAGCAGGGTCTCGAGCGGGATCAGGTGCGGATCGGCATCCTCGGGCAGGGGCGTGGCGGCGAGCTCGCCGAGCTCGACCTCCGTGGCCACGCGCTCGACCAGCTCCCAGCCGATCGTCGGGCGATAGTGCCAGTAGTCGATCTCCACGCGGCCCTCGCTGCGCCGCAGGTCGCGGATCGAGCTGAAGGCGACGGTGCGGCGGTTGCTGATCGTCAGGTGGGCGCCGAGCGCTCCCGGCATCGGGATCGCGCATCGCACCTGCCGACAACGGCGGTAGTCGACGCCGACGAGACCCTGAAGCGGTCTCGGCGCCGGCGCCAGGGCGCGGACAGCGCCGGCGATCCGGCGGCCGTAGGCTTCGGTCAGAGGATCCTGCCAGCAGGGATCCGGATAGCGGACCGCGCAGCGCTGCTTCCGCAGCAGCGCTGAGGCGAGGCCCGGAGTCCGATTCTCGTCGCCGGCCAGGCGAGCAGCCGAGACGACCGCGATCGCCACCGCCGCGGCCACAAGCACCAGCGCCGCGTGCTCGACGCTGGTGCTCCCTCTCTGCTGGTCCCCTCCGGACATGCGGCGATGCTAGGTCGCGGACCGTGACGGTTGGGTGGCGTATTCGAACGATTCGGGCGTGGAGGCGTGACCAGCCCCCGCGGGCCCGGACCGGCGCTACAGCGGGAAGGAGTTGAAGACGCCGTACAGCGCCAGGGTGGCGACCCAGGCCGCGAACAGGGCGAGGACCGCGAGTACCCCGCGAGAGACCAGCACGATCGCCTTGTTCGGCGCCTCCACGGGGGGACGCCGGCTCTCCCGGGCGACCATCGGCCTGCGGGACTTCTTGCTGCGGATCTTGAGCGCATAGGCTACGCCCGAGATCAGGAACATCGCAGCGGTGATCAGCAGCCAGTTGCCGAGGTATCGGTCGAGCGTGAGCTCGAAGCCGAGCGTGAGGCGATATCGCGGCTCGTCGATCTGGAAGACGAGCGGGAAGGAGATCAGGAGCAGGAGCGCCGAGAAGGCGAGGGGGATGCGGATGTGGTTGAGGGTGATCAGCGCCCTCCGCCTCGGCTCGATCGCCGCGTCGGTTCCCTCCTCGGCGATCCGCAGGAACAGCGAGTAGAGCGGGAGAGCGATGAAGTCGTGGAGGACGATCGCCCCGACCAGCCAGAGCAGGATCCCGGCCGTGGAGGGGATCTCGAAGATCCGCAGGATCGCGTAGAGGACGATCGAGAGGCTGGCGAGGGTCGCCAGCAGGTGCAGCGGCTCAGCCCCGTACTCGTAGCGGAAACGGTCGAGCCTGCTTGCGTCTGCTCGTGGCGGCGACACGGTCAGGCTCCCTGGAAGGTCATCTTCTGGACCCACTTGGTGTTGTGGACGCCGGGGAGGGCGGGGACGATCACGCGGGCGGGGAAGCCGTGGTCGATCGAGAGGTCGGCGCCGTTGACCTTGAGCGCCAGCAGCGAGCGTTCGTCGTCGACCTGGCCGGAGTTCAGCGTCGCCTGCTTGAACGCCCCGAACCCCTGCAGCGACTCGACCAGGACGATGGCGGAGTCGAATCCGGCCATGCTCGCCAGCTCCCTCAGCTGCACGCCGGTCCAGTCCTGGTAGCTGGTCCACCCCTCGACGCACGCGATCGGCAGTCGCTCGGTCCGCTGCTCCATCGCCAGCAGGTCGTCGCGGCTGAGGCTCAGCTCGGAGTCGCCGCCGGTGAGCACCAGGCGCCACGAAGCGCCGACGGCGTCGGTCGGGATTCCGGCCGACTCCGCCGTCTTGTTGATCTGGAAGTCGTTCGGTCCGTCGCCGTAGCTCTGTCCGCGGGCAGAGAGCAACGACGTCTCGCGGAGCGACGGCAACAGGTTGGTGCCGATGTTGAGGCCGACCAGGCCGGCCGAGGCGACGCCGACCGCGCCGATCAGTCCGCGACGCGAGATCGTCGCGGCGGCCGGGTTGACCGGCGCCAACGTGTCGTCCTCGGCGTCCGCCTTCCGCATCATCTCGATCCCCTCCCCGAGCGGGCGGAAGGCACCCTCCTTGTGGAACGCCTTGGCGATCACCGGCAGCTTCACAAGCACATGCAGCGCCAGCGCCGCGACGAAGATGATCGCCGCGTAGTAGTGGGCGGGGACGAAGGCGAAGGGGAACGGGAGCCAGTAGGTGATGTTGAGCGTCCCGGTCACGAGCAGGAAGATCGAGGAGCCGACCAGGGTCGCGATGCTGAGTCGCTCGAGGCCGACCGCGACCGAGCGCGCCGCAGGGCGCTCGAACAGGCGCGGGATCACCGACCAGAGCTTCGCGATCAGGACCGGGATCGCGGCTAGGCCGCTGAGTATGTGCAGGGACTGAGTCAGGGAGTAGAGCCAGATGGGGCTCGTCGGCCAATCGAAGAAGTAGAAGCCGTCGTCGAATCCGCCGGTGATTCCGTTCGAGCCGAGATCGGGGTCGTAGGCAGCGTGGGAGAGGAAGCCGGTGATCCCGCAGACCAGCAGCAGCGGCAGCAGGGCTGAGCCGAGGAACGACGTGAGCCAGCGGCCGCGCAAGGGGCTGCGCCAGAAGTTGCGGTCGAACGGCCCGGCCTCGGGAGGCTCGGGAGCCGGCGGTTTGCGCGCCTCCTCGATCTCGGCGATGCGCTCGGCCAGGCCCATCAGCCGGTGCTCTCGGCGGCCCCGGGATCGAACACCTGAAGCTCGCCTTCGGCCCGTCCGGCGACGTAGACGTGGCCGGTGGCGGGGTCGACCGCGACGGTGTTGGGCTGCTGGACGGTGACGAAGCTCCGCAGGCGCCTGGGCGCGAGATCGGTCAACTCGTACTCGACTACGCGATTCCGCTCCGTCTGGGTCACCCATAGCCGCCGGTTGGTGTTGTCGATCGCGATCCCGTAAGGCTTGCCCGGCAGGTTGGCTCGGTCCACCAGCCGCGGTTCGGGCCCCGCCTCGAAGACGAGAATCGCGTCACCCTGGGTGTCGGCTACGTAGAAGCGGCCGTCGTCACCGGCGACGATGTGGGTCGGTCCCACGCCGGCGTCGATTTCTCCGGTCTTCTCGAGGGTCTCGGCGTCGTAGGTGCTCAGAGTCCGCTCGGCGACCGTGATCACGCCGATCACGTTCCCCGCGGCGGCGATCCCGCCAGGCTGCTCGGAGGCGGGAAGGGTGATCTCGACCCGGCCGTTGTCGACGACCGAGATCGAATCGCCGCCCTCGTTGGCGGCGAAGATCTTCCCGGCCGCAGCGGTCGCGTCGTGGGGGAAGTCACCGAGAGGGGTGGTCTCGACCTCACCCCCCGGCAGCTGCAGCTCGACCAGGTCGTCGCTGCGCTCGGCGGTGAAGATAATCGGGCCGCCGGGCGCGGCGAGCTGCATATGGCGGGGAGATTCGGGAATCTCGACCTCGCGAACCCGCGGCTCGGGGCTGAGTGGGGACTCGACCAGGAACAGCTTGTCGGGATCACGGGTCGCTACGGCGGCGACCCCGGTCTCGGGATCGACGGCGACGCCCTCGGCCTCGCCCCGGCCGAGGTCGATCACCACTCCCGGCACCTCGCCGGTCTGTTCCGGCGCCACGCCCGGCTCGGCGGCCGGCGGGTTGGCCTCCTCCGACCCGCAGGCCGAGATCGCGATCGTTGCGAACGTCGCCAGCGTCGCGATCGAGACGGCTGCGGCAATGCGGGCGACCGAAAGAGAGCGTAGGGGCGTGTCCATCAGACCGACTCCGGTGCGAGCTGCCGCATGGCCGACGCGAAGCGGGAGGACGGCATCGAGGCGGCGACCGCGGTCGCGTCCTCGAAGGTGTCGACGTCGCGCAGGCGCGGGAGTTGCTCGCAGCGGAGCCCTAGCCCCCGCAGGGCCTCGACCTGGCGGGCGCCGGTGTCGGCGACACTCATCGGCACGCCCTCGAATACCCGCGCGTCCGGCCGCCGCAGGCCGAGCGCCCACCAGCCGCCGTCCTCGGCGAGGCCGATGACGGCGTCGCTGCCCTCCCGGGCCAGCCGGGCACAGCCGTCGGCGATCAGGTCAGGCGTCACCTGGGGGGTATCCATCCCGACCAGGAAGGCCGGGCCGCCGGCGGCCTCGAAAGCCGCCGCGAGCCGATCGCCGAGGCCGCCCCCGACCTGGGGGACCACCTCGAAGCCTTCCGGCAGCCAGGCACCCGGCTCTCCTTCGAGGACCAGCATCCTCCTTCGCCCGGGAGCCTCGGCCACCGCCTCCAGCGTGTCCGCCAGGGCCGCCTCGGCTACCTGGGCCGATCCGCACTCGCCGAGGGCCGGGATCAGCCGCGTCTTCGCCCGCCCCGGGACCGGCTCCTTGGCGATCACCAGCAGCGCGACCTCGAACTCGCTCATCGCATCGCCTTCGCCATGTCGCGGGCGGTGCGCACGGTCCCCCGCACGGTCCCGGTCACCTTCGAGCGGCCCTCGCGCTCGCGATAGGTGACTCCGACCTCCTCGATCCGCCAGCCGGCCTCAGCGGCGCGCAGCACCATCTCCAGCGGCCAGCCAAAGCGGCGATCGGTGAGCTCGAGGCCGAGCAGGCCCTGCCGCCGCCCGGCCCGCATCGGGCCGATGTCGGTCAGGTCGAGCCCTGCGCGACGGCGCACCAGCATCGCCAGGATCCGGTTGGCGATCCGCGCGTGGGGCGGCCATGCGCCCGGCTCAGCCTGGCGGGCGCCGAGCACGAGATCCGACTCCCCGGCGGCGAGGGGATCGGCCACCCGGGGCAGCTCCCGGGGGTCCAGCGAGCCGTCGCAGTCCATGAAGCAGACGATCTCGGTCCGCGCGGCGGCCAGTCCGGCGAAGCAGGCGGCGCCGAACCCCCGGCGCGGTTCGGTCACAACCCGGGCTCCGTGAGCGGCGGCGATCTCGGCCGATCCGTCGCTGGATCCGTTGTCGACGACCAGCGGTTCGTAGCCGGGCGGCATTGCACCCAGCACCCCCGGAAGCGCCGCGGCCTCGTCGAGAACGGGCAGAATCACCTCGCAGTTCACGAATCAACCGTAGCCGTCCCGACCTTACGGAAACGGAAACGGCCCGCCGGGTGTGGTTGTCTGCGCAGGATGCAGGCAACAGCCGCCACCCCCCGCGGGGCCGCCGTCCCCGCTTCCGCGGACCGGCCGGGCGGCTTTCGCACCGCGCTGATGCTCTCGTCGCTGGCCGCTGCCACCGTCGCCTTCGGGCTGATCGGCGACGCCGCCGGGGTCGGCCTCGGGACGGCGCTGCCGCCCTTCTTTGCGACCTGGTCGCCCGAGATCGGCGGCGCGGCGATCCTCTGGCTGCTCCTGCTCGCCGCCTCGACCGCCGGGGGAGTCGCGCTGGCCCGCGGCTTCGGCGGTCCGCTCCTCTTCGTCGCCGGCGCGACTACCGCGGGCCTGTTCGCCCGGCTCGCGCTCGCCGCCTCTCGTGACGGCACCGCCGCCTGGTACGCGATGTTCGGCGTCGAGCCCGAGGCCGCCAACGAGTACCTGCCGGCACTTGCCGCTCTCGATCTCGGTCTCGGCACGTTGCTCGATCGCTTCGCCGAGATCTCGCCCTCGCTTCCGATCCATCCCTCGGCTCATCCGCCGGGAACCCTGCTGCTGCTGGATTGGCTGGGGATCGAAACCCCGCAGGCGATGGCGGCGCTAATCATCGCGATCGGCCTGCTCGCCGTGCCGCTGACCTACCTGTTCGCCCGCCGCCTCGACTTCGAGGAGGGCCGGGCCCGGGCCGCGGCGCTGCTGCTCGCGTTCTCGCCGGCGGCGATGATCTACGGGGTCTCCAGCGCGGATTCGGTCTTCATGACCCTCGGCCTGATCGCGGCGCTGCTGCTATGCGCCGGCGGGCCGGCCACCCGGATCGCCGGGGCGGCGGCGCTTGCGGTCGCATCCTTCTTCTCCTGGGCGCTGCTCGCGATCGGCGCCTTCTCGGCGCTGCTGGTCGCCCAGCGGGAGGGGCTGCGCCGGGCGATCGCCGTCGCCCTGGCTGCGGGAGTGGCCCTGCTCGCCTTCTACCTCGGCCTCTATGCCGTTTCGGGCTACGACCCGCTGGGGGTCCTCGCCGCGGCCAACGAGGCCTACGAGCTCGGCATCTCCAACGCCCGGCCCTGGGAGTACTGGGTGTTCGGCTCCCCGGTCGCGTTCTTCGTCGCCCTCGGCCTGCCGGTCTCCTGGTACGCGGCTCGGGCGGTGGGGATCGGGAACGAGGTTGCCGTGGCCCTTGCCGTGATCGTCGCGGTCTCGGCCCTGCTCGGCTTCAGCAAGGCCGAGACCGAGCGGATCTGGCTCTTCATGGCACCGCTCGGCTGTCTAGCCGCCGCCGCGATCGTCCCCCGCCGTAGCCTTGTGGTCGTGATCCCGTTTCTCGCGTCCCAAGCCGTGGTGATGGAGCTCACCCTGGAGACGATCTGGTGAGCGGCGTCCTCGTCACCGGCGGCGCCGGGTTCATCGGCTGCCATCTGGTCGAGTCGCTGCTTGCCGACGGGGAGCGGGTCCGCGTGCTCGACAACCTCGATCCGCTCGCCCACCCGAGCGGCGAGCCGCCCGATCACTTCCCCGCCGACGCCGAGCTGATCCGCGGCGATCTCCGCAGTCGCGAGGAGGTCGAGGCGGCGCTCGAGGGCTGCGACCGCGTCTTCCACCTCGGCGGCATCGTCGGCAACGGCGAGTCGATGGTCAACGTCCGCAAGGCGATCGATGCCAACAGCGGCGGCACCGCGACCCTGCTCGAGGCGGTGATCGCCGCCCGCGCCCGCGTCCGTCGCGTCGTCGTCGCCTCCTCGATGGTGGTCTACGGCGAGGGCTCCTACCGCTGTCCCAACCACGGCGAGATCGCGCCCGGTCTGCGGCCGGCCGAGCAGATGCGCGCCCGGCGCTGGGACCCGCTCTGCCCGCAGTGCGGCGCCGATCTGGAGCCGGTTCCCGTTCGCGAGGAGCGGCCACTGAGGCCCGCCAGCGTCTACGGGATCAGCAAGCGCGACACCGAGGAGCTCGCGCTGGTGCTCGGCGAGGCGTATGGGTTCGAGGCCACGGCCTTGCGCTACCTCAACGTCTACGGCCCGCGGCAGGCGCTCGGCAATCCCTACACGGGCGTTGCGGCGATCTTCAGCGCGCGCCTGCTGGTCGGCAACCCACCGCTGCTGTTCGAGGACGGCAACCAGATCCGCGACCTCGTCCACGTCTCCGATGTGGTTGCGGGGACACGTGCCGCCATGGATGCCCCCGGCGCCCCCGGCAGGGTCTTCAACATCGCCACCGGCGAGCGGCTGCGGATCCGTGACCTCGCGTCTCAGCTCGCGGGCCGGATCGCGCCCGAGATCGAGCCCGAGATCACCGGCGAGTTCCGGGCGGGCGACATCCGCCACTGCTTCGCCTCGATCGAGGCCGCGCGCGAGCAGCTGGGCTTCGAGGCGACCGTGCCCCTGGAGCGCGGCCTGCCCGAGCTTGCGGACTGGGTCGCCGGCCAGAGTTTCACCGACCGCGGCGAGGAGGCGATCGCCGACCTCCGCGCCCGTGGTCTGCTCGGCTGAGAGGCCCCTTTCGGGGGCGGCGAGAGCGACCTGAAACAATCGCCTCGATGGAGGCGCTGATCGGTGGACTTGTGGCGGGCCTGGCCTTCGGTGCCTGGACCGCGCGCAACACGGTTTGCTTCAACGCCGGCGTGCGCAAGGCCGGCTTCGGCGGCGACTGGACGATCCTCCGCATCTTCGCGGTCGCGGTCGCGGTGCAGTTGCTCCTGATCCCGGTCCTGATCCTCTTCAACGCGGACCTGTTCAGCGACGCCGCGGCCCTGCCGGCGATCGGCCTATTCCCCGTCGCCCAGGTGATCGGCGGGCTCCTGTTCGGCGCCGGGATGGCGCTGGCCGGCGGCTGCATCGCCGGAATCCTCTGGAAGTCCGGCGCCGGCTCGATCGCCACCGCGATCGCGATCGGCGGCTTCGTCGTCGGCGAGCTGCTGATCCGCGGGCCCTTCGACGGGGTCCTCGTCGACCTCGACGATGCGGTCGCCCAGCCCGACGATCAGACCCTCTACGCGGCGCTCGGGGTCGACTACGTGCCGATCGCGATCCTGCTCGGCGCCGGCCTCCTCTTCTTCCTGCTGCGGCGCAGCGCGGTCGGCGTCCGCGCCGGCGTCGGGCTCGGGCTGATCGGGATACTCACCTGGGTCCTGGCCGGCTGGGCCGACTACGGCTACGGCCTCGGCTTCGTCGGCGCTGCGGAGAACGCTCGCATCGCGATCTTCGACGGCGGCACCGCCAGCTTCGCGGTCTTCCTCGCGATCGGGACCGTCGCCGGGGCCTTCGCTGCGATCCGCGGGCCTCTACGGATGCCGGATCGCGCCCGCTCGATCCGCGCCGCGGTCGGGGGCGTGGCGATGGGGATCGGTGGCAGCATCGCCCACGGCTGCAACATCGGCAACGGACTGACCGGAATCCCGCTGCTCTCGCTCGGCTCGATCCTCGCGACCTCGATGATGGCGATCGGGGTGCTCGTGGTCTGGCGCTACGTTCTCGCCGACCGGCCGGCGATCCGCGGGATCGAGAGCCCCCGGCCCGACTGGTAGGGGTCGGCCGCGGGCCCGCCGCCGACTACTCCTCGATCACCCGGTCGTCGCGGTGGGCGCCAAACAGCTCCGCGTAGTGGGAGGCGATCCGCTTCATCGATGCCTCCTCCCGGGGGAGTCCGAACACCGTCCCAGGGAAGTCGAGCTCCTTCTGCACCTCCCACAGCTCCTCGTGCCGGTCGGGGGAGAACAGCTCGGCCGGATCCCCGGCGGCGATCCAGCCGATCGGCAGGACCGTCTCGGGGCGGACCACGGTGTTGGCGTGGACGACCGAGTTGATCCGCAGCTCCGACCCGCGCCCGACTCGGGCACCTGGGAAGACCGAGACCCCGGTGGCGAGGAAGCTCTCGCGCTCGACCTCGGCGCCGTTGAGATGCGCGTGCGGGCCGAGCAGGACGTGGTCGCCGAGCCGCGCGGGGTGCCCGTCGCGGCCCCGGATCAGAGCCTGCTCCATGACGATGCAGCTCTCTCCGATCTCGATCGCGCCGCTCTCGGCGGTAAGGACCGCCCCGTGGAGAATCCGGCACTCCGGCCCGATCGCGACGTCGCCGGAGATCACGGCGCTGGGAGCGACGTAGGCGGAGGGGTGGATCCGCGGTCGTTGGCCCCGGTGCTCGATCAACATCCGCGCTCGCTCTCCCGCTCCGGGATCGGCGCGGCGGGCGCTCCCGCTAGCGCAGCCCCTGCCGCGCTTCGCTGACCAGCGTCACGGCCTCGGGGAAGATCAGCCGGATCGCGTCGCGGACCTGGTGGGCCTGCTCGTCGCTGGAGCCATCGAGCTCAACCTGACCGATCGCCGCGACGGTCATAGTCACCGCGAGCTGGATCGCGTTGTCGGCCCATGCGACCTGCTGGGCCCCCTGCATCTGTTCGGCCATGTTGCCGAGCTGTTCGCGCAACTCATCGGGATCGCCGAAGAGTCCACCGAATCCTCCTGATTCCATGCACAAAAGGATAGATGCCGCGCCGACTCGAGGCGGCAGCGGTCGCTACAGCGAGACGGCGGCCGCGAGAATCAGCAGCGCAATCACGAGGACGCCGAGGGTGATCGCGGTCGCGAGCATCGCCCGGCTCGGCGCATCGTCATCACGCGCCGCGGCCGCGAGCGACGCGACCTTGGCCAGGGCCTCGGCCTGGGCCCGATCTGGCTCGTCGGCCCCCGAGGTCCGATCGGCGGCGTCGGCTCCCGCGACAGGGGCGGGCGGTGCGCTCGGCCCGGCGGGAGCGGGCGGCGCCACCGAGGGGGGCGGGATTGACCCGGATGTGTCGGCGGCCGTCAGCGGGGCGCCTTGCGTCGGTGTCTGAGCCGTCCGCGGCATCTTGGCCTCTTCCTGCAGTGGTCGGGGACGCGCGGCCCGACGGACTGGCTGGGCCGCTGGTCCCAGTATCGGCAGAGTTCCCGGGGCCTTTAGTCCTTGACCTCGAGTCTCATCTCTCCGCCGCGACCCAGCAGCGAGCCGAGCAGCTCCAGCGGCAGGGCGATGATCGCCATCGGGATCACGACCAGGACGCTGACGGTGGCATCGAGCGCGTACCTGGCGCGCTCGCCCGGCGTGCGTCGTGGCAGGCGGCCGACGCGGGCGTTGCGCCGGAAGTTGTCACGCAGGGTGAAGGCGTTGATCAGGGTTTGGACCATGTCCCGGTAGGAGCGCCGGCTGAAGGGGGTCCCGGAGGCTGATACCTCTATGCCGGTGAGGCTGAGCAGTAGCCCGGCGGCGCGCGGATTGAGGTGTAGGCGACGACGCTCCGGCTCCAGCCCGGACCACTGGGCGCCCCCGAGCCCGCCCTGGAAGCTCTCCCGGTTCGGCGCGACGATCGTGCTGCCCTCGCGATCGAGGGTGTTGAGCTCGGTCGCGACGTCCGGGGGCCGCGGGCCGCGGGTGACGACCAGCAGGCAGTTCTCGCAGCGGTCGAGGATCAGCTTCGACCCGTCGACCGGGTGCTTTGCGGCAAGCCAGCCGAAGAGCTCCTTTCCACAGGCCGGGCACGGGTAGGTCGCTGCCTCTTCCTTCGGCGCGGCCATCGTGCTCAGCGATCCAGGATCTCGTAGCTGACGCCGTGGTCGGCGAGCGCCCGCAGGAACGACGCCGGTTCGTAAGCCTGCGCCGGGGCGAGCGCGCCTCTGCGATCGTAGCCGGGGGCCGCCATCCGCAGGGCGCCCTCGCTGGTGATGACCGCGGTGATCCCGTAGATGTCCCCGCCCCGCAGTACCCCGCGACGGCTACCCTCGGCGCCGCTCGCTTCGCATACGATCGTGTAGCGAACGGCCTTGCGGCTGGCCTCGTCCGGTCCCTCCGGCAGGCGCTCGATCAGCTTCGCCGCGAGCGAGCGCACGGGGGTGTCCATCAGGTAGCCCGTCGCCGTCATCGTGGGGCCGGCGAGCGGGCCGAGCAGCGGCGGCGTTACCGACCCGAGTGCGATCACGGTGCTCACGTTCTCCGTGTCGAGGTGCCTGGGAACCGTGATCTGCTCTCCGGCCGGATAGCGGCCGACGCGCTGGCGGCCGAGCGGCGAGGGGAAGTCGAAGCTGCCGCGTCCGGTGCTGCGATCGGCCTCGCGGTAGGTGCCGTCCTGCCACTCGAGGTCGCCGCCGCTGATCATCTCCAGGGCCGAGAGCGCCGTCCCCCGGGTCGGCCCGAAGCCGCGGATCGCATACGCGAGCGTCAGATCGGAGATCGGTCCGAGTTCGGCTCCGGTCAGCGCGGCGAGCAGATCACCGGGCAGGTAGTCGAACCCCATCCCGCTGACCAGTGCGGCGCCGCTCGCTTCGGCGGCGTTGCCGTGGCGCTCGAAGACGGAGTGGATGAAGGGCTGCTCACCGGTGGTGTCGAGGTAGTGGACGCCGGTCTCGACCGCCGCCCCGAGGACGGCGTCGCCGTGAAGAGTGAACGGTCCCGCGCAGGCGATCACGGCGCCGGCGCCGTCGAGCAGCGAGCGCAGGCCGGCGGCATCGTCGAGCGGAACCGCGGCGATCTCAGGCGAGCCTGCGAGCTCGGAGGCAACCCGCTCGAGCTTGCCGAGCGTGCGACCCGCGAGAACGAACTCCGCGCCGCGGCGGTCGAGTTCGCGGGCGATCAGCCTGCCTGTGTAGCCGCTCGCCCCGTAGACGACGATCGGGCCGGACTGCTTGAGGTCGGTCATCGCGCGAAAGCCTAGATGACTGATTCCGGCCGGCCTCCGTTCCGCGGCTGGGCCGTGCCGAGCGCTCGGGCGCTACGTTAGTCCCGTGGCGAACCTCACCCCCGCCCAGAAAACGACCCGGGCCCGCGTCGAGGGCCTGATCGCGCTCGCGGCGCCGTTCCTCGACGTCGTCCTCGGCGTCGGCGAGCGAATAAGCCGGATCGCCGAGCCGACCGATCACGAGTACTACCCGATCCGCCCGGGCGGCGAACAGCGTCTGCTTGGCGAGCAACGGGACGAGCCGGAGGAGCGGCCCGGAGATGGCGAGCGCCGCTGAGCCGGCGCGGCCCCGTTGGGCGGCGATCGGCGCACCGCTCGACAGCGCCGGGCGCAGTGAGGGCGAGGAGCGGGCGCCCGCTGCGTTGCGGCAGGCGGGACTTCTCGACGCCCTCGGAGCCACCGATCGGGGCGATGTCGCGGCGCGGATTCGCGAGCATCGCCGTGATCCTGAGACCGGGCTGATCGGCTACCCCGATCTCCTGGCGGCATCCGAGCAGCTGCGCAAGGCCGTCGGTCAGGTGCTCGCCGACGGCGAGCGTCCGCTGGTCCTCGGCGGCGACTGCACCCTGCTGATCGGCGCTCTCGCCGGTGCGCGGGTGGCCGAGCCGGGAGCGGCCATCGGCCTCGCCTTCATCGACGGCCACCTCGACTTCTACGATCCGCACAGCTCGCCGACCGGTGAGTGCGCCGACACCGAGCTCGCGATCGTCACCGGCCGCGGTCCATCCGGGCTCACGGGCCTGGCCGGTGAGGTGCCGATCATCGAGCCGGCCGGGGTGATCGTCGCCGGCTACCGGCCTGAGCCGGAACCTCCGAGTGCGACCGATCGGCCCGTCGTCCTCGAGCGCGACCTGCTCGACCCGGCGATCGAGGCGATCGAGGCGGCCGCAATCGACGATCCCGCCGCGCTCGGGGAGCGGATCGAGCGCCGGCTCGCATCGGGCCCGGGCCGATTCTGGTTGCACCTCGACGCGGACGTGCTCGATCCGGCCGCGATGCCGGCCGTGAGCTACCCGGAGCGGGGCGGTCTGAGCTGGGAGCAGACCGCAATGTTGATCGCGCCGCTCGGGTCTTCGCCGGCGCTGATCGGCGCCAGCGTCGCCGATCTCAACAGCGACCGCGATCCAACCGGCGCTTGCGCTGAGCGGCTCGCCGCCCTGGTCGCCGCAGCGCTGGGCTAGCCGCTGTAGCTCTTGCGGCGGAAGACGTCGTCGACGATCGAGGCGACGCGGTCGAGGAACAGGATCCCGTCGAGGTGATCGATCTCGTGGAGGATGCATCGGGCCTCAAAGCCGCTGCTGTGGATCGTGCCGCCGACGTGCTCGACCGTGATCGCTGTCGAGCGCCGGACGTTCGCGGTCAGGTCGGGGATCGAGAGGCAGCCCTCACGCGCGATGTCCGCACCCGCTTCCGCCACCACTCTCGGGTTGACCAGCACCAGCTCGCCGTTGTCGGTCTCGGCCTTCGGATGGGAGCTGACGTCGACCACCGCGACCCTGACCAGCTCCCCGAGTTGAGGGGCGGCGATGCCGACGCAGTGGCCGAAGTCCCGCATCGTCTCGAGAAGGTCGTCCCCCACCCGCTCGGCCTCCTCCGGCTGGGCAGGTGTGCAGACCTGCTTCAGCCGCGGATCGGGGTAGAGCAGTACGTCGCGGACGGCCATCGGCTCACCGCGCCCGGGCGCCGACGTCCATCTACAGCGCCTCGGTGTCGAGCTCCCCGATCGAGACCTCGACCGCGGCGCTGTGGCCGACCCCTGCCAGCGCCGCGCTGAGCTCGCCAGGGTCGGCATCGTCGAGCTCGACCTCGAGCATCATCACGTAGATCGGGCTCCCCTCGGCTCCGGCCAGCTTGGTTTGCAGATCGGTGATGTTGACCCCGCGCCCGGCCAGCTCGGCGCTGATCGAGTGCACGATCCCCGGGTGATCGGCCCCATAGACGGTGATCACGTGGGTCGGCTCGACCCCGCTGTGATCGAGCTCGGAGACTTCGGCGACCGTCAGCGCGTCGAGGCCGAGCTCCTCGCGGACCGGCGTCAGGCGCCGTTCGAGTGCCTCGCGGCCGTTGCCGTCATGCTGACCTGGGAGCGAGACGATCAGCATCACCACGAAGTGACCGCGGAGGATCGTCATCCGCGAGTCCTCGACGTTGCCCTCCAGTTCGAGCAGCCCGGCGGTGATCGCCGCCACGATCCCGGGGCGGTCACGGCCGACGGCGCTGACGGCGAAATGGCTCACGCGCCTAAGATACGCCGCTCCATGAACGAGGGCCACTCCATGACCGAAGAGGAGATCGAGCGCGAGCGCAATGCCGGCCGCACCGCCGGGATCCTCGGATTGCTCAGCGCCGTCCTGCTACTGGTCCCGGGCTTCGCCGGCTTCGGTACCGATTTCAACTCGGTTGCCCGCGACGCCTACGCCGAGCGCCTGATCGCCTTCGACGCCGAGAGCGGCGGAGTCCTGGTCAGCCAGTTGATCCAGGCCCTCGGCCTCCTGCTCTTCATCGCCCCCTTGATCTTTCTCTTCAGGGCGACGATGGACCGCAGCGATTCGATCCGTCGCGGGCTGATCGGTCTCACCATCGCCGGCCCGCTGTTCCTCGCCGTCTCGTTGGTGGTCTTCTACTTCGCCTACGACTCGGCGCTGCCGATCTTCCTCGATGGAATGGATGCTGCGGAGAACGTCGATCAGTTCGCCGAGGACACGCTCTTCGACCAGTCGACCTGGTCGATATTCACCGGCCTGCAGCTCGCGGGAGCGCTCGGGATGATCGTCGCGATCGTCTACACCTCTCTGCAGGCGATGCGCGCGGGCCTGTTGACGAGGTTCCTCGGCACCCTCGGCATGGCGCTCGGCGTCGGCTTCTTCCTGCTCGGGACCTTTGCCCTTGCGATCTGGGCAATCGCCGTCAGCCTCCTGATCGCGGGCTGGATGCGTGGTCCGCGCCCACCCGCCTGGGACACCGGCGAGGCGATGCCCTGGCCGAAGGCCGGCGATCCGCCGCCCGCCTCCGATGAGGAGCCCGCCCGGGCCGAGGACTTCGAGGGGAGCGGCCGCGAGCTGCTCGAGCCACCGCTGGATGAGGGCCCCGATCCGGAGCCAGAGGCCGATGCCGATCCCAACCGCCCCGACCGCCGGGACAACAGGCGTAAGCGTAAGCAGCGGGGATGAGCTTCACCCCGCCCCCGCCGGGCTCCGGGCGCGAGGCGCTCGAGCGGGCGCTGGCGGCGCCCAACCAGGTCCTCCGCGAGGACGCGGGGCTGACCGGGTCCGAGCCGATGCCGGGCTTCGACGGCGTCGATCTCGAGCGCGCACTGGCGGCGGCCGAGCACGAGTTCATGCGCTTCCGCGATCTCAGCGTCCACATGGAGGTGCACGCGGTTGGCCCCGACTCCCCGACGGTCGTCGTCCACCACGGCCTAGGCGACCACGTCCGCCGCTTCACGCCACTCGCCGGTCGTCTCGCTGAGGCCGGCTTCAACACGGTCGCGGTCGACCGGCCCGGGCATGGTCTCTCCGGGGGCCATCGCGGCCACTGCCCGCTGCCCTGGGCACTGGAGGTCGTCGATGCCTCGCTGCGCTGGGCCCGCGCGCGCTACGGCGGCCCGGTGATCATGGTCGGCGACTCGCTCGGCGGCTTCACCCTCTGGTACTCGCTGACCCGCGACGTCGACGCTGATGCGGTTCTCTGCCACTGCATCGCCCATCCCGAGGTCGAGATCGATCCATCGATGCGATGGAAGCGACCGCTGATGGGCGCGATCGGCCGCATCGCGGGCAAGGCGCCGGTCCCGATCCGCCAGCTCGCCGACTATGACCACGTGGCGCTCGATCCAAGGACCCAGGCCAGCTTCGACTCCGAGCGCGACGACGTCTTCAACTTCCATGTGACCGCCGGCTCGGCCGCGAGCTACCTCGGCTTCCGTCCCGATCGGCCCTGGGAGCAGGTCCGGACTCCGGTCGAGGTCTGGATCGGGAGCGAGGATCTGCTCGTCACCCCCGAGTTCACCCGGCGCTGCTTCGAACGCGCCCACCCGCCTACGGCGACCTACGTCGAGCTGCCGGGCCAGGGCCACCAGGTATTCCTCGATCACCTCGACCAGTCCTTTCCGCGGCTGCTCGAGTGGATCGACGAAGCGCTCGGCTGATCGTCCGGCCGCTTGACTCGCGGTAAACGAGCGTTTACTATCGGTAAACACTCGTTATGACGAAAACTGAGACCGCCTCCCAGACGACCCCCTCGCAGCCCACTCGTCAGCGCCTGCTCGACTCGGCCCTCGAGCTCTTCGCGGCCCAGGGCTATGAGGGGACCTCGGTCGGCGAGATCGAGCAGGCCGCGGGACTCGTTCCCCGCAGCGGCGCTCTCTACAAGCACTTCCCCTCCAAGCGCGCGTTGCTGGGTGCCGCGCTCGCCGATCGCATGGACGAGGTCGATCGGATCGACGCCCGCATCGACATGCTGCCACGAGGGGGCGAGGGGGATCTGGGGACCGAGCTCCGGCTGATCGCGAGGATGGTGCTCGGGGAGCTCGAGAGCGAGCGGGCGCTGGCACAGATCGTGATGAAGGAGGGCGACCGCTTCCCCGAGGTCGCCGCCGACTTCCACGACGCGATCGTCGCCCGCGGCCGGGCGATCGCGATCGCCTGGCTGACCGCGCGCGCGGGTGCTCTCGGGCTGGTCCTCGCCGACAACGAGGCGACCGCGGAGGTGCTCATGGATGCCCTCGTCGGTCGCGCGACCAAGGGCTTCATGTTCGGCGATCGCCTCGCCGTGGTCGAGCGCGATCGCTTCATCTCCGCCTGGGTGGATCTCGCCACCCGGCTCCTCGACCCCGACCCCCGATCAGGAGGGAAAGACGATGCAGGTTGAGACCGAGACCGTACGACCACCGTCCCTGTTCCGCGCAGCGCTGCTCGCGCTCGGCGGCATCCAGGGGTTCCTCGGCCTCTACGCGCTGATCTCCCCGCTCGGCTTCTACGAGGACTTCCCCTTCGGACGCGGCTGGGTCGGCCTGCTCCCCTCCTACAGCGAGCACCTGGTCCGAGACGTCGGAGGGCTGTTCCTGCTCTCGGCCGCGGTCCTGATCGCCGCCGGCATCTACCTGGAGCGCCGCCTGGTCGCGGTCGCTCTCGGCAGCTTCCTGCTGTTCAGCGTTCCCCACACGATCTTCCACTTCCTCAACTTCGAGCCGTTCGACACTCCGGACGTGATCGCGAACGTGATCGGGCTCGGCTCGCAGGTGCTGATCCCGGTTGCACTCCTGGTCGTTGTGGCCCGGGAGCGACCGGATCAGGCGCCGGGCGGAGCGGGCGCCCGGAGGATGGCCACCGAGCAGTCCGCGAGCGGATCGAGCGGATCCCGAGGGCCACGGATCGAGGGTGTGGGCGACGGCTCCCGCAACCCCCTGGTCCGTTACGCCTTTCGATCCTCGCGCAAGCACGGCGGTGGCCAGGTGATGGACCCGATCCGCGTCTTCGCCCACAACCCGACGGTGATGGCCGGATACGGCGCCCTCGAGCTCGCGACCGAGCGATCGAGCGAGGTGCCCGAGCGACTCAAGCACCTGGCCGTCCTGCGGACGGCGATGCTCTGCGGCTGCGAGTGGTGCCTGGACTACGGCTCGGCCGTCTCGACCGCGGCGAACGTCAGCGAGGAGGACCTGCGGGCGCTGCCCACCTACGGCGACGGGAATCATTTCGACGAGCTCGAGCGGGTCGTCCTCGACTACGCGAGCGGGATGTCGCGCACCCCCGCCGAGATCACCGACTCGCTGTTCGCCCGACTGCGGGACCATTTCAACGAGCTGCAGCTGGTCGAGCTCACCAATGTGATCGCCCTCGAGAATTACCGGGCTCGTTTCAACTGGGCCTTCGGCCTCGCCGGCCAGGGCTTCAGCGACGGCAGCTACTGCGTGCGGCCCGAGGCGGGCGCGGCCACGGAGGCGCCCGCGGCGCCCTGAGTCCTCCTCGATCTCGGCCCGCCGAGGCGGGTCCGTACCATTTACCGAGGTGGAGTCCTCTGCTGATTTCGATCCGGCTGCCGTGGAAGAGCTCGGGTCCCGACTGCGCGAGAACATCGCCCGCGCGGTGAAGGTGCCGGAGATGGTGGTGAGCAACCTCCTCGTGGCGCTGATCGCCGAGGGGCACGTCCTGATCGAGGACCGTCCCGGCGTCGGCAAGACCGTGCTCGCCCGCTCCCTCGCCCGCTCCCTCGACGCCGAGTTCTCCCGGGTCCAGTGCACCGCGGACCTGCTCCCGGCCGACGTGGTCGGGACGATGGTCTTCAATCGCGAGAGCCACGACTTCGAGTTCCATCCCGGACCGGTGTTCGCCAACGTCGTGCTCGTCGATGAGGTGAACCGGACCTCGCCCAAGACCCAATCGGGATTGCTCGAGTGCATGCAGGAGCGCTCGGTCAGCGCCGGCACCCACACCCATGAGCTCGCCCGGCCCTTCATCGTGCTCGCCACCCAGAATCCGATCGAGTACGAGGGCACCTATCCGCTGCCCGAGGCGCAGCTCGACCGCTTCATGGTCAGCGTCTCGCTCGGCTATCCGGGAGCTCGCGAGGAGGCCGACATGCTCGACGTCCACGCCGGCAGCGACTTCGTCTCCGAGCTCGAACCGGTCGCCGACGTCGCCGCCGTGCTCGCCGCTCAGCGGGTCGCCAAGGCCGTCCACGGCAGCGAGCCGCTGCGTCGCTACGTGGTCTCGCTCGGGGCGGCCACCCGGGAGGATCCGCGGGTCGAGCTGGGAGCGAGCCCGCGCGCGAGCCTGATGCTGTTCCGCGCCGCGAAAGCGCTGGCGGCGCTGCGCGGTCGCGACCATGTCCTGCCCGACGACGTCCAGGAGCTCGCCCCGACCGTTCTCGGCCACCGGCTGATGCTCGCTGCCGGAGTGCCCGAGGAGCAGCGCGGCCCCCTGATCGCCGAAGCCGTCGAGCGGCTGCCGGCCCTGTAGGGCGGGGCTGGCGTGCCCGGGCCGGCGATTCGTGGGCGTGGAGCCGTGGCGCTCGGAGCGGCGCTGGGGGCGCTCGGCCTCCTGTTCGGCGCCCCCTCGCTGTTCCCGGCCGCGATCGCGCTGACCGGGGTTCCGGCCCTCGCGGCCGCCTGGGTGTTCGTCTCCGGGCGGGGCCTGCGCCTGCGCCGCTCGGTTCCCGCCGGGCCACTGCTCGAGGGCGAGGCGGGCAGGCTGCGGCTCGAGCTCGAGACCGGGCGGCTGCCGCCCCCCGGCGGCGGCATCGTGGACCCTCTGTGTGGGGAGCCGATCCCGTTCGGCTCGAGCTCGTTCACGGTCGATCGCGAGCTCAGCTTCGATCGCAGGGGACGTCGGGAGCTCGGGTTCGCGACCGCCAGGGTCAGGGACCCGCTGGCTCTCGCCGAGCGTCGGACCGACAGCGCCGCCGGTGGTGAGCTGCTCGTGCTGCCGCGGCCCCACCCGATCCGCTTCAGGGCCGGCGGCGAGGGCGCCCGCTCACTCGGCACCGGCTCGCGCGGCGGCGGCGGCAGCGGTCCCGACTCCTGGGCGGCCGAGTTCGAGATCGACGGACTCCGCCCCTATCGCGACGGTACGCCGGCGTCGCGGATCCACTGGCCGACCGTCGCTCGCACCGGTGAGCTGCAGGAACGGCGGATCACGGCGGGTGCCGATGCGGCCCGGTTGATCGTCGTCGACCCGGCGCAGCCCGCCGGCGAACCGGCGCTCGACGCCGCGGTCCGCGCCGCGGCCTCGCTCTGCCTCGAGCTCGCTCCGATCGGCTGCGCGGTGATGGTGCCGCCGAGCTCGAGGCTGGTCGAGCTCGACTCCAGCCTGCACGGCTGGCCCGACCTGCACGCCCGCCTCGCGCTGCTCACCGCGGCGGACGACGCCCCGGCGGTGCACCGCATCGGTCGGGCGGGCCTCGCGATCTGGGTCAGCGCCGATCCCTCCGAGCGACCCGAGCGCGAACTGCGCCGGATCCCCGCGGGGCGACGGCTGCTCGTCCGTCCGGGGATCGCCGAGGATGCCGGTGCGCTGTTCAGCGTCGCCGGCTGCGTCGGCCGAGCGGTCGGGGCGGGCCGACGACGACGGACGGCGGTGGTGTCGCCGTGAATCTCGAGGGCCGGCTCACCTCGCTCCTCGCCTTCGCGGCCCTGGCGCTGTTCGTGGCCCTCAACTGGGTGGGCATGGTCGCCGCACCGCCCCTGGCTGCAACGGCGGCGGCCGTCGCCCTGATCGTGGCCGCGACCGCCGCCTCGCTCGCGGTTGCCGACCGCGGCGGGCTCTCCCCGCTCCCGCGGCGCCTGCTCCTGATCGTCGCGGTCGGCCTCGCGACCGTCGCGGCGCTGGGGATCGTCGGCCTGCCGCTGCGGTTGTTCGCGCCCGCAGGATGGGGCGAGTTGCTCGAGAGCGTGGACCTCGGTCTGGCGGGGATCGGCGACGGGGTCAGCTATCCCTACGACGGCCCCAACGAGTGGTCGCGGCTGATCACCCTGCTCGCGGCGCCGCTGATCGTCGCGGTGGCCGCCGTGCTCACCTTCTGGCGCCCGGCTCCGGCCGGCGGGGCGCCCAATCGGCGCCTGGCGGGGCTGGCAACGCTGCTCGGCGCCTACGCGATGGCGGCGACCATCTACGACCCCGAGCTTCCCTTCCTCCGGGGAGCGCTCCTCTGCCTGCTGATCGTCGCCTGGCTCTGGCTGCCCGTGGTCCACCACCGCCGCGAGTGGGCGCTCGGTGGCGTGCTGGTCGCGCTCGGCATCGCCGCGGCCTTCCCGCTGACCGCGGCGTATGGGGACGGCGAGGGCGCCCTCGACTACCACTCCTGGGATTGGGGGTCCGGCGGCGGCAGCAGCTTCGACTGGGAGCACAGCTACGGCCCGATCGATTGGGAGCGCACCGGCGAGACCGTCTTCATCGTCAACAGCGAGCGGCCCAACTACTGGAAGGCGAGCGTGCTCGACCGCTTCAACGGCACCAACTGGGTGCGCTCCAACGTCGATCGCGGGCCGAGCGAGCTCCCCGCCTCGGTCGAGCCGGGACCGGCGGAGCTCAACCCCGAGTGGGCGACCCGGGTCCAGGTCACGATCGCCGCCCTGCGCAGCGACCTGATCATCGGTCCCGGAACGGCGCGGAACGTGGTCTCGGGTGTGGTCGCCTATCCGAGCGGCGACGAGACCGTGGTCCGGGCGCTGGAGCCGCTCGAGGAGGGGGACGCCTACGAGATGCGGGCCTATGCGCCCGATCCGACCGTGGCCCAGATGCGCGCTGCCGGCTCGGGCTACGCCGAGGGCCTCTCCCGGTTCACCGAGATCGATCTGCCTGGGGCCAGCGGGCTTCCCGGCTTCGGAGTCCGCACGCTCGGCATCGGCGAGGGCCGGGCTCCCGAGGCCGAGGCAGCCCTGGAGCGCTCCAGCTACTCACGCATGTACTCGCTGGCCCGCGACCTCGGAGCCGGCGCACCGACCGCGTTCGACGCGGTGAAGGCGATCGAGGGCCATCTCTACTCGAACTACACCTACTCCGAGAACCCGCCGGAGCGGGCCAACCCCCTCTCCAGCTTCCTCTTCGAGGACCGGATCGGCTACTGCCAGCAGTTCTCGGGCGCGATGGCGCTGATGGTGCGGATGCTCGGGATCCCCGCCCGGGTGGCCACCGGCTTCTCGCCGGGCCTGCCCGATCGCTCGGGCAGCCGCTTCCGGGTTCGCGACCTCGACGCCCACTCCTGGGTCGAGGTGTACTTCAGCGGGATCGGGTGGGTTCCGTTCGATCCGACCCCGCCCGACTCCCCGGCGGAGCTCCAGGCCGGGGGCGATATCTCGGCGACTGCGGCGGCCGGCGCGCTCGCGAGCCTGCTTGCCCTCGGTCCGGGTCTCGACGGTCTTCGCGGCGGCGGCGCCGTCGATGGATCGGCCCGCACGCCGGAGGGCGAGGCCGCGGCCCTGGCCGCCGAGGGTGGCCGTGAGGACGGGGCCCTGCCGCTGGGGATCGTCACCGGCGCCCTCCTGCTCCTCGCGCTCGGGCTCGGGCTCTCGATGGCGATCCGGCGCGCCCGCGCGGAGCGGCTCTCGGGGGACGAGCGTTGCGAGGTGCGAGTGCGCGAGCTGGAGCGGGCGCTGGGCAGCCTCGGCTGGGGAGGCGCCGAGGGCAGGACGCTGCTCGAGGTCGAGGAGCGGGTCCGGAGCCGGACCGAGCCCGCCGCCGCCGCCTACGTCGCCCGGCTGCGGGCGCAGCGCTTCAGCCCCGGGCACGCGACCGCCGAGCCGAGCCCCGGCCAGCGACGGGCCCTGCGCCGCCGCCTCAGCGAGGGCCGGGGAGCGATGGCGCGCCTGCGGGCCCTGGTCGTGATCCCGCCCGGGGCACCCCGGGTCTAGGCGGCTGAGGCCGAGGCGTCAGTCGGCCAGCTGATTCCTCAGGTCCTCGACGACCTCGGGATCGCGCAGCGTCGTCACGTCGCCGAGGTCGTTGCCGGCGGCGATGTCGCGGAGCAGGCGGCGCATGATCTTGCCGGAGCGGGTCTTCGGCAGATCATCGGCGAAGGCGATCCGCTTCGGGCGCGCTAGCTTGCCGATCTTGTCGGCGACGTGCTCACGGAGCTCGCCGGAGAGCTCATCGCCGCCCTCGCGATCGCCCTCGGGGGTGACGAAGGCGAAGATCGCCTGGCCTGTGGTCTCGTCCGGGACACCGATCACCGCGGCCTCGGCGACGCCGTCGTGGCCGACGAGCGCCGACTCGACCTCCATCGTCGAGAGGCGATGGCCGGAGACGTTGATCACGTCGTCGGTTCGGCCCACGATCCAGAGGTAGCCGTCCTCGTCGCGCCGGGCGGCATCGCCGACCAGATAGGTCTCGCGGCCGTATTCGTCCCAGTAGGTCTCGACGAAGCGCTCGGGCTCACCGAACAGGGTCCGCGCCATCGCGGGCCAGGGCCGGGTCAGCACCAGGATCCCGCCGCCCTCGGAGATCTCGTCGCCGGCGGCGTTGTAGATCTTCGCCTCGATCCCGGGGAACGGCACCGTCGCCGAGCCGGGCTTGGTAGTCGTCAGGCCCGGCAGCGGCGTGATCATGATCGCCCCGGTCTCGGTCTGCCACCAGGTATCGACGATCGGGCAGCGGCCACCGCCGATGTTGTCGTGGTACCAGAGCCAGGCGCGCGGGTTGATCGGCTCGCCGACCGATCCGAGCAGGCGCAGGCTCGAGAGATCGTGGTTGGCGGGGTGCTCCTTCCCCCACTTCATGCAGGCGCGGATCGCCGTAGGGGCCGTGTAGAAGATCGTCACGCCGTAGCGGGAGACGATCTCCCACCAGCGGTCCTCCTTCGGGAAGTTGGGGGCGCCCTCGTACAGGACGCTGGTGGCGCCGTTGGCGAGCGGCCCGTAGACGATGTAGCTGTGGCCGGTGATCCAGCCGATGTCGGCCGCACACCAGTAGACGTCGTCGGTCTCCTTGAGGTCGAAGACGAGCTTGTGGGTGGCCGTGACGCCAGTCAGGTAACCGGCCGTGGTGTGCTGTATCCCCTTCGGTTTCGCTGTCGAGCCCGAGGTGTAGAGGATGAACATCGGGTCCTCGGAGTCCATCGGCTCCGGCGGGCACTCGGGGTCGGCGTTGCCGACCAGATCAGCCCAGAAGTGGTCTCGGCCCTCGCGCATTGGTGGCTCGGTGCCGCAGCGGTCGAGGACGACGATGTGCTCGAGCGTCTCGAGACCGCCGACGACCTCGTCGACGTTGGCCTTCATCGGGGTCGGCTCGCCACGTCGCAGGGTCGCGTCGGCGGTGATCAGGGCCCTGGCGCCCGACACCTCCATCCGCTCGGCCACCGACTTGGCGCTGAAGCCCCCGAAGACGACGTTGTGGATAGCCCCGATCCTGGTGCAGGCCAGCATCGCCACCGCAGCCTCCGGGACCATCGGCATGAAGATCCCGACCACGTCGCCCTTGCCGACCCCGAGGCCCTTGAGCGCGCTGGCGGCGCGTTGGGTTTCGGCCAGCAGCCATTCGTAGGTGATCTCGCGCTTGCTACCGTCCTCGCCCTCCCAGTGGTAGGCGACGCGCTCGCCGTTGCCGGCGGCTACGTGGCGGTCGAGACAGTTGGCCGAGACGTTGAGCTTGCCACCGCCGAACCACTTCGCGAACGGTGCCTCCGACCAGTCGAGCACCTCGTCGAAGGGCTCGATCCATTCGAGCTTGTTGGCCCACGACGCCCACCAGGCCTCAGGATCGGCGTCGGCGCGCTCATAGATCCCCGGATCGGAGGCGTTCGCCTGCGCGACGAACTCCGGTGGTGGCGGAAAGGTCCGCTCGGTCTCGAGCAGTACATCCAGCTCGCCGCTGCCTTCACCCGCGCTCATCCGGCCACTCTCCTCCGCTCGATCCGTGATCAGGTTCTGGCCGCAACCTAACGCAAGCCGATGGCGGCCGCCCTGCACCGCAGCCATTCACCCCGGCTAGTGTTCTGATCAGCGTGGAACCGAGGACCGCACCATCTCACCGCGGCGCCCCCGCCGTTGACTCCCGTCTGACCGCCGCAGTGGCGATCCTCTGGCTGCTGTCGGTGGTGGTGATCGGGGCCCTCGTCCTCCTGGCACCGACGGCGCAGGCCGCGGGCCCGGTCGAGCTGCGGGCCGCCGATCAGGCAGGCGTCCGCTCCTACTGGACGCCTGAGCGCATGCGCGCGGCCGAGCCGGTGCCCGAGCCCGAGGCGGGCTCGCGGCCCGTCACGGGCCCGGGCTCGAGCCCGCGCGGGACGCCGACCGCCGTCGAGGCCGCGGCGCCCGGCGAGGCGGTCGCAGCCCAGCTCGAGCCGACCACGCTCGCGGCGGGAGGTGGGGCGGAGGCGAACGCATCCGCGATCGATCGCGAGGAGATCGGCGACCCCTCGGCGCCGGCGTTCCGCATGCACGGAAAGGTCTTCTTGACGATCGAGGGAGGGAGCGTTCCCGGCGACTACGTCTGCTCGGGCACCGCGCTCAACTCCAACAACGGCAGCACCGTCTGGACGGCCGGCCACTGCGTCTATGACACCGAGGGCGGCGGCTTTGCGACCAACTGGGTGTTCGTCCCGGGCTACAGGAACGGGTCGACTCCGTACGGCGAATGGCCCGCAGCAAGGCTGGCGACCACCTCGCAGTGGAAGCAGGGCGGCAACCTCTCCTACGACCTCGGCGCGGCGGAGGTCACCACCAACGGCGCCGGGCAGGCCCTCAACGATGTCGTCGGCGGCCGCGGCATCGCCTTCAACCAGCAGCGCAGCAACACCTATCAGGCCTTTGGCTACCCGGCCGTGCAGCCCCCGGTCGAGTTCACCGGGGGGAGGGAATTCCGCTGCACATCAGGCCTTGAGGGCACCGACAACCCACCCGGTTCGGGGCCGAACACCAACTACATCGCCTGCGACATGACCGGCGGATCCAGCGGTGGCGGCTGGATCGTTTCCGGCACGGTACTCGGTGTGATCAGCTACTCCTACTGCACCGCGATCCTCTGCGAGGACAGCCTCTACGGCCCCTACCAGGACGGCGTCGCGCAATCGCTATACACGTCGATTGCCGGTGCCGGTGGCGCCGGCAACGACGGCGGCGACCAGTTCTGTGAGGGCGAGCCGGTGACCCATCTCGGCACCCCCGGTGACGACCGTCTCGTCGGCACCGACGGGCCAGACGTATTCAAGGCCCGCAAGGGGGATGACGAAGTAATCGGCAAGGGCGGCAACGACATGGTCTGCGCCGGCCCCGGAAATGACCTCGTCAAGGGCAAAAACGGCAAGGACACGCTCAAGGGCCAGGGAGGCGACGACACCCTCAAGGGCCAGAAGGGCAAGGACGCGCTGCGCGGTGGTGGCGCGATCGACGGCTGCAACGGCGGCAAGGGCAAGGACTCCAGAAAGAGCTGCGAGTTCTGGAAGCGGATCCCCTAGGGCAACGATCAGGGCTCGGATCGCGCTTGGGGGGCGCTCGCTCTCCGTCTCGCTCCTCGCGGCTGTGGCCGCGGTTCTGATCGGCGCTGCGCCCGCCGTTGCCGGAGACGATGTCGTCTCCGCCCCGGCGGCGGGCTCCGATGCGGCCTGGTGGACCCCCGAGCGACTCGCTGAAGCGGCGGGCTCGGGCGCACCCAGCCCTGCCCCGGTGCCCGCGGAGGCGAAGCCGGCCGGCGCCGCGGCGGCCAATCGGCGCGGGCCGCTGCTGACCGCGCCCCAGGCGCTCGCCGGCTCCGACGCCCCCTTCCGCCTCTACCGGGGAGCAGGCCCGGTCAGCTCGGGTGACCGGCTCCAGGCCGATGACGGCTTCGCCTCCAAGCCGGTCGAAGACCCCGCAGCCCGCGAGCTTCGGATGCACGGTCGCATCTTCTTCCGCGTCCCCGGATTGGGTGTCGCCTCCTGCTCGGGGACCGCGATCAACTCCAACCGGGCCAATCTCGTTCTCACCGCGGGTCACTGCGTGCACACCGGCGGGTACCGCAACGAGTGGCACACCAAGCTGGTCTTCGTACCCGCCTACGATCGCGGCGAGGCGCCGTTCGGGATCTGGGAGGCCAAGCGTGCATACGCGACCGGCAACTGGGTCGAGTTCGGCGACGTCACCGGTGACGTCGCCGTGATCGAGATGCGGCCCTCGGCGCTCGGGCGCCTGCAGGATGTGGTCGGGGCCCGCGGGGTCAGCTTCAACCGACCGCGCGATCAGCGCTACACCAGCTACGGCTACCCGGCCTCCGAGCCCTTCGACGGCGAGACCGAGCGCTTCTGCCGCTCGGGCTTCGGGGGCAACGACCCCGACATGCCCGGCTTCGGGCCGGCTCCGATGCGGATCCCCTGCGACATGAACCAGGGTTCGAGCGGCGGCGGCTGGGTGATCAACGACCGCTTCGCCGTCTCGGTCAACTCCTACCGCTACCTGGAGCTGAAGAATGAGCTCTTCGGCCCCTACTTCGGCGACTTCGCCAAGGACATCTACGAGGCCGGCCTCGATACCTGCCGGGGCCGGATCGCAAGCCATGTGGGGACCAGCGGCCCCGATCAGATCGTCGGCACCCCCAGGCGCGACGTGATCGTCGCCGGCAAGGGCAGCGATATCGTCCGCGGAGGCGGCGGAGCCGACCTGATCTGCGGCGGCGGCGGCAACGACGAGCTGATCGGCCAGCGCGGCAAGGACAAGCTGCTCGGAGAGGGCGGTCGCGATCGCCTCGAGGGCGGTCCCGGCCGCGATCGCTGCAACGGCGGCCCGGGCAAGAACCGCGGCTCCGGCTGCGAGATTCGCTCGAGCGTCGGCTGAGGCTCAGCCCTCGGCCGAGGGCGCCCCCACGGCCGCGCGTTTGCGGTGGGTGCGGATCTCGCTCATGATCCGCTCCAAGCGGGGCTCGGAGGAGGAGTCGACGTGGCGCATGGCGGCGGCGATCCGGGGGTGGACGTCGGCGATCCGCTGATGCATCGCCTGGGCGACGGCGCGGTAGGTCGGGTGGCCCTCGCGCCCGGAGCGGAGCTCGCAGACGTGCATCGCCTCACGCGCGTTCATGTCGAGCACGTAGCGGATCCGGTAGCCGAGACAGAGCGCGTAGGGGGCGGCCTCCGGCGCTCCGATTGCCTCGAGCCGCTCGAACTCGGTCCGCGAGATCTCCAGCGCCCGACGGTAGGCGTCGCCGACGCCGGCCTCGCCCACCTCGGCCGGGACCCCGGCGCCGAGATCGGGACCGAGCCGCTGCCACTGGCAATTGAGCATCCGATGCCGCTGCATGTCGCGGAAGCCCCCGTAGTCGGAGACGATCTCGAAGCGGTAGCGGACGGTCTCCCAACCGCGGCCCGGACGGTGGCGGCGGTTCTCTCTCGCCCCGACGAGCTCGGAGAGCAGCTGGTCGCGCTCGATCGGGTCGAGGTTTCCGACCCGCAAGCGGATCTCCTCCTCGGCGACGCCGGTCTCCTCATACAGCGATGCCGCGAGCAGGTCCTCCTCGTTGCCGTCGACCGCGACCAGCTCGACCGAGGGCCCGTCGGCGGGCTCGCGGCGGTCGAGTCCGAGCCGGGCGACCCAGCGCTCGGTCGCCTCGCGGCGAGCCTCGAAGTAGCTGATCCACTCGCCGCCGCGCTCGGGCCGGTCGACCCTGGTGAGGAAGCTGGGGATCACCTTGTTGAGCTCGTCGAGGGCCATCCGGCCGAAGTCGCGCGCCTCCGGCAGGGGCGAGGCCATCAGCCGCATGATCAGCTGCTCATAGGCCTGGCCGGAGGCGTAGATGCCGACATGGGACAGCGTCGCGGCCGGCAGCAGTCCGCGGAGCAGGTCGAGGGCCTTGGCGCGGATCGATCGACGCCAGGCCGCCTCCGGCTCCGAGCCGCGCGGCCAGCGCCCTTCGGCCCACGCCTGAACCCGCTGCAGCGACTCCGAGTAGATCGTGAAGATCTCGTCGATCGCCGCCGTGAACTCGGGCCCGAGCTGATCGGAGCGGTAGTAGCGCCAGCTGCCCGGCTCGCCCTGGCCGAGGTCCTCGGACATCGGCGCGTCGTAGGCGATGTAGCGGGTTGACTGCTCCAGGTAGGCGGCGAGGCGCCCCCGCTGCAGCAGCTTGGTGAGCACGTTCGACGTCCACTCGCATGCGAGGTGTGCACCGCCGAGCTGAGCGACCGAATCATCGCCGTAGCCGAGGAAGATCCGCTCGTACAGCTTCGCGGCGCGCTCCCCCTCCTCACCGTCGAAGGGCCGTCCCGAGCCCGGCCCCTCTGCGGCGAACTCGTCCAGGTAGAGGCGCCGCAGGGTCCCCTGGTAGCGCGAGTAGCGGGCGAACAGCGCGCCCTTGACGGTCTCCGGCAGGTTGGTCAGCGCGAAGACGGGGCGATCGAGGTTGCTGAAGTGGGGCGCGAGCAGTTCCTGCTCGGCGGCTGTGAAGGTCTCGACGGGATAACGCATTCGGGGTAGGCGATCCTAGGGCCTGCGGCGGCGCACTCGGCGACCGCTTTCCGCGCAAGGTGCGGGCGAGTCCGCCGGCGCCGGGGCGCGGCCGGCTGACGCCGGTAGGTCCTCGTCATTGTTTCGCTCCCGCTCGCTGTTAGCGTTCGAGGCGACCATGGGACTCGGACTACGGCAGGGGCTGACCGGCGGCCGCGGATTGATCGCTGTTGCGGTGATCGCGGCTGCCCTCTCGGCTCCCGGCCAGGCTTCGGCCGCGGTCGAGATCGGTCCGGAGACGATCACGGTCGACGCCGCCGATGGCTCCAGGGCCGAGATCCGGCGCTCGCCCCTGCGGATCTCCTTCCGCGATCCCGATGGCAGCGTCGTGCTCGAGCAGTTCGCCGGCGAGGCCTCGCCCACCGTCGTCCCACCGGTCCCGCAGAGCCAGTTCGGCCTTGGCTCCGACCCGCCGCCGACCAGCTACCGCCCCTTCGGCTTCCTCGTCGGCGCCCACACCGTCAATCAGCAGACCGCGATCCCGCAGTGGTACGCAACGCTGCAGAGCGTGGTCAGGGCCGGGACGATCTACGGCGCGACCGAGGTCACCGAGGCGAGCGCACGCGACGGCGGCGCCGACCTCTTGCTCGCCACCGACGACCCGAGCGGTCGCGAGGTCGAGGCCCGGATCGCGCCGGGCGTCGACGGCGGCTTCGAGGTCACGGCCGAGGTCACACCCCGGCAGGGAGTGGCGGCGATGGCGGACTCCTTCTCCTCGGTCCGCAGCGAGGCCTTCCACGGGTTCGGGGGACGCCACAGCTACCTCGACCAAAGAGGCCAGGACCTCTACAACTGGCTGCAGCAGCAGAACGTCGGCTCCGGCACCGCCACCGGGATCACGGCCCCGACCAACCCCGAGCGCGATCGCTACCTGTTCCCGAACGGCGAGTCCGCCGCCTACTACGTGCACAGCTCCTTCGTCTCCGACCGTGGCTACGGGTTCCTGCTCGACCGTGACGAGATCTCGCACTGGCGGATGGCCTCCGATCGGCCCGACGCCTGGCAGGTCGAGGTGGCAGGCCGCAGGATCGACTACTCGGTGCTCCCGGGATCCGTCAAGCGCGCGGTTGGCGCGGTCAGCGCGCTCAACGGTCGTCACCGGGTGCCGCCGAAGTGGGCCCAGGGGTCCCTGCTGGTGCGTTCGGTCAACTTCCCCCTCGACAGCGCCTCCGACTACCTCGCGCGGGTCCGCGACGACATCCGCGAGATCCGCAGGACCGGCACTCCGACCGACGCCTACGGGATCGAGGGCTGGGAGTTCCTCACCCGCGAGCAGCTCGCCGACGTCATCGATCGGCTCGTCGATCTCGGGATCCGGCCGATGCTCTACTTCCGCCTCTTCGTCGGCGAGGACGAGATCGGCACCGACGATCCCGCCGACTATCGTGAGGCCCTCGACAAAGGCTACGTGGCCACCCAGGCCGACGGGTCGCCATACGTCTTCACCTCGAACTTCTTCCGCAACGCGGCGATGATCGACTTCACCGATCCCACTGCTGTCGCCTGGTGGCAGGGCCGGATCCGCGAGGGTCTCGAGCTCGGCGCGAAGGGCTTCATGCAGGACTTCGGCGAGCAGGTGATGGCCGACATGCACTTCAAGGACGGCTCGACCGGGACGACCATGCACAATCGGCTCGCGGTCCTTGCCCACCGTGCCACCCGCAAAGAGCTGACCCGCTGGAAACGGGAGACAGGGGAGGAGATCTTCTTCTACACCCGCGGCGGCTACAGCGGCACGCCCGGCGCGGCCGCCTACGAGGGCGCCAACTTCGCCGGCGATTCGACCACCGACTGGTCCCGGGCATCGGGAATCGCCTCGCTGACCACCGACATGCTCAACCGCGCGGTCAGCGGCAACTACGGCTTCAGCACCGACATCGGCGGCTACTTCGACATCGGCCCCTTCGAGCCGACCACCAAGCAGCTGTTCGTCCGTTGGGCGGAGTGGGCCGCGCTCTCGCCGCTGTTCCGGCTGCACGGTTCGGTCGCGGCCGGGACCCACATGCCCTGGACCTTCGATCGCGAGACGGTCCGCGTCTATCGACGGCTCGCCCGCCTCCACGCCAAGGCCCGCCCCTATCTTCGCGACTTGTGGAAGCGGGCGACGCGCCGCGGCGTGCCGCCAACGCGCCCTCTGTGGCTGCAGTACCCGGACGACCGCGAGGCTGCCAGGCAGGACCAGCAGTGGATGCTCGGAGGAGACGTCCTCGTCGCGCCTGTGGTGAGGGAGGATGCGACCGCCCGACGGGTGTACTTCCCGGAGGGCTGCTGGCGACACCCCGAGACCAAAGAGCGCTTCGAGGGCCCCGGATACAGCAGGGTGGAGGCGCCGCTCGAGCTCCTTCCCTACTTCTTCCGCTGCGGCGAGCGGCCGTTCCAGGCGCCACGGAGCTGCGAGCGAATCAACGGCACGCCCCGCGACGACGTCCTCGTCGGCACCACCGCCAACGATCGGATCCGCGGTCGTGGTGGGGAGGACCTGATTCGCGGCCGCCGCGGCGACGACTGCCTCAACGGCGGCCCGGGCTCCGACCGGATCGCTGGCGGCTCCGGAGCGGACCTGATCCGCGCCCACAACGGGGCCGACCGCCTCCGCGCGGGCGGCGGCAACGACACCGTCGGTGGCGGACCCGGACGCGACCGGATCAAGGCCGGATCCGGCGACGACTTCGTCAAGGTGATCGGTGGCGGACGTGACGTCGTCGATTGCGGTCCCGGCGAGGACACGGTCCGCGCTCGCCGCGCCGACCGCTTGCGCCGCTGCGAGCGCGTCAAGCGCCGGTAGTCCTGGTCGCTTGCTCCCCTCGGGGAGCACCGGATCTCGGCTAGACGGAAGGCCGCGGCGGCGCCACCATGATCTCGACCCGGTGGCCACCGGGGGCGAGGATGAACGAGCGCTTCTCGCCCCAGAGCTCGTGGTGCTCCTCGACCTCGAATCCCGCCTCATCGAGCGCGGCGACGGTCGCGTCGAAATCGGGCGCGACGAAGGCGCCGTGGCCGAGCGCCGGCGCGGTCGCCCCCTCGGTGACGATCAGGTGGACCTGGGTGCCCTCACGCTCGTACCAGGGGATCCGGTCGCCGAGCTCCTTGGGCGCCTCGATCCGCTGGAAGCCGATCAATCCGAGCATCTCGCCCCAGCGCTCGGCATCTGCGGGCTCGACCTCGATCGATACGTGGTGGAGCATGGCGCGACCCTATCGCGGGCCGCCTCAGACCAAGGAGACGACCAACGCCACCGGCACGACCAGACCGGTGGTCCAGATCAGGGCGCCCGCGGTTGTCTTCAGGTCGAGGCCGTAGGCATGGACGACGATCATCGCGTTGAGCCCGCTCGGCATCGCCGCGAGCAGCAGGAAGCTCGAGGGAAGATCGATCAAGGGCGCCGCGAGCAGGAAGAGGAGAGCCGGCATCAGCATCACCTTGGCCGCGATCACCGCCGCCACTGCCGGGGTCAGGCGCGGCGGCAGCCTCACCGAGCCCTGCTCCTCATCCTCGGCCAGCGCGGCGCCGACCGCGAAGAACCCGAGCGGCAGCAGCAACACGACCGCTACCCGCGAGGCGTCTACGAGGATCTCGGGAGCGAGGCTCGCCGGCGCCAGCACCCCCGCGATACCGGCGTAGAGGGGGATGTTGCGGGCGAAGAAGGCGCGGGTGCGCTGACGCACCCCCTCGCCGGCCCGGTTCCCGAAGGCGGCGCCGACCGCGAAGGCGCCGATGAACAGGGAGGTGCCGCTGACGGCGATGTCGTAGGCGACCGCCTCGCCGAGGCGGTCGAAGCCGAGCGTCGCGGCGACCAGGGGATAGCCGAGGTAGCCGGTGTTGGCGACCAGCACGCAGCACATCACCGCCCCCACCACCTCGCGACCGAGCCCGAGCAGCCGGTCGGCGATCAGGTAGGCGACCGTGGTGCAGATCACCACCACCAGCAGGCCGAGCAGGATGCCGACCGTGAAGTCGCGATCGAGCTCAACCCCGGCGAGGTTGAGGAAGACGACAGGCGGCAGCACCGTGTAGAGCACGATCGAGAGCGCTCGCCGCGAGCCATGCCCGGCGCGCCCGGGCATCCTGTGCTCGGCTGTGAGTCCCGCCCAGGTGGCGGCCACTATGGCGAGGGAGATCGGGATCATCGGTCCGGTGGCGGGAGCCCACCCCGGGATACCGCTCGCCGCTCATCCTGACGATCGACGTCCCCGTGCGGGCTGGAGCGCGGGTCCCGGCTCACCACGGTTCCTTCCGGCCCGCCAGCCCTCCGCCTGGCGTTGTCGCCGAGTCGACTGAGGGGCTTCAGCCCCCCGCTATCCTCGGTCGTGTCGGGCAGGGAGCCGACGGCGGGAATGATTGCAAGAGCTTTGACCACGGCATTGACGGCCAGCGCGGCGGCGGCGCTGCTGATCGGCGCCTCCACCGCCTCCGCGCAGCGGCCGGGCCCGGCGGTCGACGCCCACTCCTTCGCACCCGGCGCCGAGCGCAACTGGTCGCGGGCGCAGATGATCGCGGCGCAGCCGGTCCCGGCCGAGACGGCAACGCCAGTCGAGCCCGCGTTGCCCGCTCCACGCGGGGCGACCGCGCCGGCGACGCTCTCGGGGACGGGGGTCGCCAACCCGAGCCGACCGGAGAACCGGGTGCACGGGAGACTCTTCTTCAGCGCCGGGGGCTCCGACTTCACCTGTTCGGCCACCGTGATCAGCAGTGGCAGGGGTAACCTGATCAACACCGCCGGCCACTGCGTCTACGACCACGCGACCGGGGGCTTCGTCTCCTCGGTCGTCTTCGTCCCCGGATATCGCAACGGCAAGACCCCTTTCGGGATCTGGCGCGCGACCCACGCGGTCACGCCCGGCCAGTGGACCTCGCTGGCGGCGATCGACTACGACCTCGCGATGCTGCGGATTGACAAGCGCGATGGTGAGACCCTGCAGGAGGCGGTCGGATCGCGCGGGATCGGCTTCGGCCAACCGGCGAAGGGCAAGAAGCTGCGCGCCTTTGGCTACCCGGCTTCACCGGCGTCGAAGTACGACGGCGAGGATCTGATCCGCTGCGGGTCCCGGGCGTTTCGCGATCCGGCCCACCGGCGCTCGATCGGGATCAACTGCGACATGGGCTTCGGAGCCAGCGGTGGCGGCTGGGTCGCCCAGGACGCGATCGTCGTCGCCAGCACGAGCCACGGACACGGTCAGGATGCGAGCCGGATCTACGGTCCCCGGTTCCGCTCCGCCGCCCGCAAGCTCTACACCTTCTCCGGCCCGGACTATCCCTCGGTCGGCCCCGTCAGGTGCGCCGGGAAGGTGGCGACGATCGTCGGCACCGACCGCGGCGAGCGCCTCGTCGGCTCGAAGAAGGACGACGTGATCGCAACGCTCGGGGGCGACGACGTCGTCCGCTCGAAAGGCGGAAGGGACCTGATCTGCACCGCCGACGGCGACGATCGCATCGACGCCGGCCCCGGCCGCGACCGGATCCTCGCCGGCCGCGACGCCGACCGCTGTGACGGCGGCCTCGACCGCGACCGGGCGACCGGCTGCGAGCGCAGCCGCCGCGTTCCCTAGGCCGAGGTCCGGCGCCTCCACCATTCCCCGAGCGCGGGCTGAGATCGCCACCTGGAGCGACGGCACCACGACCGACCCGTGGCGCCACGCACCCGGCCGCTCAGGGCAGCAGCCCGGCGACCTGCTCGAGCACGGCTCGCCCGGCGTTGTCGGCGAAGTCGACCAGCGGGTCGGGGTAGACGCCGAAGAAGATCGTCGCGCCCGCGGTGATCGCGATCACCGCCAGGACGGCGAGGTTGCGAGCGCCGCTCGGCCCGCCCCCGTAGGCGCGGCCGGCCGTGACCTGGACCCGCTCGCCCGTCGCCGGGCCCTCGGCGGCGGCCTCCGTTGCCGCTCCCGCCATCGCCGGCATCCGCTTCGGGGCGGGCCGCATCCAGACCGCGGCGATAACCCGCAGGTAGTAGCCGAGCGAGATCATCGACCCGATCACGATCATCACACCGAGCCAGGTGTAGTCGCCCTCGACCGCGGCCTCGAGCAGGAACAGCTTGCCCATGAAGCCGGCCGTGCCCGGCAGCCCGGCCAGCGCCAGCATTGCGATCGTCATCGGCCAGGCGAGCGAGGGCCGGTCACGGCCGAGCCCCTCGAGCCCGGCGATGTCGTCGCCGAAGGGGGTCTCGCGCTCGCGGATGACGATCACGGTGAAGGCGGCTATGTTCATCAAGGCGTAGACGGCGAGGTAGAAGATCAGGGCGCTGACCCCGGCCTCGACGGCGACCAGCAAGCCGACCAGCATGTAGCCGCCCTGGGCGATGCCCGAGTAGCCGAGCATCCGCTTCATCGAGGTCTGCCGGAGCGCACCGACGTTGCCGACGACGATCGAGATCGCCGCCAGCGCCGCCAGCGCCGGCTGCCACTCGGGGATCGTCGGGTTGAGCGCGACGATGAAGAAGCGGGTGAAGACCGCGAACGCGGCCGCCTTGGTCGCAACCGCCATGAAGCTGGTCACCGGGGTCGGGGCGCCCTGGTAGACGTCGGGTGTCCACTGGTGGAAGGGAGCGACCGACACCTTGAAGGCGAGGCCGACGGCGCAGAAGGCGACGCCGATCAGGATCAGCGGATCATCGGAGAGCTCGGTCCCGATCCCGGCTGCGATCTCGTTGAAGTTGGTGGCGCCGGAGCCGCCGTAGACGAAGGCGAGTCCGTAGAGCAGGGTTGCGGAGCCGAGCGAACCGACGATCAGGTACTTGAGCCCCGACTCCAGCGACTTCGGTCGCGTCCGGTGGCTGCCGCAGAGGATGTAGAGCGGGATCGAGAGCAGCTCGAGTGCGATGAAGAAGCTGATCAGGTTCTGCGACATCGCCAGCAGCACCATCCCCAGCACCGAGCTGAGCAGAAGCACGTGCGTCTCGGGGTAGCCGGCCTCCTCGGCGGCGACGTCGCGATTGATCAGCGGCACGACCAGCGCCGCTGCCGCGATGCAGATCAGTCCGGCGGTGATCGCCAGGCCGTCGATCCGCAGCGCGCCCGAGACCAGATCCTGCGCCGGCTCCGACAGCTGCCAGATCATCAATCCGGCCGCGGTGCCGAGCGTGGCCAGGGTCAGGAGCGCCGACAGGTGCCGGTTGCCGCGGTCACCGATCAGGCCGGCCATCAGCACGATCACGATCCCGGCGACCAGCGCAATCACGGGCGAGAGCCCTGCGTAGTCGATCGTGGGGGCGTCGAAGGTCATGGCAGCACCACTCCCGGTTCACTCGCAGCGGCAGGCGGCGTGGCCGACGCCTCGAGGTCCGCGCCCGAGCCCGTCGGCTCCTCCTCCTGGCCCTCGTCCCTGCCGAGGCCGTACTGCTCGGCGCAGGCCGCCAGCGGTCCGGCACCCTCCGGCGAGAAGTCCTCCTCCAACGCCTCGAGCGCTTCCTCCCCGCAGTCCGCGAACGCCACCGCCCCGATGACCCGTTCGACCGAGGCGGCGCCGCGGTCGAGGATCAGCGCCGGGTAGAGCGCGATCGCGACGATGCAGATCACCAGCGGCGCGATCACCGAAGCCTCGGCGAGGGTGATCTCCCGGGAGCTCTGGCCCTCGGGCAGGCGGTTGTGCATCGAGCGCTGGAACAGGCGCAGCGCGTAGAAGGCCGCCAGCGCGATCCCGAGCGCGGCGATCAGCGCCAGCGCGACCTTGCTCTCGAAGGCGCCGGTGAGGATGTAGAACTCGCCGACGAAGTTGGCCGAGCCGGGAATCGCCAGCGTCGCCATCGTGACGATGATGAACAGCACCGCGAGGATCGGGGCCCGCCTCGCCATCCCGCCCATCTCGGTGATGTCCTCGGTCTCGAAGCGCTCGTAGAGCAGAGCGATGATGAAGAAGACCGGGATCACGACCAGGCCGTGGTTGAACATCTGGATCACTGAGCCGTCGGCCCCGTCGGGACGCAGGGCGAAGATCCCGAGCGTGATGAAGCCGAGCTGGGCGATCGAGGAGTAACCGGCGATCAGGCGCACGTTGGTCTGGGTGAAGGCCATCACCGATCCGTAGAGGATCGAGACCACCGCGATGATCATCAGCACCTCCTGGTATTGGATCGTCGCGTCGGGGAAGGTGGGGAGGACGATGCGGAGGAAGCCGTATGCGGCGACCTTGCTGAGCACGCCGCTGAGCAGGGCCAGCACCGGCAACGGGCAGGCGCGGTAGGCGTCGGCCATCCAGCCGTGGACGAGGAAGGCCGGCATCTTGACCAGGAAGGCGGCGGCGAAGAACCAGAAGATCCATTGCTGGTCACCGAGCGCAAGCGGCGCGGAGGCGAGCGCCTGCATGTTGAAGGTGAGCTGCCCGAGCGCGTCCTGGCTCAGCACCGCGGTCGCGATCGCCGCGATCAGCATCAGCAGCGAGCCGATCAAGGTGTAGATGATCATCTTCAGCGTCGCCTGGATGCGGTCGCCGGTTCCCCAGACCCCGATCAGGATGTAGAACGGGATCAGCATCAGGTCGAAGAAGAGGACGAACAGGAGCAGGTCCTGGGCGAGGAAGGCGCCGACGGTCGCGGTCTGCGCGAGGCCGAGCATGAAGAAGTAATTGGGGGCGCTGTCGGGCCGCTGGAAGGCCGAATAGAGGTTGGCCGCCAGCCAGCCGATCGCGGTCAGCAGCACCATGAACAGGCTGATTCCGTCGACGCCAAGCTCGTATCGGACGCCGAGGCCCGGGATCCAGCTCTCGGAGACCACGTGCTGCAGACCGCCCGAGCCGGTCGTGAAGTCGAAGATCAGCGCGATCGCGAGGCCGAGGCCGACCAGCGAGCCGAGCGTCGAGACCCAGCCGACGAGGTTGCGCGGCAGCAGGAAGCAGACTAGGCCGACCGCCAGCGGGAGCCAGAGAATGATGTTGAGCATCAGCGCATCACCTCACGCCGACCTGATCAGGAAGTAGAGGGCGAGTCCGACGATGCCGGCGATCACGAGCAGGGAGTAGGCACGGATGAAGCCCGACTGCAGCGTCCGCACGCCATCTCCGAGGCCGCCCACGCCCTCGCGGACGATGGTCACCAGACCCTGGACCACGTAGCGCTCGAAGAAGTCGTTGGCCCCGCGCCCGATCGCCATGATCGGCCGATAGACGAGCGCGTCCTGGATCTCGTCGAAGTACCACTTGTTGACGAACAGCTCGTACAGGTAGCGGAAGCGGGCGCGGATCTTGTCGGTGGTCCCCGGAGCGACGATGTAGAGGTAGTAGGCGAGGCTGATCCCGGCGATGCTGAGCAGGCTGCCGAAGGCCAGGCCGAGCCAGGAATCCTCGACCGAGGGGATGATCTTGAACAGGCTCGAGTCCTCGAAGGTCGGCTCGAGCCAGTGCTCGACGACGGCGTCGATACCCGGGACCTGGATGTAGCCCGCGAACAGCGCCCCGAAGCCGAGCACCGCCATCGCCACCGCCATCGGCCAGCTCCGCTCGGCGATGTGGTGGACCTTGCCGGGGAAGCCGACGTCGGTGTCCTCGGGCTCGAAGGTGTGGGGATTCATCGGCTCGCCGTGTGCGAGGTGTCCCTCGTCCTCCAGCTCGGCGGCCTCCTTGCAGCGCTCGCCGAAGAAGACCCGGAAGACGATCCGGAACGAGTAGAACGCGGTGATGAAGGCGGCGGCGTAGCCGCCGATCGCGCAGGCCCAGTACCAGCCGCCGCGCTCGATCGCCACCCCGAGGATCTCGTCCTTGCTGAAGAAGCCGGAGGTCCCCGGGAACGCCGCCAGCGCCAGCGCGCCGATCGTCATCAGCAGGAAGGTGAACGGCAGGGCTCGGCGGAAGCCGCCCATCTTGTCGATGTTCTGCATGTTCGCCATCGCCGAGATCACCGAGCCGGCCGCCATGAACAGCAGCGCCTTGAAGAAGGCGTGGGTCATCAGGTGGAAGAGCCCGGCGCTGTAGGCGCCGATCGAGACGCCCATGATCATGTAGCCGACCTGGCTCATGGTCGAGTAGGCGATGATCCGCTTCAGGTCCTTGACCGCGATCGCGATCGTCGCCGCGACGAACAGGGTCACGGTGCCGACGGCTGCCGCGATGTTGGCCGCGGTGGGCGCGAGCTCGAAGAGGGGATGGGCGCGGGCGATCAGATAGACGCCGGCGGTCACCATCGTCGCAGCGTGGATCAGGGAGCTGACCGGGGTCGGGCCCTCCATCGCGTCGGGCAGCCAGGTGTGGAGCGGCAGCTGGGCCGATTTCGCGAAGGCTCCGACCAACAGCAGCAGGCAGATCGCGACGATCGTCCACTCGTTGCTCTCGAAGACCTGGGGCGCCTCCTCGAATACCTGCAGATACTCGGTCGCTCCCAGCTGCTGGATCAGCAGGATCGCCGCGAAGACGAGGCCGATGTCGCCGATCACGTTGATCACGAAGGCCTTCATGCCGGCCTTGGTGGCGGTATCGCGCCGGTACCAGAAGCTGATCAGAGCGTAGGAGGCGTAGCCGACGAAGGCCCAGCCGACGATCAACAGGACGAAGTTGCCGGCGAGCACCAGCAGCAGCATCGAGAAGACAAAGAAGTTGAGGTAGGAGAAGAAGCGGTGATAGCCCTCGTCGCTCTGCATGTAGCCGACCGAGTAGAGGTGGATCATCGTCGAGACGCCGCTGACCACCAGGGCCATCCACATGCTCAGCGGATCGACCAGGATGCCCATGTCGAAGGGGATCCCAACGGCGCCGCCGTAGTCGTAGAGGCTGTCGGTGAGGACCCGCTCCTCGGGAGGGTGACCGAGCATGTCGACGACGGCCGCGACCGAGGAGGCGAACGCCAGGGCGATCGCTCCGACCCCGATCCAACCGGCGGTCCGCGCCGGGATCAGCTTGTAGCTTGCGCCGATCAGTATCGATCCCGCCAGCGGGAAGGCGAGGATCAGCCAGCCGAAGGTGGTCGCGGTCATCCGCGCAGCCCCCTCGCCTCATCGACGTCGAGCGGGACCCGGCGGCGGTACATCGCGACGATCAGGCCGAGCCCTACGACGACCTCGCAGGCGGCGACGACCATCACGATCATCGCGAAGATCTGGCCGTCCTGGTCGCCGAGCGAACGGGCGAAGGCGAGCAGGGCCAGGTTGGAGCTGTTCAGCATCAGCTCCAGGCAGAGCAGGATCACCAGGGGGCTGCGGCGGATCAGGACGCCGGTCGCGCCGATCGCGAACAACAGGGCGCTGAGGACGAGGTACCACTCGACGGCCATCAGCTCTCCTCTCCCCTGGCGCCCGCCTCGGAATCGGCGGGGCGGCGGCCGGCGAGGACCACGGCTCCGATCGCGGCGATCAGGAGGAGGAGGGAGGCGGCTTCGAAGGCGATCAGGAACTCCTCGAGCAGCAGCTCGCCGATCGAGGCCGGGCTGCCGAATGAGGTCTGGATCGTGGGCCCCTCGTTGCCGAGGCTCTTCAGGGACGTCCCGAGGACCGCGATCGAGAGCTCGATGAACAGCGCCAGCCCCAGCAGGGGAGCGAGTATCCGCTGCCCTGGGATCGGCTCCCACAGCGGCTCGTCGACGTTGCCGACGTAGGCGGCCACGAACACGTAGAGGACCATCACCGCGCCGGCGTAGACGACGATCTGGGCGGCGGCGATGAACTCGGCGTGCAGGAGCAGGAAGAGGCCGGCGAGCGCGAAGAGGTGAACGATCAGCGCCAGCACCGAGTAGAAGGGGTTGCGGAGGGCGATGACCGCGATCGCGCCTCCGAGTGCGCCGATCGCGCCGGCGAAAAATGCAACCTCTTCCATTGGGCGGCATCCTATTCCCGCTCCGGCTCGCGTGTAGTGGGGGCGGGCAGGTGCGCGCCGGCCGAGTCCCAATAGGCTTCCCGCGATGGCCCAATCAGCCCTCAAGGCGATCTTCCGGTTCGTGCTCCGCTACCTGTACCGACCCTTCGTCGGGCCGCCGTTCCCGATCGGTTTCCAGCGCCGTTTCGTGACGCTCGGCGCGCGCAGCGCCGCCCCGCCGCCTGCCGAGGCCGAGGCGGAGCGGATGACCGCTTTCGAGGTGCCGACCAAGCGCGTGGCGGTCGGTCGCGACAACCCCGCCAACCGGCCGGCGATCCTGTGGATCCACGGCGGCGGCTTCGTGCTCGGCAGCCCGGAGTCCCACGGCGGCCTCGGCGGCCACCTCGCGATGGAGGCGGGCGCCGACGTCTATCTGCCCGACTACCGGCTTGCGCCCGAACACCCCTTCCCCGCCGCGACCGACGACGCCTTCAGCACCTACAGGGACATGCTCGCCCGCGGCCACGATCCCTCCCGGGTCGCGATCGGCGGTGACAGCGCCGGCGGCGCGATCGCGATCCTGACCACGACCGCGATCCGCGAGATGGACGTCCCCTCGCCCGCGGCCCTGGTCCTGATCTCCCCGGTCACCGACCTGACCCTCTCCGGTCCCAGCATCGCCTCGAAGGAGCGCGTCGAGAGGCTGCTCCGGCGCGAGTGGCTCGAGTACGGCTACCGGTCGTTCGCCGGCAGCCTCCCGCTCTCCGATCCGCGGGTCTCGCCGCTGTACGAAGACGTCCACGGCCTGCCGCCAACCCTGATCCAGGTCGGCGAGGACGAGATCCTGCTCGACGACTCGCTCCGGTTCGCCGATCGGGCCTGGGGGTCCGGCGTCGAGGTGGAGCTGCAGCGCTTCCCGCGGATGTGGCACGACTTCCAGATCCACGCCTCCCTGATCGAGGACTCCGCCAGGGCTGTCGGCGACATCGGCGGCTTCCTGCGGCGCCGATGGGACGGCGAGACGGCCGTCGAGGCGGGAAAGGTGGGAGAAACCGAGGAAGCTGATGAGGCGAAGGGCCGGAGCGGCGGAGGGGGAGCCGAGCGCGGCGGAGGATGAGGCGGCCGCTGAAGGGCACGACTGATGGCCGGACCGCTTGCCGGGGTCAAGATCGTCGAGGTCGCGAGCATCGGGCCGGGCCCGTTCGCGGCGATGGTGCTCGCCGACGCCGGAGCCGACGTGATCCGGCTCGAGCGAGCCGGATCGGCCGGGCTCGGGGCGGGCTCGTGGAACTACACACACCGTGGCCGCCCGTCGGTCGCCTGCGATCTCAAGCACGGCGAGGGCCGCGAGCTGCTGCTCCGGCTTGCCTGCTCGGCCGACGGGCTGATCGAGGGCTTCCGCCCCGGGGTGATGGAGAAGCTCGGCGCCGGGCCCGACGAGGCCCTCGAGCGAAACCCGGCCCTCGTCTACGGTCGGATGACCGGCTACGGGCAGGACGGCCCGATGGCGAAGGTCGCCGGCCACGACATCAACTACATCTCCCTCGCCGGGGCGCTCGGCCAGTTCCAGCGGACCGGCGAGAAGCCGCTGTTCCCGCTCAACATGGTCGGCGACTACGGCGGGGGCGCGATGATGCTCGCCTTCGGCATGGTCTGCGCGGTCCTCGAGGCGCGGGAATCGGGCCGCGGCCAGGTCGTCGACGCCGCGATGGTCGAGGGCTCCTCGCTGCTGATGACGATGATCTGGGCGATGCGCCACCTCGGCATGTGGGGAGAGCCCGGGACCAACCTGCTCGACTCCGGCGCCCACTTCTACGAGACCTACGAGTGCAAGGGCGGCGGCCACGTCGCCGTCGGCGCACTCGAGCCGCAGTTCTACGCGGAGCTGTTGAGGCTGCTCGAGCTCGACCCGGCCGAGTTCCCACAGCTCGAGCGGGAGCGCTGGCCGGAGCTCAAACGGCGCTTCGCCGAGGTCTTCGCCTCCCGCACCCGCGAGGAGTGGGCCGAGCTGTTGGAGGGTGAGGAGGCCTGCACCACCCCGGTCTACGGCATGGCCGACGCGCCCGACCACCCTCACAACCGGGCCCGCGAGAGCTTCATCGAGGTCGGCGGGAAGCTTCAGCCCGCGCCCGCGCCGCGCTTCAGCCGCACCCCGTCGGGCATTCCCGAGGCTCCCTCCGAGCCGGGCGCCGACACCGACGAGGCGCTGGCCGAGTGGGGTCTATCGGAGGCCGAGATCTCCGATCTGCGCGAGGCCGGGGCGTTCGGCTGAGCTTTGGAGGCTCGGTCGAGCCGGTCCAACATCCGCATCGGCGGCCCTCAGCGGCCTCGGCGCTCAGAACTCGAACAGATCCGGCAGTCGCATCCCCAGCCCGAGGTCGCCGATCACCCGTAGCCGGCCGCCCAGCGCCAGGCGCTGAGCGCCGGACTCGCCGGTGATCATCTTTCGCAGGTCGGTCGGCCGGACCTTCACAGTCAGGTCCGCCTCGCCGTAGGGGTCGTCGACCAGCTCGCAGGAGCCCTTCTCGATTCGCATCTCGTAGTGCTCGTAGCCGCCGCCCGGCCGATCCCAGAGCTTGATGTGGATGCTGGCCTCCAGATCCCCGGCCTTCTCAGGGCGGAAGATCCCGACCATGTGGTCGATCAGCGCCCCGATCACCAGCTCGCGCCGGGGCATGTCCTGCATCAGATGCTCGAACTCCCCCTCCTCCATCGCGACCACGGCCGCGTAGATCTCCATTGGATCGGAGTTCTCCAGATCGTTCCTCTTCACGCGGCCATCGTATTGGCGGAGAGCCTTGCTCGCCGCTGAATCGGGCTAGGGTGGCTCGCATGCTGGGCCGGCTGATCGGGGAGCTGACGACCGCCGCGGACTCGATCGCGGTCCTCGTCCGCGCGGGCCTGATCCGCCCCGAGCGCCCCGACACCCTGGCCCGCCTTGGAATCGAGCTCACCCGGCGCGGGCCGCTCGCCCTGATCATCACCGCCGGCGCCCTGCGCTACGGCGAGGAGATCGCCCTGGTGGACGAGCTCGGCGAGCTCAGCTACCGCGAGCTCGACCAGCGCTCCAACGCTCTCGCCCACGCCTGGATCGAGGCCGGGATCGAGCCTGGCGAGGGGATCGCGATCCTCGCCCGCAACCACCGCGGCTTCGTTGACGCGTTGTTTGCGGCCGCCAAGGCGGGGCTGCGAATCGTGCTCATGAACACCGAGTTCGCCGGCCCCCAGATCGCCGGCGTCTGCGAACGCGAGGGCATCGGCAACATCGTCCTCGACGCCGAGTACGCCGACCGGGTCCCTGAGGTCGGGCGCATGTACCGGGCCTGGAGCGAGGATGAGTCCGAGAGCGGGCTGACCGAGCTCGAGCGGTTGATCGAGACCAACTCACCCGACCCCGTCGATCCACCCGGCGAGCCGCCGGAGCTCGTCCTGCTGACCAGCGGTACCACCGGCTCCCCGAAGGGCGCGGCCCGCAGCCAGGCCGGCTCGATCAACGACCTCGCAGCGATGCTCGGCCGCGTTCCGTTCCGGGCCCGCGAGTCGACCTACGTGGCGCCGCCCTTCTTCCACGCCCTCGGACTCGGAGCTCTGATGATGGGGATCGGCTTCGGATCCCGCGTGGTCACAACCCGTCGCTTCGATCCCTCCCGCGCGCTGGAGGCGATCGACCGTGAGTCCTGCACCGCCCTGGTCGCGGTCCCGGCGATGCTCCAGCGGATCCTCGCTCTCGGGCCGGAGGAGATCGCGGCCCACGACCACTCCGGGCTGCGGATCATCTTCTCCTCGGGCTCGCAGCTCCCCGGTCCGGTCGCGACCGAGCTGCAGGAGACCTTTGGCGACGTTCTCCACGTCCTCTACGGATCGACCGAGGTCGCCTACGTCACGATCTCGACCCCCGCCGACCACCGGGCCGCGCCGGCCTCGGTCGGGAGGCCGGTGCGCGGGGTCGAGCTGCGGCTGTTGGACGCGGACGGCGACGAGGTGCCGGAGGGTGAGACAGGTCGCATCTTCGTCTCCACCGGGCTCGCGTTCTCCGGCTACACCGACGGTGGCGGCAAGGAGATCATCGGTGGCTTCATGTCGAGCGGCGACATCGGCCACCTCGATCCAGAGGGGCGTCTGTACATCGACGGGCGCGACGACGAGATGATCGTCTCCGGCGGCGAGAACGTCTATCCGCAGGAGGTCGAAGAGCTCCTGATCGCAGCGCCGGGCGTCGCCGACGTCGCGGTGGTTGGGGTCGAGGACGAGAGGTTCGGCCAGCGTCTCGCGGCATACGTCGTCGCCGCTCCGGGCGCGGAGCCGACCGGGGACGAGCTGAGCGCATACGTCCGTGAGCGGCTCGCCCGTTTCAAGGTCCCGCGCGACTTCCATTTCGTCGCCGAGCTGCCGCGCAACGCGACCGGGAAGATCGTCAAACGCCGGCTCGGTGAGGTGTGACGATCGGCGCGGCCACCGCACTCACGCAGGTCGAGGGTCGGCCGGCCTGGACCGCTCAGCCGTGGTGGTACCAGGGGCGGGCCCGCAGCGCCCGCCGCAGCGCCTCGCTTCCGCCCTCGAGAACCGATTGCCCGTGGGTCGTCAAGATCCGCTCGGTGCCGAGCGCGACGAGCGGTTCCAGAGTCGGGTTGAAACGCTCGCGGTAGAAGCTCTCGACCTCCCCGTCGATCTGCCTCGTCGACCATACGCGGAGCTCGCCGCCGACGCCGACCACGGCGTCGCCGAAGACCACCGCGTCGGCATCGGGTAGGTGCAGCGGCAGCTCGGTCCGCTTCGGCCGCCCGATCTGGTGGGCGACCGCCCCGCCCGGAAGCTCGGCTCCGGGGGTGGTTTCCTCGAAGGCCTCACTCGAGCGCTCCAGGCGGCTCAGGCAGGTCCGGTTACCGTGGATCGCGACCGGCCTGTCCGCGTGCCAGCGGTCCCATAGCCGTTCGCTGCTGCGAACGTGGTAGCCGATCGTGATCAGGATCGCGACCCGCTCGGCGCGCTCGGCCTCGCTGTCCAGCAGCTCGAGCACCTCCCGGGCTCCCTCTGCCCCCTCGAGGGGGAGCAGCGGGTCGATGACATGGAGCACCCCGTCACGGGCCCTGGCGGCGAAGCTCATAACCTCGGAGCCGAAGTCGCCCGGATGCCACTCGGGGTGGCGGCCGCTCCAACTCCACAGACCTTTGGCCAGCTCGGCCGGGGCCCCGGAGGACGCGCCCACGCCGGCCTCGGCCTACTCGCCCTCGTTACGCAGCGGCGCCTTGACCAGGGGCTCGGCGAGCAGCATCTCCTTGGTGAAGATCAGATCGCCGCGGTTGTAGTCGGCCATCTCGTACTCGTGGCCCATCGTGATCGCGTCGAAGGGGCAGGCCACCTCGCAGTAGCCGCAGAAGATGCAGCGGCTGAGGTTGATCTCATAGACCGCCGCATAGCGCTCGCCGGCGGAGACGCGGTTGTCGGGATCGTTCTCGGCCGCGACGACGCGGATGCAGTCGGCCGGGCAGGCGGCCGCGCAGAGCGAGCAGCCGACGCACTTCTCCAGGCCGGTGTCCTCGAACTTGTGCAGCTTGTGGCGGCCGCGGAAACGGGGGTAGACCGGGGTCTTCTCCTCCGGGTACTGAATCGTTACCGGGCCCTCGACAAGCCGCGCAAAGGTCGTCTTCAGGCCGCGGAGCGTCTCGCCGAAGGCGCGGTAGGCCCCGCCCGCGCCGCCGGCTTCGGGGCCCCTCTGGACGGCGACGACGGCCTGGTCCTTCAGGTAGGGGAAATCTGTCATGCGGCGCTCGGCTCTTGCTGGTGCATCCTGTCCGGCGATCCTATCGAGCCGCAGCCGCGCGGCCGCCCGCCGAGCCCGCCGAGCCGCCTCATCCGGGCCCGGCCAGCTCGCCGTCGGCGAGCTGGATCGTCCGCGGCGCCGCCGCGGCCGTGGCCTCGTCGTGGGTCACGAGGATCACGGTCAGCCCCTGCTCGGCGTGGAGGGAGGCGATCAGATCCAGCACGCTGGCGCCGTTCTTGGAGTCGAGATTGCCGGTCGGCTCGTCGGCCAGCAGCACCCGGGGGCGGTTGGCCAGCGCCCTGGCGATCGCGACGCGCTGCTGCTCACCACCCGAGAGCTCGCCCGGCAGGTGTTCGCCGCGGCTTCCGAGCCCGACCCGGTCGAGCAGCTCGGCCCCGCGTCGCTGCTGCTCGACCGCCGGCTCGGCGGTCGGCGCCGTCGCGACCTCGATGTTCTCCAGCGCGGTCAGGGTCGGGATCAGGTTGAACTGCTGGAAGACGAACCCGATCTCGTCGCGGCGGAGGTCCGCCAGCTCGTTCCCCGTCATCGAGCCGAGCTCCCGTCCCTCGAAGCGGATCCGTCCCTCGCTCGGCCGGTCGAGCGCCCCCAGCATCTGCAACAGGGTCGACTTGCCCGAGCCGCTGGCTCCGGCCACCGCCGCGTACTCTCCCTCCTCGATGCTCAGGTCGAGGTCGCTGAGCGCCCGGACGGCGATCGAGCCACCGCCGTAGCGCTTGCCGACCCCCTCGAGCTCGTACAGCGGCGCGCGCTCGCTCATTCGACGCTCCTCAAGGCCTCGGATGGGCTCAGGCTGGCGGCGCGCAGGCCACCGATCAGGCCGGCGACGAGCCCGCCGAGGATCGAGAGTCCGACGGCGAGCAGAAGCAGACCGATGTTCAACGGCGCATCGAGCGTCACCTCGTTCGTCCCGGTGGCGATCTGGCCGTCACCGAGGAACGCGCCGAACACCCCTCCCTCGGTCGATGCCGTGGCCGAGGCCTCGAGAGAGATGCCGAGAGCGCCGATCAGCGCCGTCGCGGCCACTCCGACGAGGATCCCGACCAGACCGCCCAGCAGGCCCTGGGCCAGCGACTCGCCGCCGATCTGCCGCACGACCTTGGCGCGACGCCAGCCGAGTGCCTTCAGGGTGCCGATCTCGCGGGTCCGCTTGTTGACCGAGGAGAGGGTCAGCAGCGAGGCGATCAGGAAGGCCGCCAGCAGGGAGACGATCGCGAGCACGGTTCCGAGCGATGAGCTCAGATCCTGGGCGTCGAGGAGGGAGCCGGAGATTCTCTCGCTCACCTCCTCCGCGGTCGTCACCTCGGAGCCGCTGAGCTCCTGCTCGATCTCGGCGCTCACCGGCGCGACCGCGGAGACGTCGCTCGCGCGGACCTCGAGGCTGTTGATCCGGCCCTCGCGATCGGAGGCTCCCTGCAGGGCGGCGAGGTCGACGTAGACATCGGCCGCCTCACCCCCGAGCGGGCGCTCGGCGACCCCGACGATCTCCAGCTTCTCGCCGGCGAACGCGAGCCTGTCTCCGATCGCGAGCCCGTCCTCGGCAGCGAAGGTCGAGCTGATCACGACCTCCCGGGGGGAGCCGATGAACTCACCCTCGGTGACCTGTCCGCCCATCAGGGGTCCGAGCTCCGGCTGGGAGGTGTCGATCCCGGTCACCGATGTCGGCTCGAATCCGAAGCCGCCGAGCTCGGTGCGATCGCCGTCGGATTCGGCCGAGTCGGGGTCCGGTCCGCCGAAGGCGCCGCCGGGGGGACCGAAGGACCCGGCCTCCGGCACGGTGCCGTCGACTCTGATCAGCTGCAGGCTCAACGAGGGGCTCACCTGATCGACGCCGTCAATCGCCTCGATCTCGCCCACGCGCGCCTCGGGGAAGCTGATCTCGCGGGTGAAGAAGAGCTCGCGGGTGAACTCCTCGCCGGGGTCGCCGAGGTCGGCGATGTCGAGCTGGATGTCCGCGTTCTCCTCTTCGAGCTGCGCGCGCTCCTCGGGCGAGACCTGCGGAAACCCGCCCTGATCCGGTACCTCGATCGCGATCGGCCGGCTGACGCTGATGTCGGTGCCGATTCCGGTCAGGGGGGCCAGGACCTCCTCCTGCGCATCGTCGAGGCCCTGGCTGAGCGCGGTCACCGCGATCGCCAATCCGACGCCGACGCCGAGGCCGAGAGCGGTCACGATCGTGCGTCCGCGGCGGCGGCGGAGCTCGGCGAGCAGGTAGCGAAGCTCGAACACGAGCCGGGATGAAAGCGGGTCAGCCTAAGGGTTTCCTGAGAGCCGCGGTGGAGCCCGCTACTCGTTTGGCCGCTCGGCGTCCGCCGCCTCCTCCTCTCGACGGCCAGGGCGCCCGGACTCCGGGAACATGTTGTAGCCGCGGTTGCGGATCGCCTCCATCGCCACCGGGTCGACGGCGTCGATCGCCCCGACGAGCTGGCCGTAGGGGGTTCCGATCCGGCGCGGCCGGTGGACGATCGCCGAGCAGATGCGCGCGGCCGCCTGCTCGGGGCTGAGCGCGGGGAAGTTCCGGTACATCGCCGTCGGCTCGATCATCGGCGTCCGCACCAGCGGCATCGAGATCGTCGTGAAGCGCACCCCGTCCCCGACCAGCTCGGCGGCGGCGCAGTCGCTAAAGGCGTCGAGCGCCGCCTTCGAGGCGGTGTAGGCGCTGAAGCGCGGGGTCCGCACCTGAACCGAGGCGGAGGAGACGTTGATCACGTGCCCGAACCCGCGGTCGCGCATCCCGGGCAGGAAGGCCAGCACCAACCGCACCGGGGCGAGGTAGTTGAGCTCGATCGTGCGCTCGAAGTCGTGCGGGCGATCGGCGGAGAGCTTGACTGAGCGGCGGATCGAGCGGCCGGCGTTGTTGATCAGGATGTCGACCCCGCCGTGGTCGCGGAGGATCTCGTCGCTGAGCTGCGCCAACTCGTCCTCGGAGGCGAGATCGGCGGCGTGGACGCTCGCCCTGCCGCCGTGCTCGGCGATCCGCGCGGCGATGTCGGCGAGCTTGGGGCCGCTGCGGGCGACCAGGAAGACCTCGCCGCCGGCCGCGCCGATCTGCATCGCCGCCGCCTCGCCGATGCCGCTCGAGGCGCCGGTGATCAGGACCCGCCTACCGGCAAGCGCCCGCGGCAGATCGTGACCGCGGAGGCGGGCCAGGGCCTCGGCGATCGGCAGCGGCAGGTGCCGCTCGGCAACCCCGGTCGGCACGTTCATCACCTTGCCGCTCAGGCGGCCGATCATCCGGCGTGGGTCGAGCGAGGCCATCTCGTCGGCCAGATGCTAGCCGCGGAGGCGTGACCCCGAGCGGCCGGCTCAGGTGACGGTGACCAGCACCGCGGTGACGAGCACGTTCAGGGTCGCCAAAGGCAGCAGGATCTTCCAGCCGAGGGTCATCAGCTGGTCGTAGCGTAGGCGCGGCAGGGTGGCCCGGATCCAGATGAAGAAGATCACGAGGGCGAAGATCTTCGCGATCATCACGAAGATTCCGAGGATCGCGGGCGTGTGCCAGCCAAACGGCAGGTGCCAGGCGCCGAGGAACATCGCCGAGGCGATGCCGCTGACGACGATCATCTCCATGTACTCGGCCATGAAGAAGGAGCCGAAGCGCATCCCTCCGTACTCGGTGTTGTATCCGGCGACCAGCTCGGCGTCGGCCTCGGGGAGGTCGAAGGGCGGCCGGTTGGTCTCGGCGAAGCCGGCGACCATGAAGATGATGAAGCCGACGAACTGGGGAAGGATGTACCAGACGCCGTCGGCCTGGGCGTTGGCGATCCCGACCAGGCTGAGGGTGCCGGCCATCATGATCACGCCAAGCAGCGCCAGCCCCATCGAGATCTCGTAGGAGATCAGCTGCGCGGCCGAGCGCATCGCGCCCATGAAGCTGTATTTCGACCCCGATGCCCAGCCGCCGAGCAGAAGCCCGTAGAACGCGATCGAGCCGAACGCGAAGGCGTAGAGGATGCCGATCGAGACGTCGATCCCGTAGAAGCCGACGCCGTTGTTGACGTCGCCGAAGGGGAGGATCGCGATCGTCGCGGTGGCGCTGATGATCACCAGCGCCGGCGCGATCGCCCACAGGTAGGGGACCGCGTTGTCGGGCTTGTAGGCCTCCTTGGTCAGCAGCTTGAGCACGTCGGCGAGCGGCTGCATCGCTCCCTTGGGTCCGACCCGGTTGGGCCCGTACCGCGCCTGAAAGCGCCCCAGCAGCTTGCGCTCGATCAGCAGGATGACCGGCACCATCTGCAGGATCACGAGGAAGATCACCAGCGACTTGACGACCATGATCCAGGTCGCTTCGGCGAAGTTCACATCCGCCAGTGGCGCCAGGACCGAGAGGGTCATCCCGCTACCACTCCACGGTCTCGCGCTCGGATGCGCCGAAGGTCGGCTCCTCTTCGGGCTCGGCCGGGGCCACCTCGATCTTCACCGAGGTTGCTCCACTGAGGAGGTTGGACGAGTTCTCCCGCGTACCCTCGATCAGGAAGGCGACATCATCGGGCTGCCGCGGCCTGATCGCGACATGGGCCCGCAGGGACTTCTCGTTGTCCCCGGTGACCACGACCTCTGTCCCGTTGCCTACCCCAAGGGCCTTGGCCGCGTTCTCGCTGATCTCAACGGTCTGATCCGGACTGAGGAACCGAAGGCTCTCGTTCCGCTCGCTCACGTAGTCGGCCCATAGGTCGTGGAAGGTCCCCAGTCGAAGCGTTGTGGTTGGGTCGGCCGGTGAAGGCTCCGCCGCCGCACGCCGGTCTCCGTTGCTGCCGGGCTCCGTGGGTGGGGTTTGACCGGCGCGCTGGGTGTCGGCGGAGCCTTCCCTCGCCGGCCCCTTTCCGGAGCCGCTGTCCTGCCACCTCTGGCCGAGGCCTCCGATCGAGTCATAGGTGAGGCCGTTGTAGAGGGGGGAGTCTGCCTCGAGGAGCTCGAAGACCTCCTGGGCGGTGCCGGCGCCGGTTTCGTCACCCAGCTTGGCGGAGAGCTCGCTCAGCGCCTGCCAGAGGGGCCGGACGGTGCCCGGGTGAGGGATGGAGGGGCGGACCCGCTGCAGTCTTCCGTCGGGGTGGGTGACGGTTCCTTCCTTCTCGGCATGGGTCTCAGCCGGGAGATGGATGTCGGCGTTCTGGGCGCTGGGGTTGCCGAACATCGAGACGGAGAGGGTGAAGTTGGAGGAGCCGATGGCGCGGGTCCAGCCCTCTGGGTCGTCGAAGTCGCGGACCGGGTCGACGTCCCAGAGAATGACCGCCTCGAGCTCGCCGGACTCCAGCGCCTCGCGGATCTCATCGGGGGAGCGACCAGGGGTCGTGTCGGTGAGGCCGGGGCCGGTGTTCTGGTTGGCGCCGGACTCGCGGATGCCGCGGCCATTGGCCTCGTTCGGGACCTCATAAAGGCCGCCGTCGGCCTGCTCTGCGAGGCCGAGCTTGGCTGCGAGGCCGAGCAGGGCGTTGGCGACCCGCTCGCCGTCGGGGCCGGTGGCGATCGACTCGCCCCAGACGATGACCACGTCCTCGGCCCGCTTCAGCGCGGCCGCGAAGCCGTCCCCATCATCCTCGCCGTCGAGTCCGGCGCTGAGGCCCTCCAGGAAGCTCGCCGCATCGCCGGGGGCGTACCTCGCCGCCTCCAGGCATCCCGCCGAGTCGAGGGCGGCGCCGCCGTCGAGGGCGGTCGGGCGCTCGGTCGCGACCAGCAGGTCGGTGCCTTTGCGGCGCACGGCCTTGCGGATCCGCAGCTCGAGAATCGGCATATCGTGCATCGGGTCGGTGCCGACCACGAGGATCGCGTCGGCGTGGTCGAGATCGGCGGTGGCGGCCGACAGAGCCGGGTCGGCCAGCGCCCGGCGGGTCTCGGCCGGCAGGGCGGCGTGGCGGCTGCCGGCGACGTCGACGGAGTCGAGCCGGCTGCGGATCATGCGCTGGATCAGGTAGGCCTCTTCGTTGGAGGCGCCACCGCCGACGATCGCGGCCACCTTGCCGTGGGCCTCGGTCAGGCCGCGGGCCGCGCGATCCAGGGTCTCCTCCCAGCTCGCGGGCCGCAGCGCTCCGCCCTCGCGGATCTGCGGTGTGGTCGGTCGATCCTCGCTGCCGAACATCTGGTACCCAAAGCGGCCCTTGTCGCAGAGCCAGCCGTCGTCGACGGCCTCGTTGTCCCGGCCGAGGACGCGGACGACCTTCTCATCGCGGACCGTGAACTTGACGTTGCACTGGCTCGGGCACAGGGTGCAGACCGAGCCCGCGTCCTCGATGTCCCAGGGGCGCGCGCGGAAGCGGTAGGACTGCGAGGTCAGGGCGCCCACCGGGCAGAGCTCGATGATGTTGCCGTGGAAGGGGGCGATGTAGGGGCGGTCGTTGAAGGTGCCGACGAAGGTGTGGGGTCCGCGCTCGAGCAGCTGCAGCTGCTCGTCCTCGGCGACCTCCTGGCTGAAGCGGACGCACCGGTAGCAGAGGATGCATCGCTCGCGGTCGATCTTGATCAGGGGGGAGAGGGGGATCGGCTTCTGGAAGTGGCGCTTGGGATCGGTGACCCGGCTGCGGCCCTCGCCCCAGCCCATCGAGATGTCCTGCAGCGGGCACTCTCCGCCCTTGTCGCAGACCGGGCAGTCGAGCGGGTGGTTGACGAGCAGGAACTCGACGACCGCGTTCTGGGCCTCCTTGACCCGCTCGTTCTGGGTGTATATGACCATCCCGTCACGAATCGGGGTCGAGCAGGACGTCTGCAGCTTCGGTATGCCTTCGATCTCGACCAGGCACATGCGGCAGGCGCCGACCGGGTCGCCGAGCTTGGGCTCGTAACAGAAGACCGGGATCTCGACGTCGCCTCGCTTGGCGGCATCGACCAGCATCGTTCCCTCGGGCGCCTCGATCTCGACGCCGTCGACGACGATCGTCACCGGGTCCTTCTCCTTGCGGCTCATCTCGTCGCTTCAGGTTCGCGTGGCAGCGTGATCACCGGTGGAACCTATCTCAATCGAGCCCTTGGCCGACCAGATCGGCACGATCGGCCAGAAGTTCGACGAAACGATCGGCCCGCTCCCGCATCTCCGTGGTTCGGCCCAGAACCTTGATCCCGGTTGCTGCTGCGAGGTGCCGGCCGTCCGGCAGCTCGAACAGCCAGTTGCGGAATCCGTTTCCCGAATTCGAGTTATCGAACCACCGGCATCCGATCTGACCGCCCGCGGCCTCGGCCAGCAGCTCCTTCGGCCGATTGCGCGCCGCTGAGGTGCTCGCCACCGCGAACCGGCTCTCCGTCAGCGCGGCGAAGCCTGTGCTCAAGTGCAGCCGCATGCTCGGGTCGAGGCCTCGCTCAGCGAGGTAGTCCTCGACTCCTGAGGTTGCGACGTTCGGATCCGGGGCGAATGGGTTCACCGCGGTGACCGTGGAGAGAAAGACCCAACCGCGCACTTGCTGACCGGCCAGGCTCTTGGCGGCCCAGGCCTCGACGTGCTTGTCCTTGAGCCTCACCTCAGCTGGTCAGTGCGATCGGCACCTCGAGCGGCGCCTCGACGTCGAGCGGGGTCGGGGCTGACTGACGAGCCTCCGAGATCGTCGCCTCGAACTCCCCGCGCCAGCGTCGCACCATCGAGGCGACCGGCATCGCCATCGCGTCGCCGAGCACGCAGAGGCAGTGGCCGATGATGTTCTCCTGGACCGAGGCGATGATGTCGAGATCCATCGGCGTCGCCTCGCCGCGGACGACCCGCTCGAGCATCTTCACGGTCCAGTTGGTCCCCTCGCGGCATGGAGTGCACTTGCCACAGGACTCGTGGTGGTAGAAGCGCGCCGTCCGCAGGGCCATCAAGGGAATCGAGACGCTCTCGTCGGCGACGATGATCGCGCCCGAGCCGAGCATCGAGCCGGCCTCGTCGAGGGCCTCGAAGGAGTAGGGGACGTCGAGCTCCTGGGGCCCGAGGACCGGGGCCGAGGAGCCACCGGGATACCAGGCCTTGACCTCGCCCTGGATCGGGCCGCCGGCGAGGTCGTAGATGATCTCGCGCGAGGTGATCCCGAGCTCGACCTCGTAGTTGCCCGGTCGCTTGACGCAGCCGGAGACCGAGACGACCTTGGTGCCGGTCGACTGCTCGGTGCCGAAGCTCTTGAACCACTCGGCGCCGTTCTCGGCCACCAGCGGGACGTTCATCAGGGTCTCGACGTTGTTGATCAGCGTCGGCCCGCCGTAGAGGCCCTGGATCGCGGGGAACGGGGGCTTCAGCCGCGGGTTTCCGCGCTTGCCCTCCAGCGAGTCCAAAAGCGCCGTCTCCTCGCCGCAGATGTAGGCGCCCGCGCCGCGGTGGACGACGACGTCGACATCGACCCCGCTGCCGAGGACGTTGTCGCCGATGAAGCCGGCCTCACGTGCCTCTGCGACGGCGGTGTCGAGCACGTCGGCGACCTCCGCGTACTCACCCCGGATGAAGATGAAGGTCTTGGTCGCGTCGGCGGCGAGGCTCGCGATCGCGATGCCCTCGATCAGCCGGTGCGGGTTCTTGAACATCAGCTCGCGGTCCTTGAAGGTTCCCGGCTCGGACTCGTCGGCGTTGCAGCAGAGGTACTTCTGCATCTCCCCGCGGGGCAGGAAGCCGGCCTTCTTGCCCATCGAGAAGCCGGCCCCGCCGCGGCCCCGCAGCCCGCACTCCTCGAGCTCGTTCAGCAGCTGCTCCGGCTCGCGGTGCTTGAACGCATGCTCGAGGGCCTTGTAACCGCCGTGGCGCTCGTAGCCCTCGATCGTGCGGAGATCGGGATCGTCGATGTGGCGGAAGAGCAGTCGGGTCTCAGGCATGGCGGCAGGCCTCGTTTCTCACGACTCCAAACCTATCTAACTGGCCCGCGCGGCAGGGCCCGGGCGGGATCGGAGCGGCGTCCGATTCAGCCCCAGAGGTCGATGCCCGAGCGGATCGCGGTGTAGGCCGCGGCCGCCACGATTAGGCCGGCGAAGGCCCGCCGCAGTGTCTCGTTCTTCGCCTGATCAGCGAGGCTCCGGCCCGCGAGGCCGCCCAGCGCCGCCGCCACCGCGAATGGGATCGCCACCGCCCACTCGACGTCCCCGGCGCCGATCCGATCGGCGAGGGCGAAGCTCGCTCCGAGAATCACGATCAGCAGGCTGGTGCCGATGGCCTCGTTGATTCCGAACCGGAGGATCAGCACGAGGACCGGCACGATCACGAAGCCGCCACCGACCCCGAACAGGCCGATCAACCAGCCGACGGCCGCCCCGAGCGCGATCATGCCGATCACCCGATCCGCCCCGACCCCGCCTTTCCAGCGCTTGAACGCAGGGGGTCGACGGGCCCGCTCGCTGACCATCGCCATTGCCCCCGCAACCATCAGCGGGGTGAACAGCAGCAGCAGCAGGTCCGGGTCCATCTCCCGGTTGAGTACCGACCCCGCGATCGCGCTGAGCCCGGCGGCGAGCCCGAAGGTCAAGCCGGCCCGCCAGCGGACCTCGTCCACGCGCGCGGCCGAGCTCAGCCCGGCCAGCGCGCCGACGATCACGATCACCAGAGCCGTCGCCTGCGCCGCCCGGACGTCCTGGCCGACCACGTAGACGAGCAGCGGGATTGCGATCAGCGACCCGCCGCCGCCGAAGGCGCCCATCAGCAGCCCGATCAGGGCTCCAAGGGGGGAGGCCGCAAGGCCACTCATCTAGGGAACCTCGCCGGCACCGCGCTCGGGCGGGGCGGTCAGCCGACCGAGGCGACCTCGCCGCCGAGCTCGGCCCAGTTGCCGACTCCGCCGTCGGTGACGTGGATCACCGCCTCGGCGCCGAACCGCTGCAGCAGGCTGGCGGCGACCCCGGAGCGGTGGCCGGCGCCGCAGACCGCGGCGATCGGAGCGTCGCCGGCGAGCTCGTCGGGGACGTCGGCGATGTCGTGCCAGGGGATGTGGACCGAGCCGGGGATGTGGCGCTCGGCGTACTCGTCCTCCTCACGCACGTCGAGGATCAGCATCTCCTCGCCGGAGTCGACCCTCTCCTTGAGCCGTTCTAGCGTGATCCGCTCGGTCTGTTCGGCCGGCCGCTTCTCCTCGCGCCAAGCGGTCATGCCGCCGTGCAGGAATCCGCCGATATTCCTCAGGCCGACCGCCTGGGCGAGCCTGGCGGCGCGGAAGCCGTCCTCGTCGTCGCGGCCGACGAAGACGATCGCCTGCTCGGGGTCCGCGAGCCAGGCGAGCTTCGAGGCGAAGCCGGCGTGCAGGATCGAGACGTGGGTCGCTCCCGGGATATGGGCGTCGTCGAACTGCAGCGAGGTGCGGGTATCGACCAGGAACGCGCCCTCGTCGACCCGCCGCTGCAGCTGCCTCGGCGCCAGCGGATGGGCGTCGACGCTGTCGGTGACCAGCTCGCCGCGGTTGATCGCGACGATGTTCTTGAAGTTCGGAGGTTGCGCTCCGATCCGGGCCAACGAACCCTCGACGAAACTCCGCTCGTCGCTCTCGACGAGCAGCGTGTTGGAGGCGCGCTCGTACCCCATCGTCGAGGCGACCTTCGGGCTCATCGCCGCGCTTCCGCACATCGAACCGCCCAGGTGTCCGGGCCAGACCTCGACGCTGTCGGGGAGGGGCATCAGCTTGTCCTGGAGGGAGTGGTAGATCCCGCGGGCGCCCTCCTCCTTGTCGATCGCGAGGTCCGGCCGCGCCACGTCACCGACGAACAGCGTGTCGCCGGTCAGGATCGCCCAGGGCTGGGCGGACCGGGAGCGGTCGATCACCGCGAAGGCGGTGTGCTCGGGCCTGTGACCTGGGGTGTGCAGGGCGCGGATCGTCATCTCACCGAGCTCGAGCTCCCAGCCGTCGTCGAAGGCCTCGTGCTCGTAGTCGGGCTCGGCGAGCCGGTGGACATAGATCTTGGCGCCCGTCGCCGCCTGCAGGCGGCCGTGGCCGGAGACGTGGTCGGCGTGGTTGTGGGTCTCGAGGATGTGGTCGATCGTCACACCCATATAGCGCGCGATCTGCAGGTACTCGTCGATCTCGAACTTGGGGTCGACGACCGCGACGCTGCCCCCGTCGCCGACCATGTAGGAGGCGCAGGCAAGGTCGTCCTGGAGGAACTGGCGGAAAATCATCTCGATCCCTTCGGGTGGCTTCTGTTCACGGCTGACTCCATTCGCGATGGTCTAATGGCCGAATCGGACATCAGGAAGCATCCTCCTCAGCGGCGCCGGAAGCCACCAGGCCCGTCGGCCGACCAGGCGCAGCAGGACCGGCACCAGCAGCAGCCGGACCAGCGCCGCGTCCAGGAGTACGGCGACCCCGAGGATCACGCCCATCTCCTTCGGCGGCAGCGGGCCCGAGAGCGCGAACGTGAAGAACACGGCCACCATCACCGCGGCCGCGGCGAACACCACCCGCCCGGAGTGGGCGACACCGCCGATCATCGCATCGCGCGCGTTGTGGCTCCGGTCCCAGTGTTCCTTCGCCGAGGAGAGCAGGAACACCGTGTAGTCCATCGAGATCGCGAAGATCATCGCGAAGAAGAAGACCGGCGCCCAGGCGTCGAGGAAGCCCTGCGATTCGAATCCGAGCAGGCCCGAGAGGTTCCCGTCCTGGAAGATCAGAGCGCCGACTCCGAACGCCGCCCCGACCGCGAGCAGGTTGGTGAGCACGCCGAGCGCGGCGATCACCGGCGCCTGCAGGGCCACGAGCAGGAGCAGGAATCCGAGCACGAGCACGATTCCGATCACCAGTGGCGTCTTCTCCCCGAGCAGCTGTTCGAGGTCGTAGTTCTCAGCCGCGGCTCCACCGACCAGCACGCCGGCGGGGAGGTCCGCCCTGAGCCGGTCGATCGTCTCGCCGACCGCGGGATCGGACGGATCGCTCGCCGGGATCGCCTGCACCATCGCGAGTTCTCCCGAGGCCGACTCGGAGCCTGGTCGCACGGCCGCGACCCCTGGGTCGGAGCCGGCCCGATCGGCGGCGAGATCGACCGACCCGGTCGGGCCGACGATCTGCAGCGCCCCGGGCGCGCCCTCGCCGAAGGAGGCCTGGATCTGCTCGTAGCCGATCCGCGAGGAGTCCTCCTCCGGTACGACCGCGATCGAGGGCATCCCGGTGTCGAGGCGCAGAACCGGCAGGGCGAGCAGGACCAGGAGGGCCACCGCCGGGAGTCCGTAGAGGAAGGGCCGGCGCCAGAGGCGCTCGCCCCAGGCGGCGAAGCGGGCGGAGCGATGCTCGCCGGAGTGCACCCACGGAAGCGAGACGCCGTCGACCCGTGGTCCGAGCCGAGCTAGCACCGCCGGCAACAGCGTCAGCGAAGCCGCGAGCACGAAGGTCACCGAGAGCATGATCCCGAGCGCCATCGAGCGGAAGGCCGGGGAGGGGACGAGCATCACCGCCGAGAGCGAGATCAGCACCGTCAAGCCGCTGAACAGGACCGCCTTGCCGGCGGTGTCCATGGTCACGGCCACCGCCTCCTCCGCGCTGAGCTCGGAGCCGAAGAACGAACCTCGGAACCGGTAGACGATGAACAGGGCGTAGTCGATGCCGAGCGCGAGCGCGAACATCAGCGCGAAGTTCATCGCCCAGATCGAGATGTCGAAGAGCTGGGACCCCAGGAACAGCGAGCCGGCGGCTGCGGCGAGACCGAGGATCGTCAGCATCAGTGGCAGTCCGGCGGCGACCAGCGACCCGAAGGCGATCACGAGGATGGTCAGCGTCACCGGCCAGGAGATCACCTCCGACTTCAGCATCGCCTCCTTGTTGGCCTGGTTGAAGTCCGACCACATCCCCGAGGCCCCGGTCAGGCTGACGGTGGTCGCTCCGCTCCCGAGCTCGCTCAGGGGCTGCTTGAGGTCGTCGGCGGCCCGGACCATGTCGTTGGGGTCCGCGCCCGCGGTGGCCTGCACGACCACCGTGCGCCCATCCTCGGAGACGGCGCCGGATTCCTCCGGGGAGATCACCGCTTGAACGTCGGTGTGCGCGGCCAGCATCGCGGTGGCCTCCGCGGTCGTCGCCGCGGCCGGGGTGCCGTCGGTGATCGGCTGATCGGAGCTGATCACGACCTGTAGGGCGCTGGAGGAGAGCCCGCCGAACTCCGAGTCGAGCAGCTCCCGCGTCTGGACCGACTCCGATCCGCTCGACTCCCAGCCGGCGCCCGAGAGGGCGTGCTCGACCTTGGGAGCGAAGAACCCGAGCCCGACCACGATCGCGACCCAGCTCAGCAGGACCGCGCGGAAGTGCGTCGCCATCCAGGCGCCGAGGCGCCCGACCGGGCCGTTCGCGTGAGCGCTCATCGGGCCGCTCCCGAGAGCATCTCGCCGAGCTCGTCGGCGCGGCGCTCGAGGCTGCCGCAGACGGCTTCGCACATGCTGAGGACCGTCTCGTCGCCAATCGAGTAGAGGACCCGGTTGCCGTCCCGGCGGCGGCTCAGCACGCCGTGGCCGTGCAGCACTCCGAGGTGCTTGGAGACGTTCTGCTGGCTGGTCTGCAGCGCCTCCGCGATCTCGCCGACCGAGGCCTCCCCCGCGGTGCGCAGCTCGTCGAGGGCGCGAACCCGCATCGGTTCGCCGAGCAGGCGGAACCGCTCAGCGATCAGGTCGACGACGGGCTCAGGGATCGGACTGGGGAGTGGCATTTCAGTAGTTACCTCGGATCAAGTAATCAACTAATCAGTTGTAGAGTTGCATATATCGCAAACCAATGCAAGTGAGGTACTGAGATGAAGGACCAGTTCGTTCAGTTCATGCGGGGGACATCCGGCCGGCTCGTCCGCGGCGCGTTGGGTCTGAGCCTGATCGCCGTCGGCCTCGTGGCGATCGGAGGTACGGTCGGGACCGTCGTCGCCGCGTTCGGCCTGGTTCCGGTCGCCTCGGGAGTGACCGGGATCTGCCCCCTCGGTCCTGTCTTCGGCGTCGACTTCCGCGGTCGGGAGCGCCCGGGGCCGGCCTGACCGTGACCGCCGCCGCCGGGCCTCTACGGTTAACCCCAAGCAGCGGCGGGCAGCGGGCACCGATGCTCCAGACCGTCCCCCGCGGGGACCATTCCTACTCACCCGATGAGGCGGCAGATGCAGGATCAAGAATTCGGAAATGGCGGGCGCCTCAGCGGCGAGGCGGCGCCGAGGCTGCTGCTGGCGACCCTCGCCCTGATCGGTCTCGGGATTGCCACCTACCTGACCGTCGTCCACTACGGCGGCGACGAGCCCTTCTGCCTCGCGGGCGGGGGCGGCTGCTCGAAGGTCCAGGACTCCGACTACGCCGAGCTCGCCGGCATTCCGGTCCCCGTGATCGGCCTGTTCGGCTACCTGACCTTGCTCGCCGCGGCGGCGATTCCCGGCGACCTCGGCCGCTTCGGCGGCGTTTTCGCGGCGCTGGTCGGCTTCGGCTTCTCCGTTTACCTGACCTACCTCGAGCTGTTCGAGATCGAGGCGATCTGCCAGTGGTGTGTGGGCAGCGCCGTGGTGATGACACTGGCGCTGGGAGCCGCCCTGTGGCGGGCCCTCCGCTTTGGCGGCCGGGTGCCGGAGCCGCCGATCGGCTATCAAACCGACAACGACCCGACTGAGAGAAGGAGCTAGACGAGATGGCGTCACGCAAGCAGGAGAAGGAGCAGCGCAAGCAGGAGCGACTGGAGGCCGAGAGCCGAGCCGCCGCCGAACATCGTAGACAGCGCCTGTTTGCGGGTCTCGGAGTCGCTGCTCTGGCGGCGGTGATCATCGTCGTCGCACTCGTCGTGATCAGCCAGTCCGACGACGATCAGGGGGGCGCCGACGGCGGCGATCTCGCCGGAACGGCGCAGATCGAGGCCGAGTTCGCGGACCTGCCGCAGCGCGGCACGGTCGCGGGCGATCGCGGCTCCGGAGTGAAGATCGTCGAGTTCGGTGACCTGCAGTGCCCGGCCTGCGCGGGCTTCTCGGAGAGCGTGACTCCCGAGGTGATCGAGCAGGTCGTCCGCCCGGGCGACGCCTCGATCGAGTTCCGCAACTTCGTCATCATCGGGCCCGACTCCGACGTTGCCGCCAAGGCGGCGCTGGCCGCATCCGAGCAGGATCGCTACTGGCAGTTCGTCGATCTCTTCTACCGCAACCAGGGACCCGAGAACGGTGGCTACGTCACCGACGAGTTCCTGCGCGACGTCGCCGCCGGCGCCGGCGTCCCCGACCTCGACGCCTGGGAGGAGGCCCGCAACGACCCGAAGTGGGACGCCCGTCTGGCCGAGACGCAGCAGCAGGCGCAGGAGTTCGGGTTCAACAGCACGCCCTCGATCCTCGTCCAGGGACCGGGTGGCACCGAGGCGCTCGGCAGCGTCGGCTCCGCCGACGAGATCGCGGCGGCGGTCAAGCGGGTCGGCTGATACGGGCGGCGCGGCGCGGCCGGGGGCCGGTGGCCCTCAGCCGGCCGCGACCTCGCTCGACGCCGGCAGCCACGTGGGCCGGATCGCCCGTTCCCCACCTAGCGCCGAGCCCGGGGCCCGCGCCTCCCCGCCAGTTCTACTCGACCTCGGCGACCCTGGGGTCCGGATCGGGCTCGGGCCCGCCGGCGGCGGGGCGGCTGGCCATCGCCTTGTCCGGTACGACCTCGTCGCCGGAGCGCAGCTGTCCGACCACCTTGGCGGCGTCTGAGGGCTCCAGCGGGCCGTAGTAGCGCTCGTCGATCGAGGCCATCGGCGCGAGGTCGCAGGCTCCGAGGCACTCGAAGCCGCTGACGTAGATGTTGCCGTCCGCCGAGATGGTGCCACCGTGGGCCGCGGCCTCGGGATCGGCGCCGGTCGCCTCGCAGAAGGAGGCGAGCAGATCGTCGGCTCCGCGCATCCAGCAGGAGATATTGGTGCAGACGAGGACGCGGTGATCGCCGGCCGGCTCGAGGTGGTAGAGGTCGTAGAAGCTGGCGACCGACTCCAGATAGGCGGGCTGGACGCCCATCACCGTCGCCGCCTGCTCTATCCCCTCCGGCGTGCAGTAGCCATAGCGGCGTTGGATCGCGTGCAGGGCCGGCAGCGAGGCGGAGCGCTTCTGCGGGTAGAGCGCGATCAGGCCCTCGATCTCCTCGCGGAGGTCGTCGGGTACCGGGACAGGGCCGCCGCCGCCCTCGTCCGGGCCGACTGCTGCGAGCCCGGCCTCGGTCACGTCTTCGGTCGCGTCTTCGGAGGCCTGCTGCTGCGGCTCGTGCTCGGTGCCCTCGTCCTCGCTCATCGGTCGATGCCTCCGAGGATCGGGTCGAGCAGCGCCAGGTTGCAGATCAGGTCGGCCACGTAGCCGTCGACGCACATGTCGCGCAGCGCCTGCAGATTGACGAAGCTGGGCTCTCGCATGTGGACCCGGCTCGGCTTCGCGGAGCCGTCGGCGACCACGAAGCAGCCGAGCTCGCCTCGGGGTGACTCGATCGGGTGATAGACCTCGCCCGGCGGGACCCGGAAGCCCTCGGTGACCAGCTTGAAGTGGTGGATCAGGGCCTCCATCGAGGTCCCGAGCTCGTGCCTGGGCGGCAGCACGATCTTGCGGTCGTCGGCGATCCAGGGACCCTCGGGCAGTCCCTCCATGCACTGCTGGATGATCTTCGTCGACTCGCGCATCTCTTGCAGGCGGACCTTGTAACGGTCGTAGTTGTCGCCGACGGTGCCGACGGGGATGTCGAAGTCGACCTCGTCGTAGGCGAGGTAGGGATCGACCTTGCGCAGGTCCCAGGGCTCCCCGGCGGCTCGCAGCAGGGGCCCGGTCACGCCCAGCTCGAGCAGCCGCTCGCGCGGGACGATGCCGATGTCCTTGGTCCGCTGCAGGAAGATCTCGTTCCGATCCAACAGCGCCGCGTATTGGTTGATCCGCTCCGGCATCTCGGCGCAGAAGTCGAGCACCTTCTTCTCGAAGCCGAGGGGAATGTCCTCGATCACGCCGCCCACCTGGAAGTAGCGGGTGTGCATCCGCTGCCCCGAGGACATCTCCATGATGTCGAGGATCTTGTCGCGCTCGCGGAAGCAGTACCAGAACATCGAGATCGCTCCGAGATCGAGAGCGGTCGTTCCGAGCCCGACCAGGTGGGAGCTGATCCGGTTCAGCTCCAGGTGCAGGGTCCGCAGCCAGGCGGCGCGGCGCGGGATCTCGAGCTCGAGCAGGCGCTCGACCGCACCGCAGAAGGCCTCCGCGTTGAAGTAGTAGGAGAGGTAGTCCATCCGCTCCACGAACGGGATCACCTTCCAGTAGGAGTGCTGTTCGCAGGACTTCTCGATCCCGGTGTGGACGTAGCCCATCACCGGCTTGAGGTCGCGGACGACCTCGCCCTCGAGCGAGACCAGCAGCCGCAGCACGCCGTGAGTGGCGGGGTGATGCGGCCCCATGTTGACCGTGAACAGCTCCTCCTCACGCTCGAGCGCGGTGTGCTCGATCGGGGAGGTGCCGATCACCTGGGCTTCGGTGCGGCCGATCGCGTCCCGTCCCATCTCCTCGATGGTGCGGGTGGTGTCGGCGATCGTCTCGTCGGTCGGTGTGGCCATCAGCTCGCTACCTGGTCCATCCGGGCATATCGTCCTCGGTGTTGGTGAAGATCACCGGGTCGCCGCCGACCGGGAAGTCGCGGCGCTGGGGCCAGCCGACGTAGTCCTCCGGCATCAGGATCCGGCGCAGGTCGGGGTGGTCGCGGAAGCCGATCCCGAAGAAGTCGTAGACCTCGCGCTCCTGGAACTCGGCGGTCGGGAAGATCTCTACGACCGAATCGACCTCGGGCATCCGGCCCTCGCCCGGATCCTCGATCAGCGCCTTGACCCGCAGGCGCTCCACCCGCGGCATGTTCAGGAGCTCGTAGTGGATCGCGAAGCGCGGCTCTTTCGGCATGTAGTCGGCCGCGTGGAGGGAGGCGAGGAAGTGGTACTCGTGGCTCGGCGCCTCCTTCAGGTAGCTCAGCACCTCGCGGGCGGAGTCGGGGCCGATCAGCAGCGCCGCTTGCCCATGGTCGAAGGAGGCCCCGATCACCGCGTCGGAATGCCGGGTGTTCACCTCCTGGGCGATCAGCTGTAGGCCAGGGGCATCCGGCATCAGGCCTTATCCCTTCGGTAGTCGGGAACGCCGGCGTCGTCGCTGATCGGGCGCTCGGCGTCGGCCGCCGCGGCTTCGGGATCGAACTCGATCGAGTCGTCGCCGTCGCCTTCGAGCCGTCCGTCGGAGGGGGCGGTGCCGGCCCGCTCGACCGGGATTGCCCCGGCGTCGAAACGGCGCTCGTCCTCTTCGGTGCCGTGCGCGTGGTACTGGTCGCGCCAGCCGAGGTCGGGCTCGCCGAGGATCTTGTTGCGCAGCTTCAGGATCCCGTACATCAGCGCCTCCGGCCGCGGTGGGCAGCCCGGGATGTGGATGTCGACCGGGAGGAACTTGTCGGCGCCCTGGACGACGGCGTAGTTGCCGAACATCCCACCCGAGGAGGAGCAGGCGCCCATCGATATCGCCCACTTCGGCTCCAGCATCTGGTCGTAGATGCGTCGGATGACCGGGACCATCTTGATCGAGACCCGGCCGGAGAGGATCAGCATGTCGGCCTGACGCGGCGAGGCGCGGAAGACCTCGGCGCCGTAGCGGGCGGTGTCGTAGCGGGCCGAGACCATCGACATCATCTCGATCGCGCAGCATGCGAGGCCGAAGGTGGCGGGCCACATCGCGTTGCCGCGGGCCCAGGCGACGGCCTTGTCGAAGGTCGTGGTCAGCACCCGGCTCTCGACGTAGGCCTGCAGCTCCTCCTCACTGAGCAGTCCCCGCTGCATGTCACGGGCGCTCATCTGGCGAACCCGGAGCTCCTCCGGGGAGCCGGGCTGGTCGAGGGGCGCGAGATCGCGCAGCTTGTGGCGCTCTACTTCCAGTTGAGGGCTCCCCTCCTCCACACGTAGGCGAGCGCGACCATCAGCAGGGCGATGAACAGGAGGACCTCGCTCAGCACGAAGACGCTCTCGGCGCTGGTCATGATCGCGCCGACTGGGTAGAGAAAGACGACCTCGATGTCGAACAGGATGAACAGCATCGCGATCATGTAGAAGCTGATCCCGAAGCGGAAGGTGCGCTGGATGTCGGATGGGAGCCCGCACTCGTAGGCCTGACTCTTGACCTTGTTCGGCCGCGAGGGGCCGAGGATGCCGTTGAGGACCGAGAAGGCGCCGCCGACCGCGAGGCCGAGGCCCACGAAGACGAGTATCGGCAGGTAGCTCTGGAGCATCTCTTACCTCAGTTGCTTCGGCTTTGGCTCACTCCGGGCACTCTATCCAAAGGCCCGCCTGCGCCCCACTACAGTTCCGCCCCCGATGGTCGGCCTCCACCTCCTCCTCGGCATCGCCGTGCTCCTCACCAGCCTCCTGGCCGGCGTCTGGGGCGCGTGGGCGTGGCAGCAGCGCCGGCCCTCGATCGGCTTCTGGTACGCGCTCCGGGTCGCTCAGGTGGCGGTGGTCCTGCAGGTCGCGGTCGGCGGGCTGCTGCTGCTGCTCGGAAGGGTGGCCGACGAGCTCCACTATGTCTACGGAGCCCTTCCCGTACTCGTCTCGTTATTGGGTGAGGGTGCGCGGGCGGTCGCCAACGACCATGAGCTCGAGGGGCTCGACTTCGATTCGCTCCCGAGGGAACGGCAGCGCGCGGTCGCCGCGGCGATCGTCCGTCGCGAGACCGGGATCATGGCCGTCTCGATGCTCGTCATTTTCGGCCTCGCGCTGCGGGCAGCCCTGCTCCAGGTCTGACCCGGCGGCATCGCAGGGCGGGTCTAGTCGAGCTCGACGTAGCCGCCCTCGACGAAGACGAGCGGCTCGCCCTCGCGTTGGTCGATCGCCTCGACCTCCCCGGTGACGATCACGTGGTCGCCGCCGGCGAGCACGTCGCGCATCGTGCAGGCGACGAAGACGATCGCGGCGGCGAGGTGGGGGATGCCGCCGCGCTGCTCCCACTCGACCCCGTCCCACTTCTCCTCCATCGGCATCTTGCGGCCGAACCCGCGAGCGAGATCCTCGGAGTCGGAGCCGAGCACGTTGATCCCGAACCGGCCCGCTGCCTCGACCGCGCGGAGGGTGCGCGACCCGCGGTCGAGGCAGGCCAGCATCAGCGGCGGATCGAGCGAGAGCGAGGTGACCGCGTTCGCCGCCAGCCCGGCCGGGCCGTCGGCTGTCGAGGCGGTCACGACGGTGACTCCGGTGGGGAATCGACCCATCGCCGAGCGCAGTTCCCGGGCATCGATCGGAGGGGTGTCTGGATGCGGCGCTGCCATACGGTGCGTCGGAAAGTATGATGCCGCCCGCGTGCGACCCGTACTCGTCCTGATCGCAACAGCCCTTGCCGCGCTCCTCTTCGCGGCCTGCGGCAGCGAGGGCATTTCGGTGCCCGAGGACGATCCCCTGCACGAGGGCGCTCTGCTCTTCTCCGAGCGCTGCGCGGGATGCCACACGATCTCGGCCGCCGGCGCCCAGGGCTCGGGCAACCGCGCCCTCCGCCAGCAGGGACCGAACTTCAACGAGCGCAACGAGTCGTTCGAGGACGTCCTCTACGCGATCCAGAACGGCGGCTTCTCCGGTGCGATAATGCCGCAGAACATCGTCGTCGGCGAGGAGGCCGAGCTGGTGTCCGAGTTCGTCGCTGAGTATTCGGGTGAAGACGTCGAGGACCCGCCGCTTCCCTCCCCCGAGGAGGACGCCAGCGTTGCGGCCGAGGAGAGCGGACAGCCGCCGCCCGACTCCTCGGGTGAATCCTCCTCAGGCGAGTAGCCCTGCTCGATCTCAAGCGCATCCGCGAGGACCCCGGCCCCGCGCGTGAGGCCTTGGCCCGGGTCGGCGCGGCCGAGGATCTCGACCGTCTGCTCGAGCTCGACTCCCGCCGCCGCGAGCTCCTGCCCGAGGTCGAGGGCCTGCGGGCCGAGCGAAACGAGGCCTCCGATGCGATCGGTCTTGCCAAGCGCGAGGGCCGTGACGCCGACGCCGAGATCGCAAATATGCGGCAGGTCTCGGGGCGGATCAAGGAGCTCGAATCCGAGCTGGCCGAGGTCGAGGAGCACCGCCAGGAGATCGCGAGGACGCTGCCCAACCCGCCGCACCCCGACGCCCCCGACGGCGAGACCGAAGAGGACGCGCTCGTCCTTCGCGAGGTCGGTGAGCGACCCCGCTTCGACTTTGAGGCTGGTGATCACCTCGATCTCGGCAGGGCGCTGGGCCTGATCGAGACCGAGAAGGCGGCCCAGGCCTCGGGCTCGCGCTTCGCCTACCTGATCGGCGATCTCGTTCTGGTCGAGCTCGCCCTGGTCCGCTACGCGGTCGAGGTCCTCGGCGAGGAGGGCTTCACTCCGGTCGTTCCACCGGTGCTGGTCCGCGAGGAGGCGCTTTACGGCACCGGCTTCTTCCCGGGCGAGCGGGAGACGATCTATGAGATCCCCAAGGACGAGCTCTTCCTCGTCGGCACCTCGGAGGTGTCGCTCGCCTCTCTCCACGCCGGTGAGATCCTCGAGGTCGAGGCACTGCCCGTCCGCTACGCCGGGATCTCGACCTGCTTCCGTCGCGAGGCCGGGGCGGCCGGCAAGGACACCCGGGGAATCTTCCGGGTGCATCAGTTCGACAAGGTCGAGATGTTCAGCTTCGTTACCCCCGAGGCGGCCGAGGAGGAGCACGAGCGCCTGCTGGCGATAGAGGAGCGCCTGCTCTCCGGCCTCGAGATCCCCTACCGCGTCGTCGACATCCCGGTCGGCGACCTCGGCGCTCCCGCCGCCCGCAAGTTCGACTGCGAGGCCTGGATCCCCAGCCAGGAGCGCTACCGTGAGCTCACCTCGACCTCGAACACCACCGACTACCAGGCCCGTCGCCTCGATTGCCGGTACCGGCCGGCGGAGGGCGCCGCGCCCGAGCACCTCAACACCCTCAACGGCACCGCCGTCGCCGTCGGCCGCACCCTGATCGCGATCATCGAGAACCGCCAACGTGCCGATGGCTCGATCTCGATGCCACCCGCGCTGGTCGCGCGCGGAGCGCCCGAGGTGCTGGGGCCGCCGGCGGACTAGAAGGAGGCCGTCGCGCCGCCGGTCTTCCTCGATCGCCTCCGGCGCTCGGGCAACGAGCGGCGCCGCCGGGCCCGGCCCTACTCCGGACCCGGATCCGACTCCCCGTCGCCCACCCGCGCCTGGGCCACGGTCTGCCCGAGCTTGCCCAGCGCCTCGGTGAACTCCTGGGGAATGACGAACATCTTGTTGGCCTCGCCTGCGGCGAGCTGGGGGAGCATGTCGAGGTAGAGGTAGGAGAGGATCCCCTCGTCGATCTCGCCCGCGTGCAGGGATCCGAACACCGTCTCGACCCCCTTCGCCTCGCCCTGGGCCCGCAGGACCTGGGCCTCGCGGTCGCCCTCGGCGTCGAGGATCGCGGCCTGCTTGGCGCCCTCGGCGCGGAGGATCGCCGAGCGCTGGTCGCCCTCGGCGACGAGGATCGTCGACTCCTTGGAACCCTGGGCGTTGAGGATCGCGGCGCGCTTGTCCCGCTCTGCCCGCATCTGCTTCTCCATCGCCTCCTGGATCGAGGGCGGCGGGTCGATCGCCTTGATCTCGACCCGGTTGACCCGGATCCCCCACCTTCCGGTCGCCTCGTCGAGCACCGTCCGCAGCCGCGCGTTGATGTCGTCGCGGCTGGTCAGCGCCTCCTCGAGGTCGAGGCTGCCGATCACGTTCCTCAAGGTCGTCACGGTCAGCTGTTCGATCGCGCGGATCGGCTGGGCGACCTCGTAGGTCACCGACTTGGGATCGACGATCGTGTAGTAGACGACGCTGTCGATCCCGACGTTGACGTTGTCCTCGGTGATCACGGCCTGGGGCGGGAAGGTGACGACCTGCTCACGGAGATCGATCTGGGGCAGCAGCCGGTCCACGAAGGGGATCAGCAGCGCCAGCCCCGGCTGCAGGGTCCGGTGGTAGCGGCCGAGCCGCTCGACGATTCCGGCCCGCGCCTGCGGCACGATCCGCACCGCCGCCGCCAGCGAGACCAGGACAAGGATCGCGACCGCCCCCAGGGCGATCGCGCCGGCGTTCACAGCTACCGGTGCTGAGAGCTCAACTGGATCCATGACTCAATTCTCCTCCTCGGCCGCAGCCGGCTCTATTTCGTCGTCCTGATGCGGCTCGACGTAGGCGTATACGCCCTTGATGGTGACGACCTCGGCCCGCTCGCCCTCCTCGATCACGATCGACTCGCTCTCGGTTCGCGCCGACCAGACCTCCTGGCCGATCCGCACCGTCCCCTGATCGATGTCGATCCGCTCGAGCGCAACCGCTCGGGCCCCGAGCATGCTCTGCACGTTCGAGCGCTTGTCCGGCTCGGGCGGCTGCAGATGCTTGCGGACCAGTGGCCGCAGGGCGAGAAGCGAGGCGCTCGAGCCGAGAATGAAGGCGATCAGCTGCGGCTCGATCGCGTCGCCGAAGGCGGCGACGATCGATGCCGCGAACGCTCCCAGCGCGACCGGAGCAGCGTAGAAGGTGAAGCCGATCGCCAGCTCGACCACGAGAAGGGAGGTCCCGAGCAGGAACCAGGCGAGCCAGTCGTCGAGACCGAGGATGTCCATCGCGGTGGAATCTACCCCCCGGGCCCACGATCCGTTCCGCTGTCCGGATCGATCGGCTCATCGCATGGCAGGGAAAGGGGCAGGACCGAGCGGCGGCGTGCCGTTCCCACGCCGCTCGCTACGGGCCCTCTCCTGGTCTTAGGAGCTCTCTCCGCCCTCGTCCCCGTTCGCTGCGTCGAGCGAGAGGGCTGCTGAGTTGATGCAGAAACGCTGTCCGTCGGGGCCGGGACCGTCCTCGAAGACGTGGCCGAGGTGGGCGTCACAGCGGCTACAGAGGACCTCGGTCCGACGCATGAAGAGGCTGTTGTCGGGACGGGTCACGACCGAATCGTGATCAGCCGGCTCGAAGAAGCTCGGCCATCCGGTCCCCGAGTCGAACTTGGTGTCGGAGCTGAACAAAACCTGCTCGCAGCACACGCAGCGATAGGCCCCGTCCTCCTTGCTGTCCCAATAGCGCCCTGTGAAAGCGCGCTCGGTGCCGCCCTTGCGGGTGACCTCGAACTGTTCCTCGGTCAGCTGCTCACGCCAATCGTGCTCTGACTTCTGAAGCTTTTCCATCTGTATCTCCGATCGTTAGGGGCCTTCGACGCTAGCCACGGCGCCTAACCGGAAAATGAACGCGCGCGGCCGCTGAGCAGCACCCTTGGAACGGATGAACGCCCCACAGGCGCTCTACGACCTTGCGATTGAGGATACTGCGCTGCCGATGGTTGTCAATCGCGATAGCCGCGTCGGCGGGCCTGAGTCGTTCTACCGCCGAGCGGGCGATCGCATCGACGCCACCGATCTGACCCGGGGGCCGTGGGATCCCGAAAGCCAGCACGCCGGCCCGCCTTCGGCCCTGATCGGGCGTGAGATCGAGCGCTGCCCAGGCATCGGGGAGGGGGTCGAGGACCGGATCGTCGGTCGCGTGACCTACGAGATCCTGCGACCGGTGCCGATCGCCGCGGGCCTTCAGCTCAGCGCCGAGGTCCTCCGCCCCGGCCGCCGGGTGGACATGGTCGGCGCCACCCTCCGAGCCGCCGACGGCGAGGAACTGGTCAGCGCCCGGGCCTGGAGGCTGCTGCGGCGCGAGGTCGACCTCCCACCCGGCCTCGGCAGTCGCGATCCCGATTCTGCCGCCTCCAGGGCCGGCCGGCCCAGCGCCGGGTCCGGGCGCCCGACCTCGCCGCTCGACCTCCCCAGCGGCGTCAACTTCTTCCCGACCGGCCAGCAGGTCGGCTACCACAGCGGGATGGAGTACCGATTCGAATCCGGGGGCTTCGTCGAGGACGGCCCGGGCGTCTGCTGGATGCGAATGCGGCAACCGCTGATCGAGGGCGAGGAGCCGACGCCGCTGCAGCGGGTCCTGATCGCCGCCGACACCGGCAACGGGATCAGCTCGACTCTCGACTTCCGCGACTACCTATACATCAACGTCGATCTCAGCGTCCACCTGCACCGGATGCCTGCCGGAGACTGGATCTGCCTCGATGCCCTGACGGTCCCGGAGCCGACCGGGGTGGGCATGGCGGACACGCTTCTCTTCGACCAGCTCGGCACGATCGGCCGCGCCTGCCAGACCCTGCTCGTCGCCGAGCGCTGAGCGCCGCTCAGGCCGCCGCCGCCAGTAGCGCCCGGGCCACCGCCTTCGCCCCGGTGGGGGCTACGTCGAGATAGAGATTCGGCTCGATCAGCTCGAGCTCGATCAGGCGCAGTCCGCCGGACTCGTCGGCGACCAGGTCGACGCGGGCGTACAGCGGCTCGCCCGGGGCTGCGGCGATTGCCCGCTCGGCGATCCCCACCACCCCTGGGCCGGGTTCGATCCGCTCGTGGGTGGCGCCGTACTGTGGCTGGACCCGGAAGTCGCCCCGCGCCGGGCGTTTGCGGAGCCCGTGCAGCAGCTCGCCGGCGACGAACAGGAGGCTGATCTCACCCTCGCTCTCCAGCGAAGGCAGATAGGGCTGGATCATCCCCGGCTCGCTCAACGCCTCGAGGATCCTCGGAGCGATCCCGGCCTCGACCCGCGCTAGGCGCTCGGCGCCGAGGTCGATCACGGGCTTGATCACGACCTCCTCCCAGCCGCACTCGGCCAGTTCGGCCAGCGCCTCCTCCTCCGAGCCCGGCTCGGTCCAGATCGTCGGGATCGTCGCCACCCCGGCCAGCTCGAGCTCAGCCAGGTAGCGCTTGTCCATGTTCCACTCGACCAGCGGCCGCGGGTTCTGCAGACGGCTGACGGAGTCGACCTCGCCGAGCCACTCGCGGAAGCGGTCCGGCTGTCTGTGGTAATCCCAGGTCGAGCTGATCATCACCAGGTCGAAGCCCGACCAATCGATGCCGGCCCGGTTCCAGACCGGCGCCTCCGCCTCGGCTCCCCGCCGTCGCAGCACGGAGGCGATGAAGTCGAAATCGGCGTCGCGCTCGGTCGGGCGAGAGCAGGTGGCGAGGGCGATCTTCATCGTGGTGGGCTCGTGCTGTTCATCGGGGGGCGGAATCTATTCCGTCCCGTCTTCGGATCCCGCGCTTGACAATAACTGAACGATTGGATAAAAATCCGCGAGCCAATCGATACGACACGGAGGAGACCAATGAGCCAGGGCAGCGGGAGCAACGGAGGGGGCGCCAACGGCGGCGGGGGATTTCGCGCCGCCACCGCCGAGGCCGGCACCGAGGAGGGCGCCCTTTCGGTCCTGCTCGACGCCGACATCGACAAGGTGATGGCCGGCCTCGACCGGATCGTCGAGGCCGCGCCCAGCTACGAGAAGCTGTTCATGCGCTGGCAGCGGCAGCACTGGTCGACCGAGGACTTCGACCTCGCCGAGGACGCCCGCCAGTGGGCCGATCCCGATCTGATGACTCAGGAGGAGCGCGAGTTCATGATGTTCGGCTTCTCGCAGTTCTTCCTCGGCGAGGAGCGGGTGACGGTTGAGCTGCTGCCGTTCGCGATCGCGGCCCCGACCCACGAGGCTCAGGCATTCCTCACGACCCAGATCTCGGACGAGGCCAAGCACATGGTCTTCTTCGACCGCTTCTACCGCGAGGTGCTGGGGATGAGCGCCAACTCCCTCGGCGAGATGATCGCCGGCCAGCGCGGCGAGGTCAACAAGGACTGGGAGCAGCTGTTCGACGGGATCCTCCACGACTGCGCCGAGCGCTGCCGCAAGAACCCCGATGACCTCGAGGCGCTGATCCGCGGCATCACGGTCTACATGATCGTGATCGAGGGCACGCTAGCCCTCACCGGAGCCCGCTTCATCATCCGCAGCCTCAAGGAGCGCAATTGGCTGCCGGGATTCACGCAGGGCTTCACCGCGGTCAACCGCGACGAGTCCCGCCACGTCGGCTTCGGGGTCAAGTTCCTCGCCGACGCGATCAAGGACGACCCCGCGAACGCGAGGGTGATCGAGGCGACGCTGCAGGAGACGCTGCCGATCGCGACGCTCGTCTTCGTCCCGCCTGGCGTCGAAGACCCCTACAACTTCACGACTCCCTTCTACGAGTCGGCCGAGGTGTTCGAGTACGCGATGCGGTCGCTGTCGAAGAAGCTAGCGGCGATGGGCCTCGACCCGGCGATGCTCGCACCCGAGGCGGCCTGATCGTGGCCGCGGGGAGCAGGGCCGCGCCGAGGCCGCCCTCGCCGGAGCAAGCAGGACCGGGGCGCCCGCCGAGCGGCGCGCGCGAGCGCATCCTCGAGGCCGCTACGGCGATCCTCAAATCCGATGGATACGCCGGCCTCACCCTGGCCAAGGTTTCCTCGGAGGCCGGCGAGAACAAAGCCCTGATCGGCTACCACTTCGGCGGCAAGCAGGGCCTGGTCGCGGCGGTTGCCCGCGACGTCGTCGCCGAGCTCCTCGCCGCCGTGGGGCCGGCGATCGAGGCCGCCGCCAGCGTCGAGGAGCTCGCCCGTGGGGCCCTTGCCGGCGTCTTCGTCCAGGTCGAGCGCGACGAGGGCGTGCAGCGGATCTACTTCGATCTCGCCTCGCAATCGATCGTCGACCCCGAGATCGAGACGACGATGGCCGAGGTCAAGGCCGCCTTTCGTGAGATCCTCCGTGGCCGCCTCCGCGAGTTGGCAGGGCTCGAGGACCCGGCCGAGATCGAGGCCGCCGCCGTGCTGCTGATCGCCGGAGTCGAGGGCCTGGCCCTGGAGCGCCTCGACCGGGGCGAGACCCCCGAGCTAGCCGCCGCCCGCGAGCTCTGGATCAGCGCAGTCGCATCCTCGCTCGAGCCCTGAGTCGGCCGAGCGAGCGGCGCCCCCTGGCGCCTCAGTGCCGCGTGTTCTCGATGATCAGGTCGGCGAAGCGCGGCCAGAGCTGCTGCGGCAGATCGTGGCCCATGCCCTCGATCACCTCGAGGCGCGCTCCGGGAATCGCCGCGGCGGTGTCGCGACCGGCCTGCGTCGGCACAAGCCGGTCGGCCTCGCCATGGATGACCAAGGTAGGGGCGACGATCGTGGCGAGCTCGCCGCTGCGGTCGCCGGAGGCGAGGACCGCCATCAGCTGCCGCGCGGTCCCGGCCGGGTAGAAGCAGCGGTCGTAGGAGCGCCCCGCCCGCTCCCTCATCCGCTCGGGATCGGGCGGGTAGGCCGGCGAGCCGATCGTCTCGAAGACCGAGGTCATGCCGTCGATGAAATCCTCGCGGGTGCTGGCCGGCGAGCGCAGCAGCATTCGCATCGCGTCGAAGCGGGGGAGGTGTGAGACCTTGCGCTTGCCGGTGCCGGCCATGATCGAACAGAGGGATGCGACCCGGTCGGGGTGCCTGGCTCCGAGCGTCTGGCCGATCATCCCGCCCATCGAGGCGCCGACCAGATGGGCCCGATCGACCCCGAGGTGATCGAGCAGCCCGAGGGCGTCCCCGGACATGTCACCGAGGTCGTAGGCGGCCGAGCCGGTGAACCCGAGCATCCCGGCGGTGACGTTCACCCGGCGGCCCCCTACCTTCGAGGAGAGCCCGGTGTCGCGGTTGTCGAAGCGGACCACGTGGAAGCCGCGCCCGGCCAGAAGCTCGCAGAACTCCTCGTCCCAGCCGAGCATCTGCATGCCGAGGCCCATGATCAGTAGCAGGGTGGGGTCATTGCGATCGCCGAACTCCTCGTAGGCGAGGACGAGCTCGCCGACCTCGGCGAGTTCCGATCGGTCCGTGGGGGCTTGCGAAGCCTCCCCGGCGATCTCCGTGGGGCCCGATTCCTGCTCAACCGGCATGCCCAGCAAGCTACCATCGCCGATCCGTAGGCATGTCCAGCAGGATCCGAAACCTCCGAAACCACTACCTGACGCCGCGGCAGTACTTCGTCGTCGCGGCGGTAGCGCTCGGGGCCCTGGTCCTGATCGTCTTCACCGGCGCTGCGGTGCGGCTGACCGGGTCCGGTCTCGGCTGCCCGGACTGGCCACGTTGTTACGGCAGCGTCATCGCGCCGGCCGAGTTCCACGCGGTGATCGAGTACGGCAACCGCCTCCTGACCGGATTCGTCGGGCTGGCGGTGATCGCTGCCGCCCTGCTCGCCTGGCGGCGTCGTCCGTTCCGCTGGCACCTGGCGGTGATCGGCGCGCTGCTCCCGATCGGTGTCATCTGCCAGGCGGTGCTCGGCGCCCTCGTCGTCAAGTACGAGCTGCTGCCGCAGCTGGTGATCGGCCATTTCATCCTCTCGATGCTGCTGCTCGACGCCGCCTTCGCGCTCACCTGGCTTGCCCGCTATAGCGACGACCGCCGCCGCCGCTCAGCCGACCGCCTGGGCGTGTGGGCCGTGCGGGGCCTGATGCCGCTCGGCCAGCTGACGATCATCGCCGGGACGATCAGTACCGGCTCCGGCCCCCACGCCGGCGCCAACGAGGGCCAGCTCGTGCAGCGCTTCGACTTCCGCGGTGGCGACACCCTGACCTGGATGGTCGAGCGCCACTCGGCGATGGCGGCGATCTTCGGTCTCGCCGCCGTCGCGGTCTTCTTCCTGATCCGCCGAAAGGGCGGCGACGCCCGGGCGCAACGACCGCTCACGGTCCTGATCGGGCTGCTGGCGACCCAGGGTGCCGTCGGCGGCATCCAGTGGGCGCTCGAGCTCCCGGCCGCGATCGTCTGGGTCCATGTCGCGCTCGCGACCCTGACCTGGGTCGCGATGCTGTGGACCGTCGCCGCCGCCGGGCTGCTCGAGCCCCGCCGAGCGCCCTCGCCGGCCGCCTCCCGCGGCGCCGCCCGCGCCACGAGAACCCCCGCAGGCGTCTGAGCCGGCCGACCCGACAGGAGCTGAGAAGCCCGCTCGACCTCGGCGTTGAACGCTCACCTGCGCCCGCAGGTGAAGGGTGGCGCAGGCGATGGTTTGCAAGTACTGTGGGCCGCGGGAGCCCCCCTCCTTCAACCGAGCCCCAACTTGGAAGCCGAATCACCCCACCCGCGCATCTTGGTCGTCGAGGACGATTCGGCCTTCGGCCCGATGCTCGAGCGGATGCTGGGCGAGGCCGGCCATCCCTCCGACCTGGCGACGTCGACCGAGCGGGCGCGTGAGCTGCTCGGCTCGCGCGACTACGAGCTGGCGATCTGCGACATCAGGCTCCCCGACGGCAGCGGTCTCGATCTGCTCGCCGGTCTTGGCGACGCCGGCACCGACCTGCCGGTGATCATCGCCAGCGGGGTCAGCGATCCCGCGATCGGGCGCGAGGCGACGATTCAAGGCGCCTACGGATACCTGGTCAAGCCCTTCGAGCGCGACCAGTTGCTGATCACCGTCCGCAACGCCCTGCACCGCCATCACCTCGAGCGGGAGCGGAAGGAGTACTCAGAGCTGCTCGAGCGCACGGTCGAGGTCCGAACCCGCGAGCTGCAGGCGGCCGTCACTGAGCTGACCAGCTCCCGCCAGGAGACGATCAACCGACTGATGCGGGCGCTCGAGCTGCGCGACAGCGAGACCGGCGCCCACGTCGAGCGGATCGGGATGCTCTCAGAGTCGCTCTCGCGCTGGGCCGGCCTTCCCGAGGACCGGGCGCGGATGATCGGGCTGGCGGCGCCGATGCATGACATCGGAAAGATCGGGATCTCCGACAAGGTGCTGCTCAAGCCGGGCCCGCTCGATCCTGAGGAGCGGGCCGAGATCGAGCGTCACGCGGAGCTCGGCCACGAGATCCTGGTCGACTCCGCGACCGACCTGCTGCAGCTGGCGGCAACGATCGCCGCGACCCATCACGAGTGGTACGACGGCAGCGGGTACCCGGGCCGTCTCGCCGGTGAGCAGATCCCGATCGAGGGCCGGATCGTCGCGATCACCGACGTCTTCGACGCGCTGCACTCAGACCGCTGCTACCGGCCCGCTCTCGCCGAGGAGGAGGCGCACAAGATCATGGGCGACGAGCGCGGAACCCACTTCGATCCCACCCTCCTCGACGCCTTCCTCGACCACTACGACGAGGCGGTCGAGATGGCCACCTTGCGGGTCGGTCCCACCGGTCGGGGGGAGCAGCGGCTCGCCGTCCCGTTCGGGCCGCCGTTCAGAACATCTCGCTGAGGCGCTTCAGCGACCTCCGTGCTTCGCGCCGCCCGCCCGCAGCGGTCGCGACCCTCTTCGCCGCCTGACCCATCAGGCCGCCGGGCGGATCGAAGTCGTTCTCGTAGCGGAACAGCGTGCCGCCGCCGTTGGCGCTCAGGCTGTAGGTGACGGTCGCGGTCGAGCCGGCCGGGCCGGTCCCCGTCCAGAGCGCGAACTCGGGCGCCCTCGCCTCGGCCACGGTCCACTCCACCCAGAAGCTCGCCGGCCCCAGGCCGAGCTTCTGGCGGAAGGTGTCGCCCTCGTTCAGGGGCAGCTCGGGGAGCGCGTCGACCTGGCGGTGGGCGCTGACCCAGTCATCGAGGCGGGTGGGGTCCATCAGGATTGCCCAGACCTCTTCGGGGCGAGCCTCGAGCTCGATTTGTGCGTGCACGGCCTCAGCCATTCGCCCGCTCCTCCTCGTCGAGGCAGCGCTGGAAGACGGTCGGCAGCGGCTCCGGCTTGATCCCGAACGGCTCGGCCCCCGAGGGGTCGGTGACGATCGTCTCCTCGAGCAGGCCCATCGCCAGCTCGGAGGCGACACCTCGATCGCCACTGGTCACGGTCGCGGCCCCGGCCGCCATCACCCCGGCTGAGGCGATCCGGTCGGCGACACCGATCCACCGCGGAGGGTCGTTACCCATCTCCCGGGCGAGCGCGTCGATCACCTCGCGATGGCTGATCGGCTCGGGTCCGCCGATCTGGACCTCGTGGCCGGCGGCCTCGGGGGTCGAGGGGGAGAGGCGGAGGTAGGTGATCACGTCGCGTATGCCGATCGGCTGCGTCCGGTTATCGAGCCAGCTCGGCGCCGGGGCAACCGGGAGCTTGCCGACGATCGCTCGCAGCAGCTCGTAGGACTCGCTGCCGGGGCCGACGACCATCGCCGCCCGGAAGTAGGTGAGCGGCGGCCCGTGCTCGGCGAGCGCCTCGGCGGTACCTTGACGCGAGGCGAGGTGGCGGGAGTTACCGCCGAGCCCCCCGAGATAGGAGACGCCCTCGACCCCGGCGGCGCGGGCGGCGCGGGCGAAGACCTCGGCCAGCGCTCGCTCGCGATCGGCGTAGCCCTCGTTGTCCTCGCCGGCCATCAGATGGACCAGGAAATAGGCGTGGTTGCAGCCGGCGAGAGCCTCCTCGAGGTCGGACTCCGCGCCGGGCCTCTCGAGATCGATCTCGACCAACTCCGGCTCAGGGCCGAGCAGCCTGCGGGCACGATCGCGGTCCCGGACCAGGCAGCGCACGCGGTAGCCGTCGGCGATCAGGGCGGCTACCAGCCGGCGACCGATGAATCCGGTCGCTCCGGTGACCGCGAGGGTGGAGTCGTGGTTCGCCATCGGGCGGGGAAAGGTAGCGGGCCGGCCGCGCCGGCCCAAGCCGGGCCGCGCGGCACGCCTCTCAGCCGCCGTTGCGGGTCCAGAACCCGTCGGCGCCGACGTGTCGCTGTCCGGCCACCCGCCCGAGCCGCTCGCGGGCGTCGTGGAAGTCGGTGTCCACGAGGACCGCGACCTCCTGGGTGGCGAGCGGGCAGGCAGACCAATCGAGCGCCTCGGTGACGCTCTCGGGCAGGTCCCGCCGCTCGGTCCCTGGAACGAGGTTGGCGAGGATGGTGTCGTAGACCGCGAACGGCTGAAAGCCCGGCACCGCGATCGTCACCCCGTCCTCGAGCCGCGTGATCTCGTAGCTCGGGCAGGTGTAGCGGCGCCCGCCGGACCAGTTGGCGAGCTTCGCGTCGAGCGCCCGCGCCGCGGGGTTCGGTCGTCGCGCAGCGGCGATGTCGGCCTCAAGCTCCCGGTCCACCGCCGGATCGGAGAGCATCGTCTGAAGCGCCTCCACCCCGATCCCCGCCCGATCCGCCGCCGCGGCGATCACCTCGTCGCGGTCGATCTGCTCGCCGGAGAAGTGGGTGACCCGCAGCTCGCGCAGCAGCGCCCGGGCATCGCGAGCGGAGCCGAGCTCGCGGGCGGCGACCACCGCCCGGCAGGCCTTGCGCGAGCCGGGGACGTATTCGCGGATGCGGGTGTCGATCGGCATCAGGTGCTCGCGGGCGAGCTTCCCCGTAGTGGCGGAGAGCTTCTCGGGTGTGAGCCCCTTCTCGGCCTGCTGCTCGGGATTGTCGGCTAGGACGACCATCCGCGGCACCCAGTCGATCGCCCCCTCATACAGCCAGCGCAGACGCCGCCTGAACGGCTCAGCGCTGTAGGCCCAGGGGCAAAGGGGATCGGTGAACTCGTCGATCCGGACGCGGATCTGGTCGCTCATGCCGCCCAGTCTCGCAAACGGCCCGCCCCGGCCCCGCCGCCGCCCCGGCCGCACCGGAAGCGTCCGCTGGTAGGGTCGCGCCGCCGAAATGACCTCGAACCCCACCCCGATCCCGGCCCCGGCACTGATCTACGACGAGCGCTGTCTCGCCCACGACAACGGCTCGATGCTGCTCGATCGACGCGCCTCATCCTGGCTCGGCGTCGATCATGTCGAGGGGCCTGAGCGCCTCGCCCGCACCCGGCAGCTGATGGAGCGGGCAGGGATCCTCGATCGGGTCGAGAGGCCGGCGGCAAGGGTGGCGACCGCGGCCGAGATCTCACTCGTGCACCCCTCCTCCCACCTCGTCCGAATCCGGGCCGCGTGTGAGAGCGGGGAGCTGGGTTGGGTTGGGCCCGAGGCGCGCGTGGGCCCAGGTAGCTGGGAGCCGATCCTGCTCGCCGCGGGCGCGGCGGCGGTCGGGCTCGAAGCGGTCCTCGGTGGACCCTCGCGTCGGGCCTTCTCCCTCTTGCGCCCGCCCGGCCACCATGCCTCCGCCGAGCAGGCGATGGGCTTCTGCATCCTCAACAACGCCGCGATCGCCACCCGCCTGGCCCAGGGCAGCTACGGCGTCGGCCGCGTCGCGATCGTCGACTGGGACGTTCACCACGGCAACGGGACCGAGACGATCTTCAGCTCCGATCCCGACGTCCTCTTCATCTCCATCCACCAGGACGGGCTCTACCCGCCGGACCGCGGCGGCGTCGCCGATCGCGGCACGGGGGAGGGGGAGGGGGCGACTCTGAACCTGCCGCTCCCGGCGGGGACCGGCGACGCCGGGTATCTGCTCGCCCTGGAGGAGGTCGTGGAACCAGCGCTCGAGAGCTTCGGGCCGGAGCTGCTGATCCTCTCCGCCGGCCAGGACGCCTCGGCCGCCGACCCGCTGGGGCGGATGAGCGTCACCGCCGACGGCTTCCGAGCGATGACAGAGCGCATCGTCGACTCAGCAGAGCGTCTCTGCGAGGGGCGCCTGCTCGTCCTCCACGAGGGCGGCTACAGCGCCGATCACCTGCCGTTCTGCGACCTCGCGATTGTCGAGGCGCTGGCGGGCATGGATCCCACCTTCGAGACCGACCCCCTCGAGATGGACACCCCGAGCGGGGTTCGCGCCGTCGAGCGCGAGGCGATCGCGGCCGCCGCCCGCTCAGCCGGCCCTGTAGGGCGGGCTCGGTCGTCGTGGCGCCGGTGGCGCCGTGGGAGAAGGCGATGCCCTCGTCCTCGAGCCCGCCGTGCCTGAGCAGGAGCACGTCCCGGGGGTAGTTCTGGTGCAACCTCCACGGTTGCCGCGCTCCCTGTCGCGGCATCTGCTCGATCGAGCGGAGCACGTAGCCGGCCTTGAGGTCGATGAAGGCCTCGGTCGGCTCCGAGGGGTCCGGGGGGAGCGGCATCGCGGTGTCGTAGCCATGTTCGTCCATGTGATTGAGCATCCGGCAGACGTAGTGGGCCACGAGATCGACCTTCAGCGTCCAGGAGGCGTTCGTGTATCCGAGCGCGAGCGCCAAGTTCGGCACCCCGCTGAGCATCATGCCCTTGTAGCCGATGGTCTCGGACAGCTCGATCTCTCGGCCGTCGACACTGAGCTCGATCCCACCGGCGGGGAGCAGGTTGAGGCCGGTCGCGGTGATGATGATGTCGGCCTCGATCTCCTCCCCGGACCTCAGCTTCATCCCGCTCTCGGTGAAGGTCTCGATCTCGTCGGTCACGACCGAGGCCTGACCATGGCGGAGACTCCGGAACAGGTCGCCGTCCGGGACCAGACAGACCCGCTGGTCCCAGGGGTCGTAGCGCGGCTTGAAGTGGGTGTCGACGTCGATGCCCCGATCGGCCGGGAGCTGGGCCCTGTTGCCCCTGCGGATCCACTTCCGGACCAATTCGGGCTTCCAGCGGCTGAGCCGGAAGAAGGCCTGGGTGAGCAGGACGTTCTTCCAGCGGACGATCGGATAGACGAGTCTGGCGGGCAGGATCTTCCGGAGCAGATCAGCGAGGGGGTCCCTTCCCGGCAGCGCCAGCACGTAGCTGGGCGAGCGCTGGAGCATCGTCACGTGCGCGGCGTCGGGGCCATCGCGGGGACCAGGGTCACCGCGGTCGCGCCGCTGCCGATCACCACCACCCGCTTGTCCGTGTAGTCGAGGTCCTCGGGCCAGTGCTGCGGATGGACGATCTCCCCCTCGAAGCGGTCGGTGCCCTCGAACTCGGGGGTGTAGCCCTGCTCGTAGCTGTAGTAGCCGGTGCAGCCGAAGATGAAGCTGCAGGTCAACTCGAGCCTTCTACCGTCGGCGACCCGCTCGACCTCGACCGTCCAGCGGGCGTCGGGGCTCGACCAGGCCGCCGAGATCACCCGGTGGCCGTAGCGGATCTCGCGCTCGACGTCGAACTCCCGCGCGGTCTCGCGTATGTAGCTGAGGATCGCCGGTCCGTCGGCGATCGACTTCGCCTCCTCCCAGGGCCGGAACGAGTAGCCGAGCGTGAACATGTCGGAGTCGGAGCGGATCCCGGGGTAGCGGAACAGGTCCCAGGTCCCGCCGCTCGCCTCGCGCGCCTCGAGGATCGCAAAGCTCTTTCGCGGCGCGTCCATGCGCAGATGACAGGCCGCCCCGATCCCGGAGATCCCGGCGCCGACGATCAGGACATCGACATGGTCAGGGGCCGGCTCAGGGGCCTGCGGATCGCCGTTCGATTGACTCGAGTCGAACATCGGATCGCACAGTCTTCCATCTCTGGCTGCTCAGCCAGTCCACCCGCCGCCGAAATCACCGGCTGACGAAGCTGAGAGGTCGCCCATAAGGGAGGACGTCGCCCGGCGATGGTCGGCGCTATGCCGGGCGACCGATGAGGCCGCTCACGGCCTCTCAGCGAGTCAGCCGCAGCCGGTGTTGTTGCCGCAGCCGGTGCACGTGTAGCAACTGCCCGTCCGCTGCATCATCCCTCCGCACTGATCGCAGGCAGGGCCGAGCTCGAGTGAGCGGCCCAGCCGGGCGGGGACGACCGGCGGGGTCTCGGTCATCGCCTCGGCGGCGGCGACCGTCTTGCCAGGCTGCGGTGCCTCGGCCTCGGCGCCACCTCCGCTGCCGTTCCCGTTGCCCTCACCGTTGCTGGGTCCGGCTGTGTCGGCGTTGAACAGCGCCTGCTGGGCCTCCTTGCGGGCGCGAACCTCCTTGGTGAGGATCCCCAGATCCTCGTGGAAGTCGGGGTCGGCGACGAAGCGCGAGGCCAGCCAGCGCATGATGTAGTCGGGCATCGACTTGGCGAAGGGGATCTCCGGGTTCTTGGTGATCCCCTCCGGGTCGAAGCGCATGTAGCTGAACTTGTCGACCAGGACCTCGAGCGGCACCCCGTACTGGAGGCCGAGCGAGACCGCCGTCGCGAACGCGTTCATCATCCCGCGCAGGGTCGAGCCCTCCTTGCCGATGTCGGTGAGGAAGATCTCCCCGACCTGGCCGTCCTCGTACTTGCCGGCAGTGATGTAGCCCTCCTGCCCGGCGATCGAGAACTTGTGGGTGATCGACTGACGCTCCGGCGGCATCCGGCGACGGACCGGCTCCGGCTGTGCCGGCTCCTCGTCGCCGGCGACCTCCTGGGCGTCGGTGCGTAGCGCCTGGGCGGTCTTCGAGCCGTCGCGGTAGATCGCGAGCGCCTTCAAGCCGCCCTTCCAGCCCTCGGTGTAGGCCTCGGCGATGTCGGCCACGGTCGCCGACTCCGGCAGGTTGACGGTCTTTGAGATCGCACCCGAGAGGAATGGCTGGGTCGCGGACATCATCTGGATGTGGCCCATGTGGCTGATCGCCCGCTCGCCGACGGCGACGTCGAACACGGGCAGGTGCTCGTCGGCCAGCTCCGGCGCGCCGACGATCGTGCTCTTGTCGTTGACGTAGGCCTCGATCTGACCGATCTGGGTCTCGTTGTAGCCGAGCGTTCTCAGGGCGAGGTCGACCGAGCGGTTGACGATCGTCATCTGGCCGCCGCCGACCAACTCCTTGTACTTGACCAGCGAGAAGTCGGGCTCGATCCCAGTCGTGTCGCAGTCCATCAGGAAGCTGATCGTCCCGGTCGGGGCCAGCACCGTCGCCTGCGCGTTTCGGTAGCCGTGGCGCTCGCCGAGCTCGACCGCCTCGTCCCAGGAGCGACAAGCGGCCTCGAGCAGCGCCGGATCGTGGGTCTCGTCGTTGATCTCGTAGGCGGCGTCGCGATGCATCCGCATCACCCGGTTATGGGGCTCGCGGTTCTTGGCGTACTCCTCATAGGGGCCGACCGCGGCAGCGATCTCCGCTGACTTGCGGTAGCCGCGCCCGGTCATCAGCGCCGTGATCGCCGCCGCGACGGAGCGTCCTTCGTCGGAGTCGTACGGCATCCCGTTGGCCATCAGATAGGCGCCGAGGTTGGCGTAGCCGAGGCCGAGCTGGCGGAAGGAGCGGGCGTTGGCGCCGATCTCCTCCGTCGGGTAGCTGGACGGCCCGACGACGATCTCCTGCGCGAGGAACACGGTGTCGACCGTGTGCTCGAAGTCGGCGCTGTCGAAGCTGCCGTCGGGTCGACGGAACTTCATCAGGTTGATCGAGGCCAGGTTGCAGGCCGAATCATCGACGTGCATGTACTCCGAGCACGGGTTCGAGGCGTTGATCCGCCCCGACTCCGGGCAGGTGTGCCAGTCGTTGATCGTGGTGTCGTACTGGACGCCGGGATCGGCGCAGCGCCAGGCGGCCTCCGAGATCTGGTCCATCAGATCCTGGGCCGGCAGGGTCTTGACGGCGCGGCCGTCGACTCGGGCGGTCAGCTTCCATTCGGATCCGTCTTCGACCGCCTCCATGAACTCGTCGGAGACGCGGACCGAGTTGTTCGCGTTCTGGTACTGGATCGAGGTGAAGCCCTCTCCGTCGATCGACATGTCGAAGCCGGCGTCACGCAGGGCCGCGGCCTTGTCCTCCTCCCTGGCCTTGCACCAGATGAAGTGCTCGATGTCCGGATGGTCGACGTCGAGCACGACCATCTTCGCCGCGCGGCGGGTCTTGCCGCCGGACTTGATCGTCCCCGCCCAGGCGTCGGCGCCGCGCATGAAGCTGACCGGCCCAGAGGCCAGGCCACCCTTGCTCAGTTGCTCGACCGAGCCGCGGATGTTGGAGAGGTTGATGCCTGAGCCCGAGCCGCCGCGGAAGATCTTGCCCTCCTTGGTGTTCCAGCCGAGGATCGACTCCATCGTGTCCTCGACGCTGAGGATGAAGCAGGCGCTGCACTGCGGATGCTCTTCGAAGCCGACGTTGAACCAGACCGGCGAGTTGAAGGCCGCCTTCTGGTGCAGGAGGATGTGGGTCAACTCCGCCTCGAAGGCGTCGGCGTCGGCGGGAGTGGCGAAGTAGTCGCCCTCGCGGCCCCAGCCGGCGATCGTGCCGGCCACGCGGCCGACCATCTGCTTGACCGAGCCCTCGCGCTCCGGCGAGCCGAGCGGACCGCGGAAGTACTTCTGGGCGACGATGTTGGTCGCGTTCTGAGACCACGAGGTCGGGAACTCGACCCCGCGCTGCTCGAAGGCGGGGTTCTCGGGGTCGCCGATCACGGCATCCCGTTCCTGCCACTCGACCTCGTCGAAGGGATGGGTCCCCTCGGTGGTGAAGCGGCGTTCGACGGTCAGTCCGCCGGTCGTTGGATCGATCGCGGCGGCGGTGGGCTCGGTTTCAGGCATGTACCTCTCTCCTGGACTCTTGAATTGACAAGTCTTGCGAATCCGAGCCCTCGGAACCGAGGATCTCGGGGTCAAAGTCTGCGGCAATTGCGAGGTCCGACAGCTCGGCGCTGAGAGCGTCGAGATCGGCGAGCTGCTTGTGGACGGTTGCGAAGCGGAGATAGGCGATGCGGTCGCTCTCCCGTAGCCCCACGAGGCAGAGCTCGCCGATCCGGCGGCTGGAGATCTCGGCCAGCCCGCGCGCCTCGCCCTCGACGCGGGCGGCGATCGATTCGATCGCGCTCTCGGCATCGTCGCGCTTGTGGGCAGCCCGGGCGAGGCCGGCGCGGAGCTTGTCGGGGTCGAAGGCCTGCAGGCTGCGGTCGCGTTTGCGGACCGCGGCGGGAGCGTCGGCGTAGCGCTCGAAGCTGGTGAACCGGTAGCCGCATTCGGAGCACTCGCGCCGTCGCCGCACGCCGGCGCCTTCCTCGACGGGACGGCTCTCGATTACCTTCGATCGCTTGTCGCAAAGCGGACAAATCACGGACGATCAACGCTAGGGATGGGCGCGGACGGAACCGCAAGACACCAGATATGGGGGGTTGGTCACACCGTGTCGGGTCCGTCACACAACGCGGCATACCTGCGCATATCTCTCGCGCATAGGGGATACTGGCTGTGGTGACCGACGGGATGAGAAAAGCGGTGGACGGTGGGCGCGAGCGCGTGGACGCTGCCCGCGAGGCGGGCCGCGAGCGGGTCGAGGCCGCCAAGCTCGCCACCGGCGAACGGGTCGAGGCGGCAAAGGCCGCCACCGGCGAACGGGTCGAGGCCGCCAAAGCCGCGGCCGAGGAGCTCCAGGCCCGCGTCAAACCCAAGCTTCGCGGTGTGATCCACGGCTGGGCCTTCCCGGTGAGCCTCCTGGCCGGGATTCTGCTCGTTGCCCTGATCGCCAACAGCGGCGTCGGCCGCCTCTCGGTCGGGGTCTACGCCATCTCCCTCTCGGCCCTGCTCGGGACCAGCGCCCTCTATCACCGGGTCGATTGGAAACGGGCCCGCTCGCGCGTTTGGATGCGCAGGCTCGACCACTCGATGATCTTCGTCCTGATCGCCGGCACGATCACCCCCTTCGCCGCGATCCTGCTCGATCCGCCCTTCTCGACCGCGATGCTGATCACCGTCTGGGCCGCCGCGATCGCGGGGATGGTCGTCGAGACGATCTGGATCGACGCTCCCAAGTGGGTCTCGGCCGCGGTCTACGTCGCCGTCGGCAGCCTCGGCGCGATTGCGCTGCCCGCGATCATCTCCACCGCCGGCCTCGGTGCCGGCCTCCTGATCGCGCTCGGGGGCATCCTCTACGTGATCGGCGCCGTCGTCTACGCGCGCCAGCGCCCCAACCCCAGCCCGAAGGTCTTCGGGTACCACGAGGTCTTCCACGTGCTCGTCGTCGCCGCTGCCGCCGCCCACTTCGCGGCGATCGCGATCTACGCCGCGCCGGCCGGTTGAGCGCGCCGGGGGTGGACGGCACGCGCCGATGAACGGGGCCGCGGGTCCCGTCGAGGTTTCGGCCCCGACCCGGGCCGAGCTCGCAGCGGTCGGGCCACTCCTCGCCCGCGCCTTCCTCGACGACCCCGTCTGGAGCTCGATCGGGCCGCGCAGCCGTCGCTACCGCGCGCTCGCCAACCGCACCGCCTTCTGGGGGATCGTCAACGCCTCGGCGCGCAACGGCGCCCGGATCCGCGTCGCGCGGCTGAGCGGCGCCGGGGGAGTCGGTGGCCGCCTGCTCGGGGTGACGATCGCCTTCGAGCCGGGAACCTGGCCGCCGCCGGAGCGGGCAGCCACCTGGCAGGTCGGCTGGGCAGTTGTCGCCGGGCCGTTGCCGACCCGCCGCGGCCTGAGGGCCGACCGGGCGATGCGGGAGGCCCACATCGACCGTCCCCACCTGTATCTCTGGTACATCGGGATCGAGCCCGACCACCAGAGCCGCGGCGTCGGCAAGGCGCTGATGGCCGACATCCACGACTGCTCCGCCCGCCTCGGCGTGCCCACCTATCTCGAGACCGGAACCCGGTCCAACATCGAGTTCTATCGCTCGCTCGGCTACGGGCTAGAGGGTGAGCTCGAGGTCGGTGGCGGCCTGCGGCTGTGGCCGATGGAGCGTCCGCTCGGCGAATAGCCCTGCCCGGCTCGCCGCTCAGCGCCGCCAGCCGGTGGCCTGCATCAGCTTGCGCATCAATGCCGGCGGGGTCGTCCGCAGCATCCAGCGTCCCCGCGCAGGGATGACCCACTGCCGCCGCTCGCGCTCGATCGCATCCGCCGCCTCGCGGGCGACGTCGGCCTCGTCCATGGTCCCGACCAGAGCCGCGATCTTCGGGATCCGCTCGCGCGATCCGGGGTTGTTGTCGAAGTAGGGGGAGTCGACCTCGAAGGGGACCAGCAGGCCGACGCCGACGCCGGTGTCGCGCAGGTCGTCTTCGAGCTGGTAGCTGAACGCCCGCATCGCCCAGCGCGCCACCCCGTAGGCGGTCGCGCCCGGGACCGTCACAAAGCCCGCGGCCGAGGTCATGTTGAGAATCCATCCGGAGCCCCGCTCGATCATCGCCGGCGCGAGCTGCCTGGTCAGCTCGTAGGCGGCGAGGTAGGGGAGGCGCATAGCCTGCTCGCCGTAGCCGGCCTCGGTCTCGTCGATCGCCCTCCAGATTCCGGCGCCGGCGTTGTTGATCAGGATGTCGGGCGGGCCGCCCTCGGCCACCACCTCCGCGGCGAGGCGGGCGACGTCCTCATCGTCGCTGAGGTCGGCCGGGGCGACCGTGACCTCGGCCCCGCGTCCGCGCAGCTCATCGGCCAGCAGCTCGAGCTTGCCGCGCCCGCGGGCGACCAGGATCGGCTTCGCACCGCGCCGCGCCATCTCGCGGGCGATCTCGGCGCCGATGCCGGACGAGGCGCCGGTGATCAAGGTTCGTGAGCCCGCGATACGCATCGACAGGGAATCTATCGTTGCCGCGCTGCTGAGACCGTGCGAGCGGCCAAGGCGTGACGAACTTCCGCCAGGATCCCGCCCGGTCCGGAGCGGACCTCGTTCCAGCCAAACCGGAGCACGAGGCAGCCGCGGGCCTCGAGCTCCCGCTGCCGACGCCGGTCGGCCGTGAGCTGTGCCGGCGTCGAGTGCGCGCCCGTCCCGTCGAGCTCGACGATCAGCCCCGCCCCGCGCCAGAGCATGTCGGGCCGGAACCTGCCGATCCGGGCGTTCGGCTCGGGAAGCTCCAGCCCGCCGGATTCACAGAGCAACACGAAGTCGCGCTCGAGCCCGTTCGCACACCGGGCCAGCTGGGGTAGATGGCGGTCCATCGCTCCTCGCAGGGCACGCGTCCCGGGGCGACCCGGTCCGAGCGCGCGTTCGAGCTCCGGCAGCGAGAGCAGCTTGCGGAACTCGGCTCGCGCCAGCACGAGCCGCAGGGAGTCGTGGCGGAGGTGAGCTGAGGCGGCGAGAAGTGCCTGTGGCAGCGGCACCACGGGGAGCCCGCCGTGCATCTCACGCTGCAGCCGGCGCGGGTGGCGGATCACGATGTCGGCATGGGAGCGCTTGTCTCCGGGTGCGTCGACGTGGATGCGGGCCGGCCTGCGCCCGAGCAGCTCGCGCCACCACAGCGCGCTCAGGCTGCCGAGCGCCGCGCCGGCTCCTGCAAAGAGGAGCGCGGACGCCAGCTGCCCCTCGGCCCCCAGTTCAGCCCGACCCCAGGCGTAGACGCCGGGGTAGCGCCGATGCAGCCGTCCGCGCCTGAGCCAGCTGCGCACTCGCGCGTGGGAGAGGCCGTGCTCCCTGAGCTGACGCCGGGCGACCGCGCCGAACTGGCGCGCGGCGAGCTCGCCCGCCAGCGTCGTCGGGACTTGGGTACCGCCAAGAGCACCAGATCCAGACGATGGTTCCATCCCGGGGAACCCTGGCTCCGCGGCCCGCACCGATCAAGACGCAAGCGTCACGGGTCAGTGCCGAGTGCGCCGCGAGAGGACGCATCGGCGGCCCGGCCTGCCGCGGAAACGGCGCTAGGCCGTGGTCGAGACGCGCTCGGCGTGGCGCTCGCGGGCGTCGGCGATCAGCTCGTCGAGCTCGGGGCGGCGGTTCTCCCGCAGCAGTGAGATCGGGTCGGGGCTGCCATTGACGATCTCTTCGAAGAAGGCCTTACGGTCCTGGTACGTCGGCAGGGTACCCTTGGCCCAGCCGCGCTCGTCGTTGAGGATCTGGGCGAGATCGGCGTAGGCGCTGCCGAACAGCTCGGCGATCTCACGCTTCATCCGCTTCGCCAGGGCGGGGGAGGCGCCGGCCGTAGAGATCGCGATCGCCAGCGGCCCGGTGCGGACGATCGCCGGGAGGATGAAGTTGCAGAGCGAGGGGACGTCGACGATGTTGGAGAGCATCGCCCGCTTCTCGGCCTCGTTGTAGACCTCGATGTTGACGTCGGTGTCGTCTGTGGCGGCGATCACCATGAAGCTGCTGTCGAGATCGGCCGGTTCGAAGCCGCGGTGCTCGAGCCTGATCGAGCCCTCGGAGGCGAGGCGATCGACCTCGGGATTCGTCACTTCCGGAGCGACGACGAGCACATCGGCGTCGCAGGCGAGCAGGCCCTCGATCTTCTCCAGGCCGACGTCGCCGGCGCCGACCACCAGGCACTGGCGCCCGGTCAGCCGCAGGCAGGCGATGTAGAAGGGGGTCTCGAGCATCCCGCGCACGCAGGACTGGTCGCAGATCCCCTTGCGGAACTGGCAGACGCACTCTTTACCTTCGTACTGCTGGGCAGGCATCTGCGAATAGCTTAGAGGGAGCGCCGAAGCTGCCTGGGCGGATCGTCGGCTCGCCGGCCCCCGGCCGCCTGGACCTTGCGCTCCGGGCCATACCGCTCGCGCTTGTCCGGTTTCGTAGGTCTCGGTCAGCCCCTCGCCCAGCGCCGCGCATCGACCAGATCGGAGCCGATGAAAGCGGCGCCGCCGCTGATGAGGGCCGTCATCGGCGGGAGCCTACGGGCGCGTCGGTCGCCGCTCGATCCCGGCAGGGCGCCTTGCGGCGGTTGCTACAGTCGCCGCCGCCTACCCCCAGCCCACCGCCGGAGAGCCCCAATGCGCCTGATCATCACCGAGAAGAACAACTCCGCCAAGAAGATCTCCGAGATCCTCAGCGGCGGTTCCGCCACCGAGGGCGCCAGCTACCGGACCCCGTTCTACACCTGGACCGACTCCTCCGGGGTCGAGCAGACGACGGTCGGGCTCAAGGGCCACGTGCTCAACCCGGCCTTCCCCGAGGGCTACTCGAACTGGCAGGAGACCGACCCCAAGACCCTGATCGATGCCGAGCTTGTCAAGGAGGCGACCGACAAGAACGTCGTCAAGGCCGTCCGCAAGCTCGCCAAGGAGGCCGGCTCGGTCGTGATCGCGACCGACTTCGACCGCGAGGGCGAGCTGATCGGCCTCGAGGCCCTCGGCGAGGCGCTCGACGTCAACCCCGGGCTGGTCGTTGCCGGCAACGACGAGACCCGTCCCGCGGTCCAGCGCGCCCGCTACTCGGCCCTGACTAAGGACGAGATCGAGCGTGCCTTCGGTGAGCTCGACGAGCTCTCCTACCCGCTCGCCGACGCCGCCCAGGTCCGTCAGGAGATAGACCTGATCTGGGGCGCGACCCTGACCCGCGCCGTCTCGCTGGCCACCCGCCGCTTCGGCTCCAACTTCCTCTCGGTCGGCCGCGTACAGAGCCCGACCCTGGGCCTGATCGTCGAGCGCGAGCTCGAGCGCCGCGCCCACGTCGCCAAGCCCTACTGGGAGGTGTTCGCCAAGTTCACCCACTCCGAGGGCTCCTTCGAGGCCCACCACAAGACCGACAAATTCTGGGAGAAGCCCGAGGCCGACGCCGCCCTCGCCGCCACCGACTCCCCCGGCGAGGTGATCGAGCTCTCCAAGCGCAAGAACACCCGCAAGCCACCGACCCCCTACAACACGACCGCCTTCACCACCGACGCCTCCTCCCGCCTCGGGATCACCCCCTCGCAGGCGATGCGGATCGCCGAGGACCTATACATGGACGGGTTCATCTCCTACCCCCGTACCGACAACACCGTCTACCCCGCCTCGCTCGACCTGCGCGAGCTCGTCTCCAGCCTGGTCCGGATCCCCGAGTTCGATGCCGCCAAGGGCCTGCTCGACGGCGAGCTGAAGCCGACCCGGGGTAAGAAGGAGACCACCGACCACCCGCCGATCTACCCGACGCAGGCGGTCTACCCGAACGCGCTGGAGGGTCCCAAGCGCCGCGTCTACGAGCTCGTCGTCCGCCGCTTCCTCGCCACCTTCTCGCCGCCGATGATCACCGAGTCGGCCCGCGCCGACATCAGGGCCGGCAGCGAGACCTACTTCGTCCGCGGCTCGATCGTGGTTGATCCCGGATACGCCGGCATCTACACCTACGCCCGCTCGGCCGACAACGAGATCCCGGCGCTCACCGAAGGCCAGAAGCTCGATCTCGACGGCGCCCCATGGGTGATCGACAAGGAGACCCAGCCGCCCTCGCGGATCAGCCAGGGCAAGCTGATCGAGATGATGGAGGAGCTCGGCCTCGGGACCAAGGCGACCCGCCCCGACATCATCCAGAAGCTCTACTCGCGCGGATACGTCTTCTCCAACCCGCCACAGCCTTCAGAGACCGGGATCGCGATGTTCAAGGCCTTCCACGACCACGTGGAGCGGATGGCGACGCCGGAGATGACCGCCGAGCTCGAGCAGGACATGGACGAGATCGCCTCCGGTGAGCGCAGCAAGGACGACGTGATCGCGATCAGCCGCGACATGCTGCACAAGACCTACGACGACCTCTTCGAGCGGCGCGAGGATCTGGCGAAGACGATCTGGGCCGGGATGGACGAGGACAAGTACATCGGCCACTGCGAGGTCTGCGAGGCCAAGGGCCGGACCAACGAGGACGGCGAGCCGAACCGGCTGCGGATCATCGACCTCAAGGGCGGCAAGCGCTTCTGGGGCTGCGAGGGCTACGACCGCGACGACCCCGAGGCCGAGGATTCATGCACCAACTCGGGCCCGCTCCCCGGCCGCGGCTACGAGCTCTGGCGGCTGGAGCCGAAGTGCTCGGTCTGCGAGGTGCGCCCGCGGCTGACGGTCAAGGGCTTCCGCGGCCGCCCCTGGAAGCTCTGCCTCAACGACGAATGCCCGACGATGGTCGAGATGCGCCAAAAGCGCGAGGAGCGCCGCAAGGCCAAGGAGGCCGCCGAAGCCCGCAAGGCGGCGGAGGGTGGCGAGGACGGCAAGGGCAAGGGCGGAGGCGCCGGCAAGGCGGCCAAGGGCAAGGGCAAGGGCAGGGGCTCGGGCGGCAAACCGAAGAAGAGCGGCGGTGCCCGCAAGAAGCCACCGACCACCACCACCCGCACCAAGCGGGCGACGCGCGGCAAGACCACGGCTCGAAGCCGCGGCTAGATTCGGCCCGGCCGCCTCGGTGAGTTAGGCCCGCGACGTGTTCGTCACCTTCGAGGGAATCGACGGAGCCGGGAAGAGCACTCAGGCCGGCCTGCTCGCGGCCGCGCTCGGCACCGAGACCGTGCTCGCGCGTGAGCCCGGCGGCACCCCCGCGGGAGAGCGGCTGCGTGAGGTGCTCAAGGACCCCCGGCTCGAGCTCTCGCCGCGGGCCGAGCTGATGCTCTTTCTCGCCGCCCGTGCCGAGCTCGTCGAGCGGGTGATCCGCCCTGCGCTGGCCGAGGGACGAGACGTCGTCTGCGACCGCTTCATCGACTCGACCGTCGCCTACCAGGGGGCTGCCCGCGGCCTCGGGATCGACAACGCCCAGGCCCTGAACGCGATCGCGATCGACGGCTGTCTCCCCGACCGGACCGTGCTGCTCCGGCTCGATGTCGGTGCCGCGGTCGAGCGGGGCGCCGGGCGGGGCGGCTTTGGCGCCGACCGCTTCGAGCGTGAGGGGGCCGGCTTTCAGGAGCGGATCGCCGACGCATTCGATCAGCTCGCCGCCGCCGAGCCCGAGCGCTTCTGCGTGGTCGACGCCTCCGCCTCGCCGGAGGCGGTGGCCGCGCAGGTCCGCGAGTCGCTCGGACTCTCCGGTCCGGGAGCAGGAGCGTGAGCGCAGCCGGATCGGTCCAGGCGCCGCCGGCGCTCGCCGAAGCGACCGAATTCCAGCCGGGGGCCCGGGCGAGCCTCGCGGCCGCGCTCGCCACAGGGCCCTCCCACGCCTACGCCTTCGTCGGGCCCGCCGGCAGCGGCAAGCGAGAGGCGGCGCGGGCCTTCGCCGCTGAACTGCTCGCCGACGGCTCGACCGATCCCGGCCTCGCCCGCCGTCGGGCTCTCGCCGATCCCTCCCCGCACCCCGACCTCACCTGGCTGCGGCCGCCCGGTAACCAGCACCTGGTCGAGGAGATCCGGATCGGGGTGATCGGCGCGATCTCCTACCGGCCCTTCGAGGGCGAGCGCGCCCTGTACGTCATCGAGGCCGCGGACGCGATGGCCGAGGAGAGCCAGAACGCGTTGCTGAAGACGCTCGAGGAGCCGCCGCCCTACGCGCATCTGATCCTGATCACCGCCGACGCCGGCGGCCTGCTGGAGACGGTCCGCAGCCGCTGCCAGCGCGTCTCCTTCAACTCGCTGCCGAGCGAGGTGGTCGAGCGCCGGCTCGCCGAGCGCCTGCAGCTGCCGCCTGAGTCGATCGCCGCCCTCGCCGCCCTTGCCAACGGCGATCTCGAGCAGGCCCGCTTCCTCGGCTCCGAGCGTGGCGCCCGGCTACGGGAGCTGAGCGAGTCCTGCGCGCGGGGCGCTCGGGCGGGCGATGTCGCCGAGCGCCCATGGGTTGAGCTGATCGCACTCGCGGCCGAGATCGGCAGCGAGCGAGCCGATGCGGTCGAGGCGGCCGCCTCATCGCGGGCCGACGAGTTCGGCAAGGGACGCGATGCCCAGCGGATCAAGCGCGAGGGCGGGGAGGCGGCCAAGCGGGCCCGGCGGCGCGAGCGGACCGCCGCCCTCGACACCGCTCTCGCCCTGACCGCGGCCTGGTTCATCGACCTGATCTCCTACGCGGAGGGCGCTCCCGAGCTGGCCCGCAACGTCGACCGGCGGGCTGAGCTGGAGGCTGATGCCGAGGACCTCGATCCGGCCCCGGCGCGCCGCGCGGCCGAGGCCGCGATCGCGACCAGGAGGACCCTGCAGGTCAACGTCGCCGAGGAGCTCGCCCTGGAAGCTCTCTTCCACCGCATCGCTGCGGGGTTTGGTCCCAGCTGAGCTGTGCTCTAAAAAGGGAGAGGCATGCCCGCGCTGAACCCACCTGAGCTGCCCTCCACCGCCGAGCGGCCGGCGATCCAGCCGATCGCGACCAAGCGCCCATTCGGCGTCCGTCTCTGGCTGGCGCTGATGTTCGCCGCGATCGGGATCCTCTCAGGCACCTCCGTATATCTGTTCGTCTCCGGCTCCTCGGAGAGCGCCGCCAAGGAGCGCGCCCGTGAGATCGCGGTCAGCCGCTCGGTCGAGCTCGCCGGCGAGCTCGGCTCCACCCTGCCCGCCGAGGCCGGCCAGGCGCTCGCGCAGTTCCGGACCGAGGCGTTCGCCGCCTGGGTCTTCAACTCCTCGAACAACCTCATCACCCAGCCCAACGTCGAGGCCGCCGGAAACGTCGACTACCGCGAGGTGCCCGGGCAGGCCGAGGCTCGCGAGAGCGCGCTACGGGGTCGCAACTACATCACCCAGGACGAGAACGGCCTGACCGTGCTCGGACTCCCGATCACCCGCAACGATGTCCCCGGCGCCGACGGCGCCCTGCTCGTGCAGGCCGACCGGCCGGTCGAGGTCACCGAGGCGCTCGACACCCTGCAGGGTGAGCGACTCACCGCGCTCTCGCTCGCGGTTGTCGTCGCCGCGATCATCGGCTTCCTCGTCGCCAGCCTGATCACCAGCCGGGTCAAGCGGCTGGCCGCGGCCTCCGCCCGGATCGCGGAGGGCGACCTCTCCCAGCCGCTGCACCCCCGCGGCCGCGATGAGATCGGCGACCTCGGCCGCTCGCTCGATTCGATGCGCGTCGCCCTGGCCGAGACCTTCGACGCTCTCTCCTCCGAGCGCGACCGCCTCTCGGCGATCTTCGTCTCGCTCGAGGATGCGGTGATCGTGGTCGGCGCCGACGGCGACGTCCGGTTCGCCAACCCCGCCGCCTCCGAGCTGATCGAGCCCGACGCGCAGCCGATCGAGGAACTTCGGCCCTGGGTCCGGCGCGCGACCCATCGCGGCACGGTCGAGAACGACCACGTCAACATCGCCGATCGGGTCGTCGCGATCAGCGCCCGCCACCTGCCGGCCGAGAGCGCGGTGCTGCTGGTCGTCCGCGAACGCACCGAGGAGCTGCGCCGCGACGAGGCCGAGCGCGAGTTCGTCTCCAACGCAGCCCACGAGCTCCGCAACCCGATCGCCGGCATGTCCGGCGCGATCGAGGTCCTGCGCTCGGGCGCCAAGGATGATCCCGAGGCGCGCGACCACTTCCTGGAGCGCCTCTCGATCGACATCGAGCGGGTCAGCCGTCTGACCAAGTCACTGCTGACCCTGGCCCGGATGGAGGCGATCGGCGAGGGCGAGGCCGACGTGGTCAGCATCGAGCTCGTCCTCAAGGAGTCGGCCGCGACCACCGATGTGCCCGCAGGGATCGAGCTCGTAGTCGAGTGCGACGACGATTTCGTCGCCCACGCAGACCCGGTCCTGTTGCGTCAGGTGATCATCGGCTTGCTCACCAACGCCTACAAACACACGCCGCCTCCCGGCGTCGTTACGCTCCGTGCCTGTCGTGGCAAGGAGAAGGAGATCGTCATCGAGGTCGAGGACACCGGTGGCGGGATTCCCGAGGAGGAGCGCCATCGCGTCTTCGAGCGGTTCTATCGTGGCAGTGGATCGTTGGAGCGCGAGGGCTTCGGACTCGGCCTGGCGATAGCGAAGAGAATGATCGACGTGATGGGTGGAGTGATCGAAGTCGAATCGGAAGAGGGCCACGGCAGCACCTTCACGGTGCGGCTCCGCGAGGCGATCCCGAGCGCCACCCCGGTGGCATGAGGACTATGAGTAGGAGCGAGATTTGAGCAGCGGCAAGATCCTGGTAGCCGACGACGAGCCCTCCGTCCGCGAGTCGGTCGGCTACGCCCTCAAGCAGGAGGGCTTCGAGGTCACAATCGCGACCGACGGCGACGACGCGGACACCAAGCTTGGTCCGGAGATCGACTACGACCTGCTGGTGCTCGACATCATGATGCCCGGCAAGAGCGGTCTCGATCTGTGTCGCGACGTTCGCGGTCGCAGCCCGGTGCCGATAATCCTGCTGACCGCCAAGGACGCCGAGGTCGACAAGGTGGTTGGCCTGGAGGTCGGCGCCGACGACTACGTGACCAAGCCGTTCAGCGTCCGCGAGCTGCTCGGACGCATCCGCGCCCAGCTCCGCCGTCGCGAGCTCGACCGGGGCTCGAGCGCCTCGGCGACAACCAACGGTGAGGGAGGCAAGGGAATCGACGCCGGCGAGGTGCGGATCGACCTCGCCCGCCACCTCGTCACGGTCCGCGGCGAGCCGGTCAACCTGACCCGCTCGGAGTTCCAGGTCCTGCGCCTGCTGGCGGAGAACCCCGGTCAGGTCTTCAGCCGCCTCGAGATCATGGAGGAGCTCTGGCAGTCGGAGTTCAGCGGCGACGTTCGCGCCTGCGACGTCCACATCTCCAACCTCCGTCAGAAGATCGAGCGCGACCCCCAGGATCCCGAGCTGGTGCTCACGGTCCGCGGCGTCGGCTACAAGCTGATCGAGCCCGAGTAGAGCCAGGTCGACCCTTGGCGCGAGGCCGACCGCCCGCGCCAAGCGATCGCCGGCTCGCCGTCGCCGGCTGGAGGGTGGTCCGGATCACCTGGGAGCAACTCCGAGACGCCCCCGGCGCCGTCGCGGATGATTTCGTCGCGCTGGGGGGTCCCCCTCTAGACTCCCGCCCCGCGCCGCCGTAGCTCAGCTGGTAGAGCACTTCACTCGTAATGAAGGGGTCAGCGGTTCAAATCCGCTCGGCGGCTTCGCAAGAGACCTGCAACAGGCTCTGTCTCGGGTAGCCAGCTGGTGCGAAGGGATCTCTGGCGACGGGTTCTGGAGGCGTTTCGGAAGCGCTTCCTCTGGCGACCGGAACGTTGAGGCGGGTGGTCCGGCCGCCTCCGAAAGCTGACGAGGCCACTCTCTGGGCGCTTCGCCGTGCCGGCGCTCCGGCCAATAGAGTGGGGCTCGATGGACTCCGGCAGCCCAGAGCAGCGGCTCGCTCGGGCGCTCGGCGCCGCCCGCCTCGGGTCGGGGACGGCGTTCATCGCCTGCCCGCGGCCGCTCGGCCGCCTGCTGGTTGGCGAGGACGTCGAGGGCGCCGGCGCGCAGCTCTTCATCAGCGCCTTCGGCGCCCGGGATGCCTTGCTCGGCGCCGGCAACCTGCTCGCCGCCGGTGGCCGCGCGCGTCGCTCCTGGCTGGTTGCGGCCGGCCTCGCCGACGCCTTCGACGCCGCCGCGACCGCCTTCTTTTGGTGCCGGCTGCCGCCGGGGCGCCGGGCGCTCACCCTCACTGTTTCGGCGCTGCCAGCCGCGGTCAACCTCGCAACCGCGGCGCGTCTTCCGGCCGCTGCTGAGGGGGAGGAGGACCGCCCGGGAGCGGTCTGGCGCTGGATGTATCGGGGCGGCAGCCCGAATTACGTCGCGAGGGTCCTCAACGGAGGCTGGCGGCTCGTCGGGATCGCCGGCCTAGGGCCGGGGCGGCTCAACACGCTGGAGGTCCGCGGCCGCCGGAGCGGCGGGAGCGTCTCCTTCCCGGTGATGGTCGCCGATTTCGATGGCGAGCGCTACCTCGCCTCGATGCTGGGCGAGCGGGCGAACTGGGTAGCCAACGTGCGCGCCGCAGGCGGCGAGGCGACCCTCCGCCACGGCACCCGCGAGCCGGTTCGGCTGGAGGAGGTAGAAGCTGACCAACGCGCCCCGATCCTCCGCCGCTACCTTGAGATCGCCCCCGGCGCCCGACCCCACATCCCCGTCGAGCCCGATGCCCCGCTCGAGGAGTTCGAGCGGATCGCGGCCGACTATCCGGTGTTCCGGGTCCGCCGGGCCGACGTCGCTCAGCCCTGATCGATGCCGGTGCCGAGCTTGTCGTGAGCTCGGAGGCTCAGGTCCCGAGCAGGTGGCGCTTGGCGATCGTGAACTCCTCGTCGGTGAGCGCGCCGGTCGAGTGCAGCTCCGCCAGCTGCTTGAGGTCGTCGACCTCGTTGGTGCTGCTGCCGGCGCGGGCTTCATCTTCGGGGGCCGCCGCCGTGATCACGCCTTCGATCTGCTCGGCGCCGGTCCGGTGCTCGTCGGCGATCGCCGCCCCGAGCGCCTGGCGGAGGGCGGTGCCGCCGCTCCGCTCGCCGCGCAGCAGCTCCCGCGTCCGGTCCCAGTCGATCGCGATCCGCCCGGGATCGCGGGGATCGACCATGACAGCGAGGCGGGCCCCGGTGTCGAGCGGCTCCCCGCGCTGGGCGCCGGCTTCGAGCTCGACCTCGCGCTCGGGGTGCTCGTCGCCGGAGACCACGACCTTGAGCAGGTAGGGCACTACCGCCGATACGTGGTCGGAGGGCAGCGGTTCGGCGTAGCTGACGACCCCGATCGCTTCGTGTCCCCTCTTCTTCAGCCTGCGGTCGCTGAGGAACCCCACTGTGGCCAGTCTAGTGCTCCTGCGCCGGGCGCGGGGCGGGGGCTCAGCCACCCACGGGGTGCGGCATCCGACGCCCCGCCAGCGCGGCAAGCAGGTTGTCGACCGCGATCCCGACCATGCCCTCGCGCGCGATCCGCGAGGCCGAGCCGATGTGTGGGAGCACGATCAGCCGCGGTGCCTGCAGCAGCGGGTGGTCGGCGGGCAGCGGCTCGGGATCGGTGACGTCGAGCGCGGCGCCGGCAATCGTGCCCGCGTGCAGCGCTGCGGCCAGCGCGTCGGTATCGACGATCTCCCCGCGGGCGGTGTTGACCAGATGGGCGGTGGGGCGCATCCGCTCCAGCTCACGCTCGCCGATCAGGCCCCGGGTCCCGTCGGTGAGCGGGCAGTGCAAGGTGACGAAGTCGGACTCCTCCAGCAGCGTCTCGAGCGAGACCCCGCTGCTGAGGTTGTGGTGCAGGAGCCTCATCCCGAAGCCCTCCGAGCGTCTGGCGACCGCCCGCCCGATCTTGCCGAGGCCGATGATCCCGAGCGTCGCGCCGCCGACATCGGCGCCGAGCCACCCCGCCGGCTCCCAGGTCCGCCAGCGCCCTTCGCGGACGGCGGCCTCCGCCTCTGGCAGGCGCCGGGCGGAGGCAAGGATCAGGGCGAAGGTGAGATCGGCGGTGGCCTGGGTCAGCACGCCGGGTGTATTGCCGACCGCGATCCCTCGCGAAGCGCACTCGGCGAGGTCGATGTTGTCGGTTCCGACGGCGAGGTTGACGACCGCCCGCAGGCCCGGTGCGGAGTCGAGCAGCTCGGCGTCGATCCGGTCGGTGAGCAGGCAGAGCAGTCCCTCGGCCGCCGCGACCCCGCTCAGCAGCTCCTCGCGGCCCGGGGGCAACTCCCCCTGCCAGACCTCGAGGTGGTGCTCGGAGCGGAGCCGGTCGAGCCCGCTTCCGGGCAGGCGCCGGGTGACGAAGATCGGTGCCATCCGGCTCATCATCGCCGCTCGGGCCCGGTCGGCGCTCTGAGGCACTTCGTGCGCCTCCCCGGGGTCGCGAGGATTCCGGGCGCTCGATCGTCAAGCTTCCGGGACGGTGCACGCCGAACCTGAAAGCGAACGCCCGGGCTCGGGCCCGGGCTCGGGCCCGATCTCGGTCGTCGTCGTCACCTACGACTCCGCCGCCGAGGTCACCCGCTCCCTGCCGGCGATCGCCGCCGAGCTGCGCGAGGGCGACGAGCTGATCGTCTGCGACAACGGCTCCTCCGACGGCACCCCCGACCGGGTCCGGAAGCTGGCGCCCGATGCGGTGCTGCTCGAGTTGGGAGCGAACCTGGGCTTCGGCGCCGCCTGCAACGCCGGAGCGGCCGCCACCCGCAACGAGCTGCTGCTCTTCCTCAACCCCGACGCCGTGGTCGAGCCCGGCTTCCGTGACGCGATCGAGCTGCCGCTGATCGAGGGACGGGACTGGGACGCGTGGCAGGGCCTGGTCAGCGCCGATCGAGGCAGCCGGGTCAACACCTGGGGCGGGGTCGTCCACTACACCGGGGTCGCCTGGGCGGGCGGTGCGGGACGGCCGATCGCGCAGGCGCCCACCGAGCCATGTGAGATCACCTTCCCGACCGGCGCCTGCCTGGCGATGCGCCGGCCGGTCTGGGAGGCGCTGGCCGGCTTCAGCGAGGAGTATTTCCTCTATCACGAGGACACCGACCTCGGCCTGCGCCTGTGGCTCACCGGCCACCGGCTCGGGCTCGAGCCGCGGGCCCGCGTCGACCACGACTACGACTTCGACAAGGGCTCCCACAAGTGGTACTACCTCGAGCGCAATCGGATCGCGACGGTGATCCGCACCTACCCCCGACGCCTCCTGCTCGCCCTGATCCCGGCGCTGCTGGCGACGGAGCTGGCGCTACTCGTGGCCGCGGCCGCCGGCGGCTGGCTGCCCGAGAAGCTGCGGGCGAGCCGCGATCTCGCTTGCTCGCTCCCGCGTCTGCTGCGCGAGCGCGCCGCGATCGCCGACCCCGAGATCGGCTTCGGCCCCGGCGCCAGGATCTCGGCCGCAGAGTTCGCCGAGCTGCTCACGCCCGAGCTCGACTCCGCCTACCTCGGCGCGGTGGGCCGCTCCCGCGTGATCGCCGGCCTGCTCGGCGCCTACTGGTCGGTGGTGCTGCGGGTCGTGGGCCGACCCTGACGGCCTTCGGCGGGCACCCGCCCAGGCGTCGCCGGCGCCTCCCCATGGGCGGTGTGATGTCCGTTGGCGGTCGGCCCCTCACCGCGCAGCTCGCGGTTCTCGGCGTCGAGTCGGCTCACCGTCTGGGCGAGGATCTTGGTCTCCTCGCTGAGCCGGCTGATCGCGACCGAGAAGTTGAGCAGCAGCGCAAAGACCACCGCGAAGGCGATCAGGAAGATCCCGTTGACCGGGTCGGCGACGCCGATCAGGTCACCGAAGAAGTCGAGCCCCCCGCGCCAGACGGCGAGCACGACCATCCCCAGCGCGGCGACGATCCAGATCAGCGCGTAGCGCTCGACGAGCCGGCGGCGGCGTACGAGCTCGAGCACCAGGCCGAGCATGAGAACGGTGACGATCACCGCGACGACCTGGACCGTGTTCGAGAGGTCGCCGCTGTCGGTGACGAACTGTGCGAGCGGTCCGCTCATGCCGAGTCGCTCTCCTCGCGGGCGTGCATCCCGGCCGATCCCGCTCCCGGCGCGACCGCCGCGAACTCGCCGGTCTCCGGCGGCGGCCCGTCCATCGGCACCGGCCGCCTGCGAAGCAGCCCGATGAAGATCGCCAGCATCACCTTGACCATGTAGTAGGCGGCGCGGGGGTAGTCGATCGAGCTCTCGCCGAAGCCACGGGCGTTCATCTTCACATGCACCTCGTGGATCCGGAGGCGATGGGCGTGCATCATCAGGATCGCCTCGACCTCGGGGTAGTCGTGAGGGTAGTCGCGGGCGAAGAGCTCGATCCCGTTGCGGTTGACCATCCGCAGCCCCGAGGTCGGGTCGGTGATCGGCTGGCGGACGATCAGGCTGAGGACGATCCCGAAGATGCGATTGCCAAGCCGCCGGCCGAGCGGCACCTTGTAGCCGGGGTCACCGAGGAAGCGGGAGCCGTAGACCATGTCCGCCTCGCCGGAGGTATGCAGGGCCTCGAGCATCGTCGGCAGGTACTCGGCCTTGTGCTGGCCGTCGCCGTCGACCTGTACGGCGACGTCGTAGTTGCGGTGCAGGGCCAGCTTGTAGCCGGCCTGCATGGCGCCGCCGATGCCGAGGTTGAAGGGCTGGCGGAGGACCGTTGCTCCGGCCTCCTCGGCGACCACTGCGGTCGCGTCGATCGAGCCGTCGTCGACGACGATGATGTCGAATCCGGGCGCCTCGCGCTCGATCTCGCGCACGACCCTGCCGACCATCTCCTCCTCGTTGTAGGCGGGAACGATCGCGAGCTTCCGGAGGCTGTCTGGGTCAGGGGTGGACATAACGTGGCTACCGGGCGGGGCGAGGAATCTCTGCCCCGGTGCGTGGGGCCCGTCGAGGGTAGCGGGGAGGAACGCCGACAGCGGCCGGCGCGGGTCCCCGCGGATCGATGCTCCCAGGCGGCCCGACGGGCGCCGGCGGCGTTGACGGGGACCATGCGCGGACGCTCTACTCTGGACCCCGAGATGCCTGTGCGCCCTGATCTGGAGAGGATCCGCGAGCCGAGTCGGCATCGCCGAGGAGGCCGGCAAGGCTCTTGAGCGCTGCGGCCCTGGCGCGGATCGAGGCCGAGGTCTGCGAGTGCAGGGCCTGTCCGCGGCTGGTCGAGTGGCGCGAGGCAATCGCGGCCGATCCGCCCAAGCGTCATCGCGGTGAGACCTACTGGGCGCGGCCGGTGCCCGCCTTCGGCGATCCCGCGGCGCGGATCGTCGTCGTCGGCCTCGCGCCCGCCGCCCACGGCGCCAACCGCACCGGCCGTATGTTCACCGGCGACCGCTCCGGCGACTGGCTCTACGCCGCGCTGCATCGTGCGGGTCTGGCCAACCAGGCCGAGGCGCGTTCGATCGACGACGGCCTGCGCCTGACCGATACCTGGATCACGGCGCCGGTCCGCTGCGCCCCGCCGGCCAACAAGCCGACCACCGCCGAGCGCGACAACTGCCTGCCCTACCTGGTGCGCGAGCTGGCCGAGCTCGAGCGGGCCCGCGTCCTGATCAGCCTCGGCGGCTTCGGCTGGGCCGCGACCCTGGGCGTCCTCGCCGAGGTCGGTCACGAGGTCCCGAGGCCGAAGCCGAAGTTCGGCCACGGCGCCGAGGCCGAGGTCGGCCCCTACTCGCTGCTCGGCTGCTTTCATCCCAGCCAGCAGAACACCTTCACCGGCCGCCTCACCGAGCCGATGCTCGACGAGGTCTTCGGTCGCGCCAAGGAGCTGGCCGCCGGGGCTTGACACCGATTCCGGCGGGCGGAAGACTGCTTCCCGAGGTCCGACCCGCTGGAGGGATTGGCGACCGCCGAGGTCAACGGGACCGAGCTCGCCTATCGCGAGGTAGGGGAGGGTGGGCCCGTCGTGCTTCATCCACGGCTCGCTCAGCGAGATCCGCACCTGGGAGCGGATGGTCGAGGCGCTCGGCGGGGATCATCGCGCGATCACGTACGCCGTCGTTACTCGCCTCCGAACGCGCCGATCGCTCCCGGGCCGACGATCCGATGGGTCCGCACGTCGACGATCTGCTGGCGCTGTTGACTGCCCTCGACGCAGCCTGCGCACCTCGTCGGGGATTCCTGAACGTTCCGCACTCCTGGCGGCGATCCGGGCCCCGGAGGCCGTCCGGAGCCTCGTCCTCGAGGAGCCTCCGGCTATCACCCTGATCGTCAAGCATCAGCCGCCGCGACCGCGGGAGCTGATCGAGCTGCTGGCCAGCAGGCCCGGTGACGCCGTCGCCTTCCTCCGCTTTGGGATCGGAACCTTCGCGCCGGCCGAGCGCGCCTTCGTCACGGCAAGGACGAGGAGGGAATGCGACGGTTCGCCACCGGGGTCCTCGGTGCCTCGGTGTTCGAGGCGATGCCCGCGGAGCGCCTGCAGCAGGCGCGTGAGAACACCGATACCCTGCGGGCGCAGCTGCTGGGGGAGGGGTTCCCTCCCCTCGCCGAGGAGGAGCTCCGTTCGCTCCGCGTTCCGACGCTGCTGCTGAGGGGAGAGGGCTCACCCCCGCTATTCCGGCGGATCGCCGGGCGCATCGACGAGCTGCTGCCGGACTCCGAGCTGGCCGAGGTCTCGGGGGTCACTCACAGCATGCACGACCAGGAGCCCGAGGCGGTCGGCGCCGCGATCGCGGCCTTCCTCGCGCGGGTTGGGGTTCCGGCCGCCTAACGGCCGGCCTGCCGCGCCCCGGATCCCTACAGACCGCTGGGTACCCGCTCGGGCCGGGCCAGCCCCTCGGCCTCGGCCGCGTGCTCGACCGCCGCGGCGACGGCGCGGTGGACGGCCGGGTCGAGCGCGTCGGGGACCAGCTCGCTCTCGGCGGTGAGGCCGGCGATCGCGTGGGCGGCGGCGATCTTCATCCCCGTCGAGATCTCGCTGGCGCCGGCGGCCAGGGCGCCGCGGAAGATGCCGGGGAAGCCGAGCACGTTGTTGACGCTGGTCCCGTCGGCCGCGATAGGCGGCGCCGGCGGCGAGCGCGTCGTTGGGCTCGATCTCGGGGTGGGGGTTGGTCAGGGCGAAGATCACCGAGCCGGGGCGGACGTCGTCGGGCTTGATCAGGCCGCTGACTCCGGTCGTCGCGACGACCACGTCGCAGCCGCTCATCACCTCCTGGTAGGAGACGACCTCGATCCCGTGCGCGCGGGCGCGCTCGTGCGAGGCCTCGGCCGGGTCGGAGGCGAGCACCCGGGCGACGCCGGCGTCGACCATCATCGAGGCGATCCCGAAGCCGGCGGCGCCGAGCCCGATCTGGCCGACAGTGGCGCTCGTCAGAGTCGATCCCGACCTGTTCGCAGGCGGCGAGCAGCGGCGGCCAGGGTCGCGACCCCGGTCCCGTGGACGTCGTCGTGCATGACCGGCTGCTCGAGCGCGTCTCGATCAGGCGCCGCTCGATCTCGAAGCAGTCGGGGACGCGGATGTCCTCGAGGTGGATCGCGCCGAAGCCGGGGGCGATCCTGATCACGGTCTCGACGAACTCGTCGACGTCGGTCGTGTCGATCAGGATCGGCATCGCGCTGATCCCGGCCATCTGGTCGTAGAACAACGCCTTGCCCTCCATCACCGGCATCGAGGCGACGGGGCCGATGTCGCCGAGCCCGAGGACGCGGGTGCCGTTCGTGCAGATCGCGACGGTGCGGCCGATCATCGTGAACCGGGCGGCCAGCGCCGGGATCGTTCTCGATCGCGGTGCAGACCCGGGCGACGCCGGGTGTGTAGACGTCGCGCATGTTCTGGAGGGTCTCGAGCGGGCTGATCGCGCCGATCCGCAGCTTGCCGCCCTCGTGCGCGTCGAGGGCGCGGTCGTAGTAGGAGAGCACGCGCACGTCCTCGAGCCCGCCGCAGGTGCTCGGCGACCGAGTGGGCGTCGGCGATCGTCGACGACCTCGACCGAGATCTCGCGGACCGAGCGGTCGCGACCCATGTTGAGCGTGACGATGTCGCCGATCAGCCCGTCGGCGTCGGCGATCGTGTTGCAGACCTTGGCCAGCTGGCCCCGGACGTGGGGCTGGTCGATGCGAAAGACGTAGTCGAGTGCCATGCGGGAGCCGATCCGGGAGGAGGTGGGGCGGGCGAAGGCGCCTAGTATCGCCTACGCACGTGATCCCGCTCAATCTCCCGAACGCGTTGACGCTGCTGCGGATCCTCGCCGTGCCGGTCGTCGTCGTCGCGCTCGTCGTCGAGATCGCGGACGGCGATCGTGATCGCCGCGATCGTCTTCGCGCTCGCCGCCGCCACCGACGGCCTCGACGGCTACATCGCCCGTCGCCGTAACCAGATCACCGACTTCGGCAAGCTGATGGACCCGATCGCCGACAAGCTGCTGGTCGTCGCCGCGCTCGTCAGCCTCGTCTCCCTGGACCGCCTCGAGGCCTGGGTCGCGATGGTGATCATCGCCCGCGAGATCGCCGTCACCGGCCTCCGCTCGCTGGCCGCCGAGCAGGGCGTGATCGTCTCCGCGAACTGGCACGGCAAGATCAAGACGACCCTCCAGATCGCCGCGATCTTCGCCCTGATCGCCGACGACCCGGCACCCCTCGGCGTCGACCTGCTCGTCTACGCGGCGGTCGCGATGACCGGATCAGCGGCGTCATCTACTTCCTCAGCCTGCGCACCACGCTGGCCAATGCCGCGGCCGGTCGCGACGGCGAGGGCGGGGCGAGCGAGGTCGCCGACCGCCCGTCGGAGACCGTCGACGTCTGATCGGCTCCCGCCGCTACTCGGCGGCCGGGGCCTCGAGCCACTCGCGCATCGTCGTGTGATGGCGTGTGTGGGTGCCGCTGTCGAGCTCGCTGAGGATCTCGCCCATGCGTCCGGAGCGCTCGGCGACCACGTTGTGGCGGTGGATCGTCTCGAGGTTCTCTTGGCGGGCCATGACGAAGCCGTCGTCGGCCAGCTCGGGGTGGGCGGCGGCGACCTGGCGGATCATCTCCCGTACGCAGTCCTCGACGAAGCGGGGGTTGGCGTGGGCCTTCTCGACCACGGCGCGCTCGTCGGAGCGCTTCATCAGCTCGTAGATCTCCGATGACATCGAGCTCTCGACGATCCGAAGCAGGTCGCGGGCGTCGATGTCGGTGGTGCCGCCCTCGGGGCAACCGAGGTGGAGGGTCCCGATCCCGCGCTGGTTGTGGGTGGCGACGGGGACGGCCTCGAGGATCTCCTCGATCTGGCCCGGCGTCGTAGCCGGCCTCGGCGAGCTTCTCGCGCGCCCCGGCGGCGACCAGCTCCTGCGCGCAGGGGCAGGCGGTCATGCCCTGGGCCTGTACCCCGGTGAGGGTGCGGGTGCCGCGCTCGGAGGCGACCGCGGTGCCGAACAGGGTGTAGATCTCCTGAGTGCTGTTGCCGGTCGCGGGGGTGGGGACCGTCTCGGGATAGCGGGCGGCGAGAGAGACCTCGGCCCGCAGGCCGCCCTGGCGGTCGCGAACGCGCTCGGCGATCCCGGCGGCGAGCGCCTCGGCCTTGAGCGTCTGGGAGAGGACCACCTCGTCGATCGCCTCGTTGACGATCTCCTCGAAGCGCGACATGTGGACCCCGGCCTGCTGAGGGTTGAGATCGACGTAGCACTCCATCTGGGCGAAGAAGAGTTGGCCGCCGCCGTTGGGGTCGTCGTCGGAGCCGCCGTTGGCCTTGACGCGGATCACCTTCTCGACGCCGGTGACTCCGACGCGGGTGAGGCTGACCTCGGTCCGGGGGCGGCCTGCCTGGACGTCGGGGACGGAGGGCGTGAGGAGATCCGGGGGACGGCTCATGAGTGGTTGGAAAGCCTAACGGGGCGCGCCCTTCGGCTCGCCTCAGATCGAGGGCAGCATCCTCCGCGAGCTCAAGCTTGCCCGAGGTTCGGAGGCTGAAGGACGTGGCTTGACGGTGGGCTCCGGCTCAGACGAGGCGGAGTCGGACGGCCTCGCCCAATCGGGCAGCTCTATCTGCTCGATGACGATCCGCCCCGGTCCATCGGCGCGGACCGTCACCTTGCTGCCGTTCTGAAGCCCCGCATCAAAGAAAGCTCGCTGAGGCACCGTCAATCGCCGCTTCTGATTGATGATCGCCTGACCGCGGCGCCCGAGGGCTCGTTCCCGGTTGGTTGGCTTGATCGGTTTGCTTGCCGCGAGAGGAGTGGGGGAGGCAGGATTCGAACCTACGAAGGACTGAGCCAATGCGTTTACAGCGCATCCCGTTTGACCGCTTCGGTACTCCCCCTCGGGCGGAGGCGATTCTAGTGATCTGCCGGGGTCACGAGATATGGGCGATCCCGGCTCAATCTCGAACTCCGCGTACTTGGGCCGGCCCAGGTGGATGCACGTTTCGCCGCCCAGGGCCGGGGTGGGGATCAACCACCTACGCCGACGAGCACGAAGAGGTAGTCGCATCTCTGAGGGTCGAATTTCTTCACCAGTCCACCCCAGCTTTGGTTTCCGCCCTTCGTCGAGATCGATAGCCGCCATCGTCCGGTGGCTGGCGTGCTCGTCGTGGTCTTGACTTCGACCCGGACTATCTGACCGCGGATCTCCGCCACCAGGTCCACATCGGGGCTATGGCCGAAGGGCAGAAAGACGTGCGCTCGCTGACCGACCAGCCACTGAACGGCTGACATCTCGCCGATGTCCCCCTGCTCGCGGGGGGTAAGTGCGTCTTCCATGGAGGCGAACACTAGTTCGCTTCTCGGATGGAACCCGCCGCTGAAATCACCTGTCGCTAACCTGCGATCTTCGCCCGCCCGGTTAGCTCAGCGGTAGAGCACTTCCATGGTAAGGAAGGGGTCGTGGGTTCAATTCCCACACCGGGCTCTCTCGGCTGCCGGATCGGCAAGGCGGGGCGGGGGCCCAGGTCCAACTCATGTCCAGGTCATCCTTTCTTTCCTTGACCGAACCGATAGGTTCCATGGGAGTACCGGCAGGGAGCAGAGATGCCCCGCTGTGGCGGAAGGAGACGGCCCGATGAGCAGACGAGCGCCCGCCGCCCGCCGCCACGCACCGCTCGCCCTGATCGCCGGGCTCGCGGCCGTCTGCCTCTGCCTCGCCGCGCTCGTCGACGCGGCCTCGGCGACCCTGTCGAATCCGATCCCCAGGACCCTCTCCGCCGCCGGCCAGGACGCCCGCACACCCCAGGTCGCGATCGACGCATCCGACCGCGCGACGATCGTCTGGGACCGCTCCGACGGCTCCAACTCACGCATCCAGTCCGTGCGCCTCGCCGCCGACGGCACCCCCGGCTTCGTGCGGACTCTCTCCGCCGCAGGCCAGGACGCGATCGAACCTCGGATCGCGATCGACGGCTCCGGCCGGGTGACGATCACCTGGGTTCGCTGGGACGGCTCCAACTCACGGATCCAGTCGGTCCGCCTCGCCGCCGACGGAACCCCCGGGGTGGTGAGGACGCTCTCGGCCGCCGGCAAGGAGGCCGGCTTCCCTGAGGTCGCGGTCGACGGCTCCGGGCGTGCGACGATCGTCTGGCAGCGGCTGGTAGGCACCGGCACGCTCCAGACCGTCGAGTCCGTCCGTTTCGCCGGCGACGGCACCCCGGGTCCCGTCCGGAGGCTCTCCGCCGCCGGGCGCAACGCCACCCAACCCCAGATCGCGATCGACGGCTCCGAACGCGCGACTGTCGTCTGGACCGGGGCCGGTTTCAGCGTCGAATCCGTCCGCCTCGGCGCCGACGGCACACCAGGACCTGGGCAGACGCTGTCGGGGCCCGGCGAGAAGCTCTGGTTCGGGCCCCGGATCGCAATCGACGGCTCCGACCGCGCGACAGTGATCTGGTCGCGCTTCGACGGCTCGAACTACCGGATCCAGTCCGTGCGCCTCGCCGCCGACGGCACCCCCGGCTCCGTGCAGACCCTCTCCGACTCGGGCCAGAACGCCCTCGATCCCGAGATCGCGATCCATGGCTCCGACCGCGCGACGGTTGTCTGGCGGATCTCCCGCTCGCGCATCCAGTCGGTCCGCCTCGCCGCCGACGGCACCCCCGGCCCGGTCCAAGCCCTCTCGGCGGACGGCCAGAACGTCCTTTACCCCCAGGTCGCGACCGACGGCTCCGATTTCGCGACGGTCCTCTGGGCCCGCGACGCCGGCGCCAACCTGCGTATCGAGGCCGTGGGCCTCGCCGCCGATGGCAGCGCCGGCCCCGTCCACACCCTCTCCGCCGCCGGCCAGGATGCCATCCGCCCCGATATCGCGATCGGTGGCTCGGGTCGGGCGACGATCGCCTGGAGCCGCTCCGACGGCTCGAGCTCGCGCATCCAGTCGGTCCAGTTCGACGGCGATCTAAGAGCCTCCGTCTCTGCGAGGAGGACCCAGAAGCAGAAGGGCTCCCGGATCGTCCTCATCGCCAAGGTCGAGGCGCTGGAGGACCTCAGGGCCGATGGCAAAGGCAAGATCAAGCGGGGCAAGAAGTCCTACAAGCTCAAGCGTCGGACCAAGAGCGTGAGCTCAGGCTCCTCCAAGGAGCTGAGGCTGAAGCCGAAGAAGAGCAGGGACGCCAAGAAGATCGCCAAGGCCCTGAAGAAGGGCAAGAAGGCGAAAGCGAAGCTGAGCGTGAAGCTCACCGACGGGGCCGGCAACGAGAGGACCGAGAAGCTCTCGGTGAAGCTGAAGCGGTAGGCGCCGCCAGGAGCGGTGCGGAAAACCCCCGATGATCGGGTCGCCACCGTCCGCGAGCGTGTTCCCCCAGAGCGACCTCCGGACAGCAAGGGAGACCAGGACGATGTATTTCGCGATTCTGCGCAGCGATGACGGTCGGTACTGGTGGCGCGCCGTCGGCGACAACAACGAGATCATGGCCGCCTCGCAACTGCTGACAACGAAGCAGAGCGCCGAGCATTCGATCGCTGTGATCCAGGCCGAGGCCGCGAACGCTCCCGTACACGACCAGAGCCACGACGCGACGCCCCACGGTTAGGGCCCCGGGCCTCGACAACCAACGGCGCGCGAATGAGCCCGAATAGCAATAGGCTGCGCGGATGCGTAAGCGAGACCGAGTAGCAACTGCCCTGCTCGCCGGTGCTGCGGCCGTCACACTGGCGGCCTGCGGCGACGACGAGAACACCACCACCGAGATCATCGATGACGCCCAGTCGTCGGTCGAGTCCGCCGCAACAACGGCCGGGGGGAACACAACCTCGACGACCGCGACCGACACCACCTCCTCGACGACCTCGACCACCGACACCACCACCACGACCGACACGACGATCACCGAGGGTGGCTGAGGGAGCCGACCGGCGCTGATTGCCCCCGACTCGAGGATGGTCAAGGAGTTCGGCGGCGCTCCGCGAGCGAGTTCCAGTGACTGAATCGCGGACCGGGGCGCCGCGTAGCCGCGAGCCTCGGTCGGCGCCCCCATCGCCGAGGCAGTCTCCGCGTACGGCTGATGGCGTGCACGCGAGCGATCGAATCGAGTGGGGGGTAACCTCTTCTTCGTGAGCGGGGAATCCGCCGGCAGCGACAGAGGGCCGACCGAACCCAGCTCAGGTGGAGCGAAGCTGAGGACGAGCGAGCGCGCGCGCTCCTGGTGGGGAGGGGTCACCTTCGGAACCGAGAACCCGGGCAGGAGGGTGGTGGCGCTGGGGCTGCTCGGTGCCGTCAGCGGCCTCGCCGAGGCCGCCCTGGTCGTGCTGCTGGTCGTGATGGCCTCCGGCTCCGGAGGGGAGCAGCTGCCGGTCGCCGGCGATCTCCCCTCCGAGACCTGGGCGCTCGCCGCGATCGCGCTGGGGGTCCTGGTCGCGCTCGCGCTGGCCCACCTCGGCTCGGCCCTGATCGCGGCCGGCGCGGCGGCCGATGCCCAGCGGATCGTCCAGGCGATGCTGATCGATGCCTACCTGAGCGCCCCCTGGGTCCGCCAGGCCGCCGTGCGCAGCGGCGAGCTGCAGGACGTGGTCATGGACAAGGCGGTGATGCTCGCCCACGGTACCCAGGAGGCGGCCACGGCGCTCGCCGTGTTGCTCAGCGTCGCGGTGCTGATCGTCGGGGCGATCGCGGTCAGCCCCTGGGCGGCGCTCGTCCTGCTGGCGACGATCGCGGTCGCGATCCTGATCGGCCGGCCGTTCCGCGCTCACCGGCGCCGGATCGCGGAGGGGATCGTCGGCTCCTCGACCGATCTCGCGGTCGAGGTCGCCGAGACCCGCGAGGCCGCGCGCGACCTGCGCGTCTTCGGGGTGCTCGAGGCGGCGCGCGCTCGGCTGCTCGACGCGGTCACGACCTACGCCCGCGATCTGAAGACGCTGCAGTTCACCGGTACCGCGGTGCCGGCGCTGACCCGCGATACGACCCTGGCGCTGCTGGTGGTGGCGCTGGCTGTGGTCGTCGGCGTCGGCGACGTCTCGCTGCCGGTGTTGGGCGCCGTGGTGCTGCTGATGCTGCGCGCGCTGACCCACGCCCAGAGCCTCTCCAATCTCGGCTACTTCCTCCAGGAGCGGGAGGCGAACCTGGCCCTGATCCGGCGCCGGACCGAGGAGTGGAAGCGAGTGGAGGCCCGAGGCTCGCGCCCCTGCCGATCGATCGAGCGGATCGACCTCGCCGAGGTCTCCTACGGCTATCCCGGTGGCGAGCATCCGGCGCTGGAGGGGGTCAGCCTCGAGCTGACCCGCGGCGAGCGAGTGGGGATCGTCGGTCGGACCGGCGCCGGCAAGTCGACCCTGGCGGCGGTTCTGCTCGGGCTGATCGCGCCCGATTCCGGGCAGCTGAGAGTCGACGGCGTGCCCCTGAGCGAGATCGATCCGGACGACTGGAACCGACGCACAGCGTGGATCGGCCAGGAGCCGCATCTGCTCACCGGCACCGTCGGCGAGAACATCCGCTTCATGCGCTCCGGGCTCGACGACGACGCGATCGAGCGGGCGGCGCTGGCTGCCGCCCTCGGCCCCGAGCTCGAGCAGTGGTCCGACGGTCTCGGGCACCACGTCGGCCCCTCCGGCATCGCGATCTCGGGCGGGCAGCGCCAGCGCGTGGCGCTGGCGCGGGCGCTCGCCGCCGGTCCGGACCTGCTGGTCCTCGACGAGCCGACCAGCGCGCTCGACGTCCTCGCCGAGTCGGCCTTCCGCGAGACGCTCCGTCGCCTCGAAGAGGCGATCGTGATCGTCATCGCTCACCGCCTCTCGACGATCGAGGTCTGCGACCGGGTCGCGGTTATCGACGGCGGTCGTGCGATCGCCGTCGTCCCGCCCTCCGAGCTCGCGACGATCAAGCCCTACTTCGGTGAGGGGCTGGAGCTCTCGGCCCCTGCCGACTGAGTCCGGCCGGCGTCAAGCGTCGGAGATCGTCGCTGCGAGGCGGGGATGGTGGAGCGCCACCTAGACTCGGGTCGCGTATGAGCGTAAGCCGCCCGGAAAGCCCGCTGGAGCGCGAACTGCGGGCGGCCCCCCTTCCCAACAACTCGACCGTGCGGGTCGGGGATGTGGTGGCAGACCCGCCCCAGGATCCGCTGCTCGAGGACAGAGGGGCAGACGGACATTCGCTGGTCGCTTCCAGGGATTGGTTCCAGATCAACCTTCCTGGGGTTGGCACGATCGAGGTGGCAGGAGGGAGCGACGTGCTCCTGGTCCCCGATCCAGGGTGTGAGCCGGCCGACCTTGCGCCATACCTTGAGGGGACGGTGGCCGCCGTCCTCCTCGCCCAACGGGGAAGCTTTGCGCTGCACGCGAACGCTGTACGGATCGCCGGCAAAGTCGTCGCGATCTGCGGTCCGCGCGGAGCCGGCAAGTCGACCACCGCGATGCGGCTGGTTCAACGCGGCCACGTTCTGCTCGCAGACGATTTCTGCCCGCTGCGGTTCACCGAGACCGAGGTGCTCGTGGAAGGGACCGGCCGGCGGCCGCGGGTCACGCCCGAGACCGTCGCCAGGCTGGGCCTGGACCTACCCTCGAGCACTCCCCAGCGGGTGGACGGAAAGCTCGTCCTGCCGAAATTGCCGCAGGCGTGTGAGCGGCTCGATCTGATCATCGACCTCGGCGTGAGCGAAGCGTCTCAGGAGGTCGAGGTCACCGAGCTGGAGGGTCTAATGGCGCTCGCGGCGGTGGAGCAGAACGCCTACCTCACAGGTGTGATGCAGGCTGTCTGGAGGGATCAGCTGCTGCAGTGGGCTGCCAGGGTTTTTGGCTCCGTCCCGGTGGTCGCGTTGCGCAGACCGGAAGGGAGATCATCGATCGATCAGGTGGCCGAAGAGATCGAGACCTGGCGGGGAGGGTTTGCCGGTCGCTGACGCGGCCCAGCGGCAAGGACGATCAGCCGACGTAGAAGTTGGGGTTCTCGTTGTTCTTCGGAGCCGCGCCGCCTTCGGTCGAATCGACCGTCAACGTCTCCAGCTCCGGAGCCTCCCAGGCCTCTGGAAGTTGATCTTCGCCTAGCGTTTGCTCTGAGTCCCGCATTGTCTCCTCTTGTGGCATCCAGGAACGAGCAGGTCGCCCCGAGGCGAAACGATACACGCGGAGTGAACGCGGGTCAAAAAGGGCGTTCCCATCCGGGTGGCCGATTGCGCCCGGCCGGTCCCGCTGCTCGGCCGGCGTCATGCGTCTGAGATCGTCGCGGCGAGCCGCCGCATCAGGGTGGCCGAGGCGGATGCCATCGGTTGCTCGCGCGGGTCGGCCGGCGGGTGATGGGGCGCATTCAGCTCCGCCTTGATCGTCTGTGCCATCCGCGCCGGCTCCTGCTTCGGGGAGTCCTCCGCGAAGCCTCGGGGCAGGACCGGCGCGATCGCATCCCGGAACACGGCCCTGGTCCTGCCGTCCGCGAACCATGCGTCGGCCGGGAAGGACAGGCAGAGCTCGAGGACGCGCTTGTCGAGCAGCGGGTAGCGGTACTCCACGCCGGCTTCCGAGCCTGCCCGCGCCCATTGCTCGATGCGAAACGCCAGGTGGCCAGACTCGAGCAGCCTGGTCTGGTTTCTCCGCACGCCGGGCCGCGTCCTGGTCTGCCGCTCCGCGCTCGCCAGGCGCGACTCGACGCGGGGCTCGACAGCGCCCAACGACTCGCGGTAGGCACGCCGCCATCGTCTCTGCAGCCTCGATTCGCCCAGGTGAAGTCGATCGACGATCGGGTCCGGGACCAGCGGCGGGATCCCTGCCTTCAGCAGCGCCCGGACGGTGGAGAGCACGGGGTGGTTCGGCTCGGCGCGGTTGACCTGTGCCTGGGCGGCATCCCATGCCGACTTCACTCTCCCGCCGCGAAGCAGTGCAGCCAGATACCCGCGGCCGTTGAAGCTCGCAACCTCGTCGCCTCCCCAGCCCGACAGCAGTACGCCGATGCCCCGCTCGCGCGCCTTCTCGATCACCGGGCGCTCGAGACTGAGGCAAGAACCCACCTCGATCGATCCATCGACTGAACCCGTCGCGAACCCCTCCGGCGTGTGCTCGACGTAGTTGACCCGCACCCCTAGGAACTCGGCAAGGCGCTCGACCCTGACCCGCTCGTCTCCCTCCGGCGGCTGCTCGGGCGGGGGCGACCACGAGAAGGCCTCGCAGAGCCGGCCCCCGGTGGCGGCAAGCCTCTGCTGGGCAAAGGCGGCGACGGCCCCTGAATCGATCCCGCCGCTGAGGTGGACCCCGGGCGACGGTTCGTCGCGGACCGCGTCTGCAACCGCTTCGCCAAGCGCCTCGGCCAGGGCCCCGGCGCAGTCGCTGCGGTCGGTCCAGGCAGAGGAGGGCCGGGGCTCGGGGCTCCAGTGCCGAATCCACCGCCGCCGGCTACCCGGTCCGACCACGATCGTCCGGCCCGGCGGCAGCTTCCGAAGCCCCTCATAGGGAGAGCGATCGAGGAGGAAGCGAAAGTCCCCCAGGTCGACGGCGAGCCAGTAGTCAAGATCGGTGCGCGGGCTGAGGCCGGCGAGCGCCAGGGCACGCTCTGGGTTCGTCGAGAAGACGAACCGATCCCCGTGGTCGGCGTAGTAGAGGGGTCGAAAGCCGGCGTGGTCGGTCGAGCAGATCAGCTGCCCCTTGTCGGGGTCCCAGACGACAACCGCGAACGACCCCGAGAGCCGCGCGGCGAACTCCTGCCCCCAACGCCGATACGCGAGCGAGACGAGCTCGCAGTCGGTCAGCTCGAGCTCCTCGGCGGGCGTGATCCGAAGCGCGCGGGCGAGCTCGTGGCGCTGGTCGAGCCGCACCTCACCGGCGACGGCCAGCTGCCTCTCTGGGGAGGCGCCGTCTCGACCGCCGCTCAGCGCGAGCGAACCCGCGCGGGCCGCGATTCCCAGGCGGCCGGCCCTGTGGGTGCCTCCCTCGCCACCCTCAGAGACATCCGATCCGGCTCGGCTGAAGGCGCGCTGCCACTCCTCGGCCGACAGGTCCCGGTCAATGCTGAGGGCTCCGAGCATCTGGGTCAATCCCCGATCCGCAGGAGTCGTTCCACATTGCGCCTCAAGGTGCGATCAGGCTAGAGCGTCGACCCGGTTTGGGCTCTCAGGTATTGGCTCTCAGGTATCCATCTCGGGGCCGGGCAGCGAGCCCAGCTCACGTCGCCCGGGTTCACGAGGCTACGAACTTGGCCCCGTTCTCCTTGGTGTCCGGCTTGCGGCCACCCTGGGTCGAAGCGACCTCGAGCGTCTCCAGCTTCGGAGCCAACCACGCCTTTCGAGTCGGGTCTTCGCTCTGCTTTGGCTCTGCGTCTGACAAGGGTTCGTCGCTGATCAATCGGCGGGATGCTGTTCGGGCCTGTGAGTTACGAGGTGAAGGGGTTCTGGATGAACTGCTCGATCGGAAATGGGAAGTTGCCGCTCTCGGTCGAGGAGAGAGCAAGCGTCTCCAGCTTTGGGGCCTCCCACACCTTCCGCTGCGGATCCTGGCTCTGCTCTTGCTTCGGGTCGGACATGGTGCTTTCGGAGCGCGTTCAGCCAACGGTGACGCCCCCTTTGAGTAGACGCTACATACGGCCCAGGACACGACACCGACGAGATCCTCAGCGGCCCGCGGCCCGCGGCTCAGCTGGTTCTGGCTCAGGTGGCAGTTGCTATACATCGGGCGATGCTCGGTGGTTCAACTGTCGTCGTCCGCAGCCCTGAGCCGCTTCAGGCCGAGGTTGGGGAGGAGATAGTCATCTTCTCCGCTGAGCACGGCTCCTACCATGCCTTCGGTACGAGCGGGTCCCGTATCTGGGAGCTGCTCGAGGAGCCGACCACCGTCGCCGCGCTCTGCGGGAAGCTGAGATCGGAGTACGACGTGGACGAGGAGCGCTGCCTTGAGGATGTGACCTCGTTCCTGGAAGAGCTACGGCAGGCGGAGTTGATCGAGGTTCGGCCCGATTAGCTCGGGCGCCCGATTTCGCTTGATCGGCCGGCGGCTGAGGCAGATGCCGCTGGCGCTCGAAGCGGCGATCGAGTTGATCTCGGCCTCTCTGGCGATGGCCAGGCGAGCTGACCGTGAGATCACGGCGTTGCTGGGGACACCGCGCTCCAGCTCCAGCCCGGGGACTCCGGCCTTCGACCAGAGCGTGCCCGAGAGCCCGGCCGCCGCAGTCGGACGTGCGGTCGAACGGGTTGCGCGGGCGATGCCGTGGCGGCCACGATGCCTGCCGCAGGCGATCGCGACGCGCCGAATGCTGACCCGCAGGCGGATCCCCAACCGGGGACATCTGGGCGTCGTTGGTACCGCTCCGCTCGAGACCCATGCCTGGGTGACCGTGGAAGGGTCCGTTGTTCAGGGCGGCCCCCTCGGCCAGGTCAGCGAGCTGTGCGTATTCGAGTGAGTTCCTCTTGGCCTCGGGGCGGCTCGGATCAGCCAGGCACTGGTACGGTGAGCTACGGCCGAGAGACTGGACCGCAGTGAGTGAGTTGGCTTCTCGAGCGAGTCTCTCATCGAGGGTTCCAATGCGAGACCGATCACCAAACGCGAGTGGCGTCCCGGCCAGTGAGGCGCGGCAACCGTGGTGAACGAGCGGGCGTCGGCGGATCGAGCGTTGCGAAGTGCGCGTCTGAACAGCGAGCGAGGGGCGGAGATCCGGGCCGCGATGCAGAGCCTGCAGATCGACGCGGTCACGGTCGAAGTCGTCCGCGAGCTCGAGCGGGGGCGGGTGCGATCGCTGCTGCTCAAGGGCCCGTCGATCGCGGGTTGGCTCTATGACCGGGGCGAGTCTCGTCCCTATCTCGACGCCGATCTGCTGGTTGACCCGGCGGAGCTTGAAGCTGCGGCCCGGGTGCTCAGGCGGCTTGGATTCGAGCGTTCAACCGATCAGATCGTCGCCGAGTCGTTTGCCGAGCCGCACGCGGTCACCTGGCTGCGGTATCGAGATCGGGTCGCCGTCGACCTGCACTGGCGACTTCCGGGAGTCCGCGCCGAACCACCTGCAGCGTGGCGTCGGCTCTCCAGGCAGACCGAGCCGATCAGCGTCGGCCATGCAGAGCTGGAGGCTCTGACCGAGGACGGGCGCGCTCTCCATCTTGCCCTGCACGCGATCCACGACGGTCGCGAGGCCGATCAATCGATGTCCGACCTCGTCCGTGGGTTGGAGCGGCTCGACGATGCGACCTGGCGCTCGGCGGCGCAGCTGGCCGAGGAGCTCGACGCTGTCACGGCGTTCAGCGCCGGGCTACGGCTGACCGCGGAGGGCGCCGCCCTGGCTGACCGGCTCTCACTGCCGGACCGGCTGCCCGAGCGCTGGATCCTCTGGGGACAGACCCCGCCGCCGGGCGCGCTTCGCCTGCATGAGCTGGCCACCGTACCCGGAGTCGGCGCCAAGGCACGGTTTCTGGCGTCGACGCTGCTGCCTCCACCGTCGGTCATCCGCGGGCTCTACCCGGAGGCCCGGGACGGGACGGGCGCGCTCCTGCTCGCCTATCTGCGTCGCGGCGCTGCGGGGATTCGCAATGCACCGTCCGCGATCCGGGCCGTGAGGCGAGCGCGCGGGGATTCGGTCGAGGAGCGGACCCGCGGACCGGCGCGATCGCCGCAACGGTGATCCCTCCCCTGGTCCTCCCGAAAGCTAGCCTGCCTTTCCTTGGCTCGCGGCCCCGGCACAGCATCGGTCGACTTCTCGGTCGTCATCCCCTGCTGGGGGCCGCGGTATGTCCGCGCCCTTCCTGAGGCCGTCGCTTCGATCCGCGCTCAGGCGCCTCGGGCGCCGATCGTCGTCGTCGACAACTGCTCGGAGGAGCCGCTGCCCGAGCTGGCCGGAGTCGAATACGTTCGGCTCGATCGGCGTCGAACCGTTGGCGCCGCGCGCAACGTCGGTCTCGCCCATGTCCGCACCCCATTCGTCCTCGCCGCCGACGCGGATGACCTCGTCCTCGACGGAGCGCTCGAGCCCCTCGCCGAGATCCTGCGCTACGAGCCCGGGGCGGTCGCCGCAATCGGTGCCGTGATCGAAGACGGCAGCCGGCCGCACCCTTCGCCCCGTGCCGCTGCTCGCTGGGCCGCGACGTTTCCGTCGCTGCTGGCCTTCCTGCACGCGTCCTGGGCCGTGTTTCCGATCCAGGGTTGCGCGATGGTGCGGACCGCGGTCGCTCGCGACGTCGGCGGCTACGGGGACACCGACGGCGGCGATGACTGGGAGCTCGGGGTCGCGCTGGCGGCCTCGGGGCGGATCCGCTTTCTCTCACGGCCCGTGCGCGACTACCGCAACCCCGCGCGTGGCCTCGGTGCGGAGCCCGATCGTGCCGAGCTCGACCGGCGGGCGAGAAACGTCCGCGGGCGGCTGCGGGAGCGCGGTTGGGGCCGGCTCCCGGTCGCCCTCGTGCGACTGGTCCAAGCTGGCGCGATCGACCTTCTTCGCCCGCTCGTCCTCCGAGTCCGTTCAGCCCGACGCTGAGCTCACTCGCCCGCCCCGGAAACAGTTGAAGGCTGAGATCCGCTTGGCATGGCGTGCCGAGCCCTGGCCTCCGAGTTGGCCGACGGCCTCAGCGGCGAGTGACTCGGTCGCGTAGCCGCTTACCCGGATTGGGGTCGCCGTTGTTGTCGTTGGCAACGGAGCCTTCGTCGGGCGGCTACGTAGTAGTCCGAGTAATCGCCATAACCCCCGTACAGCCCGCCGGTCTTGCCGCCGGTCGCCACCGCCCCGAGCACCGCGCCGCCCGCGGACTCGATGACCTCCTTGGACTTGATCAGCGCCGCGGTGTGGGTGCGGTTGATCTGCCCGACGATCAGCGCGCCGGAGGAATCCTTGAGCAACGGAATCGCATCGCTCACCGCCAGCAGCGGTGGCGTGTCGATGATCAGCAGGTCGAATTCCGCCCGGAGGATCTTGATCAGCAGCCGCATCTTCTTTGACCCCAGGAGGATCGACGGCGCACGAGCGGGGCCGGTGGCGCCGAGGATCTGTAGCCAGCCGCCTCCGACATCGACCGGCTGCAGCGCGCTCATCAGATTGACCTCGTCGGTCAAGACCTGCTCCAGGCCGGCCGTCACGGTGACTCCGAGCCGCTCCGCTGCCCGCGGCTTCCTCAGATCGCCATCGATCAGAACCACGCCACGACCATCTCGCGCCAACGAGGTCGCCAGGTTGGTGGCCACCGTGGTCTTGCCCTCCTCGTGTCCAGGACTCGTAACGAGGATCACGTCGAGCTCACGGTCCAGGTTGAAGTAGGTGAGCGTTCGGCCGAACACATCGATCCGCATTTTGAATGCGACAACTCACCCAACCGTAAACCGGGGATTGGAATGCTGCTGGATTACCTGAAATCCGGTGAACTTGATGTTGCCGACAGCTGGGTGATCGGTGATCGCAAAACCGATCTGCAACTGGCAGAGAACATGGGTATCGGTGGCATCCGTTGCGGACCCGAAGGTCAGCACTGGGACGCTATCGCGCACCAGCTTTGCAACCGGCCAAGACGCGCCATGGTGCAACGTAACACCAATGAGACCCGGATCAGGGCCGAACTGAATCTGGATGCCAGTGGCGCTAATGAAATCAATACCGGTATTGGTTTTTTTGATCATATGCTGGACCAGCTCGCGGCCCACGGGGGGTTCCGGTTAAAGCTCAGTTGCCAGGGTGATCTTGAAATCGACGAACACCACAGCGTGGAGGATTGTGCGCTGGCTCTCGGCCAGGCCCTGGCCCAGGCCCTCGGTGAGCGTCGCGGTATCGGCCGTTATGGTTTTGTCTTACCCATGGATGAGTCACTTGCCGAGGTCGCCATTGATCTTTCCGGCCGACCCGCGTTTGTCTTTGAGGCCAGTTTTCCGCGTGATACGGTCGGTGGTTTATCGACCGAAATGGTCAGACACTTTTTTGCATCCTTAAGCCAGTCTTTACGTTGTGCGATGCACCTGAAAGTCACGGGTGAGAATACCCACCACATGGTCGAAGGTCTGTTCAAGGGCGCCGGCCGGGCTTTGCGACCCGCACTGGCCCGGCAGGGCACCGAACTACCCAGCACCAAGGGCGTTCTCAGGTGACACTGGCGATTATCGACAGCGGCGGGGCCAACATCGGTTCTGTCATGCATGCACTTAAAAGACTCGGTGCAGAGCCTAAGTTTACCGCCGATGTCGCGACCATTCGCAGCGCGGAGCGGGTTTTATTACCCGGTGTAGGTGCTGCCGGTGCGGCCATGACACGTCTGCGAGAACTGGGTCTGGTTCAGTGCATCCGGGAACTGCAGCAACCGGTACTGGGTATCTGTCTCGGTATGCAGCTGTTATTTGAAAAATCGGATGAAGACGACACCCGGTGTTTGGGCATTATTCCCGGAACCCTGAGGAAACTGCAGCCTTCTGAAGGTATCCGGGTGCCGCACATGGGATGGAATACAACCACATCGCTTGGCCCCGATCCACTGCTTGCAGGGCTGCCTGAACAGCCCTGGTTTTATTTCGTGCACAGCTATTGTGCGCCGGTCGGCCCCGCCACCCTGGCCACCTGTTTACACGGCGAACTATTTGCAGCGATCGTACGCCAGGGAAACTACTGCGGCGCCCAGTTTCACCCCGAACGTTCCGCACGCAATGGCGCGCGCTTACTGGCAAATTTTCTGGAGTTGCAATGAAACTAATCCCGGCCATCGACCTGCTGGACGGGCGCTGCGTGCGTCTGCTGCACGGTGATTTCAACCAGGTCACCCATTACCCGCAGCCCGCCGAAGAACTGGCAAATGATTATGCCGATGCAGGTGCCGATTGGCTGCACGTGGTCGATCTCGCTGCTTCCAGGGATGGTGCCGATGCGGATACCGCCGCACTGTTCAGACTGCTCGGTCAGGCCAGGCAATCGGTGCAGACCGGTGGCGGTGTGCGTAAAAGGGAAGATATCGCCCGCAGGCTGGACGCCGGTGCGGCCAGGGTCGTTATCGGTAGCTTGAGTGTGACTGACAGCAAGGGATTTGTCGCCTGGCTGGAGCAATTCGGAGCCGGGAAACTGGTCGCGGCACTGGATATTCGGTTCGATGCAAAGGGTATTCCGTGGCCGCGTATTCATGGCTGGACCGACCGCGGTGACCGCGATATGTGGCAGTTGCTTGACGAACTGGTGGCTGGTGGCCTGAGACACCTGTTATGCACCGACATCAGCAGGGATGGCGCACTCAGCGGACCCAACCTCAATTTATATTCTGATATCACCATTCGCTATCCCGACCTGCAATTGCAGGCCTCCGGCGGTGTCAGCAGTCTCATCGACCTGCAGCAGCTCAAACCCACGGGCGCTGCCGGTGTCATTACCGGCAAGGCCTTGCTGGAGAAACGCTTCAGTGTAACCGAGGCCCTGGAAGCCCTGAAATGACCGGCCCTGTTTCAAATCTCGCACGGCGGATCATTCCGTGTCTCGATGTACGTGACGGACTGGTTGTAAAAGGTGTGCAATTCCGCGACCACCGCGTGATGGGTGACATCATTGAACTGGCCACCCGCTACAGCGCCGAAGGTGCGGATGAGTTGGTGTTTTACGATATCACTGCAAGTCCCCAGGGTCGTTCGGTGGACAGTGAATGGGTCTCGCGTGTTGCCGAGGTCATCGATATCCCGTTCTGTGTTGCCGGTGGTATCAGGTCGGTCGAAGACGCCCGCAAAGTACTGCAACGCGGCGCGGACAAGATATCCATCAACACACCGGCAGTGCAGAGACCGCAACTGATCAACGAACTGGTGGAAGCGTTCGGCAGCCAATGTGTCGTGGTCGGTATCGATTCGGTGTTGCAGGATGGTGTTTGGGTCACCCGGCAGATGACCGGTATTCCGGACCGGATGCAGCAGACCGGTCACGCCACACTGGACTGGATTGAAGAGGTCGCGCAACGCGGTGCCGGTGAAATTGTCCTCAATTGCATGGGCAGTGACGGTACCCGCGAGGGTTTTGATATTGAGCAATTGAAAGCGGCGAGGAGCTTGACCAGCCTGCCCCTGATTGCATCGGGTGGCGCCGGAAGCGCCCGTCATTTTATAGACGTATTTGAGCAGGCCGACGTTGACGGGGCCCTGGCTGCGACCGTTTTTCACAACAACAAGGTACCGATACCCGCGTTGAAACAGATGTTGTCCGCGGCCGGTATTGGAGTGCGATTATGAATATCGATGATTTGGCATGGGGAAAAATGGACGGCTTGATACCTGCCATCGTACAGGATGCGTTTGACGGCCGGGTGCTGATGCAGGGGTATATGAACAAGGATGCACTTAAGGTCACACTTGAGTCAGGACAGGTGACCTTTTGGAGTCGCAGCCGGCTACAGCTTTGGACCAAGGGTGAAACCTCCGGCCATTATCTCGGCCTGGTCGATATTCATCCCGATTGTGATTCGGACTGCCTGCTGATACGTGCCCGCCAGGAAGGCCCAACCTGTCACCTCGGTCTCGATACCTGCTTTGACACAGAAGCCAAAGTGATACCGGAACTCGCATTCCTGGCCAAGCTGGAACGGGTGATCGAAAAACGTGACGCAGAGCGTCCCGCAGGCAGTTATACAACCTCATTGTTAGAGTCCGGTATCAAACGGATTGCCCAGAAAGTAGGCGAGGAAGGTGTGGAAACGGCGCTTGCGGCGGTGGCCGGCGCTGATGAGGAGTTACTCAACGAGTCTGCGGATCTGATTTACCATCTGCTGGTGTTATTACGCAGCCGCAAACTGGAGTTGGGATCACTGGTTGAAGTGCTCAAGGTCAGACACGGTGGTTGAATGGGTTTTGACAGCTCAAGTGGTATGGTAACCACCCGAAAATCAATTCTGATGTTACGCGTAATTGGATTGAATCCCTTGTGAGTAAGTCCAGAACCCGCTGGTACGAACTGTTATCTGCAATCTTTCTGATCACTCTCCTACTGGTCCTTATCGCTGTGCGTGCAAGCATCGTAGACCGTAACATCGGTAACAGCCTTGCCTGTCCAGGTTGTTTTCACACCAGTGTATTACACGCTGATTTGTTGATGTTGTGGCTGGCAGCGGGCGCACTGTTGATCGCCGGCTTTATCCCCGTTCGCCTGCTTGGGCGATGCTTGCACCTGGCGATTGGCCTGCTGATTGTTGTCTATGTGACCGACCTGCTGGTATTTCGTCTGTTCAATATCCGGCTGTTTCTTTCTGACGCCGCATTGTTCATTACCGAGCGTGAGGCCGTCTGGAACCAGTTCTCAACCGGGGTAGGTGGGTCGTGGGTCGCTGGCCTCATCCTGTTAACCGTGGCCGGCTTATTGGTGTTTTTATTCCTGATGCCGGTGGCGCGTGGGCGGCCTGCCCGATGGTTTCTTTCTGTAACGCTTAGCTTAAGTCTGATAGCGGGTCTGGCACTCGAAAGCCCGCCATATGTTAATGACTGGATAACCACCAATGTCTTCAGCGCCAACCTGTCCACCACCGAGCGTGTGCGCTATTCACCTGAATTTGAATCGGATTTTGCGGGCACAGAAGAAACGGAATTGCAGACACACCCCTCGGCCCTGGGACCTCAATCGGGCCGCAATGTCATCTTTGTGTTGGTCGAGTCCTGGTCGAGTTGGCACAGCCTCCAGTTTGGCGGAGCCCTGGACTGGACACCGCAGTTGGATAAGGCCGCCAGGCGGGGTTTGCGTTTCAATAATTTTCACGCCATCGGTTTTTCCACGACCAATGGCCTGGTTGGCATACTCGGCGGGCAAAAGATATGGTCGCCGTTCCTGCACATGTTTGAGTGCCCGCCTTTTTACTCGATGTGGGGTATCGAAAGGACACTGCCACGTCTGTTTTCCGATTCGGGATACGAGACGGCATTCCTGACCACCGGGCCCGTCAGCCTGTACCGTAAAGGTGAGTGGATGAGTGACCTCGGATTTCAGTATGTAGAGGGCAATGAACATCCCGATTATGCCAATGAAGAACGTTATGCCTTTGGCGCCCCTTCTGACGCGGCTTTATACCGGCGGGGTCTGCAATGGATGCAAACAGCCGCTAGCCCGTACCTGCTCGTACTTGAGACAGTGACCACCCACCAGCCCTACATTGATCCGGATTCTGGCGAGCATTCTCTGGAAAAAGCCATGCGCTTTGCTGATCGGGTATTTGGTGAATTTCTTGAAAAACTGGAGGAGTCCGGTTTCTTTGAAAAGGGCCTGCTGGTCGTGGTCAGTGATCACCGTTCCATGACGCCGGTATCGGCAGCGGAGCTGGAGCGTTTTGGAGCCGACACGTTTTCACGGGTCCCCGCATTCATGATCGGCGGGGATATAGAACCGGGCTCTGTCGATGGCCGTGTCCTGTCGCAAGCGGACCTTGTTCCTACCTTTGACTGGTGGTTGAAAGGAGCGACCCAGCCTGGGCCCCCACGATGCAGTCATGCTGGATGGCTCTGACACCATGAAATGTGCCTTTCACTCGCGCGGAGACCGCCGCGGTTTGCTCGAAGTCATATGTCCTGATGGCTACGGTCAGATTCGACTGGAAGGTGATCGGAGCCGGTTTGTGCAAAGTACCGGCTTTGACGAGCAGCGAAAACAGACCGTTCTGGACACAGTCGCAAAAGAACGCCTTGCCGGTTTACGCCGTCAACAACAAACTGAGCAACAAGCAGCCAAAGACTATTGACCTGCCTCATACCAGGTTTCTACTTCGGTTGACGATCCATACGACCGAAAGCATGACGGGCACCTCAACCAATACGCCTACAACGGTTGCCAGGGCGGCACCGGATTGCAGACCGAATAGACTAATGGCTGCCGCCACCGCAAGCTCGAAGAAATTACTGGCGCCGATGAGTGCAGACGGCGCAGCCACGCAATGCTTCTTACACCCAGCTTTCGGTTGAGCCAGTAGGCCAGGCCGGAATTGAAATAAACCTGGATCAGGATGGGTATTGCCAGAACAGGATAATCACCGGTTTGGCGATGATCTGGCTACCCTGAAAGCCAAATAGCAGCAGCAGGGTAATCAATAAAGCTGATAAGGAAACCGGATGCATCAATTCAAGTACACGTTTCAGTCGCGCTTCGCCGTTTTCACCCCGCATCAGCCATTTGCGCCACAGGCTGGCTACGATCACCGGTAGCACGATATACAAAACGACTGACAACACCAGTGTGTCCCACGGTACGTGGATCGACGAAATACCCAGCAACAAAGCCACGATGGGGGCAAAGGCGAAGACCATGATCAGGTCGTTGAGGGCCACCTGCGACAGCGTAAAGCCGGGATGGCCGTCACTGAGATTGCTCCAGACAAAAACCATCGCGGTACACGGGGCAGCCGCCAGCAGGATCAGGCCGGCGATATAACTGTCGAGTTGCTCGGCGGGTAACCAGCCTGCAAACCAGGTTGCGGATGAAGATCCAGGCGAGCAGGGCCATGGAAAAGGGTTTCACACCCCAGTTGATGAACAGGGT